>CAVWPC010000017.1:0-285276 GCA_963756765.1 uncultured beta proteobacterium | reverse complement strand
TCCGCCAACTGCCGGATGACGCACCGGCCTGGCGAGTTCGTCTCAACGCACTTTTCGACGGCGTCACGCCAACGATCATCGCGCTCGCGGCGGTTCTGTGCCTCGTCGATGCCGTTCAGGACCGCATCAATCTGCTGATGGGCGTCTTCATGGTCGACGATTTCCACTTCGCAGTCTGGATTTGGTTGGTCCTCAAGACCTTCTGGCGGGCCTCGATGATCGCGCTGCTGGTCATCTTCGGTGTTGTCGCTGCACTCAACCTTGTTCCCGAACCCGGCAGGCGCCAGACGATCGCGGTCGCGTGCGCGGTAGTCGTCGCGGTGGCGCTCGGCGTCTGGCTGCGGATGTACGTGACGAATCAGTTCAACATCAAGGCGGGCGATCGCGATGGCTGGTACTACACGAGCACCCCAACGCAGTTCGTGACCTTTTTTGTGCGGTACTGCACCCTCGGTGCGTTATTCGCCGCTTCCTTGACCATGTACCGGCGCGAGCGCCTGCGTAACGAAGCGCTCCACCAGACCGAGATCGCCCAGGCGCAACTCGGCCAGCAACTGGATGAGGCACGCCTGCAGGCGTTGCTCGCCCAGATCGAACCGCACTTCCTCTTCAATACGCTCGCCAACGTACGCGGCCTGTACCAGTCCGATGCTGTCGCGGCAAAGCACATGCTCGACAACCTGCGCCGGTACCTGACCGTGGCGCTGCCGCGCATGCGCGAGTCCGATTCGACCATCGGCCGCGAAGCGGCACTGGCCGAGGCCTACCTCGGGATCCAGCAGATCCGGATGGGAAGCCGGCTTTCCTTTTCCATCCAGGTGCCGCCGGAACTGGAACGTGCGGCGTTACCCCCGATGATGCTGCTCACGCTGGTCGAGAATGCGATCAAGCATGGACTGGGGCAACTGGCGATGGGCGGTTCGATCACGATCTCGGCCCGCCGGCGAAATGGTTCGATTTCGCTCAAGGTGGCCGATACGGGCCGAGGCTTTGCGAAACAACTGGGCAACGGTGCCGGTCTCGCGAACATTCGCGCGCGTCTTGCCGCACTGCATGGTTCTGCGGCCAGTCTGCTACTGGCACGCAATTCGCCCCGAGGCGTTACCGCCACCATTGTCGTGCCGTTCGTCAATGAAGGGGCGCGGTGATGCTCGTCACCTCAGCTTCAGCGGTCGAGACCCAGGACGAACGTCGGCCGGCCGGACGTTCACTCGTGTCCGGCGCGTTGCGCAGCATCACCTGGCGCCACGCTATCTGGACGGCCATCCTCGGCCTGCTGGCAACCTTCATTTTCATAACGATCTCGCACGCAATTGGGGTCTTCCTGTTCAAGTCATGGTCTGGGCGCATCCACATGTTCGTCCAGGAATTTGCCATTCTCGAAGTGGCGGCATTCACGTTTCTGGTGTGCATCCTCACTGCCGACCAGGCCGCAAATGCCGGCCATGCGCGCATCAGGGCCTACGTTGCCGCTGTAGTGGTTGCGTCGATCCTGTTCGCCGCGGTCGATACGCTCATCCGCTATTTCTTCACCGATTTTTTTGAGAACGCAAAGCCCTTCTGGAAGCCCGTCCACCTCGTTTCCGTTTTCATGTGGACGACGATGTTGGGCGGCTTCGCGACCTTTGTCTACGCCGACTTGAAGCGCAACCGCGAATCGGCTGCCCGATTGCATGCTGCAACCTTGCAGCGTGCGCAAGCTGCGCGCGACGTTCTGCAAACGCGCCTGCAATCGATGCAGGCGCGCGTCGAACCGCAGTTCCTCTTCGACACGCTCGACCGGATCGGCGAGATCTACGAACGTGACCCGGCCAAGGGACAACGAACCATCGACGACCTCATCGCATACCTGCGTATCGCCATGCCGCAGATGCACAAGAGCACCTCTACCCTGGCCCGAGAGATTGAATTGGTGCATACGTACGTGGCGATCGCAGGCGCGTGCAGTGACGGTCGCGTTCGCTTGACCTTCGAAGGCAATGACGATTCGCCGGACCGGGCATTTCCACCGATGCTTTTGCTGCCGCTGGTCGAGCACGCTATTGCCAGTGGCCGCCAGACACGGCCCGAGGACGGTGCGATCGAGCTGCGCACGGTCAAGGCGAACGGCAAGCTCCAGATCACCGTAGGTCACGGCGGCAACGCATTTGCGGACGATACGCGCAGTGAGGCAATTGCACAGGTGCGCGACCACCTGGCCACCCTGTTCGGGGCCGGGGCGCACCTTCTCCTGCGCAAGCGCAGCGACCGCGGCACCGAAATCGAACTGGAGATCCCGGCGTGAGCAATCCGAAGGCGGTCATTGTCGAAGACGAGCCCGTTTTGCGGGCAGAGCTGCGGCGCGAGTTGTCTGCGCTATGGCCAGAGCTCACCATTTGCGCGGAGGCAGAGGAAGGCGTCTCGGCACTGCACGCGATCGAGAAGTACAGGCCCGACGTTTTGTTTCTCGACATCCAGATGCCGGGGATGAGCGGGCTTGAAGTCGCGCAACAGGTCAATGGACGCTGCCATATTGCGTTTGTGACGGCCTACGACGCCTACGCGGTGGCCGCGTTCGATCAGGGCGCGGTCGACTACGTGATGAAGCCGTTCTCGACGGCGCGCCTCGCCAAGACCGTCGCCCGGCTCAAAGAGAAGCTCGGCACCGCGCCCGCGCAGCTGGACGGGCTGCTGCGCGTGCTGGCCGGTCGCGTCGAACAAGGATATCTGCGCTGGATCACCACCTCCCACGGCAATGACCTCGACCTCATCACCGTTGACGAGATCCTCTATTTCCGCGCCGATCACAAATACACGCTGGTGGTGACGGCCGCAGCGGAAACACCCATCCGCGTTCCGATCAAGGAGCTGATTGACCGGCTCGACCCGGAAATGTTCTGGCAGATCCATCGCGGGACGCTGGTCAACGTGAACGCCATTGCCGGCGTCACGCGCAAGTTCGACGGGCACCTGACGGTGCGACTGAAGCAGCGCAAGGAAACGCTGCCCGTAAGCGAGTCCTACGTACACCTCTTCAAGTCGATGTAGTCATCGATCTGCTGGTCAACGCTGAGGAGCAACGATGCGCAATGCACCTACGCAAGCGTTGTCGATCGCCATCGCCGTCCTCTGCGAGGCGGGATGGGTAGTGGCTGCCAACGCGCAGCAACCCGAGGCCCTGCCCGAGCCGATCCGCGTCGAAGTCACCGGTTCACGCATCGCCCGCATCGACGGCGAGACCGCGCTGCCGGTGCAGGTGATCGGGCGCGAGGAAATCCTGCGTGGGAACTGGACCACCGCCGCGGAGTTGATGGCGCACGTTTCGGCGAACTTCAATGGTGCCAACAACGCGCTGAATATCGGCCAACCGTTGTATGCGCCGGGACTCTCCGGCGCCGACCTGCGTGGCCTTGGACGCCGGCAATACGCTGGTACTGCTTAACGGACGGCGAATCGCCAACTATGCGTTCGCGGGCGCCACCGTCGACCTGACCACCATTCCGCTGGCGGCTATCGAACGGGTCGAAATTCTCAAGGACGGCGCTTCGTCGATTTACGGCACCGATGCAATCGCTGGAGTCGTCAACTTCGTCACGCGCAAGAATTTTGCCGGTGCCGAAGTCACGGGACAGGCCGGCCTTACCGAGCAGGGGGGCGGCGATCACTACCAGGCCACCGCCACAGCGGGCTGGGGCGACCTCACGAAGGACCGCTTCAATGCCTTCATCACCGTCGATTGGCAGAAGGATACGGCACTCAATGCAAGCGAGCGGCCATTCGCGGCAACGGGTTACCGGCCGGAGTACGGCATAGGACAGCTTGCGAACTCGACGTTTCCCGCCAACGTCCGCCGGCCCCTCCCAAACGCCAGCTACCGCAACCCGTCGTTTGCCAGCGGCTGCCTGCCACCGCTTTCGATCCCGGTCGGTACGACGTGCCGCTTCGACTTTGCCAACACCGCCGACCTGCTGCCGCAGCAGGAGCAATGGAACGTCATCGGCCGCGCGACGTGGGAGTGGGCGCCCAGCCAGCAGGTCTTCGCAGAGCTTGTCTACTCCCGCAACGAGATCCAAGCGCGCAATGCACCCACGGCCGCCTCCCGGGGTAGCACCATCGACGGTTCGCCGATCCTGTACCCGGCTAGTGGGCCCTACTACCCCACCCAGTTTGCCGCAGACAATAATCTCTCCGGCCCATTGGAGGTCTACTTTCGCCTCGTGCCTTTGGGCCCGCAGACGCAGACTGTGACCACCGACAGCCAGCGATACGTTATTGGCGCGCAGGGCACAGTGTCCGCCTGGATCTACAACGCCGGGTATACGCACAGCGTCAACACGGCGGACTACGGATTCGCCAGCGGCTTCGTGGCGACGGCACCGTTTCAGGCAGCCATGGCCAGCGGCCTCGTCAATCCATTCGGCGACAGCGGCCCGGCGGGCCTTGCATTGCTGCAGTCCGCGCAGGTGACCGGTACCACGCGCAAGGCGACCGGGACACTCGACCAGCTGGACTTCAGCATGTCACGCGACATCGTCGTCCTCCCGGGCGGGCCGCTGGCGATCGCCATCGGTGGTGAAGGCCGGCGCGAGCAGCTCACGGACGAGCCGTCACAGGGGCTCGAAAGCGGAACGATCCTCGGCTTGCCGTTGGCGGTCAGTCCGCAGGATGCCAGCCGCAACGTCGGTGCCGTGTATGCCGAGATCAATCTGCCAGTCATGAAAAGCCTTGAGTTCGGCGCGTCTGCACGTTACGACTACTACAGCGACTTCGGTGGCACGACGAATCCGAAACTCGCCGTGCGCTGGCAGCCTGTACAGTCGTTGCTCGTCCGCGGTGCGTGGGGAACAGGCTTTCGTGCGCCGACGTTGCCCGATCTCTTCACGGCGCGGTCCGCCCGAGTCGTCAGCGGCGCGGGAATCTACGACCCGGTGCGATGCCCCGTGACCCATAGCGTGGACGACTGCGAGGGCGGCGAGTACAAACTCGTGGTGGGCGGCAGCCCCGACCTTCAGCCCGAGACGTCCACGCAGTATTCGGTAGGCACCATCTGGGAGCCAGCGCCCGGGAACTCCATCGGAATCGAGTGGTGGAAGATCAAAAAAAAGAATGAGATTGGAAACTTCATTCCGCAGTTCATCGTGCAGAACTACGACGTGCTCGGTCCAACGAACGTCCTCCGCGGGCCTGTCGATACGCCCGGCCTGCCGGGGCCGATCGAGGCGTTCCTCGGCTGGAACGAAAACATGATCAATAAGACAACCTCCGGCATCGACATTGCGCTGAAGGGCCGCACGCTTCCCCACGCGCTGGGACAAGTGCAATTCTCTCTGGATGGAACGTACATTCAAAGCTTCGTCGTGGAAGTGAACCGTATCGCGCCCTTCGATATCGCCGGAACCTACGGACTCGCTCCCACGCCCCGCTGGCGGCACTACGCTCAATTGAGCTGGCAGCGAGGGCCGTGGAACGCGACGCTGGCGCAAACGTTCCAGTTGGGGTACACCGACGCGGGAGGAACGCCCACTGCGGAGAATCGACGGGTCGGCAGCTATAGCCTGTGGGATCTGCAAGGCGTGTACTCCGGGTTTCGCAACCTGGCGGTCGCGCTCGGAATTCGAAATCTGTTCAATACTGATCCTCCGGTTTCGAATCAGGAGAATACCGCGCAAGTCGGCTACGACCCGTCGTATGCCGACCCGCGCGGCCGCATCTTCTATGCGCGACTGACCTACGCGTTCAAGTAACGATTGAGCGTACCGGGTCCCGCCACCGTACGTCGCTGTCAGGCTGGCACCGGCGTGACCAGCGCCAGACCCGCGTCCGCCCATGCCTTCTTCCCGCCCGGAAACACCGCGACGTTGCGATAGCCGAGCACAAGAAGCCGATGCGCGAGCACGTGCGAATTCTGGCACGCGGGATTCGCGCAATAGGTGATGATCTCGGCGTCGCGGTCGGGCAGTGCGGCGCGCAGTGCGGCGTCGTTCGTGGTGTGCGGCAGGTTGATTGCCCCTGGGAGGTGATCGGCGGCAAAGTAGCGCTCGCCCAGCGCGTCGACCAGGATCGGGGCAGGCCGCGCGGCGAGGCGGGATTGCAGTTGCGAAAGCGTCAGCTGAGTCGTCATGGCGTTTCCTCTTCATCGTCATGGGCCCGGGAATCGGGCACCTGGAAGCACGATAGGGCATGCGACTTTGCACGGCAATTCCATGTAAATGCCTACCAGTTGTGCAAAAATGCACAGCATGGACTGGGACGACCTGCGCGTATTCCTGATGCTCGAGCGTTCCGGCTCCCTGTCGGGCGCCGCGCGCGCACTTGGCGTCAATCATTCGACGGTGCTGCGTCGCCTGCGGAAGCTCGAACGCGACATCGCCACGCGCCTGTTCGAGCATTTGCCCACGGGATACGTGCTCACATCGGCGGGCGAAGCGCTGCGCGATCGGTTGCGCGGCGTCGAGGATGACATCGACGCTGCGCAGCGCGCGGTCGGTGGGCTCGATACGGCGTTGACGGGCACGGTCCGCATCACGACCGCCGACACGGTGGCGCGCGGGCTCCTGATCCCCAGTCTCGCGGACTTTCGAGCCGCGCATCCGGGCATCGGGCTGCAGCTCGTCGTCAACAACACGTTCTCGAGCCTCACCCGGCGCGAGGCGGACGTTGCGTTGCGCGGTACCAACGATCCGCCGCCGCATCTGGCCGGACGTCAGCTCGGCCGCCTGCAGACGGCGCTCTACGCGGCGCGCGGCTACTGGCGCCGGCACCGGCGGCTCGCCACACCGGCGCAACATACGTGGGTGGCGCCCGACGAGAACCTCGAACATCTCGCCCAGTCGCGCTGGGTGGCCCGTCACGTTCCGAGCGAGCGTATCGCCGTGCGCGTGGACAGCCTCACGGCCATGGTCGATGCGGTGCAGGCCGGCCTCGGGGTAGGCTTCCTGCTGTGCTTCCTGGCCGACCGCGTGCGCGACCTCGTGCGGGTGGCAGAACCGATGGACGCACTCGACACGCAGTTGTGGATCCTTACGCACCCCGATCTGCGGCGGGTCGCGCGCATCCGCGTGTTCACCGACTATCTTTACCAAACGCTGTCCGCTCACCCCCACGTGCTCGTCGCGACCGGCACGAAGGCCTGACCATGCACGGGCACCAGGCGCGCAAGCGATTCGGCCAGAATTTTCTCGCCGACCCGCACTACGTGCAGCGCATCGTCGACGCGGTCGACCCGCGGCCCGGCGACAACGTGGTCGAGATCGGCCCCGGCCTCGCGGCGCTGACTGGCGGGTTGATCGCGCGCGCAGGGCACATCGCCGCCGTCGAGATCGACCGCGACCTGGCGGCACGCCTGCGTACGTCGTTCCCGCCCGAGAAGCTCACGCTGCACGAGGCCGACGCGCTGCAATTCGACTTCGGCCTGCTCGGCGACAACCTGCGTGTGGTCGGCAACCTGCCGTACAACATCAGCTCGCCGCTGCTGTTCCACCTCGCGGCGCGCGATGCGCAGCTGCATGACCTCACGGTGATGCTGCAGAAGGAAGTCGTCGCGCGCATGACCGCCACGCCCGGTACCGCCGATTATGGTCGCCTGACGGTGATGCTGCAGGCGAAGTTCCGGATCACGCGCCTCTTCGTCGTGCCGCCGGGTGCGTTCCGGCCGGCGCCGAAGGTGGAATCAGCGGTCGCGCGGCTGCTGCCGTTGCACGCCGACAAGCCGGCCATCGCGGACGACGCCCTGTTCGCGCAAACGGTGGCGGCGGCGTTCATGCAGCGTCGCAAGACACTGCGCAACGCGCTCGCTGCACTGTGCGATGCCGCGTTGCTCGAACGCGCCGGCATCGACCCCGGCGCGCGCGGGGAAACACTTGCCGTTATGGACTTCGTGCGCCTCGCCAACGCGCTGCATGCGCGCTGACGGTATCGAAGACCCTCCCCGGGGCTCTAGAGGAACGCCGCGGTCAACGCCTGTTCCAGCGCGGGAATGGCGGTAATCAGCAGCAACTGCGCAATCACGATGACGACCAGCGGCGACAGATCGAGTGTGCCGCCGATCGGCGGCAGGAAACGCCGGATCGGCCGCAGGAACGGGAACGTCAGCGCGTTGAGCAGCCCCGACAGGGGACCGTCCGGCGCCACCCACGACAGGATGGCCTGCACCAGCACCACTACGATCAGCAGCCACAGCGTCGCCTTCAGCAACGCCACGCAGGTCGCGGCGAGCAAGAAGAGAATCCCCACGCCGAATACCGCGAAGCCGCCGAACAGAAGCCGGTATGCGAGCAACCAGAGGAACTGAAACAGGAACGTCGCTACCAGCGACGCCCAGTCGATGCCCTTCCAGCCGGGCAGCAGGCGACGCAGCGGCTTGACGATCCAATCGGTCAGCGCGACCACCGCCTGGCCGATCGGATTGCGAAACGGAGCGCGCAGCCACTGCATCGCGAAGCGCAGCAGCAGCGCGTACGTCAGAAGCCCGAAGGCGACGTCGAGCAGGTATTTGATTGCCTGGTCAGCCATCGGGATCCTTACTTTCCGAGCGCCTCGCCCATTTCCCGCGCCCGCGCGGCGGCGGCATGCACGGCCCGCACCAGCGCGGCCTTGACACCGGCGGACTCCATCGAGGCCAGCGCGCGTTCGGTGGTGCCACCCTTGGAGGTGACCTGCGCGCGCAGGATACCCGGTTCGAGGTCGGACGCCTGCGCCAGCTTGATGGCGCCGGCGAACGTCGCGTAGGCGAGCTTGCGTGCATCCGCGGCGGAGAAACCCAGATCGCGCGCCGCCTGCTCGAGACCTTCGAGGAAGTAGAACACGTAGGCGGGTCCGCTGCCCGACACACCGGTCACCGCATCGAGCATCTCCTCGCGTTCGACCCAGATCACGTCACCGGCGGCGCCAAGCACGCGTTCGGCGAGTTCGCGGCTCGACGCGTCGACCTCCGGCGGCGCGAAGGCTCCGCTGATGCCCGCACCCACCAGCGCCGGCGTATTCGGCATGGCACGCACGATCCGCGCGTACCCGCCGAGCCAGCGCGCGAGATCGACGATGCGCGTGCCCGCTGCGATCGACATCGTCACCGGAATCGCGCCGATGAACGGCGCCAGCGCGCTCGCCGCCTCGCGCATCTGCTGGGGCTTGACCGCCATCACCACCAGTTCGGCGCCATCGACCGCGCCCGCCGTCGGCTCGCCGAACAGGCCGATGCCGGGATAGCGCTCGGCGAGCTTGTCCTGCTGCTCCGGGAACGGCTCGACGACGCGAAACATCCGCGGGTCCGCGCCCTTGTCGAGCAGGCCGCCAATGAGCGCAGTGGCCATGTTGCCGCCGCCGATGAAGGAAATGTTCATGAGCCGTACCGGTCTGGTCGATGGTGACGACCGCCGAGACGAATCGGCAGCCTCCTGTCGCGCAAGCGGCCGCGCGCCGAAGGCGACGCGCCGATGATCGCATCACGCGCCGCGATCATGCACGTGCCCCGAAAATGGCGGTCCCGACACGCACCTGCGTGGCGCCCTCCGCGATGGCCGTCTCGAGGTCCGCGGACATGCCCATCGACAGCGTATCGACCGCAAGCCCTGCGCCGCGACAGGCATCGAAACAATCGCGCAGCGCCCGGAACTGTGCGCGCTGCTGTGACGCGTCGTCGGTCGGCGCCGGGATGCCCATCAACCCGCGCAGCCGCAGGTTGGGCAGCGTCGCAATGCTCTGGGCGACGGCGAGTGCCTGCACGGCGGACACGCCGCTCTTGGTGTCCTCGCCACTGACGTTGACCTGCACGCACACGTGCAGCGGCGGCAGCGCCGGCGAACGCTGTGCCGACAACCGCTGCGCGATCTTCAGCCGGTCCACGCTTTCCACCCAGTCGAAGGCGGCCGCCGCGTCCTGCGTCTTGTTGCTCTGGAGCGGCCCGATCAGGTGCCATTGCGCGTCACCCAGGTCGCGCAACGTCTCCCGCTTGGCGGCACCCTCCTGCACATAGTTCTCCCCGAACGCCCGCTGCCCGAGCGCATAGACGGCGCGCACCGCCGCCGCCGGAAAGGTCTTGGAAACGGCGAGGACCTGCACCTCACCCACCGGGCGTCCGGCCGCGCGTTCGGCGGCCTCGACCCGCCGGAGCACGCCTTGCCACGCCTTCTCGTACTGGCTCATAATCGATCAGACTTCGGCGCGGCGCGCCTCTGGCACGCGCCTTGCGTGCTACAAATGGTGGCCATCCGGCCTTTTATTGGCCAATTCTTCTGCGCCTGGGATTATAGATGGACATCACCGAGCTTCTGGCCTTTGCGGTCAAGAACAAGGCATCCGACCTGCACCTGTCGGCCGGGCTGCCGCCGATGATCCGCGTCCACGGCGACATCCGGCGCATCAACCTGCCGCCGATGGAGCACGAGGACGTGCACGCCATGGTGTACGACATCATGAGCGACGCGCAGCGCAAGATGTACGAAGAGAACCTGGAGTGCGACTTCTCGTTCGCCATTCCGAATCTCGCCCGCTTCCGGGTCAACGCCTTCGTGCAGCAGCGAGGCGCCGCGGCGGTCATGCGGACGATTCCCTCGAAGGTGCTGTCGCTCGAGGAACTGAACGCGCCGAAGGTCTTCGCCGACATGACCAACCGGCCGCGCGGCCTCATCCTTTGCACAGGCCCTACCGGATCGGGCAAGTCGACCACGCTCGCGGCGATGGTCAACCATGTGAACGAAAACGAATACGGCCACGTGCTGACGATCGAAGACCCGATCGAATTCCTGCACGAATCGAAGAAGTGCCTGATCAACCAGCGCGAGGTCGGACCGCACACGCTGTCGTTCGCCAACGCGCTGCGCAGCGCGCTGCGCGAGGATCCGGACTACATCCTCGTCGGCGAAATGCGCGACCTGGAGACCATCCGCCTCGCGCTGACCGCCGCCGAAACCGGCCATCTCGTGTTCGGCACGCTGCACACGAGCTCCGCCGCCAAGACCATCGACCGCATCATCGACGTGTTCCCCGCTGCGGAAAAGGAAATGGTCCGCGCGATGCTATCGGAGTCGCTGGTCTCGGTCATCTCGCAGACGCTGCTCAAGACCAAGGACGGCCAGGGCCGGATCGCCGCGCACGAGATCATGATCGGCAGCCCGGCCATCCGCAACCTGATCCGCGAGAACAAGGTCGCACAGATGTATTCGGCCATCCAGACGTCGCAGTCGATGGGCATGCAAACGCTCGACCAGTGCCTGGTCGAACTCGTGCGCCGCAACCAGATCAACATCGCCGAAGCGCGCAACCGGGCGGTCAACAAGGATCTATTCATGGGAAGCTAGTAGGCGGCCCCACGCTCCCTGCTGCGCCATAAGGGACTCATCGGTCCCTTGGGACGGCCGGGCGGGGCCGGTCCTCCGATGCACGCCCGAGCAGGAGCACGAACCGCATGGAACGCGAACGCGCCACCAAATTCATCCACGAGCTGCTCGACCTGCTGGTCAAGCAGAACGGCTCCGACCTCTTCATCACCGCGAGCTTCCCGCCGGCGATCAAGGTCGACGGCAAGATCACGCCGGTCTCAAAGACGCAGCTTTCGCCCCAGCACACCATCGAGCTGGTGCGCAGCGTGATGAACGACAAGCAGGCCGCGGAATTCGAGTCGACCAAGGAGTGCAACTTCGCAATCAGCCCGCCGGGCATCGGCCGCTTCCGCGTGAACGCGTTCGTCCAGCAGGGCCGCGTCGGCATGGTGATGCGTACCATCACGACCGACATCCCGAAGTTCGAGGAACTCGGCCTGCCGCCGGTGCTGAAGGACATCATCATGTCCAAGCGCGGCATCATGATGTTCATCGGCGCTACCGGCGCGGGCAAGTCCACCTCGATGGCGTCGCTGCTTGGTTACCGCAACGAGAACAGCTTCGGCCACATCATCACGATCGAGGACCCGATCGAATTCGTGCACGATCACCGGAACTGCATCATCACGCAGCGTGAGGTCGGCGTCGATTGCGACGGCTGGCAGATCGCGCTGAAGAACACGCTGCGGCAGGCGCCCGACGTCATCCTGATCGGCGAAGTGCGCGAGCGCGAGACGATGGACTACGCGATCTCCTTCGCCGAAACCGGCCACCTGTGTCTCGCAACGCTGCACGCGAACAGCACCAACCAGGCGCTCGACCGCATCATCAATTTCTTCCCTGAAGAGCGCCGGGCGCAACTGCTGATGGACCTGTCGCTCAACGTCCGCGCCTTCGTCGCGCAGCGCCTGATCCCGCGCCGCGACGGCCGTGGCCGCGTGCCCGCGGTGGAGGTGATGCTGAACTCACCGCTGATCTCCGACCTCATCTTCAAGGGCGACGTGTCCGGCATCAAGGACATCATGAAGAAGTCGCGCGAGCTCGGCATGCAGACGTTTGACCAGTCGCTGTTCGATCTCTACGAGGCGGGCCTCATCACGTACGAGGATGCGCTGCGCAACGCCGACTCCCTGAACGACCTGCGACTCGAGATCAAGCTGCACGGCAAGGAAGCGAAGAACCGCAACATGTTCTCCGGCATCGGCAATCTCGACATCGTTCCGGAAGCGCAGAACAACAACATCTAGGCTCGCGCCACTCCGGTCACGTCGCCGCGCGCGACGCCCGACCCTACCGGAACGAGCCGCGGTATACGCGATCCCCGTACGCGCGAAGCCGGGCGGCCGAGCGAGACGCTCGTGCAACCGGATCGCGCCCCGTTGAATGTGCCAGAATGACTCCCCACATTCGACACACACCGACACGCCGTCAACCATCATGGCCGGCCTCGAAGCCACTACCCCGATGCCCACGGAGATCAAGTTGCACCAGGCCTCCCGCATCCTTGAACTCGCGTTCGCCAACGGCATCGCCTTCAAGCTGCCGTACGAATTCCTGCGCGTGTATTCGCCGTCGGCCGAAGTGCGCGGCCACGGACCCGGCCAGGAGACGCTGCAGGTCGGCAAGAAGGAAGTGACCATCGACGAGATCGAGCCCGTCGGGCATTACGCGCTGCGGCCCAAATTCTCGGACGGCCACGACTCCGGTATCTACTCGTGGGACTACCTGTACGACCTGGGTGTGCGACAAGGCGAACTGTGGCAGAAGTACCTCGACCGGCTTGCCGCCGCCGGTGCGCGCCGCGAACAGTCGCCGTGAATCCGCATCCCGCATGAACACCGAGCGCACGCAATTCGGCTACGAAGAGGTGACTCCGCAGGAGAAGACCCGGCGCGTGCGCGGCGTCTTCGACTCGGTCGCCGGGCGCTACGACGTGATGAACGACGTCATGTCCGGCGGCCTGCATCGGCTCTGGAAGCGCTTCGCGGTCGAGACCGCGCTGGTACGGCCCGGGCAGCGGGTGCTCGACCTCGCCGGCGGCACCGGCGACCTCGCGGCACTGTTCGCGGCGCGCGTCGGCGCCGCGGGCACCGTCGTGCACACCGACATCAATGGCGCCATGCTCGCGGCAGGCCGTGACAAGCTGCTCGACCGCGGCATCGTGCTGCCGACCGTCCAGTGCAACGCGGAGACGCTGCCCTTTGCGTCGCACACGTTCGACGTCGTGTCGATCGCCTTCGGGCTGCGCAACGTCACGCGCAAGGACCTGGCGCTGCGCGAGATGTGCCGCGTGCTGCGTCCGGGCGGGACCTGCCTCGTGCTCGAATTCTCGCGCGTGGCCGCGCCGCTCGCCCCGGCCTACGATTGGTACAGCTTCAATGTGCTGCCGCGGCTCGGCCAGCTGATCGCCAAGGATGAGGCGAGCTATCGGTACCTGGCCGAGTCGATCCGCGTGCATCCCGACCAGGACACGCTGCAGAACATGATGGAACAGGCCGGCTTCGACCGGGTCGAATACCACAACCTGACGGCCGGTGTCGTCGCCGTGCACGTCGGACGCGTCTACTGAAGGAGGCTCACCATGTATCGCTCGTTGCTGCTCGTATTTGCCGTATTCACCGCCACGGCTTTCGTTGGCGCCGAACTCGCGGAGGCACGCCGCCTGGGGGGCGGTCGCAGCTTCGGGATGCAGCGGCAAATGACTCCGCCGCCGGGGGTGGCCAAGGCAGCCCCGGGCGCTGCGGCGCCGGCGGCCGCAAGCGCCGCGGGTCGCACCGGCGCTTCGCGCTGGATGGGTCCCATCGCCGGCCTCGCTGCCGGCCTGGGCCTTGCCGCACTGATGGCGCACCTGGGCTTGTCGGAGGCGTTCGGGAGCTTCCTGCTGATCGCGTTGTTCGTGCTGGGCGGCATCTTCCTGCTGCGCATGCTGACGCGCCGCAGCGCGCCACCGTCGCGGCCGCTGCAGTACGCCGGCGCGGGCGCCGGAATGGGTGCGCCTGCGGCAACGGCGCCGGCCAGCGGCGAGCGCAGCGCGTTCGAGCCCGTGTTTGGGGGAACCTTGGCGGCTGCGCCGGTGGCGGCCGCGTTTCCGCCGGGCTTCGACCCCGCCCCGTTCATCGAGCAGGGCAAGGTCCAGTTCCGCAAGCTCCAGGCTGCCTACGACCGCGCGGACCGCAACGCCCTCGCCGAGGTGATGACGCCCGAACTCCTCGCCGAAGTGACGCAGGACCTCGCGCAGCGCGGCACGCACACGCCCACCGAGGTGATGTCACTCGATGCGCAGGTACTCAATGCGGCGACCGAAGGCGACCGCCACTGGATCAGCATTCGTTTCACCGGAATGCTGCGCGAGGACGGCGCCGTGCTGCCGAAGGCGTTCGACGAGACCTGGAATCTCACCAAGCCGGTGACCGGCGGCTCAGGCTGGCTCCTGGCCGGCATCCAGCAGGCGGATGGCTGAGGCCGCGCGGGCGCCGACGCGCCTCGCCAATCGGCTGCTGGCCGAACAGGACTGGGCCCGGGCCAGGCTCGCCCCTTTTGCGGGTCGCACGGTGGCGTTCACCGTCGGCCCGCTCACGCGCGCATGGTGCGTCGGCGCCGACGGGACGCTCGACGACGCCGCGGATGACGCCGTCGCCGATGTGCGGCTGGCCATTTCGCCGCTTGCCCTGCCCTCGTTTCTCGCCACGCCCGCGCGCTGGAACGAGTTCGTGCGCGAGGAAGGAGACGCCGACCTCGCCGGCATCTTCAAGGATCTCGCGCTCACGCTGCCCTGGTTCGTGGAGTCGGCGCTGGCCCGCGCGCTCGGGCCCGTCGCCGGACAACGCGCCGCCGACACCGGGCGCCGCTTGCTGGCCTTTCCCGAGTACGCCGCCGAGCGGATGACCGACAGCGCCGTCGGCTATGCCCGCGACGAGGCCGAACTGCTGGCCCGCGGCGGCGACATGCGCAGCCTCACCTGCGGTGTCGAAGAAGTCGCCGAACGCGTGGCCGCGCTTGCCGCACGCCTCGACGCGATCGAGCGCCCGCCACCGACGCGCAAGTAGCTCCCTACTGCGGCGGCCGGTGCGGCGGACTCTTCCGTCGCGTGCGCATTCGTTGGACAATTCGGCGCTCCGCCCTCACAGCTTGCAGCACGCGATGCCGAGATCTTCTCGCCGCCCGTCCTCCGCCCCCACGCTCGCCAAGTTCAGCCGGCCACGGCTGTACAACGTCCAGAAGCGCGAGCGGCTGTTCGCGTTGCTCGACGAGCACCGCGCACACCCGATCATCTGGATCGCGGGTCCGCCGGGTGCCGGCAAGTCGACGCTGGTGGCGAGCTACGTCGAAACCCGCAAGCTGCCGGGCATCTGGTTCCAGGCCGACCAGGGCGACGCCGACCCGGCGACGTTTTTCCACTATCTGCGCACGGCCGCGGCCGACCTGCCCGTACGGCGCGCCAAGGAAGCCGTGGCGCTGCCCGTATTCACCGCCGACTACGCGCGTGACCTGCCGGCCTTCACACGACGTTTCCTGCGCGAGTTCTTCGCGCTGTTTCCGCCGGGATCAGTGCTCGTCGTCGACAATTTTCACGAGCCGAAGGGCGATCCGGGCTGGCGCTTCGCCTTCGGCGAAGGCCTGCGTGAAATTCCGGACGGCATGAATCTGATCGTGCTGTCGCGCGAACCGCCACCGCCGGAGATGTCGCGACTGGTGGGCGAGCAGCGCATCAAGCGCGTCGAGTGGGAGGCGCTGCGGTTCACCGCCGACGAAGCGGCCGCGTTGACCGCGGCGGCGCACCTCGAACCGGCGCTCGCGCAGGCCGTGTACCGGGCCAGCGACGGCTGGGCCGCCGGCATCGTGCTGATGCGCGAACACCTGGCGCGTGCCGAAGGCGCCGCGCCGGAACGCCTGTTGCCCGAGGGCAAGGACGCGGTGTTCGCGTACTTCACCGGCGAAATCTTCGGCCGCGCCCGCGAAGAGAACCAGCGGGTGCTGATGTTCGCCGCGCTACTGCCGTCGGTTGCAGCCAGTGACGCGGTGGTCGTGTCGGGCAATGCCGAGGCCCCGCTCGTGCTCGACTATGTCTATCGCCGCCACTTGTTTACCGATCGCCGCCGCGGCGAGTCCGAGCCGGTCTACCAGTTCCACGCGCTCTTCCGTGAGTTCCTGCTGGCCGAGGGGCGCCGGCGATTGACGGCGGAAGAACGCCGGCAGGCGCTCGACCGGGCGGGTGGCCAGCTCGTGGCGCGCGCCGACTTCGATGCCGCCGCCGCGCTCTACATCGAGGCGCAGGCCTGGACGCCGCTCGTCGGCCTCACGCTGCATGCCGGCCGATCGCTCTTGGCCGAAGGCCGCGAAAAGACGCTCGCCGACTGGCTCGACGCGTTGCCGGCCGACATCCGTGCCGGCGAGCCGCGGCTGACGCTGGCGGAAGCCTACGCCTACCTGCACGCCGATCCGGCCCGCGCCAAGGCGCTGCTCGCATCCGCCTTCGCCGCGCTGGGCGAGCGCGGCGACGCCCGCCGGCAACTGCTGTGCGCGGCGGCCGCCGTCGAGTGTCATTACTACGAGTGGGCCGACTTCGCCCCACTGGATCGCTGGATTGCTGAATTCGAGCGCCTGCTCGAACCGCAACCGCCGTTTCTGTCCACCGCGGATGCGCTGCGCATCCGCAGCGCGCTCCTGATCGCGCTGCTGTTCCGTCAACCCGAGCATCCACGCATCGCGGAAGCCGCCCGCCTGCTCGAGACTCAGCTCGGCGCCGCTGACATCGAATCGATTCCGGTCAGCGATCGTGTGCACGCCGCGTCGATCCTGTTCAACTACTTCAACTGGAAGACCAAGGGCGACACCGCCGACGCGCTGATCGCGCGAGTCGAGCCCTGGCTCGCCGATCCGCGCTTGAGTCCCAAGGCGCGCGTGTGGTGGCAGGTGCACCGTGCCTTCAACGAACAGATCCGCGGCCGCTTTGCCCGCTCGCAAAAGATCATGAAGGAGACCGAGGCGTTCGCCGCCGCGGATGGCCTGCGCTGGGTCCAGTTCGAGATCTACCACGCGGAAGTGACCGCGCTCGCGTCCGGCGACGATGCCGCGGGCGCCGCCGCCGCGCTCGCCAAGCTCAGGCGCGTGCTCGATCCGTCGCGCCGGATGGATGTCGCCTATTTCCGCTTCCAGGAAGCCGGCGTGCTGCTGCTGCAGGATCGCGCACGCGAAGCCGCCGTCGTGGCGACCGACGCCGTGGCGATCGCCCGCGACAGCGGATTGCCGACGCTGCAGATTCCGCATTTCCTGGTGCGTCTGGCACTGTGCCATCTGCGCCAGGACGAAATCAAGGCGGCGCTGACCGTCTATCGCGAGGCCGTGTCGCTGGCGTCCGGTCCCGACCAGCGCAACTTCGGCCTTCACGAATCGCTGGTCCAGGCCTTCGACCAGCTGCGCGGCAGCAACCGCGACGGCGCCATCGCCGTCCTGCGCTCGCTGCTGCCCACCTGCCGCGAACTCGACTACTTCGGTTTCAACCGCATCGCGCCACAGGTGATCGCACCCGTCCTCGCGCTGGCCCTGGCGGAGGACATCGAGCGCGACTACGTGCGGGCACTTATTCGCCGGCGCAAGCTGGCGCCGCCTTCGCCGGACATCGCCGATTGGCCTTGGCCGCTCGCCCTGCGCACGCTCGGCGAGTTCGCGATCGCGCGCGACGGGGTGGCGCTGGTCTCGAAAGGCAAGGCACAAAAGAAGCCGCTCGAACTGCTGAAGGCACTCGTCGCGCATGGCGGCCGCCACGTCGATGCGGCCATGCTGACGGCGCTGTTGTGGCCGGATGCCGAAGGGGACGACGCCAAGACGTCGTTCGACAGCAACCTGTACCGCCTGCGCAAGCTCCTCGCCGCCGAAGGTGCGGTGCAGCTGGCGGAGGGCAAGCTGGCGCTCAATCCGGACGTCGTCTGGCTCGACGTGTGGGCGTTCGAGAACGCGCTGGAGAGCGGCCAGGTCGAGGCGGCGCTTGGCCTCTACCGCGGGCATTTCCTGGCCCTGGATGCCGCCGCGCCCTGGGTATTGCCGGCCCGCGACCGCCTGCAGGCCAAGCTGGTGCGCGCCGTGCTCGCGCATGGCGAGACATTGGAACAGCGTGGCGAATGGGAGCGCGCCGGCCGGCTGTACGAACGCGCGCTCGAAGTCGACAACCTCGCCGAGGCGCTGTATCGGCGCCTGATGGTGTGCCTGCGTGAATCGGGCGATCCAGCCGCCGCCCTCACCACGTACCGCCGCTGCCGGGAGCTCCTGTCCATCGTCCTCAATCGGACGCCATCGAAGGAGACGGAAGCGGTGCGCGCCACCCTCAAGTAAGCACCCGGTCAGTCATCCGTCAGTTGGTTGGTAGGTTGCCTGGCGGGGCCGGCCGACGCCGCATGCGGGCGGGAATCGGGGCCGGGGATCGAACGCAAGCCAAGGCGGGACGCGGCTTCCGGGCCGATCAGCCCCCGCGGCGACGGCCCTTCGGGTGGATCGGGCATCCGTCAGCGATCCATCAGCGCGGCGGCGCCACCATGCGCTCCGTAGCCCCCGGTTCCTGCTCTCGTCCACCCAATCGATTCGCCGGCGGCACCTCTATCAGGAGATCTGCGATGCACGCCCGCGACATCTTCGGCCCGGCCGATCCCGACACCGTGGCCGCCCTGCCCACCGCCCTGGCCACGCCCTTCGCCTGGAAGCAAAGCGGCCTGGAGCCGATGCCGTGGTTCCCGTTCACGGTGGCGGCGAGTCGCGGCCACGCCGTCGCGGCAGCGCGCATCGCGCAGCGTACGGAACGCGCCTTCTGGTTCCTGCGCCGGCTGTTCGGCTTCACGCCGCGCTTTCGCCTGCTGGTGCTCGGCCCCGAGGACTGGGATGATTACGCGGAGGTCCCAACCTACGGTAGCGCGCATATCACCCGGGACGGTCACCTCATCATCGGCAGCGCCCCCGCGGCCGCGTGGCATGGCGTGAGCCGGGAACTCGCGGACCTGCTGCCCGCGGCCACCGTGCGTGCCCTGGTGAAGGTCCACGGCAGCGACCCGCTCAATCCGGCCGCGCCGGACCTGGCCGGCGTCGCCGACGCCCTGGTCGCGCACGAAGTCGCCCACCTTTTCGCCATGCAGGCGCGGGCGTCGTTCCCGCGCCGGTGGCTGGCCGAAGCGTTCGCAAACTATGCGCTGGTCGCGGTGCTCGGCGACACGGACACCGCCGCGCTGCATCGCATCGGCACGCTGGCGGAAGCCACGGCGGCGTTGACCGACGCCACCCCGACGCTGGCGGAGTACGAGGCCGCCGAAGGTGCGCTCGACCCCATGCCGTCGGTGCTGCTGCAACTGGCACTCACCCGCAGGGTGTTCTCCGCGTACGCGCAGGCCCAGGCACAACCGCTGGCGCGCTGGTTCACCGCCAGCCGCGTCGCTTCGGCGGACTCGCTGCGGGTGCAAAGCGAGCGGGAAATCAAGACAGTGCTCAGTCGTGACGTTCATCCGGCGATCGGCGCACTCGTCGACGAGCCGCATCTGGTGGTCGCGAAGGCCGCTTAGACCGCGGCCCGCGTGTCCGCCAAATCATCAATTTGCACCACCACCTGACTGGGAGAATCCGATGAAGACGTTCCACATACTTGCGCTCGGCGCCGCACTGGCGATGGCCACCGGAGTGGCCGTCGCCGATTCCGCCAAGGCGGCGGATGGTGCCTCGATTGCCCGCGGCCGCTACATCGCCAAGATTTCCGGGTGCAACGACTGCCACACCGCGGGCTATGCGATGAGCGGAGGCAAGGTGCCCGAAAAGGATTGGCTCATGGGCGACGCACTGGGCTGGCGCGGCGACTGGGGCACGACGTATCCGCCGAACCTGCGCCTGTATCTGAAGGACATGAGCGAGGCGCAGTGGGTGAAGACCGCCAGGGCGCTCAAGACGCGCCCGCCGATGCCGTGGTTCAGCCTGCACGACATGTCGGAGCCGGATCTGCGTTCCTTCTACAGGCTCGTGAAGTCGCTGGGGCCGGTCGGTGTGCCAGCGCCGGCCTATGTGCCGCCGGGTCAGACGCCGAACGGCCCGTACATTCAATTTCCGGCGGCGCCCAAATGAAGGATAGGCTCGCCCGGGACGGGCACCGCCAGTGAGCGTGCGCCAGACCCGCAAGCCGGCGCCACCACGCGTGGTGCCCGGTGCGCGCGGTGTTGACGCGGGCGCGACGGGCGATGACCCCATCGAGGACCAGCGGTCGCCGACCGCCGCCGCTGCGTCAACGGCCACCACTGCCACCGCGCGCGCGCCACGGCGCAAGCGACGACCCCGCTTCGTGTTCTGAAGCGCCGGCCGGCAAAGGTTGCCCGGCCCCTCCCGTAGAATGCGGGCATGCGAATTCTGCGACTCGCCCGCATCACGACGGTCGCGCTTCGCTTCGGCCTCGATGACCTGCTGCTGAGTCACGAACGGCTGCGCACCCTGCAGCCGTGGGTGCGGCGCGTGCTCTTCTGGCGCGACCTTGCGCAACCGCGCGCGGTTCGCCTGCGCCTCGCGCTGGAGGCGCTGGGGCCGATCTTCGTCAAGTTCGGGCAGATGCTGTCCACGCGGCGCGACCTGCTGCCGCCGGATATCGCGGACGAGCTCGCGAAGCTGCAGGATCGCGTCCCGCCGTTCCCGGTCGAAGACGTGGTCGCGACGCTGGAAGCGACGTATCGCCGGCCGCTGGCAGAGCTCTTCGGCACGTTCGATCGGGCGCCGATCGCCAGCGCGTCGGTCGCGCAAGTGCACTTCGCCACGTTGCCCAACGACACGCCGGTCGCCGTCAAGGTGCTGCGCCCCGGCATCGATGCGGTCATCGCCCACGATCTCGCGCTGATGCATACCGCCGCCGGCCTGCTCGAACGCGTGTCGGCGGACGGACGACGCCTGCGCCCGCGCGACGTCGTCGCCGAGTTCGAGAAAACGATCCGCGACGAACTCGACCTCACCCGCGAAGCGGCCAATTGCTCGCAGCTGCGGCGCAATTTCCGGCATTCGCCGCTGCTGCTGGTGCCCGAGATTCACTGGGACTACACCAGCCGCGACGTGCTGGTGATGGAGCGGATGGCCGGCATCCCGATCGGCCGCATCGACGCGCTGCGCAGCGCGGGAATCGACTTCAAGCGGCTGGCCCGCGTCGGCGTCGAGATCTTCTTCACGCAGGTATTCCGTGACGGCTACTTCCATGCGGACATGCACCCGGGCAACATCTTCGTCGCCACTGACGGCTCGAACCACGGCAAGTACATCGCGCTGGATTTCGGCATCATGGGCACGCTGTCGGAGACCGACAAGAGCTACCTGGCGCAGAACTTCCTGGCCTTCTTTCGCCGCGACTACCATCGCGTCGCGACGGCGCACATCGAGTCCGGCTGGGTGCCCGCGAACACCCGCGTCGACGAACTCGAAGCCGAGATCCGCGTGGTCTGCGAGCCCATCTTCGACCGGCCGCTCAAGGAGATTTCGCTCGGCAAGGTGCTGGTGCAGCTGTTCCGCGCGTCACGCCGCTTCAACGTCGAGATCCAGCCGCAACTCACGCTGCTGCAGAAGACGTTGCTCAACGTGGAAGGCCTCGGCAGGCAGCTCGACCCGGACCTTGACCTGTGGGTCACCGCCAAGCCGTTCCTTGAGCGCTGGATGCAGGATCAGATCGGTTTTCCGGCCCTGCGGCGGCGTCTGCTGGCGGAGGCGCCGTACATCGTCGCGGCGTTGCCCGAACTGCCGCGCTTGCTGCATCAACGCCTGCAGGCGCCCCCTGCGGCCTCGGACGCCGCGATCGCGGCACTGGTGGCAGCGCAGCAGACGCGCAACCGCTGGCTCGGCGCCGTGGCCGTCTTGCTGCTGATTGTCGTGGTCCTGCTGTTCGGGCGCTGAAGCGCAGCCGCCGACCGCTACGACCGTCCGACCGCCGCGATCGAAGGCTTGGCCGGCGAGGCCGCGTCCGCGCGCATGCCCTTGATCAGCTTGAGCGGCGCGCGCCGGAGGAAGGCGCTGCTTTCGCCGAGCATGAACTTGACCAGATCCTCGAGCGCTGATTCGTCGAGCTTGTCCGGCTGGAATTCGAGATGCACGGACTCGAAGCGATCGACGTTGCGCAGCGTCACCTGCACGATCTGCCGATGATAGTCGGGCTCGAAGCGAACCGAAGCGGAGATTGCCGGCTGGACCTGGAACACGCCGAAGCGCACCACCCGTTTCTCGTCCTGCTCGGTCTGGTATTGGTACTGCAGCGTGGAACCGCGCAGTCTTTCCTCGATCGACATCGCGGCGGAGGGGCTGACCTTGAGCACGATGTTTTGCGGCCCTTCGAGGCGGTAGAACACTTCGACGTGTTCCATGACTTCGAGGCCGGCGAGTGCGCGACGGCGAAACGACACGAAGCCGCGGTCGAACTTCGGCCTGGCGATCGCCAGAATGTTGTCGAGATGGAATGTATGACCGACATTGGGCCGGATCACCTCGAGGTGGCCGAGCGCTTCGTCCAGCCACCGGAAGGCACGCCACAGCCCGCGATCGATGTCCTTGAGCGCCTCCTCGATCGGCTTGCGCGCCGCCTGGTCTTCCGCGCGCAGGGCCTCCGACTGCTGACGCAGCGCCTCGAGCATGGATGGCTTGGTCGGATCAGTCATGGGCATTCACGTTAGCATGTCGAGGCGCCCCCGGCGAGGGTGGAGACGTCACGTTATGACAAAACTTATGACAACGTCATTGTGCCGCATTCATGCAGTGAGACAACGACACCGCGACGCTACGGTACAGCGGATGCAAAGGTCGTGCCTCTAGACCGCATTGGCCTAGACCGCCGAGCAACTTCGCAGCCCGCAATGCCGCTGAACCCATCCGCCAAGGTGGCTGCACGCTGGCCATGGCAGGTCGCCAGTTCGTGCCGGAGCCGTTTTGCGGTGCGGCATTTGGCCGATACAATGCGCGGCTGTCATAAATTGACCGTAAAGCGGGCCTGATGGCGCTCCTGGAAATCGAGGAAGTTTCGCGCCGCTTCGGCGATTTCACGGCGGTCGACCGCGTTTCGCTGGCCATCGAGGCTGGCGAGTTCTTCACGCTCCTGGGGCCTTCCGGTTGCGGCAAGACCACGCTGTTGCGCATGATCGCCGGCTTCGACTTGCCGGACGGCGGGACGATACGCCTCAACGGCGAGGACCTGGCGGGCCGCCCGCCCGAGGCCCGGCCAGTGCGCACCGTGTTCCAGAGCTATGCGCTGTTCCCGCACATGACGGTGGCGGGCAACATCGCCTTTCCGTTGAAGATGGCCAAAACGCCAGCGGCGGAAATGCCGGACCGGATTGCCGCCGCGCTGAAAGATGTGCGCCTCGAAGGCTTCGGCCACCGCTTTCCGCACGAGCTTTCGGGCGGGCAGAAGCAGCGCGTCGCCATCGGGCGGGCGCTGGTCACGCATCCGACCGTGCTGCTCCTCGACGAGCCGCTGGCGGCGCTCGACGCCAAGCTGCGCGAGGAAATGCAGATCGAGCTCATCAACCTGCAGCGTGAAGTCGGCATCACTTTCATCTACGTCACGCACGACCAGACCGAGGCGCTGGCCCTGTCGCGGCGCATCGCAGTGATGAACAAGGGTCGTGTCGAGCAACTCGACGTCCCGTCGCGCATCTACGGTTACCCCAGCACGCGGTTCGTCGCCGACTTCATCGGCACCTGCAACCTGCTGCAGGGTCCGGCAACACCGGGGCGCGAAGGGGAAGTCACGCTCGACATCGCAGGCTTGGGCCCGGTCCGGGCCATGGGGACGCACCGCGCTGGCGGGGGCGGCACGGGCGCGGTCGCGCTGCGCCCCGAGAAGATCCGTCTCCAGGCTGCCGGGACCTCGCTGCAGGCCGACAACGTGTTCCATGGCACGGTAGCGGATTTTTTGTACCAGGGCGACGTCACCGTCTACATCGTGACGACCGCGGGCGGTGCGCGCATTGAGGCTCTGCTCGCCAACTCCGCCGCCGGACGCGACCAGTTTTTCGAAGTCGGCGACGCCGTCGATATCGGCTGGCCGGCCCAGGCCGGACACTACATAGCCGAATGAACGCCTCGCACCCAGGCTTGCGCTTCGCCGCGGTCGCACCGCGCGCGCGGCCCGCCGTCGTGCCGCCGGAAGGCCGCGAGAGCAGCGCCGAAGGTGCGGCATGAAGCGCGCGCGCTCCGGCGGTGTCGGCAAGTGGATCGTCAGTGGCCCGCCGCTCCTCTACCTGCTGGTGTTCTTCGCCATTCCCGGCCTCATCATGGTGCTGGCGTCGTTCCGCCCGCCCGGCGAGTTCGGTGGCCTCGCCCCGCTGCTCGAGGACGGCCGGCTCAATCTCAACATCGAGAGCTACGCGCGCTTCTTCGAGGACACGCTGTACGCGCAGATCTTCCTGAAGTCGGTGGTCTACGCGCTGGTGACCACGCTGTGCTGCCTGCTGCTCGCCTATCCGCTCGCCGCGCTGATCGCCAAGAGCCCGCCGCGGCACCGCAACCCGATGCTGCTGCTCGTCATCCTGCCGTTCTGGAGCAACTTCCTGATCCGCATCTACGCCTGGATGATCATCCTCGGTCCGCAGGCCGCGTTCGCCCGCGCGGTCAACGGCGTGCTCGGCTGGTTCGGCGCCGAACCGGTGAGCTTGCTGTTCAGTTCGTTCGCCGTGCTGCTATGCCTCGTCTATGTGCACCTGCCGTTCATGGTGCTGCCGTTGTACGCCAACCTCGAGAAGCACGACCAGGCGCTGCTCGACGCCGCGCAGGACCTGGGTGCGAACGCCTGGCAGCGCTTCTGGCGCATCACCTTCCCGCTGTCGCTGCCTGGGGTGTACGCGGGGGCCGCGCTGGTGTTCATCCCGGTCCTCGGCATGTTCGCCATACCCGATCTCCTGGGCGGTCCCGACGACAGCCTGATCGGCAACGTGATCAAGCAGCAGTTCCTGGAGACGCGCGACTGGCCGTTCGGCAGCGTGCTCTCCATCGTGCTGACGGTCGCGGCACTCGGCCTCGCCGCGCTCGCGGCCTGGGTGGGCGCGCGTGGCAGCCGGCAGCAGGCGCCCGCCAATGCGTAGGCGTTCGCGGTGGCTATGGACCGCGGCACTCCTGGCGTACGCGTTCTTGTACCTGCCGCTGCTGGTCGTGATCGTCTATTCGTTCAACGACTCGCGCCTCAACGCCGAATGGGTCGGCTTCACGTTCGACTGGTACCGCAAGCTCTTCGCCAACGACGAGATGATCGAGGCGGCCGTGAATTCGTTGCTGATCGCACTCTCGGCGAGCCTCGTTTCCACCGTGCTGGGCACGATGGCCGGCATGGCGATGCACCGCTACCGGCTGCGCCTGCTGCCGGTGCTGGTCCTGGCCCCCATTGCGATACCCGAGATCCTGATGGGCGTATCGCTGCTCATCTTCTTCGTGATGCTGAACCTCACCCTCGGCCTCGTGTCGGTGACGCTCGCCCACATCGCGTTCTGCATCGGCTTCGTCGCCATCGTCGTGCGGTCGCGGCTGTCGGGCATGGACGAGAGCCTGACCGAGGCCGCGCGCGACTGCGGCGCCAATCCGTGGCAGTCGTTCCGCCACGTGACGCTGCCGCTGATCATGCCGGGTGTCATCGCCGGCGCGCTGATGGCGTTCACGCTGTCGATCGACGATTTCGTGATCACCTTCTTCACGGCCGGCGCCGGCACGGTCACGCTGCCGTTGCAGATCTACTCGATGATCAAGATCGCCGTGACGCCGGAGGTCAATGCCGTGTCAACGCTGCTGATGCTGCTCACGTTGATGTTGATCCTGATCGCGTCCAAACTATCGCCTGGCCTGCTTCGCAGCAGCTAGATCGCACCCGCCAAGGAGACTCGAGGTCCATGAAACGAATCGCCGCACCCCTAGCCCTCCTCTTTGCCCTCGTGCTTGCGCTCGCCGGTGTTCCCGCGCAGGCGAAGGACGTGCTCCAACTGTACAACTGGAACAACTACATCGCGCCGGAGACGGTGAAGCGCTTCGAGGAGCAGTGCAAGTGCGAGGTCAAGCAGACCTACTATTCGGACAACGAGGAGTTGCTGGCCAAGCTCGCCGCCGGCGCCAAGGGCTACGACATCCTGGTGCCCACGGGCAACGCGCTCGAGTCGCTGATCAAGCAAAAGGCGTTGAAGCCCATCGACAAGGCCGCGCTGCCGAACCTCAAGAACATCGACCCGGCCTACCTCGACACCGCATTCGACAAGGGCAACCAGTACTCGGTGCCGTACGCGTACACCGTCACGATGCTCGGCTACAACGACCAGAAGATCAAGGAGCTCGGCATTCCGGTCGACTCCTGGGCGGCGATCTTCGATCCCAAGATCCTGGAAAAGCTCAAGGGCCGGGTCACCGTGCTCGACAGTTCCAACGAGCTCTTCGCCGCGGCGCTCAAATACCTGGGGTACTCCGCCAACGATACCGACGAGAAGCACCTGAAGGAAGCCGCCGACGTGATCAAGAAAGCCAAGCCCTACTGGGCCGCCTTCAACGCGTCGTCGTACATCAAGGAGCTGACCACCGGCAACATCTGGCTCGCCCACGGCTACTCCAACGATTTCTTCCAGGCCGACCTCGATGCCCAGGCAGCCAAGCGGCCGTTCCGCATCGTCAAGGCACTGCCCAAGGAGGGCGCGGTGCTGGCGCTCGACAGCATGGTGATTCACAAGTCGGCGCCGCGCCCGGACCTGGCGCTCGCCTTCATCAACTACATGCTGGAAGGGAAGAACTCCGCCGAGCTCACCAACCTCATCGGCTCGGGCAATCCGAACAAGCAGGCGATGCAGTACATCAAGCCCGACATCGCCAAGGACAAGGCGATCTTTCCGGACGGCGCCACCCAGGCCAAGCTCGAGCAATTGAAGGACCTGACCGCAGCGCAGCGCCGCGCGCGCAACCGGGCGTGGACCGAGATCAAGGCGGGGCGCTGATTCGCGAGGGCCGCGTGGGGGCGGCAACGTACATCACCAGGTGCGCGGCCGGTTGCGTACCACCCGCGCGACGTGCGGTCGCTGCCCCATGACGACCGTCGCACGCTGGCGGGTCGAGTGCCTGTCGCCGGCGCGTGGCGACGACTACCTGCGCTTTTTCGATCACGAACGCGGCCCGGCGTTTGCCGACAACCCCGAGTGGGCGACCTGTTACTGCCACTACTACGAGGTTCCGGTCGCGCTCAAGTGGGGGGACTTCGACGGCCCCGCCAATCGTGCCGCGATGGCGGCCCGCATCGCCACAGGCGAAATGGAGGGCTTCGTCGCCTACGACGGCGACGAGATGGTGGGCTGGCTCAATGCGCAGCCGTACCACAAGCTCATGCACGCGTGCGCCCGCATGCGCATCGCCGCGCCCCCGTTGCCGGTGCCTCTCCACGAAGCGGCGGCGATCGTCTGCTTCGTGATCGCGCCCGCGAGGCGGCGGCAAGGTGTGGCCCGCGCGCTTCTCACCGGCGCGCTCGAGAATTTCGCTGCGCGCGGCTTCGCCTGTGTCGACGCCTTTCCATGGAAGTCTGGACCCCAGGACGTCAAGTCCGCCGATCACTACCACGGCACGCTGTCGATGTTCGAGGCGGCCGGATTCGTGCCCATCGCCACCCACGAAACGTTGACGGTCGTGCGCCGGCAGCTGCGCTAGCACCATGAGCGTCCGCTTCCGGGACCATGGCCTGGCGGACCACGCGGGCAGCACGCGGCAACGTACCTGGCTCCCGCACGTATTCGCGTTCCTGTATGGGCTTGCGATCGCCTACGCCAGCCTGCAGCCGTTCGCACCGTGGATGACACCCGCCGCGGACGCCCCGTTCTGGCTGCTGACCCGTGGTCCGCTGCGTTGGACGCGCTACGACATTCTCATCAACGTCATCGCGTACCTGCCGTTCGGCCTCTTCGTATCATTGCTGCCACGGCGCGCCTCGCCGCTGTCGCGCGCGAGCCTTGCGCTTCTCGCCGGACTCGCACTTTCCTTCACGATGGAAACCCTGCAGGCGTTCCTGCCTCCGCGCGATGCGACCCTGGTCGATCTCACCGCGAATACCGCCGGCGCCTGCGTCGGCGGGTTCTTCGGTGCGAGCCTGGTGCGCGCCCATGGATTGCGGCGATCCCTGTCGGCGGCGCGCCACCAGGTGTTTCTCGACGGCACGCTGGGCGACATCGGCGTGGCGCTCCTCGCCGTGTGGCTGGTCGCGCAGATCAATCCCGGCATCGCCCTGTTCTCCGTACATTTCGAACCCGACGCCGCCGTTGCTGCCGTCAGCACGACGGCCCCGGATGCCAATGGCCGGGACCACGCGAAACTCCTGGTCGAATCGGCCGAGACCGCGTTGCAACTGGTGGGCGTCGGGCTGTTCGTCGCCCTGCTGTTGCGCGACCGGCGCTTCATCGGCGGCGCCGTGCTGCTCCTCGTCGGTGCGGCGCTGCTCGCCAAAGGCATCACGGCCATGCTGGTGCTCAAGCCGGCGGCGTGGGAGGCCTGGCTCAAGCCGGGCGTGACCTTGGGCCTGGCGGCGGGGCTCCTGGTATTGCTGTTCACGGTATTCCTGCCGCGGCCGGTGCAGGTGGCCGCGTGTGCCACGGCGGCGCTCGCGTCATTGCTGTTGCCGCTGCTGGGTGCAGGCGTACCGTCGCCGCGCACGTCTCTCTCGCTCTTCGACTGGCGCTACGGGCAATTGCTCAACTTCAACGGGTTGACGCAGTCGGTGCTCATGCTGTGGCCGCTGGCGGTGGCCGCGTGGCTGTTCGCGCTCGCGGGACGGCCGGCATGGGGAGCGCCGCGCTAAGCGCTGGGGCAATCCGGTCCGCTATACTCTTCGGCCCTGTCCTGATCCACCGCGCGAATGCCACGGTCGTGGCGCCCGCGAATGCCCGGAACCGCATGAGCTACTACGAACGGCACGTCTTCTTCTGCTGCAACAAGCGCGATGCGCCCGAGAAATGCTGTGCGGACGCCGGTGCGGCGGAAATGCAGGCCTACGCGAAGGGTCGCATCAAGGCCCTCGGTCTCAATGGCAAAGGGCAGGTGCGCATCAACAAGGCCGGCTGTCTCGACCGTTGCGAGGAAGGTCCGGTGCTCGTCGTCTATCCGGACGCGGTCTGGTACACCTACGTCGACCGCGAAGACGTCGATGAAATCATCGACCGGCACGTAGTCGGCGGCGAAATCGTCGAGCGGCTCAAGATTTGACCCCCAAATCTTCGCAGCGCGCCTTGATCGACGGTCCGGCCGGCGTGCTCGAGGTCGTGTCCAGCCTGCCGGCATCCGCGCCGCGAGGGATCGCGCTGGTCGCCCATCCGCATCCGCTGCAAGGCGGCACGCTTGACAACAAGGTGGTACAGACGCTCGGCAAGACGTTCTTCGCGCTCGGTTACGCGGTCGTGCGCCTTAATTTCCGTGGCGTTGGCGCCTCCGCAGGTGCCTTCGACGAAGGCAACGGCGAGACCGACGACGCGCTCGCCGCGCTGTCGCATGCACGGCAAGCATTGGGCGACGCGCTTCCAGTGGTCCTGGCCGGTTTCTCCTTCGGCTCGTTCGTGCAGACGCGCGTCGCACAGCGCGTCGACGCGCAGCGGTTGGTCCTCGTCGGCCCCGCCATCGGACGCTTTGCGGTGGCCACCGTGCCCGCCGACACCATCGTCATCCACGGCGAAGAAGACGACGTCGTGCCGCTCGCCGACGTGCTCGCATGGGCGCGCCCGCAGGAACTGCCGATCATCGTCTTCCCCGGATGTGGCCATTTCTTCCACGGCCGCCTGCCCCAGCTGCAGCGAACCGTCACCGGCATGTGGGACCGCCCGCAGAGTGCCTGATGCTGATCATCAAGACCGCGCACATCGTGTTCGTGATTTCCTGGTTCGCGGGCCTTTTCTACCTGCCGCGGCTGTTCGTCTATCACACGCTGGCCACCGATGCGGTCGGCATCGAGCGGTTCAAGGTGATGGAGCGGCGGTTGTATCGCGGCATCATGACGCCCAGCATGATCGCCGCCCTCGTCCTCGGTGCGTGGATGTGGCTCGGCTACGGAATCGGCGGCGGCTGGTTGCATGCCAAGCTGATCCTCGTCGCGCTGCTCGTCGTGCACCACTTCTGGCTGGGCCGTCTCGTGCGTGCATTCGCCGCCGACCGCAATACGCATTCGGACACGTTCTATCGCTGGATCAACGAGATTCCGGCGTTGCCGCTGCTCGTGGGGATCGTCTACCTCGTCGTTGCCAAGCCGTTCTGAAGGCGGGCGGGCTCAAGTCATGGAGCACTTCTTCGCGCCGTGCCCGCGCGGCCTCGAGCAGGTACTCGTTGCGGAACTGACGCGCTTGAGCGCCACGGCGGTCACGCCGACCGACGGCGGCGTGGCGTTCACCGGCGATCTTGGTGTCGCCTGCCGGATCAATCTCGAGTCGCGCATCGCCAGCCGGGTCCTGTGGCGGGTCGGCGACGGCGGCTATCGCGACGAGCACCAGCTCTACGACCTCGTGAAGGCGATCGACTGGAAGCGCCATTTCGCCCCGACGCGCACACTTCGGGTCGATGTCGCGGCAACGCGGTCGCCGCTGCAAAGCCTCGAGTTCGCGACGCTGCGGGTCAAGGACGCCATCTGCGATCGCCTGCGCGACGATCTCAACGTGCGCCCCTCGATCGACAAACGGCAGCCCGACGTCCGCGTGCATGCATACCTGACGGCGCGCGACGCCACGCTCTACGTCGACACGTCGGGTGAAGCGTTGTTCAAGCGCGGCTACCGGCGCGATGCCGACGACGCGCCGCTGCGGGAGAATTTGGCGGCCGGACTGCTCGCCCTCGCCGGATGGATGCCGGACCAGGTGCTGCTCGACCCGATGTGCGGCAGCGGCACGATTGCGGTCGAAGCAGCACTGCTGGCCGCCGACCGTGCGCCCGGCTTGAGCCGCACGTTTGGCTTCCAGAAGCTCGCGTGGTTCGATGGCCCCGCCTGGCAACGCATGAAGCAGAGCGCGCGCGATCGCGTGCGCGCGGCACCCGCCAACGTGTCGATCTTCGCGAGCGATCTCGCCGCTGGTGCGGTCGCCAAGGCGCAAGCCAATCTGCGCCACGCGCAGGTCGATGCGTTCGTACAGGTCGAATGCGCCGACCTGCTCGACCGCGCGGCGCCCGCGGCAGCCGGCATCCTGCTCGCCAATCCGCCGTACGGCGTGCGTCTGGCCGACCTCGAACGCCTCGCGCGTTTCTACCCGTTGCTGGGCGATGCCCTCAAGCAACGCTTCGCCGGCTGGACGGCCTATTTCTTCACCGGCGATCTGCGCCTGCCGAAGCTCATCCATCTCAAAGTGGCAAAGAAGACCCCGTTGTTCAATGGGGCAATCGAATGCCGGCTATTTGCCTTCCCGCTCGTCAGCGGGCGGCACGACCCGGCGCGCGCCGGCTGAACGCTTCGGTCCGATGCTAGAATGCGCGCTCGCTTGCGCGTCGATGCCCGTCAGGAAACCCCATGCCCATGCTGCCTTCCCGCCATTATGTGTCCGAGCACACGCAGTTCATTCGCGACCTGATCGCGCGCAAGCCGGAGTTGCCGCGCCAGCAGCGTGAAGGCCGGCAGATCTGGTGGGACAAGTCACCCGAGGACCTCGCCGCGGAAGAGCGCATGGACGAAGGTCGCGTACCGCAAACGCCGTACGTCTATCAAACCAAGTAGACGGCGCCGCTCGTTCGCTCCTCCGCGCGTCGCTTCCATGCGATCGCGTCCGCAGCCAAAGCGACGCATGGCCGGCGGTGCCCGCAGGCTCTTCCTGGTCTTCCTGGCGGTGGTCGCCGCGGTGGCCGGTGTCGAGATGTATGCGCTCGTCGCGCACCGGCACGCTGCCGCACCCGCCACGTCGAGCCCCGCTGCGCCGCCGACCCCTGCCGGAGCGGTCCCTTCCCCGGCGGCACCTGCACCGGTCGCAGCGGCGGCACCCGAAGGCGCGCTCGACGAACCTGTCGCCGAAGCCGTCGTCGGGCCGCGCGTGATCCTGTCGGGCTGGAGCCTCGCCCCGGACGGCATCCGGGCCGTGGAAGTGCGCGTCGACGGTCATGTCTTCAGTGCGAAAACCGGCGTACCGCGTACGGATGTCGCGCAGGTCAAGACCGAGTTTGCCGACCGTGCCACCAGCGGATTTGAATTCTCCGGTGACTTCTCACCGTATCCGGCGGCCATCGGCGTGGACCGGCGCACGCTCACCGTGGTCGCCATCGGCAACAATGGCAAGGAGACCGTACTCGGGACCCGCAGCCTGATCGAGCCATCGGCGCGCGACCGCTGGACCTGGCTCGGCCCCAACAACACCCGGCCCTTCTACCTGCTGCCGGCACTGTCCGGGATCGACCTGGGCGGGGCTGTCGAACTCGACACCATCTACAAACCGTACGAGTCCGCCAGCGTCCAGGCGGGCTTCCGCGTGCCCAACCTCTATTTGCGCATGACGCGCGGCGCCGCCAACGACTACGTATTCGATCCCGACTGGGATCCGACGCGCAAATGCGGGCAACGCCGCATCGGTGACGACGCCTTGAACGGCGTGCTCGCCCATGCTCGCGATCACCGGCTGCCGGTGCTGGTCACGCTCAACGGTGGCATCTGGGCCGACGCGTACTGCGACGTCCCCGACTGGGATATCAATGACAAGCTCGAGCAGGATCTGGCAAACGTGCAGTGGAACGAGAAGAACGAGGCGATGCCGGATGATTTCCTGAAGCACCTGCCGGGCTCGCAGGAGGCGCCCGAACTTGCGCGCGCGCTCACCTTCAACGTGCACGCGGCAAAGGTGCGCCACTACAAGAAGCGCAATCTCAAGGCGGCGGGTATCGTGCTCGCGCGCTTCGCGGCCGCGCATCCTGATCTGTTCGTCGGCGTCAGTCTCGAGCCGGACCTGTATCTCAATCCATTTTTTTCCGAGCAGCAGTGGTATGACTACAATCCGGGCACGCTGCGCCAGTTTCGCGAGTGGCTGAGCGGAACCGGACCATATGCCGGCCCGACCGCAGCCCAGGTACCGGACCTGCGCCGGTACCGGCGCGCGCGCCCGCTCACGCTGGCGCAGGTGAATCGCATCGCGGGCCAGAACTGGAAGAACTGGAACGAAGTCGATCCGCCGCGTGCCTTCCCGCGCACCGGCGAACACCTGTTCTGGAAAGATGCCTGGACGCATGAATGGGAGGTGTTCCGCCGCCACCTCGTGCATCTGCATTACGATGAACTCGCCCAATGGCTGGTGGAAGCGGGAATCTCGCCGCGCCAGATCTGGTCATCGCAGGGCCTGATGGCGCCCGCGGGAGACGCCATGCCGTTTGCGATCGAGCTCGACAGCCCCACACGCAACTACGATTCCGGTGGCATGACGATCGCCGGCTCCAAGCCAGCGCTCGGCCACCTCGGCGTCATCCTCTATGGCGAGGCCGCGGTGAACGACGTGCGCATGGACAACGGCAAGTCGCTCTTCGCGACGCTCGCGGCGGTGGACCCGCAATGGGCGGTGGTCGAGTTCAACACGGCCGACCTGCGCAGCCCTCAGGGCCGGCCCAGTTATGCCGCCGCGTACCGCAGTCTGCGTGACCTGTGGAATTTCGGCGCGCGGTACGTGTCGCCGATGGCGTGGAACGGCAGCAACGGCATCAACGTCGGCAAACCCGGCTACTCGAATTTCACCGCCTGGCGCAACACCGAACAGGAAGACGCCGCGCGCGACTTCATGCTGGCGCGCGCCGGCTTGCCGCTCGGGGCAGCGCTATGGACGTTCGGCACGCGAACGCATGCCGATGGCGACGGCTGGACGGCCGCGAGCGGGACGATCGGACTGGGCAATGGATTTCTCACGCTGCAACCGGATGCGACCCAGGCGGTGGCACTCGAATCGCCGCCCGGCATCCCGGTTGCCGCGGCCAGGTCGGAAACCTTCGTGCTGGGGCTCGAACCCGATGCGGGTCTGACGCGGGTGCGGATCAGCGGCCGGCGCAGCACCGATGGCGCCTGGACCGTGCTGGCGGAGGCAGCCGACGCGACGGCCTGGCGGACCACGCCGGCAGGTATCGCGCTGCAGCGCACCGGTGCCGCCGTCGCCGGCACCATGCTGCAACTGCGCGTCGAGATGACGTTCGCGACTGCGGGCCCGCGCACGCTGTCGCGTATCGCGACGATCCGGTAGACGCTAGCGCTCGTCGCTCTTGTATTCGACGTAGGCGCGATCGCGCAACTGGCGCAGGAATTCCTGGAACTGTTCGTCCGCCTTGCGCTGCCGGATCGCATTGCGGGCCACGTCGCGACGACGTTCCTGCGTGACATCCTGCGTTCGGCGTTCCTCCACCACGATCAGGTGCCAGCCGAACGGCGAGCGTATCGGCTGCGACAATTCCCCGGGCTTGAGCTTGGCCATCGCCTCTTCGAACGCGGGCACCGTATCACCGGGATTGACCCAGCCGAGGTCGCCCCCCTTGCTCGCCGACGCATCCTCCGAACTCACCTTCGCCTGGTCGGCGAAATTCGCGCCGGAGGCGATGCGCTCGCGCACCCGATCGATCTTGGCCTTCGCCTCGGACTCCGACGTCACTTCGTTGACGCGCACAAGGATATGACGCGGGTGCGTCTGATTGACGACGGTGGGTGCATCGCGACTGCGCGATTCGTTGACTTTGACGACATGGAATCCGCCGGGACTGCGCAGCACCGGCGTCACTTCGCCGTCCTTCATGTCCTTGATAGCTTCCACGAAGGCCGTCGGCAACCGGGCGGGCGTGCGCCATCCGAGGTCGCCACCCTGGATGGCGTCCGGCGCATCCGAGAATGCCGCCGCGACCTGCGCGAAGTCCTTCCCGCTCTTCACCTGCACCAGCGCTTCGTCGGCCCGCCGCTTGCGCGCCTCGATCTGGTCAGCGGTCGCCTGTTCGGGCACCGTCACCAGGATGTGCGACAACCGGTACTCGTGCTCGCCACCCGCCTGCGCAGCCACGGTCGCCAGATAGTTGTCGACTTCGGCTTCGGATACGGTGACGCGGCTGTCGACCTCGCGTTCGCGCAGGCGCTGAATGGTCACCTCGCGGCGGATGTCCTCACGGTACTTGGCGTACGGAATGCCTTCGCGATCGAGCGCGCGGCGCAGATCCTCCGGCGAGATCTTGTTCTCCTGCGCGATGCGCAGGATGGTCCGTTCGACCATCTGGTCATCGACCCGCACGCCGTTTTCCTTCGCAAACTGCAGCATCGCGCGTTCGATGATCAGCCGTTCCAGCACCTGCTGGTTGAGCTGTTCGCCGGGTGGTGGCCGCACGTTCGAGGCCTTCATCTGGGCCAGGATGATCCGCTTGTGTTCATCGAGCTCCCATTGCGTCAGGGCCTCGTCGTTGACCACGGCGATGACGCGATCGAGCGGCACGACCGCGCTGCTGGCCTTGGCGGGCGCGGACGGAGCCGACCGCAGTAGGGGCACGCCTCCCGGACGCGGTCCGGCGCCCGGGATCTCGATGCCGGATGACGTCGGTTGCGCGAGCGCCAGCGTCGCTCCGAAGGCGAGCGGCATCGCGAGCAGCGACGAAATGACACGGCTTCGCGTCATGAATATTCCTCTTCTGTGATGACTGCTAGAACTCGGGCAGGGGATCGAACGTGTGGTCGCGTTGCAGCAACCGCGGGTCATTCGTGCGCAGGTAACCAGGCACCGTCCGCTGGAGCAGATCGAGCGGACTTGTCCCCACGCGCGCCAGCCCGTTCAGTTCCAGCTGGACAAAGATCGAATTGGTTGTTTGTTCGGTGGTCGTGGTCAGGCGTTGACCCACCAGCCGCAATGCCCAGCACCCGCCATTGTACTCCAGCCCCACCACTGCCTCCAGCGTCTTGCGGTCCGGGATCGAGTAGTTCCAAGCGCCCAGGAAGGTCCAGTTTTCGTTGATCGGCCACTGCGTGGACAGGTACGTCTGCTTGAGCAGCGATTGACCGCCGGTCTGATCGACGAGTTCCCTCGAATAGCGGTAGGTTGCGTTGATGACCTTGCCCGGCGCCGGGGTGTAGCGGGTGCCGATATTGAAGCGATTGAACTGCGACGTACCGAAGTCATATTGCATGAGCCCGATCAGCGACCAGGCATCGGATAGTCGGCCCTCGACGCCCACCAGAAAGTCGGAGGAACCGGCCTTCTGCGGAGGCTCACCCAGCGTGATCTGCTGGTCATCGAAGTAAAACCGCTGGCCGATCGCCACGCGCATGCGCTCCGCCCCGGTTGCTGGATCGAGCAGCCGTGAAGTGACGGCAAGCGCCAGCTGATTGGTGTCGCCGACCCGATCGCCGCCGATGAAGCGGTTCTCGCTGAAGAGTTGGGTGAAATTGAAGTCATCGAGCACCGTATCGAAAACCGGCAGCTGGTTCTGGTTGCGATACGGGATGTAGGTGTAGAAGACCCGCGGCTCCAGGGTCTGGACGTAGTTGCGACCGAACACATTCCAGTCGCGCTCGAAGATGAGGCCGGCGTCGAGACTGGTGATGGGAACGGCCACACCCGCACTTCCGTCCGGCACGCCGGCCGTCGGTGCATTGAGTTCGTACTGCCACGCGGAAAGCCCGGCGTGCGCGTTGACGAACCAGTAGTTGCCCTGCCGGATGAACCGCATCGACGGATAGATCGAGGCGCGGTTGCCGGTGGGCACGAGCGAGGACTGGTCGAAGCGCACGAACTCGGCGGTCCCCGCCCAGGTGAGGCCGAGCCAGTCGGTCTCGGCCAGTCCGGCCCGCACCTGCGGCAGCATGTTGTAGGGGGGAGTCACCGGCGCCTGCGGGTCCTGCAGCGTCTGGAAGGACTGCACGCGCGCCAGCACCGAGACGGGTCCGTAGTTGGCCACCAGTCCCGCTTCCTGCGGCAAGGTCTTTTGCGACGTGACCGAGATCCGGTCGGCGAAGTCGGCGAAATATGTCGCGTCGGATACGCGGTTGTAGTTGACGTAGCCGTTGAGCCAGGGCGCCAGATTCTGGCTGTGCTTCCACGAGATGCCCCAGCGTGTGTCGCCGGTCACGCGATCGTCGGGGAGGACTTCGCCCACGGCCTCGCCGGCTGCGTTGTCGAACAGATACCGACCCTCGACACCGACCTGCAATCCGCGCCGGGTCATGAGTCGCGGCACGATGGTCGCGTCGTAGTTGGGCGCGATGTTCCAGTAGTACGGTGCCGCGATCTCGAAACCGCGCACCTGCGTCGACCCGATCGTCGGCGCCAGGAAGCCTGACTTGCGATCGTTGGACAGTGGAAATTCGAGCCAGGGCGTGTAGAACACCGGCACGCCGAGGAAGTAGACCTTGGCGCCGTGCGCGGTCCCGACCTTGCGCGCTTTGTCGACTTCGATTTCGTCGCTGCGCAGGTACCAGTCGTTGTTCGGCGCCACGCAGCTCGTGTATTGCGCGTCGGTCGCCTCGTACAGCTCGGGGCCGGCGAAACGGATTTCCTTGGCCTCGCCGCGCGACGCGTTCTCGCTGATGAAAAAGCGTGGTTGATCGAAATACCCGATCTCGCGCTCGCGCTGGATCTTCGCCTCCGGGCCGCTGATCCAGTCGAGTCCGCGACGCAGCGTCACATCCCCCTTGCCCCAGATCGTGTCGCTGGCGAAATCGTACTCGAGCCAGTCGGCGAGCACCGTCTCCCGCCGCGTGCGCAACTCGACCTTGCCCGACGCTTCGATACGCTTCTCGGCGGTGCCCTCCAGGCGGTCCGCGCGCAGGAATATCGCACCGCGCTCTTCGTCCGGTGCCGGCGCACCCGGCGCCCGTCGCGCCGCTGGTACTACCGGCCGCGGTGCTTCGGCGGCGTCGATGACGCGCGGCGGCGCCGCCTCGGTCGAATTCTCGAGCGGGGGCAGCTGCTTGATCGGAGGGCCGGCCGCCGGCGCGATCTCGCGCGAGGTGCGCAAATTGAGATCCTGCGCGTCGGCTGGCGGGACCAGCATTCCTCCCGCGGCCACGGCGCCAAGCGACGCCGCAACTGCGCTCCAGCGGAAACGACGGGATCTCATCGGGGATTGCGCTGCATTTGCTAAAATGGCGCATTCTAGCCTGCCGGTTTCGGCACCGTGCCCGCGGCGATTCGCTCGTCATCCCATCGACCGGTATCAACACACCGCACGAGGCGCCGCCGGCAGTTCAACGACGCACGCGTCACCGCGATCACGGCGGTGCAAACCCCGCCTTCGAACGCCTTCGTTCATGCCGCCGACCGCAGATCCCGCCCAGCGCCTGGCCGCGCTCACCGCCTGGCTCGAGCGCACGCTGGGCGCAACGCCCAGCGCCCTGGCACCAGCCTCCGCGGACGCGAGCTTCCGGCGTTACTTTCGGGCAACCCTGCGCGGCGGGCATGCGCTCGCGCCAGACGCGCGCACGCTGGTGGTCATGGACGCGCCGCCGCCGATGGAAGATTGCCGTCCATTCGTGCATGTGGCGGCGCTGCTGCACGCCGCCGGCGTGCATGCGCCGCGGATACTCGCGCAGGATCTCGACCAGGGCTTCCTGCTGCTGACCGACCTCGGTGACACGACCTACCTCAAGGCAATGGGGGACGACAATGCGCAGCCGCTCTACCTCGACGCCATCGACGCGTTGATCCGCTTCCAGGTCGCGTCGCGTCCGCAGGTACTGCCGGACTACGACGAGGCCCTGCTGCGGCGCGAACTCGACCTCTTCCCGCAGTGGTATGTCGCCCGTCATCTGCGGCACGCGCTCGATGCACAACAGACCGACTCGCTGGCCCGCGTGTTCGCCGCGACGATCACCAACAATCTCGCGCAGCCGCGCGTGTTCGTGCATCGCGACTATCATTCCCGCAACCTCATGGTCAGCACGCCCAATCCGGGCGTGCTCGACTTCCAGGACGCGGTATTCGGCCCGGTGACCTACGACCTTGTATCGTTGTTGCGGGACGCCTATGTGGCCTGGGACGAGGAGCGACAGATCGACCTTGCCGTCCGGTACTGGGAACGCGCGCGCGCCGCCCAGGTTCCGGTGCATGCCGACTTCGCGCTGTTCTGGCGGGATTTCGAATGGATGGGCGTGCAGCGGCAACTCAAGGTCCTCGGCATCTTCGCCCGCCTCGCCTATCGCGACGGCAAGACCGGTTACCTTGCCGACATGCCGCGGGTCATGCGCTACCTGCGCGGCGCATGTGCACGCTATCGCGAACTCGGTCCGCTGCTGAGACTGCTGGACGCACTCGAGCAGTCCGCCTCCGTCGCCGGCGGCGCGTCCTGATGGCGACCGCGATGATTCTCGCCGCGGGCCGCGGCGACCGCATGCGCCCGCTGTCGGAGACGACACCCAAGCCGCTGCTGGCCGCAGGCGGCAAACCGCTGATCGCGTGGCAGATCGAAGCGCTGGCACGCGCCGGCTATCACGACCTCGTCATCAACGCATCGCATCTGGCCCCGGTGCTCACCGACGCGCTCGGTGATGGTGGCGCATTCGGCGTGCGCATTCGCTGGTCGCTCGAAACCGAGCCGCTCGAAGCGGCCGGTGGCATCGCCACGGCGGCCGCGCTGCTGCCGCCCGGACCGGTGCTCATCGTTTCCGGCGACGTCTGGACCCGCTTCGACTACGCGACGCTGGCGCAGCGGGCGGCCCTCATGGGGGACGGCGAAGACTCCGCCGCGCGTTCATCTCGTGCTGGTGCCGAATCCTCCTTACCATCCCGCCGGTGATTTCGCGCTGGACCGTGACGGCCGCGTCCGCGCCCATGCGCCTCGGCTGACATTCGCCAACATCGGCCTGTACGACACGGCACTCTTTCGCGAACTTCCGCGCGGCGTCAAGCTCAAATTGCTGCCCTTCTTTCTGGACTGGATCGCCCGGAGCCTCGTTTCCGGAGAGCGCTTCGATGGCCCGTGGGCCAATGTCGGAACGCCAGCGGATCTGGCGCAACTCGATTCCCGGCTCAATGCCCACGAGGCATGAAGGCCGCATATTGACCTTACCAAGGACCCCGCATGAACCCCAACGCCAATCCGCTGCTGGATTTTTCCGGCCTGCCTCGCTTCGATACGATCCGCACCGAGCACATTGCGCCGGCCGTCGACCAGCTGCTCGCGCAGGCGCGGGCGACGGTCGCCACTGTCGCCAACGATCCGGGTGCGCCGACCTGGCATGCGCTGGTGGAGCCACTGGCCGAAGTGCTCGACCGCCTGCAACGTTCGTGGGGCGCGGTATCGCACCTCAACGCAGTCGTGAACACGCCGGAATTGCGCGAGGCCTACAACGCGAACCTGCCCAAGATCGTGAGCTTCTACACCGAGCTCGGGCAGGACTTGCGTCTGTTCGCCCGCTATCGCGCGCTGTGCGACAGCGACGCCTTCGCGCGTCTCGATCCTGCACAACGCAAGCTGATCGACAACGAACTGCGCGATTTCCGCCTGGGCGGCGCGGAGTTGAACGAGATCGACAAGGCAACCTTCAAGGAATTGCAGGAAGCGCTTGCCGAACTGTCCACGCAGTTCGACGAGCATGTGCTGGATGCGACCAACGCCTGGGCGCTCTACGCTGACGACGACGCCGAACTCGCCGGCATTCCCGCAGACGTGCTGCTCGCGGCCCGGGAAGCGGCCGCCGCCGAAGGCAAGCCGGGCTGGAAGCTCACGTTGCGCATGCCGTGCTATTTGCCAGTGATGCAGTACGCGCACAATCGCGACCTGCGCCGCCGGATGCACGAGGGCTATGCCACCCGCGCCTCGGACCTCGGCGCCAATGCGGCTTGGGACAACGGCCCCGTCATTGCCCGCATCCTCCAACTGCGCCAGAAGATGGCGCGGCTGCTCGGCTACGCCAACTATGCGGAAGTGTCGCTGGTGCCCAAGATGGCCCAGAACCCCGACGAGGTGATCGCGTTCCTGCGCGATCTTGCGCGCCGCGCGCGACCCTTCGCCGAGCAGGACTTCGCCGAGCTCCGGAATTTCGCCGCCGAATCGCTCGATCTGGCGCAGCTCGCGCCATGGGATGTCGCCTTCGCCGCCGAGCGCCTCAAGGCGGAGCGTTATTCGTTCTCGGAGCAGGAGGTGCGGCAATACTTTCCGGAGGACCAGGTGCTTCAAGGCCTGTTCCGCGTGGTGGAGACGATCTATGGCGTGCGCATCGAGGAAGGCCAGGCAGCCGCCTGGCACCCGGACGTGCGCTTCTTCGGCATCCATGACCGCGATGACCGACTGATCGGCCAGTTCTACTTCGACCTCTACGCGCGCGAGGGCAAGCAAAGCGGCGCCTGGATGGACGATGCGATCAACCGCCGGCGCGTCGGCGCCGCGGTCCAGCATCCGGTCGCCTACCTCACCTGCAACCTGTCGGCGCCGGTAGCCGGCAAGCCGGCCACCTTCACGCACGATGAAGTCATCACCATCTTTCACGAATTCGGACACGGGCTGCACCAGCTGCTGACGCGCGTCGACGTGGCCGGCGTGTCCGGCATCCAGGGCGTGGAATGGGATGCCGTCGAGCTGCCGTCGCAGTTCATGGAGAATTTCTGCTGGGAGTGGGACGTGCTGCGCCACATGACACGGCACGTGGACTCGGCAGCGCCGCTGCCGCGGGCGCTGTTCGACCGGATGCTCGCCGCGAGAAATTTCGAGAGCGGCATGGCAACCGTTCGTCAGCTCGAGATGGGTCTGTTCGACATGTTGTTGCACGCACACTACGACCCGGAGAACCACTCGCCGTGGCCTTCCCCGGAAGCCGTTCTGAGCGCCGTCCAGCAGGAAGTCGCGGTCACCCCGCGGGCGCCCTACGAGCGCTTCATGCAGGCGTTCGCGCATGTATTTGCAGGGGGTTACGCCGCTGGTTACTACAGCTACAAGTGGGCGGAAGTGCTGTCGGCCGATGCCTTCAGCGCGTTCGAGGAAGAGGGCGTACTGTCGCCGATGGCGGGCGCGCGGTTCCGCGACGAAGTGCTCGCCCGCGGCGGCAGCCGCCCCGCTTTGGAGTCGTTCGTCGCCTTCCGTGGCCGGCCGCCCCAACTGGATGCCCTCCTGCGGCATAATGGAATGATCGCTGCCCAATAGAGGGAGGCTCCGATGGCTTCGCTTCCACTACGCTGTACCTGCGCCGTCGCTGTGTTCGCGTTCGCCGCCGTTGCCGCGGCTCAGAGTCAGGTTTACCGGTACACGGACCCCGACGGTCGCGTCGTGTATTCCGACAAGCCGCCGCCGTCCAACGCCAAGAACGTGCAGACCAAGCGGCTCGGTGCGAATTTCGTGGAAACCAGCCAGCCGAGCATCGCCGCGCAGCAGGCCTCGGAACGCTATCCGGTCACGTTGTTCACGTTCGCCTGCGGTGATGTCTGCCAGAACGCGGAGGCGCTGCTCAACCGGCGCGGTGTACCGTTCACGACCGTCAATGTCGAATCAGACCAGCAGGGCATGGCGCGCATGCAGGCGATCACCGGCGACGACAAGGCCCCCGTGCTCGCGGTCGGCGACAAGCTCATAGTCAAGGGATACAACGAGTCGCGCTGGCAAGCGACACTGGACGAAGCGGGTTATCCGAAGGCTCCTGCGCCTCGCGTCACGGCGCCCGGTGGGCGCGCGCCAGCCGCACCCGCGGCACCGGCAGCGCCAATCTCGAGCGAAGCGACGCGGGAAGCGACGCGGGAAGCGACACCGCCACCCAAGGGTGGTGGCTACCCCAAGTAGGCTCGCCCGGTCGTCGCGCGCTACTGCGTCGAATCCGCGGACTGTGCCGATTGCCACGTAGAGCTGGCGCCGCCTTGCAGCCCCGCGCACCCGGTGCCTCCGCGTGCGGACCTCGCGGTCTGGTGGTCGCCACCGCGCTCGTCCTGGTCGCCTGCGCGACGCCGCCACTGAATACCGCGGCGATCGCCGTGCGGGCGGCGCAAACCTACGGGCCGCAATGCGAATCCGCTGGTCCGACCAATACCCAGGCTTGGGGCAATTGCATCGCCCGCGCCTACGACCGTGCCGTCGCCAAACACGGCGACGCCTGCACGACCTGGCAGCTGTCGGCCAAGAGCTACGAGGATTGCGTGATCAATGCCAGTGTCCGCGACGGCGCCGGCCCCGTCTCCGCGAGTGCCGGCCCGTACTGCATTGCGCTCAACCCGGGCGGCGACATCAACTATTCGCGCTGCAAGTAGCAGTGTGTCAACGCCTGCGCGTTCCGTGCGACGCGCGACTCCCCGCTGCACCGGCCTTGATTGACTAGAGCCTGCCCTTCGCAAATACTCGCTGCAGTCGTATCGACGCGCCCGCGCGCAGCGCGGGCGCGTCGCAACTTTCGGGAACCCTCGTGATCCTCGCCGCCTGGAACGTCAATTCGCTCAACGTGCGGCTGCCGCGCCTGACTGCGTGGCTGGCCGCCACGAAGCCGGATGTCGTGTGCCTGCAGGAGACCAAGCTCGAGGACCAGAAATTTCCCGTCGACGAACTTGCGGCGGCCGGCTACGCGGCCGCCTACGCGGGACAGAAAACGTACAACGGCGTGGCCATTCTCACCCGGGTCGGTCTTGACGCCACCGATTTCGCCATCGGCATTCCCGGGTTCGCCGACGAGCAAAAGCGCGTGCTCGCCGCGACCATCGCCGGAATCCGCGTGGTCTGCGTGTACGTGCCCAACGGTCAGTCGCTCGAGTCCGACAAATACCAGTACAAACTCAAGTGGTACGCGGCGCTCGCTGGCATGGTGCGCGACGAACTGACGCGCCACGCGGAAATCGCGGTGCTCGGCGATTTCAACGTGGCACCGGAAGACCGCGATGTCCACGATCCCGCGCTCTGGGAGGGCCAGGTCCTGGTGTCCGCGCCCGAGCGGACCGCTTTCCGGAATCTGCTTGCGGCCGGATTCGTCGACAGCTTCCGCCTGTTCGAACAGCCCGAGAAGACTTTCTCCTGGTGGGATTACCGCCAGCTCGCCTTTCCGAAGAACCGCGGGCTTCGTATCGACCATGTGCTGCTTTCGGCACCGCTCGCAAGCCGGTGCACCGCGAGTCGCATCGATCGCAATGCACGCAAGGGAGACAAGCCCTCCGACCATGCGCCGGTGCTGGTCGAGCTGTCCGGTTGAAAGCACGCCCTGAAGGCCCACATCGTCGCGCCGCGATGATGTGGGCTCGCTTTGACCGAACGCCGTAACCGCATGGTCTTCGCCTCCCCCATCTTCCTGTTCCTGTTCCTGCCGGCGACGCTCGCGGCCTACTTCGCCGCACCCAGGGGCTGGCGCAACGGCGTGCTGCTGGTCGCAAGCCTCGCGTTCTATGCCTGGGGCGAGGCGCCCTACCTGGCGCTGATACTGGGATCGGTCGCCTTCAACTACCTGGCCGGCGGCGCGATCGCGCGTGCCGAGGCGCCGTCCAGCCGCAAACGCTGGCTGGCGCTCGCCGTCACCGGCAACCTCGCGGTGCTCGCCGTGTTCAAGTACGCGAACTTCGCGGTTGCCAACGTGAACGCGCTGGCGCCCATTCTCGCCATCACGCCGTTGGCGGTCGCATCGATTCCGCTTCCGCTCGGCATCTCGTTCTTCACCTTTCACGCCATTTCCTACGTCATCGACGTCTACAAGCGCAACGCGCAAGCCGAGCGCAACCTGCCGCGCTTCGCGCTGTACATCCTGCTGTTTCCGCAGCTCATCGCCGGACCCATCATCCGGTGGCGCGACATCGCCGCGCAGTTGTCCGTGCGCGACGCACGCCTCGCCGATTTCAGCTACGGCGTGCGCCGCTTCGTGCTCGGCCTGGGCAAGAAGGTGCTGATCGCCAATACGCTCGGGCGCGTCGCCGACCAGATCTACGCGCTACCGCCGACCGAACTGACGACGCCGCTCGCGTGGCTCGGTCTCGTCTGCTACACGCTGCAGATCTATTTCGATTTCTCCGGTTATTCCGACATGGCGATCGGACTGATGCGCATGTTCGGCTTCCGCATCCTGGAGAATTTCAACTACCCATACATCGCGCGCAGCATCCGCGAGTTCTGGCGCCGCTGGCACATCTCGCTGTCCAACTGGTTTCGCGACTACCTGTACATCCCGCTGGGTGGCAACCAGCGCGGCGAGCGCCGCGCCTATGCGAACCTGGTGCTGGTGTTCCTGCTCTGCGGCCTGTGGCACGGCGCGAGCTGGCCTTTCGTGCTCTGGGGTGCGTGGCACGGCGCGTTCCTCGTCGCCGAACGCGCGTGGTTCGGTCGGGTGCTGGCGCGAGCAGGCCCGCTCGCGCACGTCTACGCATTGCTGGCCGTGATGGGCGGCTGGGTGCTGTTTCGCTGCGAAACGTTGCCGCTGGCCGTCGCGCACTACGCCGCACTCGCCGGTTTCGCGCCGGGCGATCCACTGCGGCACCCGCTGGCCGAGTTTGCCGACCCGCTGGTGCTGACCACCATCGCGGTCGGCGTGCTCTTCGCCACCCCGCTGGCCCGCCGGATCGGGCAATGGCGCGACCGGGCCGCGCAGGTCGGCGGCATCAAAGGTGGCGCCCTGCTCACCATCGACGCGCTCTGGCTCGGCATCGTGCTTGCGGCAGCGGTGACTTTCCTCGCGGCCGGCACCTACAATCCCTTCATCTACTTCCGGTTCTAGAATGACGCCTCCCTTCGCGCACGTGTCGCTGCAGGAATACCCATCGGCTGGGACCTTGACCGCACAACGGCGATGACGACCGACCCGCTCTCGTTGCCCGCGGTACCGCCACCCGCGATAGATGCGCATCCGTTGCGCGACCGGTGGATCGCGTTGGGGTTCGCGCTCGGCATCGCCATCCCGGGGCTGGCGTTGATCTTTACCTGGTCGCGCACGATGACCCGGTTCGAGAATCGCGCCATGGCGCCCTGGCCGACGTGGTCCGTGACGCGCGCCTTTCCCCAGGCTTTCGAGCGCGCTTTCGCCGATCGCTTTGGCGGGCGCGAGTTCTTCGTGCGCGAGCACCACCGTGCGCTGCTGCGTCTGTTCGGCGTCTCGGCGCTCGCCACCGTGCAGCCGGGGCGCGATGGCTGGTATTACTGGCTGGGCGAGGACGGCAAATCGCTCGATCGCCATTATCGCGGCATCGTCGCGGTCGCGCAGTCAGAGATCGACGCGACCGCACGCGAACTCGAGCGCCGACGGGCGTGGCTCGCCTCGCTGGGCATCGCCTATGTCGTGATGGTCGTTCCGGAAAAATTCACGATCTATCCGGAGCATCTGCCCGCCTGGGTCGCGCCTTCGCCGTCGCCGACGCCGCTCGATCGACTGCGCGACGCCGTGGCAAGCCAGGGCAAGGTCGATTTCATCGACCTGCGGCCGGCGTTGCGCGCGGCCAAGGCGCATGAACGTCTCTACTACAAGACTGATTCGCACTGGAACTTCAATGGCGCGACCATCGGCTACGACGCCCTGATGCTGGCGGCACAGCGCGCACTGCCGGACGGCGCCTTGCCGGGCTTCGTGCCCGCGCCGCGGCCCGCCCATACTCCCGGCGTCGACTACTACAGCGGTGACCTGACCGTGATGCTCGGGCTTCCCGGCAAAATCCGCGAAGACGATGTGGCACCGCTCGCCAAGGTGCTCGCCGACACTGCCAGCCGCTGCGCACGACGCCTCGACAAGGGCGAGTACCCCGGCTTCGAGTACTTCGTCTGCGATCGACCCGGACTCCCACGCGCGGTCATGCTGCGCGACTCGATGGCCATCCCGCTGATCCCGCTGCTTTCAGAGAATTTCAGCCGTGTCGTCTATGTGAGCAGCCGCAAGCTCGATCGTGCGCTGATCGAGCGCGAAAGGCCCGACCTCGTGATCGAGGAACTGGTCGAACGCTCGCTGCATGCACCGGGCGCGCTGCCGATGGATTAGCCGCGCTTCAACCGCGGACACCCTTGCGCAGCTCGGCCTCCAGGCCAAGCTCCTGGATCTTGCGGGTGAGCGTATTGCGCCCCCATCCGAGCCAAGCCGCGGCCTCCATCCGATGTCCGCCGGTGTGCGCGAGCGCGCGGCGGATCAGCGTCTTTTCGAACTCCTGTTCGAGGCGATCACCCACGTTGCGTTCGCCGCGCGCCAGCGCCTGCGTCAATTCACGATCGAGCGCATGCTGCCAGTGGAAATCACCGGGCTCGCCGGGGGCTCGCGGAAGTTCACGCACCTCGGGCGGCAGGTCGGCCACCTCGACGCGCTGTCCCGGTGCCATCACCGTCAGCCAGTGACAGATGTTCTCCAGCTGTCGCACGTTGCCGGGAAACGGGAACAACGTCAGCGCCTTCAACGCCTCGTCCGCCAGTTGCTTGGGCTCGACGGCCAGGTCGCGACCGCTCTTCTGGAGGAAGTGGCGCGCCAGCGGCGCGATATCCTCGGGTCGCTCGCGCAACGGCGGGAGGCGCAGGCGCACGACGTTCAGGCGATGCATCAGGTCTTCGCGGAACAGGTTCAGCCGCACCCGCTCCTCGAGATTCTGGTGCGTCGCGGCGATGATGCGCACATTCGCGCGCAACGGCGAATGACCACCGACGCGGTAGTACTCACCATCGGCCAGTACGCGCAGCAGCCTTACCTGGAGGTCCGCCGGCATGTCCCCGATCTCATCGAGGAACAGCGTCCCGCCCTCCGCCTGCTCGAAGCGGCCGCGCCGCAAGGCCTGCGCACCGGTGAACGAACCGCGTTCGTGCCCGAAGAGCTCTGATTCGAGCAGGTCCTTCGGAATCGCCGCCGTGTTGATGGCGACGAACGGCCCGGCTGCGCGTGGACTGTGGCGGTGCAGCGCGCGCGCGACCAGTTCCTTGCCGGTGCCTGACTCGCCGGTGATCATCACCGTCGTGTTGGACTGGGACAGCCGCCCAATGGCGCGAAAGACTTCCTGCATCGCGGGCGCCTGGCCGAGCATCTCCGGCGACTCGCCGCTGACGCCGGCAGCGGGCGCCGTCACCGGCGTTTCCGTCGTGGCGCGGCGGATCAGCGCCAACGCGTGATCGACGTCGAACGGCTTGGGCAGGTACTCGAAGGCGCCGCCCTGGAAGGCCGCGACCGCGCTGTCCAGGTCCGAATAGGCGGTCATGATGATGACCGGGATCTGCGGGAAGCGCTCCTTGACCTTGTCGAGCAGCACCAGGCCGGATTCGCCGGGCATGCGAATGTCGGAGACCAGCACCTGCGGCTCGCTGACTGCAAGCGCCTGCAATACCTCGTACGCCGTCGCGAACGTCTTGTACGGAATGCCTTCCCGCGCCAACGCCTTCTCGAGCACCCAGCGAATCGAGCGGTCGTCGTCGACGATCCACACGGCCTTGGTCCCATCGCCTCGCGGCGGTTCGTAGTCATACGCATACATCGTCTGATTCATTCCCTTCTCGCGCGACCGCTGGCTTCAGGCCGCGCGCGTCATCTCCAACGGGAGCAAAATGGTGAATACCGTGCTTCCCGGCTTGCTGTTCCACTCGATGGAACCATTGTGCTGCGCCACGAATGTCTGCGCGATGGTGAGGCCGAGCCCGCTGCCGCCTTCGCGCCCCGAAACCAGCGGATAGAAAATCTTGTCCCGGATCGCCTCCAGCACGCCGGGCCCGTTGTCCTCGACCGAGAGCGCCAGTGCCAGCTTGTGCCGCCGCTTGGCGAGCGTGATGCCACGCGCGATGCGCGTCTCCAGGCGGATCCTCGGCTGCACGGTGGATCCGGACAGCGCCTGTGCCGCGTTGCGTGCGACGTTGAGCACCACCTGCGTCAGCTGCTCGGGATCGGCCTCGAATTCGGGGATGCTGATATCGAAGTCCGAATCGATGACGATGGTGGGGAACTCGGCCTGCACGACACTGCGGACCCGCACCAGGATCTCGTGGATGTTGGTGCGCCGGTAGGTCGGCAGGCGGTGCGGCGTCAACAACCGGTTGACCAGCGACTGCAACCGGTCCGCCTCCCCGATGATCACCTGTGTGTATTCGATCAGCGGTGGCCGGTCGAGCTCGCGTTCCAGAAGCTGCGCAGCGCCCCGGATGCCGCCCAACGGATTCTTGATCTCGTGCGCGAGACTGCGGATCAGGTCGCGATTGGCCTGCTGCTGTTCGAGCAGCCGCTCTTCCCGGGCAACCTTGAGCTGCTGGTCGATATGCCGAAACTCTACGAGCAGCGTCGCATCCGGCGCATCGACCGGCGATACGGTGCAGGTGAGATGCAGCTTGCCCTTCCCGCTCGCCCCGAGTTCGATTTCCTGCTCGGTATAGGAGGCCCCGCTGACGACCGCCTTGGCGATCGCCGCCAGTAGCGCGGGGCAATCACCAAAGATCTCGCGCGGCGTGTGGCCGACGAACTTGGGACGGGAAAGTTCGAACAGGTTCTCCGCGGCGGGGTTCGCGTAGACGATGCGCCCGTCCGATCGCAGCATCAGCACCGACGCGGCGAGCAACTCGAGCCCCGGATATTGCGTCTGGGCCACGGGCAGCGGCGCCGGTGAAGGAAAAAGGCGCAGTTTCACGACACCGACTCGGCTGGCCGGCGCAAGCTACCCCGCGCGTCGAAGTTGGCCCGCGGTCCCGATTCAGCGCGTGGCGGCGAGTTCCTTCTTGAGCGCCTCGATGTTGCGCTCGTGCAGCGCAACCGCCTGTCGCAGGCGCGCAATGCGTTCGCGATATTTCTCCGCGTCATTGCGTTCCTCCGGCAGCGGAACGGGCGCGCCGTTGGCGTAGGCCGCTCGCTGGGCCGCGAGCATCTTCTCTTCGGCTGCAAGTTCCTCGGACAGCACCTTGCGGCGCGTCTCGTCGCGGCTTTTCTGCGTATCGGCGTCCACCTTCGGAAATCCGGCGGGCGTTGGTGTGTTCTTCGCAGAGGACGTGCCCTCTCGCCGCGCCGGCGGCAGGTTGTCCGCGCCCGGTATGTTGAAATACGCCGCCGCACCGGAACTGGTCGTGCAGCGATACATGGATCCGCCCACGATGCGCGGCGTGTCGACGCAACCGGATTCCTTCGCCTTGGCGGACAGAGTCTGTGCCGCGACATCGTGCTGCGCGCCTGCGCATCCATAGAACAGGCAGCACCAGGCGAGGGTGCGCAGGCACCCGCGTGCGCCACGCGAGGCCGTCGAGGAGGAGTAGTCGCGCATCGCCGCCGAGTGTAGCGTACCGGAAGCAAAAGGGGCAGGCACCACGCCTGCCCCTGCACACTCAACGCGCGCGCCGTTTGCGGCGCCGACATATCCGACTCAAAGGCTGAAATACATGTCGTACTCGACCGGATGCGTGGTCATCCGGAACCGAGTCACCTCGTCCATCTTCAGTGCGATATAGCCATCCAGCATTCCATCGGTGAACACGCCGCCGCGCGTGAGGAACGCGCGGTCCTTGTCGAGGTGCTCGAGCGCCTCGTCGAGCGACGCGCACGGATGCGGGACCTTGGCGGCTTCTTCCGGCTCGAGGTCGTACAGGTTCTTGTCCATCGGGTCGCCCGGATGGATCTTGTTCTGGATGCCATCGAGCCCCGCCATCAGCATCGCCGCGAAAGCGAGATACGGATTGGCCGTGGGATCGGGGAAGCGCACTTCGATGCGACGACCCTTCGGGTTCGACACATACGGAATGCGAATGGCAGCCGAACGATTGCGGGCGGAATACGCGAGGTTGATCGGCGCTTCGAAGCCGGGCACCAGGCGCTTGTACGAATTGGTACCCGGATTGGTGATGGCGTTCAGCGCCTTGGCATGCTTGATGACGCCACCGATGTAATACAGCGCGAGCTCGGACATGCCGGCATAGCCGTCGCCAGCGAAGAGGTTCTTGCCATCCTTCCAGATCGACTGGTGGCAGTGCATGCCGGAGCCGTTGTCGCCGACGATGGGCTTCGGCATGAACGTCGCCGTCTTGCCGTAGGCCGCCGCGGTGTTGTGCACGCAGTACTTGAGGATCTGCAACCAGTCGGCGCGCTTCACCAGCGTTTCGAACTTGGTGCCGATTTCGCATTGGCCCGCATTGGCCACCTCGTGGTGATGGACCTCCACCTCAACGCCCATCTGCTCCATCGCCAGGCACATCGCCGAACGAATGTCCTGCAGCTGATCGACCGGGGGCACGGGGAAGTAGCCGCCCTTGACCGTAGGCCGGTGACCCATGTTGCCGCCTTCGAACTTCTCCGCCGTCGACCACGCGGCCTCGGACGAGAACACCTTGCAGTAACTGCCCGACATGTCGACCGACCATTCGACGGCATCGAAGATGAAGAACTCGGGTTCGGGCCCGAAATACGCGGTGTCGCCGATACCGGCGGACTTGAGGTATGCCTCTGCCCGCTTGGCGAGCGAACGCGGATCGCGCTCGTAACCCTTGCCGTCCGACGGCTCGACCACGTCGCAGGTGATGAGCAGCGTCGTTTCGTCCATGAACGGGTCGAGGTTCGCCGTCGCCGGGTCGGGCATCAACAGCATGTCGGAGGCCTCGATGCCCTTCCAGCCCGCGATCGACGAGCCGTCGAACGCATGCCCGGAGTCGAATTTGTCCTGGGTGAACTGTTTGGCCGGCACGGAGACGTGCTGTTCCTTGCCGCGGGTGTCCGTAAAGCGAAGGTCGACAAACTTGACCTCCTTCTCCTTGATCATTTTGAGCACGTCAGCGGGCGATGCCATCCAAATCTCCTGATGATGCGATTGAAAGAAGCAAGCGATACCACGGGTGCGACCAGCGGCTGGGGCCTACGTGCGCTGCATCGCGAAATGCGCAGGTTCAGGTTTAGCGAGAACCATGCCATGCCGGATTCGGGCATAAACAGGGCAAATTGCCGCGTTTAGCGCCGATCCGCCTGCGCGCGACGCGTAGTTTGCACCCAAAACGTGCGGCGACTCAACCGTCGCGCACCATCCGGGTGCTTCCGGCGCCCCACGAGTCGCACGACCGCTTTGCCGCCCATCCTCGGGCGGGCGAAGTCAGGGCGCGCCCGTCTGCGTATCGATGCGCCAATCGTATCTTATTGATCTTCAACGAGAATATCGGGCGGCTGGCAGACGATGGCGAGGCCAAGGCCCCCGGACGCGCCGGAGCGCCTGCGCCACATCGGGGCGTACGCCCGTTTCAGGGGAAGAACAGATACAGCCGGTACCCGGCTTGTGTCGTCGCACTGGCGTCGATGAACAAGCGCACCGGGACCTCGGCGTTGGCGGCGATGCCGGCGGCTGTATTGGTGGTGCCGCCGGCGTAGTCGGCGGGCCCCAGGGCACGGCGCACGACCACCTGGTCCTGCGCATCGGTCAGGGTCAACTCGAGGTGCGGATAGCCAACCGCATAGGGCGCTCGATTGCGCAGCGTCGCGGTCAGGATCAGGAGGCCCCGGTGCGCCGGGTCGGCCTGCAAGTCCGACGCTTCGATGGACAGCGCCGCGACGTTGCGCAACGGGCGTACCTTGCACCCTGCCAGCGCACATCCCTGGCTCAATATCGGCCTGGTCCAGGGGACGTGCGCGGCGAGTGCGTCGCGGAAATGGACCAGGATCTGCACGATCAGCAGCAGGGCCAGCAGCGGAATGCACACGGCGCCGAACACGCGCCAGCCCCGCGACGCCGACTTGCGCTTCTCCCAGGCGAAGCGGTTTTCATAATCGACATCGGGCACGGTGTCGAACCGTGGCTCCGGCAGTGGTGGCGGTGGCGGGCGTGGCGCTTCGGGCGGCGGCGGGTCCAGTGCGCGGGCGCTGCGCAGCGTGACCGTCGGCGGCCCGAGTGCCAGTTCGTCGACGTCCGGCGGCTCTTTCGTCGCCGCCGGCGGCGCCAGCGAAATTCGGTGATCGCGGCCGTCGAATACGGTGCGGCAATGTCCGCAACGTACCTGACCCTCGCGCAATGCGAGCTGCGCATCGGTGACGCGAAAGATGGTCTTGCAACCGGGACAGCGTGTGTATTGTTCGTCGACCATCGTCAGGGCCAGGCGCCGGTTGCTTCCGGCCCGGTCACTGCCGGATTCCCGCGAGCAACGTCCAGCCGTCGTGCTTCCGCCACGGCGCGAGTGTAAACCAGGGTGCGTAGGCTGCGGCTACGCCTTCCGTCTGGTCGTCGAGGATGCCGGACAGGGCGATCCTCCCGCCCTGCGCCACCCGCTGCGCGAGCACCGGCGCCAGCACGATCAGCGGATTGGCGAGAATGTTGGCGATCACGATTCCGTACGCGCCCGGCGGAAGCGCATCCGGCAACACGAACCGCACATCGACTGCATTGCGCGACGCGTTGCCCTCGCTCGCGCGCATGGCCTGGACGTCGATGTCTGTTCCGGTCACCGCGCCGGCACCAAGCTTGCGCGCGGCAATCGCGAGAATGCCGGAGCCGCAGCCGTAGTCGAGCACGGACTCACCGCCGGCGATGTGCGCGCGCAGCCATTCGAGGCACAGTCGCGTCGTCGGGTGGGAACCCGTCCCGAACGCCAGCCCCGGATCCAACCGCAGGTTGAGCGCTTCCGGGTCGACAGGCGTCGACCAGGTCGGGACGACCCAGAAATCGGGTGCGATCTCGAGCGGGCCGAACTGCGCCTGCGTGCGGCGCACCCAATCCTCTTCGGCCACCGCATGCGTATCGAAAGGCGGCGCCGGGCGGCCAATGGCGAGGGCGGCGTTCGCCAGCGCTGCGGCCACGTCGGCAGCGGCCGGAAACAGCGCGACGATGCGCGACAGCGGCCACGCCTCCGGCGTGAATTGGCCCGGCTCGCCGTAGAGCGCGAATTCGTCGCCGGTTCCCGCGCCGGGATCGGACAAGTCGACCGACAGCGCTCCGCCGTCGAGCAGTGCGTCGGACCACGCTTCCGCCTCACCGGCCGCGGCATCGAAGCGCAGCGCGAGATAGTCCATGGCCGGTGTGCGCGACGGCGCCCTAGGCGCTCGCCTTCTTGCGTTTCGCCATGCGTTCTTCGAGGTAATGAATCGACGTGCCGCCACGCAGGAATTTGTCGTCGAGCAGCAATTCCTGGTGCAGCGCAATGTTGGTCTTGATGCCTTCTACGATCATTTCCGACAGCGCAATGCGCATGCGCGCGATCGCCTGCTCGCGGGTGTCACCGTAGGCGATGACCTTGGCGATCAGGGAATCGTAGTTGGGTGGCACGAAGTAGTTGTGATAGGCGTGCGAATCCACGCGGATGCCGGGCCCGCCGGGTGGGTGCCAGGACGTGATACGCCCTGGCGACGGCATGAACGATTCCGGATCCTCGGCGTTGATCCGGCACTCGATCGCATGTCCGCGCCGCTCGACCTCGCGCTGCCGGAAAGCCAGCTTGCGCCCGGCCGCGATCAGGATCTGTTGCTGGACGATGTCGATGCCGGTGATCGCCTCGGTCACCGGATGCTCGACCTGCACGCGCGTATTCATCTCGATGAAGAAGAATTCGTCGTTCTCGTACAGGAACTCGAAGGTGCCGGCGCCGCGATAGCCGATCTTGCGGCAGGCATCGGCGCAGCGCTCGCCGATGCGCGTCAGCGCGCGTTGGTTGATGCCCGGCGCCGGCGCCTCCTCGATGATCTTCTGGTGGCGGCGCTGCATCGAGCAGTCACGTTCGAAGAGGTAGACGGCATTCTTCTGCTCGTCGGCCAGCACCTGGATCTCGATGTGGCGCGGATTGCCGAGAAATTTCTCCATGTAGACCGTCGCGTTGCCGAAGGCGGCCTGCGCCTCGGAGCGGGTCAGCGTGACCGCCGGCAGCAGCGCCGCCTCGGTATGTACCACGCGCATGCCGCGGCCACCGCCGCCGCCGGCCGCCTTGATGATCACCGGATAGCCAACGGCACGCGCGATGCGCACGACTTCTTTCGCATCTTCGGGGAGCGCGCCCTCCGAACCGGGGACGCAGGGCACGCCGGCTTTCAGCATCGCCACCTTGGCGCTGACCTTGTCGCCCATCAGGCGGATCGTCTCGGCGCGTGGACCGATGAAGACGAAACCGGACTTCTCGACCTTGTCAGCGAAATCCGCGTTCTCGGACAGGAAGCCGTAACCGGGATGGATCGCCTGCGCGTCCGTTACCTCCGCGGCAGCGATGATCGCGGGTACGTGCAGATAGCTTTGTGCCGAGGGGGCCGGCCCGATGCACACCGACTCGTCGGCGAGACGTACGTATTTGGCATCGCGATCGGCTTCGGAGTGCACGACCACCGTCTTGATGCCCATCTCGCGGCACGCGCGCTGGATGCGCAACGCGATCTCGCCGCGATTGGCGATCAGGATCTTGTCGAAGAGCTTGTCGGCCGACTTGCCGGCCGCGGATTTGGAAAGCGCCACGTACGCTTGCGGTCAGGCGATCACGAACAGCGGCTGGCCGAATTCGACCGGCTGCCCGTTATCGGTCAGGATGGCCTTGACGACGCCGGCCTTGTCCGACTCGATCTCGTTCATGAGCTTCATCGCCTCGATGATGCAAAGCGTCGCGCCCTCCGCGACCGTGTCGCCGACTTCGACATAGGCCTTGGCGCCCGGCGTCGCGGCGCGGTAGAACGTGCCGACCATCGGGCTCTTCACCACGTGGCCCTCCGCCACCACCGGCGCGGCCGGCGTCCCCGCGGCGGCAGCGGTGGTCGCTGCCGCCGCCGGAGCCACGTTCACCGGCTGGGCCGCGGCGATGAGCGCCTGCGTCGCGGCTTGCGAGCGGGTGATGCGCACGCGTTCTTCGCCCTCCTGGATCTCGAGCTCCGCGATGCCGGAGGTCTCGACCAGTTCGATCAACGTCTTCAGTTTGCGCAGGTCCATGACGGTCAACCTTGAATGCGGGCAAGCGCGAAGTCGAGCGCAAATTCATAGCCGCGCGGGCCGAGTCCAACGATGGTCCCGACGGCCTTGTCCGAGAAATACGAGTGATGGCGGAACGGTTCCCGCGCGTGGACATTGGTCAGGTGCACCTCGATGAACGGCAGGTCGGTGCCCGCCAGCGCGTCGCGAACGGCCACGCTGGTGTGGGTGAGCGCCGCCGGATTGATGACGACAAACTTCACGTCCTCGGTGCGCGCCGCATGCAGCCGATCGACCAGCGCACCTTCGTGATTGCTCTGGAACGTCTGCACTCGCACCCCGGCAGACTTGCCCCGGGCAACCAGGCGCGCGTTGATGTCGGCCAGCGTATCGCGGCCATAGATGGCCGGTTCGCGCGTGCCGAGCAGATTGAGGTTCGGTCCGTGCAGGACGAGAACCGACGCGCTGCCTTCGGAGGATTTGCGCGCCGCGCGCGCGGCCGTCTTGCGTGGAGGAGTCGCCATCGCCCGCAAGATCCTTTTGTGGTGATCAAACGAGGGCGGAGTTTGACGGAGTTAGCGGGAGTTTGTCCAGCCAAGCACACATTTACCGTTTTGGACCGGCGGAAGCGCACTACGTGGCATCCGCGTCCGGCGACCGGATGCGACCAATGCTACGTTCGCGCCTCCCCCCGCGCACGCGGCGGGCCCGCCCGGCGAAACCCCCGGCAACGCCCAAATCAGGCCCGGAGGTCTAGATCACGTTAGCCGTAGATGGGCGTATTTCACAGATATTGCGCGAGGATTTCGGCCAGCTTCTGCGGCTTGAGCACGCCCAGCTGCGTATGAATGACCTTGCCCTGGCGATCGACCACCACGGAAAATGGCAGCGCCATGACGGAGTTGCCCAGAGATTTCGACAATTCCATCGCGCCGAAGCCCCCGACCAGGGAAGGATAATTAAGGCCGATCTCGCGCTCGAACTGCTTCACCTTGTCCGGCTGGTCGACCGCGATACCCACGAACTGCAGCCCCTTCACGCCATATTCAGTCTGGGCGCGGATGAACTCAGGCATCTCTTCGCGACATGGTGCGCACCAGGTCGCCCAGAAATTGACCACCAGCACCTTGCCACGCCACTGATCGATCCGTTGCTCCTGCCCGTTAGCATCGGGCAGCGCGACGCCGAGCAGCGCCGAGGCCGCTGCCGGCGCTTGAGGCGCAAGCAGACCGACCCGGCCGAAATAGACGCCGGCGATCAGGGCGAGCACGCCCGCCACGCCGAGCGCAATCCAGCGACCCAGTCCGTTCCGCATCTGTCCAAGCCTCGTCTGTAAGTGAACGCACACACACGCATGCCGGCCGCGGCGGCGCAGCGCGGAATGTGCTAGTTGAACCAGTTCTTCCTGGCCGGACTGGCCTCGACCACCGGGCCGGGACCCTTGCCGGCAGGCGGCAGTACAAGGGTAACTTGCTGGCGCGTCGGCGGATAACACACACCGACGTCCGCGCAGCCTTGTGATTCCGCCGACAACTTGATCGACTGGCCCGCCGTCCCCTGGTCCAGCGGCAACTTCGCCGTCACCAGACCACGGTAGGTCTCGACCTTGCCAAAGAACTGATCTTCCTTGACTTTGCCCGGGGGCAGCACGGCGACCAGCGCCTTGGCGTCGGGTCCGACGGAAAAGGCGAGCTTGTCACGGTACAGGTAGTAGCCGTCCGCGATCGTGAAGCTGGCCTCGAGCGTGTGCGCGTCGAGCGCTCGTGCGGAGAAACGGAACGCCTGCTCCGGCGGCAGCAGCTTTGGATCGGCAGCGGCCGCCCCCCCCGCCAGCAGCGCGAACCATGCCACGCCGCCGGCACGCCGCAAGGCGGCGTCAAGGCCGGGCAGTTTCGGCACGGATCCACTCGAGATACGGGGAATAGCCATCGCTCAAGCTGACCGCCACGATCTCCGGAAGTTCGTACGGATGTCCCGCGCGAATGGCCGTCGCCACCGCCTCGAACAGCCCGGCCCGCGTCTTGACGACGAGCGGAATCTCCTCGGCAGTTTCGATTTGCCCGCGCCAGTGATACATTGAAGTCACGGCGGCGCCGATATTCACGCAGGCGGCCAGCTTCCCGGCCAGCAACGATTGCGCGAGGCTTTCGGCGCAGTTGCGGTCGGGAACGTGGGTCAGCACGACAATGGGGGCGTCCGGCAAGGAGAGTTCATGCGTTTTGCGTTGCTGGCGATTGTACTGGCATTCCCCATCGCCGACCTTTATCTCACGGCGCGGCTCGCGCGCTGGACTGGTATCCCGCTTTGGGTGTGGCTGGCCGGTTCGTTCATCGCCGGCGCGCTGCTGCTGCGCAGCGAGCGCACGTCATTTCGTACCCGCACGGCAGCCGCCTTGCATGGCGAGCAGTCCGTGCTGCGCGGGCTGGTCGACAGCGGTCGCAAGGTCCTGGCGGGCATGCTGCTGATCATGCCCGGGTTCCTGTCCGACCTGCTGGCGTTGATGCTGCTGGCGTTGCCGCTCAACATCGGCAGCCGCTTCGCGCCGCAGGCGGCTGGCGGTGGACGCTATCCGCCTGCCGGCACAGGCTTCGACACGCTCGACGGCGACTTTCGCCGCCTCGACTAGGCGCACGCGGCGGCGCGAAGCCGCTCTCATTTCATGCGGTCGAGAATCGTGGGCTGCGCCTTGCCGGCGCGCCGGTAGGCCCAGACCATCATGATGAGCCCGCCGAAGATCATCGGCAACGACAGCCACTGCCCCATCGAGAATCCGGCCGCCAGCAACCCGAGAAAGTCATCCGGCTCGCGCGCGTATTCGGCAATGAACCGCAACGTGCCGTAACCTGCGAGAAAGAGACCGGACACGGCGCCCATCGGACGCGGCCGGTTCGCAAACGTCCAGAGCACGACGAACAGCAGCAGGCCTTCCAGCGCAAACTGGTAGAGCTGCGATGGATGTCGCGGCAGCATGTCGACCTGCGGGAATACCATCGCCCAAGGCCCGTTGGTCACGCGGCCCACCAGCTCGCCGTTGATGAAATTGCCCAGGCGCCCCGCCGCCAGCCCGAGCGGGACCATCGGCGCCACGAAATCGGTGACGTCTAGCCAGCGCTTGCCGCGCCGCCGGGCGAAGAACCAGAGTGCCACCAGCACGCCCAGAAATCCGCCATGGAAGCTCATGCCGCCCGCCCAGACCTGGAAGATCTCCAACGGGTGCGCGAGGTAATACATGGGCTTGTAGAACAGCACGTAGCCCAGGCGCCCCCCGATGATCACGCCGAAGACGCCGTAGAACAGCATGTCGTCGACGTCGCGCGGGTGCCAGCCGGTCAGCAGATTGCGCCGTGCGCGGATCTTGCCGAGCACGATGAACAGCACGAACGCGACGAGGTACATGAGCCCGTACCAGCGTACGGCCAGCGGGCCGAGCTTGAACGCGATCGGATCGAATTGCGGATGGACGAGCATGCGCGGCTTGCGGCCTCTCGTTGGGGTCAAAAAGCGCGGCCTGCAGTTGCGCTAAACTCAGGGATTATACAAAGCGTTGCCCGCAACGCGCCGCGCGAGGATCCCGATGTCGCTCAATCGCCGTTCCCGGCTGATCACCCAGGGTGTCGCCCGCTCTCCCAATCGCGCCATGCTGCGCGCCGTCGGCTTCGGCGACGCCGACTTCGAGAAGCCGATCGTCGGGGTCGCCAACGGTCACAGCACGATGAATCCCTGCAACGCGGGCATCCAGCCGCTGGTCGATCGCGCGATGGCCGCCCTGCACGACGCCGGCGCGATGCCGCAGGTGTTCGGCGTGCCCACCGTGACGGACGGCATCGGCATGGGCACCGAAGGCATGAAGTATTCGCTGGTGTCGCGCGAAGTCATCGCCGATGCGATCGAGACCTCGGTCAACGGCCAGTGCATGGATGGCCTGTTGGTCGTCGGCGGGTGCGACAAGAACATGCCCGCGGGCATGATGGCGCTCGCGCGCATCAACGTGCCGGGAATCTACGTCTATACCGGCACCATCAAGCCGGGCCACTGGAAGGGCCAGGCGCTGACGATCGTCTCGTCGTTCGAAGCGGTCGGCGCGTTCACCGCGGGCGGCATGAGCCGCGAGGACTTCGACGGCATCGAGCGCAACGCCTGTCCTTCGGTGGGTGCCTGCGGCGGCATGTACACGGCGAACACCATGTCGTCGTCGTTCGAGGCGCTGGGCATGAGCCTGCTCGGATCGTCGCAGATGGCCGCGCCGGACGCGGAGAAGGCGGACTCCGCGGCCGCATCGGCGCGCGTGCTGATGGATGCGGTGAAGCGCGACCTCAAGCCGCGCGACATCATCACGCGCAAGTCGATCGAGAATGCGATCGCGCTGGTGATGGCCACCGGCGGCTCGACCAACGCGGTGCTGCACTACCTCGCCATCGCGTCCGCGGCGGAAGTGCAATGGACGCTCGACGACTTCGAGCGCGTGCGCGAAAAGGTGCCGGTGGTCTGCAACCTCAAACCCTCCGGCAAGTACGTGGCGGTCGACTTCCACAACGCCGGCGGCGTGCCGCAAGTGCTGAAGATGCTGTTGATCGCAGGACTGCTGCACGGCGATTGCATCACCATCACCGGCCGCACGATGGCGGAAGAACTGGCCGACGTCCCCGCCACGCCGAGGGCCGATCAGGAGGTGATCCTGCCGCTCGACAAGCCGCTGTACGCGCACGGCCATCTGGCGATCCTCAAGGGCAATCTCGCGCCCGAAGGCTGCGTGGCGAAGATCACCGGCCTCAAGAATCCAGCGATCACGGGGCCGGCGCGCGTGTTCGACTCCGAACCGCAGGTGATGGACGCCATCATGGCGAAAAAGATCAAGGCGGGCGACGTAGTGGTCATTCGCTACGAGGGCCCGAAGGGCGGACCCGGCATGCAGGAAATGCTGGCGCCCACTTCCGCGTTGATCGGCCAGGGATTGGGCGAATCGGTGGGCCTCATCACCGACGGGCGCTTTTCCGGCGGGACCTGGGGCATGGTGGTCGGTCACGTGGCGCCCGAGGCGTTCGCCGGCGGCACCATCGCGCTGGTGCAGGAAGGCGATTCGATCACCATCGATGCGCACAAGCTGCTGGTGCAGCTCAATGTCGACGACGCCGAACTCGCGCGCCGCCGGGCCGCCTGGCGGGCACCCGAGCCACGCTATACACGTGGCCTGCTGGGCAAGTACACCCGCCTCGTTTCCACTGCCAGCAAGGGCGCAATCACCGACGGTTAGAGTCGGCGGGAACGGGCGCCCGGTCGCGCCCGTCCGTCCGCGAGAGCGGATGCTTTCACGTTCGCGATTCCCACATGCCCACATTCCTTCGCCCCCTTTCGTCGTTGGCGCGGTCGACCGCAGCCGCGTTGATGCTCATCGGCTGCGCTTCGAGCCCGGAGCCGCCGCCGGCCGCCCGGGCCGTGATGGCGTCGCCCGCACCCTTGCGGGTGGCGCTGACCAACCCCGGATTCGAGTCGGACAAGCCGGGCCAACGCGGCGACCCCGACGGCTGGTTTTCCTTCCAGCACGCCGGGGCTCTTTCCTATCGCTATATCTTGGATACGCAGGAGCCGCACGGCGGCCAGCGCAGCCTTCGCATCGACAATATCGGACCGGAGCCCTACGGCGCGGTTGCGCAGAAGATCGTTGCCCGACCGTACATCGGCAAGACCGCCCGGCTGACCGCGTGGCTGCGCACGCGCGACGCCAACGACAACGGTGCCGCGCTGACCCTGCTGGTCCTTTCCGCGGGCGCAACCCTGGCGCAGAATTTCATGCTCGATGCACCGGTCAAGGGCACTACGCCATGGACGCGCTACACGATCACCATCCCCGTCGCCAAGGGTGCGGATACGATCGAGGTGGGTGCGATGATGCGCGGCAAAGGCTCGCTGTGGTTCGACGACGTGGAGGTCGAATTCATCGACCCGTGATGGGACCGCCGCTGACCGCCGTTGCCATGGACCCCGTCCCGCGAGGATTTCCGGCCAGCCAATCGTTGCCAAGGACCTAGCGATGTTGCACTGGCTTTGTCTCGCGGGCGCCATCGCGCTCGAAATCGCCGGCACGGTGTCGATGAAGCTGTCGGTGGGTTTCACGCGCATGCTGCCGTCGGTCCTGTTGTTCGTTTTCTACGCCGCGTCGTTCGCATTGATGACCGTGGCCGTGAAGAAGAATCGATGTCAGCGTCTCCTACGCTATCTGGTCGGGGGTCGGCACCGCGACCATCGCGTTGATTGGCGTGTTCTGGTTTCGCGAGGTGCTGACCGTCGTGCAGGTGGCGAGCATCGTCTTGATCGTGGTCGGCGTGATCGGCCTGCGCGCGGGAGCCGCGGCATGAAGTCCGAACGCGGGGGGACCAAGTTGATGCAGGAAGGCCCGGAACTGCGTCCGGCGACGCCGCTGTCGCCGACCGCGCAGCGGGTGCAGGACGCGCTCACCGCGGCCGGCGTCGACGTGCACGTTGTCGAGCATGCGGCGTCAGCCCGAACCTCCGCGGAGGCCGCAGCGCTGCTCGGATGCGAAATCGGGCAGATCGCCAAGTCCCTAGTCTTCAAGGCGGCCTCGGGCGCCGGCGTCCTGGTGATTGCGAGCGGCGCCCACCGCGTCGACGAACAGCGCGTCGCCAGCGTTCTGGGCGAAGCCATCGGCAAGGCTGATGCGGCATTCGTGCGTGCCGTCACCGGTTACGCCATCGGCGGTATTCCGCCGCTCGCGCATGCGCAGCCGTTGCGCACGTTCATAGACCGGAATCTTTTGCGGTATTCCACTGTTTATGCCGCTGGAGGCACGCCGAACGCGCTGTTTCCGATCGTCCCGGCAGACTTGCTGCGCGTTTCGGGTGGCACGGTGGCCGATACCGCGCCGCCTGCGTGATTGACCTGCGGAAGGAGAAATCCCATGGATCGTCGTGCATTCCTTGCCGCCGCACCTGGACTCGCGCTGGCAGGCTGCGTGTCAGTCGGCGGCGAACCCGGTCCGCCTGCCCCGGCGCCGGTATTCCGGGCGGGGGACCGCTGGGTCTACCGTGCCCGGGACGGCTTTCGCGTGCCCGTCACCTGGACCGAGACGCACGAAGTCACGTCCGTGAATGCCGGCGGCATCGACGTGCGCGTGACGCTGGTCGGACCGACCATGAACTACGAACGCACCGAACGTCTGCTGTCACCGGGTGTAGTCCAGGTTGGCGCGGTATTCGACAATACCGAGACGCGCAATTTCGAGGAACCGCTGATCCGCTACCAGTTTCCGTTGACGCCCGGCTCGCGCTGGCGTCAGACGCTGCACAACATGAATCCGACGAACCAGCTGAGGAGCACGATCAGCCGCTTCGTGCAGGTAGGCGGCTACACGTCGGTCAATACGCCGGCCGGCACCTTCGACGCGATCGAGATGCGGATATTGATGAGCGTCGACGACAACAATCCGTTTCGCCTGCCGTTCCAGTGCAACTACGTCGAGTCGTGGGCGCCCGAGGTTGGCGCCATGGTGCGCGAGACCAAGATCGCGACGTACCGCGAACGCGGCGATGGTCGTGACGCCATCGAGATCCGTGCCCAGAACATGCTGCTGGAACTCGAGTCGTACAGGCGCGGGGGTTGAAACCCGGCGTCGGTAGCGACGCTTATCGCAGACGCCTGCCGGCGGTGGCGGGTCGCCGCGGTTTTGCCGCGGCACTGCGCAACGCGACCCCCAGCGCGGCGACGAGCCACTCGCGCATCGCCGCGGGCGATTCCAGCGCCTCGTCGGGCGCCCGCCAGTAGCCCATCGCGGCGACGACTCCGCTCTTCTTCCGATAGCGGAACGGCTCGAGCCCGCGCGCCTCGTAGGCCGGCCGCGTCGTGGCATCGGTCTTGAGATACAGTTCGTCGTCGACCATGATTGCGACGATCCGGCCATCGATGTAGACACCGTGTCCGCCGAACATTGCGCGGGTCGTCACCCTCGCGGTCGGCAGCATCATTTCCTGCACGTGCGCGATGAAGTCCCGCGTATTCGCCATCGCGAGGCCGGCGTCAGAGTCCCAACCGCTGCCAGATGGTCGACGTCAGCGACGCCGAATTGAGCGTGTAGAAATGCAGGCCAGGCGCACCGCGCTCGATGAGACCCGCACACAGCTCGGTGACGACGTCGAGTCCGAAGGCGCGGACCGAGGCGTTATCGTCGCCGAACCCCTCGAGCTTGCGGCGAATCCAGCGCGGAATTTCGGCACCGCAGGCATCCGAAAAGCGCGCCAGCCGGCTCGAGCTGGCGATGGGCATGATGCCGGGCACGATCGGAATCGTCAGGCCGCGTGCCACGCAACTGTCGACGAAGTTCCAGTAGGCGTCGGCGTTGTAGAAATACTGGGTGATCGCGGAATTGGCCCCCGCGCGCACCTTGCGCTCGAAGTTGTCGAGGTCGTCCTGCGGGCTCCTTGCCTGCGGGTGATACTCCGGGTACGCGGCGACGTCGATGTCGAACCAGTCGCCCGTCTCGTCGCGAATGAAGGCCACGAGGTCGCTCGCATAACGGAATTCGCCGGCCTCGGCCATGCCCGAGGGCAGGTCGCCGCGCAGGGCCACCAGGTGACGGATGTCATGCGCACGGTACGCGGCCAGGACCTCGCGCAGCGAAGCCCGCGTGCCGCCGATGCACGACAGGTGCGGCGCGGCTGCCACCCCCTCCTTGCGAATCTCGAGTACGGTCGCCAGCGTCCCTTCCCGGGTCGAGCCACCGGCACCGAACGTCACCGAACAGAATGCCGGCGAGAGTTGCATGAGCTGCGCGCGCGCCGCGCGCAGCTTGGCGACCCCTTCCGGCGTCTTCGGCGGGAAGAACTCGACGCTGTACACCGCGCCGTTCGCGCTCTCGTCGGCCACGATCGAGGTGCCTCTAGACCCGCTTGGGCATCAGCAACGACGACAGCGCCCAGGAAATGAGGCTGTACACGATGGCGCCGAACACGCCCGACCAGAATCCCGCGACATGGAAGCCCGGCATGAACGAACCGACGGCCCAGAAGAGAAGTCCGTTGATGACGAAGATGAACAGGCCGAGCGTCAACACCGTGACCGGAAGCGTCAGCACCACTAGTATCGGGCGAATGAGCGCGTTGATGAGGCCCAGGACGACAGCGACGAGCAGCGCCGTCATGAACGTGTCGACGGTGATGGAGCTGAAGACATACGGCAGCGCGATCAGCGCCACCGCGTTGATGATCCAGGTCAGGACGAGTCGCATGCGGTCTCCGTAACGACGGGGTTAGGGTCTGGCGCCGTCAATGTAGGGCTTGACGGCGGCAAACATCGTGGCGCTCACCGGCGCGGCAATGCCGGCCTCCGCCGCCATGCGCGCAACGGCACCGGAAAGCCACGGTGCCTCGAGGCGATTGCCCGCCGTGAGGTCGTTCAACATCGACGAGCGCATCTCGCTGGGCAAGCCGTCGAGAAACACCAGCTGACGAGTGACGAAATCGTCGGCGAGCGGCACGCCGCGCGCTCGCCCGACCATCCATGCCTCGGTCATCGCCGCGGCGAACGCGGCCCGCAGGTCCGGATCGCTGCGCACGACACCCACGGGCTGCCGCGCAAGTGCCGTGCTGCCCGAAACCGCACTCAGAAAGCAGAATTTCTCCCACAGCGCCCGCCGGATGTCGGGGGCGAGCTCCGCGTCGATGCCGGCGGCGGCACAAGCGTCGCGGAAGGACGTGGCCGCGGCGGCATTGCCGCCCTCGAAGGTCCCGACCACCAGCCTCGCCATCTTGCCGGTGTGCGCGATCACCCCCGGCTCGCGGATCGTGGCAGCGATGTACGCCACGCCGCCCAGCACGCGTTCCGGACCGAGCAGGCCCTGCAGCACCGCGCCGCTGTCGACGCCATTCTGGAACGGAATGACGACTCCGCCCTTGGCCATCAGCGGCGCGATGGCGGCACCCGCCGACTCCACATCCCACAGCTTGACGCAGAACATCACGACATCGCAGGGCGCCAGCGACGCAATATCCGCGGTGGCCGTAGCGGCCGGGACCGTGACATTGCCACGCTCGCTCTCGATGGCGAGTCCGCGCTCCCGCATCGCCGCCAGATGGCGGCCGCGCGCGACGAAAGTGACATCGTGGCCCGCCTGCGCAAGCCTGGCGCCGAAATAGCCACCGACACCGCCGGCTCCAATCACTGCGATTCGCATGTTCGTCCTCCGTGTACGCCGGTGATGCGACCGGGGCGGCGCGCCCCGCTCACTATCGAGCGCCCGACCGCTTGGTCAATAACGATACGTGTCGGGCTTGTAGGGTCCTTCCTTGTGCACACCGATGTAGCGCGCCTGCTTGTCGGACAACTCCGTGAGCATGGCGCCCAGCTTGGAAAGTTGGAGCCGCGCCACTTTTTCGTCGAGATGCTTGGGCAGCACATAGACGCCGACCGGATATTGCTTGCCGCCGGTGTGTGCGTCGCCCCAGAGTTCGATCTGCGCCATCACCTGGTTGGCAAACGACGAACTCATCACGTACGACGGGTGCCCGGTGCCGCAACCGAGATTAACGAGCCGCCCCTCGGCCAGCAGAATGATTCGCTTGCCATCGGGGAATATGACGTGGTCGACCTGCGGCTTGATGTTCTCCCACTTGCAGGCCTTGAGCGCCGCGACCTCGATCTCGTTGTCGAAGTGGCCGATGTTGCAGACGATGGCCTGGTTCTTCATCCGCTTCATGTGGTCGAACGTGATGATGTCGATGTTGCCGGTGGCGGTGACGAAGATGTCGGCCTTGTCGGCGGCGTAGTCCATCGTCACGACGCGATAGCCTTCCATGGCCGCTTGCAGCGCACAGATCGGATCCACCTCGGCGATCCACACCTGCGCTGACAGGGCGCGCAACGCCTGTGCCGAACCCTTGCCCACGTCCCCGTAGCCGGCGACCAGGGCCACCTTGCCGGCGATCATGACGTCGGTCGCGCGCTTGATGCCGTCGACCAGCGATTCGCGGCAGCCGTACAGGTTGTCGAACTTCGACTTGGTGACCGAATCGTTGACGTTGATCGCGGGGAAGCCGAGCTGGCCTTCCTTGTGCATCGTGTAAAGACGCTTGACGCCTGTCGTGGTCTCCTCGGTCACGCCCTTGATGCCCGACTTGATGCGCGAATAGAACTTGGGGTCCTTGGCGAGGCGCTTCCTGATCGCGGCGAAGAGTTCGGTCTCCTCCTCGTTCGCCGGGTGCGAGATGCACGCGGGGTCGGACTCCGCCTGCGTGCCGAGATGTATCAGCAGCGTGGCGTCACCCCCGTCGTCGAGGATCATGTTCGGCCCCGAACGGTCGCCCCACTCGAAGATCCGGTGCGTGTAATCCCAGTACTCGGCGAGCGTCTCGCCCTTGTACGCGAACACCGGCGTACCCCTGGCCGCGATCGCCGCCGCGGCATGGTCCTGCGTCGAGTAGATGTTGCACGAAGCCCAGCGCACATCGGCGCCGAGTGCCTGCAGCGTCTCGATCAGCACCGCGGTCTGGATGGTCATGTGCAACGACCCGGCGATGCGCGCGCCGCGCAGCGGCTGCTCCGGCGCGAACTCTTCCCGGATGGCCATGAGGCCAGGCATTTCGGTCTGCGCGATGGCGATTTCCTTGCGGCCCCAGTCGGCCAGCGCCATATCGGCAACCTTGAAATCGGCGAAATTCTTGGTTTCTGCAGCAGTGTTCATCCGTCACTCCCAAAGGCGACGATTCACTGCGCGGGAGAACAACGAAGGCGGAGGAACTCGACTCGTCTTCCCGCGAATGAATCACGGTTCAACGAGCGCGGTTGCGAAGATGGGACCCCCCGAGCCTGGCAGCCATGCGCGACCAGGATGGCCACGTCCGGACTGTTGCAACGCTCCTCGGGGAACCGGACGATTCTACCTCAATCCGCGGCCACGGGCACCGTGGCGGCGACGAGCGCGTTGGTCAGGCTCGATTCGCGCTTGTAGAAACCCTCGGTGTGGAAAGTCTCGGCCAGTTCGAAATGCTCGTAGTCGAGATGATGCAGGAACTCGTGCACCAGCGTCCGCAGAAAAGACTTGAACGCGACCACCTGGCGTCGCTGCGCCGTGCGCATCCACACGGAGATGCGCGCGGGACCCAAGTCTTCCTCCGGTTCGTACAGGCCGTGCAATTCGCCGTCCAAGTCCGACGGTCGCACGGCGAGGATATGCACATCGACCTCGGGCACTGCGAATCCGTCCGTGAGTGCATCGATCAGTGCCTGACTGCCCTTTTGCACGGTGGTCCGGTGTCCGCGCAGCAAGCCATCGCGAATCCCGTGCACCGGCATTGCCACCGCCAGTCCCGCCGGCAACTCGAGTGCACCGATGGCGTCGCTCGCGCGATAGATCGCCTGGCGAACCGGCGAGAGCTTGGCGTAGTAGGCGAACGGCACGTCGACTAGGTTAGCAGAAGGGACAGCGGCCGGAAAACGGACGGGGCCGCGCACGCGCGGCCCCGTTGCAACATCAGGCAGGAGGCGGACCCGCACTCGGCCCGCGCAGGTTTGCCTAGTTCTTCTTGATCTTTTCGAGCATCTTGAAGATGCCCTTGGGCGAACCCACGAACATGCGCTTGAAGGTCTTGGGGAGGCAACGCCGCTCGAGCGTGTTGCGACGGGTACGGGAACGTTCGGCCATGACGGCTCCTGGTAGTGGGTCGGCCCGGCAGCGCGCCGACGCGATGCGCGAAAACGAGCTATTTTACAGTAACTTGGGCTCCCTCGCCAAGGCGGGGCTAAAGAATGCCGAAGTACTTGGACGGCGCAACTGTGACCGTATAGCGAACGACCTTCTCCGGCGCCGGCGGCTGGCCGGGCGGTGCTTGCCACGCGAACTCGAGCGTCGAGGTTCCGGGCGCCTTGGCGCGAAAGCGAAAGGTCGTGGCGCCCGCAACGCCGAGCAATCCGGGGGGCTTGGGCTCCTGCGTGACATCCGGGCCCCCGACCTCCCAGAGACCGGGGTCGGCGGCCTTGACCACCCAGCCATAGCCGGTCACCGGATCCGGCGCCAGGCTCACGACCAGCGGCGCGCCGTCGCGCAGCATCACCACGCCGCCATCGGCGGGGGCCAACACACCCTCGCGCTCGAGCGTCGCGCAACCAGTGCTCGCGAGTGCAAGCGTTGCGGCCACTGCGAACGTCGCCAATCCCGTCCCCTTCGATCGCTGCATACGTCTTCCCCTGGTCAAACGCACGGCCCGTCACGCGGGTGCCGCGCTGGACATTGTCACTCGACAATTACCTCGTAGCGAAGCGTCTTCGCCGACGGAGCACCTGTCTCCCACGGCCGGCGGTGCTCGAAGACCAGCGTGGTCTTCCCGGCCTGCGCGCCGCGAAAGCGGAAGATGTTGCCGCCACCACCGCCGACATATCGCGATTCGGCGGAATAGCCGACATAAATCGGCTTGCCGATGGGCACCAGCACAGGCGCGACGTCCGCCGGCATCTGCCATTGAAAGCCGGTCGCGATGGTGGTGTCGAGCTTGACCATGACCTCGCCGTCGCGCTTCAGGACGATGCGCGATCCGTCGGCCGCATTGTCGAGCGTTCCCTTTTCGACGGCGGGGGGCAGCGGCGCGCTCGCACAGGAAGCGACCAGCATGGCGCCGGCGAGGATCGCGACGATCCCGGATCGGCTCACAACAATGCTTCCGCTTTCGTGGTCGGGCGACCGGCTCACAGGCCCGCGGCTGCGCGCAGCGTCTCGGCCTTGTCGACGTTTTCCCAGGTGAACTCGGGTTCGTCGCGACCGAAATGTCCGTACGCGGCCGTCTTGCGATAGATCGGCCGCAGGAGGTCGAGCATGCGGATGATCCCCTTCGGCCGCAGGTCGAAGTGCTCCTGCACCAGCTGGGCAATCTTCTCGTCCGGGATTTTGCCGGTACCTTCCGTGTACACCGTCACGTTCATCGGCTTGGCGACGCCGATCGCATAGGCGACCTGCACCTGGCATTGGCGCGCGATTCCGGCGGCCACGACGTTCTTGGCCACGTAGCGTGCGGCGTAGGCCGCCGAACGGTCGACCTTGGACGGATCCTTGCCGGAGAATGCGCCACCGCCGTGCGGCGCCGCGCCGCCATAGGTATCGACGATGATCTTGCGACCGGTGAGGCCGGCGTCACCGTGAGGACCGCCGATCTCGAAGCGTCCGGTCGGGTTCACCAGGAAGCGCGCGCCCTTGAGCATCTCCGCCGGGAATACCGGCTTGATGATTTCCTCGATGACGGCTTCGGCGAGCTTGTCCTGCTTGTCGTTCATCGATGGGTGATGCTGGGTCGACAGCACCACAGTGTCGACGGCGACCGGCTTGCCGCCTTCGTAGCGAACCGTCACCTGTGACTTCGCGTCCGGGCGCAGGAACTTGAGGCGCCCGTCGCGACGCACTTCACTCTGCCGCTGCACCAGCCGGTGGGCGTAGTAGATCGGATAGGGCATCAGCGACGGCGTCTCGTCGCAGGCATAGCCGAACATCAGCCCCTGGTCGCCGGCACCCTGGTTCAGGTAGTCGTCGGAGGCACGGTCCACGCCTTGCGCGATATCCGGCGACTGCCGGCCGTAGCACACCATCACCGCGCAGCCGTCGGCGTCGAAGCGCAGCTCGGGATCGTTGTAGCCGATGCTGCGGATCGTTTCGCGCGCGACACGCGCGTAATCGATGTTGGCTTTGGTGGTGATCTCACCCGACATGACCACGAGGCCGGTGGACACCAGCGTTTCCGCGGCCACGCGGCCGGTGGGGTCTTGCTCTAGAATCGCGTCGAGCACCGCATCGGAAATCTGGTCGGCAACCTTGTCCGGATGCCCCTCCGACACCGACTCCGACGTGAACAGAAACTCACTCATTCCAACTCCTCGCCGCACGGCGTGTCGCAAAGTGTCGAATTCTAGCAGTTTGGATGGGGCGCCCGCAGCGTGGCGCTGCCCGCGAACAGTCCGGCCGAAAGCCCACTCGTGACCGGCCGGATCGCCACCGCTACGCCAGCGGTCATCGACCTGGCGGGACGCAGGTTGCGCACCGGCGCACTGGTAGCCTTTCCCACCGAAACGGTCTACGGGCTCGGCGCCGATGCGGACAACGCGGACGCGATCCGCGCACTGTTCGCGGCGAAGGGCCGCCCGGCCGATCATCCGGTCATCGTGCATATTGCGAGTTATGGGGACATCGACGGGTGGGCGCGCGACGTACCGGCGGACGCGCGTCGACTTGCGGACGCCTTCTGGCCCGGCCCGCTGACCATGATCCTGCGGCGGGCGCCCGGCGTACTCGATCTCGTCACCGGCGGGCAGGAAAGCGTCGGTCTGCGCGTGCCAGCGCACCCAGTCGCCCAGGCGCTGCTGCGCGCTTTCGTCGGCGCGGGCGGGCGCGGTGTGGCCGCACCATCCGCCAATCGCTTCGGCCGCATTTCGCCGACCACGGCCGCGCACGTCGCCGATGACCTCGGCGATCGTGTCGACCTCATCGTCGACGGCGGCGCGTGCGACGTGGGGATCGAGAGCACGATCGTTGCGTTTCGCGGCGACGATGCCGTATTGCTGCGCCATGGCGGCATCGCAGCCGGCGCGGTCGCGCGGGTGCTGGGTCACGCCCCGCGCACGCCCGACGACGCAGCACCGCGCGCGTCGGGCACCCTGGCATCGCACTACGCGCCGCGAACCCCCGCGCGCCTCGTCCCCGCCGCGGATCTCGCGCGCGAAGCGATGAATGTCGACGGTCGCCCCGCCGTGCTCGCGCGCACGCGCGATGCGCCCACCGAGTTCGCCGGAACCTGGCAGCGTGCGCCGACCGGAGCCGCGGCGTATGCGCACGACCTCTACGCCAACCTGCGTACGCTCGACAGCACGGGCGCGACGCTGATCCTGATCGAGGCGGTCCCCATCGGCGACGAATGGCTCGCCGTCGCGGATCGCCTCGCCCGCGCCGTGCACGCCGACGATGACGACCGCGATTGAGTCCGCGACAGCGCTGGAATCCTGAGGCTTCCAAAACGTTGCAGCCCCGGTGACGGCGCAGGTGATGATGACTTGCTGCTGCGCAGCGGCCATGCGCATGCCTGTAGGATTGCGCCGTTCTCAAAGGCCTCCGCCATGACTCTACCTGCAATCCCTGCCTGCCTCTGGCAGGCCATCGACGAAGTCGGTCCTCGCTGGGCCACCGACATCAAGGCACATTCGCGCCGGATGGCAGACGGCTTCACTGCGATCCTGGCCGACGCTCCGAAGCCCGGTCGCGCGACCAAGGACATTGCGTACGGGCCGCATGCCCGCCAGGTGCTCGATGTCTACGCGCCACCGCAAGCCGACCGCGCGCCCGTGCTCATCTTCGCGCATGGCGGCGCGCTGATCGAGGGCGACAAGGACCGCACGCCGGAGATCCATTCGAACGTATGCTGGCTCATGACGCGGCACGCCATGATCGGTGTGAATCTCGAGTACCGGCTGGCGCCCGAGGCGCGGTTTCCCGACGTCACGCACGACGTCGGCGCCGCCGTGCGCTGGACGCGCACGAACATCGCGAAGTTCGGCGGCGATCCCGAGCGCATCTTCCTGATGGGCCACTCGGCCGGCGCGTTGCACGTCGGCCACTATGCTTACGACCGGCGCTTTCATCCTGCTGGGGGTTCGGGGGTGGCGGGCCTCATCGTCCTGTCGGGCCGGGTGCGCGCGGAAACCCTGCCGGACAATCCACTCGCGCGCAACGTAATAGCCTACTTCGGCGACGACCAGGACGCGATGGCGCAAGGCAGCATGGTTACGCACGTCGCGCCCGACACGCTCCCCACCCTGATCGGTGTGGCCGAGTACGAGAATCCGCTCATCGACGTGCATTCGGCGGAACTCATCCACCGCCTCGCACACGTGAAGCGGCGCGCCCCACCGTTCTTCTGGCTGGCGCGGCACAATCACACGTCGAGCGCCGCGCAGATCAACACCGGCGACGACCTCGTCGGTGCGCGGATCGTGGAATTTATCCGGCGAACCGCACGGCCGGCCTAAGCGCTCGTCAGAAAACGATCACCCCGCTCGCGGAAGCGCTCGCGGGGCTGCGCGCCCTCAGCCGCCGATCACGCCGCACGCGATGCGCGCGCCGCCGCCGCCCAGCGGTGCCGGATGGTCGGCGTGATTGTCGCCGCCGGCGTGGACCATGATCGACCGGTTGTTCACATCGGCGAGCTGTTTGATGCGCGGCGCGAGCACCGGGTTGTTCGCAGATCCGTCGGCCGCGACGTACAGCGCCGGGAGGTCGCCCAGGTGCCCGTCGCCCCATGGTTCGCCGTGCTTCTTGGTGCCCGCCGGATCGTAGTGTCCGCCCGCGGCCAACGCAGGCACGGACGCGCCGTTCTGCTCGGCCGGGCCGCAGGCCGGTTTCTCGTGCACATGGAAACCATGCAAACCCGGCGCGAGGCCGGTTAGCTTGGGATAGAACGCGAGACCATAGGGCGTTTCGACGATGCGCACCGTGCCCACCGCCGTGCCCACGCCCTTGGCATCGACCACGTTCAATGTGACCGTGACGTCGGCGGCGTACGCCACCGAGCTGCCTGCGGCGAGGGCAACAAGCGCCAGGAAGTGCTTCATCATCATCTCCGTAAAGGATGCGGTAGCCGGATGATGCCTCAATCCGCACGCCGGTGCCGGTTGGACACCGGATGCCATGCGCCCCTGCGCAGGTATGCGGCGTACCTGTCGCACTGGCGTTATAGTTTCCGGTGAAGCGGGACCCTTTTGCGGTCTTGCGCCCGGCCGCCTCAACCAGCGCGAGCGACGACATGACCAAATCAGCAACGATCGAACTCAAGGCATCGGATGGCTTCAACCTCGCCGCCTACGTGGCCAAGCCCCTCGGAGCCGGACGGGGTGCCATCGTCGTGATCCAGGAAATCTTCGGCGTGAACGCGCACATCCGTACGGTGTGCGACCGCTTCGCCGCGGATGGTTATCTCGCCATCGCGCCCGCGCTCTTCGATCGCCAACGAGGCGGCGTGGAGCTGGGGTATGGCGAGGAGGACATCGCCAGGGGACGGGAGCTCAAGGGCACCGCCAATACCGACGCCGCGCTGTGGGACATCGCGGCCGCGCGTGACCATGTCCGCGCCCGCGGGCGGGTCGGCGTGGTCGGCTACTGCTGGGGCGGCTACCTCGCGTGGCTCACCGCCTGCCGGCTCGACGGCTTCGCGGCCGCCGTCGTCTACTACGGCGGCGGTATCGGGGACGTATTGGACGAGGTTCCCAAGTGTCCCGTGCTTGGCCACTTCGGCGAGCGCGACGCCATGATTCCCATGCCCGTCATCGAGGACTGGCGCGCGCGTCATCCGCAACATCCGGTGCACACCTACGCGGCGGGTCACGGATTCAACTGCAACGAGCGCGGCTCGTACGATGCCGTGGCCGCTGCGCGGGCGCGGGAGCGGACGCTAGATTTTTTCCGGCGGCACGTGGGGTGAGACTTCCGGTCCCTTCGCTGGGACACCTCCAACCTCCGAAAGCGACCCGAAGGCTCTCCAGGCGACTCACTCGCTCGCGGCCCTCCCTTTACTTGAGCTTGCGGTCTTCGCGCTTCGCATCCGCCATCGCCTCCGGTTCCAATTCCTCTGCAGAGCGATTCAGGTGGACGAACACTCCCCAAGCGGCCAGGAGTATCCCGACTGCAATCACGATGCTCGCCGCATAGGGGAGTTGCGCGGGATCCTCGTGAAGGGCTCGAAACGTAGCGACGAGACCTTCGATGGCCAGCGCGACGACGACAACCACGAAGAATCGCGACAGGAATCGTCGTACCCGGGTCGGGGCGGAGATGTCGGCGTCGCGAATGACCTCTTCCTCGACGACAGTCTGGGCAATCTGCAACGCGACAACCGCGGCGGCAAGCAGGCCGACTGCTTCGATGATGCCTTGCGCGGCCGCCCGATCCAGTTCACCGGTGACAGCCACCCATCCGATGTGCGCGGCAATGATAATGAGCGTGATCGCCCCGCAAGCGAACAGGAGCGCCATCAGCCCGTGAATGGTTCGGAAAAGGCGCATGACGTATTTCATTCGCCAATCCTCGCACAGACGCCGCAGCAATGGCGCTTGAGCCGAGAACGCCCGTACTGGGCGCCTCGAATCGCCACTTGCGATGACGGAACACCACGTAACCAAGTCAGGTATTCCGCACAAGACTCGAGCGGCCGGAATGCAATCGGCGACCCCCGAATTCGAAGGTCAACCGCTACTTCCTTTCGTTCCCGCACTCTCCCTACGGAACACCCTTCCCAAAAATCCTGCGACCAATTTCCCCAGCTCCGCCTGCGGCCCCGCGTCGCCGAAGTAGTGATCGACCTGCTTCACCATCACCCCCGCGGAGCACCCATCCTTCGGGAGCCTGGCGCCACGAATCTTCGTTGCGGCGAGTACCTCGACGAAATCCCGCTCCGCCACTACGTCCAGCACCGGCATGCGCGGCGCCACCTCGAAATCGACGAGCATCCCGACGATGACCCACGCGTCGATGCGTGCGGCATCGGCGTGCGCCAGGTACGCGTCGGTCATGGCAGCGCCCATGCTGTGCGCAACGATCGCGATCTTGCCGATCCCCTTGGCGCGCAGCGCCGCGAGCCCGGCGGCAATGCGCTCACCGGCCGCGCGGAAGAATTCCGTGTACCTGGTCGCGGGGCGCGTCGCTCGCCAGCACGGGCATCTGCACCGACAGCGTGGCGATGCCCTGCTCCGGGCAGCGCAGTGCGCAGCGCGCCGATCATGCCGAAGTCCGGATGCACGCCCGCGCCATGCACGATCAACGGCGCCGCCCTTGGCGGTACCGGCGGCGGGCGTATAGATCGCCAGCACGCGCGCGCGCTGCGGCGTGGCGAGCCATTCGACGTCGCCCACGACGATCTGCGGCTCGACTTGCGCGGCCCACCGATCCTCGCGTGCGCTGTCGGGAGCGGCCGTTGCGGGCAGCGCCATTGCCAATAGCGCCGTTAGGCACAGGAGGGCACGCATTGCGGTAAGGCAGCCGTGATCATCGTGATGCACTCTACCGTGCCCGACGGCCGGCGGCGAGGTCCGCGACGGGAAGCCTGCGCTACTATCCGGGCTCGCTCCCCGTCCGCGCCACGGTGCCTGCGCCATGCTGCGTGTCGTCATCGCGCCCGATTCGTTCAAGGGCTCGCTCCCCGCTCCCGCTGTCGGCGCGGCGATCGCGCGCGGACTCGCGCGGGCGATCCCCGCGCTCGACGCGCGCGTGCGGCCGATGGCCGACGGGGGCGAGGGGACGCTCGATGCAGTGCTGACCGCGGTGGGCGCGAGCGGCGCGCGACAGGCAATCGGCGTGTGCGGCGCCGCTGGCGACCCGGTCGCTGCGGCGATTGGCCTGCTCGCCGACGCGCCGGGCGGCACCGCAGTCATTGAAGTGGCGCAGGTGGTGGGCCTCACCGATCCCGCGGGCATGGCGGAGCCCGTGGGCCGGCGCAGCACCCGCGGCGTAGGCGAGCTCGTCGTCGCACTGCTCGATCGCGGCGTGCGCCGATTCATGATCGGACTTGGCGGCAGCAGCACCAACGACGGCGGCAGCGGCCTGCTCGCAGCGCTCGGCCTGCGTCCCCTCGATGCGCAGGGCCATGCGCTCGAACCGACACCCGACGGGCTAGCGCGGGTCGCGAACATCGATGCCACCGACCTCGACCCGCGCCTCGCCGCCAGCGAGATCACGCATCATGTCGGACGTCAACAACCCGCTCACCGGCCGGCGGGGCGCCACGGCCATCTTCGGACCGCAGAAAGGTGTCGCACCGGCGCAAGTCGCGCAGTTCGATGAGGCCATCGGGCGCTATGCCGCGCTGGTCGAAGCCGCGCTGGGCCGCAGCGCCGCGAACAAGCCTGGCGCGGGCGCCGCCGGCGGCCTGGGCTTCGCATTGCAGGTACTGGGCGGGACCTTCGCTTCCGGCGCCGAGGTCGTGGCCGATCTGGTCGACCTCGACGGCGCACTGCGCGACGCGCATTGGGCGATCACCGGCGAGGGCCGCAGCGACGCACAGACGTTGCTCGCCAAGGCACCGTTCGTCGTTGCGCGCAAGGCGCATAGTCACGGCGTGCCCGTCACGCTGCTGTCCGGCGCCATCGATCCCGCGGCGTTGCCACTGCTCGGCCAGCACTTCGCCGGCTGCTTCGGACTGCCGTCCGGCCCCACCACGCTCGAGGCGTGCATCGCCGATGCCGAGGGTCTGCTCGAGGACCGCGCCGAGCAGGTCGCCCGCGTGTTTTTCGCGGGCCAGGGCGCTGTGAAATAATCGCCATGCCCGCGAACCAAGCCGGCGCACCGCACCAGGCCGACAGCCCGCCGATGAACGCAAACCTCTACGCCCTGTTCGAGCGCCACTTTCCCGACGGCGCCGAGCAACCGTTCCTGCTGATTCCGAACGGGCCGGTCATCCACTACTGCGACCTCGCGGCCGAGTCCGCCCGGATCGCGCACGCGCTGGTTGCTGCGGGCTGCCGTCCGGGCGACCGGGTGGCCGTGCAGACCGACAAGCATTGGCGCGTGCTCGCGGTCTACCTGGCTTCGCTGCGTGCGGGCCTCGTATACCTGCCGCTCAACACCGGTTACCAGAAAGCCGAACTCACGCACTTCTTTGCTGACGCGCAACCACGCGTGATCGTCTGCAATCCGGACAAGCTCGGTGTGATCGAGACGCTTGCCCCGGGGACGACCGTCGTCACGCTCGACGAAATAGCCGATCGCTCGGCGCCACATCCGGCGACCTTTGCCACCGTCGCGTCGACACCCGACGATCTCGCCGCGATCCTGTACACCTCCGGCACCACCGGGCGCTCGAAGGGCGCGATGCTCACGCACCGCAACCTCGCCTCCAACGCGCTGGCGCTGGTGGAGGCGTGGGGCTTCACGCGCGGCGACGTGCTGTTGCATGCGCTGCCGGTGTTTCACGTGCATGGCCTCTTCGTCGCGACGCACTGCGCGTTGCTTTCGGGTTCGCGGATGCTGTGGCTCGCGAAGTTCGACGCCGAGGAAGTCGTGTCGTTGCTGCCGCGCGCGACGGTGATGATGGGCGTGCCGACGTTCTACACGCGGCTCCTGGCCACGCCTTCGTTCACGCGCGAGACGTGCCGCAGCATCCGCCTGTTCGTGTCGGGCTCGGCGCCGCTGCTGGCCGAGACCTTCGACAGCTTCGCCGCGCGCAGCGGGCAGGCGATCCTCGAGCGCTATGGCATGACCGAAACCGGCATGAACACGTCGAATCCGCTCGACGGCGCGCGCGTCGGCGGCACCGTCGGCCTGCCGCTGCCGGGCGTGGAAGTCCGCGTAGTCGACAACAATGATGCACCGTGCGCACCCGGCATGATCGGCGCAGTGCAGGTACGCGGCCCGAACGTGTTCGCCGGCTACTGGCGCATGCCGGAGAAGACCCGCGAGGAATTCACCGCCGATGGCTTTTTCCGGACCGGCGATGTGGGCGATCTCGTTCCCGATGGACCCGCCACGGGTTACCTGCGCCTCGTCGGCCGGGCGAAGGATCTCATCATCACCGGCGGCCTCAACGTCTATCCGAAGGAAATCGAGGAACGCATCGACGATCTGCCCGGGGTGGAGGAGTCGGCGGTGATCGGCATCGCGCACCCGGACTTCGGCGAAGCCGTGACCGCAGTGGTGGTCGGCCAGCCCGGGCACACACTGACCGAGGCGTCGATCATCGGGGCGCTCAAATGCGAGATCGCGAGCTTCAAGGTGCCCAAGCGCGTATACATCGTCGATGCGCTGCCGCGCAATGCGATGGGCAAGGTGCAGAAGGCGGCGCTGCGCGAGACTATGCCGGATAGTCAAAATTCTGCACCCACAGCGCATTCGTCACTGGCCAGCAAGCAGGGTGGTGAATGGGCGCTCGAGGTCCACGTCTTCGAGCATTACGGCATGCGGGAGCCGGTCGCCCGCGGCTGAAGTTGGCCCTGCGTCGGCTCCGCAAGCCTAGCGTCGGTCCCCATGCGAGCGTATGGTCGCGCGCCCAGCAACTCCTGCAGCAGCTGTGGCGCCGCCGGTGCGGGCAGGCGCCCGTCGATCGCCGCCGGCGCGACCGCCGCCACGCTCGCGCGTACGTCGGGATCCGCGAGGGCCTGCTCGAGCAGTGGGGCATCCGCCCAGGTCGGGACACCGGCGTCGATCTGCAGGTAGACCCTGCCACTGTCCGCCGCGACGAATTGCACGCGCGGCAGGCGGCGCGCGCACGCGACCAGGAACGCCGTGTTGCGCTCCGGCGCCAGGACTGACGCGTCGGGGTAGAGCGCCGCAGGCTCGCTTGCGTCGACATCGACCCGGCGGAAACGCTCGATGTCGAGCAAGCGCTTCACATCAAGCACATGCAGCTCGCCGTTCCAGCCGAAGGCGGCCGTGCGGGGACGCTCGCCGAGCGGCACGGTGTTGTCCAGGAACTCGTAATGCACGTCCTTGTCGCGACGCAACGCCCAGGTGAAGAAGAGCTCCGGCATGCCGGCGTACGCTTCGATATTGTGCGCAAGGATATCGTCGACCGCCTTGTAGCGTCCCACCTCCAGCCCGCGTTGCCAGGCACGCTCAACCAGGGCCTCGGGTGGCGTCACCATGAAGAACAGATAGACCGTGTGCCCGAAGCGGGTCAGCAGATTGCTGCCAGCCTCTTCCGAATCCGCCGCGAAGCTGTCGAAGCGGAAGCGGTCGATCAACAGATGCGTCGTGCCGTGCTCCCGCGCCTTGCGGGCCATGTAGCGGTCGAGCTTCTGGTCGATGATGCCCAGCTCGTCACCCGTGCATGCGCCACCATATTTGTACGCGGGACCCAGTGACGCGTAGTCGAGCAGTTGCTTGCGCCAGATGTCGGGACTGATCAACGCAAACTCGGCCCAGTCGACGCCGATGCGCTGTGCCAGCGCCCGCTGCTCGGGCCGCATGGTGCTCTTGCCGGCCGCCGAGGCACCCTTGGTGTTCATGATCACCGGTTGCGTCTGCAAGGGCAGGATCTGGAAACCTTCGGCCTCGGCCGCAGCACGCAGCAGCGGATCGATCCGGCGGCCGATCTCGTCGCCCCCGAAATCGTTGCCCGCGAGATCGGTCGCGACCCCGGCGATCAACTCCGGCGTCCCCCACAGCGCACCGTGCCGCGACAGAATTGCGCCGACGACGCGGGCCAGCGCCGCGCAGGCCGCGCTGCGCAGGGGCTCCGCGGCGTCCGAGGCCCTCGCGTGCCAACGTGCGACCACCGCGTCCGGCGACGCGGGTGTGGCTGCTGGTGCCGTTGTCGGAGCCCGACGCAGGAAGCCGAACAGGCGCGCCGGGCGCTGACGCACCGGCGCCGTCGCCGCGCCGGTAGCGGTGGCGAACAGCTGCGCGTCGAGTTCCTCCCGGATCACTTGCGCGAGCTTGTGCCGGGTCGACGCAAATTCCTCCGTGATCTCGCCGAGCCTCGGCGAAAGGTGGCGGGCGAGCAGCGTGCTCGTCATCTGGCGGAAGTTGATGCCGAGGTCTTCGACGCGCGCGCCGGTCGGGACCGCGAGCTCGGCCGTTACCCGAATCAGCAGTTCGTGCAGCAGCAGGCGCTCGGGCCGGAAGGCGACGAGCTCGAGCACGTCGAGCCCGGTCAGGTCGTGCAGTTCCTCGGCACGCGCAATCGAGGTGAAGACATTGTCGGGGCGATGAATCGTCGCCAGCGGCAGCACCTCGCGCGGCATGCGCGAGTCGATGCCGGGATTCCAGGGGCCGTAGTCCGCGCCGCTCGAAGGCGAACCGGCCGCGGGCACCGTCGCGCCGGTCACCGGCGCTTCGCGGCAGGTGCTGCGCGCCGCGCCCTCGATGGTGAGCGCGCGGCACCGCTCATGGAAGACGACCGGCCTAGATCAGGCCGGCGCCGCGCGCCCATTGGTACTTGGCGCCGAGGACCGCGACCGGAATCTCGGTCGAGTAGGCGTAGGCCGGAATGCCGTGATCGTACAAGTACTCCGCGGCTTCCTCGACCTCGACGTCGCCGGCAAGCGAAGCGACGACCGGCTTCTCGATGCCCTTGGCCCGCATCTCTTCGACCACTTCGACCATGATCTTCGCGAACACCATCGGCGGGGTCACGATCGTATGCCAGTACCCGAGGATCAGCGCATGAATGCGCGGATCCTCGAGACCCAGGCGCACCGTGTTCTGGTAGGTCTTGGGTGGTTCACCGCCGGTGATGTCCACCGGGTTGCCGGCGGCGCCGAACGGCGGGATGAACTTGCGGAACGCGGCATCGAGGTCCGGCGGCATCGCCATCAGCGATAGTCCGTTGTCGACGCAGGCATCGGACAGCAGCACGCCCGATCCACCGGCACCGGTGATGATCACGACGTTCTCGCCCTTCGGGGTGGGCAGCTTGGGGATGCCACGCGCGAATTCGAGGAGGTCACGCAGGCTGCGGGCGCGGATCACCCCGGACTGTTTCAGCACGTCCTCGTAGATCTTGTCGTTGCCGGCGAGCGCGCCGGTGTGCGAGCTCGCTGCGCGCGCGCCCATGCTGGTACGTCCCGCCTTCAACATCACGACCGGCTTCTTCTTCGACACGCGCTTGGCCACTTCGGCGAACGAGCGGCCGTCCTTCAGGTCCTCGCAGTGCTGCGCGATGATCTCGGTATTGTCGTCCTGCTCGAAGAAGGTGAGGAGATCGTCCTCGTCGATGTCGGACTTGTTGCCCAGCCCGACGATCGCCGACACGCCCATCTTGGCCGAGCGCGAGAAGCCGATGATGGCCATGCCGATGCCGCCGGACTGCGACGACAGGGCCGCCTTGCCTTTGACGTCGTAGGCGGTGCAGAACGTCGCGCACAGGTTCTTCGGTGTGTAGTAGAAGCCGTAGATGTTGGGTCCCATCAAACGTACGCCATACTCGCGCGCGATCTTCACGAGCTCGAGCTGGCCTTCCATGTTGCCGGTCTCGGCAAAGCCCGACGGAATCAGGATGGCGCCGGAGATCTTCTTTTCGCCGACTTCCTTCAGCGCCCCGGCCACGAACTTGGCGGGAATCGCGAACACCGCGATGTCGATGTTGCCCGGCACGTCCTTCACGCTCTTGTAGGCCTGGAGCCCCATGATCTTGTCGGCGGACGGGTTGATCGGGTAGATCTTGCCCTTGTAGCCGCCGTTGATCAGGTTCTTCATCACCGAGTTGCCGATCTTGCCCGCCTCGTCGGACGCGCCGATCACTGCAACCGCATCCGGCTTCATCACCTTGTTCATCTGCGCGACGATCTCGGCCTGGCTCGGGCGGTAGCGTTCGACCGGGGGCGCGAAGTCGAGCACGATGCGCACGTCCGCGGCAATGGCCCCCTTCGCCGACGCGAACACCGGATTGAGATCCATCTCGGAGATCTGCGGAAAGTCGGATACGAGTGTCGAGACGTTCTCGATCAGGCCCGCCAGCGCATCGCGGTTCACCGCTTCGCCGCCGCGCACGCCCTTGAGGATCGACGCCGCCCCTATGCCGTCGAGCATCGACAGCGCATCGGTCTTGGTCGCTGGCGCCAGCCGGAACGTGATGTCCTTCAACACTTCGACGAGGATGCCGCCCAGGCCGAAGGCCACGAGCTTGCCGAACGACTGGTCGGTCACCGCGCCGATGATCACTTCCTGGCCGCCCATGATCATCTGCTGCACCTGCACGCCCAGGAGATTGGCCTTGGCGTCGTACTTCTTCGCGTTGGCCATGATGGTCGCGAAGCCCTGCTCGACATCGGCCGCGTTCTTCACGCCGACCAGCACGCCGCCTGCTTCGGTCTTGTGCAGGATCTGGGGCGACACGATCTTCAGCACCACCGGGAAGCCCATCCCCGTCGCGAGCTTCGCCGCCTCGGCGGCCGTGGCCGCGACGCCTTCCTTCGGCACCGTGATGCCATAGGCGTCGCAGACGAGCTTGCCCTCGGGCGCAGTCAGCGAAGTGCGGCCTTCAGCCTTCGCCTTGTCCAGAATCTGCTGCACCGCTTTTTTGTCGTGCGCCATGGTTGTCCTCGATGTCTAGTGGTTGCATGCCGAAAGCGTCGCTGCGCCAGGCGTAGCGGTTCGATCGGCCGAATCAGATCGCGCCGGCCGTGCGCAGCGCGGCAATCGCGTCGCTGTCGTAACCGATCTCGGCCAGCACCTCGTCGGTGTGTTCTCCGAGCAGCGGCGAGCGGACGACGTCGGTCGGGCTGTCGGAGAGCTTGATCGGATTGCCCACCGACAGATATTTGCCACGCTTCGGATGATCGACCTCGACCACGGTTCCCGTCTTGCGCAGGCTCGGCTCCTCGGCGATTTCCTTCATCGATAGAATGGGCCCGCACGGAATGTCGTGCTTGTTCAGGATGTCCATCGCCTCGAACTTGGTCTTGGTCTTGGTCCACTCCTCGATGACTCCGAAAATTTCCATCAGGTGCGGCAGCCGGGCCTTGGGCGTCGCGTAGCGCTCGTCGGTCAGCCACTCCGGCTTACCGATGACCTCGCAGATGTCCTTCCACACGGGTGCCTGCGTGATGAAATAGATGTAGGCATTGGGATCCGTCTCCCAGCCCTTGCACTTCAGGATCCAGCCGGGCTGTCCGCCCCCCGACGCGTTGCCGGCGCGCGGCACCGCTTCCAGGAACTTGCCGTTCGGATACTGCGGGTACTCTTCCATCACATGGTTGCGGTCGAGACGCTGCTGGTCGCGCAACTTGACGCGGCACAGGTTCAGCACACCGTCCTGCATGGCCGCCAGTACCTTCTGCCCGCGACCGGTGGTGTTGCGTTGATATAGCGCCGCGACAATGCCCAATGCCAGGTGCAAGCCGGTGCCCGAGTCGCCGATCTGCGCGCCGGTGACCAGCGGCGGACCGTCGTCGAAGCCGGTGGTGGAAGCCGCGCCGCCCGCGCATTGCGCGACGTTCTCGTAGACCTTGCAATCCTCGTACGGCCCCGGGCCGAAGCCCTTGACCGACGCCACGATCATGCGCGGATTGAGCGCCTGGATGCGCTCCCACGTGAAGCCCATGCGGTCGAGCGCGCCGGGCGCAAAGTTCTCGACCAGCACGTCGCATTTCCTGATCAGCGCCTCGATGACCTCCTTGCCCTTCGCGTTCTTGGCGTCGACGGTGACCGAACGCTTGTTGTGGTTCAGCATCGTGAAATAGAGGCTGTCCACGCCAGGGATGTCGCGCAGCTGGCCGCGCGTGATGTCCCCTTCGCCGGCCCGCTCGACCTTGATCACGTCGGCGCCGAGCCACGCCAGGAGCTGCGTGCACGTCGGACCTGACTGTACGTGGGTGAAGTCCAGGATGCGGACGCCGTCCAATGCCTTGCTCATCTCATTCCCCTGTCCATTGCATTCGGTGTGTGGCCGTCGGGCCGAAATCGTTTCGTTGGCGCTGACGTTCGGCCGAGTTGAGCGTCGTCGCGCCGGCGCCGGTCGTGCCGCGAGCGTCGCCTCGACGACGCTCGAACACGGCCCGGCTCAACTCTTCTTCTTGGCAGAAGGATTGAGGCTGGTGATGCGGCCGCTCTCCGTGCCACCGCCCTCGTCGATGACCGCGTTGATCAGCGTCGGCCGCCGCGACCGGATCGCCTCTTCCATCGCACTGCGCAGTTCGTCCGGCGTCTTGGCGTGCACGCCGACACCGCCGAAGGCCTCCATCAGCTTCTCGTAGCGCGCGTCCTTGACGAACACCAGCGGCGACGGATCGGTGCCGCCCGTGGGGTTCTTCTCGTCGCCGCGATAGACACCGTTGTTGTTCATGATCACGACGCATACCGGCAGGTTGTAGCGGCAGATCGTCTCGGTCTCCATGCCGGAGAAGCCAAACGCGCTGTCGCCCTCGACCGCGATCACCTGCTGCCCGGTCACCACGGCCGCGGCCACGCTGTAGCCCATGCCGATGCCCATGATTCCCCAGGTGCCCACGTCGATGCGTTTGCGCGGCTTGTACATGTCGACGATGCTGCGGGTGAAGTCGAGCGCGTTGGCGCCCTCGTTGACCAGCACCGCGTCGGGGTTCGCCTTCACCATGTCGCGCACGACGTTGAGTGCGCTTTGAAAGCTCATCGGCGACGGATTCTTGGCGAGCGTCTCGGCCATCTTGGCGATGTTCTTGCTCTTGCGCTCGGCGATCGCCCCGGTCCATTCGGCCGGCGGCTTGCTCCACCCGGCACCGATCCCGTCGAGCAACGCCTTCACGCACGAGCCGATGTCGCCGACGACCGGCGCGGCGATGGACACGTTGCTGTCCGCTTCCTGCGGCGAGATGTCCACCTGCACGAATTGCTGCCCGCCCCAGGTCTTGGCGCTGGCGCCGCCCCAGGTCTTGCCCTTGCCATGCGAGAGCAGCCAGTTGAGACGTGCGCCGATCAGCATCACCACGTCGGCTTCCGGCAGCACGAACGAGCGCGCGGCCGACGCACATTGCTCGTGCGTATCGGGCAACAGACCCTTGGCCATCGACATCGGCAGGTACGGAATGCCGGTCTTCTCGACCAGTGCGCGGATGTCGGCATCGGCCTGCGCATAGGCGGCGCCCTTGCCGAGGATGATCAGCGGCTTTTGCGCGCCCTTCAGGAGATCGAGCGCGCGTTCGACGGCTTCCGGGGCCGGAATCTGCCGTGGTGCCGCATCGACCACCTTGATCAGCGACGCCATTCCGGACGCGGCCTCGACAGCCTGCGGGAACAGCTTCGCCGGCAGGTCGAGATAGACGCCGCCCGGCCGCCCCGACACTGCGGCGCGGATCGCGCGCGCGACGCCGACACCGATGTCCTCGGCGTGAAGCACGCGGAACGCCGCCTTGGCCAGTGGCTTGGCGATGGCGAGCTGATCCATTTCCTCGTAGTCACCCTGCTGCAGGTCGACGATCTCGCGCTCGGAGGAGCCGCTGATCAGGATCATCGGGAAACAGTTGACGGTCGCGTGCGCGAGCGCGGTCAGGCCGTTGAGAAAGCCCGGCGCCGACACCGTGAGGCAGATGCCCGGCTTCTGCGTCAGAAAGCCGGCGATCGATGCCGCGTAGCCGGCGTTCTGCTCGTGCCGGAACGAGACCACGCGCATGCCGGACGCCTGGAGTTTGCGCGTCAAGTCGGTGATCGGAATTCCCGGCAGGCCGAAGATCGTGTCGATGCCGTTGAGCTTCAGGGCCTCGATGACGAGCGCGAAGCCATCGGTCTCCTGCGCCGGGGCGGGACTTTGGCCGGCAGCGGCTTTGACCGCGTCATCGGGCGTGTTCGTGGCAGGCTTGGTGGCAGTTGCGGTAGCAGTGGACATGACGCGCTCCTCAATGGTGGCCGGTGTGATCGGGCGGTGCAGGCAGGCAGAGCTACTTCGAGGGATCCTGCATCGATGCTCGAGCGCATCACCGGCACGTCGGGCTCCTGATTCCCGGATCTGGGATCCGGACGAAGCCTTCCTATTAGATCTCTAGATACACAATATACAATATATCAGTGGCCTTCGAAATGGCTTGGACCGCTCCCGGACCCCTGCGCGACGGCTCAAACGTCCGCGGGAAATCAGTGTTTGCTGCCCGTGAAGCGGCGGGTGCCGAACTCCATCACGCGCAGCTGGTTGTCCACGGAGCTGACGCCGGGCACGGCAGCAGCGATCGCGGCCGCCTTTTCGCGCTCCTCCGCGCTGAACACGATACCGCGCAACGTTACCGCGCCGCCGTCGACGTCCGGTGCGATATTGACCTCCTCGGTTTCTTCACTCGCCTTGAGCGCCGAGCGGATGCGCGCCTGCAGGGCGAGGTTGGCCAGCTGCGCGATGCTTGCCTTCGTCGGCTGGAATTCCGGCCGGCTCGTCAGCGCGACGATCTGCTCGATGCAACTGTCGACCGACACCCGTCCGGTGTTGAGCACCAGGTCATAGAGCAGCGGGTCGCCGAGCGTGACTCCGAAGTTCTGCTGGATGCGCGCGGTATGCGCCGCCTCGGAGCGCTCGATCTCCTCGCGCGCAAGTTCGGCATCGTCGGAGTCGAGCCGCTCCATCAACCAGCGCACGCGGTCGTCCATCGGTGCGCATACGCGCACGCAGGGAATGTGCGCGACCCCCTTCAGGATGCAGGTGGCACCCCACCCGCGGATCACCACATTGCCGGCCTGCGCCAGCGTCAGGATTTCTTCGGCGGCGTACACCGCGAACGCATCGGCGTCGACGCCGCGCTTTTCCAGCCACCCGGCCTGGCCCTCGCGCACGCGCCGGATCAGGCTGCGCTTGACCTGCATCCGCTCGGCGACCGTGTCACCGACCTCATGCTGGACGATCTTGAGCTTGAGCGCCTGCGCGACGCCTTGCGCGACGTTCACGCCCAGCGTCGCCATTTCCTGCGTCATCGCGATCACGGTCATCATCGAATCCTCGCTAGAACGCTCGCAGCGTCAGGTCGCGGCACGCGTAGGACGTGCCAGCGCGATCAACCGGCCGATCACCGGCCAGAACAGCATCAAGAGTGCGAGGGCCGTGATCGTCCCGACCAGGCCGTTCGAAAAGAATATGGCCATATCACCCTGCGATCCGAGGATCGCCTGCCGGAACGAGTCCTCGGCGCGATCCCCAAGCACCAGCGCCAGAACGAGCGGCGCCAGCGGGTAATCGAGCTTCTTGAACAGATAGCCGAGGATGCCGAACACCAGCATCAGGTAGACGTCGAACATCGAGTTGTGCACGGTGTAGGCACCCACCGCGCAGATCACGATGATCACCGGTGCGATGATGGAGAACGGGATGCGCAGGATCGCCGCGAACAGCGGCACCGTGGTCAGCACGACGATCAACCCGGCGATGTTGCCGAGGTACATCGACGCGATGAGGCCCCACACGAAATCCTTCTGCTCGACGAAGAGCAGCGGGCCCGGTTGCAGGCCCCAGATCAGCAGGCCGCCCAGCAGAACCGCAGCGGTCGGCGAGCCCGGAATGCCAAGCGTGAGCATCGGCAGCAGCGCACTGGTGCCGGCGGCATGCGCCGCCGTTTCAGGCGCGACGACACCTTCCAGCTGGCCTGTTCCGAACTTGTCGCCGTTCTTCGACATGCGTTTGGCGACGCCATAGCTCATGAACGATGCGGGCGTCGCGCCACCCGGCGTGATGCCCATCCAGCAGCCGATCGCCGAGCTGCGCAACAGCGTGACCCAGTACTTCGGCAGCTGCTTCCAGGTATTGAGCACGACCTTGGGATCGATCTTGCCGCGCGCGCCCTTGAAGGCGAGCCCCTCCTCCATCGTCAGCAGGATCTCGCCGATGCCGAAAAGGCCGATGACCGCGATCAGGAAGTCGAAGCCTTTGAGCAGCGGCGTGAAGCCGAACGTGAGGCGCAGCTGCCCCGTCACCGTGTCGAGCCCGACCGTCGCCAGACCGAAACCAAGCATCATCGCGGCCAGCGTCTTGAACGGCGAGCCCTTGCTCATGCCGACGAAACTGCAGAAGGTCAGCAGATAGACGGCAAAGAATTCCGGCGGCCCGAAGCGCAAGGCAAACCGCGCAACCAGCGGAGATAGGAACGTGATCAGTACAACCGCTACGAAGGCGCCGAAGAACGACGACGTGAATGCGGCGGTGAGCGCCTCGCCGGCACGCCCCTGCTGGGCGAGCGGATAGCCGTCGAAGGTGGTGGCCACCGACCACGGTTCACCCGGGATGTTGAACAGGATCGACGTGATGGCGCCGCCGAAGAGCGCGCCCCAGTAGATGCAGGAAAGCATGATGATGGCCGACGTCGGATTCATCGAAAACGTCAGTGGCAGCAGGATCGCCACGCCGTTGGCGCCGCCCAGTCCCGGCAGAACGCCGATCAGCACGCCGAGAAGCACCCCGACCAGCATCAGCAGAAGGTTGTGAAACGACAAGGCGACCGCGAATCCCTGGAACAGCGAACTCAACTCTTCCAACGTTGCTCTCCCTTGAAGCCAGCCGCTCGCGGCGCGCGGGCGTCGGACCGCAGTGCCGGCGACGCGCGCACCGCGGTCAGCCGGTCAGTAGCCGATCAGCGCCTCGAGCGGGCCCTTGGGCAATGGAACCTTGAACCAGACCTCGAACATCATGAACAGGGCGATCGCGACCAGGATGGCGATGGTTGCGCATTTCAACCAGCCGAACTTGCCCTGCCAGGCCATGAAGCCGGCGATGAACAGCGCGGATGCCACGTAGATGCCGAGGAAGGCGATGGCCAGCACGAACGCCACGGAGGGCAGAAACACCGACAGGATGAGCTTGGCCTGACCGCGCTCGACGAAGACCCGGCCGGCCTTCGGGCCGCGGACGCCGCCGATGATCGCCATCACGCTGCTGAAGCAAAGAATGAGGCCGATGTAGAACGGGAAGTAGCCCGACTGGGGACCGTCACTGCCCCAACCCCACCCCAAGCGGTTCGCGTCGACGATGAGTACGGCGCCGAGCGCGAAAAGAAGCGCGCCCACGGCGACTTCCATGACCCGGGTCGAGACGAGTCCCTGATTTTCCGATTGCATCGGTCCAAGCCCTTACGCGAAGATGCGCACACCGCACACCCGGCGCATGCGCGCGCCGGATGCACGGCCGCTGGCAGTGACTACTTGGCCAGGAAACCCGCTTCCTTCATCAGGCCCTGGTGCGTCTTCTCGGCAGCCTCGACCCACTTGGTGTACTCGGCACCCGCCATGAAGGACTGGTTGAAGGCACCCTTCTCCATGAATTCCTTCCAGTCGGGCGTTTCGCGCACCTTCTTGAAGAGATCGACGTAGAAAGCCACCTGATCGGGCGTCACGCCCGGGGGCATGAAGATGCCGCGCAGCATCAGGTAATCCATCGCCACACCGGCTTCCTTGCAGGTCGGAATGTCGCCCCACGACATCGTGTCGGTCACCTTGGCCTTGTACGGCATGCGCTGGTCGTCGAAAACGCACAGCGGCCGCAGCTTACCGCCCCGCCATTGCGCCACTGCTTCGATAGGATTGTTCACCGACGAGTCGATGTGCTTGCCCGTAAGCTGCACCGCGACGTCACCGCCGCCCTTGTACGGAATGTAGGTGAACTTGGCGCCGGTGGCCTTCTCGACCGCGACCGTGATGATCTGGTCTTCCTGCTTGGAGCCGGTACCGCCCATCTTGAACTTGCCTGCGCCGGCAGCCTTGGCGGCGTCGACGTATTCCTTGGCAGTCTTGTACGGCGTTTCGGCGTTGACCCAGAGGACGAACTGGTCGAGCGCCAGCATTGCGACCGGCGTCAGGTCCTTCCAGTTGAATGGCACGCCGGTGGCGAGCGGCGTCGTGAACAGGTTCGACAGCGTGATGATGATCTTGTTGGGATCGCCCTTCGAGTCCTTGACGTCGAGGAAGCCCTCGGCCCCGGCACCACCGGACTTGTTGATGACGACCATCGGCTGCTTCATCAGGTTGTTCTTGACGATGACGCCCTGGATGAAACGGGCCATCTGGTCGGCACCGCCGCCGGCCCCGGCCGGAACGATGAACTCGACTGCCTTGGTCGGCTCCCATGCGGCAGCCATCGGCGAACCCAAAAGCGACGCTGCCACCGCGACGACGCCCAAGGCGCCCTGCTTGGTCCAATTGCGCATGTTGCTCCTCCTAAGTGTTTTAAGTGGACGCGGCGCGAAATGCGCCGCTTGCCAATGCCGTATTGGCAGGGATCGCCAGGCACGTTCGCATGGAATGCCGCGCGCCACGGGCGGCACGGCAACGGGTGGGTCGTCTCATTGGCCTCCTCCAGTAGGCGACTGCGTCATTCTGCCCCGCCCTCGCCAGCGCAGCGCCTTGTCGGTGCGGGAGCTGTCGTGCGAAGGGGTCAGTGCGCCGGCGTCATTTTCGACTGTCTCGGTCGCCTGTCTGATATACCGTATCTGATATACTTAATGGCGTCAACATAGACGCGCACAGAACGCGCCAGCACGTCGTCTGCATCGTAGCGCGGACATCGAGCCAAGGCGCGCGTGCCGAATCGGCACACCCGCGGGAGGTCGGATGAGCGGTCGCATGCATGACGCGCGAGGAGCTTGGCGCGTCCGCCGGTTGGCGGACTGTCCGAGCGCCGTGGGCGACACCTTGCCCGTATCATGATTCCCGGTACTGCCATGGACCCCGCCGCAGGAGCCGACACCATGTCCACCATCACGCTTGCCGCGGCACCGTCGTTCTCGGTGCGCCCGCTCAACACCAACATGAGTTTCCGCGAGCAGGCTTATGCGGTGCTGAAGCAGGCCATCGCCAACGCCGACGTCTACGACCAGCACGAGGAGATCCGCCTGGACGAGCGCGAGCTCTCGCAGGCGCTGGGGGTGAGTCGCACGCCGGTCCGGGAAGCGATGACCCTGCTCGAGCAGGAGGGCTTTCTGCGCACGCTGCCACGACGCGGCATTTTCATCGTGCGCAAGACCAAGCGCGACATCATCGACATGATCCAGATGTGGGCGGCCCTCGAGAGCATGTCGGCACGTCTCGCAACCCTGCACGCGTCCGACGCCGATATCTCGTCGCTGCGGCACATGTTCGACAGCTTCGCCGACGCGGCGCCAACCGAGCACCTGGAGGAATACTCCGAGGCGAACCTCGCCTTCCATCAGGCGATCTTTCGCCTGGGCGGATCGAAGCTGATGACCGACACCGTGCAGAACCTGCTGATTCACGTGCGGGCGATTCGCAAGATGACGATTTCCAAGGATGACCGCGCCACCCGTTCGATCGTCGACCACATGAAGATCATCGACGCCCTCGAACGACGCGACACCGAACAGGCCGAGCGCCTGACTCGCCAGCACACGCTCGATCTTGCGACTTACGTCGAAAAATACTGCGACTTTCTGGTCTGACCGGCGGATGGCATCCGCAGCGCCCTGCCATTCGGCCGCGTTGACACTCGCTGATATACTACATACGATATATTAAAGAATCGCGGGCGGTGCGCCGATCTCGCGCGAACGACGGACGGCGTCCCACCCCGGCGCGCCGGCGCGTCACGAAAGCCAGGAGGCCCGCTTGGCGGCAATCCGCGAACAGGTGATCGACACGAAGCGGCTCCGCAAGCGCGGGCAGCCCAAAGGTCGCGTGGTCGATCCGCAGGCCCTGGCGGACATCCGCGATCTCCTGGGTGACAGCCCGCGGCGGCCCGACCTGCTGGTCGAATTCCTGCACCGGATCCAGGATCGCTATCGCTGCCTGCGCGCCCCACACCTCACGGCGCTGGCCGCCGAGATGAAGCTCGCCACCGCCGAAGTCTACGAGGTGGCCACGTTCTACCATCACTTCGACGTCATCAAGGAAGGCGAACCCGAGCCGCCGGCCGTCACAGTTCGGGTGTGCGACACCTATTCCTGTGCCATGGCAGGCAGCCATGCGCTGCTGGCGAAGCTGCGGGCCGAAGCCGGTGCGGACGTACGGGTCATTGCCGCCCCATGCATCGGCCGCTGCGAGCATGCGCCCGCCGCGGTCGTCGGCACGCGCACGATCGACCGCGCTTCGGCCGACACCGTCAGCGCCGCCCTGGCCGAGGGTAACGTGCGGGCAGTGCCGCCGCCGGCCGAGCGCCTCGCGGCCTACCGCGCGACCGGCGGCTACGCAACGTTGCGCCAGTGCGTCGCCGGCGAGCGCGACCTCGAAGCGGTGTTGCAGGCGATGGAACATTCGGCGCTGCGCGGCCTGGGCGGCGCCGGCTTTCCCACCGGCCGCAAGTGGCGCATCGTGCGTGGCGAGCCCGCGCCCCGCCTGATGGCGATCAACATCGACGAAGGTGAGCCTGGAACCTTCAAGGATCGCCATTACCTCGAGCGCGAACCGCACCGCTTCCTCGAAGGCATGCTGATCGCGGCGTGGGCCGTGGGCATCGAGGCGATCTACATCTATCTGCGCGACGAATACGCGGCCTGTCGCGCGGTGCTCGTGGAGGAACTGGAGGCCCTCGCCGCCGATCCGCCGTGCCCGTTGCCGACCATCAGGCTGCGCCGCGGTGCCGGCGCCTATATCTGCGGCGAAGAGTCGGCGATGATCGAATCCATCGAGGGCAAGCGCGGCATGCCACGCCTGCGCCCGCCTTATGTCGCGCAGGTAGGGCTGTTCGGCCGGCCCACGCTCGAGCACAACATGGAAACGCTCCATTGGGTGCGCGACATCCTCGAAAAGGGCGCGGAATGGTTCGCCGGGCAGGGCCGCCACGGCCGCAAGGGCCTGCGCTCGTTCTCGGTGTCCGGCCGCGTAAGCAAACCGGGGGTGCACCTCGCACCCGCCGGCATCACGCTGCGCGAGCTCATCGACGAGTACTGCGGCGGCATGCTGCCCGGTCACACGCTCTACGGCTACCTGCCGGGTGGCGCGTCCGGCGGCATCCTGCCTGCCTCGATGGACGACATCCCGCTCGATTTCGATACGCTGCAGCCGCATGGCTGCTTCATCGGCTCGGCGGCGGTGATCGTGTTCTCGCAGCACGATCGCGCCCGCGACGCGGCGCTCAACATGATGCGCTTCTTCGCCGACGAGTCGTGCGGGCAATGCACGCCGTGCCGCGTCGGCACGCAGAAAGCGGTGGGCCTGATGGGCGAAGCGCGCTGGGACACGGCGCTCCTCGAGGAGCTGTCGCAGGCGATGGCTGACGCGTCGATCTGCGGCCTGGGACAGGCGGCGCCCAATCCCATCCGCTGCGTGGTCAAGTATTTTCCGGACGAGCTGACGGAGGCGAGCGCCTCCGCCGGGCACGCGCAGTCGCCGAAAGGGTAAGCGATGAACGCACGCGATCCTGCCACTGTCGAATTCCTGTTGAACGGGCAGCCGGTCACCGGACTGCCCGGCGAATCGTTGCTGCAGGCAGCCGACCGTTACGGCGTCGAGATTCCGCGCCTTTGCTACAAGGACGGGATGCGGCCCGACGGCAACTGCCGTTCGTGCATGGTGGAGATCAAGGGCGAGCGCACGCTGGCGCCGTCATGCTGCCGTTACCCGACGCCCGGCATGGAGGTATCGAGCGTCAGCGATCGGGCGGTACACGCGCAGAAGATGATCGTGGAACTGCTCGCCTCGGACATGCCCGCCCAGGTGTACAAGCCGGACAACGAACTCACCTACTGGCAGCGCAAGCTCGGCATCGAGCATCCGCGTTTCGCCAAGCGGGAGCAGCCGCTCGCGGACCTCTCGCATCCAGCGATGGCGGTGAACCTCGACGCGTGCATCCAGTGCACGCGCTGCGTGCGCGCCTGTCGCGAGGAACAGGTGAACGACGTGATCGGCTTCGCCTATCGCGGCGCGGACTCGGCGATCGTGTTCGACTTCGACGATCCGATGGGCGCGAGTTCTTGTGTAGCCTGCGGCGAATGCGTGCAGGCCTGTCCGACCGGCGCGCTGGCGCCGGCGCGCGAAGCGTACCTGGTCGAGGCGGACAAGCAGGTTGCGTCGGTCTGCCCGTACTGTGGCGTGGGCTGTCAGCTCACGTACCACGTGAAAGACAACACGATCGTGCGCGTCGAAGGCCGCGCCGGGCCTGCCAACGAAGAGCGCCTGTGCGTGAAGGGACGCTTCGGTTTCGACTACGTGCATCATCCGCATCGCCTCACCAGGCCGCTGATCCGCAAACCAGGGATCCCGAAGTCGGCCGACTTCACGATGGATCCGGCCAACCCGTACGCGGTGTTTCGGGAAGCGACCTGGGAAGAAGCACTCGACCACGGCGGCGGAACGCTCCGCCGCATCCGCGACACCCACGGCAAGCGCGCACTCGCCGGCTTCGGCTCGGCCAAAGGCTCCAACGAAGAGGCGTATCTGTTCCAGAAGCTGGTGCGCATCGGCTTCGGCTCCAACAACGTGGATCACTGCACGCGCCTGTGTCACGCGTCGAGCGTGGCCGCGCTGCTCGAAGGCATCGGCTCGGGGGCCGTCTCGAACCCGGTGATGGACGTGCTGCACGCCGAGGTGATCTTCATCATCGGCGCCAATCCCACCGTGAATCACCCGGTGGCCGCCACCTGGATCAAGAATGCGGTGAAGAACGGCAGCAAGCTGATCGTGGCCGATCCGCGCCAGTCCGACCTCACCCGGCTCGCCACGCACTTCCTGCAGTTTCGCGCCGACACGGACGTCGCGCTGCTCAACGCGCTGATGCACGTGATCGTGCACGAGGAACTGGTCGACGCGAAGTTCATCGCCGAGCGCACCACCGGCTACGAGGAATTGCGGCGCAACGTCGAGGGCATGAGTCCGGAAGCGATGGCGCCGCTGTGCGGCATTCCGGCCGACACTATCCGCGAAGTCGCGCGCCTGTACGCGACTTCGAAGGCGTCGATCATCCTGTGGGGCATGGGTATCTCGCAGCACATCCACGGTACCGACAACGCGCGCTGCCTGATCGCACTCGCGATGATGACCGGGCAGGTAGGCCGCCCTGGCACCGGCCTGCATCCGCTACGGGGGCAGAACAACGTGCAGGGCGCGTCGGACGTTGGCCTGATTCCGATGATGCTGCCGGACTACCACCGCGTGGACGAGCCCGTGTGGCGGGCGCGCATCGAGGAACTCTGGGGCACACCGCTCGACTCGAAGCCCGGCCTCACGGTGGTCGAGATCATGGATGCCGTGCATGCAGGCGAGATCCGGGGCATGTACATCATGGGCGAGAACCCCGCGATGTCGGATCCCGACGTGAACCACGCGCGCGCGGCGCTAGCGGATCTCGAGATGCTGGTCGTGCAGGACCTGTTCCTTACCGAGACCGCGTATCTGGCGGACGTCGTGCTGCCCGCTTCCGCGTTCCCCGAGAAAACCGGGACGTTCACCAACACCGATCGAACCGTGCAGCTCGGCCGGCAGGCGCTCGACCCGCCAGGCGAGGCGCGGCAGGACCTCTGGATCGTCGTCGAGATGGCGAAGCGCCTGGGCCTCGACTGGTCGTACGCGCACCCGCGTGAGGTATTCAGCGAGATGCGGCGTGCGATGCCGTCCATCGCCGGAATCACGTGGGAGCGGCTCGAAGCGGAGCACGCGGTAACGTATCCATGCGAGCACGAAGGCGACCCCGGCGAGCCGGTGATCTTCACCGAGAGCTTCCCCACCAGGACCGGGCGCGGCAGGTTCGTGCCAGCCAACATCATTCCCGGCGCGGAGCAGCCCGACGCCGAGTACCCGTTCGTACTGATCACCGGACGCCAGCTCGAGCATTGGCACACCGGCAGCATGACGCGGCGCGCGCGCGTGCTGGATGCACTCGAGCCTTCGCCGGTCGTGTCGATCCATCCGCTCGACCTCGACGCGCTCGGTGTGGTTCCGGGTGGCGCGATCACGGTCGAATCGCGCCGCGGCAAGGTGACGCTGCATGCGCGCGCCGATGCCGGGACCCCACGCAAGGCGATCTTCATCCCGTTCGCGTATTACGAAGCAGCGGCGAACAAACTCACCAATCCGGCCCTCGATCCGTTCGGCAAGATTCCCGAATTCAAGTACTGCGCGGTGCGGGTGACGGCCGGCGGTACGGTCACCGATCTGGGTGGTTACGACACGGCGGAGCACGCGGCCAGCTGACGTTGCGGATGGCCAGCCGGAGGGATGTCGGCTGGCGCGCCCGGCGGCGCTGTCCCGCAGGGTGGGGGCGACAGCGCGCGATTTCAGCCGCGCAGCGCCTTCCACAGCATGTAGCCGCCGAGCACGAACAGCATCGTCGAAAACGCGCGGCGCAACCGGCCGACCGGCCACCGGTGCGCCATCCGCGCGCCCAACGGCGCCAACAGCATGCTCATGACAGCGATCGCCGCCAGCGCCGGCAGATAAACGTAACCAATCGCGTACGGCGGCAGGCCCGGCTTGCCCCAGCCGGCGAACGCGTACCCGACCGTCGCGGCCAGTGCAATCGGCACACCCAGCGCGGCCGACGTCGCCACCGCCGAATGCACGCTGACCTTGCAGCGGGTCAGAAAAGGCACCGCGAGGAACGCGCCACCGGTGCCGACCATTCCGGAAACCACGCCGATCCCCGCACCCACACCGAATAGCCCCGGCGCGCCGGGGAGTTCCCGCAGCGATTTGAGCTGCGGCTTGCGCAGCATGCGGACCGCAGCGAACCAGATGAACGCGCCGAAAATGCCGGCCATCACGCGTACCGGCAAGGCGCTCGCGATCTGTGGGCCGATCAGCGAACCGGCCACCAGCCCAGGCGCCATCGCGCGCACGACCGGCCACGCGACCGCACCGTGCGCATGATGCGCACGTGCCGAGGACATTGCCGTGAACACGATGGTCGCTGACGACGTGCCGATCGCCAGTGGCAGCACATGGGCGAAGTGCCACATGCTCGCGCTCGAAAATCTCCATCAACACCGGTACGATGGTGAAGCCGCCGCCGATCCCCAGCAGCCCCGCGAGAAAGCCGACGAACGCGCCGAGCGCCAGGAAGATCGGGACGAGGGCGAAGTTCATCCGGAGGCACCCGCGTTGGTCATGGCCGGCAGGAAGACGGCCGATGCACGCCCCACCGCGGGAGGTCGAGCAGGCGCAACGCGGACCAACCGCCGCTCCGTACGCCATGTCCACGGATATCGCGCGCCGCGCAGCGGCGCTTCACGCGGCGGGCACTTTGCGGGCGGCGAGCTTGACGACGGTGTTCCACTCCTTCGGCGTCACCGGCGTGATCGAAAGGCGATTTCCCTTGCGCAGCGTGATCATGGCGGCGAGCGCGGGCTCGGCCCGCATCTCGGCGATCGGCACGAGGCGCGTCTTCTCGACAAGCCTCACGTCGACGTTGAACCAGCGCGGCGTGTCCCGCGTGGCCTTCGGGTCGTAGTACTTGCCCTTCGCGTCGAACTGCGACGCATCCGGATACGCGAGCTTCGATACTTCGACGATGCCGGCCACGCCGGGTTCGGGACAGCTCGAGTGATAGAAGAACGCACGGTCGCCTACCTGCATCTCGCGCATGTAGTTGCGCGCCTGGTAACTGCGCACGCCGAACCAGGGCGTGGTCTGCATCTTCATGCCGGCGAGATCGTCGATCGACACCTCGTCCGGTTCGGATTTCATCAGCCAGTAGCGCACATTGTCCTTCCGCTCGCCGCGATGCGGCCAAGACAAACGGCGCCGATGTGCGGCGCCGTTTGCGACAATAGGCGTCCCCCAGAATGCCGTCTCGACCGTTCTCTTGAACCGGGGTTCAAGATTGGTCGCCTGCCGGAACCTTCAGGCGCTTCCGCTTGGGGGCGCACACCGGTTCACAAGGGCAAAGGCAACCTCGCTACGAGAGCATTGGTTCAAAGAGTGCAGGGCCGAATCGCACACCCCAGGGAACATGGAACACTTTACAGCAAGGCGCGGGATGTCCTGACACCGCCCTGGCCGCGTCGATCAGAACAGCTTTTCCTGCCCCGCCAGCGCCTGATCGATCGCCGCGTGCATCGCCTGGATTCTACGCTGCACGATCTTGTCGTCAACGCTCTCCGCGTCGGGTGCGCGCGGCGCCGTGGGCCGCGCCATCGCCTTGCGCTCGCGCAGGAGGTCGTTGGCGATATTCAGCGCCGCCATTACCGCCACGCGCTCGATGCCGGCGCTCTTGCTGCCGTCACGAATCTCGCGCATCTGCCGGTCGACGAACGTGACCGCTTCGAGCAGGTCGGCGCGCTCGTCCTCGCCGCAGGCCACCTTGTACTCGCGGCCGAGGATCCGGATGTCGAACTGCATGCTGCCCGCGGAGCCGTTTTTCTTCCCGGTCATTCGGCCGGCATCCTGGCGATCAGCGCGTCGAGGCGCGCGCTTGCCTGTTGCGCGCGAATCGTCATCTCGCGATTGCGTTCCTGCGCGGTAGCGAGTTCATGCCGCAACGACTCATTCGCCGCGCGCAGCGCTCGCGTGTGCGCGATGAGCGTGGCCAGCTTCTGCTCGAGTTGGGCGAGGTCGTTTTCCATGGCATTGATCAGGCGTGCAGGCTCAATATAGGGGGCGGGCGCCACAGGCGTCAACCGCGCCTCCTTCCGTTCATCGGGCCGGGGTCGACGGGGTACCTGTAGTCAACGGGAGATAGCGCACCGTCATGATCTCGAGTTCCTCCGGTCCGGCGGGTGTTTGCACCGTGACCGTGTCGCCTTCGCTGGCCTTGATCAGCGCGCGCGCCATCGGCGAGACCCAGCTGATGTAGCCGCGATTGGTATCGATTTCGTCGATACCGACGATGCTTACCGTCCGTTGCATGCCCTGTCCGTCCGCCACGGTGACCGTGGCACCGAAGAAAATGCGGTCATCATCTTCCGCGGCCGCCCGGGCGACGGGATCCACCACCTCGGCTCGATCGAGGCGCTTGATCAGGAAACGGATGCGCCGATCGACTTCGCGCAAACGCTTCTTGCCGTAGATGTAATCGCCGTTCTCGGAACGGTCACCGTTGCCGGCGGCCCAGGCGATGGTCGCCACGAGTTCCGGGCGCTCCGCACTCACCAGCCGGTCGAGTTCCGCTTTCATCCGCGCAAATCCATCCGGCGTCATGTAATTCTTGCTGCCGGCCGGCAGCGCCGACGCGCCGTCGGGAATGTCGTCGTCGTCGGCTTCTTCGGATTCGCGGGTGAAGGCCTTGTTCATCGCTCGCAATGAAGACGCAGAGCGACAATTATAGATTCGTCAGGCGAGGGCGCCGACTTGTTTGCCTCCTCGATGGCCGGACTCACCGTGCTCGCGGCGGATCGTGCAGGGCAGCCCGCGCCCGATCCAGCACACCGCAGATCGCCTCGACGCCGTCGACGAAACGCGGCCCCGGCCGGTGCAGCAGCATCGCGTCGACGGTGAACAGGTTCCCGGCGCGAACGGCAGGCAGCGTGGGCCAGGCCCGCCAGGATTGCAGCCAGGCCGGAGGCCGCGCATCGTCGGTCCCGGCCAGGATCGCCTCCGGCGCCGCGGCCAGCACCGCTTCGACATTCACCAGGGGCGCGGCCACCGGCACCGATCCGAACACATTGTCGCCCCCGCAAGCGTGAATGGCACGCGTGATGAGTTGTGGGGCGCCCACCGTATACATCGGCTTGTCGCCGAGCTGGTAGAACACGCGCATGGGCCGAACAGTTTCACGCCGCCGTTCGATGGCGGCGATGCGTCGGCGCATCGTGGCGATCGCCGGCTCGGCCTGTGCACGCGTTCCGGCCAGGGTCGCCAGGCGTTCCACATCGTCGGGGATGTCGCCGATCGATCGCGCATCGGTCGTATAGATCGCGATGCCGAGGTTGCGCAACTGGGCCACCTGCGCCGGTGTCGTATACGGCCAGGTAACGATCAGGTCCGGCTTGAGCACGATGATGCGCTCGATGTCGAGCGCAGCGGAGTCGCCGACCCGCGGCAGGCTGCGGGCTGCCGGCGGCCAATCGCTGTGCGCCAGTACGCCGACCAGCGCGGGGCCCGCCGCGGCGGCATACAGAAGCTCGGTCGCGTGCGGTGCGAGACTGATGATTCGATGGGCAGCTTGCGGCAGCGAAACCGTGGCGCCGGTGCCGTCGCGTACGGTGGGGCCGGCGAGCGCAGGGACACTGGAACCCCAGGCAAATGCCAGCCACCCGAGCATGCGCGCAAACGGGAGCAGCCAATGCCGCACCCGCCGCCAGCCACTGCCGCGCCGCGAACGGGTCATGGCTGCCAGCGAATCCCCACGAACGCCGTGGCGCCGCCGGTCGCGTAGTCCGCGGTCAACTCATAGTTCTTGTCGAACACGTTGTTGCCGCGCGCAAGCAGCGTCCAGCCCGGCGCGAACGGCCACTGCGCCGTCAGGTTGACGATGCCGTAACCACCCATCCTGATGGTGTTGGCGACATCTTCGTAGCGCAGCGACGACGCGACGAATTCGACGCCAACCTGCACGGGGCCTACCGGTTGCAACACCTGCATGGCGCCGTGTGCCCGCGCGCGTCGCGGCAGGAGCTTGCCGGTCGCATCGTCCTCAGGATTGCCGAGGTCGAGCGATGCCTTGACGAGCGTGTCCCGCCACGTCACGTCGAGGCCCAGCGTCGCCCCTTCCAGCGTTGCGCGATTGACGTTGCGCGGCACGCAGTTGAACTGCGCGTCGCAGCCAAAAACGATCAGTTGGCTGACCTTGTTGTGATAGCCGACCACGCGGCCTTCCCAGCGCACCTCGCCCCTGGACGCTGTCCAGTAGGCGCCGAGTTCGACGTTGTCGGACGTCTCCGGCTCCAGGTTCGGATTGGAGAATCCCGGGTAGTAGAGGTCGTTGAACGAAGGCGCCTTGAAGCCGGTGTTATAGCCGGCGGTCACGCGCCACGCCGGCGAAAGCTTGTAACCGAGCGCCAGGCTGCCCGTCGTCTGCCCGCCATACTGGGCCGAATCATCACGGCGCAGATTTGCCTGCAGCGCGAGCGCGCCGTACTGCAATTGGTAGATGCCGGTGGCAGAGTTGGTGTCCCGGTCGGTCACCGCGAAGCCCGTGTCCGTGGCGAGGTGCTCCTCGCGACGCTCGACGATCACCGACAACTGGCCGTAGGAAAGGGTCACGTCGTTCTGCCACAGGTATTGTCGCTGCGTGGTCTTGAACGGGTAATCGCCGAATGCCGTCTGCGACACCGAGTCGTCGCTGCCCGAGCCCAGCGTCAGCGTCGAGCGCCAGTGGCTGGCCAGCTGGTTGCGGCTGACGACCGACCATGCTTCCAGCGTCGTGACCGTCCGGTCGTCGAAGCCCGGACTGCCATCGTACTGATTGTTGAGGCGATTGCGAAAGTAGGTCACCGCGACGTCCTGTTCATCGGCCCACGGCAGCACGGCATTGAGCCCGACGTTTTCCGACGCGTAGCCGTCGCGGTCGTCGTTGTAGCTGAAATTGCGCGGATTCTCGATCGCGTTGAAGCCGTCGCTGCGCGTACCGCCCGCCTGCACCGAAAAGCGCAGCGGCCCGAGCGCGCCCCGCAGCCCGCCATTGACGCTGCGCGTGTCATACGTGCCGTAGCCCGCGGAAGCGTTGGGGACGAACGTACGGCCTTCCGCCTGCTTGGTGAACACCTGGATCACACCGCCGATCGCATCGGCGCCGTACAGGCTGGACGCCGGGCCGCGCAGGATCTCGATGCGCTCGATCTGATCGAGGGGGATCGCCTCGAGCGAAGTCGCGCCCACCGACGACGAGCCGACCCGCAGCCCATCGACCAGCACCAGCGTCTGCCCCGCGTTGGCGCCGCGCAGAAAAGCGCCCGACGTGGCGCCGGGACCCCCGGAGATCGTGACTTCGACGCCGGGCTGGCGCTGCAGAAGCTGCGGGAGGCTCTGCGCGCCGCTGCGCAGGATCGTTTCCGCGTCGATGACGGTGAGGTCCGCCAGCAGGTCGGCGATGGGCTGCGGGTTGCGCGACGCCGTGACGGCAACCGGCTCGAGCGTCGCCTTGGCTGGCGGCTGCGCCGGTTGCGCCTGCGCGATGCCGACGACGACCAGCGGTAACAGCTGGATGGCGCGGCCAAAACTTGAACGGGGGCCGCATCGGTTTGCGTGCAGGAGAAAGAACATCGGGTTGCTCCGCGTTGTGCCATGCATCCCCGCACGGCGTGCAGCTTCAAGGGAAGCAACGCGGAAGGTTCGGCGCGACGGACGCGCTGCGGAGGCCCACCCTGCGGCGCGCATCCACACTACGACCGGCGGCGGCAATGCCTCCCGCATTGCGCATCGCCGATCCGGGCCACCAGCGACTGGTGCGCGTCGGACCGGTTGCAGGCCGGTCTCCGGGCTCGCCGTGCGGTACCGCTCGCCTTCCCGTCGCCTGTGCGCGACAGTGGCTTGGTGGAGCGGACCTCGAAGGCTTACCGTTGCGGGGGCAGCCGCGGCATTCGCACGAATCGCTTCGCGCGGCACCGCATTCCCGTTTCACCCGCCGCGAAGGAACCGCGGCGGACACCTGCGCCGACTATTGTATGCCAGGCCGATTCGCCGGGCGCTGCGGCGGGATTGGCGAGCCGGTATCCCGCATCCGCATCGCGGGCCCTTGGTATAATTCGACTCCTTGCCTCCCGCCCCCACGGATTCACCGCCGCTCCGGGGCCGCCAAAGCCGTGACGAAGAAGCTCTTCATCCGCACGTTCGGCTGCCAGATGAACGAGTACGACTCGGACAAGATGGCGGATGTGCTGCATGCCAGCGAAGGCACCACGCCGGCATCGCGTCCCGAGGACGCCGACATCATCCTGTTCAACACCTGCTCGGTGCGCGAGAAAGCGCAGGAGCGCGTGTTCCATGACCTCGGCCGCGTCCGCGCATTGAAGGCACAGAATCCGCACCTGATGATCGGGGTGGGTGGCTGCGTTGCCTCGCAGGAAGGCGCAGCGATCGTGGCCCGCGCCCCCTTCGTCGACGTGGTGTTCGGGCCGCAGACCCTGCATCGGCTCCCGGAGCTGCTTGCGCGCCGTCGCGCCACCGGCAAAGCGCAGGTCGACGTGAGCTTTCCGGAAATCGAGAAGTTCGACGCGCTGCCGCCGCCACGCGTCGAAAGTGCCTCCGCGTTCGTGTCCATTATGGAAGGGTGCAGCAAGTATTGCTCCTTCTGCGTCGTGCCCTATACGCGCGGCGAAGAAGTCTCGCGCCCGTTCGAGGACGTATTGACCGAAGTGGCGGACCTGTGCGACCAGGGGGTGCGCGAGATCACGCTGCTCGGCCAGAACGTGAATGCGTACCGCGGCACGATGGGCGCCGGCACCGAGATCGCGGATTTCGCCACGCTGCTCGAATACGTGGCGGAAGTGCCGGGCATCCGCCGGATCCGTTACACGACGTCGCACCCCAAGGAAATGACGCCGCGCCTGATCGACGCCTACGCCGACCTCGACAAGCTGGTCTGCCAGTTGCACCTGCCGGTGCAATCGGGGTCGGACCGCGTGCTGGCCGCCATGAAGCGCGGCTATACGAGCCTCGAATACAAGTCGATCGTGCGGCGCCTGCGCGAGCGCCGGGCGGGACTGTCGCTGTCGTCCGATTTCATCGTCGGCTTTCCGGGCGAAAGCGCCACCGACTTCGCGCAGACGATGCGATTGGTCGAGGACGTGGGCTTCGACGGCGCCTTCAGCTTCCTGTACAGCCCGCGGCCGGGCACCCCGGCGGCGGAACTCACCGACGCGGTACCGGTGGCGGAGAAACAGGCCCGACTCGAAGCGCTGCAGGCAGTGCTGGACGCGCAGTACCGCGCGCACAGCGAAGCCATGGTCGGCTCGCGGCAGGAGGTGCTGGTGACCGGCCGCGCCGCCAGGAACAACGACGAGCTTGCCGCGCGCACGGAGAACAATCGGGTCGTCAATTTCGCCGGCGATGCGAGCCTCATCGGCACATACGTGCCGGTGCGCATCACCGACGCGATGTCGCACTCGCTGCGCGGAGAAACCCTTGCATCCTGATCGAATTTCCGCCTTTGCAGGGCATGCCGAGGCCGTGGCAAGGCCTCTGTCAGCGCTTGCCGTGCTCGGCCACGTACTGACCACCGCCGGCGCCTGCCTGCTCGCCGCCTGCGCGACCACCGCCGGGACGGTGGAGAACCCCGGCGCGGATCCCGGTAGCCCCACCGCGGGCGTCCCGTCGGCACAGGCTATCGCCAACGCGCAGCGTCTGGCCGGTGCCCCGGGCAGCGCGCCGCACACGGCGGCGGCGCCCGGCGCCACCGGCCTGCGTCCGTTCGCGGAGATCGTGCGCGACGCGACGCCGCTTCCCGGCCTCTTCGCGCTGTGGCGCAAGGATGACAAGGTCTTTCTCGAGCTCACCCCGGAGCAACTCGAGCACCCGTATTTCTTCTCCACCAATCTCGACCAGGGCCTGGGGGAGAACCATTTCTTTGCCGGCTCGATGAGCAGCAGCCTGTCGCGGCGGTTCGGTGGTCCCAAGGTGGTGGTGTTCCGCAAGGTTGGCAACAGCGTCCAGTTCGTCGCGCGCAACGTGAAATACACGGCGCAGCCAGGGTCACCGGAGGCACGCGCGGTAGCGGAAGGTTTCTCCGACAGTCTGATCGCCAGCGCAACCGTGCTCTCGCAGCCGCATCCGGAACGCAAATCGATCCTGGTCGAGGCCAACGCGCTCTTCCTCGCGGACCTGACGGGGTCTGCGGCACGGCTCGACCAGACCTATCGGCAGGCCTACGCCTTCGACGCACGCAACTCCTCGTTCAAGGACGTGCGCAGCACGCCGGACTTCGCATCGTTCAGCGTGACGGCGCATTACGCACTCGCGCGGGTGGCCACTCCCCCGGCCGGCCAGCAAGCTACCGAGCCGCCGTCGACGGTGCCCGATATCCGCAGCCTGTTCCTGGGCTTCCACTACTCGATAGCCAAGCTGCCGGACACGCCGATGACCCCGCGGCGCGCGGACAGCCGCATCGGCTACTTCACGACCGAGCGCTGGGATTTCACCACCGACGACCGGCGTATTCCGCTCGTTCGCTACGCCAACCGGTGGCGGCTGGAAAAGAAGGACCCGACGGCAGCCATGTCGGAACCCAGGCAGCCGATCGTCTTCTGGATCGATCGCACGGTGCCGGAGAAGTACCGGGCGACGATTCGCGAGGGTGTGCTGGAGTGGAACAAGGCCTTCGAGCGCATCGGCTACAAGGATGCGATCCGGGTCGAGATCCAGCCCGACGATGCCGACTTCAATACGTCGGACATCCGCCACGCTTCGATCCGGTGGATGGCCACGACGCGCAGCGCGTTCACCGCCATCGGGCCTTCGGTGGTCGATCCGCGCACCGGCGAGATTCTCGACGCCGACATCGGCATGGACGCGACCCAGTTTCGCGCTATCCGCAGCTACGGCACCGAATCCGTCCCATCGCGCCCGTCGATGGACGGGGACGACGATGCGCCGTACTGCACCTATGCGGCGGAAGGCGCCGCGCACGCCGGCTTCGCGCTCGCGCTCCTCGAAGCGCGCGAGGGACTGACGCTCGACGGTCCGGAAGCGGAGGCATTCATCCTCGGCCGGCTCAAGTCCACGACGATGCACGAGGTCGGCCACACGCTCGGGCTCACACACAACTTCCGGGCGTCGGTCGTGTATACCGAAGCGCAACTCGCCGACCGCGATTTCACCCGCCGCAACGGCATCGCCGGATCGGTCATGGAGTACAACGCCGTGAATCTCGCACTGCCGGGCGAGCCGCAGGGCGAGTACCACATGTCCACGCTGGGGCCGTATGACTACTGGGCGATCGAATATGGCTACCGCGAACTGGCACATGCCGAGGAAGCGCGCGAGCTCGCCCGGATCGCCGCGCGCTCGAGCGAACCGCTCCTCGCGTTTCGCTCCGACGACGTGACTTTCCGCAGCGGTCTCGATCCGCTCGCCAATACCTTCGATCTGGGCACCGACCCGCTGCTGTTCGCGAACCGGCAGCTGCGCCTCGCGCGGGAGCTGTGGCAGCTCGCGGAGGATCGGCAGCTGCGGCCGGACGAATCCTACGCGCTCCTGCGGCGCAACTTCACGCGCGGGCTGTTCGAGGTGCAGCAAAGCGCGCTGTACGCCGTCAAATACATCGGCGGCCTGACCGTGGTGACCGACCACGCCGCGAGCGGACGCGTGCCGCTCGATCCAATACCGGCAGAAAAACAGCGCGCGGCGCTGGCGCTCATCGCCGACTCGGTTTTCGCGGCGGACAGCTTCCGCTTTCCGCCGGCGTTCCTGCGCAAGCTCTCGTACAGCGATTTCGACATCGACGACGTCAAGGAGCTCGGCCGTACGACGCCGCCAGTGGACATCGCCGTGGACCAGCTGGTGCTGAACGTCCATCGCGCGGTCCTCGGCCCATTGCTTGGACCCGACGTCGCCCAACGCGTGCTGAACAACGAGTTGAAGGCACTGCAGCCCGGTGAAGCACTGCGCTTGTCGGACCTTTACGCGACCCTGCACGCCGCAATCTTCGCGGAGCTCAAGTCCGGCAAGGATATCCCGCTCATCCGCCGCAACCTCCAGCGCGAGTACGTCGCGCGGCTGGGGACAGTCCTCGTACGCACGCCAACCAACATGCCCCCCGATGCGCGTGCGCAACTGCGCGCGGACGCGGTGCGGTTGCGTGACGAGTTCGCGGCCGCGCAGCGCCGTTCCCGCGCCAGCCCCGAAACGCGCGCGCACATCGCGGAGAGCCTCGCTGCGCTCGATGACGCGCTGAAGGCGCCGCTGCAGCGGCAAACCCTCTGACCATGCCCGCCCAGCCAAAGCGGCGTTCGGTCACGCTGACGCCGCTCGACAATCGCGCGCTGGCCAACCTGACCGGTCCACTCGACGCGAACCTGCGCCAGATCGAGGCAGCCCTCGATGTGGCGATCACGCGTCGCGGCGGTGTGTTCACGATCGCCGGAGACGCCGGACCGGCCGCGCACGCCACGAAGGCATTGCAGCGTTTCTACGCCGCCGCCGGCAAGCCCCTGTCGGTCGACGACATCCAGCTCGGGCTGGTGGAGATCGGCGCGCAGGCCCCAGCCGCGCCGAAGGCGGACCCGGATCCGGATGACGGGCCGCGCCTGCGTACGCGGCGCGCCGACCTGCGTGGTCGTACGCCGAACCAGGTCGCCTACCTCAAGGACATCGCCGGGCACGACATCACGTTCGGCATCGGTCCGGCAGGCACGGGCAAGACCTATCTCGCGGTCGCCTGCGCGGTGGATGCGCTCGAACGCGACGCCGTGAAGCGTATCGTGCTGGTCCGTCCCGCCGTCGAAGCCGGCGAACGGCTGGGATTCCTGCCCGGCGATCTGGCGCAGAAAGTCGATCCGTACCTGCGCCCGCTGTACGACGCGCTGTACGATCTCATGGGCTTCGACCGCGTCGCCAAGCTGCTCGAACGCGCGACCATCGAGTTGGCGCCGCTCGCCTACATGCGCGGACGTACGCTCAACCATGCGTTCGTGATCCTCGACGAAGCGCAGAACACCACGCCCGAGCAGATGAAAATGTTCCTGACGCGCATCGGCTTCGGGTCGAGGACGGTGGTGACCGGCGACATCACGCAGATCGATCTCGCCCGCGGCCAGAAAAGCGGCCTGGTCGAAGTGAAGCGCATCCTGGCCGGGATCCGGGGCATCGCCTTCAGCCAGTTCACCAGTGCGGACGTGGTGCGTCACCCGCTGGTACAAAAGATCATCGACGCCTACGACCGGGAATCCGCTGCCAATGCCGACGACGACAACCGCCGGCGCTGACGATTCCGCTGCGAAACCGGGCCTGTCCGGGCAGGATGATCTGCGCCGGCGCTGCAGGCACGTCGTTGCTGGCCACCCCGAGGGGACGCCCGGCGAGGAACTGTTGCGCGTCGGCGAATGGTGCCGCAGTAATGGCTGGTGGCCTGATCGCTACGGCGGCGGCGCCCTGATCGACGCATTCGAGGAAAAAGTGGCGGCGTTGCTGGGCAAGGAAGCGGCCGTTTACATGCCGAGCGGAACCATGGCACAGCAGATTGCGTTGCGTGTCTGGTCCGATCGCGTCGGCGTACCAGATATCGCCATGCACCCGACCGCACATCTCGAGCTGCATGAGCAGCGGGGCTACGCGCGCCTGCACCGGCTCGCTGCGACGCTGCTCGGTGTCGCCGACCGGCCCACGCTGGCCGTGGATCTCGATGCCTGTGCGGAGCGCATTGCCGCGCTTCTCGTCGAGTTGCCGGCACGCGAAATCGGCGGGCAGCTTCCCACCTGGGATGAACTCGCGGAGCTTGTCGCGCGGGCGCGCGCCCGCGGCATGTTCCTGCACATGGATGGGGCCCGCCTGTGGGAAGCGCGCGAGGCATACGCCCCGCACACCTACGCCGAGGTCTGTGCGCACTTCGACTCGGTGTACGTGTCGTTCTACAAAGGCATCGGGGCGCTGTCCGGGTCGATGCTGCTCGGCCCCGCCGACTTCGTGCGCGAAGCACGCGTGTGGCGGCATCGGCACGGCGGCATGCTGGTACAGCAGCACGCCACGGTGGCCTCCGCCGCGATGCGTCTGGACGCCGCGCTGGCGCGCATGCCCGCCTACCGCGCACGCGCACAGGCAATGGCAGCAGCGCTGGCGCACGTTGAGGGTCTGCGTATCCGCCCGATGCCGCCGCAGGTCAACATGTTCCATCTGCACATCGCGGCCGACGCGGACGCGCTCGCCGTAGCGCGCGACCGCATTGCCGAGGAAGACGGTGTGTGGCTCGCCCAGCGTTTCGCCGCCACGCCGACGCCGGGTTGGGCGATGACCGAACTCTACGTCGGGGACAACGCGCTGAACGTGGATGACGCTACGATCGTTGCGGCCTTTCGGCGCATGCTGGCGTACGCGCATGCCGGCTCATCGTGACACGCACCACCGTTGTGCGCCGCGGCAGCGTGGCAGCACCGGCACTGTCCCTTTCGGTGCAGTACGCGAGCAACGCGCGGGACCTGCCGTTGCGCCCGCGCGTGCGGCGTTGGGTGCGAGCGGCGCTGGAGGCGGACGCGACGGTCACCGTGCGCTTCGTGGAAGCCATCGAAGGGCGCGCCCTCAACGCCGAATTCCGCGGCAAGGACTACGCGACCAACGTGCTGACGTTCGTGTACGATGACGAACATCCGCGCGCAGGCGACGTCGTGTTGTGCGTACCCGTGGTACGCCAGGAAGCGCAGGCACAGGACAAGCCGTTGCTCACCCATTTCGCTCATCTGGTGGTCCACGGCCTGTTGCATATGCAAGGATACGACCACGAACGCCCCGGCGACGCCGCGGTGATGGAAGGACGCGAGATCGCAATTCTCGCGACACTTGGCATCGCCAATCCCTATGTCAGCCGATAGCGACGACGCGCGCAACGGCGCCAAGCCGACGCTCATCGAACGCCTGACGGCGCTCCTGACGCGGGAACCCGAAGACCGCGAGGAACTCCTCGCCATCATGCGCGGCGCCTTCGACCGCCATCTGCTCGATGCCGATGCGTTGTCGATGATCGAGGGCGTGTTGTCGGTGTCGGAAGCCACCGTACGCGACATCATGATCCCCCGGGCACAGATGGACTGCGTGTCGATCGAGGACGAGGTCCTCGAGTTCATCCCACTGGTCGTCGAGACACGCCACTCGCGCTTTCCGGTCATCGGTGAAAGCAAGGACGACGTGGTCGGCATCCTGCTCGCCAAGGAGTTGCTCAACTACTACGCGAGTCCCGAGGCGTTCAACCTGCGCGACACGCTGCGGCCAGCGGTGTTCGTGCCCGAATCCAAGCGCCTGAACGTGCTGTTGCGGGAATTTCGTGCCAATCGCAATCACATCGCGATCGTCGTCGACGAATACGGCGGCGTGTCGGGCCTCGTGACCATCGAGGACGTGCTCGAGCAGATCGTCGGCGACATCGAGGACGAGTACGACTTCGACGAGAGCGAGGACGACATCATTCCCGAGGCCAACGGCAAATACCGGGTGAAGGCGAAGACCGAGATCGCCGATTTCAACCAGCAACTCGGTACGACGTTTCCGGACGACGAGTTCGACACCGTCGGCGGCCTGCTGCTGCGTGCTTTCGGTCGCTTGCCGAAGCGCGGCGAGACGACCACGCTCGATGGCCTGCGCTTCAGCGTGCTGCGTGCCGACAGTCGCCGCCTCCACACGCTGCAGGTCGAGCGACTCGCCCCCACGCCACCCGCCGACACGAACGAATAAGTGGCCACGCGCGGTCGCCGGATCCTGCCGCGGCTCCTGGCACTGGCCGCTGGCGCGCTGTCGGTCTTCGCGTTCGCGCCGTTTCATTTCGTTCCGGTCGGCGTCGCCGCGCTGGCGACCCTGTTCTGGCTCCTGCGCCATGCGCCGACCGCGCGGGAGGGCGCCTGGTTCGGCTTCTCCTTCGGTTGCGGGATGTTCGGTACCGGCGTGTCGTGGGTATTCGTCGCGCTGGAAAATTTCGGCGGCATGCCCATGCCGGTGGCCATCGTCGCCACCGCGGGCTTCGTCGCCTACCTCGCGCTGTGGCCAGCACTCGCCGGCTGGCTCGCAGTACGCGCCACCGACACGGGTGCCGCCCGCCTGTTCGCCGCGGCAGCGGCATGGACACTCGCCGAGTGGCTGCGCGGCTATGTGTTTTCAGGCTTTGCGTGGCAGGCGATCGGCTATCCCGAATTGCTGCCGGGGGGCGCGCTTCCGCTGGCCGGATTTGCGCCGATCGGCGGCGTCTACCTCGTGTCGCTGGCGGTCGCCGGCTGCGCCGCGGCCATCGTTGGCGCGATCGACGCGCTGGCTGCCGCGCAACCGCGTCGTGCCGCACTCGCACTGGCGGTCCTGCCAGTATTGTTCGCGACCGGAGGGATGCTGCGAACCGTTCCCTGGACGGCACCCGCAGGCGCGCCGGTCGCGATTTCGCTGATACAGGGCAACGTTTCGCAGGCGCAGAAGTTCGATCCGGCCTTTCGCGAAACCAATTTCGTGCGCTACCTCGACCTCATCGCACGGGCGAAGGGTCGTATCGTCGTCTTGCCGGAGAGCGCGTTTCCGCAGTTCGCCGACGAAATCCCCACCGAAATCTTCGCGCAGATCGCCGCGGCGGGACGATCGCGCGACGGCCGCGTGCTGGTGGGCCTGTTCGTGGCCGAGCCGCCCGCCGCACCGGGCGACGACGAGCGCATCTACAACAGCGTCGTGAGCCTGGGCGAGCACCCGCCACAACTCTATCGCAAGCATCACCTGGTGCCGTTCGGGGAAACGATTCCGTTGAAGACGGTCACCGGATGGTTCATCAACCGCGTGCTGGCCATTCCGTTGGCCGACCAGTCCGCCGGCCCCGCCGAGCAGGCGCCCTTCGAGGCCGCCGGACAACGGCTCGCACTGAACATCTGCTACGAGGACGTATTCGGCGCCGAGCTCATCGCCGCCGCGCGATCGGCGACGCTGCTCGTCAATGTCACCAACGACGCCTGGTACGGCCGCTCGATCGCCGCACGACAGCACAACCAGATCGCCGCCATGCGCGCGCTGGAGACCGGGCGGCCGATGTTGCGCGCCACCAACACGGGCATCACGTCAGCGATTGCTCACGACGGTCACGTGCTCGCGCAGCTGCCCTGGTACGTGGAGGGGATTCTCGAGATCGAGATCGCCGGCCGCACGGGCTTAACCCCGTACGTCCGGTTCGGCGACTGGCCGGTGCTGTTGCTGTGCGTGGTGATACTGCTGGTCACCGCCATCGCAGGGCGCCGCGTTGCCGCGCACGGAAACCGGTAAAATCCGGATTTTCAAGCAGTTATCTCCGGTAGGTCCGGAACGGCCGCATTCGACATGCTCACGTTTCAAGAAATCATCCTGCGCCTGCAGGACTACTGGGGAAAGCAGGGTTGCGCGCTGCTGCAACCTTACGACATGGAAGTGGGCGCGGGCACCTCGCACACGGCGACGTTCCTGCGCGCCCTGGGTCCGGAGCCGTGGCGCGCTGCCTACGTGCAGCCATCGCGGCGGCCGAAGGACGGTCGCTACGGCGAGAATCCGAACCGCCTGCACCAGCACCATCAGTTCCAGGTAGTGCTGAAGCCGTCACCCGCGGATATCCTCGAACTGTATCTCGGATCCTTGCGCGCGCTGGGTTTCGACCTCGCCAGGAACGACGTACGCTTCGTCGAGGATGACTGGGAAAACCCGACCCTCGGTGCATGGGGATTGGGCTGGGAAGTATGGTTGAACGGCATGGAAATCACGCAGTTCACTTATTTCCAGCAAGTAGGCGGCCTCGACTGCAACCCGATCACCGGCGAGATCACCTACGGTCTCGAACGCATGTCGATGTACCTGCAGGACGTCGAATCCGTTTACGACCTGCGCTACACCGACCGGATATCGTACGGCGACATCTTCTTCCAGAATGAAGTCGAGCAATCGAAATACGCGTTCGACGCCTCGAATGTGTCAAAGCTCTTCGATCAGTTCGTCCACTTCGAAGGCGAGGCCAGGCGACTGCTTGATGCGCACCTGCCGCTACCTGGCTACGACATGATCCTCAAGGCGGCCCACACCTTCAACCTGCTCGACGCGCGTGGCGCCATTTCGGTGACCGAGCGCGCGGCGTACATCGGCCGCATCCGCAACCTGTCGCGGCTGGTGGCGACGGCCTACGTCGAAGCGCGTGAGGCGCTGGGCTTCCCGATGCTGCCGCCCGAACACCGCTCCACGGCCAAATCTCCGGCAGCGCAGGCCACCTGATGAGCGAAGAAACGCTGCTGGTCGAGCTTCTCGCCGAGGAGCTGCCACCGAAGGCATTGCCGAAACTGAGCGACGCGTTCGCCGATGTGCTCGCCGCCAGCCTGCGCGATGCCGGCTACCTGCGCGATGCGTCGGTCGTCACCGCGTTCGCCACGCCGCGGCGCCTCGGTGTCTCGATATCTGACGTGCTCGCGGTCGCGCCCGACCTCCCGCTGGTCGAGAAACTGATGCCGCGCAAGGTCGCCGAAGACGCCGCCGGGCGCCCCACCGAGGCGTTGCGCAAGCGTCTGGCGAAGAGTGGCCGGGAGGAACTCGCGGCTGCCTATCCCGATGCCCGGGACGGCCCCGACCGCATGTACGTCGAATCCGATGGCAAGGCCGACTACGTGTACCTGCGCACTCTGGCCAAGGGGATGCCGCTCGCGCGCGGCCTGCAGCAGGCGCTCGACGCCGCGCTCGACCAGCTTCCGATCCCGAAGGTAATGAGCTACGCGGCATCCGGACACTACTTCAACGACGTCAAGTTCGTGCGGCCCGCCCACAGGCTGGTGGCGCTTTACGGCAAGAACATCGTTCCCGTGCGCGCACTCGCCCTCGAAGCCGGCCGTGTCACCGCCGGCCACCGTTTCCTGTCGCGCGACGACATCACGCTGGCCAACGCCGGCGCCTACGCGCCCACGCTGGAGGCGGAAGGCAAGGTCGTGCCATCGTTCGCCGCGCGGCGGGCGCAGATCGTCGTGCAACTCGAAGGCGCGGCCGGCGACGCGACGCCGATCATGCCGGACCCGCTGCTCGACGAGGTCACCGCGCTGGTGGAGTGGCCCGTGGTGTATGCGGGCAGTTTCGACGCCGCGTTCCTGGAGGTTCCGCAGGAATGCCTGATCCTCACCATGCAGCTCAACCAGAAGTACTTCGCGCTGGCTGACGACGACGGCCAGCTCGTCAATCGCTTCCTGCTGGTGAGCAACCTCGCCACTTCCGATCCGCAGGCGATCATTGCCGGCAACGAGCGCGTGCTGCGGGCGCGGCTCGCGGACGCCCGGTTCTTCTTCGACCAGGACCGCAAGGCGCGACTGGAATCGCGGGTCGAGCGCCTGGCCGGCATCGTGTATCACAGCAAGCTCGGTACGCTGGGCGCGCGCGTCGAGCGACTGCGCGAACTCGCACGCACCATTGCACCGCTAACCGGTGCCGACGCGGTGCAGGCCGATCGCGCAGCATTGCTGGCGAAGGCCGACCTCGTTACCGACATGGTGGGCGAGTTTCCGGAACTGCAGGGCCTGATGGGGCGCTACTACGCCACCCACGACGGCGAGGCAACCGCCGTGGCTGCCGCGATCGAGCAGCACTACTGGCCCAGGTTCGCCGGCGATCAATTGCCACGGGCCCCGGTGTCGACCTGCGTCGCGCTCGCCGACCGTCTGGATGCCATCGCCGGCCTGTTCCTGGCCGGCGAACGTCCGACCGGCGCCAAGGACCCCTATGGCCAGCGCCGCGCGGCCCTGGCGATCATCCGCATGCTGCTGGCGCTGGACGCCTCCGTCGACGTCCTCGCGCTGGTGCAGGCGGCGGTCGCCGCCAACAGGAAGGATCTGCGCGAATCGACGGGATACGTCGGCCGGAAGACCACGTTCGACGGTGATGCCGAGACGGTGGACGCCGAGTCGATCGACGTCTACGAGTTCATCCTGGAACGGCTGCGCAACTATCTCGAGGAGGCGGGTCACGGTGTGCTGGTGGTGGACGCGGTACTGGCAAAGCGCCCCCGGCGGTTCCACGACATTGCCGCGCGCCTGGCTGCGTTGGAGGCATTCGCGTCGGTGCCGGAAGCCGCGGCCCTCGCCGCCGCCAACAAGCGCATCGTCAACATCCTCCGCAAGGCCGGCGCCGAGGCTGCGCCTGCCGTCGACCGCGCCCGGCTTGCCGGCGGCGCCGAACACGACCTCTTCCTGGCCTTCCAGAAGCTCTCGCCACAGGTTGAAGCCGAATACGCCCGTGGCGATTTCGCCGCGGCGCTGCATGCGCTGGCGACCGCCAAGCCCGTCGTCGACCGGTATTTCGATAACGTCATGGTGATGGATGACGACCCGGCCATCCGCGCCAATCGCCTGGCGCTGCTGCGCGGCGTGGCGACGACGATGAACCGCGTGGCCGACATCTCCAAACTGGCGCAATAGTCATGGTCCAGCTCGGCACCGATGCCGTCGTGCCCACCCGCGTGGCCCGGCTGATCGTGCTCGATCGCGACGGCGTCATCAACTACGACAGCGACCAGTTCATCAAGTCGCCCGACGAGTGGCGGGCCATTCCCGGCAGCCTCGAGGCGGTCGCGCGGCTCAACCATGCCGGCTACCGCGTGGTCGTGGCAACCAATCAGTCCGGCATCGGTCGCGGGCTGTTCGACATGGCGATGCTCAATGCCATCCACGAAAAAATGCACAAGGCGCTGGCCCAGGCCGGCGCACGTCTCGACGCAATCTTTTTCTGCCCGCATACTTCCGACGCAAAATGCGACTGCCGCAAACCAAAACCGGGCATGCTGATCGAGATCGGACGGCGCTTCAACACGGACCTGTCCGGTGTCCCCTGCATCGGGGATTCCCTGCGCGACCTGCTGTCCGCCGATGCCATCGGCGCCCAGCCGATGCTCGTACTCACGGGCAAAGGCGAAAAGACCTTGCGTGACGGTGCCTTTCCCAAGAACACCGTGATCTTCCCGGATCTCGCGTTCGCGGTATCGGCACTCCTCGCGGCCGAATAAGCCACCTGCGGACGATGCTGTCGGCGACTCGCTCCCTCCTGTTCCTGCTGTTCCAGCTATTGGTCACGCCCTTCTACGCTGCGGCGATGCTGGCAATGGCATGGTCCCCGCGGGTCTGGACATACCGGATGGCCGCCAGCTGGTGCCGCGTAAACCTCTTGGGCGCGCGCTGGATCTGCGGCATTCGCTGGCGCGTGCACGGTCTCGAGAATCTCCCGGCGAACACGCAGGCGGACCCCCATATCGTGATGTCCAAGCACAGCTCCACCTGGGAAACGCTGTCGCTGACGCAGTATTTCCCGCCGCTCGCCTATGTCGCCAAGAAGGAACTGTTGTCGATTCCGTTCTTCGGCTGGGGCTTCGCGCTGGCCTCGCCGATCACCATTGATCGCAAGGCCGGCACCGACGCGATGGAACAGATCGCCGCGCAAGGCAAGGAGCGCTTCGGGCAGGGCTTCTGGATCGTGGTGTACCCGGAAGGCACCAGGATCCGGGCCGGCACGCGGGCCAAGTACAAGACGGGGGGCGCACGGCTGGCGATCAAGATGAACGTACCGATCATCCCGGTGGCGCACAACGCGGGCTACCTGTGGCCCAAGGGCATTTTCGGCAAGCGTCCGGGAACGCTGACGATGACGATCGGCCAGGCGATCTCGCCGACCGGCAAGGACCCGGGCGGCCTGACGCAGGAAGTCGAGGCGTGGATCGAAGGTGAAGTCACGCGGCTGGGTGTGCCGCAATGAGCAGGCGCACAGCCGCCGGCGGAATCGCGCATCTGCGTCTCGACGGACCGGCACCACGCCCGCCAACCCGCCGTCCGCGCGATGGCCAGGCGCGCAGCGTGCTGCTGGCCGGCAACCGCGTCGACTACCGGCTGATCCGCGCGCGCCGCCGCACCATCGGCATGGAAGTGGATCTCGACGGCCTCACCGTGCGCGCCCCGCGCTGGGTCACGCTGGACGAGATCGAGGCCGCGCTCGTCGAGCGTGCCAACTGGATCAACCGCGCGCTCGACGAATGGCGCGGGCGCCGCCGCGACGTCATGCCGCGCGAATGGAAGTCCGGGGCGCCGATCCTGTTTCGCGGCCACGAGCTCAAGCTCGAGGTCTTTCCGGCGCGTCGGATCGACGTCGCGTGCGATCTGTTCCACCTGACCGTCCTGCATCCGCGCGCGCACGAGGAAGGCGAGGTTGCCGAACTGGTCGGCCGCTGGCTCAAGGAGGAAGCCTTGCGCCTGGTCGCGCCGCGCGTGGTCGCCTACGCGGAGCGCGTCAGCGCCGTGGTCCCCACGATCCGCCTTTCCAATGCGCGCAGCGAGTGGGGCAGCTGCAATGCCCGCGGCCAGATTCGCCTCAACTGGCGACTGGTGCAATTGCCGCCCGCGCTGGCCGAATACGTGGTCGCCCACGAAGTCGCGCACCTGGTTGAACTCAACCATTCCGCCCGCTTCTGGGCGGTGGTGGAATCACTGTTGCCGGGGCACGGCCCATTGCGGCGCCAGCTCGAAGACTGGACCGCGTTGCTTGCTGCGTAGCGGGCGATCGGTCACGCCCCAGCCGCGCGGGCCGGTCCCGGTCGACGACGCAGGATGAATCGAGGCTCGGTCAGCCCGCCGGCGGCAGCGCCGACAGATCGATCGTGATACCGGCCTGCTCGCGCAGCAATCGCGTCAGCGTCGTCGGCAGATCCTGGGCCGAGCGCGTATCGAGCCAGCGGCCGGCCTCCGCGCGAAAATGAAAGCCACCGGAGCGCGCGGCGACCCAGATCTCGCGATTGGGCACATGCCGATTGACGATCAGCTTGCCTCCTTCGTCGCAGTCGATTTCCAGGATCCCGTCGTTCAAGCTCCAGTCGGCATCGGCGTCGCTGGCCTCGAGCGCGGCATCCAGCGCGCGCCCGATTGCGGCCAGCGTGGCGTCGGCATTGGCGATGAAAACGGAGTCGGTGGACATGGACACGCGTGCTAGGATTCACGCGATGTTACGTCATTTCCGTCTTGCTGCCGCCGCGTGTATCGCGTTCGCGCTGCTCGGCTGCGGCATCAAAGGTCCGCTGGTGCTGCCGCCGCGGCCCGCGCCGGCGACGCCACCTGCCAGCGCTGCCGAGCCGCCCGATGCCAAAGCCGCGCCGGCACCACCCGCCGCCAAGCCCTAGGTGAATCCTTTCGTCTACCGCGACGGTGAGCTCTACGCCGAGCAGCTGCCGTTGTCCGCCATCGCGGCGCGCTTCGGTACGCCCTGCTACGTGTATTCGCGGGCGGCGCTGACCCACGCGTTCAGCGAGTTCGACGACGCCTTTGCCGCAGTTCCGCACCTCGTGTGCTATGCGATGAAGGCGAATTCCAATCTCGCGGTGCTGGACATCTTCGCGCGCCTCGGCAGCGGCTTCGACATCGTGTCCGGCGGCGAATTGCACCGTGTCGTGACCGCCGGAGGCGACCCGGGCAAAGTCGTGTTCTCCGGGGTCGGCAAGACGCAGGAGGAGATGGCGCAGGCACTGGCCGCCGAAATCCTCTGCTTCAACGTAGAGTCGGACGACGAGCTCGAGCGGCTGGCCGCCGTCGCGCAGCGCATGGGACGGCGTGCGCCGGTGAGCTTTCGCGTGAATCCGGATGTCGACCCCAAGACCCATCCGTACATCGCCACCGGACTCAAGGAGAGCAAGTTCGGCGTCGCCTTCGACCGGGCGCCGGAGCTCTACCGCCGCGCGGCCGGGATGCCGCACGTCGAGGTGAAAGGCATCGACATCCACATCGGTTCCCAGATCACCGAACTCGGCCCCTACTGCGAAGCCGCCACCAAGGTGCTGGATCTTGTGGATCGCCTGCGTGCCGACGGCATCGACCTCGCGCACATCGACCTGGGGGGCGGCCTAGGCATCCAGTACCGCGACGAATCCCCGGTGGATCTCGCGGCGTACGCGCGGATGGTGACCGCGCTGTTCGCGGGTCGGCGCGAACAGCTGCTGTTCGAGCCCGGGCGCCGCCTCGTCGGCGCAGCGGGCGTGCTGCTCACGCGCGTCGAATACCTTAAACCAGGCACCGCCAGGAACTTCGCCATCGTCGACGCGGCGATGAATGACCTGATGCGGCCCGCGCTCTATGACGCGTGGCATCCCGTGCGCCCGGTGCGACCACGTGTCGGCGATGAGCGACAGTGGGATGTGGTGGGTCCCATTTGTGAAAGTGGCGATTTCCTCGCGCGCGATCGAGAACTGGCATTGGCGCCCGGTGATCTGCTGGCCATCGGCGTGGCCGGCGCCTACGCCATGTCCATGAGCTCCAACTACAACACGCGACCGCGTGCCTGCGAGGTCGTTGTCGACGACAGCGAAATGCATCTGGTGCGTCGTCGCGAGCGCGCGGACGAACTCTTCGCACTCGAATCGACGCTGCGCTGACGCGCCGCCGAGCGACGCATGCAAAGCGCGAAAAGCGCGGATGCGAAAGCAATTTTGGCGTGTGCGATTTCGCAACACTGACATTCCTAAGCACCGGAATGGCCAGCGAAATCTTGCAAATCACGCAAACGTGGCTACAATGCAGGCAGCAGGAGGAATGGGTTTGTCAAGTAGTTGCAGCAGAAATTTGACGACTCGGCACCACCTGCGACGAAGAGAAGCAACATAACAGTTACGGTAACTCAGACAGGAGAAACCAAGATGATGGCAGACATGATGTCGATGATGACGCCAGCGGCTCCGGCCGCCTCGGCGCCGAAGAAGAAACCCGCTAAACGCAAGGCCGCCAAGAAGGCTGTCAAGAAAGTCGCGAAGAAGAAGGTAGCCAAGAAGGCCAAGAAGAAAGTGGCCAAGAAGGCTGTCAAGAAGGTCGCGAAGAAGGCAGCCAAGAAAAAGGTAGCCAAGAAGGCCAAGAAGAAAGTGGCCAAGAAGGCCGCCAAGAAAAAGGTAGCCAAGAAGGCCAAGAAGGCCACCAAGAAAAAGGTAGCCAAGAAGGCCAAGAAGAAAGTGGCCAAGAAGGCCGCCAAGAAAAAGGTAGCCAAGAAGGCCAAGAAGAAAGTGGCCAAGAAGAAAGTGGCCAAGAAGAAGGCCGCGAAGAAGCTGTAACGCGGCGAAAGTCTGCCGCCGCTCGATGCGGTGGCGACCCAAGCGGGCGACGCTCACTGCGCCGCCCGTTTCCATTGGTGGGTTCGCTCGCGCGGTGAACGTGTCGCGGCCGCCCAAGGCACACGCCTGCCGCGTGCGCTCGCGGCACGCGACGCCAACTAGACGGCGCCTAGCCGCCCGCATGCCCGTTGATGTGCGCGGTCGGTGCGGGCTTGGCCGTGGCGGGCCGGGACGATTTGACCGGTTTACCGGCGCCTCGCGTTGCGACCGCGCGTTTGGTGCGCCCCCCGGCCTTGGCGACCGGCACGACGTCACTCGTCACCCGCAACTTCTGTCCGGTCGCCAGGCGATCGCGCGACAGATTGTTCCAGGCCTTCAGTTCCTCGACGCTCACTCCATAGCGCGCGGCGATTCGATGCAGCGTGTCACCGCGCCGTACCGAGTAGTAGAACGTGCGGCCCGACGGAACCGTGGTGAACACGGCCTGCGACAGGGTCTGCGCCGCCTCGTTCGATGGTTGCTCGGCGGGCACGAGCAACGTGTGGCCGACCGGAACCCGGGCGCGCGGGCCGATGCCGTTTACCGCCTGCAGCGTCTCGATCGACATGCTGTATTTGGCCGCCACCTGGGGCAGGGTCTCGCCCTGCTTGAGGCGGTACGCCTGCCAGGAGACCAGCGGCTGTTGCACCAGTTCGAGCTTGGCGGCGAAGATTTCCGCATTGTCGATCGGCAGCAGGATCGACTGTTCGTCCGCGCCGGCGATGACCGGCCGGTTATGTTGCGGATTGAGTGCCAGGAATTCGTCGAGCGGCATTTCGGCGAGCTCGGCTGCGCGCTTGGTGTCCATCTTGCGATCGGTCTTCACGACCGCGAAAAAGGGCGTGTCCGGGATGTCGGCAAGGACGAGCCCGAACTTCTCCGGATCGCGCACGATGTTCTTGATCGCCTGCAGCTTGGGCAGGTAGTTTCGCGTCTCCGCCGGCATGGCGAGGCTCGCATAGTCGAGCGGCAGCTTCTTTGCCTTGTTCCTGGCCAGCGCCTTGGCGACATTGCCTTCACCCCAGTTGTAGCCGGCGAGCGCGAGCTGCCAATCATCGAAGTCGGTGTGCAGCTTGGTCAGGTAGTCGAGCGCCTTGTCAGTCGCCGCCAGCACATCGCGGCGAGAATCCATCCAGAAATTCTGCTGCAGCCCATAGTGACGGCCGGTCGAGGGGATGAACTGCCAGATGCCCGAGGCGCGGCTCACCGACATCGCCGTCGGGTTGTAGGCGCTTTCGACCATCGGCAGCAGCGCAATTTCGCTGGGCATACCGCGCGCACTCACCTCGGTGACGATGTGATAGAGATAGCGCCGGCTGCGCTCGACCATCCGGGCGACGTATTCGGGCCGCGCGGCGTACCACTGCTCCCACTTGTCGACGAGTGGGCCCTCGAGATCGGGAATGGCGTAGCCTGCCACGATGCGATCCCAAAGATCACCGACCGGCGGAGGCAACGGCTCGAGATCCGCGCCGGCGGCGGCGGGGAAAAGCTCGGCTTCGGCTACCTTGGGTGGCGGCACTGCCACGGCGGCGGGCGGCGGTGGTTCCGGGACGACGGCGACAGGTGGTGGCGCAGGTGGCGGTGGCTCCGCCGGTGGCGGCGCGGGGGTCGCGCAGGCGCCGAGCAAGGCAACAGCGGCGGCAGTGACCAGCAGGCGCAAGCGCAAATCAGAATCCCGTCGAAGACACCAGGCAAGCACGCAAAGCAGTACCCCAACCGGCACGCATCGGGCGCAGAAATCAGGCAGGCCCGGCGGCGCGGCCGGACGCCAGCCCACTGCGTACACGTCCCGCGACCATTTAACGCGGGTGGCCGATGGTAGGCCGCGGTCGTCGAACGCGTCAACCGCTTACGCCGCCGCTGTTCCGACCCGCGCTAGCGGAACTCGTTCTTCCAGGTGCGCAACTGCGCGAAGACCTCGACGTCGCTGGTCAGCGGATGACCCGCGCGACGCATCGCCGCCTCTCGTACCGCGACTTCATCGGCCCGCAGGAAGGGGTTGGTGGCGCGCTCGAGCGCCATGGTCGACGGCAATGTCGGCTCGCCACGCTCGCGCTTGGCCTGTTCATCTTGGAAGGCGCGCGGCAAGTGCCGCGTTGTCGGGCTCGACCGCGAGCGCGAAGCGCAGATTGGCCAGCGTGTATTCGTGGCCGCAATACACGTTGGTTGCATCGGGCAGGCGCGCCAGCGCGGACAGCGACGCCCACATCTGGCTTGGCGTCCCTTCGAACAGCCGACCGCAACCCGCCGCGAACAAGGTATCGCCGCAGAACACGCTGGGTGCACCCGCAACTTCCCCGAACAGCGCGATGTGGCCCGCGGTATGACCCGGGATGTCGAGCGTACGCAGCGTGACGGGTAGCCCGGGCACCTCGAACACGTCACCCTCGGACAGCGCCTGCGTGCGCGCTGGTATGGATTCACGTGCGGGTCCGAATACCGGCACCGGGTAGCGTTCGCGCAGCGCCGGAATGCCGCCGACGTGATCGTTGTGGTGGTGCGTGGCGAGGATCGCCGTGAGCGTAAGGCCTGCGCGCTCGAGATAGGCAAGCACCGGCGTCGCGTCGCCGGGGTCGACCACCACCGCCGAGCGCCCATCGCGCAGCAGCCATATGTAGTTGTCCGCGAATGCGGGTATGGGGATAATCGTCGTCATGGAGCCATCTTCGGGAACCCCCCGTGTTGTGTCAACGACGCTGGCCGACTGGTTTGCCACGCCGCTCGGCCAGTATGTGCTGGCGCGCGAGCAAGTCTACTTCGACCAGACCGTCGCCGACATCTTCGGGTTCCATGCGCTGCAGGTGGGATTGGCCGACTGCCCCTTTCTCGCGCAAAGCCGCATCGCCTCGCGGTGGACCATCGACTACGATCCTCCTGCGGATCTGATTGCCGATGCGCACGTATTGCCGTTCGCAGAGAACGCGCTCGACCTGATCGTCATGCCGCATGCGCTCGAATTCACCGACGATCCGCACCTGATGCTGCGCGAGGCGTACCGGGTGATCCGGCCGGAAGGCCAGATCGTGATAGCCGGCTTCAATCCCTTCTCGCTCTACGGCGCGAAGCGCTATTTCGGTCGCGGCGAAATGCCGCCCTGGAATGGCAATTTCATCGCGCTGTACCGGCTCAAGGACTGGCTGACGCTCCTCGGTTTCGACGTCGTTGGCGGCCGACTCGACGGCTATGCGCCGCCCTTTGCGCGGGAGAAGTGGCTGCATCGCTTCGGCTTCTTCGAGGCGGTTGGCGACCGCTGGTGGCCGATCGCCGGCGGCGTGTACTTCCTGCGCGCAACCAAGCGCGTGCTCGGCATGCGCGTGCTGACGCCTGCCTGGCAACGCCGTGAACGGCGCAAGAAGGCGCTCGCGCCGGCGCGGGCCGGCGAGGGTCTCACCACGTCCGATCGCCTGCCGCAATGACCGGCACGCGATCGAGCCCGACCCCGCCGCGCGCCGACGCGAACTCCCTTCCCGACGAAGCACCAGGCTCACGCCGGGAGCCCGGCCCGCCCTTGGTCGTCATCCACACCGACGGTGCCTGCAAGGGCAATCCCGGTCGCGGCGGCTGGGGTGCGCTGTTGCGCGCCGGCAGCCACGAGAAGGAAATTTTCGGCGGCGAGGCGCATACCACCAACAACCGGATGGAATTGACCGCGGTCATCCGCGCGCTCGAATCGCTGCACCGGCGCTCCGTCGTGCAGATCCATACCGATTCGCAATACGTGAAGAACGGCATCGAGACGTGGATTCACGGCTGGAAGCGCAACGGCTGGAAGACCGCCGACAGGAAGCCGGTCAAGAACGACGATTTGTGGCGGGAACTCGATACGCTCGTCGCGCGCCACGACATTACGTGGCATTGGGTCAAGGGCCACGCGGACAACCCCGGCAACCTGCGCGCAGATGCACTCGCCAACTGCGGTGCTGCCACGGTCAGCTCCGCGCTGCCGCGCTGACCGTCCGAGCCCATCGCGCTCGCAGCGCCCGGCGGCGCAATCACCCACCCGACCTCAAGCTTTGCCCTCGCGCAGTGCCTTCTCGGCGCGCCGAGCGAACACTTCCATTTCGCGGCCCGCTTGCTTGTCGCCCTTGCGCTTCGCCGCCGCGATCCCGGTGCGAAACGCAGCCAGCGCTCCCGCAGCGTCGCCACTGTCCTTCAGCGCCCGTCCCAGGAGCTTCCACGCCGCCGTATAGTCGGCGTCGAACGTCACCGCGCGATGGAGATGCTCGGCCGCGCGCACCGCGTCGCCGGTGCGCAGGTATTCGTTGCCGAGCGAAAAGCGCAGCAGCGCATTATCCTTGCCGGCCGCCAGCATCCGCTCGAAATTCGCGAGGGCCGGCGACGGTGGTGCGCTCATCGTGGCGGTCCTAGTTGCGGATGAATTCGCCGTTCTCGCAATCCACGCGACGCATCGGGAAGATCACCTGCCGATCCTGTCCGTTGAGCTTGCCTTCGATCGTCGCGTACAGCCACCCTTCGCTGCCGCGACGATAGATGATGCGCTGGGGAAAGTCGTGCGCCGGGTTGACGAACAGGAAGATCGCATCCTTGTCGTCCATCGCGATCGACTCGAGCTTGAATGCGGCTTCGGGCTGGCCCGAAGGCTTCGCGACATAGTAGATCCCGTCGCCGCGGGCTTCGATGCGCAGGAACTCGAAGCTCTGCGTCTTGCCCTGGTTGACCGTATGCCCGGCACCTACCAGCATGCCGCCACGCAGCGGCGACCACTGTTCGCGAAAATCGCGCTGGTTGACCGTCCCCGCCCAGCAGCCGTGCAGCCACGCCAACGACGGCAGCGACGCCGCATCCACGGGCCCCGGGTTGGGCACCATGGCCGGTGGCGGCGGCACGGCGGCGGCCGTCGTGGCGGGGGGCGGGGCCGGTACCTGCACCGGCGCCGTACCACAGCCGGCGAGCAGGGCGGCCATCATGGCCGCGATCGAGAGAACCAGAACATCATGCAGGCGGGACGAATTCATCATCGATCGGGGCCTTTCACCGTTCACTGCTGCCGGGCCAAGGGCAGGTTGAGAAGCAGATTCTGTGGCTTGAGGCGCAGACGACGGTCCGCGTCCATCGCCATCGCGAGGTACACGGGCCGCCCGGCGATGGCGGGCCGCATGTCCGCCGGATTGGCGAAATCCAGGCGGAACAGGCATAGCAGCCGGTTCCTGCGCGCCTCGTCGACCTCGGCGTCGTTGTACAGGTCGTTGAGCAGGCCACTGGCCTCGGCGTCGAGCCCGACGTGCCATACCCAGCGCTGGTCGTCGATCGCGCGTTCCTGCGCGATCGCCACCTCGACGCCGAGAAAGTGCCGCACCCACCGTTCCAGCACGCGCGTGAGCGCCGCTAGCGCCGGGCGGCCGCGGTTGAGGCTCACCGAAAAATCATGCCGCTCGTCGCGATCCCAATAGGCGCTTCCGTTCGTTTCGTCGAGTACGTCGAGTTCGACCTCGCGCGCCGGCGTCTGGTTGCGCGCGAGGAGTTCGCCGAGCGAACCGAAGCCGCTGGTGGTGGCGAACAGCTCCACCGTGGTTTCGTCGGCGGCCATGACGCCGCCGTCTTCGAGCACCGCGATCTTCTGGGTCCGGAACAGCATCTCGGCGGCGCGTGCCTCGAACGGATCCGCGTCCTCCCCCAGGATGTGTCGCAGCAGCACCTGCGTGAGCTGATGCACGAAGAGCGGCGGTACGTCCACACCCTCCCCACTGAACAGGCCGAGATAGGCGCCCTCGACGGAATTTGCCGCGGTCAGCCGGGCGCGAAAGCGCAGCCAGATGCCGTAATTTTCCCGCGCATCGCCGTCGGCAATCGTGGCAAGCTCCTCCGCCGGCACGCTCCTGCGCGGATTGGCGAGCAACGCATCGTGCAGCGCAAGCTCCGCCGCGCAGGACTCCGGTATCGGCGCCAGCTCTGGCCGCACGAGGTAGCTGCGCAGGAAGTCGTCGGTCAGCGTGAGCCGCCCGTCGGTGCCGACCTTGAGGAGGCGATACCCGCAGGAGGGCCAGAAATCAGGCATCAGCCACCGAGCATCGCTTTCTTGAGATCGCTTTGCGCCGGATGTTCGCCCAGCCAGATGCGCGTCAACGCCTGATTGAAGGGCTCGCCCGGAATCGATCCCTTCGCCGTGCCGTTCAAGCCGATCCTGGTCGCGCCGTCGACGAAGTCGAGCGTGACGACATCCTTCTCCTTGACCTCGCCGAAGGACTTCATGATCGTGACCATCTGGTCGACCTGGGGTTTCATCGCCGCCAATTCGGTCGCCGACGTGTTGTCCTTGAGGCCGTCCGTGAGCGCGTCGATCAACTGGTCGGGCGACAGGTTGCGCAGGATGTTCATCTGGATCCGCCGTGGACCCTTGTCGAGCACGGCCGCCAGCGTGGTCGCCTTGGCCGGCACGTACAGGCTGCCGACGTAGACCTTGAACACCACCTTGGTGCGCACGCCGCCGCCATTGAGCACCAGCTCCTGCCCGCCCACACTCGCCTTGTCGGGAACGGCCACGCCGCCGATTTCCGCCGCCTGCGCGCCTGCCGCCACCACGATGCCGATTGCCGCCGCCATCAATGCCTTGCGCATGACTCCTCCTTCGTGAAGCCCCGCCGGGTACGCCGGCCGCGTCTACAACGCCTCGAAGATACCGGCCGCCCCCATGCCGGTCCCCACGCACATCGTCACCATGCCGTATTTCTGCTTGCGCCTGCGTAAGCCGTGCGTGATCGTCGCGGTGCGAATGGCGCCGGTGGCGCCCAGCGGATGCCCGAGCGCGATGGCACCCCCTAGCGGATTCACCCTCGCCGGGTCGAGATCCAGGTCGCGCATCACGGCCAGCGACTGCGCGGCGAACGCCTCGTTCAATTCGATCCAGTCGAGCTGGTCCTTGCGGATGCCGGTGACGTCCAGCACCTTCGGAATGGCGGCAATCGGCCCGATGCCCATGACTTCCGGTGCGACACCGGCCACCGCATAGCCGACCCAGCGCGCCAGCGGTTCGAGGGCGAGTTCCTTGAGCACGCGTTCGGACACTAGGATCGCAGGCGCCGGCGCCGTCCGACATCTGCGAACTGTTCCCGGCGGTGACCGACCCCTTCGCCGCGAACACCGGGCGCAGCTTGGCCAGCCCTTCGGCGCTGGTGTCGGCGCGCGGGCCCTCGTCGCGCGCGAACTCGCGGGTCCGGGTTTCGATCACGCCAGTCGCGAGATCGGGCTGATGATCCTCAATCGGGTACGGGCTGATCTCTGTGTCGAAGGCGCCCGCCGCCTGGGCCGCCAGCGCCTTCTGGTGCGAGGCCAGCGCAAAGGCGTCCTGGTCTTCGCGCGCAATCTTCCACTGCGCCGCGACCTTCTCCGCGGTGAGTCCCATGCCGTAGGCGATACCGAGGTTCTCGTCTCCGGCGAACACGGCCTCGTTGATCGCCAGGCGGCCGAGCATCGGAATCATGCTCATGCTCTCGGTGCCGGCCGCGATCATGACCTGTGCCTCGCCCGTGCGGATACGATCGGCGGCGATCGAGACTGCATTGAGTCCCGACGAGCAGAACCGGTTCACCGTCATGCCGGCCACGCTCGCCGGCAATCCCGCCAGCAGCACGCCGATACGCGCCACGTTCAACCCCTGCTCGAACTCCGGCATCGCGCAGCCGACGATGGCGTCTTCGATGCGCTCCGGCGCGATCGCCGGCACCTGCGCCAGGACGCTGCGAATCACGTGCGCCAGCAGTGTGTCCGGCCGCGTCGACCGCAACGCACCGCGCGGCGCCTTGCCAACCGCCGAGCGCGTCGCGGCGACGATGTAGGCGTCCTGGATTTGCCGGGTCATGAGAGTTGTGCTCCGGGGTTTCATGGACAGCATGGGAGCAGGGCGCGCATTCGGGTTCACGATTCGCCTCGGCTAATTGCGCAGCGGCTTGCCGGTGGCAAGGGTATGCGCGATCCGCGCCTGCGTCTTCTCCTGGCGCAGCAGCGCCATGAACTCGGTGCGCTCCAGCGCCAGCAGCCAGCGCTCGTCGACCAGGCTGCCCGCATCGACCTCGCCGCCGCACAGCACGCGCGCGACGCGCAGTCCGATCTCGAAATCGTAGGCGGTGATGAAGCCGCCGTCGCGCATGTTCACCAGCAGCATCTCGAGGGTCGCGATGCCGGTCTTGCCCACCACGGGCACCGCATTTGCCGGCAGCGGCGGGCGGTACCCGGCTTCCGCCATCGCGCGCGCCTGCGCCTGCGCGACGTACAAAAGCTCGTGCGCATGCATGACCACCACATCCGCCGGGCGCAGATAGCCGAGTTCCTTTGCTTCCAGCGCACTCTTCGCCACGGTCGCCGTCGCGATGGTCTGGAAGTACGAGCGGATGAACGGCAGCTGGTCGATCTGGCTGCCGGCCGCGCCGCGGTGGACCTCTTCAGCGGCACGCACCGCGAATTCCTTGCAGCCCCCGCCCGCGGGCAGCAGGCCGACACCCACCTCCACGAGGCCGATGTACGACTCGAGCGCTGCAACGGTGCGGTCCGCATGCAGGATGAACTCGCACGAGCCGCCCAACGCCATGCCGCGCACAGCGCAGACCGTGGGGACGAGGCCATAGCGCAAGCGCAGCGCCGTCTGCTGGAACTTGGCCACGACGGCTTCGATCAAGTCCCACTGCTTCGCGGCAATCGCCGGCGACACTGCCGCGAGATTCGCCCCCAGCGAGAACGGCTCCTTCGGCTGCCACAACACCAGTCCCGCGCATTGTCGCTCCGCCTCATCCAGCGCGCGCAGCAAACCATCGAGCACGTCCTCGCCAATGGTGTTGGCCTTGCTCCGGAACGACACGATGCCGACATCGTCGCCGAGATGCCACATGCGCACGGCGGCGGTCTCGAAGATCGTCGTGCCTGGGGTGCCCGTTTTCTCGCCAAGCACCGGATCGGGAAAATATTGGCGGCGGTAGACGGGCAGCGTGGACCGAAGGACGAACTACGTCGCGAGCGGGCGAATACGCGCCCTGCGGCGCATGCACACCGCGCGCGGCCGTGACCTTGTCGCCGGTTACCCATGCCGGGAGCGGTACATCCGCGAGTGTCCGGCCTTGCGCGATGTCCTCCGCAATTGAGACCGCAATCTCCCGCCATCCCGCCGCCTGCCAGGTCTCGAATGGCCCCTGCTGCCATCCGAAGCCCCAGCGAATCGCCAGGTCGACGTCGCGGGCGTTGTCGGCAATGGCGGCAAGGTGATACGCGCTGTAGTGGAACAGGTCACGAAAGATCGCCCACAGGAACCGCGCCTGCGGATGGGAAGACGCGCGCAGCTGTGCGAAGCGCTCGGCCGGCGATTTGATCCCCAGCAGCGAAGCCACTTCGGGTGGGACATCGGCTGCCGATGCACGGTATGCGCGCGCCGCAGGGTCGAGCACTTCGATGTCCTTGCCCACCTTGCGAAAGAATCCGGCCCGGGTCTTGGCACCCAGCGCACCTTGGGCGACCAACGCGGCCAGCACCGGCGGCGTCGCGAAGCACGCGTGCCATGGATCGTCCGGCAGCGTATCGAACATGGTCTTGACCACGTGCGCCATGGTGTCGAGCCCCACGACGTCGGCGGTGCGAAATGTCGCACTCTTGGCGCGCCCGATCGCCGGTCCCGTCAGCGCGTCGACGATGTCGAAGCCGAGGCCGAAGGCCTGCGTGTGGTGCATCGTCGCCAGCACCGAGAAGATGCCGATGCGGTTGGCGATGAAATTCGGCGTGTCCTTGGCGCGGATGACGCCCTTGCCGAGCGTCGTGGTGAGGAACGACTCGAGCCGATCCAGCAAGCCACGCGTCGGATTGCGGCGCGGCGACCAGCTCGACCAGGTGCATGTAGCGCGGCGGATTGAAGAAGTGCACGCCGCAGAAGCGGCGGCGCATCGCCGCCGGCACGGCCCCGGACAGCGCCGCCAGCGAGAGGCCGGAAGTGTTGGACGCGAGGATCGTGTCTGCAGCCAGGTGCGGGGCGATCTTTTCGTACAGATCGCGCTTCCAGTCGAGGCGCTCGGCAATGGCCTCGATGACCAGGTCGCATCGTGCAAGCAAGCCGAGGTCGGAAGCGTAGTTTGCGGCCGTAATGGCGCCGGCGCGGTCCTTGCTGCCCAGCGGCGCGGGTTCGAGCTTCGCCAGCGCGGCGACCGCCTTGGTCACCATCGCGTTGGGGTCGCCTTCCTTCGCTGGAAGGTCGAACAGCACGACCGGGATGTCCGCGTTGACCAGGTGCGCCGCGATCTGGGCACCCATGACGCCGGCACCGAGCACGGCAACCCGGCGAATGAGGAGCGGTGTTGAGGACATTTGGGTAAGGCGGCAAAGCCCGGGAGCGGTCCCGGCGGGAGGGCTGGCTGGCGCAGCCGCCACGAAGATTCTACCAAACGCACGGCGCCTGCGCTTCGCTGCGCGCGACGCGCGATCGGGAGGCCGACCGGCATTGCGCGAGGCCACGTTTGCCCCGGCAACGGCCAGGGCAAACGCTTGGTACGACTAGAACGTGTAGGTACCCTGCAGCGAGAAGATCGTCACGCTGGCGTCGTAGGTGCCGTTGATCAGGCCATACGCCGCGGTGCTGCCGTCATTGCGGTTGAAATCCGCGCTCTTGCCGTCGATGTACACGAATCCCGCGTCGAAGGCCAGGTTCGGCGAGTACTTGTATTGTCCACCGACGGCGAACCAATAGCGATCGGAGTCGGGCAGGCGCGGTGTCGGCGCGTTGGTGACCGGCGTCTGGTCATAGGCGGTACCGAAGCGCACTTTCCACTGGTCGTTGACTCTGTAGCTCGCACCGATCGCGAACTTCCACGTATCGTCCCAGTTCAGTGGCGTCGCCGGCAAGGCCGGGCCCGAGCTTGCGGTGAACTTGAGTTCCGGGATGCTCGACCAGCCGGTGAATTGCGCATCGGCCATGACCTCCCACTTGGGATCGAGCTGCCAATGCATGGAGAGGTTGGCCGTCGCGGGCAGCGTGATATCCGTGGATACGCTGCGCCCGTACAGCGCCTGACTGTTCACCCCCGCAGAAAGGGCCGCGATGGTTCCGACCAGTTGCGGTGGCGACCCCGCCGGTGGCGCGGGCGTCGGATTGTCGAAATTGATGTCGCCCGTGGCGTTGTATTTGATCTCCGAGCGATACGAGGCGGCCAGGCGCAATTCCGGCGTGGCGTCCCAGGCGACACCCACATTCCAGCCCCAGCCGCCGTCCTCGGCCTTGACCGTGGCCTTGGAATCAAGACCACCGGTAGCGCCGGCGATCGCATTGAACGTCGGCGAGCCCGGCGCGATCCCGTTGCCCGCGGCGGCGGTCAGCAACGCACCCGAGTAATTGACGTTGTTGGTCAGCGTGGCCTTCACGTACTGGTAGTTGACGCCCGCGCCGATGGCCAGCGTGGGGCTGATCTTCCACGACACCGCTGGATTGACGTTGATGGTCTGGATTTCGGACTTGAGGGCCTGGTACCGGCCGAGCCAGCCGTCGTCGTATTCGGTCACCAGGCCAAACGGGGCGTTGACGCCGAGCCCGAAGGACCATTGCGCATTGATCGGCACTACGACGTACATGTTGGGAACGAAGTTGTTGCCGCCGGCATCGCCGCCGTTGCCCCCGAGCGGCTGGTTGGTCGCGGGCAGCGAAGCGTTGTTGCTGAACTTGATACTGGGCGTGATGATGTGCAGTGCTGCCGCGCCCTGGATCCGTGGAAACTGCGACAGCGCCGCGGGATTCCACCACATGGCGCTCACGTCGTCGGTGAACGCCGCACCGGCGGCGAAGGCGTTGCCTAGGCTGCTTGCGCTGTTTTCGTTGAGCTGGAATCCAGTGCCCCATGCCTGGGTGGCGCCGAGCGCCAGGATCGCGCCGGCCACGGCAGCCGTGACACGGGTGCGACGGAAACTGACCGATTTCATGTACTCCTCCTGTCCGGTGGACTCGTGATTTCTGCCGGTACGCTACCCAGCGTGGAATCGCTTGCATCTCATTCCGCCCGACGCGGAACGTGCCGGGAAAACTATGCCAGTTTTCCCCGTCGGCGGGGGTGAATCGTCAGGCGGATGGCACCGGGCGCGGCCGACCTGTGGCGTCGACCGCAACATAGGTGAGGCTGGCCTCGGTAACCTGGACCGTCACCAGGTCGTCGGGGTTGCGCTGCGCAAAGACTTCGACGTCCACCACAATCGACGTCCGGCCGATGCGCCGGATGTCCGCGTAGAACGTGACGACGTCGCCGACCATCACCGGCTGCTTGAAGGTGAACGAGTTGACGGCGACCGTAGCCACCCTTCCCCGCGCCTGTTGCGCCGCAATAACCCCACCGGCGATGTCCACCTGCGCCATGATCCAGCCACCGAAAATGTCGCCATGCTGGTTGACGTCGTGGGGCATGGGGACGACGCGCAGCACCGGTTGCTTGTCGGGGAGGTTCATCGTCGCCAGGGCATGGTGGGTACCAGGGAACCGCCGGAATCATGCCGCGGTCTTTTTTGCCTCGTCACGCAATTCGCGGCGCAGGATCTTGCCCACGTTCGACTTGGGCAGCTCGTTGCGGAACTCGATTTCGCGGGGGCACTTGTAGTTGGTCAGGTTCTCGCGACAGTACTTGAGCAGAACGTCGCTCGATAGCGCGGGATCCTTCTTGACCACGAACAGCCGTACGGCTTCCCCTGATTTCTTGTCCGGCACCCCGACCGCCGCGCACTCCAGCACGCCGGGATGCGAGGCGATCACACCTTCGATTTCGTTGGGATAGACGTTGAAGCCCGAGACCAGGATCATGTCTTTCTTACGGTCGACGATCTTGATGAACCCGCGCTCGTCCATCACGCCGATATCGCCCGTGGCAAACCAGCCATCCTTGTCGATCACCTTGTCCGTCTCGTCCTGCCGGTGCCAGTACCCCGCCATGACCTGAGGTCCGCGGACACAGATCTCGCCGGGCTGTCCCTGCGCCGCCGTATTGCCGGCATCGTCGCGCAGGATCACTTCGGTGGAAGAAATCGGGACGCCGATGGACCCGTTGTACGCAGGCAGATTCAGTGGATTGATCGTCGCGGCCGGCGAGGTTTCGGTGAGGCCGTAAGCTTCGATCAGCGGCACCCCGGTTACTTCCTTCCATTTGAGCGCGACCGCCTCCTGCACCGCCATCCCGCCGCCCAGCGTGATCTTCAGCGACGAAAAGTCGAGCTTGGCGAAGTCGGGATTGTGAACCAGCGCGTTGAACAGCGTATTCACGCCGGTGAAGGCGGTGAACTTGTACTTGGCCATCTCCTTGACGAAGCCCGGGATGTCGCGCGGATTGGGGATCAGGATGTTTTCGCCGCCCAGCGACATGAACACCAGGCAATTCGCGGTCAGCGAAAAGATGTGATACAGCGGCAACGGCGTGATGATGACTTCCCGCCGCGCGGGATCGAGAAAGGGGCGGATCCACGCGCGCGCCTGCAGCATGTTGGCGACGATATTGCGGTTGATGAGCATTGCGCCTTTGGCGACCCCGGTCGTGCCTCCGGTGTACTGCAGGAAGGCGAGGTCGTCGTGACCCAAGGCGACCCGGTCCAGCGCCCGGCCGCGCCCGGCAGCCAGCGCATCCGAAAGCCGGATGGAGCCGGGCAACATGAAGGCCGGCACCATTTTCTTCACCCGGCGCAATACGAAGTCGACCACCAGGCCCTTGAAGCCCAGCAGCTCGCCGATCGACGTCACCACCTTGTGCTTCACTTCCGTCTTGCCGACGACTTCCGCCACCGTATGCGCGAAATTCTCGACGCACACGATCACCTCGGCGCCAGAATCGAGCAGCTGATGTTGCAGCTCGCGCGGCGTGTACAGCGGATTGACGTTGACCACCGTACACCCGGCGCGCAGCGTTCCGAACAAGCAGACCGGGTACTGGAGGATGTTGGGCATCATCAGCGCAACCCGCGTGCCCTTCTTGCAGCCGATGCCCTGCAGCCAGGCGCCAAAGGCCGTGGTCAGGACATCGAGGTCGCTGAAGGTCAGCGATTTGCCCATGCAAGTGAACGCTGGACGCGTTCCGTACTTGCTGATCGATTCCTCGAAAATTTCCCGCACCGACGCGTATTCGTTGACGTCGATCTCGGCGGGCACGCCCTCCGGGTACTGCTTGAGCCAGATCTTTTCCACCACGCTCCTCCGTGCCGCAAACGCGCCCTGCGCGCGAGGCCCCCCGCCGTGACGGGCTCTGGCCGGTTTCCGGGATTCTGGCGCCCGCCTTCTATCGAGACGTCGCGTCCGCCGAAAATCGTACACCAGTTGCCGCGCAGAAACCTGCCCGGCAAGGAATTCTAGGCGTTCCCGGCGTAGTGCAGCGGGCCGCCCCGGAAAGGCGCAAAACCGGTCCCGAAGATGGCACCGGCGTCGACCAGGTCTGCGTCGGCAACGATGTGCTCGGCCAGCGCCGCCTTGGCTTCGTCGACAAACGGTTCGACCAGGCGTTCAACCAGCCCCGGGGGCGGCGTTCCCGAAGCATTCTTCTGCGCCTTGCCGCCGGTCCACGTATAGAACCCGCGCCCGCTCTTGCGGCCCAGGTGCCCGGCGTCGATCAGCTCCTGCAATCGCTTGGGCGTGGCGGCATCACCGCCGAGCATCTTGCCCACCGCCATGCAGATGTCCAGGCCAACGGTATCCGCCAGCTCGATCGGCCCCATCGGCATCCCGAACGCCAGCGCTGCTTCGTCCACGGTCTCCGGCGCAATGCCTTCGTCCACGCACCGCATCGCTTCCATCAGGTACGGGGCGAGCACCCGGTTCACCAAAAAGCCGGGCGCGCTCCGCACGGGCAGTGGCAGCTTGTCGATCTGGCGCACGAACGCCGCGGCACGCGGCACGAGTTCCGGTCGCGTACCCGCACCGACCACCACTTCGACCAGCATCATTTTCGCGACCGGATTGAAGAAATGCAGGCCGATCAGGCGCGTCGGATCCACGAGCGCCTTCGCAATGTCTTCCAGCGGAATGCTCGACGTGTTGGTCGCGAGCATCGCTTCGGGTTTCGCGTCGCGTTCCAGTGACGCGAAGAGCGACTGCTTGGCGTCGACGTTCTCGAAGATCGCCTCGATGATGACATCGGCGCGGCCGATGCCGTCGCCGGCAACGTCGGGAATCAGGCGGTCCGTTGCATCGCGCACGCGACGCGGATCGCGCAACCGGTCGGCAAAGAGCTTGGCGGCCCGCTGCATCGCCGGCGCGAGGCGCTGCGCGTCCTGGTCCTGCAGCGTCACCCGCAGGCCCCGCAGCGCACACCATGCCGCGATGTCGCCGCCCATCGTTCCCGCGCCGACCACGTGGACGTGCGTGGCCTTGAAATCGCCTTCCTTGCCGAGACTCTTCAGTCGCTCCTGCAGCCGGAAGACGCGAATCAGATTCGCGGCCGTGGGCGTTTTCAGCAGTGCAGGAATGGATGCAGCGTCGGTGGGTGGCGCCAGTAACGCATTGCCGTCATAGCGAACCCAAAGCTCGAGGATCGCATACGGCGCCGGATAGTGCTCGCGCCGCGCACGCCTGGCGACGGCCTTCTCCGCTTTGGCGGCGATGAAGCGTCGCGCCAGCGGATGGAGGGTGAGGGACAGCGGGAAGCCAAGCTGCCGCGGCGCAGGCTTGGCGCGCAGCACGCCCAGTGCGGTCGCCTCCATGATGCGTACCGGCACGCACTCGTCGGCCAGACCGAGCCGCTTCGCCCGTCTGGCGTCGATGGTCTTGCCGGTCAAGAGCAGATCGAGCGCGGCGGGTGCGCCGAGCAGGCGCGGCAGCCGCTTGATGCCGCCCCACGCCGGCACGATACCGAGCATCACCTCCGGCAGGCCCAGGCGCGTACCGGGCTCATCGACGACGACCCGGTAGCGGCAGGCGAGCGCCAGTTCCAGGCCGCCGCCCAGGCAAAATCCGCGGATCAGCGCCAGTGTCGGATAGCGCAGCTGCGCGAGCCGGTCAAAGAGATCCCAACCGCGTCTCACGATGGCAATCGCATCCGCCTCATCCTCGACTGCACTGAATTCGTCCACGTCGGCGCCGGCGATGAAGCCATTGGCTTTGCCCGAACGGATCACCATGCCGGCGGGCGGGTCGCTCTCCAGCGCATCGAGTACTGTGCCGAGTTCGGCGAGCACGGCGGCCGAGAGCGTATTGGTGGTGGCATCCGCCTTGTCGAAAGTCAGCCAGGCGGTGCCATCGGCGTCGCGCTGCAGATCCCAGTGCCGCATCATTGCCCTCCCAGCGCTTCAACGAGCATCGCGCCGCCAAGCCCGCCACCGACGCAGATCGCCGCCATGCCGCGTCGGCCTCCCGTGCGGCGCAGCACGTTCAACAGATGGAGCACGATGCGCGTTCCCGACGCACCGACCGGATGCCCGAGGGCGATTGCGCCGCCATCCACGTTAAGCCTGGCGGGATCGATGGTGCCGAGCGCGCCCGGCAAGCCCAGTTCGTCGCGACAGAATTCATCGTCCGCCCACGCCCGCTCACAGGCGAGCACCTGCGCGGCAAAGGCCTCGTTGATTTCCCAGGCATCGAGATCGTTCAGCGACAATCCGTGCCGCTTTAGGATTGGCGTCGCCGCGTACACGGGCCCCAGGCCCATCTGCGCGGGGTCAAGCCCGGCCCATTGGGAATCGATGATGCGCCCGATGGGCGTCAGGCCGTACTTGTCCACCGCCCGTTGTGAAGCGACGACGACCCACACCCCGCCATCGGTGATCTGCGAGCTGTTGCCAGCCGTGACGTTGCCATACTTCCGGTCGAAGAACGGGCGCAGCTTGGCCAGGTTCTCGGCGGTCGAGTCTTCACGCACACCATCGTCGGCCGCATACAGCTTGCCTGCCTTGTCGTACAGCGGCACGACCTCATCGGCGAAGTAGCCCGCCGTCTGCGCCTCGAGCACGCGCCGGTGACTGCGCGCCGCATAGGCATCCATCTCCGCGCGCGCAATGCCAAAGCGGTGGGCGAGGTTCTCGGCGGTTTGTCCCATCAGCAGGCCGCAGATCGGGTCGGTCAAGCCCTTCATCAGGGAGATGACCGGCGCCAGGTAACCCGGCCGGAACTTCGCGAGCAACGCCGCGCGCTGACCCACCGATTTCGCCGCGTACCACTGCGACAACCACATCACCATCGCGTCGGAGAACAGGAGCGGCACCCGCGAAAGTGCATCGACCCCGCCCGCCAGCACCAGGTCCGAACGGCCCGCGCGAATGTTGTTGATCGCCGAGTCGATCGATTGCATGCCGGACGCGCAATTGCGCATGACGGTCCAGCCCGGCACCTTGAGTCCACAACCCATGCGCAGGGCGGCGACCCGTCCGATATTGACCTCGTCGGCCGACGGTGCTGCGCACCCGAGGATCACCTCGTCGAGGTCGGTTGGATCAAAACGCTGGCGCACCAGCAGCGCGCGGCCCGCATCGACAGCGAGGTCCGACGCCGCGAACGGACCCGGGCGATTGCGTGACTTCAGAAACGGCGTCCGCTTGCCGTCGACGATGTAAACAGGTTCGACGCTCATGGCATGCCTCTGCGCTCACGCCGCCGCACGATGGCGTTCCGGTGGCGAGGGTCGTTCCAGGGCATCGATCGCGGGTTGCAGCAGCGAAGCGCCTAGATCGCGATCGAAATCGTCCACGGCGATGACACGCGCCACCAGCTCGCGCTGTACTTCCAGCTTCCTGGCTTCGTCGGCATCGATCACGCCGGCGGCAACCGCGCGTACGTTCAGCATTTCGCTGCCCGCCCCCGGCGGTAACGCGCCGTCGAGTTGCCCCGCTTTGATCGCCGCCTTCATTTTCGCTTCGATGGGCTCGGTCTCGATCGTGGCGGCCAGCGCGCGCTCGATCAATCCGACCGGGTCGCTGTCCTCCTGCCCGATATACATGCACGCAGTCAGCCGGTCCCGGGTTGCCGATGGCTCGAGCAGCAGGCGGGCCGCCGCATGCCCGCAATGATCCGACGGAATGAAATACGGCCTACCAAGCGGGAATACGATGCGGCGCATCACGGCGGCGAGCGCACGATTCGGGAAATTCGACAACACGCCTTCGAAGGCGCTCTGCGCCTTGAACATGGCGTCCCAGATCGCCCAATGCATCAGCGGCGCGTCGGCCGCCTGCTGTCCTTCCGCTTCGAAGCGCTTGAGGGTAGCCGAGCACAGGTAAAGCAATGACAGGATATCGCCCAGGCGGGCGGAAAGCTTTTCCTTGCGTTTCAGCGCGCCGCCGAGCGTCCCCATCGAAACGTCGGCGAGGAACGCGAGCGCGGCGGAAAAGCGCGTGAGCTGTTGGTAATAGCGTCGCGTCGCCGGTGCCACGGTTTGCGGCACGCGTACGAAGTGGGAGCCGGTCATGCCCATGACCAGCGTTCGCGCCAGGTTCGAAATCGTGAACCGAACGTGGCCGAAAAGCGCGTCGTCGAACGCGCGCAACGCGGTAGCGGCATCCGTCTCGCGCGTGGCGTTGATCTCGCGCAGCACGAACGGATGACAGCGGATCGCGCCCTGGCCGAAGATGATCAGGCAGCGGGTGAGGATGTTGGCGCCTTCGACCGTGATCGCCACCGGATGCTGCATGTAGGCGCCGCCGAGAAAATTGGACGGCCCCATGCAGATGCCCTTGCCGCCGATGATGTCCATGCCATCGTTGATCGACTCGCGCGCGCGTTCAGTGATGTGGTATTTCGAAATGGCCGAGAGCACCGCCGGCTTCTCGCCCATGTCGATCGCGCTCACCGTCAGCATCCGGGTCGCGTCCATCATGTAGAGATTGCCCGCCATGCGCGCGAGCGGTTCTTCCACGCCCTCGAAGCGGCCGATCGGAACCTTGAACTGCGTGCGCACCCGCGCATACCCGCCCACGGCCCGCACGGCAAGCATGGTCATGCCGGTGTTCGACGAAGGCAGCGAAATGGCGCGACCTGCGGCAAGGCATTCCATCAGCATTCGCCAACCGTTGCCCACCATCGCCTGGCCGCCGATCACCCAATCCATCGGGATGAATACGTCACGGCCCCAATTCGGCCCGTTCTGGAACACCGCGGCGAGCGGCATGTGCCGCCTCCCGATATGCACGCCGGGATGGGTGGCCGGGATGAGCGCGCAGGTGATGCCCAAGTCCTCCGTCTTGCCGATCAACTGGTCGGGATCGTAGACCCGGAACGCGAGGCCCAGCAACGTGGCCACGGGTCCGAGCGTGATGTAGCGCTTGTCCCAGGTCACGGACAGGCCAAGCACCCGCTTCCCTTCGTGCTCGCCCCAGCACACGCGCGCATGGTCGGGAATCGATGCCGCGTCGGAACCCGCGGTGGGACCGGTCAAGGCGAAGCACGGAATCTCGAGCCCCTGCGCGAGGCGCGGCAAATAGTAGGATTTCTGCGCGTCGGTGCCGTACTGCAACAACAGTTCGCCCGGCCCGAGCGAGTTGGGCACCATCACCGTGACCGCGGTCGCGCCGCAACGGGTCGACAGCTTGGTGACGACCTGCGCATGCGCCCAGGCGGAGAAGCCCAGACCGCCATACGCCTTGGGAATGATCATCCCGAGGAAGCCTTTGTCGCGAATGTACTCCCACGCCCGCGGCGGCAGATCCCGATAGACGTTCGTGGTTTCCCAGTCGCTGGTCATCGCGCACAGGGTTTCGGTTTCCTCGTCGAGGAAGCGCTGTTCCTCGGCACTGAGCGCAGGCGGTGGTGTATCGAGCAGCCGCTGCCAGTCCGGACGCCCCGAGAAGAGTTCACCGTCCCACCAAACGGTGCCCGCTTCCAGCGCGTCGCGTTCCGTTTGCGACATCGCCGGCATGACCTTGCGATAGATGCGCAGCACGGGGGCGCTCACCAGCTTGCGGCGCAGCGCAGGCACCGCCAGGACCACGCCGACGATCACGAATACCGCCGTGAGCGCGACATTCAATCCGAGTGGCAAGGCGCCGGTGAGCCACGCCGAAGCCAGCGCCGCTATCAGTGCGATGCCCCACGCAAGGCCGCTCGCATTGACATAGGCGAGCGCAACCAGAAGCAGCAGAAGCAAAGCGATCCAGGTAAGGGTCAACATGAACAACTCCTTTCGCCGCTCGAGGGCGGCGTAGTGCCACCGGGGCTGGCCCGGCCGGGCATCAACGACGCCGCGCAACCTCGCTATCGAATTCGCGCGTTACTTCGCCCAGGTCCGGGAGCGGCGCGGTCAGGCCAGCGAGCAGGAACGGCGCCAGGCGGCGCAACAGAATCTCATCGTTATCCGCTTCCAGCGGGTTGAGTTCGGCAATGATCTTGAGCGCGTCCGTACCAGCCAACGTATAGGACAGGGCCCCCATGATGAAGTGCAACCGCCACGACAGCTCCTTAGGCGGCAGATGCGGCAACGCGCGGCCGAACGCCGTCTTGAAGCGCGCGATCATGGGCGCGTATTGTTCGGACAGGAAACGCCTGATGAACGGGGCCGGGTCGGCATATGCGCGCCCCAGGAGGCGCAGGAAATTGGTACCCCCGCGTTCGCGGTCGCGCGCAAGATGCAGCGCCGGGATGAACAACGCGGCAAGGATGCGATCACACGCCACGGCATCGGGCGCGCTCGCCGCTTCGTAGCGATCGAGCAGGGCAACGCGGGCCTGGTTCATCGGGTCCAGCCGCCGCGTCAACACCGCCTGGAACAATTCTTCCTTACCGCCGAAGTGATAGTTGGCGGCGGCCAGGTTCGCGCCCGCGGCGGTCGTGATCAGCCGCAGACTGGTCGCCTCGAAGCCATGCTCCATGAACAGCGCCTCGGCCGCATCGAGCAGGCGGTGCTTGGTGGCGGCAGGGCCGCGTCCTTCGCCGATCGGCATGACGTGTACGCTCATGGCACTTTTCCGGGTGAGATCGTGCTGGCGGGAAGCGAAGCGGCGGTTCGACGCGAAAGGCACGGCGACCCGTTTCGCTTAAACGTTTGTTTGAATTTTAACTGGTTACGTGCATGGCTGTCAAAACTACCGGCATCCGTGCCTTCCGCCTCGTGCCCAGTGCACTCCCAGGCCTCGCCGTTCGCTGTTCTTTCGGACAGTAAGTGAGTGCACGCTTACAAATTCCGGCCCTACTCCATTAGCAAACGATCCCACAACGCTCTGTTGGCGGGCGCCGACGTACGTCGCAGCCGCTGCTTGGGCAACGCCGCCACTGCGGCCTCGCAGCGCCCGCCGCGGGTCGCCACCACCACCGTCAGCCGCGGGGCGTTCGCTATACTTTCCGGAGGAGGAACCCGATGGCCACCATCTCGCTCGCTCGCAAGCATGGCCTTTCGCACAAGAAGGCCAAGGACGCGGCCGAAAAGATCGCCAAGGATCTGCGCAAGCGTTTCGAGCTCGACTATGCGTGGGACGGCGACCACATCGACTTCGAGCGTCCGGGCGTGTCGGGACGCATGGCGGTCACCAAGGACAAGATTTCGCTCGACGTCAATCTGGGCTGGCTGCTCACGCCGTTGAAACCCGCGATCGAGAAGGAAATCACCAGCCAGCTGGACAAGCTCACCACCAGCAAGGCCTGACTACTCTTTACCCGCCGCTGCCGTCCGCAGGTCAGCCGCGACCGGTGGCGGCGACACGAAAGCTCATGGGGTCGCCGAACGGGTCGCTGGCGCCACCAACGATGGCCTCGCAAATCTGCGTTTCCCGCGCTTCAATGGTTTGCAGGAATTCCTGTGCGCCACCCATGCCGCGAAAGGCGGCGAACCCGCGCTCCAGAAAATCCTGCAGGGCGCTCATCCCCGCCATCTTGGCCGGTTGCCGCATCATGACCAGCGCAGTGCGCACCAGCGACTTCCCGACGTAGCGGTCGAGCGCAGCACCGACTTCGCCAATCAGCCTGATCTGGCGGCGGCGCAGGGGAAAGTTTCCGGCCCGCCGATACGCCTTGCAGTATTCGGACACCGTGAAATAGCCATCCGGCCGCGGCAGTCGTGCCAGGAGCACGCGATCGAGTTCCTGCGACAGGGCGTTCAGTTCCATTGCCGAAGCGAGCGTCAGGATCACCTTCGCGGGCAGCACTTTGACCATCATCGGTACGACACGGGCGAGATCGGCATCGCGACGGCTGAAATCGGCGGCGCCGTACAGATCGTTCTGGAAGAATTCGATGGCCGCCGTGTAGCGCTCATTTGCCGCGAGGTCGGCGTAGGTCATGCGCAAGCGCCGCGCCTGCCAATGTGCAACGCGCTCGAGCGCACCGGCCAGAATCGGATTGCTGACACGATCCGCATGCAACCGCTGGACCCGCTCCATTTCGCGAACCAGCGTGGCGTGTGCGGCAGGCGGGGCGTCAGATGCAGACATGAGGCAAGACGGGCGCGGCACGAACCGCGAGCGAAAGTCTATCAGGCACCCTTGCTCATGACGGTACCGCCGGTCGTGCCGGCCGTTTAGATTGAATGCTCTACGTGGCCACGTTATGGTCGAAGACCTGCGTCAACGTCGCGCATGCGCAGCGCCCGCCCAACGCAAGCCCGCCATTCCATTGAACATCTCCCGCCGATCCTTCCTTGCCGCCGGTGTCATCGGTTCGCTGGCCCTTGCGACCGCGGGCTGGCTCAAGGGACCGCACGCACCCCCGAGCCGGGTGGCCCGTCGCGCGCTTGACGCGGACGGCGACGCGATCGTGACTGCCGTGGTGCCGGCGCTGCTGGCAGGTGTGTTGCCGCCCGCAGCTGAGGATCGGACGGACGCAATCGTCCAAACCGTGACCGCGATCGACACCGCAATCGCCGGTTTGTCCCCGTTTGCCCAAGGCGAACTGCAGCAGCTTTTTACGCTGCTGGCCCTGCCGCCGGTACGCGTCGCCTTCGCCGGCATCACCGCCCCCTGGCCGGAGGCAGCTCCGGCCGACGTGCGCCGGTTTCTCGACCGCTTGCGCGACAGCGCATGGTTGCTGCCGCGTTCTGCGTACGACGCGCTGCACCAGCTCACGTTTGCCGCCTGGTACGGTAATCCGCAGGCGTGGCCTGCCATTGGCTACCCGGGACCTCCGGCAATCGAAACGGGAGCACGCCGATGACCATGCCGATAGCCGCGCCCACGCGTATTGTCGACCCGGTCGCCGAAGGCCTCGCCCGCGGGTGGCAGGTGATCGATGCGACGCGGCTCGAGCAGGACCTCACGCTCGAGGCCGATGCGGTGATCGTCGGCACCGGTGCTGGCGGCGGCACGGCCGCGGAGATCCTTGCCGAGGCCGGCTGGCGCCTGGTGCTGATCGAGGAGGGTCCGCTCAAGTCGTCGCGCGACTTTCGCATGCGCGAGTCAGACGCGTATCCGCAGCTTTACCAGGAATCGGCGGCACGCAAGACCGGCGACAAGGCGATCAACATCCTTCAGGGCCGTTGCGTGGGCGGCGGGACGACCGTGAACTGGACAAGTTCGTTCCGCACGCCGCCGGCGACGCTCGACTACTGGCAGCGCGTCTACGGACTGCGCGGATATTCGGTCGAAGCCATGGCACCGTGGTTTGCGCGCATGGAGCAGCGCCTGGCCATCGCGCCGTGGGAGGTCGCGCCAAACGCCAACAACGAGACCCTCGCGCGCGGCGCGCGCGCGCTCGGCATGCAGGCGCACGCGATCCGCCGCAACGTGACGGGCTGCTGGAACATCGGCTATTGCGGCGTTGGCTGCCCGACCAACGCCAAGCAGTCGATGCTGGTCACCACCATCCCGGCCGCCCTGGCAAAGGGCGCCACGCTGGTGACCGGTGCACGTGCGCAACGACTCGTCGTGCGCGGCGACCACGTCGCGACACTCGAGGTCAGGGCAATGAACGAGGCCGGTGTGGCGCCGACGGCACGCTTGATCACCGTTCGCGCGAAACACTTCATCAGTGCCGCCGGCGCGATCGGGACACCGGCACTGCTGCTGCGCAGCGACGTCCCGGATCCGCACGGCCTCATCGGCAAGCGCACATTTCTGCATCCCTCGGTGGTTTCCGCGGCACGGATGCCCGACATCATCGACGGCTTCGCCGGTGCGCCGCAGTCGATCTACACCGATCACTTCCTCGACACACAGCCGATCGATGGCCCCATGGGGTTCAAGCTCGAGGCTCCGCCCTTGCACCCCCTGCTTACGGCGACCACGATGCCGGGCGATGGCGAGGCGCACGCCCGCTGGATGGGGCAATTCCGTCACCTGCAGGTGGTCATTGCACTGTTGCGCGATGGCTTCCATCCGGATAGCGCGGGTGGCAGCGTGCGCCTGCGCGACGACGGCTCGCCCGTACTCGACTACCCGCTCGGTCCGTACATATGGGATGGCGTGCGCCGCGCGTTCCTGGCCATGGCGGAGATCCAGTTCGCTGCCGGCGCCCTGCAGGTGATGCCTGCGCACGGAAACGGCATGGCATTTGGTTCCCTCGCGCAAGCACGATCCGCCATTGCGGCGTTCGACCTGCGGCCTCTGGTCACCCGGGTGGTTTCGGCCCACGTCATGGGTGGCGCACCGATGGGTGACGACCCCGCACGGGCGGTCGTCACTCCGGGCGGCAGGCACCATCACCTGACCAATCTGCATGTCGTCGATGGTTCGCTGTTCCCGACCTCGATCGGAACCAATCCGCAACTGTCGATCTACGGACTCGCCGCACGGCTGGCGAGCGCGCTGGCCTCGACGGCGCCTGCGTCCTCCACGGCAACGGGACGCCCTTTAGTGTGAATGCTCTATCTCATCTGCGTAGACTCCATTGCAGTCGCGCAGTTTCCTGCGCTGTCCAGAAGGAGTTGCACCGATGCGTACCATGATCATTCGCACCAACAATCCCGTCGGCGATGCCGTCATCAATGCGTCGCGCCAGGTCTGGCTCGCGGGCCTGGGTGCCGCGGTCGTCTCGCGCGAATGGGCACAGTCCGAGGCCGGCAGCGTGTTTCGCACGCTAGTAAAGGAGGGCACCGCCGTTGAATCGCGCACGATCCGCCTGGTTGGCGATCGTATCGAGGGTTCGTTCGCGATGGCGAATTCGCTCTGGAAACAGGCGCGCAGCTCGGTGCAGGCAACGGTGAAGCAGGCCGCCGACACCGCCGTGACGCTGGTGCAGACGAACCTGCCGAAGGCACTGCCGAAGGTCAAGCTGCCGGCGATGCTTGTCGCCGACGGACCGAAGGCGAAGAAGCGCAGCATGAAAGCGAAGAGTCCCGCGAAGAAGCGGGCTACGAGGCCCGCCAAGCGCGCCAAGCGCATCGCGAAGGCCGCCACCCGGAAGTAATTCTCCGCTACCATGGCACGCGAACGGGGGCCGATTCGAAGCCCCCTTCGTTTGCCGATGAGGAGGATCATGCCGGAAACGACGGCCGCCGGACCGGCCAGACAGCCGCGGACGCCCAGCTCCGCACCCAAACGCAACGTTCGCGGCAGCCGATCGAACGTCGGGGCAAAGATCGGACTCGCCCTGGCGGGAGGTGGACCTCTGGGCGGCATCTACGAGGTGGGTGCCCTGCTTGCGCTTGCCGACTCGCTGGACGGTCTCGATTTCAACAGGCTCGATGTCTACGTCGGCGTGTCGTCCGGCGGCTTCGTCGCGGCCGCGCTGGCCAACGACATCTCGCCGGCACAGATGTACCGCCTGTTCATCGACGACACTGCCGATGCTGCGCTGAAGCCCGAACTTTTCCTTCGGCCGGCCTTCCGGGAATTCGGACGCTGTTTGTTCACCCTGCCCGGCCTCGCCACCCGTGCCACGCTGCAATACCTTCGCGATCCATTTCGGCGGGGGATGATCGAGTCCGTGGCCACACTGGCACAGGCTCTTCCGACGGGCGTGTTCGACAATCGCGCGATCGACACCTTCTTCATGCGGCTGTTCGCGGCACCCGGGCGCACCAACGATTTCCGCCGGCTTTCGCGCCGGCTCTATCTGGTGGCAACCAATCTCGATTCCGGCGCCTCCGAAACCTTCGGCCCGGATCGTCACGCGGACGTGCCTATCTCCCGCGCCATCCAGGCGTCGAGCGCGCTGCCGGGCCTGTTTCCTCCGGTGGCCATCGACGGGCAACACTATGTGGACGGTGCGCTGAACAAGACCTTGCACGCCTCCGTCGCGCTGGACGCGGGCGTGGACCTCTTGCTGTGCGTCAACCCGCTCGTGCCCTTCGATGCCGCGTCGGCCCGTCGGCGCGGGCGCATGAAGATCGACCAGCTCAATCGCAGCGGCCTGCCCCTGGTCCTCGGCCAGACCTTTCGCGCGATCATTCATTCACGCCTGCAGGCCGGAATGGAGAAGTATCGACGCCAATACCCGCACGCGGATATCCTTCTGTTCGAACCGGACCGGGAGGATGCGGACATGTTCTTCGCGAATATCTTCAGCTACTGGCAGCGCAAGCGCCTGTGCGCGCTGTCCTTCGTCACGACCCGGCATAACCTGCTGGCACGCGCGAACGCACTGGCGCCGGTACTGCGCCGGCACGGCATCTCGATTCGCCACGATCGACTCGCCGATGCGAGTCGCGACGTTGCAACCGCTTTGACCGATGCGCGACCGCTGCGTCCTGACGCCGCGCGCACCAGCGTCAAGGAAGCCAAGCGCGATCTCGCGCACGCGCTGGACCAGCTCGAGCGCGTCGTGGCCATCGCGCGCTGACGCGCGGCGCGCCCGATCGCGCGATCATTCCTGCCGCGCCATGGCGGAAAAGAAAAGACCGCGTCGAACGCGGGAACGCATCCTCGAAACCAGCCTCGCGTTGTTCAACAAGTTCGGCGAGCCGCACATCACCACGGCAGCCATCGCCGACGAAATGAACATCAGCCCGGGCAACCTGTATTACCACTTCCGCAACAAGGACGACATCATCGGTGACCTGTACGCGGCGTACGAGTCGGCGGTCGAACCGTTGCTCGCGGTCCCGAGAAACCCGCCTCCTGGTGTCGAGGATCTCTGGTTCATGCTGCACATACTGTTCGAACGCATGCGCGACTATCGCTTCCTTTACCGTGACCTCGACGAAATCACTTCACGCAATCACAAGCTCGGCGTCCGCTTCGCGGCGCTGTTGCGGCAGGGCGAAAACACCGTGGTAGAGTTGTGTCGAGGCCTGGTGCGCGCCGGACACATGCGCGCCAGCGAGCGCGAAATCGGCGCGATCGCCGCCAACGTGGCACTGGTATCCACCTACTGGATGTCCTGGCAGCGCGTCACGAGCGCCGGCAGGTCGCCGGGCGGGCACGATGAAAATCTGGATCACGCGGCGTACCAGGCGCTCGCGCTGATCGCACCGTTTCTCGTCGGTGACGGGCGCGCCTTGATCGAGCGATTGGGCGAAGACTATCGATGACGTCGGGGGTGTGGCGATGGCCAAGAAATGGGTGAAATTTCCGCACGCCGACAAGGCGTATGCGTACGACGGCGCGGCGCTGAAGAAGGCGTGGCCCCGACTGCACCAAGGGGACTGCGAACCCTTGCCGAAGGATGCGGCGGTGCTCGAAGCCTGGCGCCTGTTTCATGCGGGCGACTTCCAGGCCGCGGTCGAGGCAGGAACCGCGGCCGGCGGTGCCGGCGTTCATGCGGCGGTGAAGGCCCAAGTGGTCTATGCCAACTACCTGGAGAAGGCGGCGAAGGCCAAGCTCGAATTGCTGGAAGAGGCGGTGCAGCTTGCCGACGCGCGCCGGGCAGCGGCACCCAAGGACGCCAACGCGAACTACATGTACGCGCTGGCATTGGGCAGGTACAGCCAGGGCCTCTCGGTGGCGAAGGCATTGGCCCAGGGGTTCGGCGGCAAGATCAAGGATGCGCTGCTGACCGCACTCAAGATCGACCCCAAGCATGCCGACGCGCATACGGCGTACGGCGCGTATCAGGCCGCGGTGATCGAGAAGGTCGGCGGTATCGTTGCCGGCATGACCTACGGCGCGAAGAAGGACTCGGCGATCGAACACTATGAGAAGGCGATCCAGCTCTTTCCGGACTCGGCGATCACCCGGGTCGAATACGGCAACGGCCTCATACACCTGTTCGGCAAGGCAAGGATCGCCGAAGCGACCAAGCTCTACGAACAGGCGGCGAAGATGAAACCGATGGACGCCATGGAGCGACTCGACGTCGAGTTCGCCAAGTCCGAGCTCGACTAGCGCGACACCGTCGCCTGCCCGCCCGTTCACGGCGGCGCGCGGTAGCGACCCGTCAGCCGGTCACGCCGGCCGCCATGGCGGCGATGTCGGGATCGAGCTGATTCTCCCAAGGCCACGGCGCCATGAGGGTCGCCAGCACCAGTTGCTCGAATTGCCGGCTGAACTGATCGCTGACGCGTTCCGGATCCGGGCACAATCCTCGATCGGCAATGAGGCCGAACTGCACCGTCCCGTTGTACGAGATGATCGAAGCGCCCATGGCGATGTCGCCGGACTGCGGCACCCAGAACATGAGATTGTCGATCGCCGCGCCCGCGAGGTAGAGGGGGGCCTGCGGCCCCGGCACGTTCGTCATGACGGCGGTGGCGTTGCGGGCCAGCGCCTGAAGCAGGACCTCCTGCAGCGCCTTCGGGCCGGATCCCATCGCCGCGAGCAGACCGAGCGCCAACACCGGCTGGAACGAACCCTTGAGCGCGTTCATGTTGGCGCGCACCGCGTACAGGCGCTCGACGGGATTGGCGATACCGACAGGCAGGTCGAGAAACACGAGGCCGAACTGGTTGCCGAGCTTGTACGCCTTTTCCATGGGCCGCAGGTTCACGGGCACCAGGGCGCGGATCATCACGTCCGCAACCGGCTCGCCCCTCGTTTGCAGATACGCACGGATTGCACCGGCCACGCAGGACAGGAGGACATCGTTCACCGATGCGCCCAACGCCTTGCCTATCGTCTTGACCTCGGACAATGGCAAAGGGGCCGCCCAGGCCACCCGCTTGCCCACCCCCGGCTTGCCCTTGAAGCGCGTGGGCGAGTCCTGCGGCATCAACGCGAGTTTGGCAATCTCCGCCGTCAACGCGGTGCCCTGGCCGGCAAGCGCCACCGCTTGGGCTGGATCGGCCCAGATCGCGGCGCCCTTGTCGACGAGCGTCGCGCCAATTTTCATGGCCGTGTTCACCGCACCGGAGAATGGCGCGAGCAGTTGACCGAGCGCGTCCTGAGGCTCCCCGCGACCGCTCGGTCTGGCGGCGAATGGCATGGCGGGCGGACCGCTGGGCGAAGCATCGGTCATCGAGAGCATCACGCGAACCAGCGCGATTCCGTCCGCATAGCTATGATGAATGCGCACCACCAGTGCACTGCCGCCTTCGTAGTTGTCGACCAGGTGGAATTGCCACATGGGTCTCGCCGGATCGAGCGGTGTCGCCGCCAGGCGCGACACGAGTTTCTGCAATTCGGCCCGATCCGCGCGACCGGGAAGCGCCGTCTCGACGACGTGTCGTTCGAGGTCGAAGTGCGGGTCGGCCTGCCAGAACGCCATGCCCGCCACCTGCACCGCGCGCTGGCGAAAACGATGGAAGACGAGGAAGCGCTCCTCGATGACCCGGCGCAGACGCGCCAGCGGCAGCTGCTGGCGGAACAGCAGCACGCCGCAGATCATCATCAGGTTGTGCGGCCGGTCCATGCGCAACCACGCGGTGTCCACCGCCGAGATCTTCTCGCGTTTGGGAGTCGCGGCCATGGGTGGTTCGTGGCGGGTTGCCGTGGGGGCGCGTCGTTGCGCGCATCTTCGCGTTCGCGCTAAAGTAGCATGAAATCAACGAGACCGGATTTCGCCCGAGGAGGACAGCATGGCAACTGCATCGAAAGGCGCTCCGAAGAAGGACGACCTGAAATCCAGGTTCGAAGCTGCCGCAGCCGCGGCCAAGCAGACGAAGAAAAAGCCCGACAACGCGACGCTGCTCAAGCTCTATTCGTACTACAAGCAGGCCACCGATGGTGACATCAAGGGCGAGCGCCCCGGCGGCTTCGATTTCGTCGGCGGCGCCAAGTACGACGCCTGGTCGAAGCTCAAGGGCATGAGCACGGACGAAGCGATGACCAACTACGTGAAGCAGGTCGACAAGCTCAATCGCGACTGACGCGGGTGACGGCGCTTAGAGCTCCGGTTCAGGCCACCCCACCCGTTCGCTGCAGCCAGTCCACGCGCGCGCAGCTATTTGCGCCTGCGCTTGGCCATCTTGGTCGCCGAGTGCACGGTCTTGCGGGCGGTCTTCGAAGCGGTCGAGACGGCGCCGCTCGCGGTTCGCGCCGCCGTGCCCGCAGTGCGCGTCGCCGACGACACGGCACCCTTGACCATGCGTCCCACCGCCGACCCGCGTGGCGGGTGCCGCATCGGCTTGACGCCGGTGGCCTTGATAAGCTCATTGACGGCATCCGACAGCACGTCGACACGTTCGGTCAGCCGCTCGACGTCGCTTTGCGTGTGCACCCCGAGCTTGCCGAGGGCACGGGCGACGCGATCCTCGAACACCTGTTCAAGCTTGTCCCACGTCCCGCCGACACCGCGCTTCATTTCCTTCATCTTGGCCTCGGCCACATCGCGCGCCGCCGCCGCCGTATCGGAAGCAGCCCGCTTGGTCTTGCCTTCGAGGTCTTCGCCCTGTTTGACCAGCGACTCGAACACTTTCATCCCTTCCGCCTGGGCGCGCGCGAACGCGCCGAGTCCCGCCAGCCAAATCTGCCGCGACGAGTCCAATACGGCCTGCGACATTTCCTTGCTGTCCCGACCCTTGGCTTTCTCGCCGGTGTTTCCGGCCTTGGCTTGCTTGAGCATGGCGGTTCCTTTGTCCTGAAGAGCGCTGCCGCGCATTTTTGCATCGCAGAGCCGCGGTATTCTAGGCGGCAAGGCTAGAGCAATCATTCTAAACGCGAGTGGCTCGGCGGTGGTCCGCGACGCACGACCAGCGAACCAGCACCGGCGTACAATCGCCGTTCCACGGGACGGAGCGCGCAGTTCATCCGTGCAATGTGGAGCGAAACCACCGACGCGCCATGGCGACACTCCACGGGTGTGCATCGCCGCGATGCGGACGGACCATAACGCAAGGAGGATGCGATGGCCTATTTCGTCACCGGCGCCACCGGCTTCATCGGGCAGTTTCTCGTCGCGAATCTGCTCAAGCGCGGAAAGCCCGTGTACGTCCTGGTACGCAAAGGGTCCCTGAAGAAGCTCGATCAACTGCGCGAGCAATGGGGCGCCGGCGCCGAGGCCATCGTTCCGATCGTCGGCGATCTCGCCAAGAAGAACCTCGGCGTGGCGGAGGCGGACCTCAAGAAGCTCAAGGGGAAGGTCGACCACTTCTTCCATCTCGCGGCGATCTACGACCTGAAGGCGAGCGCCGAGGCGCAGCAAGCTGCCAACGTGGACGGCACGCGGCATGCCGTGCAGTTCGGGCAGGCCGTCAACGCCGGCTGCTTCCATCATGTGAGCTCCATTGCCGCAGCGGGTCTTTACGACGGCGTGTTCCGCGAGGACATGTTCGAGGAAGCGGAAGACCTGGACCATCCGTACTTCAAGACCAAGCACGATTCGGAAGCGGTCGTGCGCCGTGAATGCAAGCGTGCGTTTCGCATCTACCGACCTGGTTTCGTGGTGGGTCATTCCAGGACCGGCTACATCGACAAGATCGACGGTCCGTACTACTTCTTCAAGTTCATCCAGCGCATGCGCAGCCTGCTGCCCCCATGGATGCCGATGGTCGGTATCGAGGGTGGCCGCATCAACATCGTCCCGGTCGACTTCGTCGCCGACGCGCTCGACTTCCTGGCGCACAAGAAGGGGCTCGACGGCAAGTGCTTTCACCTGACCGATCCGGAGCCGCACCGTGTCGGCGAGGTGCTCAACCTCTTCGCCAAGGCAGGTCATGCACCCCTCATGACGATGCGGATCAATGCGCGAATGTTCGGCTTCATTCCGGCACCGATCCTGTACGGCATCGGTTCGTTGGCCCCGGTGAAACGCATGGTGCGCGCCGTGCTGCACGACCTGGGCGTACCCAAGGATGTATTCCAGTTCATCAACTGGCCGACCCGCTACGACAATCGCGAAGCGGCCAAGGCACTCAAGGGATCCGGCATCGAATTTCCGCCACTCGAGACCTACGCGGCCAGGCTGTGGGACTACTGGGAGCGCAATCTCGACCCGGATCTCTTCATCGATCGCAGCCTGTCGGGCCGCGTCAAAGGGAAGGTCGTTGTCGTCACCGGCGGCTCGTCCGGGATCGGCAAGGCGACCGCCATCAAGCTCGCGGGGGCGGGCGCGCACGTGATCCTGGTGGCGCGCGGCGAGGAAAAGCTGGCCGAAACCAGGAAGGAGATCGAGAGCGCAGGCGGCAGGTGCTGGATGTATACGGCCGACATTTCGGACATGGCGTCGGTCGACACGCTCGTCGCCCGGGTGATCAAGGAGCACGGCACCTGCCACTACCTCGTGAACAATGCCGGCCGGTCGATCCGCCGCGGTGTCATCAATTCGTTCGATCGCTTCCATGATTTCGAACGCACGATGCAGCTCAACTACTTCGGTGCGCTGCGCCTCATCATGGGGTTTCTGCCGAAGATGATCGAGCAGCGGCAGGGGCACATCATCAACATCTCGTCGATTGGCGTGCTCTCCAACGCGCCGCGCTTCTCGGCCTACGTCGCGTCGAAGTCCGCGCTCGACTCTTTCGCGGCGTGCGCCTCGTCCGAATTTCTCGACAAGGGCGTCAATTTCACAACCATCAACATGCCGCTGGTGCGCACACCGATGATCGCACCCACCAAGATGTACGAGAACGTACCCACGCTGTCGCCCGAACAGGCAGCCGATCTCGTGGTCGAGGCGATCGTCTACAAGCCGGTGCGCATCGCGACGCGCCTCGGCATCTTCGGGGCGATCAGCCATGCCGCCGCGCCGCGCCTGACCCAGATCCTGCTCAATTCAGCATTCAACATGTTCCCCGATTCGGCCGCGGCACGGGGCAAGAAGGGTGAGGAGGGGGCGAGGCAGGAGCTCACCCCCGAACAGATGGCGTTCGCGCAGCTGACACAGGGCATTCACTGGTAAGGCCGGCGGTAGTGCGACCCGGGCGGCTTCACGCCGCTCGAACCGCGGAACGCACCTTGCGAATCTCGCTCGCCACGCTCGCCCAGACACCGGGGTCATTGAGCAGCGCATTGTGGGCCACGCCGCTGATCACGATGTTGTCCGCGCCATCGAGGCGCGACGACGTCTGGGGCGCCACCATCGAATCGTGCCACGACCATAGCGACACGACCGGGATACCGTAACCGTCGATCGACCCGTTGAGGTCGGCAAGATACGGACTCGACGGACGCATCTGGGTAAGCGCCGGGCCGAACATCATCCAGGCAAGGCGGCTGCCCCGGTGCGGCGTGCCGATGGTGAGCAGTTTTGCCACCGCGGCACTGCCGTAGCGCCGCAGGTACGCACGGGCGACGAGCCCACCCATGCTATGGCACACGAGGATGACGTGCGCCGCTCCGGTCGCGCGCCTGACTTCACCGATTCTCGTAGCGAGCTGGTCGGCGAAGGCCTCGATGGAAGCAAGAGGCGGCCCATAGGAAATCGCGTAGACGGGTCCGAGCCCTTTGCGCTCGAGGTAGCGACGCATCCCGGCCCAGACGCCCGCGTTGCAGCCCACGCCGTGCACGAGCAGCAGCGGCAAGTCGGCCGGCGCCGGCTGCGGTTCGGGCATCGTCCAGCGATAGAAAATCATCCGTGGCGCCGACTGCGCCAACGCCAGGAATTCGCTGCCGAACATGCGCAGTTTCTGGGGCATGGTAAGGCCCACGTCCGCCGGGCGCTCGCCCCGCAACCACCACCCCAGGAACATCCAGACGCAAGTGAACAACAACGGGACCATTACCCAGGCGACTGGATAACCGACCACGAACGGCCACCATGGGGCACCCGAGCCGATGGCGTGTATCGCCCAGCCGGCGTAGGCAAGCGACCCGACCACGAACAGGACTGCCAGGGTGAGCGCGGTCCACATGGCCGCGATGATACGGGGGACGCCGCGTGTGCCGCTACGCCCGGCGCCGGAGCACTCGTGGCCCGCGGCGACTAGGCAAGCGCGCCCTGCGGCAAGCTCAAGGACTTGCGAAAGCGATTGAGCTGCGTGACCGATTCGAACGTCTCGCCGAACAACGACGACAGGTTCTTGAGGATCATGCTGATCACCCGCTGCTCCCATGCCGCATCGAAGCGAATCTGCTCATCGAGCCAGTGCTGCAACCATGACGGGTCCGGCAGCCGACTTTGCACGGTGTCATGGGGAAAGAGGTCACGATTGACGTGCAGGTTGGTCGGGTGCAGCGGCTTGCCGGCGCGCGCCGCACTCGCCATCAACACGCCGATCTTCGCGAACGCACGCTTGGCCTCGGCGCCGCCGCGTTCGATGGCGCGGCGCATGAAGCGAAGATACGCCCCGCCATGCCGTGCCTCGTCGCGGGAAATGAGGTCGTAGATGCCGCGGATCACCGGCTCGGTGTGCCATTGCGCGGCGCAGCGGTACCAGTGGTTGAGCCGGATCTCGCCGCAGAAATGCAGCATCAGTGTCTCGAACGCGGGGGCCGGATCGAATTCGAAGCGGACCGCGTGCAGCTCCGCCTCGGTAGGGACGAGATCCGGGCGGAATCGCTGCAGGTATTCCATCAGCACGAGCGCATGCTTCTGCTCCTCGTAGAACCAGATCGACATGAACGCCGAAAAATCGCTGTCGTCCCGGTTGTCGCGCAGAAACATTTCGGTGGCCGGCAGCGCCGCCCACTCGGTGATTGCATTCATCTTGACCGTCTGCGCCTGCTCGTCGGACAGGCGGCACCGATCGAACGTGTTCCACGGAACATCGGTGTCGAGGTTCCAGCGCACGGCTTCGAAGGCCTTGAACAATTCCGGATAAAGCATCGTCGATCCGTTCATCACGGGCCGCCATTCTACCTGCGACCCCGAACTATGCCGGCGGCACCCAGTGCGCGCGCCAGCTACGCAACGCGCTGGTGATGGAAGCGATGTCGGGAATCAGCACGACGCCTGGAATGGTCTTGCGCACACGGCGCGTCATCTCGCCGCCGGCCCAGAGCGTCACCTGCGCCGGAAGCTGTCGCCGTAGCAGCGCCAGGCCGTCGGTCGCCTGGCGAACGGGAAAGGCGGAGGAAAAGGAAAGCGCGACGATGTGCACCTTGTGGGCGATCGTCGCGCGACGAATGTCCTCCAGCGGTGTCTGCGGGCCGAGGGAGATGCATTGCGCCCCCTCCGGCACCATCATCGCCTCGACCATCAGCAGCCCGAGGCCATGCTGTTCCGAGGGGAACGTCGTCAACAGCACGCGCGGCGAACCGGTCTGGCGCGGGAATGCGTTGATGGCGGCTCGCAGCGCCACGTGCAACTGCTCGGTATAAAGATGTTCCTCGAATACCTGCAGTTCGCCGCGCATCCACGCGTCACCGACGGCACGATTGAGCGGCGCAATCGATTCCAGCACGAATTTCTGCAGGCCCTGCCGCATCATCAGGTTCGTCAGCGCGTTGCGCAGCGCCGGCGCGTCGTGCGTCTGCAGCATTGTCAGCACATCCTGCTCCAGCGCAGGGGTCAACGGGTCGCGCCTGGGCGGCTGGCGGGCATCCGCCATGGCATTGAGGTCGGACATCGACAGGCCGATGATCTTGCCCGGCCGCAGGCCGATGTCCATCAGGCGCTTGACTGCGCGCAGCTTGCCGATATCCGCGGCCGAGTACTCGCGTTCGCCGTTCTCGTCGCGGTCCGGTTTCGGGAATCCGTAACGGCGCTCCCACATTCTCAGGACGTCCTTGGACAGACCGGTCTCGCGTTCGACGGCGCTGATGTTGAGGAGCATGCCCGGGGAGTCATTCATGGCTATTCTGGATGGCGTTGGACCGGTGAGAGCGCACTGCGGATCGTCATTGTACCGATCCGCAGGATATGTCCAAGACAATGGGACCGGGCGCGCTGTTTCGTCCAGGCCACGAGCCTGCGCGATCGAGGTCCCGGTCTTTTGGCAGACGAAGAAATGGCGGCGCTTGTTGCCGCGGCCTTGCCTGTTGCCAAAAAAGAGCCCCGCGTTGCGCGGGGCGGGAGGGTTCGGATTCGCGCCCTGACCCGCAATGCAGGCGGACGCAGGCGGCGCTGGCGAGCTCAGTGCCTGGCTGCCACTGCCGTGCTCGCGACCTTCAATTCACCGGCCTCCAGCGTGCGCAACTGGTAGGCACGTTCGCTCTGGGCAGCCAGGACCTGTTGTCGCTGCGCGACCGCCTCGGGCGCGGGAAACTTCATCGAACCGGCGACCAGTTCGAGCGCCCCGCTGGCGATAGCGACGGTGACGACCGCGAACGCAATCTTGTGCTTCCAGGTGTTGGTGCGGAATGTGTTCATTGTCTGTCTCCCGTATCTGGTTGAAGTGCCCGTTCTTGCAATCGACCGGCGCTGGTTTGTCTCTCGCCTTGGTTTGCACTTTAGGCACGGACGTCCAGACCCTCAAGCGCGTTCCGACGGATCCCCGGAAAGGTGCGATGAATCGGGGAGCACGGCGCGCCAGCCGCGCCCCCTAGGCAGAGACGCGGGACCCGAAGCCGTGCTCCCGCCTTGCTCGACCGCGCGACAACGCGGCATCGATCGCCCAAAAAAAGCCCGCTTGCGCGGGCTGGGGTTGTCGGCAGGGAGGGGGGAGCCGACAAGGGGGAAAGGGAGTACGCCCCCGACGAAAGCAATGCAGCGTAGTCAGCGCACGCGGTGATCCCTGTATGACCCGGTGCTCGCGTCCGGCTGCGCAAGGGCGATCCGCGGCGGCGTCGGCACGTCCAGTCGAAGCGGTCGAGGTTCGGCAGGCCAGGCAGGGGCTTCCCGGTTCACCGCCGTGCCGGCGACAAATGCAAGGCCCAGCGCCACCAACGCAACGAGCACCGCCGCAACCGCAATCAACGCCGTGCGGCGCCGAGCCCGCATCAAGGTGCGCGTCGGAGGCATGGCACCTTTCGGGGCCAGCTTGGCGTAGCGTTCCATGGCGCAAAGAATGAAGGCGCGCCGGGCGGCCGACAACGGCGACGCGACAAAGCCCGGATTCTTGGCGACGGAAGCGCGCACGGGCAGATGAAGCGGGTGCCCGGCAGCCGCGTTTGTGCGGGAGCGCGCCAGCGAACGGGAGATCTAGACGCCTGTAGGCGGATTTGCGATAATTGAAGGCTTTGGCGAGCTAGCTCAGCTGGTTAGAGCAGAGGAATCATAATCCTTTGGTCCGGGGTTCGAGTCCCTGGCTCGCCACCAATCAAGACAACGGGTCGGAGGACACTCTCTGGCCCGTTTTCATTTCTGACCGGTTCTAATTGCTGTGGTCACGCGGCGGCGCGCCGGTGCTACGATACCGTATATCCATGCGGTATCGGCCGTGCGCTTTTCCGTTCGCTTCCTTCGCTACCGAGGTCGCATCCTGCCGTGGCGCCAGGTGATCAATCGCCCGGCGCTCGTCGGTGATCTGCGGATCGAGGAATGCCGTGATGACGACCTGCATCGCTACGTCAAGACCGCTTCGCTGTGGGATGAACGAAGCGTCCTGAACTCCGCCGACCGGCCGCACCTGTTCGACGTGCGCATCATCGGCATGAGCCCGCAGGCGTTTACCTTGACCGGCTTCGAGCGGGTTGACGGTGTGGAATACGCCCAGTCGTGGATCGTGCGACCGTAGGCCTCAGGGCTTGATATAGGCGTACCCTTCACGCGCCTGCAGGTTGGCGATGCGCACGACACCGGATGGCGTGAATCCGGGCCCGAGAATGAATTGCTCCTTTTTGAGATTGCGGTTCTTGAGCGTGATCTCGCAGATCTCGAACGTCGCGCCGCGCGCCGACAGGTCGCTCACCAGCGCGGCAAATTCCTGGTTATTGGTCGTCTTGGCGCCCTCCAGCAGGAAGTCCACGCCTTCAGCATGGGCGACCGCCACGATCTTGGCCTTGGGATCGACGTCCAGGTGGTTACGCATGTTGCGCAGCCCCTTGGTCGCCTGCGCGATGCCGCTGTCGAAATGGTAGACCACCTTGTCCTGCGCCAGCGCGCCGGATGCGACCGCGCACAGAAGCAGCGGGGCAAGCATCTTCAGCAAGTTTTTCATGAAGCTTCCTCCTCTTGGATGCGGTCGAATCACCGCGCACGCACCAATTATAGGATGCGCCTGTCGCGCAGGCGATCGGCACTGTTTGATCGACATTCAATCGTCGCGTCGGGCGACCAACGGCGGCATGTCGCTGGGTTCCGGCCGGCGGAACTGCGGCAACCGCCGGTCGAGCAGGTCGTTCGTGCGTTTCTGCTCGGCGATGAGCTGGCGTAGCAGGGGTTTGGTGCCGAACAGCGCAAACGGCAAGGCGATCCAGAGCACCACGAGCACGACGATCAGCGCGAAGGCGATCATCACCAGCAGCGTGATCGGCAAACCGGCAAGTCCGGCGAATCGGTCCATTGGATCCTCCGAGAACTGACAGGGCACAAAGCACCGAGTCTACGCCCGCGCGCAAACGGACCCGGACAGGGACGGGGTGAGGACTAGGCGGCTGTGCGCAATCGACCTAAGATGAGCCTGCGTCACCGCGCTGCCACATGACCACCGACCTTCTCAGCGAAATTCAGGCCCAGCGAAGTTATCTGCTCCGCGTGGCCCGCCGGGATTAGGGCATCCATCATGGAACTGTTCGTCAACGGCGTTGCCCGCGTGCTCGACCCGGCACCCGAGACCGTGGCCGACCTGGTGCGCGCGCTGAATCTGGACGGCCGCCGCATCGCCGTCGAGCGCAATGGGGAAATCGTCCCCAGGAGCCGCCACGCGGATACGCGCGTTGCCGCCGGTGATCGGCTGGAAGTCGTCGCGGCCGTCGGCGGGGGCTAGTCGCGTCGCCGGGCGTAAAATGGCGCCATGAACGCGCCCGCCACATCCGCCGCGCTCGCCGACCCCCTCGTGATTGGTGGGCAATCCTATCGCTCGCGACTGCTGGTGGGGACTGGCAAGTACCGCGACTTTGCGCAGACGCGAGACGCGGTCGTCGCGTCCGGGGCGCAGATAGTCACGGTCGCCATTCGCCGCACGAATCTCGGCCAGGACGCCAACGCGCCGTCGTTGCTGGATGCGTTGCCGCCTTCGGAATTCACCTACCTGCCGAACAGCGCCGGGTGCTACACCGCTGACGAAGCCGTGCGCACGCTGAAGCTCGCGCGCGAACTGCTGGACGGGCACGCGCTGACCAAGCTGGAAGTGCTCGGCGATGCGAACACGCTGTTCCCGAACGTGCGCGAGACGCTCAAGGCGGCGGAGCGGCTGGTCGCCGATGGCTTCCAGGTCATGGTCTACACCTCGGACGATCCGATCATCGCGCACGAACTGGAACAGATCGGCTGCGTGGCCATCATGCCGCTGGCCTCGCTGATCGGCTCGGGCATGGGCATCCTCAATCCGTGGAATCTCAAGCTCATCATCGACCAGGCGAAGGTGCCGGTGTTGGTGGATGCCGGCGTGGGGACGGCCTCCGATGCCGCCATCGCGATGGAACTGGGCTGCGCGGGCGTCCTCATGAACACCGCGATTGCGCTGGCGCAAGAGCCGATCCGCATGGCGCGCGCGATGCGCCTCGCGGTGGAAGCGGGACGGGACGCATTCCTCGCCGGCCGGATGCCTCGCAAGCTCTATGCGGCGAGCCCGAGTTCGCCAACCTCCGGGCTCATTTCCTGACTCGTATGAAAGCTTGGCGTTCGCTGCGTAGCGCGGCGGGCCTGACGGCGGCCTGCGTGCTGGCGGCCGCGGCATTGGCGGCGCCGCCGACACCCGAGCGCGTGATGGAACTTTGCGCCAGTGTCGATGGCCCCGCGCACTGCGGCCGGCTGATCGAGGCGGAGCAGCTGAAGCGCCTCCCCAACCTCGCGACCCGTGATGGCGACACCCTGAAGGTCACGCTCTTTCCCGCCGGTTCGCGCACGTTCGTCGATGTGCCCACCTTCGGCAGCGCGCGCTCGTACGCGCTGTGGGACTACTGGAGCCCGGTCAACGCGGCCGTGCTATTCACGACGGCAGGCGACCGCATCGGCTACGCGGTGCTGCAGCGTGCAACCGATCAGCTGACGGCGGTGCCGGCGGAACCCATTCTCGCGCCGGACCGACAGCGGCTCGCCGTGGCCGACTTCTGCAGCGAAGGATGCGACAACGAACTCACGGTCTGGCAGGTCGCTCGTGGCGGCATACGCAAGACCTTGGCCTGGAAGCCGCCCGCACCGTGGACCGACGTGGCGCTCAAGTGGAACGAGACCGCGGACACCATCACGATCCAGTACACGCTGGTCGGTGAAGACAAGGTCCGCACGCTGGACCGCAAACTGGATGCGTCCGACTGGCAGCGACCCTGACGCGCGACCGGTGAAGGAAGCGGGCGCGCTCGCCGCCACGAACGCCGATGCGGCGCGGCCGATTCGCAGCTACGTGCTGCGCCAGGGTCGCATGTCGCCGGCGCAAGCGCGCGCCCTGCATGAGCTGATGCCGCGGTATGGCGTGCCGTATGCGAACCAGCCGCTCGACCTCGAAGCGACCTTCGGCCGGCGCGCGCCGGTCATCCTGGAAGTTGGCTTCGGCATGGGCGAGACGACGGCAGCGATCGCCCGCGCGCAACCGCAGCACGATTTCCTGGGCCTGGAAGTCCATGCGCCCGGTGTCGGCGCGTTGCTCAAGCGCGTGGACGAACTCGCGTTGTCGAACGTGCGGGTCATCCGTCACGACGCAGTCGACGTGGTGACGCACATGCTGTGCCCTGCGTCACTCGCGGGAATCCACGTCTATTTTCCCGATCCGTGGCCGAAGAAACGGCATCACAAGCGGCGCCTGCTGCAGCCCGCATTCGTCGCGCTGCTCGCTTCGCGCCTTGCGCCGGGCGGTTACTTCCATGCGGCGACAGATTGGGACGATTACGCGCAGCACATCCTCGCCACCTGCAGCGCGCAAGCGCAGCTGGCGAACACGACGGACGACGGCTTCGCTCCGCGTCCCCCGTGGCGGCCGCAGACCAAATTCGAGACCCGCGGGCTCAAGCTGGGGCACGGCGTCTGGGACGTGCTGTTTCGCAAGCGCTGACTGCCGCGGCCGACCGCGCCACCGTCAGGCTGCCTGCCGCTTTTCCTTGCTGCGCGCGTAGGCGAGGAGGCGCGTGATGGCGCCGCGGGCGACTTCGCGCGAGAAGTGGGTCCGGATGTTCTCGGCACCGCCGGCCGCGAGTTGCCGCCACAGCGTTTCGTTGCCGTAGAGCTCCGCGATCGCCGCGGCGAAGCCCGGACCATCGTCGGCCACCAGCACGTCGCGTCCAGGCTCGAGAAACATGCCTTCGATCGCGGGTGTGGTGGCTACCACCGGCAAGGCGAAACTCATCGCGAGATTGATCTTGCCCTTCACGCCGGCGCCGTAGCGCAGGGGGGCGATCGACACGCGGCAGCCGGTGAAATAGGGCGTTACGTCGGGGACAAATCCGGTGACGACGAAATCCGGCGCTTCGAGCGCACGCACGTTGGCGGGCACCTTGCTGCCGACGATGTAGGTCGTAACCCCCGGCAATACCTCGCGTACGTGCGGCAACACATCGCGCGCATACCACAGCACCGCATCCACGTTGGGCGGGTGCTGGAAGCCGCCGATGAACACGAGCCCTGCGCGCTCGTCGAACGCCTTGCCCAGGTGTGACATCTCGTAGATGGTCGACAGTACCAGCACGCGCGCGTCGGGCAGAAGTTCCTTGAGCAAGGTCTCCTCGAAGGGCGATACCACGAGCGTAAGGTCCGCCTTGCGTATCAGCGTCAGCTCCTCGTCGCGCTTGGCGCGGGCTGAGGCCCGGGCCAACGCACTGCCTTCCACCTCCGCCTGGCGCTCGTTGCGCAAAAAGTGCAGGTCGACGGTGTCGAACACGACCAGCGCGTCCGGGGCAAATGCACGCACCGCGTCGATGTGCTTCACCGCAATGTAGTGGCGCGACATGATGACGATGTCGAACTCGGCGGCTGCCTTAGACAGGAGTTCCGCGATCGAGCGCACATACGGATGGAACAGCACCTCGACGCCGCGCTGTTGCAGCTGCGTCGTATACGGCTGCCGGTATTCGAGGTTGTCGGCGACGAAGGTCACCTTGCAGTTGAGCGAGGTCAGGATCTCCAGGATCGCCAGCATGCGTACCGAGCCGGCATCGTGGTCCGGCGTCAGCATGCACGCATCGATGACCAGCACCCGCATCTTGGCCGAGCGATCACGCTCGAGGCGTGGCTGCACCCCGTTGGGCCGATGGCTGGCGAGTGCCCCATGCCACTTGGTCGCAAACGTGCCCTGGTTCACCACCTGGTGCCGCTTGACCCCGGTGGTTTCGTCGGTCCCCGAGGTCTGTCCTTCGAAGTGGACCACGGTTGCAGCGGGCTGGTAATAGACCTTGCGCCCGACGGCGCGCACCGCGAACGCGAGATCGGCATCCTCGTAGTAGGCCGGCGCGTAACGCGTGTCGAAGCCGCCGAGTTCGCGGAACAGCGCCGCCGGGATCGCGAGGCAGGCGCCCGAACAATAGTCGACTTCGCGCACGTAGTTGTATTCGGGGCGATCGGGATCCTCGTTGCGGCCCCAGTTCCACGCCGAACCATCGCGCCAGACGATGCCGCCGGCTTCCTGCAGCCGGCCGTCCGGATAGATGAGCTTCGCACCAACCATCCCCGCTGCCGGCTGCTCGCGCAGCACCGTGAGCAGCGCATCGAGCCAGCCCGGCGTGACGATCGTGTCGTTGTTGAGGAACACCAGCACCTCTCCGCGCGCCAGTTCGGCGCCACGATTGCAGGTGCCGATGAAACCCAGGTTCTGCGCATTGCGCTCGAAACGAATCCCGCTCACAACGTTCAGGGCCCGGGCAATGTCGTCAGGCGATGCGTCGTCGAGCACCAGCACTTCGCACAGATCGGGTGGTGTATGCGCATGCACGCTCTTCAGGCACGTAAAGGTGAGCAGGGGTTTGCCGTAGACGGGGATCACGATCGAAACGCGAGGCTGCACAACCGGTGCGAACGCCAGGGGCGCAATGGCTGGTTCCAGCGCGAAGTGCACCGGCGCGGCAGGCTGGAAGCGGCCCCCACCGCGCAGCTTTGCCCAGGCGCGGCGCGCAACGGCCGACGGACCTTCCGCGCGCAGCATCGACCAGGCCGTCGCCGTGAGTTGCGGTATCCGGCGCACGCCGGCGCCGGCCGCGCGCAGCCGCGCCTGCGCAACCTTCGCACGGTGGCCCGCCGAACGCACCGGCCGCGTCGCGCGCCAGACCGTGGATTCCTCGATTTCACCGATGCGCTTGCGTGCAGCGTTCAGCGACATTTCGAGATGCCCCGCATGCATCTGCATTTCGGACATCTGGAATTGCGCGAACTGGAACTTCTGCTGCGTAGCCAGGAGTTCGTCGGCAAGCTGCTCGCGGTCACCCTGCGCCCGATCGCGCACGGCGCGAAACTGCTCGAGTTGCGCAAACACGGTATTCACCCGGTGCTTGAGTTCAGCGCGGGCCTGGGTATGGCCGCACTCGACACCCGCCTCGAACAGCTGCGGTAGCGTCAGCGGCACCACCTCGACCTCCCCCTCCGCGAGGAAGAAATTGTGCTGGCCGAGCGCGGGCAGCGTTGGCGGTGCGTGACGCGGCCGCGGCGCGGATGGCAGCGGTGCCAGATAAAGCGCCAGGTAACGGGCGGGATCCATTATTGGGTCACCGGGATGCGCGACTTCGCCACCGGGATCACCGTCGGCGCCGAGGCGGCAAAGATGCCGAGGATTGCATCATTCCACGCGGCAGGCGGCGCATCCCACGGCACGGTCGCCGAGCGCGGGACACCGGCCAGGCGCTCGGGGAATGCGCCGAGCGCCGAAGCCACGATCGGCACCCCTGACTGCAGCGCCACACTCAGCGTGTACGCGTAGGTCTCCGGGACCTGCGCAGCGAACAGCAGGACGTCCGGCCGCTCGGCGGCAAGCAGCGCCGGCAGCTCGCTGTCGACATACTGGCCATAGATGGTGAGCGGAGCGTCCGGCGCTTGCGCGATCGGTTCGGTGGTGGAGCCCAGCACGCGAAAGACCAGTGGCAGGTTCCGCGCCCGCGCGTCGGCCGCGCAGGCGGCAACGACATGCAGGCCTTTCTCCGGCGAAAGGTTGCCGAGGATGGCCACGCGCACGATGCGCGCCACGGGCGCGGGGGCGGACTCGGGATGCGCCCAAACTTCGATGGCGAGTTCGGGAAAGTAGCGCCGGATGCGGCCGGCGACATCCTCGGAGGGTGCGATCAGGCGCTGCGCGCCGCGCAGCAGTCGGCCAAACGCACCACGCCATGCAGTGATGTCGAGGCCCCACTGTCCTGGCCGGCGGGTGAGGCAGGCGGCGCAACCGGTTGCATCCGGCTCACCGCAATAACGGCCATGCTCCGTCACCAGATGGTACTGCGGGCAGATCGGATAGTAATCGTGCAAGGTGCAGTCGTATGGCACGCCGGCTGCCGAAGGCAGCTCCAGGATGGCGCGCGGCAGCAGGTGCACGTGATGGAAGTGCAGTCGCTCGACGGCGATCGCGCGCAGCGTCTCGGCGAGCAGCGACAGCTCGGCGGGCAACTTGAAGTAGATTGCAAAGCTTTCGCCTTCGCGTGGCCACGACAGCTTCACGGTGTCGCCGACGGCAGGCTCGAGAAACAGAACGTTGCAACGCTCGGCGGTAAGCGCGGCGAGATCGTGCATGTAACGCCGGATCCCGCCGCCCCAGTGATGCGAGATGAAGACCAGGTTGCGCTTGCCGGACTCCGCTAGGCGCAGCAGGTCCACGCGGCGCGCGAACGGGCGCGCCGGCTCATCGGCCAGCATCTTCGCTTTCTGCGCCGGATACGACGGGTAGAGCTTCGCCAGCGCGTGCTCGGCGCGCGACGCAAGCGCTTCGGCATCGTCGCCAAAGGCACCGCGACCCGCGTGGCCGACGAAGACATCGCCTGCCAGCAGGTGGCGAAAGCCTGCGCTCCCGGCGCGGAGGCAGAAGTCCACTTCGACGCCAAAGTCGCTGCCCAGGGGCGTGCCGTCGAAAGCCCCCACGGCGGCGAGGCAAACACGGCGAAAATAGAGGCACGGTCCGGTGACTTCGAGCACCACGGCGGATTCGCCCGCGTTGGCGCGGGCGAACAGCGCGTCGAGCGACGCCACCGAGTAGCCCGCAGGCAATGCGTTGGCGGCATGCGGCAAAGGAAAGGTCGCCGTGCCGATCCGGTTGGTGAACGTGCCGACCACGCCGACGCCGCTCGCGGCCGCATGCTGCGCGAGGCGGTCGAGCCAGTCGTTGGCGACTTCGGCATCCGCCTGCAACACGACCACGTCACGATCGCGATGCAGGCCGAAGGCACGGTTGACCGCGGCCGCGTAGCCCTGACGCACCGGTTGCTCGATCAGCGTAGCGCGGGCGCGCTCGCGGACTTCGCGCAGATATCGCGCGAGTTCGGGCTCGCTCGTTGCGTCGTTGACGAGGATCAGCTCGTAGCGCGTCCGGCAGGCGGCGGCCAGGACGCTTTCGACACAGCGGCGCACCACCTCCAGGCCGCTGTGCACCGGAACGATGACATCGACGGGCATGATCATCAGCGGGCACCCGCGCCGCGCCGGCGCGCCGCGGCCAGCGGATAGCGCAACCAGCCACGCAGCGACTCGCGATAGGTGAGGCGCCGCGTCGTCTCCTCGTGCGCCGCCCGCTCGCGCGCCAGCAGGTCGGCGGACTGGGCACGCGCCTGGGCTTCCGCGGCCGCGGCCGCCTGCAGCGTCGCGTGCTGGGCCTCGAGCGCGGTGATTCGCTGCGCCTGCGCCGCCGTGCGCTGACGCTCGCTTGAAAGGGCATTGACCGCCTGCACGAGTTCGGCCAGCCGGGCCTCGGCTACGCGGCGTGCATCGAGTTCATCCCAAACCAGCGCGCGTTCGCGTGCCAGCGCTCGCGCGTAGTCGTGCCAGAGTGCCAGGGTACCGTCGTCGAAGAGCGAGACGCCAGGCAGCGACGGCAGCGCAACGCCGGCCGCGGCCGCGACCACGACGAAGTACATCGGCGGCGCCGGCGCGGCAGACCGCACCGGATGGTCGTCACGCAAGGTCACATAGGCTGCCTCGGCCACGCCTGCCGACTCGGACCACAGCACGGATTGGGCGATCACGCGTTGCGCGAACCACGCCTGCACCGGGAAGCCGGGAGCGAGCACCGCGCGCAATTCCTCACGATCGAGTTCGCGCACGTGGTAGTGGTTCTCGGCCGCGCCACCTTCGTTGTAGACGGGGCGATTGGGCGAGGAGATGACGAGCACGCCGTCGGGCGTCAGCACGCGGCGGAACTCCGCCAGCATTTCTCTTTGCGCCATCAGATGCTCAATGGTCTCGAACGATACGACGAGGTCGACGCTGGCCGCCGGCAACGGCAACGCGGTCACCGATGCGGGTGTAAACGTCAGGTTCGCGAGGGCATAGCGCGATCGCGCGTGCTCGATCGCTTCCTCCGACACGTCGATGCCGGTAACCGCGCGCGCCCCACGCGCCAACAGGTAGCTGCCGTAACCCTCCCCGCAGGCCGCGTCGAGCACACGCTTGCCCTTCGCCAGCGGCGCCACCGCCGCATAGCGGTGCCAATGCTCGAACCAGATCGGTCCGCGGACTTCCGGCAGGAAGCGTTCACCGGTGAAGGTGAGGGCATTGGCGGCGGGCGACGTTGTCATGAATCGGGAAGCAGGATTGGGACCCAGATCAAATGGCGCGATCGACGCATCGCGACGCCCGGTGGGGCGGGCATGACGGACGGGCAAACGCGGGTGAACGGCCCATGGGCCAACCCACAATTGTAGCCGTGCGCCGGCCTCGAACTGCAATTCGGTTCAACTCAACGACAGCACGACCGGCTGATGGTCGGAGACCTGCGTATCGACGTCGACCTGGACATCCTCGATGCGCGCTCGAATTTCCGGACTGACGAAGATGAAATCGCAGTGCATGAGCGCATCGCCGGGATTCACCTTCTGGTAGACATTCATCGTCGGCGGATGCGCGACACCGGGGTGCGCAACCGACCAGGCGTCGATCAGTGACGGCGTCCCGTCCGCGAAGGGCGCCTCCATGCGCGCGTGCAGCGGATCGTCGGGTTCGAGATTGAAGTCGCCGGTGATGATCGTCGCGGCCGGGCGGGGGAACGTCTCGTACGGGCCGTCCTCGATCCGCGGAAGCGTACGCGCCGCGTGCATGTCCCGTCCCCTCGGCATAGATCGCGCGCAGTGCTTCCACCTGGGCAGCGCGTTTCTTCTGCGAGTAATACTCGAGGTGCGTCGTGATGATCCGCACGTCGCCGAACGGTGCCGCGACGACGGCTTCAACCGCGATGCGCGGCATGCCCGGCACGGCCGGGTCGGCCGGGTACGGCAGCAGGTGGCGAAACGTCTGTCGCACCGGCAGCCGCGACAGGATCATGTTGCCGAACCGGCGCCGGCGCCCGTCCTCGGCCGGCAGATCCACGGCGATCCCGGGCACGGCCGTATACCCGGGGAGGTACGACGCCAGGACGGCGAACTGGTCTTCGCCGGCACTGCCCCCGAGACGCGGGGCAGGAAAATTGTCCGCCACCTCCTGCACACAGAGGACGTCGAAATCGGCGAGGCGCTGCGCGTCCGCGATCACGCGAGCCGGATCGACCCTTCGGTCGACGCCGCGGCACCACTGGATGTTCCAGGTGACGAGTTGCATGCTCGAAATTTCCTCCAGGTTCGACCGGGGCCGTATTGTTGGCTCCTGGTCGCCTCATTGGGCTTGGAGCACGACCCAAGTGCGACACGACGGCCGCGCGCCTCGTGGCGACGGCTCCGTGCGTCGCGACCGCCCGTATCGTACTCCGCCGGAATCGGCTAGCGAATTCCCGCGCGCATGAATGACTGCACGAACTGCCGCTGGAACAGCAGGAACGCCACCAGCAGCGGCGCGGTGGTCAGCAGCGTAGCCGCGGTGATGATCGACCAGTCCAGCCCCTGATCGGTCGACGAGAAGACCTGCAGCCCCACGGTCACGGGCCGCGACTCCACCGAGTTGGTGATGATGAGCGGCCACAGGAAGTTGTTCCAGTGATAGCTGACGCTCACCAGCGCATAGGCGAGATAGGTGGGACGCGCGAGCGGCACGTAGACTTTCCACAACACCTGCAGTGGCGTGCAACCCTCGACGCGAGCCGCCTCGTCGAGTTCGCGGGGTACCGTCTTGAAGGTCTGCCGCAAGAGGAAGATGCCGAAGGCACTCGCCATGTACGGCAGGCCGATCGCGAGAATCGTGTCCTTCAAGCCCAGGAAGGTCATCGTCCGGTAGTTCTCGACGATCAGCACGTCCGGCATCACCATCAGCTGGACCAGTACCAGCGCGAACAGGATGTTGCGGCCCGGGAATTCGAAGCGCGCGAACGCATAGGCGGCGAGCGTCACCAGCACCAGCTGTCCGACCAGCACCATCGTCACCAGCAGGACCGTGTTCAGGAAATAGCGTGCGAACGGAGCCGCTACCCACGCGCGCCGGAAATTGTCGAGCGTCAGCGGGGCGGCGAGGTCGAAGCGCGTCGAGAATTCGGCCGGGTGGAAGGCCGTCCAGAAGGCATAGACGAGCGGCAGCACCCACAGCAGGCCAAGGATCCAGGCGGCAATCGTCTCGAGGCCGCGCGAGAAACCACGCGGTGCGTAGACCATCGTGCTCATGTCGGCGCCTGGCGGGTGTCGTGCGCAGCGCTCACTGGTAGTGCACCTTGCGCTCGAGGAAGAAGAACTGCGCCAGCGCGACGAGTCCCAGGATCGCCAGCAGTACCATCGTCAGCGCCGCCGCATACGCCGAATCCCAGAAGCGGAAGCCGATCTCGTACACATAGTAGAGCAAGAGGGCCGTGGCGTTGTCGGGACCACCCCGCGTCATCACGACAATGTGATCGACCAACCGGAACGCGTTGATGACCGCGTTCACCAGAACGAAGAGCGTCGTCGGCATCAGCAGCGGAAACGTGACCCGGCGGAAAAAATACCAGCGCGATGCACCCTCGATCGCCGCCGCCTCGGCCAGGTGCGGCGACATCGACTGCAACGCCGCCAGGTAGAAGATCATGAAGAAGCCGGCCTCCTTCCAGATCGTCACCACCATCAACGCCGGAAGCGCCGTGCTGTTGCTGCCGAGCCAGTTGTGGCTGGGGAGGCCGAAGAGACTCGTGAACTGCTCGAGGAGACCGTAGCCCGGCGTATAGAAAAAGAGCCAGATGTTGGCCACGGCGATCATTGGCAGGATCGTTGGCGTGAAATAGGCAAGGCGCAGGAAACCGCGGCCCGGGATGCGTTCGCTGACCCATACCGCCATCAGCAGCGCGATCACGATGGAGGCGGGTATGGTCCAGAACGCATACCAGAAATTGTTCGACAGGCTCTGCCAGAAGATCGGATCTTCCACGAGCTGATGATAGTTATCGAGCCCGACGAATACCGCCGGACGCGCGCCCTTCGGGGTCGAGTAGAAGCTGTGCCAGAGGTTGGCGACGGCCGGATAGTGCGTGAACAGCACGAGCAGGACCATGGCCGGCAGCAGCAGCAGCCAGCCATAGATCCATTGCGTCGTGCGGGTCATCGCGTGCGGCCCGCACCCCTTGCGGGGTGCGGCTCTCGCATCAGCGCGCTATTGATAGGGCTTCAGCACGCGCTCCGCCTCGCGCTGCGCATCCTTCAGCGCCTGGTCGGCCGGCTTGCTGCCGGTCAGGGCGGCCTGGAGTCCGTCGTTTAGCGCCTTGGTCACCCGCTGGTTGTCGTGCGTCGACAGTTCCGCCTTGGCGTACGGCAGCTGATCACGCGCGACCGCGGCCGGGGGAAACCCGGCGACATACGTCTTCATCGCCGGCGTGTCGAACGCTTCCGGACGCACGGCGACATAGCCGGTGTCGATGCCCCACTGCGCCGCGCGCGCCGGCGTGGTCGCCCACTTGATGAACTTGAATGCCGCATCGCGCTGCGCGGGCGTCGACTTCTTGAAGATGTAGAAGTTGCCGCCTCCGGTCGGGCTGCCGCGCTGCTTGCCCGCCGGTAGCATGGCCACGCCGAAGTCGAACTTCGCGTTGTTCTTGACGTTGGTCAGGTTTCCGGTGGTGGTCCACATCATCGCCATTTTCTTTTCGAAAAAATCCTTCGGCGTGGTGCCCCACTCGACGATGCCTTCCGGATGCACCTTGTACTTGCGCGCGAGGTCGACCCAGTACTGCAGTGCTTCGATGACCTCCGGCTTGTCGTAGTACGTGACCGTGCCGGCCGCGTTCATCAGGTTCACGCCGTTCTGGATCGCCAGCGCCTGGAACAGCCAGTACGGAAAGCCCGACGACGGGATCTGCACGCCCCACTGCGTTACCTTGCCGGACGCATCGCGCTTGGTGAGCTTCTGCGCGTAGTCCACCGTTTCCTTCCAGTTGGCGGGCGGCCGGTTCGGGTCGAGCCCGGCGTCCTTGAACATTTCCTTGTTCCAGTACAGCACGATCGTGGAACGCTGGAAGGGAATACCCCAGGTCTTGCCGCCCGTCTGGCTGTTCTCCATGAAGGCGGGATAGAACGACTTGAGCCAGGCGCGATCGTCGTCCGTCTTCACCATTTCATCGAAGGGTACGATCGCGTCTTCGTCGATCAGCGTGTACATGTCGGTCGACAGGAGAATCGACGTGACCGGCGGCTCGCCGCTCTTCACGGCAGTCAGTGCCTTGGTGATCGATTCCTGGTAGCTGCCCGAATAGATGGGCTTCAGCTTGATGCCGGGATTGTCCTTCTCGAAGTCAGCCGCGTAGCCATCGATGATCTTGGTGATCGGGCCGCCGACCGCGACCGGGTAGTAGAACGGGACTTCCGTCTGGGCCGTCGCAGCTGCGGGGACAAGCAATGCCGCCGTCGCCAGCGCGGCCAGCGTTACGCGCAGAACTCTTTGCATCATGATGCGTTCCTCCGATGTGTGCGGAATGCGAATCCGCTTGTTTACGCAACCAGCGTTGCAGCGTCGTGACGGATTTCGGAATCGCTGCGCCGGCCGTCGTTCGTGAAATGGTGCTGGGCGCCGGGTCGCCAGGTCAGCCACGCGACATCGCCCCCCTTGAGGCCCACGCTGCCGGGCGCACGGACCGCAAGTGCCTGTCCCCCGAGGCGGCAGGTGACGAGAGAATCGCCGCCCAGGTACTCGACCCCGTCAACCGTCGCGCGATGGCCCCGCTCGAAGGCGAGTTCGATATGCTCGGGCCGTACACCGAGAGCGCCTTGCGAACATTGCTTCGGCAGGACCGCAGGTCCATCGGTGCCGGCGATGACCGCGCCCTCTTCGCCGGCAGCAAGCTGCAGCAGATTCATCGGCGGCGTCCCGATGAACCGGGCAACGAAAGCATTGGCCGGCGTCTCGTACAAGTCGACCGGCGTCCCGTTCTGCTCGATGCGCCCGCCCTGCAGCAGGATCACGCGATCCGCCATCGACATCGCCTCGACCTGGTCGTGGGTGACATAGAGCATGGTGATGCCAAGCTTGCGTTGCAGCGCACGGATCTCCTGGCGCATCTCGGCGCGCAATTGGGCATCGAGATTCGACAGCGGTTCGTCCATCAGGCATACGGGCGCCTGGTTGATGATCGCGCGGCCGAGCGCCACGCGCTGCTGCTGGCCGCCGGACAGCTGCGACGGCTTGCGCTGCAGCAGCGGCGTCAGTCCCAGCAGCTCACCCACCTGCGCCAGGCGTGTCGCGCATTCCTGCGCACCGGTGCGGCGCACCCGCAGCCCGAAAAGGATGTTCTCGGCCACCGTCAGGTGGGGAAAGAGGGCGTAGCTCTGAAACACCATCGCGATATTGCGCTGCGCCGGGGGCAATCCGGTGACGTCACGGTCACCGATCAGAATGCGGCCGCCATCCGCCGCCTCGAGTCCGGCCACGAGGCGCAACGTGGTCGACTTGCCGCATCCCGAGGGGCCGAGCAGCACATTGAGCGTGCCGGGCTCCAGCGCGAAGGAGATTGCGTCGACCGCCCGCACCGTGCCTTCGCCGGTACTCCAGTGCTTGCTGACGTTTTCGACGACGATGGCCGACACAGGGGATCCCTTGAGCTGGTCGAGGGGCGGGAACAAGGATGAAGTGCTGCCGCGCTCAAGCCTTGTCCGGCCACCGCATGATAGCAATACGAAGGCGATGGGCTTCCGCTTAAGCTTCGCTGCCGAACAGCGCCGTCAATGCGGCACCGGGATCGGGCGCACGCATGAATGCCTCGCCCACGAGAAACGCGTGCACGCCGCGGCTGCGCATCAGGGTCACGTCCTGCCGTGCAAGGATGCCGCTTTCGGTGACCACCAGCTTGCCTTCCGGTACCTGCGCGAGCAGGTTGAGCGTGGTGTCCAGCGTCACGCTGAAGTTGCGCAGATTGCGGTTGTTGATGCCGAGCAGCGCCGTGTCGAGCCTGAGCGCCCGATCCAGCTCCGCACGGTCATGGATTTCGACCAGCACGTCCATGCCGAGGGCCCGCGCGCACTGCGAGAGGTCGTTCATGCGGGCGTCGTCGAGCGCGGCGACGATCAGCAGGATGGCATCGGCGCCGAGGGCGCGCGATTCGACGACCTGGTATTCGTCGATGATGAATTCCTTGCGCAACGCGGGCAACGCGCACGCCGCGCGCGCGGCCACCAGGAATTGCGCATCGCCCTGGAAGAACGGACGGTCGGTGAGCACCGACAGGCATGCCGCGCCGGCACGCTCGTAACTCGCGGCAATGCCAGGCGGATCGAACGTTTCGCGCAGCACGCCCTTGCTCGGACTCGCCTTCTTGATCTCCGCGATCACCGCCGGCAAGCCTGCCGCGATCTTCGCGCGCAACGCACGCTCGAAGCCGCGCGGCGGATCGGCGATGCGCGCTTCGGCTTCGACCGCGGTAAACGGCCGCGCGATCTGCGCCGCGATCACCTCGGCGGCCTTGGTCGTCACGATCTTCTCGAGGATGTCGCTGGCGGCCATGGCGCTCTAGCCGTTCGCGGTGGCGAGCTTCTGCGTGATTGCGACGAACGCCTCGAGCTTGCGCTTGGCCGCGCCGCTGGCGATCGCCGCGCGCGCCTTGTCGATGCCCTCCGCGATCGATGCCGCGAGGTTGGCGACATAGAGGGCGGTCCCCGCATTGAGGATCACGATCTCGCGCGGCGTGCCGTCGACGTTGTCGAGCGCCTCCAACACCATTTGCCTGGATTCCGCGGCACCTGCCACCTTGAGCCCGCGATTGGACTTCATCGACAGGCCAAAGTCCTCCGGATGAATCTCGTACTCGCGGATCGCGCCGCCATGCAACTCGCCGACCATGGTGGCGGCGCCCAGCGAAACCTCGTCCATGCCGTCCTTGCCGTAGACGACCAGCGCGTGGCTGGCGCCCAGTCGCTGCAGGACCCGGACGTGAATGCCGACCAGGTCCGGATGAAACACGCCGATCAACTGGTTCGCGGCGCTCGCCGGGTTGGTCAGTGGTCCCAGGATGTTGAAGATCGTGCGCACACCGAGTTCGCGCCGGACCGGAGCCGCATGTTTCATCGCGGCATGGTGGCTGGGCGCGAACATGAATCCGACGCCCGTCTCGGCAATGCAGGTCGCCACTTGCGCGGGCTTGAGCATGATGTTGGCACCAAGCGCCTCGAGCACATCCGCGCTGCCCGATTTGGAGGACACCGAGCGGTTGCCATGCTTGGCCACCCGTGCGCCAGCCCCCGCCGCGACGAACATCGACGCAGTCGAAATGTTGAACGTGTGGGACGCGTCGCCGCCGGTGCCGACGACATCCAGCAGGTGCTCCGGATCGGGAACGTCCACCTTGGTTGCGAACTCGCGCATCACCTGCGCTGCCGCGGCGATCTCGCCGATGGTCTCCTTCTTGACACGCAGGCCGACGGTCAGGGCGGCGATCATCACCGGGGTCACTTCGCCGCTCATGATCTGCCGCATCAGCGACAGCATCTCGTCGTGGAAAATCTCGCGGTGCTCGATCGTGCGCTGGAGTGCATCCTGGACAGTGATGGACATGGTGACGGCGTTCCTCGTTGCTTTGTCGGGTCTGGCTTTCTAGTTTTGCAGGTCACGCACGCGCCGGCGCGTCATGTCGACGCGGCAGGCAAGCACGCCCTGCTCGGCAGCGCCGCCGCCGGCGTACATGGCGCGCACGAAATCGCACTGGGCCTTGCGGTAGTCCGCGAAGGTCTTCATCGTTGCCGCCAACGCAATCGCCGCCCCGGACTGACCGGTGACCCGGTCGAGTTCGCGCGCACGCGTGGCCACCCCACCTTCCACCGTCCGCAGTTGCGCCTGCGCCTGCGCGTCCTGCTCGCCCAGGCAGCGCATCACGCCAGTGTGGTCGCCCTTGACCAGGCATTCGTCGAGCGCACCGGCCAGGGCACCGCCGCCAAGCAGCATCCCGGCCAGCATCAGCAATACTCGCGGGGCGCGCGCGCGTCCGAGCGTCGGATTCTTCATCGATCAGGCCTCCAGGAAATTGGCGAGCAATCGCTTACCGTGCTCGGTCAGTATCGCCTCGGGATGAAACTGTACGCCTTCGACCGCGAGGCGACGATGCCGGATCCCCATGATCTCGCCGTCATCGGCGGTGGCGGTGACCACCAGATCGTCCGGCACCGCGTCGCGCGCGATCGCCAGCGAATGGTAGCGGGTGACCGAGAACGGAACCGGCAGGCCGGCGAACACGCCGCGGCCGTCGTGCCTGACCGGGGATAGCTTGCCGTGCATCACCCGCTGCGCGCGGACGACGCGGCCGCCGAATGCCTGGCCGATCGCCTGGTGCCCCAGGCATACGCCGAGTATCGGGATCTCGCCGGCAAAGCGCTGGATCAGCGGCACCGAGATGCCGGCTTCGTTGGGCGTGCACGGGCCCGGCGACACGACGATCTGCGCCGGCCGTAACGCCGCGATCTCTTCTATCGATATCGCATCATTGCGATACACGCTAACGTCGGCACCCAGTTCGCCCAAATACTGCACCAGGTTGTAGGTGAAGCTGTCGTAGTTGTCGAGCATCAGCAGCATGGTCACACCTGCTCGTCCAGTCCCTGCTGCACCATCTCCGCCGCCCGCAGCACCGCCCGCAGCTTGGACAGTGTCTCCCGCCATTCACCGTCCGGCGAGGAATCGTGCACGATGCCGCCGCCGGCCTGCGCATAGAGCACGCCATCCTTCAGCACCGCGGTGCGCAGCGCAATGGCCGTATCCATGTCGTCCTGGAAGCTCAGGTAACCGACGGCGCCCGAATAGATGCCGCGCTTGGTCGGCTCGAGTTCGTCGATGATCTCCATCGCCCGCACCTTGGGCGCGCCGCTCACCGTCCCCGCCGGGAAGGCGGCGCGCAGGACGTCGATGCTGGTCAGCCCGTCCTTCAGCGTGCCTTCGACGTTCGACACGATGTGCATAACGTGCGAATAGCGCTCGATCACCATGCGGTCGGCGACCCGCACGGTTCCAGTCTGCGCGACACGGCCGACGTCATTGCGGCCGAGATCGAGCAGCATGACGTGCTCGGCGATTTCCTTGGGGTCGGCCGCGAGTTCGCGCGCCAGTGCTTCGTCCTCGTCGCGGGTGGCGCCGCGCGGACGCGTGCCGGCGATCGGCCGCAGCGTGATCGCGCGGCCTTCCTTGCGCACCAGGATCTCCGGAGAGGCGCCGACCACGTGAAACGCCCCGAAGTCGTAGTAGAACATGTACGGCGACGGATTGAGCGAGCGCAGCGCGCGGTACAGCGACAGCGGCGACGCCGCGAACGGCAGCGCCATGCGCTGCGAGATCACCACCTGCATGATGTCGCCGGCCGCGATGTACTCCCTGGCGCGCTCGACCGCCTGCTTGTACCCGGCCTCGCCGAACTCGCTGCGCGGCTCGGTCGCGGTGGATCCCGTTTCGAACGGAATGGAAACCGGCTCCCGCAGCTTGCGTTGCAGTCCTGCAAGACGCTCGCGCGCGGCCCGGTACGCGCCTGGCTGCGCCGGATCGGCGTAGACGATAAGCGAGATCTTGCCTTTGAGGTTGTCGACGACCGCAAGCTCCTCGGTGAGCAGCAGCAGGAGGTCGGGCACGTCGGCGAGCCCCGGAGTCGCGGGATTGGCCGTGTCCGCCAGCCGGGATTCGATGTGCCTGACCGTGTCGTAGCCGAAGTAGCCGGCGAGGCCGCCGCAGAACCTCGGCAGCCCGGGCAACGGTGCGGCGCGAAAGCGGGCGCGAAACGATTCGACGAAGGCAAGCGGATCGCCTTCGTGCGACTCACGCACGCCGTCGTCGTCGAACACCTCGACCAGCCGGCCGCGCGCCCGCAAGCGCACCCTGGCCGGCAGGCCGATGAACGAATAGCGCCCGAAGCGCTCGCCGCCGACCACCGACTCGAGCAGGTACGAGTAGCGTGCGTTGGCGAGCTTGAGGTACAGGGAGAGCGGTGTGTCCAGGTCCGCAAACGACTCGAGGACGAGCGGGATGCGGTTATAGCCTTGGCGACTCAATTCGCCGAATTCGGATTCGGTGAGCATGCTTCAACCTGCGAAAGACTTGAATGGGGCGTCGCTTGGAAGTGTGCGCGCGACGCGAGGCGCGAAGGATCAGGAGGGGCGCCGCCAGCGCCACTCGCCCTCGCGCCGCCAGACCGCGGGCGCGGTCGGCAGGCTCAATTCGCAGGGTTCCAGTTTCATGAGCAGGGTCGGTTCATGCTCGCCGCACGCAATCGACCACGGCCGCGAGCGAATCGACTATACCATCGGCGCCCAGGTTTTGCACCGGCAGGCCTTCCCGATAGCCGTAGGGCACGACGAGCACAGGACAACCCGCAGCGTGGGCCGCCATCACATCGTTGCCGGAATCGCCGACCATCAGCAGGCGGTCGGCGGCCACGCCCAACCGACTCGCGGCCAGTAGCAGCGGAGCCGGATCGGGCTTGCCGCGCAGAGCGTCGCCACCGCCGACGACCACGCTGAAGAAATCGGCGATGCCGGCACGCTCGAGATGCGGGCGCACAAAACGTGCTTCCTTGTTGGTGACGACCGCGAGACGATAGCCAGCGTCGCCCAAGCGCGCGAGCCCCTCGCGCACGCCGGGGTACAGCACTGTGGCGCGGCCGATGTGCTCGCCGTAGATCGTCTGGTAGCTTGCGAGCCCCCTGGCACGTGACGCCGCGTCCTGCGCCGGCGCCCCCACCAGAGCCAGTGCGCTGGCGAGCAGATGCTCGATGCCCTTGCCGATGAGATCGCGAATCGTGGCCACCGGCAGCGTCGGGAGCGCCTGCCCGGCCAGCCACGCATTCACCGCGGCGGCGAGATCATGCACCGTGTCGAGCAGCGTGCCGTCGAGATCGAAGGCGACCGCGTCGACGATGAAGTGCGGCAGGCGCGTGGCGCTATCCGGCAAGTGCCAGCTCCGCGCGCATCTGTGCGATCGTCGCGCGGTAATCGGGCGAATCGAATATCGCGCTGCCGGCCACAAAGGTGTCGGCACCAGCCTCGGCTACGGCGCGGATGTTGTCGACCTTCACGCCGCCGTCGACCTCGAGTCTTATCAGGCGCCCGGTGCGCTGCATGGCGCCATCGACCAGCTTGCGCGCCGCCTTCAGCTTCTCGAGCGCATGCGGAATGAATGCCTGCCCGCCGAATCCGGGATTCACCGACATGATGAGCACGAGGTCGAGCTTGTCGATCACGTGCATCAGCCAATCGAGTGGCGTGGCTGGATTGAAGACCAGTCCCGCCGTGCAGCCCGATTCGTGGATGAGCCCGATCGTGCGGTCGATGTGCTCCGACGCCTCCGGGTGAAAGCTGATGTGGTTGGCTCCCGCCTTGGCGAAGTCGGGAACGATGCGGTCCACCGGCTTCACCATCAAATGGACGTCGATCGGCAGCGCGGTCACCGGCCGTACCGCCTTGCAGACGAGCGGACCGACGGTGAGGTTGGGAACGTAATGGTTGTCCATCACGTCGAAGTGCACGATGTCGGCGCCGGCCTGCTCGACCGCGCGGACCTCATCGCCGAGACGCGAGAAATCGGCGGACAGTATCGAAGGCGCAATGTGCAATGGCGCGCGCGCCGGAGCCTGGACGGAGGCGTGGAATGGTGCGGACATGAGTCTATAATCGGATCAGCGCATGCGTGTGACAGCGAAGGTGAACGACAAACGATACGCGATGACGGTGGTGGTGCCCACCACAGCCTACCTGGTCGAGCAATCGGACCCGGCGAAGAACCAGTACGTCTTCTCCTACACCATCACGATCACCAACACGGGCGACATCGCGGCGCAGGTCGTGAGCCGGCACTGGATCATCACCGACGCCGAGCACAAGGTACAGGAAGTCAAGGGCGTCGGGGTGGTCGGCCAGCAACCGTTGCTGCAGCCGGGAGAACGGTTCGAATACACGAGCGGCACCTCGATTCCGACACCGGTGGGAACGATGCACGGGACATTCTCGATGCGGGCGGCCGACGGTCAGACCTTCGACGTCGCCATCGCGCCCTTCACGCTCTCGGTACCGCGCACCTTGCACTAGGACTTGTCACGCGGATCGACGGGGTCGTCGCGCGTCCGGCGGCGACCGCCCATCGTCCACCAGACGATGCCGACCGCGATCAGCAACGCGAACAACGCCTCGAGCAGGATCCATCCCATGGCATGGCCCTTCCAGTCTTCCTGTCAACGGCAGGCCTTTGCACTACGCCGCCTGGCCCGCGTTGCCGCTGTCGTCATCGTCGCGCACCTGGTCGCGAGCTGCCAGACGACTCCGCCCACACCCGCACCGTCGCCCCCAACCCCGGCGCCTGCGGCACCGCGCGCGACCTTCACGCCGGCATCCTGGCAGGCCGTGCCTGGATGGGCTGCGGACCCGGTCGAAGCAGCATGGCCGGCCTTTCTGGCCAGCTGTCGCGCGCTGCTCGCGCGCGCCGCCAATCAACCGCCGGTGCAGGCGATCTGGCAGCCGCCATGCATCGCGGCCGCGGCGGTCGATGGGCGCGACGCGGGTGCCGTCCGCGCCTTCTTCGAGACGCATTTTAGACCATGGGCAATCGCCGACGCCGACTCCAAAAGCGACACCGGCCTGGTCACCGGGTACTACGAGCCCCTGCTCGCCGGTTCGCGAACGCGTACGGCGGACTTTTCCGTTCCGCTCTACGCACCGCCGGACGATTTGCTGACGGTCGACCTGGGTGCGCTCTTCCCCGAACTCAAGGGCAAGCGCGTGCGCGGACGCGTGGAGGACCGCAAGGTCGTCCCGTATTGGTCGCGCGCCGACATCGAACGCGGTGCGGCGCCGGTGTTTGGCAAGGTGCTGATCTATGTCGAGGATCCGATCGAGGCGTTTTTCCTCGAGATCCAGGGCTCGGGCCGCATTGCGCTCGCGGACGGATCGGTCGTGCGTCTCAACTATGCCGACCAGAACGGGCATCCGTACAAATCGATCGGCCGGGTACTGATCGACCGCGGGGCGCTGACGCTCGAGCACGCGTCGATGCAGGGCATCGCCGCCTGGGCCAGGCTGCATCCCGAGCAGCTGCGCGCGCTGCTCGACGAGAACCCCAGCTATGTATTTTTTCGGGAGGTGCCCGCGCCGGCGCCAGGCTCGCTGGAGGCGGCGATCGATGGTCCGATCGGGGCGCTCGGCGTGCCGCTCCTCGCCCAGCGCACGATCGCCATCGACCGTCGCGTGATCCCGCTCGGCGCCCCGGTGTTCCTCGCCACCACGCGACCGCTCTCGTCGACCCCGCTCGAGCGCCTGGTGATGGCACAGGACACCGGCGGTGCCATCCGCGGCGCGGTGCGCGCGGATTTCTTCTGGGGCTTCGGGCCCGACGCCGGACGCGAGGCGGGACGCATGCGCCAGCAGGGCCGCCTGTGGCTGCTGTGGCCGCGTGACGCACCACCACCGGAATCGGCGGGGCCCTGAATGCGCGGCGCAACTCCGCGCCGCAACACCGCGTAAGCCGGCAGGGTCGAGGAAATCGGGCACACTGGTCTCGCCGGGGCCGCCCTCGCGCCCCGCCTCACATGGAGGATTGCGCCATGACCGTTGCCCGGATCACCGAGATTTCCAGCATCAGCCCGAAGAGCTTCGAGGACGCCGTCGTGATCGGCGTCGAACGCGCCAACAAGACCCTCAAGAATGTGAAGGGCGCCTGGCTCAAGGACCAGGAAGTAAACGTCGAGAACGGCAAGATCACCGGCTACAAGGTAATCCTCAAGATCACCTTCGTGCTGGAATGAACCCGCCTCCCGGAAAGCTGCAGCGCATCCGCAGCGCCTAGGCCAGCACGGCCTCGGCCTGCTGGTCCGCGTGGTACGACGAGCGGACCAGCGCGCCGACCGCTGCGTGTCGAAAACCCATCGCATATGCTTCGCGCTCGAACTGCGCGAAGCGGTCAGGGTGCACGTAGCGCAGCACCGGCAGATGTCCGGTCGACGGCTGCAGGTACTGGCCGAGCGTCAACATGTCGATGCCGTGGGCGCGCATGTCATTCATCGTCGCGAGGATCTCGTCGTCGGTTTCGCCTAGCCCCACCATCAGGCCCGACTTGGTGGGCACGCCCGGCACGCGCACCTTGAATTCCTGCAGGAGCTTGAGCGAGTGCGCGTAGTCCGATCCGGGCCGCACCTGCTTGTAGAGGCGTGGCACGGATTCGAGGTTGTGGTTCATCACGTCGGGGGGCGCGGCTTCGAGAATGGCCAGCGCACGATCGAGCCGCCCACGGAAATCCGGTACTAGCACCTCGATCTGCGTCGTCGGCGAATGCGTGCGCACCGCACGGATACAGTCGACGAAATGCCCGGCGCCGCCATCGCGCAGGTCGTCACGATCGACGCTGGTGATCACGACGTACGCAAGGCGCAGCGCGGCGATCGTCTTGGCCAGATTCTCGGGTTCGACCGGGTCGAGCGGCAGCGGCCGGCCATGACCCACGTCGCAGAACGGGCAGCGCCGCGTACAGATGTCGCCCATGATCATGAACGTGGCGGTGCCCTTGCCGAAGCATTCGCCGATGTTGGGGCACGAAGCTTCCTCGCACACCGTGTGCAGATTGTGCTCGCGCAGGATCTTCTTGATTTCCATGAACCGCGGCGACGCCGCGGCACGCACGCGAATCCACTCGGGCTTCTTGAGCGCGGGTGCCGCCACTACCTTGATCGGGTACCTCGCGAAGACGCGCGCGGTCTTGGCATCGCCCTTGTGCTTGACGCCGGCGGCCAGGGCGGGAGGATCGGCAGGAATGGACGGATCGGGTTTCATGGTCGGGTCGAGCACGAAGCGAGGCGCGGTACCAGAACTGCGGACAGGTCACTTCCCACGGATTCGACGGTTCGCCTGACGCCGAGATCGGACAGTTGCGTCACCGCGAGGCCGGGAAAGCCGCAAGGGTCGATGTCGGCAAATGGGCGCAGATCCATCGCGACATTGAGCGCCAGCCCATGGTAGGTGCAACCATGGCGAACCTTGAGCCCGAGCGCCGCCAATTTCGCCTCGCGGCCGTCGACGCGCACGTAAACCCCAGGCGCCGCCACGCTGCCGTAGGCAGAAATCCCTACCGAATCAAGCCATTCTATCACCGCGCTTTCGAGCAGCCGGACCATGGCGCGGATCGACAGGCGCGCGCGGCGCAGATCGACGAGGGTGTACGTCACCAGCTGTCCCGGACCGTGATAGGTCACCTGGCCGCCGCGGTCGATCTTCAGCACGGCAATGCCGTTGTCGCGCAGCAGGTGCTCGCGGCGCCCGGCGAGGCCGAGCGTGTAGATCGGCGCATGTTCGGTCAGCCAGATCTCGTCCGGCGTCGCGGTGTCGCGGGCGTCGGTGAATGCCTGCATCGCGCGCCACGTCGCGGCATAATCGGCGATGCCAAGCGCGCGCACGCGTGCCGCTCCGTTGGCGGAGTCCGTGCGAGGGACGCTCGCGGCTGGTTGCGCAGTCACCGTAGCGTTCACGACTCGCCGTCCTTGCGGTTTTTCCCACTGCTGGGACCGACGCGGCGTCGGGCCGGCACGCGCGCCGTGGTCCACGCCGAGGCCGGAAACTCGAACACCCCGCCGCCCGACACGTGCGAGCGCTGCCACACTACCCGCTCGCGGAACACCGACAGCACCCAGGTCTGCTGCGTACCGGGTGCCCGCCGCGCAAAGGCGCCGGGGTCGAGGACGGCGCAGCACACGCCGTGCAGCGGATCGCGCACGGATTCGTAACGAATGACGCCGATGGTCGCCTCGCGAGCCGCCCGCGCAAACGTCTGGCAGGCGCCGTAGTCGTGTGGATCGGTCCAGCGCGAACGCTCGGCGGCGAACGGCGGCGTGCGCAGATCGATGGCAGGAGCGTCGAGGCTCACACGAAACACGGTCTGCGCACGCGCCGGCATCGCGGACAGTGCCGGCGTATCGAGCAAATGACGCCAGCGCCAATAGCCGAGTTCGGCGCAGGCCGTGCGCATTTCGTCGGCGGCGTAGAAGACTCCAGGATCGATCTCCCCGCGAAAGCGCGACCCGCCGGGTGGCGGCGCGTAGCGGAACGGCGTAAACAGCAGGTAGTGCAGGCGACGCGCGCCGGCCGGGACGGGCGGCTTGCCGTCGTCGAGCACCGTCTCGAGCACGTGTTGCTCGGCGACACTGTCCACCAGCGCCATGGTCGACGCGATGTGCTGCGCCTCGACCGCGCGCCACGCCTCGCCGGCGAAGCGCGTCGCGCTAGACGCGACCGCGTGCGGCGTCCAGGTAGCCGACGACACGGACGAGGCCTTCGACCGACGGGAGCAGTTCGCGCGGACAGGCCGCGAGTGCCTGGTTATAGCTGCCTAGCCACGTGCGGGCGACCGCGTCGTGTCCCCACAGCGCGTCGAGCGCGCGAAACAGGCGCACGAACAACCGTGCCAGCTCCCACTCCTTGGCGCGTTGCGGTGACAGCAGGTAGCGGTCGGCGCAAAGTCGCGAGGCCGTGGCCTCCGACACGCCCAGGATGCCCGCCAGTTCCCGCTGCGACAGCCCAAGCAGGGCCGCGGCCCGTACCACGGCCTTGGTCAGCACCGCCGCCGGAGCCGGGCCGGGCGCGGTTGCCGCGCGGCGCGCGGCGGCGGATTTGGTCGGCGTAGGGGTCACGTCACAAAGGGCCGGGCGGTGGAAGTTCGATTCCACAGAAATGATCCACAGAAATAATACAGCAAATTCATTTCCATGGAAATGAGCGGACGCGACCGGACCGGCCGCCGCCACGACCGTCAGAGCACCATCTTCACCATCGGATGGGCGACGAGCTCGCGATACAGGTCATCGAGTTGCGCGCGCGACGTCGCATTCACCGTCGCCGTGACGGACAGCCAGTTGCCTTCCTTGGACGCGCGCATCTCGAGCGCCGCCGGATCGAAATCGGGGGCGTGTTTGCGCACGACGGCCGCCACCGCCTGTGCGAAGCCATCCTGGGTCCGGCCCATGATCTTGATCGGGAAGGCGCAGGGAAACGTCAGCGCGGATTCCCGTTCTTCGGTGTGCAGGGCGTCGAGGGTGGGTTCTGGCTTGTTCATGGCGTGCTCCGAAACTGGAAATCGACCACATCCGTTGCATATGCGGGCGCGGGAAGCGGTTGCAACCCGCGGCCTGGCCGCGAGGCGAGCGCCGGCTAGCCGGCTGCGCCCCCCCGATACATGTAGTCGCGCGTCAGCGGATGCGGCAGGCTGCCGTCGGGCAGCGGTTTTCCAGCCAGCAATTGCCACAGCGACAGCCAGCCACGATCGAAGGCGTGGGCCGAGCCCGCCATGTAGATGCGCCAGATCCGGTAGCGCTCATCGCCGACCTCGTGGCGCGCCTCGTCGGCGTGCGCCTCCAGCCGGTCCACCCAGGTCCACAGCGTCCGCGCGTAGTGCTCGCGCAGCGCCTCGGCATCGATCACTTCGAGATTCTCGGCTGCCATGCCTTCGATGACGCGTGCGACGTGGGTCAATTCGCCACCGGGGAAGACATACTCGTCGACGAATTCGCCGATGCCGCTGCCCAGGCTGTCGGCGCCAAGCGCGTTGTGGGTGATGCCGTGGTTGAGTACCAGCCCACCGGGCTTCAGCAAGCGATAGATCTTGCCGAAATAGCGAGGGAATCGTCGCACGCCCACATGCTCGAACATGCCGACGCTCGCTACCTTGTCGTACAGCACGTCCTCGGGCAACTGCTGATAGTCGCGCAGTTCCACCCGGACGCGGCCGGCCAGGCCACGCGCGGCGATCTCGCGCTGCACGTGCTCGAACTGATTTTGCGACAGCGTGATCCCGGTCGCCTCGGCGCCATAGCGCTCCGCCGCATGGAAAAGCAGGGCGCCCCAGCCACAGCCGATGTCGAGCAACCGTTCGCCAGCGGCGAGGCGGAGCTTGCGGCAGATGTGGTCGAGCTTTTGCGCCTGTGCGGTATCGAGCGAATCCGCGTCATCGCGGTAGTAGGCGCATGAATACACCATCTGCCGGTCGAGCCAGAGCCCGTAGAACGCGTTGGACACATCGTAGTGGTGCGCAATGTTGCGGCGACTACTGCGATGCTGGTGGACGAACAGCTTGAGACGGGCCCGCGCGCGGTCACGCCCGTGCGTGACGGCGCCAACCATCGAATCGGCGATGTCGAGCATGCGCCGGGAACTGCCGGTGAAATCGAGGTCGCCGTGCACGTACGCGCGGGCGAGCGACCCCAGCGCCGGCCGCGCCAGTGCCTGCAGGCCCTTCCAGGACCGGGCGATGATGTCGACCACCGGCTGCGGAGCCAGCTGCACGCGCGCGCCGTCGGGCAGCACCAGCGTGACCGGCAAATTTCGCCCGCCGTACCGGTTGGTGATGATGCGTTGCAGCGCTTCTGCCATCGCGATACAGGCTACGGTGGAGACGGGTTCGCTTCGGATGGGACGCCAAAAACCTCGTCCCGGCGAAAAGTGTAACAAGACCCGCGCCCGATGGGGAGATAGCGGGCGCTCGGGGAGGCGCCACTTTGACAGCCGGGTATCGCGACCCTACCATCGGCGCACCCCCGATGATGGCGCCGCCGCATTTCCGGCGACGCACCCCGCATGGCCGCCCCCGGCTCCGGCAGTACCCCGCCTCCGCAGATCTTCGACACCCGCCAGTTTCGCGACGCCCTCGCCCAGTTCGCCACCGGCGTGACGATCATCTGCGCGCGGGCGGGGGACGGCCGCTACGTCGGGTTCACCGCCAATTCGTTCAATTCGGTTTCGCTCGAGCCGCCGCTCGTGTTGTGGAGCCTCGCGCATCGCTCGGCCAGCCTGCGCGCGTTCGAGCAGGCGGAACGCTACTCGGTGAACGTGTTGTCCGCCGCGCAAAGCGACCTCGCCCGGCGCTTTTCACGGCCCCACGCCGACCGCTTCGAGGGCGTGCCCATCCGGCTGGGCTGGGCCGACGCGCCGCTGATCGAGGGCTGCGTGGCGTGGTTCGAGTGCCGCCACTTCGCGCGTCAGCGCGCGGGGGACCACCTGGTCTTCGTGGGTGAAGTGGCGACCTGCGAACGAGCGAAAGGCCGTGGACTCGTGTTTCATCACGGCCAGTTCGGCACGACCGTGCCGCTGCCCGGCGCCTAGAGGTACGGGCCGGGCGCAAGAAGCTTTTCAGGCCTGCGCAAGGGCGTGCGGCTTCTTCAGCTGGAACAGCTCCCACAGCCGCCGGAACACCGGCCCCGGCTTGCCGCCGGCAAACGGCTTGCCGTCGATAGTGGTGATAGCAAGTACTTCCTTCGTCGACGAAGACAACCACAGCTCGTCCGCCTCCAGCGCTTCGGCCCGCGGCACCGGCCGCACCACCAGCGCGATGCCGGCTTCGCGCGCAAATTCCATGGTCGCGTCGTAGGTGATGCCCGGGAGGATCAGGTTGTCCTTCGGCGGCACGATGATGGTGCCATCCCTGACGACGAGCACGTTGGACGCCGAGGCTTCGGTGAGAAAGCCATCACGGAACATCACCGTCTCGATCGCACCCTGTTCGGCGGCCAGCTGCCGCATCAATACATTGCCGAGCAACGAAATGGTCTTCAGGTCGCACCGATGCCAGCGGTTGTCTTCGGCGGTGACTACGGCGACCCCGCGCTCCACCTGCTCGCGCGACGGCGTGGTGAGCGGGTTGCTCATCATGAACACGGTCGGCGCGACCCCTTGCGGAAAGGCGTGGTCGCGCTTGGCCACGCCGCGCGTGACCTGGAAATACACGCCCTGGTCGGCGTAGCGCTGGCGCGAAGCCAGGTCGCGCACGAGCTTCTCCCATTGCGCCGCGGTGTGCGGATTGGCAAGGCCGATGCCGTCGAGACTGCGCTGCAGGCGTGCGAGATGCTGCTGCAGGCGAAACGGCTCGCCACCATAGACGGGGACGAGTTCATACACGCCGTCGCCGTAAATGAAGCCACGATCGAGCACCGAAACCTGCGCCTCGCCGATCGGCAGGTAGCGGCCGTTGAGATAGACGATCTGCTCGGCATCAATCATCGTGTTGTCCTCTTTCGGAAACGTCATGACTTGCGAAACCACAGGCGAATCGTGTCCCACAGCCGCCCGAAGAAGCTGGCCGGCGCGACGTCCTCGAGTGCGATCAGCGGAAATTCCGCCATCGGCTTGCCCTCGAGCGCGACTTTCACGGTGCCGACGCGCTGCGCGCGCGTCACCGGCGCCACCAGGGGCTCCTCCGCCTGCATCGTCAGCGTGAGCTTGTCGGACTTGCCCTTGGGCAGCGTCAGGTACCGATCCGCGAGGAAGCCGGCCGGCACTTCGGGCACCGCGCCCTTCCAGACCCGCAACGCCGCCACCTGCTTGCCCGACTGGTAGAGCTGTACCGTGTCGAAGGCCTGGAAGCCCCAGTTCAGGAGCTTCTGCGCCTCCGCGGCGCGCGCCGCATCCGAATTCGCACCCAGCACGACCGCGAGCACGCGTCGATCGCCGCGCAGGGCCGACGCGATCAGGCACCAGCCCGCCGCCTCGGTGTGCCCGGTCTTCACGCCGTCGACGTGGGGGTCGGTCCACAGCAGTCGATTACGATTGGGCTGCGTGATGTTGTTGTAGCGAAATTCCTTTTGCGCGTACAGCGGATAGTACTCGGGGTAGTCGCGGATCAGCGCGGCAGCCAGACGCGCCATGTCCGCTGCCGTCGAATAGTGCTGCGGATTGGCAAGCCCGGTCGGGTTGGTGAAATGCGTGTTGGTCATCCCGAGTCGCGCGGCTTCCGTATTCATGCGCGCGACAAAGGTTTCCTCCGTACCGCCGACCAGTTCCGCCAGCGCAATCGAGGCATCGTTGCCCGATTGCACGATCATTCCGCGCAGCAGTTCGTCCACCGATACCGCGCGGCGCGGCTCGATGAACATGCGCGAGCCCTCGGCGCGCCAGGCGCGTTCCGAAACATTGACCATCTGCGACGGCATGATCGCCTTGGCACGCAGCGCCCCGAAGACCAGGTACGCGGTCATCAGCTTGGTGAGGGAGGCCGGATCGCGCCGCTCGTCGACATTCGCGCCGCCCAGCGACTGCGCGCTGGTGACGTCGACCAACAGCCATGCGGCAGCGGCAACGGTAGGGGTGGGAACCGGAGCACTCGCCGGCACCTGGGCAAGACCCGCGGACGCGCCGGCGAGCGCCAGCACGAGGAAAGCGAAGAGGCGATGGAACATTTGCGCTACAGCCAAACCGCGGATTATACCGGCCCCGTCCGGAGGCCCGAATTTCAAGGTCGGGGGTCGTGTACGCGCCGGGACGCACGGCCGGCGGCGCGCGACGCCCGGAATAGCCGTCGTTGGCGTCTGTTTGCATGGGCGTTCGTCATCTCTCAACCGACGGAGGATGTCATGCCCAGCGCGCCTCGAAGGACCGTCCTGGCCGCGGTGGATCGTCGGCTGCGGCGCGATGCATTCGCCTGCTGCGGAGCTGCCCGCCGCCTGTGTTCCTCGCGCGGATTTCCCCATCGTGTCTCTTGCCCGTGCTTAGCCGCCGGTTGGAGGGCCGCCGCAACGCCGCGGGCGCTGCGCGGCCTGCTGATGGCTGCACTGCTGCTGGTGGCGCCGTGGGCCATGGCGACCTTTCATACGTTCAGGATTCAGCAGCTCTATTCCAATGCGGACGGCAGCGTGCAATTCATCGTGCTGCACGAGGCGTCGAATCTCAACGGCCAGGGCGAGTTCGACGGGCAATCGCTGTCGGTCACGCAAGGCGGCGTGCGCAAGGTACTCGAATTCAACCGCGACATCGGCGCCGCGACGGCCGGTCGCTCGGTCCTGATCGCGACCACCGGCTATGCGGCACTCGGCATCGTCGTGCCCGATTTCACCGTCGCCGATCGCTTCCTGCCCACCGACGGTGGTGTGGTGAACTTCGCCGGCGTCGACTCGCTCAACTATGCGGCGCTGCCGATCGACGGTGTCAACGCGCTATACCGCGGCGGCAGCGTAGCGCCCAACGCTCCAGTCAACCTGGCCGGTAATACAGGCATGGTCCCGGACTCCGCGGTCACCAGCGTCGAGTTCTACAATCCCGGCCTCGATCACTACTTCATCAGCGCGCTGGCGCCCGATATCGACGCGCTGGATAGCGGCAGGCTCGCCGGGTGGGCACGCACCGGGCAGTCGTTTCGCGTCTTCCCGACGCAGGCCAGCGGTGGCGGCGCGGTCAATCCCGTGTGCCGGATCTACATCCCGCCGGACAAGGGCGATTCGCATTTCTTTTCCGCGTCCCCGATGGAATGCGCCGACACCATCGCCAAGTTCCCGTTCATGGTCTTTGAATCGGCCAGTGTGTTCTATGTCGGCCTGCCAGACACCGCGACCGGCGCCTGTGACGCCGGCATGTCGCCGGTCTATCGCGTATGGAACAACCGTCCCGACTCGAATCATCGTTACCTGACCGATCGGACGCTGCGCGACGGGATGGTGGCAGCGGGCGGTATTGCCGAGGGCTACGGTCCGGACCAGGTGATCCTGTGCGCCGCGCCGTAGCGCCGCATCCCGGCTACCAGGGATTGGCGGGGATGTAACCTGCAATGGCGCCGGTCTGGCGATCGACGACGACCGCGAAATCACGATTGCGGGCGCGCGCGGGCACGTAGCCGAGACTGGCTTCGGGGCGGCCGGACGACTGTACAAAGGCTTGCACGGCCGCGCCCTCCGCCGCGCCGCGGCTGGCGAGACGGGTCAGCGGGCGAGTGGCCCGCGCCACTTCGGCGGACACCTGCGCATAGGGGACATACAAATGCGGCAGATCCACGAGGTCCGGACCCCCCATCACCGCGCCCATGGCGATCGACGCCACTTCCTGCGGGTCGGTCGGCATGCGGGCGGCGACCACCCGCGGCCCGGCGATCGGCAGCACCTGAAACTCGGCGGCAGCTTTGGCCATCGAGGCATCATCGACGGTATTCGCGGCCGCAATTTCGAAGCGGTCCTTGGTGAACACGCTGTAGACCGGCCGCGCCTGGAACATGACGTAGCCACCGTACAGGAGCGCCACGCACTGCAAACCGGCGATGGCCAGGAGGTCGCCCCTGATGCCCGGCTTGCGCGGATCGAAGATGATCAAAGTGATCAGCGGACCGAGGACGACATCGACGCCGATCAGCAGGCGCAGCAGCGTTTCTCCGCCCATGGCCTGGAAATAGGGGGCCGGATACCAAAGGGCCAGCACCAGCAGCATCATGGTGAGCGCGACCAGCGCGCTCAACGCGAGGTGCAATCCGGAGGCTTTCCAGCGGTCGAACGATTGCAGCGTCAGGGTCATCAGACCCCGGTAAACGCAAAATCCACGCCAGGTTTGCGGCCCGCCATGACGTCGGCGAGTGCCCGGCCCGAACCGCAGGCCATGGTCCAGCCCAAGGTACCGTGGCCGGTGTCCAGGTACAGGTTGCGGTGGCGGGTTCGGCCCACCAGCGGCACGTTGGACGGCGTGGCCGGGCGCAAGCCCGCCCAGAATTGCGCGCTATGCGGGTCACCCGCGTCGGGAAAGAGGTCGAAGGTGCGCTTCACCAGCGCCTCGCAGCGCACCAGATTCAGCGCCTTGTCGTAGCCCGACAGTTCCGCCGTGCCGGCGACCCGCAGCCGGTCGCCGAGGCGGGTGAACACGATCTTCCAGGCCAGGTCGGTCAGCGACACGGTCGGCGCACCGCGATGCTCGCCGATGGCGATCGTCGCCGAGTAACCCTTGGCCGGATAAATGAGGCAGGGCACGTCGAGCGGTCGCAACAGGAATGGGCTGTAGCTGCCCAGCGCCATCACGTAGGCGTCCGCGATGAGGATTTCCTTGCGATGTTCCTCGTTCAGGCAGCGCACTTCGCGCACGCCGTCGCCATCGGCGATCAGGCGTTCGACCGCCATGTTCCACCGAAAGCGCACGCCGCGCTCCTGCGCCATGCGCGCGAGTTCCTGCGTGAAACGCTGCGCATCCCCCGACTCGTCGCTCTGCGTGAAAATGCCGCCGGCGAGCCGGTCGCGACTCGGTGCGAGCGCGGGTTCGATCGCGACGCATTGGTCGACCGATTTCACATCGCGGTCGCAGCCGAACTGGCGCATCAGTTGCGCCGCCGCCACGCCATGCTCGAATTCCTTCGGATCGGTGTAGAACGACAGAATGCCGCGCTCGAGGTGATCGTAGGCGATGCCGGTCTCGGCCCGCAGCGCCTTCAGGCAATCGCGCGAATACAGGGCCAGATTCAGGCATTGGACCGTGTTGCGGCGAGTGCGCGAGGGCAGGCACTCGAGCAGGAACTGCAATCCCCAGCGCCATTGCTGCGGATCGAGCCGCAGCCGGAACAGGAGCGGCGCATCTTCCTGGCCGAGCCAATGCAGGATCTTCATCGGCGCGTCCGGGTTCGCCCATGGCTCCGCGTAGGACGCCGAAATCTGTCCGCCGTTGGCAAACGAAGTCTCGAGCCCGGCACCCGCGTGGCGGTCGACGACCGTGACCTCGTGGCCGTCCTGTGCCAGGTACCACGCGGCGGTGACGCCGACGACGCCTGCGCCGAGAACCAGGACGCGCATTACGCCTGCCTTTGCGTGGCGTCGTCCGCTTCGGTCACCGGGATGCAACTGCAGAAGAGATTGCGGTCGCCGTAGACGTTGTCGACCCGCGCGACCGGCGGCCAGTACTTCGTCGTCACCTGCCCGGCCGGATACGCCGCACTGCGGCGCGTGTAGCGGCGGTTCCACTCGTCCCCGGCCACGTCCGCAGCGGTGTGGGGCGCGCGCTTCAGCGCATTGTCGGCGCGATCGGCGCGGCCCTCCTCGATGGCGCGGATCTCGGCCCGGATGGCGATCATCGCGTCGATGAAGCGATCGAGTTCGGCCCTGGACTCCGATTCGGTGGGCTCGACCATCAGCGTGCCGGCCACCGGGAAGCTCATCGTCGGCGCGTGGAAGCCGTAGTCGATCAGGCGCTTCGCGACGTCTTCGGCTTCGACGCCCGAGGTCACCTTGAGCGGCCGCAGGTCGAGGATGCATTCGTGCGCGACGAGTCCGTCCGCGCCGGCGTAGAGCACCGGATAGTGCGGACCCAGGCGCCGGGCAATGTAGTTGGCCGCAAGCACGGCCGCTTCGGTGGCCGCCTGCAGTCCCTCGCTTCCCATCATCGTCACGTACATCCACGAGATCGGCAGGATCGAGGCACTGCCGTAGGGTGCTGCCGCAACCGCACCGATGGACTTGGCGGCCCGGTCCGCGGATGCGATCGCCCGATGGCCAGGCAGGAATGGCGCGAGATGCGCCTTCACGGCGACCGGCCCGACCCCCGGTCCACCGCCACCGTGCGGGATGCAGAACGTCTTGTGCAGGTTGAGGTGGGAAACGTCGGCGCCAAAATGGCCGGGTGCGGCCAGGCCCACCATCGCATTGAGATTCGCCCCGTCGACATACACCTGTCCTCCGTGCCCGTGCACGATCTCGCAGATGTCGCGAATGCCGGGTTCGAATACACCGTGGGTCGACGGATAGGTCACCATGATCGCGGCGAGATGCCCGGCGTGTGTTTTGGCCTTCGCTTCGAGGTCCGCGATATCGACGTTGCCGCGTTCGTCGCAACCGACCACGACGACCCGCATGCCGGCCATCTGCGCCGACGCGGGATTGGTACCGTGCGCGGAGGCGGGTATCAGGCACACGTTGCGATGCGCCTCGCCGTTGCTCGCATGCCAGGCGGCGATCATCAGCAGGCCCGCATACTCGCCCTGCGAACCGGCATTGGGTTGCAGCGACACCGCGTCGTAGCCCGTCGCAGCACAGAGCATCTGCTCCAATTCGCGGATCATCCGGTGATAGCCGCGTGCCTGATCCGCCGGTGCGAACGGATGCAGTGCGCCGAACTCGGGCCAGGTAACGGGAATCATCTCGGCCGTGGCATTGAGCTTCATCGTGCAGGAGCCGAGCGGAATCATCGCGCGGTCGAGTGCGAGGTCGCGGTCGGCGAGCAAGCGCAGGTAGCGCAGCATTTCGGTCTCCGACCGATAGCGATGAAACACCGGGTGCGCGAGGTAACCCGACGTGCGCAGCAATGCCGGCGGCAGGGCATCGCCCACGGTGGCATCGAGCGCCTCGACCGCGGCGGCCGTGGCATCGATGCCGAAAGCCCGCCAGATGCACTCGACATCCGCGCGCGTCGCGGTTTCGTCGAGCGTCACGCCGAGCGTGTCCGCGTCGACGTGCCGCAGGTTGAGGCCGAGTTCCACGCCGCGCGCCAGGATGCGTTCCGTGGCGTCACCGGTGCGCACGGTGAGGGTATCGAAGAACGCGCGCGTCGGAACCCCGAAGCGCTGCCGCGCGAGGCCCGCGTGGAGGATGGCGGTCAGCCGGTGGACGCGGCGGGCGATGCGCGCGAGCCCTTCCGGACCGTGATACACGGCGTACATGCCGGCGATGACCGCCAGCAGCACCTGCGCCGTACAGATGTTCGATGTCGCCTTCTCTCGCCGGATGTGCTGCTCGCGCGTCTGCAACGCGAGCCGGTACGCGGGGTCGCCGTTGGCGTCGACGGTGACGCCGACGAGACGTCCCGGCAGCGCGCGCTTGAATTCGTCACGCACCGCGAGGAACCCCGCGTGCGGTCCGCCATATCCCAACGGCACGCCGAAGCGCTGCGACGAGCCGACCACCACATCCGCACCCCATTCGCCCGGGGGCTGCAACAAAGTGAGCGCCAGAAGATCGGCGGCAACGATCACCGCACCACCGGCAGCGCGAACCGCGGCGGCGATTTCGCGGTAGTCGCGCACTTCGCCGTCGGCACCCGGATATTGCAGCAGCACGGCGAATGCTTCCGCGCCTGCCGCGTCTTCCGGCGGACCCTCGACGACCTCGATACCGAGCGGCGCTGCCCGCGTGCGCACGACATCGCGTGTTTGTGCGAATACGTCGGCGGCGACAAAGAAGCGCTTCGACGCGCCCTTGCCCGCGCGCAGCGCCAGCGTCATGGCCTCGGCCGCGGCGGTGGCTTCATCGAGCATCGACGCGTTGGCGATCGCCATGCCGGTCAAGTCACAGATCATGGTCTGGAAATTGACCAGCGCCTCTAGGCGTCCCTGCGCGATCTCCGGCTGGTAGGGCGTGTACGCGGTGTACCACGCCGGATTCTCGAGCACGTTGCGCAGGATGACGCCCGGCGTATGCGTGCCGTAATAGCCCTGGCCAATCCATGACTTCAAGACACGGTTTTCCGCTGCGATTGTCTTGAGCTTCGCCAGCGCCGCGGACTCCGGCAGCGCCGGCGGCAAGCGCAGCGGTTCGTGTTCGCGGATCGCCGCAGGTACCAGTGCGTCGATCAGCGCGGCGCGCGACCCATAGCCCAGGACGGCAAGCATCGCCTGCTGGTCGGCCGGGGTGGTGCCGATGTGGCGGGCCACGAACGCGGCGTGGTCCTCGAGCGCAGGCAAGCTGCCGGGTCCGGCTTCGATCTGCGGTGGTTTCATGTCCATGCGCGTTTCCGGTGGATCCGCCTGGTCGTCAAGCGTCGGCGATGAGTTTTTCGTAGGCCGCCGCGTCGAGCATGCCGGCAAGCGCATCCGCGCTTGCCGGCTTGAGGCGAAACAGCCATGCCGCGTAGGCGTCTTCGTTGAGCGTTTCGGGCTTGCCGGCGAGCGCCTCGTTGATCGCGACGACTTCGCCGGCAATCGGCGCGAAGACGTCGCTCGCCGCCTTGACCGACTCGACGACCGCGCACGCTTCTCCCGCGTTCAGCTTGCGGCCCACCGCCGGCAGTTCGACGTACACGAGGTCGCCGAGCGCGGCCTGCGCATGATCACTGATGCCGATCGTGACGGTACCGTCGGATTCGGCGCGCATCCATTCATGGCTCTCGGCGTATTTGAGCGAAGCGGGGATGTTCATCGCGGTGTCTCCTCGAGGATAAGCATTGAGCGTTGCGGCAGGCCGCTGTTCATTCGACCAGCGCGCGGCCATTGCGTACGAAGGGCGGCTTGACCACGCGCGCCGTGAGTTCCTTGTCGCGCACGACCACCGCCACCCTTTCGCCGACGGCCACCGCCGAAGGAACGCGCGCCAGCGCGATGGATTTTCCCAGCGTCGGACTGAAGGTGCCGCTGGTGATCTCGCCATCGCCCGCCTTGGTGCGCACCACCTGGTGCGCGCGCAGGACGCCGCCTGGCTGGGTGAGCAGCAGCCCCACGATCTTGCGGGTTGGCGTGGCTCGGGCAAGCGCCTCCTTGCCGACGAAATCGCGCGGACTCGCGAGGTCGACGGTCCATGCGAGGCCGGACACGAGGGGCGAGACCGACTCGTCCATGTCTTGGCCATACAGATTCATCCCCGCTTCCAGGCGCAGTGTGTCACGCGCCCCAAGGCCGCAGGAGCGCACGCCGGAGGCAGCCAGCGCGCGCCATGCAGCCTCCGCCTCCACGGCCGGCACCATGATCTCGAATCCGTCCTCGCCGGTATAGCCGGTACGCGCGATGAAAAAGTCGCCGAATACGGTTCCGTAGAAGGGCTGCAGCCCGGCGCTCGCTGCTTCGCTCCCGGGAAATGCACGCCACACCGCCGCGCGCGCCTGCGGCCCCTGGACGGCGATCATCGCCAGGTCCTCCCGCGGGCGCAGCCGCAACTCGGGAGTCGCAGACTTTGCCAGCAGCTGCTGCAGCCACGCGATGTCCTTGTCCGCGGTGCCGGCGTTCACCACCAGCCGGAACCAGTCCTCGCGCAGGAAATAGACGATGAGGTCGTCCAGCACACCGCCATCTTCGCGCAGCAGGCATGAATACAACGCCTTGCCCGATTGCTGCAACTTGTCGACATTGTTGGCGAGCGCGAGGCGCAGGAAGTCGCGTGCACCGGGCCCTTCGAGGTCGATGGCGCGCATGTGCGACACGTCGAACATGCCGGCGGCGGTACGCACCGCGTGATGCTCGTCGATCTGCGAACCGTAGTTGACCGGCATGTCCCAGCCGCCGAAGTCGATCATGCGCGCACCCGCGGCGCGGTGCACGGCATTGAGGGGGGTCGGTCTGGGCACGGCACTCTCCGAACGGCAAAGGGAATCGACCAAGGCGAAGCATTCCTCCACTTCGCCCCGTCTGTCCTTTTACCTGAGAGATTGGGATGGCGACCCTGCGGGTCGCGGCATCCGGTGCCCCTTCGGTGGGTCGCTTGCGGCCGCCGCGTCAGCGGCGGATCGCGCGACCGCTCTCCAGATTGCGGTTCACGTCCCGGGCAGTCCCTGGTACCTGAGCGATCTCGGGAGTACGCCTTCGGTGGCCGCCGCGTTCGAAACGGCACGCGGCAACACTCTCCTGCACGGACACCGCCAATTCTACCGGCCGGCAGCGGTGCGGGTCAAAACACGACCGGCCGCGGCGCGGCCGGTCATTTCTTGAGCGTGAGGATCCAGGTGACCAGTTCCTTGACGTCGGCTTCCGAGGTGGCGGCGTTCGGCGGCATGGGGATCGGTCCCCATACGCCGGTGCTGCCTTCCTTCACTTTCTTCGCCAGCATCGCCACGGCGTCCTTGTCGGACTTGTACTTCGCCGCGACGTCGACGTAGGCGGGACCGACCACCTTCTTGTCGATGGCGTGACAGGCGGCACAGCCATCCTTTTTCATCATGGCCTCGGCGGCCGCGTTGGTGAGTACGGCATGGGCACCGCCCGATGCGGTGACCGCGGCGGTGGCGAGGACAGCGAATACGATCTTCATACGAACTCCGTCGGGATGGATTCGGGGCGCTTGGCGAAGACGGCGGAACGGCCGGAATGCGCAAATCAGCGCGGGCGATTCTACCGGATTCACGATGACGCGGGGATCTCGAGGGCCGCCACGATTTCGTCGAGCGAGTGCATCGCCGGGAGGCAGGTCATGCTTCGGCACACGAATGCGACCGCACCCCGGTCGGGAACCCGACCCTTCGCGAGCGCGGCGGGCACCACCGCGACTCGCGCAAGATTGAATACCTGCACGTCGGGCCGATAGGTCGCTTCGAGCGCGCGCTGCCATTGCTCGCACACCGGCGCCGCACCTTGCAGCACGACCTGCGCAGGTGGCGTCTGCAGCCAGTGCCAGGCTTCGAGCAGCGTGGCATGGCCCGCAGGCGCATCGGCAATCGCCGACGCAAAGACCTGTACCGTGCGCGCAGCCGCTTGTACGTATGCCGGTCGGCCTGCCAGATGCCCGAGCGCGACCAGCGCGCGAGCCGCGATGCCATTGCCCGCTGGCGTCGCGCTATCGTGCCCCGGCTTGGAACGATGAAAGAGCTGTTCGTGGTCGTGGCTGGTGAAAAAAAAGCCGCCGTGCCCGGCGTCCTCGAATCGCGCCAGCAGCACGTCGGCCACCGCGAGCGCCCACTCGAAATCCTCGGTGCGAAAGCGCGCCTGCAGGAGTTCCAGCAGTGCGTCGAGAAGGAACGCATGGTCATCCAGATAGGCGTTCAAGGCGACGCGCTCGCCGCGTCGCGTGGCGAGCAACCGGCCGTCGCGCCAGGTGGTGCGCTTCAGGACGTCGATGCAACCGGTGGCGAGCTCGATCCAGCGCGGCTGGTCCTCTGCCCGTCCCGCCCGCGCGAGACCGGCAACGGCCAGGGCATTCCACGCCGTCAGGATCTTGTCGTCGCGGGCCGGCCGCACGCGCCGTTCGCGCGCCGCGAACAATCCGGCGCGGGCCCCGGCCAGGCGGGTGCTGGCATCAGGCGCGGTGATCGCCAGATTGGCGGCCACCTCCGCAAGCGGAAGCGACACGCGCAGGTTCCAAGCAACACCCTCGAAATTCGCGGGCCGATCGAGGCCATAGTAGGGTGCCGCCACCGCCCATTCGTCCGCGGACACGGCCGCCCGCGCGGCTTCGCGCGACCACACGTAGAACCTGCCTTCCTCGCCCTCGCTGTCGGCGTCGAGGCTCGAGTAGAACGCACCGTCGGGCGAGCGCATTTCGCGCGTGAGCCAGCCGACGATGTCACGCGCAACATCGGCGAAGCGGCGCTCACCGGTGGCCCGCGCGAGATCCGCATACAGCGCAAGCAGCGGACCGTTGTCGTAGAGCATCTTCTCGAAGTGCGGAATCGTCCATTCGGCGTCGACGGAGTAGCGGCAGAAGCCGCCACCCAGCTGGTCGTGGATGCCACCGTCGGCCATGTGCACCAGCGTCGTGCGCACGATCGCGAGCGCGGCGGCGTCGCCGGTAGCGGCAAAGGCGCGCAGGCAGTAGTCGAGCTCCGCCGGATGCGGAAACTTCGGCGCGACGCCGAAACCGCCGTGTTTCGCGTCGAACGTGCGCTTGAGTTCCGCGAGCGCCCGCCCGCCGGTGTCGGCCGGTAACGCCGGTTGCGCGTGGGCCCCGGGTTCGAGGCTCGCCAAGGCATCGCTCAAGCGCCGATTCTGTTCGACCAGCTGGGTACCCTGCTGCGCGTAGGCATCGGCGACACGCGGCAGGAGATCGAGAAACCCGGGCAGGCCGTGCCGCGGCGCCTTCGGAAAATAGGTGCCGCCGAAGAAAGGCACGCCCTCGGGCGTCAGGAACATGGTCAAGGGCCAGCCGCCGTTGCGCTGCGTCAGCAACGCGTGCGCCGCCTGGTAGATCTGGTCGAGATCGGGACGCTCTTCGCGGTCGACCTTGATGTTGACGAAGCGCGCGTTCATGGCCGCTGCCACTGCCGGATCCTCGAACGACTCGTGCGCCATCACATGGCACCAGTGGCACGCCGAATAGCCGACCGAAAGCAGGATCGGCTTGCGCTCGGCGCGCGCACGCGCGAGCGCCTCCTCGCCCCACGGATACCAGTCGACGGGATTGTCGGCGTGCTGCTGCAGGTAGGGACTCGTGGCATCGGCGAGGCGATTAGTCATGCCGGCATTCTATGCCGCTGCATCGAGCGCATCTGGCTTGCTGCCCGCAGGTACGCGCGGTTCGCGCGGGCGAACGCCCGCGGCGACTGTCGCCTAGGATTCTTCGAACGCTACCCGCTCGAAATCCCCGCCGCGCTGCAGGAGCTTGGTCAGGCGGAACTTGCGTTCCGGCCCGGTATCCATCGAGCGCAGCATGCGCCCGGGATTGAAGGTGCGCGGCGGCAGAACCATGGTGGCTGGCGCTTCGTCGGTCGCGGCGATGAGGATCGCCGGCAGCGGCAGCTCTTCCGAGAACGCACCCGACGTCGGTCGCGCCGCCAGCGTACGCGGCAAGCCAGGCCACAGCTCGAGCGAGATCGCGAACTCGTTTTCACTACCGAACGCAACGCGCGTGACGTAGCCCATGCGCGTGCGCTCGTCGTCGCGCACGACGACGAGTTGGTCGAGGAACCACCGGTAGCGGGACGGATCCCGCCGCAACAGGCTCGCGCTGGTCCAGCCATAGTCGCCCTGCCAGCGCTCCCACGGCCAGTTGCGCTCGGCCTCTTCCTTGTAGCGGTCGTAGTCGGTCAGCGCACCCAGCGTCTGCAAGTGCTGCGCACCCTGGAACGTCATGCGACCGAGCGGATCCTGGCGGTCGAATGTACGCCCGCCCACGCGGAAGTAGGCTGCCTGCACGCCACCGGCGCTCAACTGCAGTTCGGCGCGCGTCGATTCGAGGTCGCGGCCGGGCAGCTGGTACCACCGCGCGTCGAGGTGCGTGAGCAGCGCCGTCGATCCCTCCTGCGAGGTGTCGTGACCGAGCTGCAATTCCGCCGGATTGGCGCCGGCGGCGAGGCGCTTCAATCGCCCCCGCACGCTGGTTGCGAGCTTGCCTGGATAGCAGTAGCGCATCGACGCCTGCGGCGCCCGCGGTGCGGCACCCGCGAGCCACGCCCCGACCGCGGAGTCGAGGTCGACCAGCATCACCGGCCCTTCGGTCTCGCGCTGCTGCGCGTAGGGAAAGACCTTGCGCGCCCATTGCCCGAGCCAGCGATCGGTGAGTTCGATCTGCCGAACCGACATCGCACAGGGGTCGGCGAGGCCGAGGAGCAGCGCGTGGCAGTAGGTCGAGTAGCAGGAGATGCCGACGGCATGCGGCTGCAGATCGTCGGAGACGGCGGTCACCGCACAATCGAGGATTTCCGCCAGACGATAGTACGCGTGCAGTTCCTGCCAGAGTGTGGCGGGGGCGACGCGTCTGGCGAGGCCATGCACGATGATGATTTGCTTGCCCACGAACAGGCCGCGCTGCAGTAGCTTCGCCTTCACGCCCTGCAGGTCGGCGTCGCCCTCGAGCAACGGCTTCAGACAGGACGAATACTGCTCCCACAATCCCTGCCACAGCGACAGCGCCTGCTCGGTGGCTTCGCGTTCGCGATCGGCCGCCGGTTGGGGCTTGCCGGCATAGCGCCGCGCAAGCTCGGTGTGCAGATGCGCAACCTGATCGCGCATGACCTCGGCGATCGTCGCGCGCTCCCGCGGCGAGAAGTCCGCGGCGGACATCGCGCGCAGTTGCCCATTAATGGTCTCGTAGAGTGGCGTGACTCCGGTGATCAGCAGCGACTTCGCCCAGCGCTTCGCCGACTCGGCGTCGGTGAAGGCCAGCGCGGGCATCTCGTCGGCGGCGACGTCCGCCTTCGGGATCTCCGGCGTCGGCGATGCCATGTCGTGCATCAGTCGCGTTGCGGGCGCAACTGGCCCGCGAGCCGGGTCGCCAGCTGCGCCGGGAAATCGGGCGGCACCGGGCGGGGTTCGGTAACGCGGCGCGGCTCGCTCCAGACCGGCTGCGGGAAATGCGAGTCGTCCGCGAAACGCGGAATCACGTGCCAGTGCACATGCGGCACCAGATTGCCCAAGCTCGCGATGTTCATCTTGTCCGGCTGCAACATTTCACGCAGCGCCATTTCCAGCGCAAACACCACCCGCATCACATGTTCACGGTCGGTCGCCGGCAGGTCGGACATCTCGCGCACATGGCGGGAAACGATCACCCGGCAAAACCCAGTGAACGGCTCGTTCGTCAACACGACCCGGCACAAGGAGTCGGCGTAGACACGTTGACCACCCTCGGTCGTGCAGAACACGCAACTCTCGTCCATCGATTGCGTTTGCGCCGGCGACGATTGGTCGTTGTTATAGCACAAAGGACCCGGACCCGGCCCCGCCGGATCGGCGCGGCCGATGGGAGGCCCGGAACCGTGCACCGAAGGTCGCGCAAGGGGAATATTCCGCCACGGTGACGCGGATAGTTAGGCTGTGGCCCACAGCAACCACGTTTAGCTTTGGGGGTGCAGGCGATGCGGTCCGCGGAACCCGGCAATCCATCCACCGGACCGACCTGGTTTCCTCCACCCGCGAAGGCGCGCCGACGATCCAGTACCTACCCCCACCGGCCCCAAGGCAGTCTTCGCGGGCATTTTTTCCCGCCATCGCCAACCCGACCCAAGGGAGACGGACCATGGAACCCATGATGCTGCAGCAACGCTCCGCACCCCTGCCGGATCGCCGACCCACCGCCTGGCGCCCGCGCATAAACGGCACGAACTTCGTGATTGCGCTATACGCGGCGCTGGTCCTCGGGACGCCGGCGATCGTTCGCTTCGCCCCCGACGCCGACGCGCGCTGGATTGCGGCGATCACCGCGACGCCCCCCGTCCATTGCGCAGCAGTGACCGACCTTCCCCATGGCTGCGCGACCGACGCCGTGGCGGCTTCGCTGCCGAGCGCCGGCGGGTGCGACCAGCGCCGCGTTCAGACCAGCACGCGCTCGATGCCGCCCGCGTTTGCCCGGGCGACGTAGTCGGCCATCCAGTTGTCGCCGAGGAGGTGCTTCGCGATCTCGACGACGATGTAGTCGGCTTGCGTGCTCGCATCGTCATCGAAACGCGACAACCCCTGCAGGCAGGACGGGCAGGACGTCAGCACCTTCACCTCCCCGGAGAAGCCGTCGGCGCGCAGCTTCGACGCGCCGGCGCGCAGCGCTTCCTCCTTGCGGAATCGCACCTGCGTCGAGATGTCGGGCCGGGTCACCGCGAGCGTGCCCGACTCGCCGCAACAACGCTCGTTCAGGGCGACATCGGTACCCATCAGGTCCCGTACCACCGTGAGCGGCGCATAGGTCTTCATCGGCGTATGGCAGGGATCGTGATACATGTAGCGCGTTCCGGTCACGCCCTCGAGCGCCACACCCTTCTCGCGCAGGTATTCATGGATGTCCAGTAACCGGCAGCCCGGGAAGATCTGGTCGAATTCGTACTTCTGCAACTGGTCCATGCAGGTGCCGCAGGACACGATGACTGTCTTGATGTCGAGGTAGTTGAGCGTGTTGGCCACGCGGTGAAAGAGCACCCGGTTGGCGGTGATGATCCGCTGCCCTTCATCGTGATTGCCGGCGGAAGTTTGTGGATACCCGCAGCAGAGGTAGCCGGGCGGCAGCACCGTTTGCGCACCGACGCTGTAGAGCATCGCCTGCGTCGCGAGGCCGACCTGCGAGAACAGGCGCTCGGACCCGCAGCCGGGGAAATAGAACACTGCGTCGCCGTCCTCCGCCGCACGATCGGGATTGCGGATGATCGGCACCACCGCATCGTCTTCGATGTCGAGCAGCGCCCGGGACGTGCGCTTGGGCAGGCCGCCCGGCATCGGCTTGTTGACGAAATGGATGACCTGCGCCTTGAGTGCAGGCGCACCCACGGTCGCGGGCGGGCGCCGCGTCTGCGGCTTGACCAGCCCGGCCGACTTCGCCAGCCGATGCGCGAGGCGTTGCGCCCGATAGCCCCAGTCGATCATCAGCTTGCGGGTGAGCCGGATCGTCGTCGGATCGGTGGCGTTCAAAAAGAACATCGACGCGGCGGTGCCGGCGTTGAACTTGCGGTGCCCGCCGCGGCGCAACAGGTTGCGCATCGCGATCGAGACGTCGCCGAAATCGATGTCGACCGGGCAGGGGTTGGCGCATTTGTGGCAGACGGTGCAGTGATCGGCAACGTCGGCGAACTCGTCGAAATGGCGGAGACTCACACCCCGACGCGTTTGCTCCTCGTACAGGAACGCCTCGATCAGCAGTGACGTAGCCAGGATCTTGTTGCGCGGGCTGTAGAGCAGATTCGCGCGCGGCACGTGCGTGGCGCAGACGGGTTTGCACTTGCCGCAGCGCAGGCAGTCCTTGATGGATTCGGCCACGCCGCCGATGTCGCTCTGTTCGAGAATCAGACTCTCGTGGCCGATCAGCGAGAAGCTCGGCGTGTACGCGCCCGACAGGTCCGCCGGCCGCGCGGGATCACGCAGGAGCTTGCCACGGTTGAAATGTCCGTCGGGATCGATCGCGTGCTTGTAACGCGCGAAAGGCGCTAGCTCTTCGTCGGTCAGGTATTCGAGCTTGGTGATGCCGATGCCGTGTTCTCCGGAGATGACTCCATCGAGCGAGCGTGCCAGTGCCATGATCCGGGCGACCGCGGCATTCGCCTCCTGCAGCATCGCGTAATCGTCCGAATTGACCGGCAGATTCGTATGCACGTTGCCATCGCCGGCATGCATATGCAGCGCGACGAACACGCGACTGCGCAATACCTGCGCATGCGCCTCGCGGATGCGGCGGACCACCGGCGCGAACGCAAGGCCGGCGAACAATTCCTCGAGCGGCGCCTTCAGCTCCAGCTTCCACGAAACTACTTCCGAATGATCCTGCAACGCAGGAAACGTGACGTCGATGCGATCGAGGAGGTACTGCCAGCGTGCCCGCGTGGCGTTAACCAGCGCGCGCGCCTCTTCGCTCTTGGCATGGAGGATTTCGGCGGTCGGTCGCGCGTCGTCTTCGGGCCCCCATATCGGCGCCAGCCTGGCGGCATCGAGGATCGCGAGAAGTTCACCGCACAGCTTGAGCTTGTTGGCGATCGACAATTCGATGTTGATGCGCTCGATGCCGTCGGTGTAGTCGCCCAGCCGGGGCAGCGGGATCACCACGTCCTCGTTGATCTTGAACGCGTTGGTGTGCTTGGCAATGGCCGCCGTGCGCGCACGGTCGAGCCAGAACTTGCGGCGCGCCTCGCCGGACACGGCGACGAAACCTTCGGCGCCGCGCGCGTTCGCGATCCGCACGACGGCAGAGGCGGCTTTCGCGACGGCATCGTCGTCGTCGCCGACGATGTCGCCCAGCAGCACCATCTTCGGCCGGCCGTGACGCTTGGCCTTGGTCGCGTAGCCAACCGCACTCACGTAACGCTCGTCCAGGTGCTCGAGTCCGGCGAGCATCACTCGCGCTTCGCCCGCCTTGGGCAGGCGGTCAAGATAGTCCTTGATCTCGACGATCGCGGGCGTCGAGTCGCGCACCTGCCCGAAGAACTCGAGGCAGACAGTGCGAACCGCCGGCGGCATCGCGTGCAGGATGAAGCGCGCGCTGGTGATGAGCCCATCGCAGCCTTCTTTCTGGATGCCCGGCAGGCCGGCCAAAAACTTATCGGTGACGTCCTTGCCGAGGCCGACGCGCCGAAACGTCGCGCCGGGGATCGCCAGCGTGGCAGTGCGCACTGGCGTCGTGCCGTCGGCTTCGAACCAGCGGCATTCGAAGGTCGCCTGCGCGGCATCGTGAATCTTGCCGAGGTTGTGGTCGGTGCGGACGACCTCGAGCCATTGCGCATCCGGCGTGACCATGCGCCACGACATGAGGTTGTCGAGCGCGGTGCCCCACAGTACCGCCTTCTTGCCGCCGGCGTTCATCGCCACGTTGCCGCCGATGCACGAGGCATCCGCGGATGTCGGGTCGACGGCAAACACGAGTCCCGCGGCTTCGGCTGCGTCCATGACCCGTCGCGTCACCACGCCGGCCCCGGCGTCGATGGTCGGCACCTTCGCTAATGCTGCGGCAGCGTCGTCCACTCGACGGCCGACAGGCGCTCGAGTTTCTCGGTGTTGATGACCGCCGAACGGGCGTCGAGGGGAATTGCGCCGCCCGTATATCCGGTGCCGCCGCCGCGCGGGATGATCGTGAGGCCAAGCTCGATGCAGCCCGCCACCAGGCCGCGGATTTCGATCTCGGTGTCGGGATAGAGCACGACGAACGGATACTCGACCCGCCAGTCCGTCGCATCGGTGACGTGCGACACGCGCGCCAGGCCGTCGAAAGCGATATTGCCCTTGTGGGTGTGCTTCGCCAGCACCCGCCGTGCCCGCCGGCGCAATTCCGCGGTGGCGCGAAACGACGCAGCGAACCGGTCGACGGCGGCCGTGGCGGCTGCCAGCAGTTGCGCGACCTTGTCGTCGGAGGCGGCAACCGCCTCGCTGCGGCGCCGGTCGATTTCATGCAGGCGATGGCGCAACGCATCGACAAGCAGGGCCTGCCGCTTCGGATTGTCGAGCAGATCGTCTTCCAGGTAGGGATTGCGCTGGACCACCCAGATGTCGCCCAGCACCTCGAACAGCATGCGGGCCGAGCGCCCGGTACGCCGCTCGCTGCGCAGTTCGTGCAACAGGCGCCACATCGGCGCGCCGAGCAGGCGAATCACGATCTCGCGATCGGAATAGGACGTGTAGTTGTACGGGATCTCGCGCAGGCGCGGCATTTCCGCCGTGGCAGTGCGCGCGTCGACGAAGGCTTCCGAGGCGATGTTCATGAGGATCGTCTAGTTTACCGCAGCGCAGCAATCACGCCGTCCGAGCCGCCGCGGTGCGTCGCGCCGCATGCGCCCAGGTCATTTAGGGTAACTAAGGGTGCGCCGGCGTCGCCTCGTGCGACCATAGCGCCGATGAACCTGCGAATCCTCGCCCGGACGCTGGCGATCTTCCTATTGGCCGGAATGTCCTGTGCCGCCATGCGCGTTGCCGCCGAGCCGGTGGATGCGGTGGAGTTCTACAACGCGGGGCTCGATCACTACTTCGTGACCGCCAGCGCGGAGGAAATCGCCAAGCTCGACGCCGGCGGCTTCATCGGCTGGGCGCGCACCGGACTCAAATTCGAGGTGCTGCCGCCCGAGGACCCGACCGCCGGTGCCCTTCCGGTATGCAGGTTCTATGGCAATCCGCTGGCCGGTCTCGACTCGCATTTCTATTCGGCGTCGGCAACCGAATGCGCGGAGGTGGCGCAGAAGTTTCCCGACGCGTGGTTGCTCGAGTCGAACAACGTCTTTCGCATCTTCCTGCCGAACGTGACGACCGGCGTGTGCCCGGCGGCAACGGTTCCCGTGTATCGCAGCTGGAACAATCGCGCCGACTCCAATCACCGCTACACCACCGACGCCAGCGTGCATGACGCGATGATCGCCAAGGGCTATGTCGCCGAAGGCTACGGCCCCGGTCCGCGTCCGGTCGCGATGTGCGCACCGGTGCCCGCCGGGTCGCTGGTTCCCGTGTGTACGCTCTCGCCGAGCAGCACGACCGCAGTCGCCGGCGGTACGGTGCTGTTGAATGCCTTCTGCAGCGGCAACCCCACCAGCTATACATGGTCCAACTGCACGAGTACCGGCCCGCAATGCACGGCATCCTCGCCGAACGCCGGAAGCGTCACCTACTCCGTCGTCGCGGCCAATGCCGCGGGTCCCGGTGTCGCCGCGTCGGTCAGCATCACCTGGACCGCACCGCCGATACCGCCACCGCCGGAAACTCCTCCCGTGTGCAGTCTCGTCGTCACGTCGCAGAATTCGTCGCCGGTCGTCGGCTCGCTGATCGTGGTGCAGAGCTTTTGCACCGGCAGCCCGACATCCTTCCAATGGACCAACTGCGTCAGCTCGACCAGCAACTGCATCATCCGCGGTTCCACGGCCGGACCGGCGACCTATACGCTGGTCGCCAGCAATTCCGGCGGGGCGGGCGCCCCGGCGAGTGCGGTGGCCAACTGGGTGGGAGGGACACCGCCTCCCGCGGGTCTGTGCGGGCAATTCCCCAGCGCGCTGTACTCGGACGCGGCGACGAACAGCGTCGTCGCGTACACGACTTTCAGTGACTCGCCCGCCTTTGCCTGGAACGGCGCCTGGGCCGTGCGCTTCACAGTACCGCCCACGGCGAATTCGGGCGCCTTCGGCAACCTGCAGGTCGCCGAATTCGGCGGGCCGCCCACGTACCGCGACGTGACGCTGTCGACCACGGCCTGCGATTTCCGCCCGACCGACCCGACCGGCGTCAACGGACCGCTCGCGGCCGCATCGGGGCTCACCGCGTCGATCAGCTTTACCGCGCTCGTCCCCGCGCCTCCCGCTCCGGCGCTCACCCCCGGCGGAACGTACTACTTCAACGTGCGCAATTACGAGCGCACGTCGGCTGTCATCACCTGCGCGTCCACGCCCGGGCGTTGTGACGCGCTGGCGAACATCCAGCTGCCAAGATAGAGAAACGCAGCACCGCCGCGTCACCCCCTGGAACGAATGCAGCCCTGCCGCCGTCTGGCAGACCGCGCGCAGCGCAAGCGCTTGATACGGGAGTAGGATTGGCGTTTTCCTATCCCTCATTTTCCCCATGAAACGCCTCGACCTCGTCCGCGCGTTCGTCCTCGCCATCGTCGGCGTGACCATGCCCATCGTGGATTCCCGGGCGGCCACGGAAACGGAAACGTCGTACGACGCCACGCTCGGCAAGTGGCGCGCAAACGCCGACCAAAGTCTGAAGCGCGAGCGCGGCTGGCTGTCGATTGTCAGTCGCGATGAACTCGCGCCAGGCACCTATCGCATCGGCACGGCCCCGGGGAGCGACGTCCTGTTGCCGAAGGGCCTCGCCCCCGCCGAACTCGGCACGATCGTCGTTGAGAAAGACGGGGCGCGCCTGACGCTGGCCAAAGGCCAGACCATGCGCACGGTGGCCAAGGACATTCCGCCGGAGGAATTTCGCGAGCGCGACATGGTAACGGGCGCTACGCGCGCCGAGTGGATCACGGGGGGACGTCTGTCGCTGCAGTTCGTCAAGCGGGAGGACGGCAAGATCGTCGTTCGCGCCGCCGACCGCGACTCGCCACGGCGCACCACCTTCGCGGGCCGTCAATGGTATGCACCGGACGTTGCGTACAAGGTTCCGGCGCGCTTCACCGCGCATGCGAACGGCGCGACGATCCCGATCGCCAACGTGCGCGGCGAGATCAGCTACGAAAAAGTCGCCGGCACGCTGGAGTTCGTGCTGAACGGGCAGAAGACCTCGCTCGACGCGCTCGACGACGATGGCAACCTGTTCATCATCTTTCGCGATGCGACCAGTGGCGCCGGCACGTATCCGCCCGGACGCTTCCTGTACATCGAGAAGCCCAAGGACGGGTCATGGATGGTGGACCTCAACAAGGCGTACAACCCTCCCTGCGCATTCTCGGCCTTCACGACCTGCCCGCTGCCGCCGCCGCAGAACTGGCTCAAGAACGCGGTCCCCGCGGGCGAGCGCTACGTCGACCGCAAGGGCTAGGCCGCCGGGACCGCGCACGACCTCACTCGCCGCCGCCCGCACCGTCTGGCTGGCGATAGCCGATCGCCTCGGCCACGTGCGCGGCGGTTATCGTCGTGGCCTCCGCCAGGTCGGCGATCGTACGTGCCACCTTGAGCATCCGGTGATACGCGCGTGCCGATAGTGCGAACCGCGCCATGGCGCGCACCAGCAACGCCTCCCCCGCCGCATCGATCGCGCAATGACGTTCGAGGTCGGCGGGTTGCAGTTGTGCGTTGGGCCTGCGCTGCCGCGCGAGTTGCCGGGTCCGCGCCCGGGCGACGCGTGGGCGGGCATCGGCCGAGGCCATGTCGCCGTCGGCATGGCAAGTTGTCCGCAACGGGCTCCCGCCGCCGTCGGCGGCGATCCGTCGCGCCGTCAGCATCTCCGGGGCCAGCGCAGGCACGGTGACTACGAGGTCGATCCGGTCGAGCAGCGGGCCCGATACGCGGGCGCGGTAGCGAGCCACCTGATCGGGCGTGCACCGGCAGCGTCCACGCGGATCCCCGTCCCAGCCGCATGGGCAGGGATTCATCGCCGCGATCAGCTGGAATTGCGCCGGGAAGGTGCTTTGCCGTGCGGCGCGCGAGATGTGGACCACGCCGGATTCCAGCGGCTCGCGCAGCACTTCGAGTACCCGCCGGTCCCACTCGGGCAGTTCGTCGAGGAACAGCACGCCGTGGTGCGCCAGCGAAATCTCGCCCGGGCGCGGATCGCTGCCGCCACCGACCAGCGCCACGGCGCTGGCAGTATGGTGCGGCGCGCGATACGGGCGCGCGCTCCACTGCGCCGGCGTAAAGCGGCCGGCGATCGAGGCGATCGCCGCCACCTCCAGTGCTTCGTCATCGGACAGCGGCGGCAGCAGCGACGGCAGGCGCTGCGCGAGCATGGATTTGCCGGCGCCCGGTGGACCGATCAGCAACAGCGAATGCCCGCCTGCCGCCGCGATCTCCAGCGCCCGCTTCGCCTGCGCCTGCCCGCACACGTCCGCCAAGTCCTGCGAGCCCCTGCGCATGCGGTCGCGCCGACGCGCAGGCCATTGCCAGCGGCGCGTGTCCGGTCACGTGGGCGCAGACCGAGCGCAGTGAAGTTGCGCCGAACACGGCGGCACCGCGCACCAGCGCTGCTTCGCCGGCCGAGTCGGCGGGCAGCACCAGCGCGTGCCCGTCGCGCGATGCGGCCAGCGCCATCGCCAACGCGCCCCGGACCGCGCGCAGATCGCCGGTCAGGGCCAGCTCGCCCGCGAACTCGTGGCCCGCCAGCGCCGCCGCGGGAATCTGCCCGCTCGCCGCAAGGACGCCGAGCGCGATCGGCAGGTCGTAGCGTCCGGATTCCTTCGGCAGATCGGCGGGCGCGAGATTGATCGTCACTTTGCGTGCGGGCACTTCGAACTGCGCGTTTTGCAACGCCGCACGTACACGGTCGCGCGCCTCGCGCACCTCGGTGTCGGGCAAGCCCACGAGATGGATGCCGGGCAGGCCACCGCTGATGTGCACTTCGACCGCGACCCGCGGCGCGCTGATGCCGGCGAGCGCGCGGCTGTGCAGTATGACTACGGCCATCGCTAACACCTCGTGGACAACAGCATCCGTATCGGCCTGGGCGGCGGGTCAGTACCGACCTTACCGGCAATGCGTCCGGTTCGCCGTCAGACACTCGACCGAAGCCTTCAGGCCCGGTAATTGCGTTTGTGCGCTCCGTGCCACTTTTCAAGGCGTCCGCGTTCGCGAGCGCAATGGCGAGCGGCTATGACGAGTTCGAGGAAAGGCTGGCAAGGACCGAGAAACCGGCAGGCGCAATGCGCCGCAGAGCGTCACCAGAAGCCGGTCGGTCGTGCAGCGAGCTTAATAAACACCCACTGAAAAGGAGTTGTAATGCGCAAACTGTTGATGTCGGCCATGTTTACGCTGGCCATCGCGGGCTTCGGAGAAGCCAATGCACAGTTCTGTCCGGGTGCCAGCGGCACCGTGTTTCTCGATGTCCCGCTCGCCGATCCTTTCTGTCCCTCGATCACCTGGATCGCCGAGCGTGGTGTCACGCTGGGTTGCCAGGATCTGGGCGGTGGCCAGGCGCTGTATTGCCCCGCCGACAACGTCAATCGCACGCAGATGGCGGCTTTCCTCAACCGCCTCGGCAATGCGCTGTTTCCGCTCAACTGTTCCACCGGCCAGGTCATGGCCTGGGACGGCACCATGTGGGCGTGCACGACCGCGACTGGTCCGGCAGGTCCCGCCGGCCCGGTGGGCGCCACGGGCCCAACCGGCCCGCAAGGTCCGCAGGGTGACGCTGGCCCGGCGGGCGCCGTAGGCGCCACCGGCCCGCAAGGTCCGCAGGGCGATGTCGGTCCGATGGGCGCGGTCGGTGCGACCGGTGCCACGGGCGCCACGGGTGCCACCGGTGCCGCTGGCCCGCAAGGTGACGCCGGCGTAGATGGCAAGAGCGTGCTGAACGGGACGGTGCCGCCAACCCCCGGTGACGGTGTCGATGGCGACTTCTTCATCGACACGGTCGCGCTCCAGATCTACGGTCCGAAGGCAGCAGGTGTGTGGGGCAGCGGGACCGCGCTCGTCGGCGCCACCGGTGCCACCGGCCCGCAAGGTCCGCAGGGCGATGTCGGCGCGTCCGGCGCGCCCGGCGCGGTCGGTCCCGCGGGCCCGATCGGCCCGCAAGGTCCGCAAGGCGCCGCCGGTCCGGCCGGCGCGCAGGGTGCCACCGGTGCCACCGGCGCCACGGGTGCCACCGGCGCCACGGGTCCGCAAGGTCCGGCCGGTTCCGCGATCACCGCAGCGCCGATCGTTACGACCAGCAACGCCAACTACACGGTCCTGGCCAGCGACTACACGGTGCTTTGCGACTTCAGCGGTGGAACCAAGACCGTCACCCTGCCCGCCGCCGCCAGCAACACGGGGCGCATCTACGTGATCAAGCGCATCGGCAGCTCGACCTGCAACGTCACGTCGGTACAGGGTGGTACCCAAGGGCTCGGCGCCGGTGACGCGATCACCGTCCAGTCGAATGGGTCGACCTGGTACATCCTTTCGCACTATTGATGGTTGAAGTCGAGTGACGCATGGCGCTCGCACGCTCCAACGTGCGGGCGCCGTCACCAACCTCACCGTCGTACTTCAAACGAATGGAGTCGCAATGCGCAAGATCCTGATGGCGGCCATGTTTGCACTGGCCATCGCGGGCTTCCAAGGTGAAGCCAGCGCGCAATTCTGTCCGGGGGCCAACGGCACGGTGTTCATCGACGTGCCGGCGGCGGATCCCTTCTGTGCCTCGATCACCTGGATTGCCGAGCGTGGCGTCACGCTGGGCTGCCAGGATCTAGGCGGCGGCCAGGCGCTGTACTGCCCGGCGGACAACGCCAATCGCACGCAGATGGCGGCGTTCCTGAATCGCCTGGGCAACGCGCTGTTCCCGCTGAACTGCAGTACCGGCCAGGTCATTGCCTGGGACGGCACGCTGTGGGCATGCACGAGCACCGCCGGTCCAGCAGGTCCTGCCGGCGCGATGGGTGCCACGGGTCCGACCGGTCCCCAGGGTCCGCAGGGCGACGTTGGCCCCGCCGGCGCGATGGGTGCCACCGGTCCGCAAGGGCCGCAGGGCGACGTAGGCCCGGCGGGTCCGATTGGCGCGACCGGGGCTACCGGCGCGACCGGTGCCACCGGGGCCACGGGTCCCCAGGGTGCGCAGGGCAACGCAGGCCTCGATGGCAAGACAGTGCTGAGCGGCACGGTGCCGCCCACCCCGGGCGATGGCGTCGATGGCGATTTCTTCATCGACACCGCCGCGATGCTGATCTACGGTCCGAAGGCAGCCGGTGCGTGGGGCAGCGGTACGACGCTGGTCGGCGCGACCGGCGCCACCGGAGCACAGGGTCCGCAGGGAGCCGCAGGGCCGACGGGACCGATGGGCGCCGCGGGGCCGATCGGAGTCACGGGTCCTCCGGGCGATCCCGGCCCGGCTGGTCCGCAGGGGCCTGTCGGGGCGACGGGCGCGACCGGGGCAACCGGCGCGACAGGTTCGCAAGGTCCGGCAGGCACTGCGGCTTCGGCCATCGCTGCCGCGCCGGTGACCACGACCTCCAACGCCAACTACACTGTGCTCGCGAGCGACTACGCGGTGCTGTGCAATTTCAGCGGCGGTACCAAGACCGTGACGCTGCCCGCCGCGGCAGGCAACACCGGGCGGATCTACACAATCAAGCGCATTAGCACATCGAATTGCAATGTGACGCCGGTGGAGGGTGGCACCCACACGCTGAACTCCAGCGGCGAAGGAGTCACTGTGCAATCCGACGGCGCGACCTGGTGGGCCATCGCGCACAACATCCTGTAGCCACACTGGGTCAACGCGCCCGCCCCGTCCGCCTCGCGATCTTTCCTCCTGATCGCGATGGCGGACGGTGGCGAAGGGTCGCAACCATAAAGCGTTGGCCATCGAGGTCACGCCCAGCCGAACATAGCGCAAACCCGGCAGGCAATTGGAACCCTCTGAACATTTAAAAGGAGTCGACATGCGCAATTTCATGATGGCGGCCACGTTCGCGTTCGCCGTCGCGGGCTTCCAAGGCGAAGCCAACGCACAGTTCTGTCCGGGTGCCGGCGGCACCGTGTTCATCGACGTGCCGATCGCCGATCCGTTCTGTCCCTCAATAACCTGGATTGCCGAGCGCGGCGTCACGTTGGGTTGCGTGGATCTGGGCGGTGGCCAAGCGCTGTACTGCCCAGCCGACAACGTCAATCGCACGCAGATGGCGGCGTTTCTCAATCGCCTCGGCAATGCGCTGTTCCCGCTTAACTGTTCCACCGGACAGGTCATGGCCTGGGACGGCACGATGTGGGCGTGCACGACCGCTGCCGGTCCGGCAGGTCCCGCAGGGCCGACAGGCCCCACCGGGGCAACGGGTCCCGCCGGCCCGCAAGGTCCGCAGGGTGACGTCGGCCCCGCGGGCGCCGTAGGCGCAGCCGGCCCGCAGGGTCCTCAGGGCGACGTCGGCCCGATGGGCCCGGTAGGTGCGACGGGTGCCACAGGCGCGACAGGCGCCGCGGGTGCCGCGGGTACCGATGGCAAGACGGTGCTGAACGGCGCGGTTCCGCCCGCCCCCGGTGACGGCGTGGATGGCGACTTCTTTATCGACACCGTCGCGATGCAGATCTATGGCCCGAAGGCGGCCGGCGCATGGGGCAGCGGAACCTCGCTGGTCGGTCCCACGGGTCCGGCCGGCGCGCAGGGTGCCCAGGGCGCTACCGGGGCAACCGGGCCGGCTGGACCCGCCGGTCCCGTTGGCCCGATCGGTGCCACCGGTCCGCAAGGTCCGACCGGTGCGCAGGGTGCCACAGGCGCAACGGGTGCGGCGGGGCCCACGGGTGCCACGGGACCACAAGGTCCGCAGGGCGCGCCGGGCTCAGCCATCACCGCGACGCCGTATACGACGGTCTCGGCCAACTACACAGCCGCCGCAGGCGACTACATGATTTTCTGCAACGTGACCGGGGCCAATCGCACGATCACGCTGCCTTCCGCCGCTTCGAACGGCGGTCGCGTGTACGTGGTGCGCCGTGTCGGTACGGGCTCCAACGACTGCACGGTCACCCCGGTGCAGGGCGGGACGCGCGTGCTGAACGACGGGTTCCTCCAACCGCGCGCAGTCACCGTCCAGTCGGACGGCACGACGTGGTGGATTGCAAGCGAGGCGTACCAGTAATACGCCTACGCAGGCACGCATCGGGCGCCGCGCCTCGAAAGAGGTGCGGCGTTTTTCTTTTCCGCCAACCATTGCGGCCGGGTCGTACGACCCGGAAAGCCCTGTGGCGCGCGTCAATCCCGCCGCGCCCAGGCGCACTTGCCGCGGCGGCTAGGGCTCGGAGGGCGCGGGAAATCTCGCCTCGAGTTCCGCGACGCGCGCCTCGAGGCGTTCCAGTTTCTCCCGCGTTTTGAGCAGGACCTGCGCCTGCGTGTCGAATTCGGCGCGCGTGACCAGGTCGAGGCGCGACAGCCCGCCCTGCAGCATCGCCTTGACGTTCTTCTCGACATCCTTGGCCGGGCTTCCTTCGACCGCCTTGCCGATACGGGCCGCCCATTCGTCGAGCGTCTTATGGTTGAAGTTCAGCATTGCTGGCTCCGCGGAATGCCCCGGCAACGATGCCGGCATGCGCAAAGTCTAGCAAACACCGGCGCCAGGTCGGCCGTCGCACGGGCGTCGATCGCGCCCAAATTGCCTGGCTTCCGTCCCTGCCCCGCCTTCGTGCGGAGCGCCTCCGGAATGCACCATAACAGTGCTCTTCCAGGTTGCGCGTGGTGCAATCGGTACGCATCCGAAGACATAACGCTATGAATAATAAACATTTTCCTTGATGGCACACGAAATGCAAAGCACAGCCCGGTAGTGCCTGCATTTTCCTTCAACCATCTAGGGATTCATCCATGAACCTGAAGCTTCGTCCGCGCGTCTCGGCGGTGGCGATGGCGCTCGCCGCGCTCTTTGCCGCCAGCGCGTCGGCCCAGACGCCGGCGCCGGCGGCCGCACCTGAACCCGACTTCACGTTCTCGGGGAACGTCGGGCTCTACAGCCAATATGTTTTCCGCGGAATTTCGCAAACCAATGAGAAGCCCGCGCTCCAGGGCGGATTCGATCTGGGCCACAAGAGCGGCTTCTACGTCGGTACGTGGGCGTCCAACATCAGCTGGCTGTCGGACGGCAATCCCGACGTGTCCTCTAGCATGGAATGGGATTTCTACGGTGGCTACAAGCTCGCGCTGCCGATGGATTTCTCCGCCGATTTCGGCGTGCTGTACTACTGGTACCCGGGCACCTATCCGGAGAACTACACCAAGCCCAATACAACCGAGCTCTACGCAGCGCTGACCTGGAAATGGTTCACGGCGAAGTACAGCTATGCGGTCAGCGACACGTTCGGCTTCTACGACTCCAGGGGCTCGGACTACTGGGAGCTCAACGGAACCTACGACATCGTCGAGAAGGTCAACGACGTGGTCGGCAAGGTCACCGTCTTCGGTCACCTGGGCAAGCAGAAGTTCAAGAACAACGGCTTCTATGACTACGGCGACTGGAAGGTCGGCATCTCGACCGAGCTCTGGGGCGTGACTGTGGGCGTGTTCGGCACCGGCACCGATGCCGAGAGCTCGGGCTACACCAACCGCTTCGGCAAGGACACGTCCGACACGCAATTCGTCGGGTACGTACAGAAGACGTTCTAAAGGCTTCACGGGCGCGGCGGCGTCGCAGCTGCCGCCGTCGCGCGCATTCACGGGGATACCATGAAACTCGTTACCGCCATCATCAAGCCGTTCAAGCTCGACGAGGTCCGCGAGGCACTCTCGGCAATCGGCGTGCAGGGAATTACCGTCACCGAGGTCAAGGGCTTCGGCCGCCAGAAAGGTCACACCGAACTCTATCGCGGTGCGGAGTACGTGGTCGATTTTCTGCCCAAGGTGAAGATCGAAGCGGCCGTCAAGGATGACATGCTGGACCGTGTCATCGAGGCGATCGAAAAGGCCGCCAACACCGGCAAGATCGGTGACGGCAAGATCTTTGTCTTCGACCTGATGCAGGTCGTGCGTATCCGCACCGGCGAGACCGGCGCAGACGCACTTTAAGGGGAGCAATCGATGAAGAATTTCCTGACCATCCTGGCGTTGGTCGGCGCCTTCGGGCTGGCCGTTCCGGCCACCGCCCAGGACAAGGCACCGGCCGCGCCCGCGGCGACCGCCCCGGCGGCGGCACCTGCTGCCGCTCCGGCCGCAGCGCCTGCAGCGGCAGCGCCTGCCGCCGCGGCGACAGCCGCGCCCGCACCCACCCCGAACAAGGGGGACGTCGCGTGGATGCTCGTCTGCACGGCACTCGTATTGATGATGAGCGTTCCTGCGCTGGCCCTGTTCTACGGGGGCATGGTGCGATCCAAGAACGTACTCTCGGTGCTGATGCAGGTATTCGTGGTCTTTTCGCTCATCACCGTGCTCTGGTGCGTCTACGGATACAGCATCGCCTTTACGGAGGGCAACGCCTATTTCGGCGGCCTCGACCGCCTGTTCCTGTCCGGCCTGTTCAACTCGGCCACGGGCGAGTTCGCGATGGGCGCGACCTTCTCCAAGGACACGCCGATTCCCGAGATGCTGTTCGTCGCCTTCCAGGCAACCTTCGCTGCGATCACGGTCTGCCTGATCCTGGGCGCCTTCGCTGAACGCGTGAAGTTCTCGGCGGTGCTCGTGTTCGCCGTGCTCTGGTTCACGTTCTCGTATTTGCCGATCGCGCACATGGTCTGGTTCTGGCCCGGCCCCGACGCGTACACCGCGGCCAACGTCGTCGACGCCAACAACGCGAAGGCGGGCCTGCTGTGGCAATGGGGCGCGCTCGACTTCGCCGGCGGCACGGTCGTGCACATCAATGCCGGTATCGCGGGCATTGTCGGCTCCTACGTGATAGGCAAACGCGTTGGCTACGGCAAGGAATCGATGGCCCCTCACAACCTGCCGATGACGATGATGGGCGCATCACTGCTGTGGTTCGGCTGGTTTGGCTTCAATGCGGGTTCAGCACTCGAAGCCAACAACTCCGCCGTGCTGGCCTTCATGAACACGTTCCTCGCGACCGCTTGCGCCGTGCTGTCGTGGTGCCTTGGCGAAGCGCTGTTCAAGGGCAAGGCGTCGATGCTCGGTGCCGCGTCGGGCGCGGTTGCCGGTCTGGTCGCGATCACACCCGCCGCCGGCAACGTCGGCATCCCGGGCGCATTCGTGATCGGGACGGCTGCTGGTTTCGTGTGCCTGTGGGGTGTCAACGGCCTGAAGCACATGCTCAAGGTCGACGACACGCTGGACGTATTCGGCGTGCACGCGGTCGGCGGGATCCTCGGCGCGCTGCTGACCGGGATCTTCGTCTCACCGGATCTCGGCGGTCCCGGCATGGTGCTCGACTGGGTGACCGGCAAGACGGGTTACACGAGCTACGGCGAACAGCTGTGGATCCAGGCGAAAGGCGTGCTGGTGACCGTGGTCTGGTCCGGCGTGGTCGCGTACATCTGCTACAAGATCGTGGACATGACCATCGGCCTGCGCGTGCCGGAGGAACAGGAGCGCGAGGGTCTCGACATCACGGCCCACGGCGAGTCGGCTTATCGCACATAGCGTGCGGGCAGTGATGCGCGCGGGTGCTCTCTCCCGCCCGCGCGCAGCTCGGGGAATGGCGCAGCGCCCCGCGCAGGTTTGACCGTTTTCTCCTCAGTGGCTATTCGGGGCGCAGCAATGCGTCCCATTTTTTTGGGCGGGACGCCGACGGGCCTGCGCTACAATCCGGCGTCAGGCAATCGAAGGCGTCCGCATGGTCCCCCACCTCACCACCGCCCTCACCGGGCCGCTGCAGGATCTCGAGCGCCGCATCCTCGAACGGATGCCGGAAATCGAGCGCTGGCTGCGCACGCAATGGCAGGAACATGCGGTGCCGTTCTATGCGTCGGTCGACCTGCGCAATGCGGGATTCAAGCTCGCGCCGGTAGACACGAACCTGTTTCCCGGCGGCTTCAACAACCTGAATCCGTCGTTCCTGCCGCTGTGCGTGCAGGCGATCCAGGCGGGGGTCGAGCGCGTGTGCCCGGATGCCCGCGGCGTGCTGCTCGTGCCCGAGAACCATACCCGCAACACGTATTACCTGCGCAACGTCGCCACGCTCGAGGGCATCCTGCGGCAGGCTGGCATGCGGGTACGGATCGGCTCGCTCAATCCGGAAATCGAGACGCTGACCAAGGTCGACCTGCCCGACGGCGGCGCGTTGACGCTGGAGCCCCTCGTGCGCAACGGCCGGCGCGTCGGACTGTACGATTTCGATCCGTGCATGGTGCTCCTCAACAACGACCTGTCGGCCGGCGCGCCGCAGATCCTGCAGCGGATCGACCAACCGGTGGTGCCGCCGCTTGCCGCCGGATGGTACAACCGGCGCAAGTCGCATCACTTTACCGCGTATTCGGCGATCGCCGAGCAGTTCGCGGCCCTGGTCGGCATCGACCCATGGCTGATCGATCCGTACTTCGGGGTCTGCGGCGAGATCAATTTCCAGGACCGCGCCGGCGAGGAGTGCCTGGCCTCGAACGTCAACGCGCTGCTTGCCAGGATCGGCGCCAAGTATGCGGAATACGGCATCGAGGAAGCGCCGTTCGTCATCGTGAAGGCCGACGCCGGCACCTATGGCATGGGGATCATGACGGTGCGCAGCGCCGAGGATGTGGTCGGCCTGAACCGCAAGCAGCGCAACAAGATGGCGGTCGTCAAGGAAGGGCTCGAGGTCAGCGCGGTGATCATCCAGGAAGGCGTGCCCACCTACGAATCGATCGATGACGCGATCGCGGAGCCGGTCGTCTACATGATCGACCGCTTCGTCGTCGGCGGCTTTTATCGCGTACATACCGCACGCGGCAAGGACGAGAATCTCAATGCGCCGGGCGCCCAATTCGTGCCGCTGGCCTTCGAGTCGCCCTGCATTCCGGAGTTGAACGCCCCCGTGGACTGCGCCCCCAACCGCTTCTACGCCTATGGCGTGGTCGCCCGCCTGGCGCAGCTCGCCGCGGCGATCGAGATCGAGGAGCTCGAGGAGCGCTCGAACCTGGAGACCGTGGCGGCGTGATCTCGGTCGAGTATTGCCAGCTCCTCGCTCGCTATAACCGCTGGATGAACGAACGGCTTTTCGCCGCGGCGGCTACGCTCTCCGACGAGGCGCGCAAGCAGGACCGCGGGGCGTTCTTCGGGTCGATCCATCGCACGCTCGACCACATCCTCTGGGGCGATCGCGTCTGGCTGGGGCGCTTCACCGGCGAACCGAGCGTGGCGCCCGCCTTCGGCGCCGATACGCATGCCGAATTCGCGACCATGTCGCGCGAGCGCGACAGCACCGATACCCGCATTCTCGATTGGGCCGGCGCGTTATCCGCCGACTGGCTCGCGGAGCCGTTCGAGTATCGGGCCGCGTCCGACGGCAAGCTTCGGCTCGTCCCCGCCTGGATTGCCGCCACGCATCTGTTCCAGCACGCGACGCATCACCGCGGCCAGGTGACGACGCTGCTGAAGCAAGCCGGGAAGGATCCCGGCGTGACCGACCTCCCCTATATGCCGGGCGTGGTGCGGTTCCTCGACTGAAAGCGGTTGCGCGTCCGCGGAACAGCGCGTCCGGGATCGTGTGCGGGCTGCTCGCGCACGGCCTTGTAGCTAGGGTCAAGCGGGCGCCACGGCGCCTATTTCTTCTTCGCCCGCGGATGCGCTGCGTCGTACACCTTCGCGAGCGCCTGGAAATCGAGATGCGTGTACACCTGCGTGCTCGCGATCGATGCATGGCCGAGCATCTCCTGCACGGCGCGCAGGTCGCCCGACGACTGCAGAACGTGCGACGCGAACGAATGCCGCAGCATGTGCGGGTGGACGTGCCGCGACAACCCCTGCTTGCGTGCCGTCGCGGCCAGGCGCCGCTGGATCGTGCGCGCGGAGAGCCGACGGCCGCGGGCGCCGACGAACAGCGCGTCGTCGTGGAGTCCGGGCACGCGCTCGCGTTGGGCCAGCCACGCAGCGATCGCGGCCCGTGCCGCCGCGCCCACTGGAACGACTCGTTCCTTGGCGCCTTTGCCCCAGACGCGCACTTCGCCCTGGACGAGATCGAGCCGATCGACATCCAGTTGAGCCAACTCCGACAGGCGCAATCCCGACGAATAGGCGAGCTCGAAAAGCGCGCGGTCGCAAAGGTTCGCCACATCGTCCACGGCACCTGCCAGTAGATGCATCGCTTCTTCCGGCGACAACGCCGCGGGCAGGTTCTTCGGCGACTTCGGTGCCTTGAGGCCTGCACAGGGATCGGCGTCGACGGCGCGGTCGCTCGCACGCACGAAGCGGTAGTAAGCCCGCCATGCGGAGAGCATCCGGGCGAGGCTGCGCCCCGACAATCCGCGACCGCGCAACGTGGCCAGCGTACGGGCGAGTTGCGCGCGCTGGAGACCTATCAATGGCGTTGCTCCGGCGGCCGTGGCGAGCGCGCGGATGTCGCGCAGATAGGCGTCGCGCGTGTGCGGGGATCGGGTGGCGAGATGGGCGGCGAAGGCCTCGAGCGATTGGGCGTTCGCCGGGCTGACGCTCGAACCGGTACGCGGAGGCGCCGACGTGCGGGTCACGGCACCCGCCGCTCCGCGCGTCAGGACGGCGGCAGGAAGCGCGCCGTGGCCACGCTCGCGAGCTCCGCGAGGCGGGTCTGGTACAGCGTGCCCATGCCGGGGTGAAAGCGATTGGGATCGGGACTGCCGAGCGCCAGCAGTCCGAACGTGTTGGCGGTGCGCAGCGGCAGGAAGCCAAACGACTGCAGCACGTCGCCATCCTCGAACCACTCGCGCGTCTCGAAGGCGGCCACCGGCCCGCAATACGGCTGACCGAGCTGGTCCGCGTAATGACGCACTTCCGACGACGTGGCGGCAAGTTCGGGCAGGTACGACTGCTCGGGCACGCGACCCCACAGGCGCGCCGCCACCTGCGGCACCGCGAAGTCTTCCTTCAGGCTGTGATACAGCACCGCGAGCGTGGTTTCGAGATCCGGTGCGGCGAAAAGCGCCAGCGTCGAGCGATGCATCCGTTCGCTGATCTGGTCGTTCTCGGTCCCGTAGGTCACGAGTTCCTTGAACTTCGCCTCGAGATCGTGCGTCTTCTCGCGCAGCGTGACGATCTGGCGTTCCGCGATCGGGATGGCATGGCCGCCATGTGGATGCGGGACGAAGATCTGCGCGACCACGTCCGCATACTCCTCGAAGAATTCCGGATTCCGCTTCAGGTACTCAGCTACGGCCGCTGCATCCATGCGCTCATGTCCCGCGTTCGATGTTTCAGGATGTTCCCCGACATTGCTCAAGCCCGCCCGCAGCCATTCATGCCGGCCACTCGCCTTCGAAGACGGTTGACGCCGGTCCGGTCATCAGCACCGGGCCGGCGGCCCCATCCCACGCGATCCGGAGCGCACCACCGCGGCTCACCACCGTCACGGGAGAATCGAGCAACCGGCGACGAACACCGGCCACCATGGCCGCGCACGCACCGGTGCCGCAGGCAAGCGTTTCACCCGCGCCCCGCTCCCACACACGCAGGCGAATGGTAGCGCGATCGACCACCTGCAGGTAACCGGCATTGGTGCCTTCCGGAAAACGGGGATGGCGCTCGATGCTTGGCCCCTGTGTTGCAACCGGCGCGGTGTCGACGTTCGCTACGACCTGGACCGCGTGCGGATTGCCCATCGACAGCGCGGTGATCTCGACCACGTCGCCATCGACGTCGAGCGGTTCGATCGGCGCACCGGTACCATCGACGAACGGGACCTGGTCCGGCCGCAGCCGCGGGGCGCCCATGTCGACCGTGACCTCGCCGGTGTCCTCGAGCCGCGGCACGATGAGGCCATTCTTCGTTTCCACGCGAATGGCCCGCTTGTCGGTCAGGCCATGCGACCGCACGAACGTCAGGAAGCAGCGCGCGCCGTTGCCGCAATGCTCGACCTCGTCGCCATCCGCGTTGAAGATGCGATAGCGGAAGTCGGCCTCCCCTTGCGCGCGTTCCACGACCAGCACCTGGTCGCAGCCGACGCCGAAATGGCGATCGGCGATGGCACGAACGACTTCGGGCGTGAGCGCGACGCGCTGGCGAACGCCGTCGAACACGACAAAGTCGTTGCCGAGGCCCTGCATCTTGGTGAACTTGAGAGTCATTACTTACGGTGGCGTCGTCGCGAACACGAACTCGCCGCTGCGCGAGAACGGTACCGTGCCGCCGCCTGGCAGCGTCACCGTTCCGGTGACAGCATAGCGCACGCCCGAGGCACCGGTCTCGCGGGCGCGCCGCGCGGCGAGGGCCGCCGCACGCAATACGGCAGCCCACGCCGCCCGCACCTCCAGCACCGCCGGCGTGTCGCCGCCGGGCGGCACGCGCACCGGCTCGGCGAGTCGCGCCATGCCGACATCCACCGTTTCCACGGTCAAGTTCGCGGTGATCGCATTCACGGCGAGTTCGCGCTCGCCCGTATTGGCCAGGTCGATGAGCACGGCAAAGCGCCCCTCCATGCCATCGAAGCCATCGAAGCGCACGCCGGTGACCGTGACCTTCGGCGCATCAAGGCGGGGCATCGCCGCGCATCCGGCGAGCAGTAAGCCCGCGGCCAGCGCGGCCAGCGCCTGGCGCCGGCTAGACGTTGAAGCGGAAGTGCATGACATCGCCGTCCTTGACGACATAGTCCTTACCCTCGAGGCGCATCTTGCCGGCATCCTTCGCCCCGTGCTCACCCTTGCACGCGAGGTAGTCATCGAAGCCGATCACCTCGGCGCGGATGAAGCCCTTCTCGAAATCGGTGTGGATCACGCCCGCGGCCTGCGGCGCGGTCGCGCCGACCTCGACCGTCCACGCGCGCACCTCCTTCGGTCCCGCCGTGAAGTAGGTCTGCAGGCCCAGAAGCCTGTAGCCCGCGTGAATGACGCGGTCGAGTCCCGGCTCGGTCAGTCCCATGTCGGCGAGGAAGACATCCTTGTCGGCGGCGTCGAGATCGGCGATCTCCGCCTCCATCGACGCGCAGACGGCGACCACGGGTGCGCCCTCGCTCGCCGCGTGGGCTTCGACCCGGTCCAGCAATGGATTGTCATGGAAACCGCCGTCGGCCACGTTGGCGACGTACATCGTCGGTTTCATCGTCAGCAGGAAGAAGGGGCGCAGCACGTCCCTCTCCTCCGCGTAGAGGTCGGCGGTGCGAGCCGGGCGTCCTTCGTCGAGGACGGCCAGCACCTTTTCCAGCGCCGCGACGATGCGCTGGGCCTCCTTGTCGCCTCCCGAACGCGCGGTCTTCTGGTACTTGGCGAGCTGCTTCTCGACGGCGGCCATGTCTGCCAGCGCAAGCTCGGTGTTGATTGTCTCGATGTCCGACACCGGGTCGATCTTGCCGGCCACGTGCACGACGTTCTCGTCGACGAAACAGCGCACGACGTGCGCAATCGCGTCCGTTTCGCGGATGTTGGCGAGGAACTGGTTGCCCAGACCCTCACCCTTCGATGCGCCGGCGACGAGGCCTGCGATGTCGACGAACTCGACGACTGCAGGCAGCACGCGCTCGGGCTTCGCGATCTCCGCCAGGGCAGCGAGCCGCGGGTCGGGCACTTCGACGATGCCAACGTTCGGCTCGATGGTGCAGAACGGATAGTTGTCGGCGGCGATACCCGCCTTGGTCAAGGCGTTGAAGAGGGTCGACTTGCCGACATTGGGCAACCCGACGATGCCGCATTTGAGGCTCATGCGCGATTCGCTTTCAGTTCGATGTATGGATGCAGCCGTGCAATCCGCGCGAGTGCGTTCGCGCCCTCGCCGGTGCGCCTTGACGAGGGTGCCGGAATGCCCCCGGTCCCTCCCGCACGGGCGTTGTCGCAGTGCGTCATTCGGCTGGTCGCGTGTGCAGCGCCATCATCGCGCGCTCCATGTCGCCCGACGCGATCGCCGGCCACGCCGCCAGCGCGCGGTCGAGTGCGCGCTCGATGGCCGCGGATTCGTCCGCACGCGGCGGCTTCAGCACGTAGTCGACGACGTCCTGCTGCGCGAGCTCGGAATCGCGTGGATGCCCGATGCCGATGCGCAGGCGCCAGTAGTCGGCACTGCCGAGCTGTGCGTGAATGTCGCGCAACCCATTGTGGCCGGCTATGGCCGCCACCGAGCTTCATCTTGGCTTCGCCGGACTTCAGATCGAGTTCGTCGTGCACGACCAGGATTGCCTCCGGCGCGACACCGAAGAAGCGCGCCATGGCCCCGACTGAGCGCCCGGAGAGGTTCATGTAGGTCGTCGGCTTCACGATGCGTACCTCGCCGGCCTTGGCCACGTCGCCGGCGAACTTCGCCTCCGCGGCAAAGGTCGCACCGAGCTTGGCCGCGAGTGCATCGGCGAACCAGAATCCCGCGTTGTGGCGCGTGTTCGCGTAGTTGCGTCCCGGGTTGCCGAGGCCGGCGACGAGGCGGATGGGCGTGGCCATGAGCGTTGGATACGGAAGCGGGATCCCGAGGCGAAGTCCGGAGGTGAAACGCAAAAGGCCCGCGTAACGCTGCGGGCCCCAAGTCGCGTTGCAACCCCGGAAATTGCACTACTTCTTCTTGTCGTCCTTCTTGTCGTCCTTCTTTTCGGCCGCCTTGTCGTCCTTCTTCTCGGCTTCCGGGGCAGCCGGCGCGGCCGCACCCTCGGCTGCAGCCTCCGTCTCCTCCACTTCCGCAGCCGCACGCGGAATCACCGCGGTGGCGACCACCGGATCGTTCTTGCCGTGCGTGACCACGCTGACACCCGCGGGCATCTTGAGGGCTGACACGTGTATCGAGTGCCCCACCTCCAGGCCGGCCAGGTCGACCTCGATGAATTCCGGCAGGTCCTTGGGCAGGCACGAGATGTCGACGTCGGTGGTCACGTGCGTGACGATCGCGCTGTTGAGCTTCACCGCAGGCGAAATTTCGCCGTTGATGAAGTGCAGCGGCACCTTCATGTGGATCTTGCGGTTCTCGTCCACGCGCTGGAAATCGACGTGCAGGACCTCGTTGCGGAACGGATGCATCTGCACGTCGCGCAGCAATACCTTGGTTGCGCTGCCGTCCAGTTTCATCGTCAGGATCGACGAATGAAATGCCTCGTTGCGCAACGCGTGAAAGAGCGCGTTGTGGTCGAGTTCGATCGGGGTCGGCTTGGCCGTGCCGCCGTAAACGATGCCGGGCGCCTTGCCGGCGCGCCGCATGCGGCGTGATGCGCCGCGACCTTCGGTGTTGCGCGCGAAGGCGGTGAATTCGATGTTCATGCCGATACTCCGGTTGTCTGCGGCCTTCCCGTGTCCCGCGCGATGCCGGGCTGCCGGGTCGTCCGCCTCAAGTGAATGCCTCGATGGGCGACAACCGCGAAAGCCCAATATTGGCAGGGCTTAGGCGGAAAAGCCCAAAATTATAACCGGTTTTCGATAGAAAGCGCCAGAGTGCGCCAACGCGCGCCGTGGACACCTTGCGCTTCCGCGCGGTCTTCGCGACCCGCGCCCTTCCGGGTCAGTCGGTAAACAACGACGAAACCGACTCTTCGTTGGAAATGCGGGTCATCGTCTCGGCCAGCAGTTGCGCGCAGGATAGCTGACGCACGCGCGGACACCGCTTCGCTTCCGGCGAAAGCGGAATGGTGTCGGTCACCACCAGCTCGTCGAGATCGGAGGTGGCGATCCGCTGCACCGCCTCGCCCGACAGGACCGGATGGGTGCAGTAGGCGGCCACCTTCACCGCACCGCATTCCTTGAGCGCCGTCGCCGCCTTGCACAGCGTATTGGCAGTGTCGACGATGTCGTCCATGATCACACAGGTGCGCCCCTCGACGTCGCCGATGATGTTCATGACCTCGGCGACGTTCGCCTTGGGGCGGCGCTTGTCGATGATCGCGAGGTCGGAGTCGAGCCGCTTGGCGATCGCCCGCGCCCGCACGACGCCGCCGACGTCGGGCGATACCACGATCAGGTTCTGGTAGTCCTGCTTCCACAGGTCGCCCAGCAGGATCGGCGTGGCGTAGATGTTGTCGACCGGGATGTTGAAAAAGCCCTGGATCTGGTCGGCGTGCAGGTCCATCACCATCACCCGGTCCACGCCGACGGTCGACAGCATGTCGGCCACGACCTTGGCGGTGATCGCCACGCGCGCGGAACGCGGGCGCCGATCCTGCCGCGCATAGCCGAAATACGGGATGGCCGCCGTGATGCGCGCGGCGGATGCGCGTTTCAGCGCGTCGACCATCACCATGATTTCCATCAGGTTGTCGTTGGTCGGCGCACAGGTCGACTGGAGCACGAACACGTCACGCCCGCGCACGTTCTCCATCAACTCGACCATGATTTCGCCGTCGGAGAACTTGTCGACCACGCAGCGACCGAGGCTCAAGTTCAGGTGGCGGCACACCGCCTCCGCAAGCTTCGGATTGGCATTGCCCGCGAAGATGCGCATTCGTTCGAACGCCATGTCACCGTCCTCTGGTATTGGCGTGCAGTCTATCCGAAGCGAAAACCAATGAGATAAAAAAAGGCCGCCCGGATGGGCGGCGCAAAGAACGGCAATCAAGCATTGGCTGGGGAGGTAGGGATCGAACCTACGAATGCCGGAATCAAAATCCGGTGCCTTACCACTTGGCGACTCCCCAGCGGAAATCGTGAATTTCCGGCCGGTCCTTCAGTGCGCAAACGATGCCAGCGGGTGCCGCGCAATCGTCCGGGCGAGATGTCCTTCGACATGAGACGGCAGCGTGGCCAAAGCCGCGCGCGCCGCATCTTCGGTAGCAAACGCCGCGAACGCGCAGGCGCCGGAGCCCGTCATTCGCGCGTGCAACGAGGCACGCGCCAACATCGCGACCGCCTCCGCAACCGGGGGAAACATGGCACCGGCGACCCCTTCGAGATCGTTTCTGCCGTAACCCTCGGAAAAGACGTCTATTTTCGCCGACGGCGTCGAACGTGTCAATTCCGGCGCAGCAAATATCATGGCGGTCGGTACATGCGCCCGCGGCACCGCGAGCGCAAGCCACATCGGCGGCAATGTCACCGGGGTCAGGAGATCGCCGGTGCCGCGCGCCAGCGCATGTCGGCCGCCGATGAAGAACGGCACGTCGGCCCCGAGCGGGGCCGCGATAGCGGCGAGATCGGCGCGCGGAAGCGCGAGCTCCCACAGGCGATTCAAGGCGAGCAGCACGCTCGCGGCGTCGGAGCTGCCGCCACCCAGACCTGCGCCCATGGGGATGCGCTTGTCGACCAAGAGGTCCACGCCGAACCGGGTCCCGGTGGCAGCCTGCAGCGCAAGCGCAGCGCGCACCGCGAGGTCGTGCTCCATCGGCAGGCCTGCGATGGCGTTGATGCGCGACACCACGCCGTCGTCGCGGCGCTTGGCGACAACGGCGTCGGCGAAGTCGATCAGCGCGAAAAGCGACTCGAGCGAGTGATAGCCGTCGGGCCGGCGACCCGTGACATGCAGGAAGAGGTTGACCTTTGCCGGCGCGGGGACCGACAGCGCGATTGGCGCAGCTTTCACCGGGGGCTCGCGAAGCGGTCCACGACGATGCGCACCTCGACGGGCAGCGCGTCCGGGTAGCGCATGATGAGTCGCGTCGGCCGTGTCCGCCCCGCGTCCGCATACGCATAAACGATTTCCCAGCCGCGCTGCCGCAATACGAGGGGGCGGCCCTGCGCGTCGAGTTCGCCGGTGGAAGGTGCGCCCGCGGCGGGTGCGCCGACGATCCATGCCGCCAGCCCATCCACCGGGATCCCCACGCCAAAGACCGCGAGCGTGACTGCATCCCAGTCGGCGAACGCCTCGGCGGGCTGCCCGGGTCGTTCCATGCGCACCTGCGTGCCATCGGACTCCAGACGCGCGACAGTCTGGCCCAATGGCGTGGCAACGTCGACGCGGTCACCTTCCGGCGCGTGGGTCCACGTGAAATTGGCCGCTACCGCGTTGTCACCGCGCTTGGCCGAGAGCCGGCCGGACAGGTCGAACTGCGCCGGCACCGGCGGCACGGGCGCCTCGAGGCGCGGCGCCACCGTGGCACACCCCGCGACGACGCAGGCGGCCACCACCGCCCATGCGCCGGGATGCATCAGCGCGCGAGGCGACGTACCGTCTCGAGCAGCACCGGGTTGTCCGGCGTGGTCTTGAGCTGAGTCTGCCAGACGTCCTGCGCCCGCACTCGTTCGCCCTTGGCCCACAACACTTCGCCCAGGTGGGCGGCAATCTCCGCATCCGGACGCTCTTTCATCGCGCGCTGCAGATAAGCCTCCGCCTCGTCGTAACGCCCGAGCCGGAAGAGTCCCCAGCCCATGCTGTCGAGGATGTACGAATCCTCCGGCGAGAGCTTGTGCGCCTTCTCGATCAGCGCAAAGCCTTCCGCTGCCCGTGCCGTCCGGTCGACGAGCGTGTAGCCCAGCGCGTTCAATGCCTGCGCGTCGTCCGGCTTCAGCTCGACGATGCGGCGCAGGCGCGCTTCGGCGTCGTCGATGCGGTCGAGCTTCTCGGCGACCATCGCGGTGTCGTACATGAGCTCGGTCGAGTCCGGATGTTCCTTCAATGCCTGCACCAGCACTTCGTACGCGCCGGCGTTATCGTTGGCGTCACGCAGCAGCTGCGCCTCGGACTGGCGCACCTGCACGCGCTGCTCGATGGTCACCGCCGGGAGGTCGGCAAGCCAGCGGCGGGCCTCGACCATCTTTCCCTGCTTGGCGAGAATGGTCGCGATGCGCAACTTGGCGATCCACGCGCGTTCGCCTTCCGGCACCGCCTTGTAGCGATCGATCGCGTCCTGGTAGCGGCCGGTCTCCTCGGCGACCTGCGCCAAATAGAGCTCGACGGCACCGTTGTCCCCGTAGTTGGCGCGCTTCAGGTCGAGCAGCAGCGCCTCGGCGGTTTCCCAGTCGCGCATCTGCGTGGAAATGACCGCGACGCCGAACTCGAATTCGCGGGCATTGCGATCGCTGTCCCAGAGCTTCTGGAACACCGCGCGCGCCTCCGCGAGACGCCGGTCCTCGACGTAGAACTGGGCAAGAGCGCCGGCCGCCGCACGCGCGTCCGGGTTCGCCGCGACGAATCCTTGCAGGTACGTGATGGCATCGCCCCGCTTGCTGCGCGACAAAAGCTCCGCCTTGAGCAGCGCGGCGCGCTCCCAGTCGGGCTTGAGCTCGAGCGCCGCATCGACTTCCTTCAGCGCCGGATTGTCCGCCGCGTTCTCGGGCACGCCGCCGTTGTAGGCGGCCAGCGCGACGGCGAAATGCGCCTCGGCGTTCTTGGGGTACGGCTTCGCGAGGTCGCGTACCAGTTCGTAGATCTGCTTGCGATCCGATGCGTCGCCGAAGAACCGATTGAGCTGGAGGAAGATTTCGCCCGGCCCGCGCTCGGTCAGCGCCGCGTCCGTCAGGAGCTTTTCGAGCTTGCTCCTGAGTTCGGAATCCACCGGCCCGTCGATGCCGGCGCCGCCGCCCGCCGTGCCGCCGGCCGCGAGCGCTGCCAAAACCTGCTTCGGCCGCTCCGCCTCCGGATCGAGCGTCACCCAGAGCCGCGCCGACTGTTCGGCAAGGCCGCGCATGCGCGCCGCAAGGGCGATTTCCGTCGCCCGCCGGGCAATGCGTGCATCGGCGGTATCGCGCGCCGCTTCATAGTAGGCGCGCGCCGCGAGGGAAATTTCGCCGCGCTGCAAAGCGACGTCCCCCAGCAGCAGGCGGTAGAAGACGTCCGCCGACAGGCCGTTCCTGGCCTGCGGCACCGGACTCGCGTGCGGCACGAGGCCGGGGGACAGCGGGCCGGGGGACAACGCCTGCGCGCGCGCCAGCGTGGATAACGTTCCACCGACGGCGGCGGCCAACAGCAGCGCCGGCAACAGCACGGGATTGCGCGCCGCGCGGCGGCGCGGCCTGGGATCAGCACTTGGGACACACGGCATAGGAACTCGCAAAGCCTCGTGAATGCGAAAGGGTGGTACGGACAATGAGTGCGGCAATGCGCCCCATTGCTTGCGCGCATTCGACGCGAGGAGCGGTGATTTGCGCCACGGCGTCGCACCCCGATTTCGAACGATGTTAGGCTATATCTGGCGATGCAACAAATGCCGCACCGCGCCTTCCTTTCCGTGGTTTGCGGACCCCGGCGCGACGCGAGTCCGTGCAAGCGCGCTACGCGCCGAAGCCACATTTCCAGACTCTTGCAATGCCTGAACTTCCCGAAGTGGAAACCACGCGACGCGGCGTCGCACCGCACGTCGTCGGCCGCAAGATTGTCGCGCTGCACGTCTACGACCGGCGATTGCGCTGGCCGGTTCCCGCCGACCTCGCCGAACGCCTCGTCGGCAGGCGAATCGACGCGGTAGACCGACGCAGCAAGTACTTGCTGTTCGGAATCGGCACGGACACCCTCCTCGTCCACCTCGGCATGACGGGCAGCCTGCGCATCCATCGCACGCCGCCGCCGCGGCGACCCCATGACCATGTCGACCTCGTGCTGGATGACCATGCCGTCCTGCGCTACAACGACCCGCGCCGATTCGGCGCCATGCTGTGGGTCCCGCCGCCGTTGCACGACCATCCGCTGTTGCGGACGCTGGGTCCGGAACCGTTCGATCCTCGCTTCGACGCGACTTATCTGTTCACGGCGACCCGCGCGCGCAAGGCGGCGATCAAACTGGCGCTGATGGACAACAGCCTTGTCGTGGGTGTCGGCAACATCTACGCGAACGAGGCGCTGTTTCGCGCGGGAATCCGGCCGATGACGGCTGCCGGCAGGGTGTCGCGCCCTCGGCTCCAGCGCCTGGTCGACCAAGTACAGTCAGTGCTCACTGACGCGATTGCCAAGGGTGGCAGCACCTTGCGCGACTATGTCGATGCGAGCGGGGAACCCGGTTACTTCCAGCTGCATTACTTCGTGTACGGGCGAGAGGGCGAGCCGTGCCGTGTGTGCAAGGCCCCGATCCGCCATCGCCGCCTTGGTGGCCGCGCCTCGTTCTACTGCCCCGTTTGCCAGCGTTGAGCTGCCGGCCGGGGCCGAATTCGACGTCCTCCGGCACCCGCTTGCCGTGGTCCTACAGGCGGTCCGCGCGCCATCGCCGCATTTGTCGTTCGGCATGAGTTGTGCTTGGATTGGCCCACAACCGAGCGGTTTCCCGACCGCCGCAACAAACCACGGACCCGAGGAGTTCCATGCTGCCGTCCCGCGACCTAGCGGCGCGTTTTGAAGCCTACAGCGATTGGCGCCGGCGCCTGTCGTCCGGAGTCTCCGCGCTGCACGAGTGGCTGCAGGAGCAGGACCTGGCCGATGCGCAGGTCGACCTGCGGGTGCAGCACCTGCTGGAGCGGCTGCATCAAGACAAGCTCGTGGTGGCGTTCGTCGCCGAGTTCTCGCGCGGCAAATCGGAATTGATCAACGCCATTTTCTTCGCCGACTTCGGGCAGCGGCTGCTGCCGTCGTCTGCCGGGCGCACGACCATGTGCCCGACCGAGCTGCTGTACGACGGCTCGCGGCCGCCCTCGATCCGGCTGCTGCCGATCGACACGCGCCTCAAGGACGCCACGGTCGCGGAGTTCAAGAACTACGCCGACGAGTGGGTGACCCTCCCGCTCGACCTGTCGTCCGCCGACCGGATGAGCGAAGCACTTTCCCGCGTGTCGCAGGTCAAGCGCGTGCCAATCGAACTGGCGCGCAAGTACGGCCTGCACGGCGGCGGTGACGACGACCTCCTCGCAGCGCTCGAGCATGGCGACGAAGGCAGTGTCGACATCCCGTGCTGGCGCCACGCCATCATCAATTTTCCGCACCCGCTGCTGCAGCAGGGCCTCGTCATCCTCGACACGCCGGGGCTCAATGCCATCGGCACCGAGCCGGAACTGACGCTCAACCTGCTGCCGAACGCGCACGCGCTGCTGTTCATCCTGTCGGCCGATGCGGGCGTCACCAAGACGGACCTCGAAGTCTGGAACCAGCATTTATCCGGCGATGACCCGGCCACCAAGGCCGGCCGCCTCGTCATCCTGAACAAGATCGACGGCCTGTGGGACGAGCTCAAGTCGGAACGCGAAATCAACGCGGAAATCGATCGCCAGATGCGGTCCAGCGCGCAGATGCTGGGTATTCCGGTGGCGCAGGTGTTCGCAGCCTCCGCCCAGAAGGCACTGCTGGCCAAGGTCAACGGTGACGACGCCCTGCTTACTCGCAGCCGCCTGCCGGCGCTCGAGTCTTCCCTGTCGCAGCAGTTGATTCCCGCCAAGCGCGACATCGTCGGGGCGGCGTCGCAGGCCGAGATTCACTCGCTGGCCGGCGCGATCCGCGCCATCCTTGACGCGCGCCGCAGCGGCATCGACGAGCAGCTGGCCGAGCTCGGTGCATTGCGGGGCAAGAACCAGGATGTCGTCACGCACATGATGGACCGCGTGCGCGACGAAAAGGAACTCTTCGAACGCGGGCTCGCGCGGTTCACCGCGCTGCGCAACGTGTTCACGCAGCAGACCAACGCCCTGTTCGACCAGATCGGCCTCGAGGCGCTGCGCGACAACGCGGCGCGTACGCGCAGGCACATCGAAGGCAGCCCGTTCACCAAAGGCGTGCGCGGGGCCATGAACGAATTCTTCGCCGGGATCAAGAACGACTTCGCCGCGGCCGCGCGGCAATCCGGCGAAATTCACGAAATGATGCGCGCGATGTACGTGCGCTTCGCGACCGAGCACAACCTGCCGCCGTTCACGCCCCCGACGTTTTCGGTGCTGAAATACCAGAAGGAGATCGAGCGGCTCGAGCGCGCCTACAACACGCACTTCAATACGCTGTGGAACATGGTCAGCAAGGCGAAGTTTTCGCTGATGAAGCGCTTTTTCGAAACCATCGCGTCGCGGGTCAAGCACGTGTACGTCGTTGCCAACCGCGACGTCGAGGCCTGGCTCAAGGCAGTGATGTCACCGCTCGAGACGCAGGTACGCGAGCATCACCTGCAATTGCGCCGGCGGCTCGACAGTATCAAGCGCATACACCAGGCAAGCGGCGAACTCGAGGAACGTGTCACGGAGCTCGAGCAACAAGCAAGTGCCATCCAGTCGCAGATCCGAGGGCTCGAACTGCAGGTGAGCAGCATCGACCTGGTGGTCGATCAGCCCGATGCATTGCCCCTTGCGGCCAACGCGTGATCACGAGTTTGACGCCATCTGGCGACACCGCCAAAAAATATTAAATTTGACGCAAAAACACCATTTTGCGTAAGCAACTGATTTAATTGAAAGACACGCGCCACAAAGGGCAAATGCGGGGTTTCCAGAAGCCGGGCAGGCAAATTGCTTGTCTATAATGGATTGTTTGTCCATTTTCTTCCGGGCCGGGCTCGCCCCCGGTGCAAAACTACTATGCGCTTTCGAATTTTCCTGAGCCTCGCGCTCGCCGCGATGGCTTCTGCCGCCGGTGCCGTCATCCCGGCCGCAGTCCAGTCCGAAGTCGTCGAGTTCTATCACAAGGACTACGACCATTATTTCATCAGCGCGTCGCCCGAGGAGATCGCCTATCTCGACTCCGGCGGACATGCCGGCTGGGCTCGCACGGGCTTCAAGTTTCCTTCCATCAAAATTGGTAGCCCGCAGTCCGCGACGGTACCGGTGTGCCGCTTCTACGGCAAGCCTGAAGCCGGCATCGACTCGCATTTCTATTCGTCGAAGGTCGAGGAATGCGACGCGGTCAAGGCGAAGTTTCCTGAAGCTTGGCAGTTCGAATCGGACGAGGTCTTCCGCGCGTACGCCGTCGACCCGAATACCGGGAATTGCCCGGCCGACACCACGCCCGTGTATCGGCTGTGGAACCAGCGGCCTGACGTCAACCATCGCTACACGGACCAGAAGTTCGTCTACGACGTGATGATCGAGAAGGGGTACAAGGCCGAGGGTGACGGCAATCCGCAGCAGCCGGTGGCCTTTTGCGTGCCGGCGGGCGGATCGACGATTCCGACGCCGCCGGCAGGTTCGCCGTCCTGCACGCTGTCGGCGAGCAGCGGGGCGCCTGCGGTCGGCTCGACGCTCACGCTCACCGCCACCTGTACCGAAACCCCCACCAGCTACACGTGGGTCGGTTGCAGCAGCAAGACCACCGTCTGCCAGGCGACGCGCTCGACGTCGGGCCCCGCCAGCTACTCGGTCTACGCCACCAACGAGAAAGGGACCGGCAGTCCGGTGACCGTCTCGGTGGCCTGGGGCGGCGTCGGCGGCAATGGCGTAGGACCGGTCTGCACGGTGTCGACCACCAACGCGACGCCTGGCGTCAACACCTTCATCACGCTGTCGGCCACCTGCACGCTGGCGCCGACGAGCTACGCCTGGTACGAATGCAGCTACCTGGTGCCGAACCTGTGCGCCAATCCGCTCCCCAACTGTTCCGCCTCGTCCTCGACCTGCCGCGTGTCGAGTACGGCCGCCGGTGCCAAGCGTTATGGCGCCGCCGGTAGCAACGCCACCGGCACAGGCCTCGTGGGTACGGTCGAAATCGATTGGCAGGGCAGCGGTGGAGGCAATCCGCCGCCGCCGGTGTCGCAGACCCCGGTGTGTACGCCAACCACCAGCAATCCGAATCCGACGGTGGGCACGACAATCACGCTGTCCGCCAACTGTACCGGCGGACCGACTTCCTACACGTGGACCGCGCCGCCGACGTCCAATTGCAGCAACCAGGCCACGTGCCAGGACACCAAGACCACGCCGGGCGGGCAGCTCTACTACGTCAGCGCGACGAACAGCTACGGCACGGGCACCGTGGGCTCGGTATACGTCAACTGGGGCGCGCCGATCGTGCCGTCCTGCACGATCACACCGAGCAGCTACACGCCGGTGGCCGGCACCACGATCACCATCACGTCGTCGTGCACGGGCAGCCCCACGACCTTCTCGTGGACCGGCTGCACGAGCACCACCTCGTCGTGCATCGACTCGATGCCGACGGCGGGGGCCAAGTCCTACTCGCTGGTAGCCGCCAACGGTTCGGGCAACGGCGCGCCGGCGACGGCGCTGGTCAACTGGCAGCCGCCGCCGACCGCCGCCCCGACGTGCACGCTGACGTCGAGCGATCCGTCGCCGTTCGTGGGCCAGATCATCACGCTGACCGCGACGTGCTCGCAATCGCCCACGAGCTACCTGTGGACCAACTGCTCGGCGTCGACGAGTTCGCCAACCTGCCAGACCACCAGCACCCAGGTCGGCATCCAGAACTACTCGGTCACCGCGTCGAACGTGCAGTTCGGTGCGGGGGCGCCAGCGATGACGCAGGCCAACTGGCAGCCGGCGATCGGCGGGACCGACTTCTGCGGCTCGTACCAGAACGTGGTGCGCCTGTCGAAGAACTGGGGCGACAGCGGGCCGATCTATACCTACACGGCCGGTAACTTCGCGGCCAATGGGGTGGTCGTCGTGAGTTTCGTTGCCGGCAGCGGTCCGAGCTACTCGTACCCGGGGAGCACCCAGGTCGCGGAATTCAACGGCGTGCCCACATTCCGGCAGATCACGCTGTCGAAGAGTTCGTGCGATTTCCGGACGGCCGATCCGGCGGGCACCAGCGGGCCTTACACCATGGCCCAGAACAGCCTGTCACCGCAGATCTTCTGGAACGTCGGGGCGCCGCCGGCCTCGCTGGTGCCGGGCCAGACGTACTACGTCAACATCCGGAACTGGTCCGACCTGATCGGCCAGACCTGTTCGGTGGGCTCGTGCAACGCAATCATCCAGTTCAACTGGCCGCACAACTAGGGCGGCGCAAAGCGAAGTATCGAACGGGCGCCTTGGGGCGCCCGTTTCGTTTTGCCCAGGAAGAACTCCAGGTTCAGGCCCAGCGCTGGCGGATCACCGGTCGCGATCGAATCCTGACCCGGGGATTGCGCGCAGGCATTTACGTCGACAGCGGGCGGGAAGCGTCACCGCGCGTCCAACCCATCCTTGCTACCGCTTCGCCGCCATCAACCCTTCGTACTTGCGCCGCAGCACCGCAGGCGTTTCGACATGGTCGGGGTTCACCGGGATGCAATCGACCGGACACACCTCCCGGCATTGCGGCGCATCGAAATGGCCGACGCATTCGGTGCAGCGCGCGGGATCGATCTCGTAGATCTCGAGCCCCTGCGCGATGGCGTCGTTCGGGCACTCGGGCTCGCAGACGTCACAGTTGATGCATTCGTCGGTGATCATCAGGGCCATGGTGATTCTAGGGCTTCCTTGCGGCGTCCAGTTCCCGGACACGCGCGCGAATGCGCGCTTCGACGGATGGGTGCACGAAATGAGAGATGTCGCCGCCGAACTTCCCGATCTCGCGCACGATCGTGGCGGAAATGAACGTGTACTGTTCCGACGGGGTCAGGAATAAGGTTTCGACATCCGGATAGAGGTGGCGGTTCATCCCCGCCATCTGGAACTCGTATTCGAAGTCGGAGACGGCGCGCAAGCCCCGCAGGATGATCTTGGCGCCCTGCAGGTGCACGAAGTCCATCAGCAGCGACGAAAAGCCTACCACCTCCACATTGGGAAGCGCGCCGACGACCTCGCGCGCCATCGCCACCCGATCGGCCGCCGGAAAGAACGGCTTCTTGGCCTCGCTGTCGGCGACGCCGACGACCACGCGGTCGAACACATGCCCGGCGCGGCGGACCAGATCCTCGTGGCCGCGCGTGAAGGGATCGAACGTCCCGGGATAGACGACTTTGATCATGGCTTCCGGGCCTCCGCTTGCGCGGCGGCGGGCAATTGGATGCGGCGCAGCAGATGATAATGCACCTGTCCGGCCTTCGCCCGACGCCATGCCTCCAGCGGTGGCGGCGGGTCGAGGGCGCGGCCGGCCTCGGCGTAGATGTAGCCGCCCGCGGCCAGGCGCGCCTCGCAGGCCGGCAGCAGCCAGTCCCACTCGTCCGTGGCGAACGGCGGATCGACGAAGATGACGTCGAAGCTGCGGGCCTCGCGCGCCAGCCAGCGCCGGGCATCGGCCACCTGGGCGTCCAGCCCGGCCGCACCGAATGCGTCGGCAGTCTGCGCCAGCGCCTGGACGAGCGCGGGATCGCGATCCACGGCGACGGCGAGCGCGGCGCCGCGCGACAGCGACTCGAGTGACAGGATGCCGCTGCCGGCGAAGAGGTCGAGCGTGCGCAATTCGGCCAGATCCTGGCCGAGCCAGTTGAAAAGGGTCTCCCGCACACGGTCGGGCGTCGGCCGCACGCCGTCGGAACCCGGGAAGCGAACAACCCGTCCGCGAAACCGGCCGGCAATGATGCGCAAACGGCCGGGCGCGCGCAGCGCGGGGCGTGACGACGGGGATGGGCGCATGGACACGGTAGAATTCTAGCCTTCACCCGCGGCGCGGCTGCAGGCGCCGTCATCCGCAAAGGCCTCGCGTTGTTCGATTTTTTCCGGAAGAAGCCCGCCCCCGAGCCGGTCGAGTCGGACGCGCCGGCCAAGGACACGGCGGTCGCCGACGAAGCGGCCCAAGCCGGGACGCAGACGGCCCCGCCTCCGCCGCCCGCGACGCCGACCCCAGCGCCGTTGGCCGAACCGGCCCCCGAAGCGCCACCGACCGAACCTCCGGCCGCCCCATCGCCGGCAACCCGTTCCTGGTCCGAGCGATTGAAAGCGGGGCTCGGCTTGTCGCGCAGCAAGCTCGCGGGGTCCCTGTCCGGGGTCTTTGCCCGGCGCAAGCTCGATGAGGCGGCGCTGGAGGATCTCGAGTCCGCATTGCTGACCGGCGATGTCGGCATCGACGCCACCGACCACCTGCTCAGCGACCTCAAAGCGCGCTGGAAGCGGGCGGGCGAGGGGGCGCATCCGCGCGACGTGCTGGCCGACGCGATGACCGCACTGCTGGCGCCGCTGGAAGCCCCGCTGATCGTGGGATCCGCGCGGCCGTTCGTCATCATGTTGGCCGGTGTCAACGGCGCCGGCAAGACCACCTCCATCGGCAAACTCGCCAAGTGGCTGCAGCAGCAGCAACTGTCGGTACTGCTGGCGGCGGGCGACACGTTCCGCGCCGCCGCGCGCGAGCAGCTCGCCGTCTGGGGCGAGCGCAACAACGTCGCGGTGATCCAGCAATCCGGCGGCGACGCCGCCTCGGTGATGTACGACGCGATCAATGCGGCCCGCGCCCGCGGCATCGACGTGGTGCTGGCCGACACGGCCGGACGCCTGCCCACGCAGGCGCACCTGATGGACGAATTGCGCAAGGTGCACCGGGTGATTGCCAAGGCGCAGGCGGGCGCGCCGCACGAGGTGCTGCTGGTGCTTGACGCCAACACGGGTCAGAACGCGCTGGCGCAGGTGAAGGCCTTCGATGCGGCGGTCGGTTTGACCGGCCTCATCGTCACCAAGCTCGATGGCAGCGCCAAGGGCGGTGTCGTGGCCGCCATCGCCAAGCAGCACCCGGTGCCGCTCAAGTTCGTCGGGGTGGGGGAGGGCGTCGACGACCTGCGGCCATTCGCGGCCCGCGCCTTCGTCGATGCGCTGCTGCCCGGCGACTAGCACCAAAGCGTCGATTTGCCCGTCGGCGGAGCCAACCTTCCCGGCGTCGGGACCGCTTGGATCACACCCCGTGCCGCCAGCGATCCTGCTCCGGCGACATTGGCACCCGACCGGCCGCCGCCGGTCGCAACGCGGGTGCGGACGGGCGCCCTTGGCCCTACAGTCTCTTGGCAACGCGACGCGCGGGAACGCGAGCCGGGCACATCGCCTCCAATACCAAGAACCGACGCCGGTGCCTGGGGCACAATCCCGAGTGAATTACTCAGGAACTTTCCCCGGCGCTTAGCACTCCTAAGGTACGAGTGCTAAACTGCGGTTGAGTCGAGGCGGCGCCAGACGGAATCCGGGCGCTCGCTCCGCTTACCGCCTTACGAGGAGACATGGCATGACGAGTACGACGCTGGCGTTTCCCACCCCCGCATCGCTGGGAAGTCTTGATCACTATATCCAGGCCGTCAACCGGTTCCCGCTCCTGACCGCAGAGCAGGAGACGGCGCTCGGCCGCCGCCTGCAGGCGTCCGACGATCTGGATGCCGCCCGGCAGCTCGTGCTGTCGCATCTCCGGCTGGTGGTCGCCGTGTCGCGCAACTACATGGGCTACGGCCTGCCGCAGGCGGATCTCATCCAGGAAGGCAACGTGGGCCTCATGAAGGCCGTGCGCCGCTTCGATCCCGAGCGCGGCGTACGCCTCGTGTCGTTCGCGCTGCACTGGATCCGCGCCGAAATGCATGAATACATCCTGCGTAACTGGCGCCTGGTGAAGGTCGCCACGACCAAGGCGCAGCGCAAGCTCTTCTTCAACCTGCGCAGCATGAAGGCGAGCTCTGCCGCTTTGTCCGTGGCCGATGCCAAGGCGATCGCCAGGGATCTGGGCGTCAAGCCGGAAGAGGTCGTCGAGATGGAAACGCGTCTGGGCGGCCATGACCTGGCGCTCGACCCGACGCCGGGCGACGAGGAGAATTTCGTGTCGCCGATCGCCTACCTGACCGATCACGAGGACGAGCCGGCGCAGATCCTCGAGCGCGAGGAGACGGCGCAAAACCGCACCAAGGGCCTGCAAACGGCGCTCGCCAAGCTCGACCACCGCAGCCGCCGGATCATTGAAGCGCGCTGGTTGCGCGAAGACGAGTCCGGCGCAACGCTGCAGGACCTTGCCAACGAGTACGGGGTGTCGGCCGAGCGCATCCGGCAGATCGAGAGCAAGGCGATGAAGACCATGCGCAGCGAGATGGCGGCCGCAGCCTGACGGTGCCACTTTCGGTGTCGCACGACGCCGGCTTCGTGCCGGCGTTTTCTTTGCTGTCTCCCTTGGGCCGCCTCGCGTGTTTTGCCGCACGAACGTGGCGCCGATTTGTACCAATGTCCAACATCGGGACTCCAGCCCGCAAATCACTGCGCGCTGTCGGACAACAGCCGACGGCACGCCGGACAACTACCGAACTCATGTTGGGACTCGCGGGGAATGCGCCTTTCAATCATTCGCGGACAATGAATCCTGATGGGAGGCGCTGGTGTCCCCATCCAATTCGGAGTCGATTCCGGAAGGAGGTCTACCTATGAATCTTCAGCAAAACGCTTTGGTTCTTGCACTCGCAACAGCCGCTCTGGCCTCGGCACCTGCGCTCGCGGGCGATACGATGGCCCACGGCACCGGCAACAACGCCGCCAACAAGGCGGCCTTCGACACGCCGTCGGAAGTCGTTGGCCAGCCCGCGAATCGCCCACAACCGCGGGCGAAGGATGAGCCGATCGAACAAACGAGGGCAAAGCGCCCGGCGTTCGATACGCCGTCGCAGGTCGCCGGGGCACCTGCCAAAGTCCCGCCGCGCGTGGACAAGAGCAAACCCGATGCGAAGGCCCCGCCCATTGACCCCGCGGCATTCGATACTCCTGCGGAAGTCGTGGGCCGCTAAGCTGTCGCGCCTGGCATAGGCACCTGGCTTGGCCCGCGGCAGCGCACCCGGCGGCGTCTCCTGCCGGGTGCGCTGGACCGCGGGAGCCTCGAGAGCTCCACCTGCGTGCCTGTGGCAGCGTTACCCGCTACAGTTCCACCTGCGTGCCGAGCTCCACCACCCGGTTGGTCGGAATCTGGAAGAACTCCGAAGCCTTGATCGCGTTCTTCGACATTGACACGAAGAGGCGCTCGCGCCACAGCGCCATGTCCGGCGACACAGTGGGGATGAGCGTTTCCCGCGACACGAAAAACGACGTTTCCATCATCTCGAACGCGAAGCCCTTGCGCCCGGACTCCTCGAGCAGCGCCGGCACGTCCGGGTCCTCCTTGAAGCCGTAGTAGGCGAGGAACTGGTAGAAGGAGCCGCCGAGCGTTCGTACTTCGATCCGCTCGTCTTCCGGAACGAACGGTATGTCGCGCATCGTGATGGTGAGGAACACGACGCGGTCGTGCAGGACCTTGTTGTGCTTCAGGTTATGCAGCAGTGCATGCGGCACGCTGTCCCGCGTCGATGTCATGAACACCGCGGTGCCCTCGACGCGCGCCGGCGGCGCCAATGCGATGCTGTCGATGAATTCCCGCAATGGCAGCGCGTGGGCCGACAGCTTGTCCAGCAGCACCGTACGCCCGCGCTTCCACGTCGTGAACAGCGTGAAGATGAAGGTCCCCACGACCAGCGGGAACCAGCCGCCGTCGGGAATTTTGACCGAGTTCGAGGCGAGGAAGGCGAGATCGATCACGACCAGCGGCAGCGCGATCGCGGTGGCCACCCACGTTGGCCAGTTCCACAACCGGCGCATGACGACGACGATGAGGATCGAGTCGATGAGCATCGACAGGGTAACGGCGATGCCGTACGCACCCGCGAGGTCTTCGGAACCGCGGAAGGCCAGGACCAGCAGCACCACCGCGAAGCACAGGGTCCAGTTGATGAACGGCACGTAGATCTGCCCGATCTGGCGCTCCGACGTATGCCGGATCTGCAGGCGCGGGCAGTAGCCCATCTGGATCGCCGCGCGTGTCAGCGAGAACGCGCCGGAGATGACTGCCTGCGACGCGATCACCGCCGCGCAGGTCGCGAGGATCACCAGCGGGATCTGCGCCCAGGCCGGTGCCAGCAGATAGAACGGATTCTTGACCGCCGCCGGATTCGCGAGCAGCAGGGCGCCCTGGCCGAAGTAATTGAGCACGAGCGACGGCAACACGAACCCGAGCCACGCGCGGCGGATCGGCGTCTTGCCGAAATGGCCCATGTCGGCGTAGAGCGCCTCGGTGCCGGTCACGGCGAGCACCACGGCACCCAGCGCGAGAAACGCCATCGCCGGTGCCTCGGTGAAAAAGCGCCCCGCATACCGCGGATCCAGCGCCGCCATGATGCGCGGTTCGGCGGCGATCTCGACCAGGCCGAGGATGCCAATCACGACGAACCAGACGCACATCACCGGCCCGAAGAACATGCCCACGCTGGCTGTCCCGCGCCGCTGGATCGCGAACAGCGCGAGGATGATCACCGTCGTGATCGGCACGACGTAGGGGTCGAGCGACGGCGCGATGATCTCGAGTCCCTCTACGGCACCGAGGACGGATATCGCCGGCGTGATCATGCCGTCGCCGTAGAACATCGCCGCGCCGAAGATGCCGAAGCCGACGAGCCACCAGCGGCGCCGTTCCTGGCGCTCGATTCCGCGCGCCACCAGCGCGGTCAACGCCAGGATGCCGCCTTCGCCGCGGTTGTCCGCACGCATGATCAGCGTGATGTACTTCAGCGTGACGATGATCACGAAGGCGTAGAAAACCACCGACAGGATGCCGTACACGTTGAACGGCGACAGCGTGAGGCCGTGATCGCCGGCAAAGGCCGTCTTCATCGTGTACAGCGGGCTGGTGCCGATGTCGCCGTACACCACGCCGATGGCACCGATGATCAGGCCAGCGTTGCGTTTCGCATCGGGGGCCCCGGCGGTCGTCACGTCGCGGTCTAGACAGTGCTGTCGTCGGTGCGACGGGCGAAACGGATGCTCAGCTGTTTGAGCTTGCGGTACAGGTGGGTGCGCTCGAGACCGGCCTTCTCGGCGACCTTGCTCATGTTGCTCTGTTCCTTGCCCAGCAGCTGCTCGAAGTAGATGCGTTCGAACGCTTCACGCGCCTCCCGCAGCGGCATCTCGAAGAAGCGCGCCGTGATTTCGGGGGCCAACAGCGGATTGGGCGACGCGGCCTCGCCCAGCACGCGCTTGACGTGCTCCGCGGTGATCTCGCCGCGCAGCAGCGCCAGGTTCTTGAGGAAGCCCGCGAGATGGTCGAGATTGCCGGGCCAGTAGGCATTCGTCAGCGCGGTCAGCGCGGCCGGCGACAGCGTCGACAGGAGCGGCGCCGCGGCATCCTGTCCGGAATCGTCGCTCGCATGCTCCCGCCAGTACCGCTCGATGAGCAGCGGAATATCCTCGCGGCGTGCGCGCAGCGGCGGCAGGATCACCGTCCCGACCGAAAGCAGCGCGAGCAATGCGGGATCGAACTTGCCTTCCGCGGCGAGATTGCCCAGCGGTTCACTGCTCGTGCAAATCAGCGTGACGCGCAGCTTGTCGAGCTTGGGGATCAGGAACGCGAGCCCTTTCTGTTCCGCTTTCGAGTACTGGGAAATGTCGGGGCAATAGAGCACGCCTTCGCGCGCCTCCTCGATCAGACCGAGCGGATTGGCCGTCAGGCGGGCGCCGTTGGCGAGCGCCACCCATGGGGCCTCGGCGGTCTGCAGCGCGCGTGCGGCCAGGTCGTGGCCGGTTCCCGGTTCGCCCAGGACCAGAATGGGCCGGCGTCCGGCCAGCAGCTGGTCGAGCGCCTTCTCGGCCTCGCGGATCGCGGGACCGCTGCCGAGCAGCGACAGCGATACGCGACGGGGTTCGGCAGTGGCCGCACTCTTCAGCGCGCGCACGATGGTCGAGAGAAGCTTCTGCAGGCCGACCGGTTTTTCGAGAAAGTCGAACGCACCGATCTTGGTAGCGTCGACCGCGGTCTCGATAGTGCCGTGGCCCGACATCATGATCACCGGCATGGTCAGCTGTCCGGCTCCGGCCCATTCCCGCAGCAGGGTCACGCCATCGGTGTCGGGCATCCAGATGTCGAGCAGCACCAGGGCGGGCTGCTGGCGCGCGCGGTAGGCGCGCGCCTCGCCAGCGTTCTCCGCCAGCGCAACGCGATATCCCTCGTCCTGCAGGATCTCGGAGAGCAGTTCACGAATGCCGACTTCATCGTCGACGATGAGGATTTCCTTGGCTAGCGCCATCTGGCGGGACTCCTAGGCGGCAGCGGCGGCGACGGGCTTGCCGCCGGCCACACCGGTGGGGAATACGAGCGTCACGCGGGCGCCGCCGTCCGCGGAATTGCTCAACTGCACGCGACCACCGTGCTCGTCGACGATCTTCTTCACGATCGCGAGCCCGAGACCCGTGCCTTTGGCTTTAGTGGTGATGTAGGGCTCGAATGGATGCATGAGTACGTCGGCGGCGAAGCCGGGGCCATGGTCGGCGACCGAAAGTGTTGCCTGCCCGCCTTGCACGGCGAGCGAAATCTCGAAATGCGGATCGGCAACGTCGGCCTGCGCATCGACCGCGTTCGACAGCAGATTGTGGAGCACCTGGCGCAACCGGGTGGGCTCGCCCTGGATCTGGACAGACGTGTCCGGCAAGGATAACGCAACGTGCGGCCGCAGATTGTCGTACAGACCGAGCACGTCGAGCAAGAGGGCGGACAAGTCGACCTGCTGCATCTGGCCCGGCCGCGGTTGCCGGGCGTAGATCGCGAAATCGTCGACCATGTGCTTCATCGCCGCAACCTGCGACACGATCGTCTGCGTGCCCCGGCGCAACGTCTCCTGCTCCGGTGGCTCGAGTTTGTCGTTGAGCTTGACCACCAGGCGCTCGGCCGACAGCTGGATCGGCGTCAGCGGATTCTTGATCTCGTGCGCCAGTCGCCGCGCCACCTCGGCCCACGCAGCGTCGCGCTGCGCCTGCACCAGTTCCGAAACGTCGTCGAAGACCACGACGTAGCCCACGGCATTCGTCGGGCCGGGCAGCCGGGTCCCGCGCATCAGCACAGTGCGCGACAGCGTCGCGACCGCAAGCTGCGCCTCCTTCTGCCACTGGCCATCGCGGCCACCGCGAAAGCCCTCGGCAACCAGCTCGGCGAAAGGGGCCAGCGCCGGAAATCGCCTGCCCCAATCGGCGAGTGGCATGCCGGCGAGCTCGGCCACCGGCTGCTGCAGGATCACCGCTGCACTCGGATTCACCGTGCGTAGCCGGTAACGCTCGTCGAACACCAGCACGCCCGCCGACAGGTTGCCCAGGATGCTTTCCAGATAGGCGCGCGTGGTCTCCGTCGCGCGGCGCGATTCCTCCGCCTTGTTCTGCGCTTCCGCGAGCTGGGCCGTCATGGTGTTGAACGATTCGGTCAGGACACCGAGCTCGTCGGTGGACACCACCGGTTGCCGGCGTGTGAAGTCGCCTTCCGCAACCGCACGCGTCCCCGCGGCCAGGAGGCCCAACGGCGCTGCGAAGCGCTCGGACAGCACCACGGCGAGACCCAGCGCCGAGGTCAGCGCGAGCAGCAGCGTCAGCGTCAGCGTCAGCGCATACAGGCGCTTCAGCGCGTTGCGCGTGAACGAAAGTTCCTGGTAGTCGCGCACGCCTGCCTGCACCCGCTCGGCATCCTGCGCGAGCGATTTGGGAACCGGCTCGGTGACCTGCAGCAGCCGCAACGGGTTGAGGCCGTCATCGGTGTTGACCGGCACGACCACGCGCAGCACGAGCCCGCCGTCGGCGGCCTGCTCGATCTTCGCGTAGGGCTGCTGCATGCGCGCCAGGCGCAACGCAGCGAGCGGTGGGGGCTCCGGCGTCGTGCGGGCGCCGCCACCGGCGACCGCGAGCATGGTGCCGGCGGGCGAAAACAGCGCCGCCTCGGAGACGTTCGACTGCTCGGCCGCACGGCTCATCCTGCTGCCGAAACTGCCCTGCGCGTCGGCCAGGGTCAGCGCCATCTGCTGGGCCTTGACCGTCGTCTCCTTCAGCAGGTAGTCGAGCGCGTTGCGTCCCAGGTTCAAGCCACCCTCGAGCGCCCGGTCGACGCGCACGTCGAACCAGCTTTCGATGCTGCGGCCGATGAATTGCACCGACACCGCGTACACGAGCGCGCCCGGCAGGACCGCAACGAGTGCGAACAGCAGCACGAGGCGCACGGCCAGGCGCGACCCGAATACGCCGGCCTTCAGGTTGCGGCGCAGCTGCCACAGTTGCCACCCCACCACCACCATCAGCAGGCCGATCAGCACGCCATTGATGATCAGGAGCGTGTCATAGCCTTGGGCGAACAGGCTTGTGTTCGCGGTCGCGGTCGCGAGCAGAAACAACGCGATCACCGACAGCGACGCCGCGGCCAGCAGTAGCCAGCGCAGGATGCGGGTGCCCGGCAGCACGGTCACCGGACGCTCCTCGGGACCGCGGTGGTCACGCCGCTCACGGGATATACGTCCAGCGATACCAGTCGGACGACAGCGTCCATTCGCGCGAGGCGAGCGCGTTGACCTGGAAGGGTTTCGGAAGTTGGGCGACATCCAGGCGCAGCCGCATCGCCGCTTCGTAACGGGCGCCTTTGGTCAGCGCCGCCACCGCCACGACCGGCCGCGACGTGACGCGGCCGACGAAGCGCTCGACCTCTTCGAGCGATGCAAACGTCTGCGTCAGCAGGCCGCTGGCGACCCGGTATTGCCGCGTCAGCGCGTTGTACGACACGCGATAGGTGAAGGCCTCCTGGGCGAGCTTTTCGTCCAGCCAGTACCAGCGCCCCCGCGTCAGCTCGAACTCCAGCACGAAGTACAGCGCGATCCCGTTGTGCAACGCCTCCTCGAGCGTCGGATTGAACACGAGATTGAAATCGGCGGTCAGCAGGATTTCGCCATCCTGCGGGCGCAGTTCCGCAGCCCGGACCGCGATGGCGTCGGCGCGGGCACTCACCGGCCACAGCGGCAGCAGCAGCGCCGCAACGACGACCCCCAGTGCACGCCGGCGCCCGGCCCGAACACCGCCGTGACGCAGGCGCCGGGGAGAACAGGGTGAGGGAGGCAGCGACATGCCGGGCAGGAGCGGAAGGCAGTTCCGGCGGCAGCACGCCGCGCGAGGGTTTGCTGACATCGCCGCCAAGCGATACGCCTCGCCCATGGCTGCGCAAACGTGCGGCAACGCCCTGCATCGGCGCACTAGATTTTGCGGAGCAGGGCGTAGAAGAAGCCGTCTTGATTGTGGCCCGCGGCGTCGCCCGAAGGCAAGAGTTGGCCCCCCGCATGCCGGCAATCGCCGGGCAGGCTGATGGTTTCCCGCAACGCATCAGGGCGGGTTTCGACGAACGCCGCGACCTGTGCTTCGTTCTCGCTGTTGAATATCGAGCACGTGGCATAGAGGAGGCACCCGTCGCGGGCCAACAGCGGCCACAGCGCCGCCAGCAGCCGTTGCTGCTGCGCGGCGAACCCCGCCAGATCCGACTTGCGCCGCAGCCATTTGCCGTCGGGATGGCGGCGCACGATCCCCGAAGCGGTGCACGGCACGTCAGCCAGGATGCGGTCGAACGGGCGCCCGTCCCACCAGATGCCCGGGGTACCGGCGTCGCCAGCGACGACGCGCACCTGCGGCCCCTCCAACCCCAGCCGCGCGAGATTGCTGCGCACGTTCGCCAGCCGCGACTCGTCGCGATCCAGCGCGACCAGGTCGAGGTTGGCACCCTCGAGCAGGTGCGTGGTCTTGCCGCCGGGCGCCGCGCACGCGTCCAACACCCGCATCCCGTCGGCCGCGCCGAGCAGAGGTGCCGCGAGTTGCGCGCCGGCGTCCTGCACGCTGAACCACCCCTGCGCATAGCCGGGCAAGCCGGTCACCGGCTGAGGTTCCGCCACGATGAGGCCGTCGCGTCCCACCGGGTGGGCGGCTATGCCCGCCATGGCGAAGGTGCCGGCCAGTACATCGCGGGTCGCCCGCCGCACATTGGCGCGCAGCGTCAGGGGCGGGCGGGTGTTGCCGGCGTCGAGGATGGCGGTCCAATCATGCGGATGGTCTGCCTCAACCCGGCCGATCCACCAGCGCGGATACGACCAGCGCGCAACCGGGCTCGCTGCCGCGACCGCGACGTTGAGCGCGGCGCCTTCGCGCTGGTAGCGACGCAGCATCGCGTTGACCAGCGCCTTGGCCTGCGGACGGACCAGCAGCCCGGCCGCCTCCACCGCGCGGTCGACGATCGCAAAGGCCGGCGCCTGCGTGTGGTCGAGCTGGTAGAGCGCAACGGCCACCAGCGCGGTGAGCGGCGGGTCGAGATGCCGCGACGCCAGGGACCGCACCAGCGCTTCGAGCCGGCCCCAGTGCCGCAGCGTGCCGTAGGCGAGTTCCTGGACCAGCGCATGGCCGCGGGTCGGGGCACCATCCGCCACCGCGGCCAAGGCGGCCGGCAGCGTCGCGCCCGCGTGTACCCGGACGATGGCACGCACTGCCAGCTGTTGTTCATGGTGCATGTAAGCCTTTACTAGCTTATGCGCTCGAAACGCTGGCCCGGCAGGAGTCCGCGCCCGGCGGCAAAGGCCGGCGCGGGCATGCGCTTGCCCCCTGCTGGCTGGACTTCGGTAAGGCGCAGAACGCCGTCCCCGCACGCCACATCGATGCCGGCCGCGCCGACCGCAAGCACGGTTCCCGGCAGCGCGGCAGGCAGCGCCCCGCTCGTGGCCGGCGCGAGCGGTTCGGCCGCCCAAACTTTGAGGTCGAGCTTGGCGAGCCGCGCGTGGGCGCCGGGCACGGGGTCGAAAGCGCGGATCCGGCGGTCCGCGACCGCGGCGGACACGGTCCAGTCGATGGCCGCTTCCGCCCGCGAAAGCTTGGCCGCATAGGTCACCCCGGTGGCGGGCTGCGCTATCGATGTAAGCGCTCCCTCACGCGCCAACTGCTGCAGCGTGGCGACGATCGCCCGGGCCCCCACCGCCGCGAGCTTGTCCTGCAGCGTCCCCGCGGTTTCCCGTGGCCCGATGGGCACGTCGACGGTTGCGATGATGGGTCCGGTATCGAGGCCGGCATCCATCTGCATGATGGTGACCCCGGTGGCCGCGTCCCCCGCCGCGATCGCGCGCTGGATCGGTGCCGCGCCGCGCCACCGCGGCAACCTCGAGGCGTGGATATTGAGGCTCCCGTGCCGCGGCCAGGCGAGGACGGCCGGCGGCAGGATGAGCCCATAGGCGGCCACCACCAGCACATCGATCGGCACCGCCAGCACAGGGTCCCGCGCGGCCTCCGTCTTGAGTGACGCGGGCTGCAGGCAAAGGAGCGCGTGGCTTTGTGCCAACGTCTTCACCGGGGATGCCGCCAGCGTCAATCCCCGGCCGCGGGGCCGGTCCGGTTGAGTCAATACCAGCGGAACCGAAAGGCCCGCCGCAAGAATGGCGCGCAGGGCAGTGGCGGCGAATTCCGGGGTTCCCGCGAAGCCGACGCGCAACGGGCTTGCGCCGGGCGGGTTCCCGTGCCCCGTGATCAACCCGCCAGCCGCTGCTTCTTGCGCTGTTTGGCCGCGAGGCGAGCCCGCTTCAGCGGTGACAGGTAGTCGACAAACACCTTGCCGACCAAGTGGTCCATTTCGTGCTGGATGCACACGGCGAGGAGGCCGTCCGCGGTCCGCTCGATCGGTTCGCCCCGCTCGTTGCGGGCCCGGACCGTGATCCTGGCCGCCCGGGTGACGGTGTCGTAGTAGCCGGGCACCGAGAGGCAGCCCTCCTCGCACTCCGACTCGCCTTCGGCCGCGACGATTTCGGGGTTGACGAGCACCAGGAGGTCGTCCTTGGTTTCCGAGGTATCGATGACGATGACACGCTTGTGCACGTCCACCTGCGTGGCGGCGAGCCCGACCCCGGGCGCCGTGTACATCGTCTCGGCCATGTCGCGGACCAGTTTCACAAGTTCCGCCGTGAAGGCAGTGACGGGGGCCGCGACTTTTTTGAGACGCGGATCGGGGTATTCGAGGATGGGAAGTAGCGCCATAGCTTGCCAAATGCAAGTGTCGGATGCAGAATCCGTGTTAAGTCCTTATTTTGGGGCGGTTTAGGACAAATGGGTTTCCGGATGCGATTCTATTTGGACCCCATCGACCTGCGAAACCCCGTTTGCGACCTGTCCGCCAGGGAAGCCCGGCCGAAAGAGGCGTTATGCTTCAACAGTTTACCATAACTCTTCGCACCATCGCGACTGTCGCGGCGGTGGCGCTGCTGGCCGTCGCCGGGGCGGCGCGCGGCCAGGACATCAAGATGGCCGACCAGGCGCCTTCGAGCTACACGGTGAAGAAGGGCGACACCCTGTGGGACATATCCGCCAAGTTCCTGAAGGAGCCTTGGCGTTGGCCCGAGATCTGGCGGATGAACCGCGAGCAGATCCGCAACCCCCACCTGATCTATCCGGGTGACGTCGTCAATCTGCAGTTCGTGGGTGGCCAGCCACAATTGACGTTGTCGCGCGACACGGTACGGCTGTCGCCGACGACGCGCGTGTCATCGCTCGATTCCGAAGCGATCCCGTCGATTCCACCCGGTGACATCGAGCCCTTCCTGACCAAGCCGCTGGTGACCGGGCCGTCGGGGCTCTACGACGCCCCCGAAATCCTGCGCGGCCGCGGCGACGAACGGGTGATCCGCGGCACCGGCGATGTGGTCTACGTGCTCGGCATCGACCAGAAGCTCGGTGACCTCTGGTACATCTATCGGCCCGCGGGCGCCATCACCAACATCGACGGCACCGAACTCCTGGGCTACGAGAGTCGCTTCATCGGGACCGCCCGCGTCGAGAAATTCGGCGAACTCTCGACGGTGCGCATCGAATCCTCGCGCGAAGAAATCCAGATCGGCGACCGCATGCTGCCGGCACCGCGCGACACCATCGTCAACTACGTACCGCGGGCACCCGACAAGCCAATCGACGCGCGCATCCTCAAGGTGCCCTTCGACAATATCGAAACCGGACGCGGCTACGTCGTCACGCTGGACAAGGGCACGCAGGACGGCATCGAACCCGGGCACGTGCTCGCGGTGTACCGCGTGATTCCCAAGATCCTCGATCCCCGGCCATCGCGCCAGCAATCGATCATCCTGCGCTTCCTCGACAACACCACGTCGTTCACGCCGCGCGAATACGTGCAGCCCGCGGACGAGCGCACGGGCCTGTTATTCGTATTCCGCACGTTCGAGCGCGTGTCGTTTGCCCTCGTCCTCAGTACGACCGACCCGGTGCGTCCCGGCGACCACGCCCGCACGCCGTAGCGACGCACCGACCCAGGCACCTAGGCTTTAGGTCCAGTGTCGCGGTGAACGCGCGCTGGACGATACTGCGCGGATGACCGTCTCTCCCTCGCCGTCCGAATCCTGGGCGGTGCTGGCCCTGAAAAACCTGCCGCATGACGCCCTGGTGGCGTTGCTGCGCGCCTTCGACGGCCCGGCGCAGATCCTCGCCGCCTCTTCCGCCGCGCTCGGCCGCGTGGTGCCGGACACCGCCGTCGCACGCCTGCGCAAGCCGCCCGACCCCGACCTCGTCGACCGGGTGCGCACGTGGCTCGCCGAGCCCGGCCATGAACTCATCTCGTGGGACGACCCGGACTATCCGCGCGCCCTGCTCGAGCTGGGATTCGCGCCGCCAGCCCTCTACTTCGTGGGCCGTCGCGAACTCCTGAACCGCCCGGCATTGGCGATCGTCGGCAGCCGCAACGCCACGGCGCAGGGTCGCGACAACGCCCATGCCTTCGCCCGCGCGCTGTCCGCGGCCGGCCTCACCATCGTGTCGGGACTGGCGTTGGGCATCGACGGTGCGGCGCATCGCGGGGGTCTCGAAGGTGGCGACAGTGCCACGCTCGCCGTCGTCGGGACCGGCCTCGACCGGGTCTACCCGGCCCGGCACCGCGACTTGGCGCGGACCATCGCGGCGCAGGGCGGGCTCGTGTCCGAATTCCCGCCGGGGACCCCGCCCGCGGCGTGGAACTTCCCGCGGCGCAATCGACTCATCAGTGGCCTGGCCCGGGGCGTGCTCGTGGTCGAAGCCGCCCTGTCCTCCGGTTCGCTCACCACGGCGCGCCACGCCGGCGAGCAGGGGCGCGAGGTCTTCGCGATCCCGGGCTCGATCCATTCGCCGCTCTCGCGCGGCTGCCACCGGCTGCTGCGCGAAGGCGCCAAGCTGGTCGAGACCGCGCAGGACGTCCTGGTCGAACTCGGCCTGGCGCCGGAGGGCGCCGCCGCGACGGGCCCGACCGCAGCGCCCGCGAACGACCTGCTGCTGTGCGCGCTGGGGCACGACCCGGTCGATGTCGACACGCTGGTCGAGCGCACGGCGCTGCCGCCGGAGGCGGTCGTCGCGCGGCTCACCGAGCTCGAACTCGACGGGCGGGTCAGCCGGATCGCGGGTGGAACCTGGCAATGGCGCGACGGCGCCGACCGCCGGTGAACCTGGGACCAGCACCCGCCCCGATCAGGCCGCGAGTTTCGTCGTCCCGCCAAGCTGGGGTAGTATCGGCGTCCCTTTCGCAAGCACACCCGTCCTTGTCCAAGACACTCATCATTGCCGAGAAGCCTTCCGTCGCCGCGGACGTCGCGCGCGCGCTGGGCGGCTTCACCAAGCACGACGATTACTTCGAAAGTGACCGGTACCTGCTGTCGTCCGCCGTCGGCCACCTGCTCGAGATCGGCATGCCGGAGGACGAGGAGGTCAAGCGCGGCAAGTGGACCTTCGCGCACCTGCCCGCGGTCCCGACACGGTTTGCGCTGAAGCCGATCGAGAAGAACGAGAACCGCCTGAAGACGCTGTTGAAGCTGATCAAGCGCAAGGACGTTGCCGCCCTGATCAACGCCTGCGACGCCGGGCGGGAGGGGGAGCTCATCTTCCGCTATATCGCCCAGTACGCGAAGTCGGCCAAGCCGATCCAGCGCCTGTGGCTGCAGTCGATGACGCCTGCCGCGATCCGCGACGGCTTCGCCGCGCTACGCAGCGACGAGGCGATGCTGCCGCTCGCCGATGCCGCTGTCTGCCGTTCGGAGGCCGACTGGCTGGTCGGCATCAACGGCACCCGGGCGATGACCGCGTTCAACTCCAAGTCCGGCGGCTTCCAGCTGACCACCGTCGGCCGCGTACAGACGCCTACGCTCGCCATTCTGGTCGAGCGCGAAGAGAAGATCCGCGCCTTCCGGCCACGCAACTATTGGGAAGTGCTCGGGACCTTTCGCGCCCAAGGCGGCGAGTACAGCGGCCGCTGGTTCGACGAGAAGTGGAAGAAGTCCGACGACGATGCCGACCTGCGCGCCGAGCGGCTGTGGGACGAAGCGCGCGCCAACGCCATCGCCGGACGTTGCACTGGCAAGCCGGGTATCGTCACCGAAGAATCGAAGCCGTCCACCCAGAGCCCGCCGCTTTTGTACGACCTCACCAGCCTGCAGCGCGAAGCAAACGGGCGCTTCGGTTTTTCCGCCCGCACGACGCTGTCGCTGGCGCAGGCGCTGTACGAGCGCCACAAGGTCCTGACCTACCCCCGGACCGATGCCCGCGCGCTGCCGGAAGACTACATAGGTACCGTCAAGGCAACATTGGAGGAATTGGGCGAGACCAACGCCTTCGGCGGTTTCGCGCGCGAGATCCTGAAGCAGAAGTGGGTGCGGCCCAACAAACGCATCTTCGACAACACCAAGATCTCCGACCATTTCGCGATCATTCCGACGCAGGTGCGTCCGAAGAGCCTGAACGAGGTTGAAAGCAAACTGTACGATCTCGTCGTGCGGCGTTTTCTCGCCGTGTTCTATCCGGCCGCCGAGCACCTCATCACCACGCGCATCACGCGCGTCGAGAACGAACCGTTCAAGACGGAGGGCAGGGTGCTCGTCGCGCCTGGCTGGCTCGCCGTCTACGGCAAGGAGGCGCAGGGCGACGAATCCTCGCTGGTGCCCGTGCTGCCCGACGAAAAAGTCGCGACCGAGAAGGTCGACGTCGTGGCGCTGGTCACCCGGCCGCCGCCGCGCCTGAGTGAGGCCACGCTGCTGTCGGCGATGGAAGGAGCCGGCAAGACCATCGAGGACGACGAGCTGCGCGAGGCGATGCGCGAGAAGGGCCTGGGCACGCCGGCGACACGGGCATCCATCATCGAGGGATTGATCGCCGAGCGCTACATCTATCGCGAGGGCAAGGAGCTCGTGCCGACCGCCAAGGCGTTCTCGCTGCTCACGTTGCTGCACGGCCTCGGCGTACCCGAGCTTTTCTCGCCCGAGCTCACGGCCGAATGGGAGTTCAAGCTCGCGCAGATGGAACACGGCAAGCTCGAACGTTCCGCGTTCATGCGCGAAATCGTCGAGATGACGCAGCACATCGTCGCGCAGGCCAAGAATTACGAGAGCGATACCATCCCCGGCGACTTCGCGACGCTCGCCGTCCCCTGCCCGAAATGCGGCGGCGAAGTGCACGAGAAGTACAAGAAGTTCCAGTGCGTCAATTGCGACTTCGCGTTCTGGAAGATCATGGGCGGCCGCCAGCTCGAGCCGCAGGAAGCCGACGCGCTGCTCAAGGATCGTGAGATCGGGCCGCTCGAAGGTTTTCGCAGCAAGATGGGCCGGCCGTTCTCCGCCAAGCTCAAGCTCAACGACGCCAACGAGGTCGTCTTCGACTTCGGCAACGCCGATACCACCGACGATGGCGAAGCGCCGGATTTCTCCGCGCAGACGCCGCTCGGCACCTGTCCCAAGTGCGGCAACCGGGTGTTCGAATTCGGCAATTCGTTTGTGTGCGAGAAAGCCGTCGGCCCCGACAAGACCTGCGACTTCCGTTCCGGCCGCATGATCCTGCAGCGGCCAATCGAGCCCGAGCAGATGCAGAAGCTCCTGGCCACGAAAAAGACCGACCTGTTGCAGTTCGTCTCGGCGCGGACGCGCCGGCCGTTTTCCGCGTATCTGGTCGTGCAGAAGGACGGCAAGGTCGGTTTCGAATTCGAGGCCAAGGACCCGTCGAAAGCGGGCCGGGCGCGTGGCCGCGGCGCGGCGCTGCGGGTGCTCGGCGCCCATCCGAAAACCAAGGCGCCCGTGGAGGTCCACGCCGGGCGGTATGGCCCATACGTCAAGCACGGCGATGTCAACGCAACCCTGCCGGATCGCGACCAGGTCGAGTCCATCACGCTCGACGAAGCGCTTGCTTTACTGGCGGCCAAGGCCGGGAAGGGGAGCGGCACGGCGACGCGTGCGGCCAGGGGGAGCGCGAAGAAGTCTTCCCGGGCAGTGGCGGCGCCGGCCACACCGGCCGCGCCGGCGCGCGCACGCATGAAGCCAGTGACGCCAACGCCGGTCGCGCACGACGACGACCCGCCGGCACCGCCAAAGGCGCGGGCGCCCAAAGCGAAGAAGACACCTGCCACCAAGCCGGCGACGAAGAAGGCGCCTTCCGCCAAGCCGGCGGCGAAAAAGGCCGCGGCCAGGACCGCGACGGGTCGCCGCAAGGCGAGCTGACCACTGTCGTCACCAGCCACTGCGACGCCAGGGTCGGTCGCCCGGAGCGTCGCGTCGCGCCAACCGGCACTCGACGGCTTGCGCGGCTTCGCCGTATTGCTCGTTTTCTGCGTACACGCAGCCGGCAACGCCACCGAAGTACTGCTCGGTATCGAGGTTGTCCGCGAGTCTGCCAGCGTCACGTGGATCGGGAGCGTGCTGTTCTGGCTGCATCGCTCGCACCACGGGGTGTACCTGTTCTTCGTGCTCTCCGGCTACCTGATCGGCCGCATGTGGTGGCCCCGACCCCGCCTTGCCTATGCCAGCTTCGCGTGGCGACGCACGCTGCGCGTGTATCCGGCATTCTTTCTTTCGTTCCTCGGCTCGCTTGCCTTCGCGTACGGATCGGGCACCTGGTCGCCGCCCGATGTACCGCGGCTGGTCGGGAACCTCCTGTTCCTCAACGGCTGGCCCGCGTGGCACATCGTGCCGTTCAACATCGTCACCTGGTCACTGTTCTACGAGATGACGTTCTATCTCGCCTTTCCGGTCCTCGCGCTGGTGGCGCTGCAGGCGCCACGGTGGGGCGCATGGTGGCTGCCCGCCGCGGGGATCGTCTTGCCGATCCTGCTGGCGCTGCAGGGCGCAGACCTCATCGTGCTGTGCTGGTCGTTCCTGTTCTGCGGCGTCACCGCGGCGATACACGAGACCCGCCTGCTGTCGTGGTTGCGCCGGGTCCCCGGTGTGCTGATCGTCGTCGCCTACCTCATCGTTACCACAGCCACGGCGGTGGCGGAGGTGCCGCCGCTGGCGGGGCTTGCCGCCTTCGGCGCGGTAGCTACGCTCGTACTGCTCAAGAGCCTCTCGCCCGGCAATCTCGTGTCGTCGCTATTGACCGATCGGCCGCTCGTCGCGCTCGGCCGCATCAGCTACTCGTTCTATCTCGTGCACTGGATGGTCATCGCGCTGGTCGCCCGCGCGGTCGGCACGCACGTGCCAATGCTGGGCGTCGTCGCCAACTCCATCCTGATCTTCCTCGGGGGTTTTGTGCTGTCGGCCGCGGCGGCCACGGCGTTGTGGTGGGTGGCGGAACGGCCGTACCTGCGCTGGACACGCCGGCAGGCGCACTGACCCGCGCAGCTACGTCGACCGGCGTTCCAGCGCGAAATACACCTCGCTGCCGAGCGACGGAAACAGCGCGCCGAACGCGAGATTGGCGCGCAGCCACAGCTTCGAGTTCTCGATGGCGCTGCCGGAATTGCGCGCGAGGAACGCGCCCGAGAGGAACGTCAAGTCGAGTTCCATGTCGTCGGCGAGCAGCTCGATGCGTTCCGGTGAAAGAATGCTGACATGGCCGAACGGCCGCGCCGTGTCGGCGAGCCGCTTCTCATACCCGGCGTCGGCAACCAGCTTCGGCATGGTCGGCGCACCACCGATCACGGTGCCATCCGCGGCGAGGAACGGCAGGAACGCACGCACACAGGCCTCAGGCTGCCGCAGATGCTCGAGGACATGCAGGAATATCATCACGTCGTACCGTCGCGTCAACGGCGGCCGGCGCCCCCCTTCGAGGTCCATCTCGATGTAGTCGGCGTAACCCAGCGCGCGCAATCGCCCGGCGTCGGCATCGATATCGACGGCGTCCCACTGCTGCACGATGCCCGGTGGCCGACCCTCTTCCGGTTCCATGAAGGTCAGCATCTGGCCCAGGTGAACGCCGATCTCGAGCACATTCAAACGCCGCCCGAGACGGGCCGCATGGGCCTCGATCAGGTGGCGCATGAACCAGTAGCGCAGCAGCCGGAGCGGGTAACGCGTCGTGTCGGCGGCTTCGGGATGATGCGTGCGGCGCAATCGATCGACCACCGCATACGAGTCGGTGGCCCAGGCCGCGGGCCACAGGCGATTCGAACCCTGTGCTTGCGTGCCCACCCCGCTAGAGCACCAGCTCGGCCATGACCAGCGATGCGGACATCGCCGCCAAGAGCGCGAACGCCCGCATCAGGCGCGCGCGAAACAGCAGCGTCGCGAGGAGCAACAGCGCCACCACAAGTACGGTCGTCGCCTGCGTCGGGAATACGCCGGCAAGCACGAGCACGGCGCAGAGGCACACGACGAGTGCAGCGAGATAGCGTCCGCGCAATCCGATGCCGCATCGCCCGAGGAGGCGCATGGACGCGAAATTGCCGGTGACCGTCATCAGTGCGAGAACGATCAACGCGCTGGCAACCAGTTCCTGCAAGGCATCGGTCAGCGCCGATGCAATCTGCATCGCATCCATTACAAGCCCTGCTCAGGTTGTACGGGTAAGGTCGGCGTAGCGCCGCCTACACGTCGAGGTTGCGCACGCCCAGCGCATTGCTCTCGATGAACGCGCGACGCGGCTCGACCTGCTCGCCCATCAGCGTCGCGAAGATCTCGTCGGAGGCGATCGCATCCTCGATCTGCACGCGCAGGAGCCGGCGGACCTTGGGGTCCATGGTCGTTTCCCACAACTGCCCGGGATTCATTTCGCCCAGCCCCTTGTAGCGCTGGGTCGCGGTCGCGTCGCGGGCTTGCGCGAGCAGCCAGTCGAGCGCGTCCTTGAACGTCTTGACGGCCTGCACCTTCTCGCCGCGCTTGATCACCGCACCCGGCTGGACAATGCCGTCGAGCACGGCGGCCGCGGCCCGGATCTGCGCCGCATCGCCGCTCGCCAGGAAGTCCGCATCGATGCCGGTCAAATGCGGCGTGCCGTGGTGCATGCGACGGATCACCAGCCGACGCGATTCGGTCGCCGCGTCGTAGCGCGCCTCGACGGTGACGTCGGTGTCGGCGATGCCGGCCTGCAGCGCCTTCGCGCTTTCGCGTGCACTGGCTTCGGTGTCGAGGTCGATGCGCGTCCCGTTCAGGATCGCGTGCAGCGCCGCGGGGTCGGTCACGCGGGCCAGGCGATCGATCACCGCCTCGGCCAGCAGGAACTCGCGCGCGATGTTCGCGAAGGTGTCGGCGGACAAGGGCGGCCGCTCGGCACCGGGCGAGAATTCCGCGTTCTTGAGCGCCACGCGCAGCAGGTACTGCTTCAGCTCGTGATCGTCCTTGAGGTAGATCTCTTCCTTGCCCTGCTTCGCCTTGTACAGCGGCGGCTGCGCGATGTAGATGTGGCCGCGGTCGACCAGGTCCGGCATGTGCCGGTAGAAGAACGTGAGGAGCAGCGTGCGGATGTGCGAGCCGTCGACGTCCGCGTCGGTCATGATGATGATGCGGTGATAGCGCAGCTTGTCGGCGGAAAACGCGTCCTTGTCGTCCTTGCCATTGCCATCCCCGCCGCCGGGCTTGCCGATGCCCGCGCCCAGCGCGGTGATGAGCGTCGCGATGGCCTCGGAGGACAGGAGCTTCTCGAATCGCGCGCGCTCGACATTGAGGATCTTGCCGCGAAGCGGCAGGATCGCCTGGAACTTGCGATCACGGCCCTGCTTGGCGGAGCCGCCGGCGGAGTCGCCCTCGACCAGGTACAACTCGCACAGTGCCGGATCCTTCTCCTGGCAATCGGCGAGCTTGCCGGGCAGGCCCATGCCATCGAGCACGCCCTTGCGCCGCGTCAGTTCGCGGGCCTTGCGGGCCGCTTCGCGGGCGCGCGCCGCGTCGACGATCTTGGAGCAGATGATCTTGGCGTCGTTGGGATTCTCGAGCAGGAACTCGGTGAGCTTCGCGCCGACCACCTCCTGGACGATGGGACCCACTTCGGACGACACGAGCTTGTCCTTGGTCTGCGAACTGAATTTGGGTTCGGGCACCTTCACCGATAGCACGCAGGTCAAGCCTTCGCGCATGTCGTCGCCGGTGGTCTCGACCCTTGCCTTCTTCGCGACCTCTTCCTTCTCGATGTAGTTGTTGAGCGTGCGCGTCATCGCCTGGCGCAAACCCGTCAGGTGGGTGCCGCCGTCGCGCTGCGGAATGTTGTTGGTGAAGCACTGCACATTCTCGGCGTACGAATCGTTCCACTGCATCGCGACCTCGATGGTCACCCCGTCCTTCTCGCCCACCGCGTAGAAGATCTTCGGATGCAGCGTCGACTTCGCCCGGTTCATGTATTCGACGAAGCCCTTGACGCCGCCCGAATAGGCGAAGTTCTCGCTCTTGCCGTCGCGCTGGTCGACGAGTTCAATCTTGGTGCCGTTGTTGAGGAACGACAGCTCGCGGATGCGCTTGGCGAGGATGTCGAAGTGGAATTCGACGTTGCTGAACGTCTCTGTCGACGCCATGAAGTGCACTTCGGTGCCGCGACGATCGGAAGGGCCGACCAGCGCCAGCGGCGACACCGCCACGCCGCGGCGGAACTCGATCTGGTGCAGCTTGCCGTCACGCCAGATCTTGAGCTTCAGCCAGTCGGACAGCGCGTTGACGACCGACACGCCGACCCCGTGCAAGCCGCCGGACACCTTGTAGCTGTTGTTGTCGAACTTGCCGCCGGCATGCAGTTCGGTCATCACGATCTCGGCCGCCGAGCGCTTCAGTTCGTCGTCGTCCTTGACGTCAGTGGGAATGCCGCGGCCATTATCCAGCACCGAGACGGAGTTGTCGGCGTGGATCACGACCTTGATGTCGTCGCAGACGCCGGCGAGCGCCTCGTCGATCGCGTTGTCCAGCACCTCGAACACCATGTGATGCAAACCGGTGCCGTCGGACGTGTCCCCGATGTACATGCCGGGGCGCTTGCGCACCGCGTCGAGTCCTTTGAGGACCTTGATGCTGGAGGAGTCGTAGGCGGCGCCTTCGTCCTGCGGTTGCGGCTTCGGTTGTGCTGGGGTCATTGCGATTTACTTGTCCTTTGACTTCAAATGCGCATCGGCATGACGACATACTTGTAGTCGTCGCGCTCGGGCATGGTGACGAGCGCACTCGAGTTGGCGTCGCCGAAGGCGAAGCGCACGCGGTCGACCGTCAGGTTCGACAGCGCGTCGAGTAGGTACGTGATGTTGAAGCCGATGTCGAGCGCATCGCCGCTGTAGGCGACTTCCAGCTCCTCCTCGGCTTCTTCCTGTTCACTGTTCGTGCAGATGATCTTCAACTGATCGCTGGCGAGCACGACGCGCACGCCGCGAAATTTCTCGTTCGACAGGATCGCGGCCCTCTGGAGCGCGGCCAGGAGTTCCACGCGATCGATCTCGATGAGCTTGGTGTGACCCACCGGGATCACGCGGTTGAAATCCGGAAATTTGCCGTCGACGACCTTCGAGACCAGCTCGATGTTGGCGAAGCGAAAGCGCACCTGGTTGGCCAGGACCTCGAGCGTGACCGGCTCCTCGCTGTCCTGCAGGAGCTTGCCCAGTTCGAGCACGGTCTTGCGCGGCAGGATGACCTCCTGGCGGCGCATCTCGTCCACGCCGGCGCCCGTCACCGGGATGCTGGCCCAGGACAGGCGGTGACCATCGGTGGCAACCGCCTGCAGCGAAGCCTTGTCGATGACGAGCAGCATGCCGTTCAGGTAATAGCGGATGTCCTGCTGCGCCATCGCGAATTCGACGAGCTTGAACAGCGACCGCAGTTCGCGCTGCGGCAGCGACAATGTCTGCAGCTGCTCGGATCCGAGGCTGATGTGCGGGTAATCGGCCGCGGCCAGCGTTTGCAGGTTGAAGCGCGAGCGGCCCGCTCGAACGGTCATCTTGTTGCTGCTGGCGTCGATGTTGAGCGTTGCATCGTCCGGCAGCGCGCGCAGGAGATCCTGCAGCTTGCGCGCGGCAACGGTCGTCGCCTGCCCATCCTTGGCTTCGAGTGTGCTGTGTGCGGTGATCTGCATTTCGAGATCGGTCGCCGTCACGTAGAGGTGCCCTTCACGCTGCTCGAGCAGGACGTTGGCGAGAATCGGCAACGTATGCCGACGTTCCACGATGCCGGAAACGGCCTGCAACGGTTTCAAGAGCGCGTCACGGGCGATCTGTTTTAGTTGCATTATTTAACCGTAAGGTCAGTTAATAGGAGGACAGGGGTTTTCGGTATGGTCGGCAAAACGGCTGCCACGTCAGTGGGTTCGGCGCGGTGCAACCGGCGGGACAAGGTCTGTGCTGGCTGTGGATCGATTGGGGAGGAATTTGCGCATGGAGATCGAAACGGCCTTTTTCCACAATCGATTCGCGGCCACGCGGCGGTCAGCACGTCGCCAACGTTGGGACGCCACCGCCGACGGCAGCATGCTGCATAAAAGAGGTTACAAAAATCGCAAACCGGCCCCCAAACCGGCCCCAAAAAGAGGGTTCCGAAAGGTGGTGCAAAACCTTTGAAATTATAACAGAAAGACGCGCTTTTTCATAGGGAAAAACGCACGTCCGGATCGCCTTGCGCGATGGCGGCGCGCGGCGGCGTCTCAGCTGCGCAGCACCTGCAGCAAAAAGTTCACGTCGTGGTTCATGTCGGGCATCGATTCGCGCAGTTTGGCGACCTGCCGGCAGGCGTGCAGCACCGTGGTGTGATCGCGGCCGCCAAAGTTGCTGCCGATCTCCGGCAGCGACATCTGCGTCAGTTCCTTGGCCAGCGCCATGGCCACCTGGCGCGGCCGGGCGACCGCGCGCGAGCGCTTCTTCGAATGCATGTCGGAGATGCGCACCTTGTAGTAGTCGGCCACCGTCTTTTGGATGTTTTCGATCGAAATCTGGCGGTTCTGCACCGCCAGCAGGTCCCGGAGCGCCTCCTTGGCCAGCGCCAGGGAGATTTCCTGCCCGTGAAAGTTCGAGTAGGCGAGCACGCGCTTCAGTGCACCTTCCAACTCGCGCACGTTGGAGCGAATGTGCTTGGCAATGAAGAAGGCGACCTGTTCGTCCATGCGCATTCCCACCGAGTGCGCCTTGGCGAGCAGGATCGCGACGCGCATCTCGAGTTCGGGAGGCTCCAGCGCCACCGTCAGGCCCCAACCGAAGCGGGAGATCAGGCGCTCCTCGATACCGGTGATTTCCTTGGGATAGGTGTCGCAGGTGATGACGACCTGCTTGTGCGCCTCGATCAGCGTGTTGAACAGGTAAAAAAACTCCTCTTGCGTCCGGTTCTTGCCGCCGAAGAACTGGATATCGTCGATCAGCAGCAGGTCGAGCGACCGGTAATAGCGCTTGAATTCGTCGAACGCCTTGTGCTGGTAGGCGCGCACCACGTCGGAAACGTACGTTTCGGCATGGATGTAGCGGATCTTCGCGGCCGGATTCTGCGCGAGGATGTGGTTGCCGATGGCCTGGACCAGGTGGGTCTTGCCCAGGCCCACCCCCCCGTAGACGAACAGCGGGTTGTACGACGTAGGGTGGTCGGCGACCTGCAGCCCGGCCGCGCGGGCGAGCTGGTTCGCCTTCCCTGAGACGAACGAGGCGAAGGTGAAGGTCGGGTTGAGGCTGGTGGCGTCGGTCTTGCGCGCCCCGGGCGCCACGCTGCCCGCCACGGCGACCCGCGCCGGGGGTGGCGGCGGCAAGGTATCCACAGCTTCGGCTGCCGTCGGCGCCGGGGCCGACGCCGAGGCCCGGGCGGCCGCGACCGGGGTAGCCGACGCGTCCGCCACAGCGTATTCGACCTGGATCGCCGCCCCGGTGGCCTCCTTGGCCAGCGTGGCGATGCGGTCGCCGAAGCGATCGCGCACCCACTGCAACACAAAGCGATTCGGCGCCACCAGGCGCAGTGCGCCATTGGCTTCGGCGCAGGCGAGCGGGCGGATCCAGGTGGCGAACTGCTGGGGGGTCAACTCACGTTCGAACGCCCGCAAACACAGGTTCCAGGCGGGGGAAAAGGCGGCAGCGTGCATCGGCATTGCAATCGGAAACGGGTGGCGCAAAGGCGAGGAAAACACAGGGGAACCGAACGGCGCCTCTTGGCGGGCGCGCACAAAGCAGTAGTCGGAGGCTGTGGATTGTAGACCCGTCGTCGGCAGTTATCCACAGGGCTCGCGCCCTTCCGCCGCCCGTCTGGCGCAGGCGCGGGCGGGCCGCGCGATCAGCCGAAAGTGACTGCTCGCATCGGTGGGGGTTGCGGCGCCGGGCCCGCCGGGGATTGACAGAATGCCACTTAACGCGCTCTAATATAAGGCTTTTCCAACGCAATTCGAAAGCTTCCAAGGTCCGCCATGAAACGCACGTTCCAGCCCTCCAAGATCCGCCGCGCGCGCAAGCACGGTTTTCGCGCCCGGATGTCTTCCGTCGGCGGCCGCAAGGTCCTGGCCGCGCGCCGCGCCAAGGGCCGCAAGGTCCTGTCGGCCTGATTTCCCAGCCCCTGTTTCGATCCTGCCGTCAGCGCATCCAGCTGCGCGCCGGCCCGCGAGCCGGCTGTATCGGTTGACCGGCCAGGGCGCCTTCGAGGCGGTGTTTCGCCAGGGGCGTCGCTACGACGGCCGCTACGTGCAGGTCGTGGCAGCCCCCGCATCCAGGCATCCCGGCCGCGCCGGATTCGTCATTGGCCGCAAAGTGTCCGTTCGTGCCGTCGACCGCAATCGCATCCGCCGCAAACTGCGCGAAGTCCTGCGCGCGCTGCGGCCCGGGTTGCTCGGCTTCGACCTGATCCTGCGCGTCAAGCAGGCCGGCAATCGGGTCGAGCAGGATGCCGCGGCGCAGGAAGCGCATGACCTGCTCGCCGTTCTTGCCGGCAACGTGCGCCCATGAAAAGCCTGCTGCTCGGACTCATTCGCGTGTACCAGTACGTGCTGCGACCGCTGCTGGGCAGTCACTGCCGCTTCTATCCCAGTTGTTCCGAATACGCGCGCGAGGCGGTGCTGGAGCATGGCGCCGGGCGGGGCAGCTGGTTGGCGGTGCGTCGCGTGTGCCGCTGTCACCCCTATCACCCAGGTGGATACGACCCGGTACCCCCCCATGCCAACAAAGGCGCGTGCCCGCTGGCGCGTGACATGCCCCGATCGTGATGGATATCCAACGCCTCATCCTGTTCGTAATCTTCTCGATGTCCGCGATCTTCCTGTGGGAGGCGTGGCAGAAGGATCACGCGCCGCCGCCGGCGCTGGTGCAGAAGAGCGCCCAGGAGTTTCCGGCGCCTTCGGGCCCGACCCCGGCTTCGACCCCGACCTCCGCGAAGGACCTGCCGACGCCATCCGCGTTGCCGGGCACCGGAACGGCGGCCACCCCGGCCGCCGGCGGGGCATCCGGCGCCGGCGCTGCGCTGGCACCGGCGGGCGAACGGGTGGCCATCAAGACTGACCTCTACACCGCCGAGGTCGACACGGTCGGAGGGGTCATCTCGCTGGTTGCGTTGTCGCGCCATCGTGATGCCACCGACCCGAGCAAGCCGTACAACGTGCTGCTACGCACCGCCGATCGCACGTTCGTCGCCCAGGCCGGGCTCATCGGCGACGGCTTGCCGAATCACCGGACGCCGTTCGAAGTCCTGCCGGGTCCGCGCGAACTGAAGCCGGGCGTCGATACGCTCGACCTCAAGCTCGCCGCGACGGCGCCGAACGGCGACAAGGTCGTGAAGACGTTGACGTTCCACCGGGGCAGCTATCTGATCGACGTGCGCTTCGACATCACGAACGTGGGCACGGCCCCGCTGAACCCGTTCGCCTATTTCCAGCTGACCCGCGACACCAAGCACGCCGTGGTGCAAAACTCGATGGCGCCCGCGTCTTACGTCGGGCCGGTCATCTACAACGCCACCGACAACTTCAAGAAGGTCGACTTCGGCGAAATCGACAAGCTCGCGGCCGATCCCAGCCGCAAGATTCCGTACCAGAAGAATGCCGACAATGGCTGGGTCGGCATGATCGAGCACTACTTCGCCGTGGCCTGGCTGCCGTCCGACGACGCCAAGGTGCCGCGCGAATTCTTCACCCGCAAGCTCGACAACGGCCTGTACGCCGCGGGCGTCATCATGCCGGTCGGTACCATCGCGCCGGGCGCGTCGGGTCAGGTGCAGGTTCCGCTCTATGTCGGGCCGCAGGACCAGGACGTGCTCGCCAAGACCGCCAAGGGTCTGGACCTGGTCGTCGACTACGGGATCTTCACCGTGCTCGCCGCCCCGCTGTTCGTGCTGCTCAAGTGGCTGCACGGCATCCTCGGCAACTGGGGCTGGTCGATCATCGTGATGACCATCATGATCAAGGCCGCCTTCTACCCGCTCAATGCCGCGGCGGCGCGGTCGATGGGCAAGATGAAGATCATCGCGCCCAAGATGAAGGCGCTGCAGGCGCAGTACGCCAACGACAAGCAGCAGCTGCAGCTCAAGATGATGGAGATGTACAAGACGGAGAAGATCAACCCGTTGGGCGGCTGTTTGCCGATCCTGGTGCAGATCCCTGTCTTCATCGCGCTGTACTGGGTGCTGCTGTCGGCGGTGGAGCTGCGGCAGGCGCCGTGGATCCTGTGGATCAAGGACCTGTCGGCGCCCGACCCGTACTACGTGCTGCCGGTGATCTACGCGATCACCGCGTACCTGCAGGTGAAGCTGTCGCCGACGCCGATCACCGATCCGATGCAGGCGAAGATCATGCAGATCATGCCGATCGCCTTCTCGGTGCTGTTCATCTTCTTCCCGTCGGGCCTGGTGCTGTACTGGCTGGTCAACAACATCCTGCAGATCCTGCAGCAGTGGCACATGAACCGCGTGCTGACCCGCGAAGCGGCGGCCAAGGAAGCGAAGCGCCGCTAGGCACCCGCGCGGCGCTGGCACCCGGGCGGGCACGCCTGCGCTCGCCGCCCTTGCGCTCCGGTAGCATGGCGCCGGAGCCTTAATGCCCGCACTTGCCGGACCGACCATTGCCGCGATCGCCACGCCGCCCGGGAGAGGGGGCATCGGGGTCGTGCGCGTGTCGGGCGGGAATCTTGAAGCGCTGATCGCCGGCGTCGTGGGCCGAAGGTTGGCGCCGCGGGTGGCCACGACCGCGACTTTTCGCGATGCGGGGGGCGCGGCGCTCGACCACGGCCTCGCACTGCATTTCCCGGCACCGCACTCCTATACCGGCGAGAACGTGCTCGAACTGCATGGGCATGGCGGACCGGCGATCCTGCGCCTGCTGCTGGCGCGCTGCGTCGAACTGGGCGCGCGTCTCGCGGAACCCGGTGAGTTCACCAAGCGCGCCTTCCTGAATGGCAAGCTCGATCTCGCCCAGGCGGAGAGCGTGGCGGACCTGATCGATGCCACGACCGCGACCGCAGCCCGGGCTGCCGTGCGCAGCTTGAGCGGCGCGTTTTCGCGCGAGGTCCGCACGCTGGTGGCCGGGCTCACCGACCTGCGCATGTACACCGAAGCCACGCTCGATTTTCCGGAGGAGGAGATGGAATTCCTGGCGGCGGGCGACGTGCTCGGCCGGCTCTCGGCACTGCGTGCGCGACTCGACGAAGTGCTGGCGCGCGCGCGCACCGGTGCGCTTCTGCGGGAGGGCCTGACGGTCGTGCTCGTTGGCCGGCCCAACGTCGGCAAGTCGAGCCTCCTCAATTGTCTGGCGCACGAGGAGGCGGCGATCGTCACCGCGATTCCGGGCACCACGCGGGATCTGGTCGAACGCGTGATCGAGGTTGTGGGCATTCCGCTGACCGTCGTCGATACCGCCGGCTTGCGCGAAACCGACGATACCGTCGAGCGACTCGGCATCGAACGCACCTGGGCGGCGATTGCGCAGGCCGACCTCGCGCTGTTGCTGGTGGATGCGCGCGAGCCGGCGGATGAACTGCATGCGGAGGATCGCGCCATCCTCGCGCGGTTGCCGCCCGGTCTGCCGCGCGTGGTCGTGCACAACAAGACCGACCTCGCCGGCATTGCGCCGCGTGCGCTGGTGCAAACCGTCGACGGCGCGCCGCGCCGGCACGTGTGGGTGTCAGCGACACTGGGCGCCGGCCGCTCGTTGCTGGAGCGAGAAGTGCTCTCGGTGGTCGGCTCGGCCGAACCCGCGGACGACACCTACCTCGCGCGCGAAAGGCATGTCCTCGCCCTGCGCGACGCAATGGTGCATCTCGCCGCGGCGGGCGGGCACATCGGCGTCGCGCCGCCCGCGATCGAGCTGTTCGCCGAGGAACTGCGCCTCGCCCAGCAGGCGCTTGGCGCGATCACCGGCGAATTCACGGCCGACGATCTGCTCGGCGTCATCTTCAGCCGGTTCTGCATCGGGAAGTAGCGCCGCGAGCGGCGAGAGGGGTCCCCGCGCGCGTAGCGCGTGGGGTCGAGCCAGGCGAGTCGGCGCAAGAGGCCGACCACGCAGCGGTGCGGGATTCCAGAATGCGCATGGAGGCCGAGCGCCGCGAGCGGCGAGAGGGGTCCCGCGCGCGCGGCGCACAGGTCCGTTCCACCGTTGCCCGTTTGTATTATGCTGTGTCGCCCAAGGCGACCAAGCGCCTGGGATCACGGAGGATTTCCCCATGTTGGATGCTCATCGCCTGCTCGCCGCAATGCGGCGTCTGGGATTCGTCGCGGCTGCAGCGAGCCTGCTGGCGGCGCCGCTGGCCCATGCCTTCGATACGCTCAAGATTCTCGTCCCGGCCAATCCCGGCGGCGGCTGGGACCAGACCGGCCGCGCGCTGCAGGCGGCGATGCAAAGCGCCAATCCGGGTGGCAAGATCACGGTGGACAACAAGGGCGGCGCTGGCGGCACCATCGGTATCGCGCAGTTCGTCAATTCGCAGAAAGGCGACCCGAACGCCATCATGATCGGCGGCATGGTGATGGTCGGCGCGATCATCACCAACAAGTCGCCGGTCACGCTGTCTCAGGTCACGCCGCTCGCGCGTCTCACCGGTGAATACGAAGTCGTCGTCGTGCCCGCCTCCTCGAAGATTCAGACGATGAAGGACCTGGTGGCCCAGCTCAAAGCCAACCCGGGCAGCGTCTCCTGGGGCGGCGGCTCGGCGGGCGGCACCGATCACATCCTCGCGGCGATGATCGCGCAAGCGGCGGGCGCCGATCCGGCCAAAATCAACTACATCGCGTATGCCGGCGGTGGCGAGGCGCTCGCCGCGATCCTCGGCGGCCACGTGGCCGCCGGCATCAGCGGCTATGGCGAGTTCGCAGGACAGATCAAGTCGGGCAAGATGCGTGCGCTCGCCATTTCCTCCGACAAGCGCCTGCCGGGCATCGACATTCCGACGCTCAGGGAGCAGGGTATCGACGTCGAGCTCGCCAACTGGCGCGGTGTGTTCGGCGCACCCGACATCACCGACGCCCAGCGCAAGGAATTGATCGACCTCCTGACCAAGACCGTGAAGACACCGGCCTGGCAGGCCACGCTCAAGAAAAACGAATGGGAGGATCTGTTCCTGGCCGGCGACGCGTTCAAGACCTTCCTCGACAAGGACCAGGTCCGCATCGGCAAGATCATCGAGAGCGTGGGCCTGGTCAAGAAGTGACCGCGCGACGACCCTGACCCTGACTTCGCCGGAGATCGCCTGGACGCGCGCGGCCATTGGGGAGAGTTGCTCTGTGCGCTGGGCCTGCTGGGACTCGGGGTCTTCGTGCTGTTCGACACCGGCACCATTCCGCAGGGGCAAAATTTCTCCGGCGTCGGTCCGCGCCTGTTTCCGTACATGATCGGCGCCGGCCTTGCTGCCTCCGGCGCCCTGCTGACGTGGCGTGCGCTCACCGGTGGTTGGCCTAACATGCCCGATGACGAAGCCGCCCACGCCACACCCGACCGGCGCGCCTTCGTGGTCATCAGCACCGGCATCCTGCTGCAGATGGCATTCATCGGCTGGGCAGGCTTCATCGTGGCCGGCGTGCTGCTGTTCGTGCTGGTGGCGCGCGGCTTCGGCAGCGTGCGTCCAGTGCGCGACGTGGTCGTCGGCGCACTGCTGGTGACGGCGGCGTATCTCACCTTCACGCAACTGCTGGCGCTGTCGCTGCCGGCGGGCTGGCTGCCTTTCCTGTGATGAAGCGGCGCCAGGGCGCGCAGCGATCCTTGCCGTGGGGGCATTTCCACGGCATGGCGCGGCGCGGCTGACATGGAGTCTTTCCACGCGCTGGTCGAAGGTTTCAGCGTCGCGCTGACGCTGTCCAATCTGATGTGGGGATTCGTGGGTGTCACGCTGGGCACCGCGGTCGGGGTGCTGCCGGGCGTGGGGCCGGCACTGACGATCGCGCTGTTGCTGCCGGCGACCGCGAAGATCGAACCGACCGGTGCACTCATCATGTTCGCCGGCGTCTATTACGGCGCGATGTTCGGCGGGTCCACGACGTCGATCCTGCTCAACACGCCGGGCGAGTCGGCCACCATCGTCACCGCGATGGAAGGCAACATGATGGCCAAGCAGGGCCGTGCCGGTCCGGCGCTTGCGACCTCCGCGATCGGCTCGTTCGTCGCGGGCACGCTCGCCACGATCGCGCTGACGCTGCTGTCACCGCTGGTCGTCGACATCGCGCTCAAGTTCGGTCCGGCCGAATACTTCGCGGTGATGGTGCTCGCCTTCACTACGGTGTCCGCGGTGCTGGGCGCCTCGCCGTTGCGCGGGATGGCCGCACTGTTCTTTGGCCTGTTCCTGGGGCTCATGGGCATCGACACGCAAACCGGCCAGGCGCGCTTTACCTTCGGCATTCCCGAGCTGCTCGATGGCATCGACGTGGTCGTGGTCGCGGTCGGCCTGTTCGCCGTGGGTGAAACGCTGTACATGGCGACCTATCTCAACCGCGTGGTCGACAAGCTCGAGAAGTTCACGGGTTCGGTGATGATGACGGCGCAGGACTGGGCGCGCTCATGGAAGCCGTGGCTGCGGGGCACGTTGCTCGGCTTCCCGTTCGGCACGCTGCCGGCCGGCGGCGCGGAGATCCCGACCTTTCTTTCCTATGCGATCGAACGCAAGCTGACCAAATATCCGGAGGAATTCGGCCACGGCGCGATCGAAGGCGTGGCCGGGCCGGAGGCGGCCAACAATGCGTCGGCCACGGGCACGCTGGTGCCGTTGCTGACGCTGGGTCTGCCGACCACCGCGACTGCCGCGATCATCCTCGCCGCGTTCCAGCAATACGGACTGCAGCCCGGGCCGCTGCTGTTCGAAACGCAGCCGACGCTGGTATGGGCGCTCATCGCCAGCATGTACATCGGCAACGTGATCCTGCTGATCCTCAATCTGCCGATGGTGGGCTTGTGGGTGAAGCTCCTCGCCATTCCGCGCCCGCTGCTCTATGCGGGCATCCTGATCTTCGCGACGCTGGGCTCGTACGGCCTGCGCAATTCGTGGTTCGACCTCTTGCTGCTGTACATCATCGGCGTGATCGGCTTCCTGATGCGCCGCTATGACATCCCGGTGGCCCCGGTGGTCGTCGGGATGATCCTGGGGCCGCTGGCGGAAAGCCAGTTCCGCCGCGCCCTCGCGATCAGCCAGGGCGATCCTTCCGTGTTCTTCACGCATCCCATCGCCGCCGGCGTGCTCGCGCTCGCCGCGCTCGCCGTGATCGTGCCGCCGCTGTGGCGCCGGGTAGCGGCGCGCCGCGCCGCACGCGGCCGTTGAGTTCGAGCGTCGTCCGCTGGCTCGGTGCGCTGGGCGTCGGCGCGGCTGCCGGCGCATTCTGTGCGTGGCTGCATACGCCGATTCCGTGGATGCTGGGGCCGCTCTTTGCGGTCGCGCTGCTGCGCGTGGCCGGCGCGCCGATCGAGGCCCCGCCCGCCGCGCGGTATGGCGGGCAGTGGATCATCGGCACGTCGCTTGGCCTGTACTTCACGCCGACCGTCGTGCATCAGGTGGTGGGCCTGTGGTACCTGCTCGCGGCCGGTGCCGCGTTCGCCATTGCCGTGGGCTACGTGTCCGGCATCGCGCTGGCGCGTACCGCCGGCGTGGACCGCACGACCGGCATCTTCGCCAGCGTCCCGGGCGGGGCGGCGGAAATGGCCACGCTCGGCGGGCGCTTCGGGGCGCGCGAGGACAAGGTGGCTGCCGCACAGAGCCTGCGCATCCTGATCGTGGTGGCGATTGTCCCGGCGGCGATCACCGCACTCGGCGTGCATGGTGCCGACCCGTACGCGCAGGGCGCGCGTGCCTTCTCGCTGCCGGGATTCGTGGTGCTGATGGCGGCCACGTTCGCCGGCAGCGCATTGCTGCAAATCCTGCGCTGGCCCAACGCCTTCGTGCTGGGGTCGCTCGCCGTCGCGATCCCGCTCACGTTCGCGGAGATCGATCTGTCGGCGATGCCGCCGGTGGTTTCCAATATCGGTCAATGGCTGCTCGGTTGCGCACTGGGCTCCCGCTTCCAGCGCGACTTTCTGCGCGGCGCGCATCGCTTCATCGGCGCTGTCGCGCTCTCGGTCGTGATCTCGATCGCGCTGTCGGGGCTCTTCGCGGTGGTGCTGGCCTGGCTCTCCGGCCAGCCACCGGCGACGCTGGTCCTCGGCTTGGCGCCGGGAGGAATCGCCGAGATGTGCATCACGGCCAAGGTCCTGCAACTCGGCGTTCCGCTGGTGACTGCGTTTCACGTCACGCGCCTGGTCGTGCTGTTGCTCGCCACACCGCTGGTGTTCGCCCGCGCCCGGCGCTGGTATCGTGGCCGGCAACAAGCCAAGCCATGACCTGGAGTCCGCACCAGTATCTGCAGTTCGAGGAGGCCCGCATGCGCCCGGCACTCGACCTGTTGGTGCGCGTGCCGATGGAGGCCCCGCGCGTGGTCGTCGATCTGGGCTGCGGTGCCGGCAATGTCACGCGCATGCTCGGTGCGCGCTGGCCGCGGGCGCGCATCGTCGGTGTCGACAATTCGCCGACGATGCTGGCCAAGGCGCGCACCGCAGTGGGCGATGACGAGCGCTACAGCTTCGTCGAAGCGGACCTCGCGACGTGGCAGCCCGACGCGCCGGTCGACGTCGTCTACAGCAACGCCGCACTGCAATGGCTCGACGATCATGCGCGACTCTTCCCGCGGGTGGCCGGCATGGTGGCCACTGGCGGGACGCTCGCCGTCCAGATGCCCGACAACCTGCGCGCGCCGTCCCACACGGCGATCCTGGCACTGGTGCGCAGTGACCGCTGGCGGGAAAAGCTCGCGGGGTTGGTGCGCCAGGCGCCCACGGCCGCGGCGACAGCGTACTTCGATTGGCTCGCGCCCGGCGCGCGCGTCGTCGATATCTGGACGACCGAGTACCTGCAGATATTGGAACCGCGTTCCGACGGCGAGCATCCGGTCGCGGCGTGGACGCGCGGAACCTACCTCGTGCCGTTCATGGCAGTGCTCGATGTTGCCGAGCAACACGAATTCCTCGCCGCCTATGGGCAGGCGCTGGCAGTGGCCTACCCGCCATGGGCCGACGGGCGCACGCTATTTCCCTTCCGGCGTTTGTTCATCGTTGCAAATCGGTAAGGCCGTTTGACCAGTGCGGCGCAAGTGGGCGAACCTGCATTCCGCGGGTAAACTTGGGTCATACCGCTGCAGGATCGCATCGACAGCGGACTCCCCTGCCACTGTTCCCCTGCATGCGATGAATCAACCTGAATCGATTGCCACGCTGGCCGCCTCGGTAGGCGCGCCGGCCTACGTGCGTCATCCGAAGCTCCTGGGCTGGGTGCGCGAGATCGCCGCACTCACCACACCGGAACGCGTTGTCTGGTGTGACGGCAGCCAGGCGGAATACGACGCGCTGTGCGCACAGATGGTCGAGGCTGGCACGCTTACGCGCCTCAATGAGGCGAAGCGTCCGGGCAGTTATCTCGCCTGTTCCGATCCGTCGGACGTCGCCCGGGTCGAGAATCGCACGTTCATCTGCAGCGCCCGCGCGGACGATGCGGGCCCCACCAACAATTGGGTCGAGCCGGACGAGATGCGGCGTACGCTGCGCGGCCTCTTCGCCGGTTGCATGCGCGGCCGCACGCTGTACGTGGTGCCGTTCTCGATGGGCCCGCTGGGTAGTCCGATCGCGCACATCGGCATCGAGCTGTCGGACAGCCCGTACGTCGTCGTGAACATGCGCATGATGACGCGCATGGGGCGCGCCGTGTACGACGTGCTCGGCAGCGACGGCGTGTTCGTACCTTGCGTGCACTCGGTGGGCGCGCCGCTGGCCGTGGGTTCGCGCGACGTGGCGTGGCCGTGCAATCGCGAGCACAAGTACATCGTGCAATTCCCGGAGTCGCGCGAGATCTGGAGCTACGGGTCCGGCTATGGCGGCAATGCGCTGCTGGGCAAGAAATGCTTCGCGCTGCGCATCGCCTCGGTGATGGGACGCGACCAGGGCTGGCTTGCCGAGCACATGCTGATCCTCGGCGTCACCTCGCCACAGGGTCAGAAGAGCTACGTCGCCGCCGCCTTCCCGAGTGCCTGCGGCAAGACGAATTTCGCGATGCTGATTCCACCCGCTGGTTGTGAAGGCTGGCAGGTGACGACGATCGGCGACGACATCGCATGGCTGAAGCCCGATGCAGACGGGTACCTGCGTGCGATCAATCCGGAGGCGGGCTACTTCGGTGTCGCACCGGGAACGTCGTACGAGTCCAATCCGAATGCAATGGAGACGCTCAAGGCCAACGTCATTTTCACCAACGTAGCGCTTACCGACGACGGCGACGTCTGGTGGGAGGGCATGACGCGCACGCCACCGGCCCATCTGATCGACTGGCAGGGCAAGGATTGGACCCCGGACTGCGGACGCAAGGCCGCGCATCCGAATGCGCGCTTCACCGTATCGGCAGCGCAGTGTCCATCGCTCGACCCTGCGTGGGATGATCCCGCGGGCGTGCCAATCTCGGCGTTCGTCTTCGGTGCCCGGCGTTCGGATACGGTGCCGCTGATCGCCGAGGCGCGTACCTGGGAAGAGGGCGTCTACAAGGCGGCGACGATGGGCTCCGAGACGACCGCTGCCGCCACGGGCGCGGTGGGCGAAGTGCGGCGTGATCCGTTCGCGATGCTGCCGTTTTGCGGTTATCACATCGGCGATTATTTCGCGCATTGGCTGCGCATGGGCAAGCGCCTCGCGCATCCGCCGCGCATCTTCAGCGTCAACTGGTTTCGCAAGGACGCCGCGGGCAAATTCCTGTGGCCCGGCTTCGGGCAAAACATGCGCGTACTCCAATGGATCGTCGAACGCTGCAGCGGCCAGGCAACGGCGCGGGAGACTGCCGTGGGATTGGCCCCGTCGTATGACGATCTCAACTGGACGGGCACGCAGTTCGACGCCGAGCACTTCGCTGCCGCGATGCGCATCGACGAGCAGCAGTGGACGCGTGAACTGGCCGCGCATGACGCACTGTTCGCGAAGCTGGGCGCCAAGAAGCCGGCCGCACTGCAGGCCGAGCGCGAGCATCTGGCCGCGCAGCTTTCCGGTTAGTATTTCACTGCACTGTCGCAACGCTTGGCCGCTGCGGCGAAGCGGTGTGCCATCCCCATCGCGCGGCGAGCCGGGAAATGAATTGATCCGTTGGCGTCATGCAATGCTTGCCGTGCTGCTTGCGGGTGTCGCGGCAACCGTGATGCCGGCGCCAGGCCACGCGGCGCAGACGCTCGTTACGCTCGGCACCGGCGGCGTGGTGGGTGTTTACTATCCGCTGGGTCGCACGCTGTGCCGTTTTGTGACCGCGGGGCGTCGACATCACAACGTGCGTTGTACGGCCCAAGCGACGACAGGGTCGGTGTTCAATATCGATGGCGTCCTCGCTGGCGACATGGCGCTCGGCATCGCGCAAAGCGATATCCAGTATTACGCGATGAAGGGCATCGGCCCGTATGAGGACAAGCCGAAGCCCAAACTGCGCGCGCTCTTCTCGGTCTATCCCGAACTGTTCACGCTGGTCGCGCGGCACGACGCCGGCATCCGTGGATTCGCCGATCTCAAAGGCAAACGAGTCAACATCGGCGATGCGGGGTCGGGCACGCGCGCCACCATGGAACTCGTCATGCGGGCATTCGGGATAACGTCGAGCGATTTCAAGCTCGCCGCGGAGTTCAAGTTCGTCGAGATGGCGCCAGCGCTTTGCGACAACAAGATCGACGCGTTCGTACTCGTTGGCGGACATCCGAACCCGATCTTCGCCGAGGCGGCGGCCGAATGCGAAATCGACATCGTGCCGGTGACCGGGCCGCCGATCGATCGGCTGATCGCGGCCAATCCTTTTTACGCAAAGGCCGATGTGCCAGGGGGCCTGTACAGGGGAGCGAAGGATGCGCAACCGACGTTCGGCCCACTGGCGACGATCGTGGTGAGCGCCGATATGTCCGACGAGACCGCGTATGTGATCACCAAGGCGGTGTTCGATAGCTTCGACGATTTCAAGCGCATGCATCCGGCGTTGTCGGGGATGACGCGGCAGGCTGCGCTGGCCGGCAACACCGTGCCGATTCATCCCGGCGCCCTCAAGTACTTTACTGAGCAGGGGTTGGTTCACTAAGCAGCCGACAACGGAGGGCGCCGGTAGAGTGTGCGCACACTATCGGTGGTGTTCCCGCCGAATGCGCTGTGCGGCAGTCGCCACGCGCGCTGCTGCACTCCACTTGATGGCTGGGTCGGCCCGATCGAGGGCGCGGTTCGACCCAATTCACTCGAACGGGCGAACGTTGCAGCGGACTGCGCGAAGCCCCCACGGCCGCGCTGGATAGCCCGGACCGGTATCGAGGCGTCGCCCGGGTGCGCGGCCTGCCCCTCGGGTGGCCCCCACGACCTGGCGCGCGCTCCGGGAATTCGCCGGGAGTGAGACGTTCTGCCCAAGCCCCTGAATGATCGCGGTCGAACTGTCGCTCGGTGGTGTAAAGACAAACGTTCGCCGGACCGGAGGCGCAAGCCCGCTGGCTTCCTGACGAAACCCTGCGGTGGACAAGGCTGTGGACAATCGGTGGAGCGCGTGTGGATGAGTGCGGCCCGCCGCGCTCTGTGCTGGGCCCGCCCGATTTTGGATCGGCCCTCGCGGAATAACGCCAGCGACGTCACCCCCACGCGTGGAGTGTCGGGTGGAATGTGTCGGCGACCAAGGGTTGCGTCGCATGTCATTGGTTGGCACGGGCGGCTGCGCACTGGGAGCACGGGGGGCTGCGCGTTCGAGATCGGTAGTGTCCCGCTTGCAGACAGGGACAACGTGGCGAGGCAGTGACGTGACGGCCGCATTGTTCATAACCGCTGCGAAGCGCTCGGTCCAGTTGGCAATTCCGCGAGGACCGGCGGCAATCGTTGGATGAATCGATGGACAGGCAACGCACGAAATTTCGATCCGGATAAATGGGGCGACGTCGGCGTGTCGCTTGGAGCTTCGTACTCCGCCGCAGGCGCTGCCATCCTGGATGTTGGTTCCACGTGAAACATTCGGTCCGCCCAAAGCTCGTTTCACGTGAAACCACGCCTTTCGGCGCGTCGCTCGATAGGCTAAAATGGCGGGATTGCCACCGCGCGGGGCGCCCGCGCAAATCCCGATAAAAATCATGGAGTTCGAAACCATCTTCGAGGTCATCGTGGTGGGCGGCGGGCACGCCGGCACCGAGGCCGCGCTCGCGTCCGCGCGCATGGGACGGGCGACGCTGCTGCTGACCCACAATATCGAGACCCTGGGCCAGATGTCCTGCAACCCGTCCATCGGCGGCATTGGCAAGGGACACCTGGTCAAGGAGGTGGACGCGCTCGGCGGTGCCATGGCGCTGGCGACCGACGAGGCGGGCATCCAGTTTCGCACCCTGAATTCAAGCAAAGGCCCTGCGGTGCGGGCGACCCGTGCGCAGGCCGATCGGGTGCTCTATCGGCAGGCGATCCGGCGGCGCTTAGAAAACCAGGCCCATCTGACGCTGTTCCAGCAACCGGTCGATGATCTCCTGCTCGAAAATGACCGGGTGGTCGGGGTGGTGACCCAGATCGGCCTGGTGTTCCGTGCCCGGGCCGTCGTTCTGACCACCGGCACGTTCCTGTCCGGGCTGATCCATGTCGGGCTGAAGCAGCACGAGGCGGGCCGGGCCGGGGATCCACCTGCCCGCCGCTTGGGCGAGCGCCTGCGCGAACTGGCGCTGCCCGCAGGGCGACTCAAGACCGGCACGCCACCGCGACTGGACGGACGCACGATCGATTTCTCGCGCCTCGAGACGCAGCCGGGCGACGATCCGGCCCCGGTGTTTTCTTTCCTGGGCTCCCGCGCGATGCATCCGGCGCAACGCCCGTGCTGGATCACGCACACCAACGCCCAAACCCACGCCATCATCCGGGCGGGGCTCGACCGCTCGCCGATGTACTCGGGGGTGATCAAGGGGGTAGGCCCGCGCTATTGCCCCTCCATCGAGGACAAGGTGGTCCGTTTCGCCCAGCGCGAGAGCCACCAGATCTATCTCGAACCGGAGGGCCTCGACACCCATGAGATCTATCCCAACGGAATCTCGACCTCACTCCCGTTCGACGTGCAGTTGGCGCTCGTGCGCACGATGCCCGGCTGCGAGCATGCTCACATCCTGCGACCCGGCTACGCGATCGAATACGACTATTTCGATCCGCGCGGGTTGAAGGGGACACTCGAAACCAAGGCCATTCCCGGACTCTTTTTCGCCGGGCAGATCAACGGGACCACCGGGTACGAAGAGGCCGCCGCGCAGGGTCTTCTGGCCGGTATCAACGCCGCCCGGCTCGTCCGCGACGAGGCCGGCTGGTCCCCGCGGCGTGATGAAGCGTATCTCGGCGTGCTGGTCGACGACCTGATCACCCAGGGGGTGTCGGAGCCGTACCGGATGTTCACCTCCCGCGCCGAGTACCGGCTGCAACTGCGCGAGGACAACGCCGACCTGCGCCTGACCGAGCACGGTCGCCGGCTCGGCGTGGTGGACGACGCGCGCTGGGCGGCCTTCAGCCGCAAGCGCGACGCCATCGCCGCCGAGCTGCTGCGCCTGGGCAAGACCTTCGTCGGGCCCCAGAATGTCCCGGCAGACACCGCGCAGGATGTTCTGGGTCAAAGCTTGGAACGAGAGTATGCACTTACTGACTTGTTGCGTCGACCCGGCGTCGACTACGCAATGCTGCATCGCCTGCCCGGGGCCGGCACGCCCGTGACGGACCCGCAGGTGGCTGCGCAGGTGGAGGTCAGCGTCAAGTACGCGGGCTACATCGAGCGCCAGCACGACGAAGTGGCGAGGCAGATCGCGCAGGAAACGCTGGCAATCCCGGTCGATCTGGACTACCGCGACGTGCATGGGCTGTCGACCGAAGTACGCCAGAAGCTCAGTGCTGGACGGCCGGAATCGGTGGGACAGGCGAGTCGCATCGCCGGGATCACGCCGGCGGCGATCGCGCTGTTGCTGGTACACCTGAAGCGTCGCGGCGGCGCGCGGTTGCCCGACCGGGCGTCCGCCTGAGGACCGATGAGCGCGACTTCGCTTTCCCCGGCGCCGCACGCCGACCCCCGCGGCGAGGATCTCGGCGATGCCATTACGTCGATGGGGCTTGCGCTCGAGGCTACGGTACCGTCGCAGTTGCTCGCCTTTCTGGACCTCCTCGCCAAGTGGAACAGGACCTATAACCTGACGGCGATCCGCGAACCGGAACGCATGGTGACGCACCATTTGCTCGATGCGCTGGCGGTGTTGCCGGCGCTGCCGTCGACGCGCGGGTTGCGCGTACTGGACGTAGGCTCCGGTGGCGGCATTCCAGGCATACCGCTCGCCATCGCACGACCCGATTGGCACGTCACTCTGGTGGACGCGAGCCACAAGAAGATGGCGTTCTGCACCCAGGCCGCCATCGAGCTCAAGCTGCGCAACGTGACCGCGCACGCCTTGCGGGTGGAGGATCTCGTCAGCGCGGCGCCGTTCGACGTCGTGATCTCGCGCGCCTTCGCCGATCTCGCCACCTTTGCCAACCTCGCTGCCCGCCACGTCGCGCCGCATGGCGCGCTGGTCGCCATGAAGGGTGTGCATCCGGACGAGGAACTCGCCGAATTGCCGTCGCATATCGAGGTTCGCGCGGCGCCGGCGCTGCGGGTTCCCGGACTCGACGCCGCACGTCATCTCATCGTCATGCGCGTCAAAGCCGCCCCCACGTGACGCGCATCATCGCGGTCGCCAACCAGAAGGGCGGCGTGGGCAAGACCACGACGTCCGTCAATCTCGCCGCCAGTCTGGTGGCGATGAAGCGCCGCGTGCTGCTGGTCGACCTCGATCCGCAGGGCAACGCGACCACGGGTTCCGGTCTCGACAAGCGCTCGCTCGACGCGACCGTGTACCAGGTCCTGCTCGGCGAGCGCAAGATCGCCGACGTACGCGTGACGTCGCCCACCGCGGGCTTCGATCTCGTGCCGGCCAATCGCGAGCTCGCCGGCGCCGAAATCGAACTTGTCGACCTGCCCGAGCGCGAGACGCGGCTGAAAGATGCGTTGGCCGAGGCGTTGTCGCAGATGAAAAGCGCGATCAACGAAATCGCGCCGGACTATGACTTCATTTTGCTCGACTGCCCGCCGTCGCTGTCATTGCTGACACTGAACGGCCTGTGCGCCGCCGACTCGGTGCTCATTCCGATGCAGTGCGAGTACTACGCGCTCGAGGGCCTGTCTGACCTCGTGCAGACGCTCAAGAAAGTGCGTGCCCATCTCAACACCACGCTGGAAATCGAAGGCTTGCTGCGCACGATGTACGATCCGCGCAACACTCTCGCGCTCAACGTGACCGCGGAGCTCGAGAAGCACTTCGGCGACAAGCTCTATCGCACGATCATCCCGCGCAACGTGCGCCTGGCGGAAGCGCCGTCACACGGTATCCCGGTGCTCAAGCTCGAACCGCAATCGAAAGGCGCGCTCGCCTATCTCGCGCTGGCGGGCGAGATGCTGCGACGCATGGAAGAGCGTGCCGAAGCGGCCGCAGTGCCGGCGGCGGCCGAATAGACGATGGCCGTGCAGCGACCCAAGGGACTCGGCCGCGGCCTCGACGCGTTGCTTGCCGGCGGCGACGATGCGCCCGCGCCGAACGCGCTGCAGACGATCGCGATCGATCGCGTGCGTCCAGGCAAGTACCAGCCGCGCACGCGCATGGACGAGGCTGCGCTCGACGAACTGGCCGATTCGATTCGCGAGCAGGGCCTGATGCAGCCGATCCTGGTGCGGCCTGTCGATGGCGGGCGCTACGAGATCATCGCCGGCGAGCGCCGCTGGCGCGCGGCGCAGAAGGCAGGCATGAAGGAAATACCGGCGCTCGTGAAGAGCGTGCCCGACAATGCTGCGCTGGCGTTGGCGCTGATCGAGAACATCCAGCGCGAGGACTTGAATCCGCTCGAGGAAGCGCAGGGGCTCAAGCGCCTGATCGATGAGTTCGGACTCACGCACGAAGCTGCGGCCAAGGCGGTGGGACGCTCGCGCAGCGCAGTGACAAACCTTTTGCGGCTCACGCAGCTTTCCGCGCCGGTGCAGGAGTATCTGCACGCCGGCGCGCTGGAGATGGGGCATGCGCGCGCGTTGCTGGCGCTGTCGAACGCGCAGCAGACGACCACGGCGGCCCGGGTGGTGAACGGCAAGTTGTCGGTCCGCGATACCGAGCGGCTTGTGTTCTCGCTGCTCAATCCCGTCAAACGCGCGGCACGCCGTACCGCTGCCGGCCCAGCCGACGTCGACACCGCACGACTCGAAACCGAACTCGCCGAAAAACTGGGCGCCAAAGTGCGCATCGATGCAGGGCGCAAGGGAGCGGGTCGACTGGTCATCACGTACTCGAGCCTCGACCAGCTCGACGGCATCCTCGCGCGATTGAAGTAGTGCGCGGGTGAGGGATCCATCGCATGCACGACATGCTGGTCCGGCTGTATGACCTGCCCTCATTGTCCGAGGCGCTGACGGCGGTCGCCCACGCCGGCGTCACCGTGCGGCGGGTGCTGGCGCCGGAGAAAGCGGCCATCGTCGCGTGGGTGGGCACCCATTTCGCAGGAGCATGCCCCGAGGTCGAGATTGCCTGCTGCCGGCTGCCCATCGCGTGTTTCGTCGCCGTGCGCGACGACACGATTCTCGGCTTTGCCTGCTATGACGCAACCTGTCCCAACTTTTTCGGACCCGAGGGCGTGCACACCACGGAGCGCGGGCGCGGCATCGGCAGAGCGTTGCTACTCGCTGCACTGCATGCGCAGCGCGAACAGGGTTATGCCTACGCGATCATCGGCGGCGTCGGTCCGGCGGAGTTCTACGCCAACGCGGTCGGCGCTACCGCGATCGCCGGATCGACGCCGGGGATCTACGCGGGGCTGCTGCCGCGCGCATCGCCGTGACGTCGGTGATCGTGCGGAGGTCGAAGCGTCAACGCACGACCGGCTGCAGCAACCCGTTGGCAACGCCGCGCGCGCGCAGCTGTTCGCACTGACCCGGCGAGAGATGCGTTGCGTCCGCGGCCGTGTCGGCGCTCATCAGGTTGCCGGGTTCACTGCTGTGCGTGCCGCTGTCTGCCAGCACATGCACGAGCTCGTGTGCGATCACTTGCGGCAAGTCGCGCGCGCCGTGCGCCACCCATACCGTGTCTGCGAGTTCCGGTCGGGTCGCGGCATTGCCGCGGCCGATGGCCTCGGCGTCGTAAGCTGGCGTGTTGCGCGTGTCGTCGATGAAGAACACGGCGGGTTTGCGCACCGTGATCGTACGCAGCAGCTCGCGCGCCGTGGCGGTCGAGTAGAAGTGAAAACGTCGCGGTGCGTTCAGCACGCAAAGTTCCGCATCGGACACGTCGACGCCACACTGGGCGAGGAGGCCGGCAGATTCGCGTCCGGCGGCGAGCACCGCATCGCTCGACCATTGGGATCCGGTGAATATGTACAACGAGGGGGTAAGCCGATGGGTCGATGGCGGCGTGGCTGGTGCGGACAGGGTCCGCACCTCGCAGGCGGCGACAAGAGAGCTCTCCGGCGCGGCGCTGGCGCTGATCGCGACGCACCCCAACACCACCGGTAGGAAAACGAACCCGAGACAAGAATCGGCAACGAAGTGGCGTCGACGCAAGCGCATGGGCTTGGATGATGACACGGGGAACCGGGTCACTTTCGGGACGCCGGTGGCGGGTTACCGGGGCGGGTCGTCGCATCGGCAAATCGGACCCTCGGAACGCCTGGCAGGCAACCGCCGCGTTCACGGCGCCTGTGCTAACCTCGCGCCGTGACCATTCTCCGCCGCCTGATTCTATTCGTTCTCATGGGCGCGCTGCCCGTGCAGGGCGCACTGGCGGCATCGCGCCTGTGCATGGCGTCGCTGCATCCGTCGGACGCGGGTGCCCGCGCATCCTTTGCGCATGAAGGACATGCCACGGACCAAGCGGCATCGGCCCATCGGGGCAACCTGCCTGGGCAGGTCGCGCACCGTGGCGACTCGGGCGGGCACGCGGCGCATCATGGGCATTCGGCGGCCCACGCGGCCCAGCCTGCTGCGATCCCCGACACCGATCCAGCCGAGTCGCCTCGACTGGCCGATCACGCCGCCGGCACCTGCAACCTCTGTGCGGCGTGCTGCCTGACCGTGGCGGTCGCGCCTCCCGTTCCTTCCGTCGCCCCGATCGCAGCCGCATTTGCCGGCTTCCGATCCGTTGCCGTCGCCGTTGTGCACAACGTTGCGGACGGCCTCGAACGTCCTCCCCGAACGATCTGACCCCGCGTCCCCGGTCGCCTTGACCGGGTGATGCGTCACGCCTCCGGGCTGCCTGCGATGGTCCGGAGCGTGCCGTGCCGTGCGCGCCATGTGCGCGCTCGCGCAGCCTCCAACGAAGTCTGTGGAGTGGGTCATGCAGAGTCGTGCATTTTTGCTTTCAACGCTGTTCGTGGCGGGCATCGCGCTCGCCGAGCCGACGGTGGCACCTTCCACGTCGACGCCCAATCAGATACCCGCGGAGGCTAGCGGGAATGCATCGGCGACCCCGCTGATCTACCGCTCGGTGTTTGCCGACTACCTGCGCTGGCGCGATCCCGCGCCGATGTCGTGGAGAGGTGCCAATGACGAGGCCGCCGCGATCGGCGGTCCGAGGGGGCAGCACGGAAGTCGTCCCAGAATTGCCGTGGACGCATCGCCGCCGGGGCCTACCGCTTCGAAGGCGAGCGGAATGTCGGCGGGTGCGCACGACGGACACGCGATGGGCCACGCGGCGCACCCCGCAGCGGCCGCGCCCGGCGGAACCGCCAAGCCTCTGCCGAGGGGTGCGAGATGAAGCGCTCGCAACGCATCGGCGTGGCGCTCGCCGCAGTCGTTGCGCTCGGGGGCTGCGCCATTTTCTCGCCGGACGGCGGCATGGCCGACGTGCAAAAGCTCGCACAGGAGCGCGTGGGCGCGCCGGCGCAGTCACTGTCCAAATCCAGCGATCCCGACGCCGCGCGTACCGTGACGCGAGCGCTCCTGCAGACCGCGCTGACCGCCGACGGCGCAGTCGAAGTCGCGTTGCTCAACAACCCGGGCCTGAAGGTGCAACTGGCCGAGCTGGGGCTGGCGGAATCCGTGTTTGTCCAGGCCGGCCGGCTGCGCAATCCAGTGTTCGCGTACTCCAACAAGCGTAACAGCGACATCACGACGATCGACCGGACGGTAATGGTCAACGTGGCGTCGCTGCTGCTGATGCCGCTCGCACTGGACATCGAGCAACGCCGCTTCGAACAGGCGAAGGTGGCTGCCGCCGCGAACATCGTCACCACCGCCGCGGCGACGCGGGCGGCGTTCTATCGCGCGGTGGCCGCGCAGGAGATGCTGACCTATTACCAGCAGGTGAAGGTCTCGGCCGAAGCCTCGAGCGAGCTCGCCCGCCGCATGGCGCAGGTGGGCAACTTCAACCGGTTGACGCAGATGCGCGAGCAGGCGTTCTACGCGGAGGCCACGGCGCAGCTCGCGCGCGCCCAGCGCAACGCGGTGGCACAGCGCGAGCAACTCACGCGCATGCTGGGTCTTCAGTCCGGCGTCGCGTTCCTGTTGCCGGAGCGGCTGCCCGCACTGCCGGCGACACCGTTCGCCCCGGCCGATGCCGAGCAAACGGCCATGGAGCGCCGGCTCGACGTGCAGCTGGCGAAGCTCGACGCCGAACGCATGGCCCGCGCGCTCGGCCTCACCAAGGCCACCCGCTTCATCAACGTGCTGGAGGTCGGCTATACGAACGAATCCGAAACCGGGGAGGGGCGCAAGAACGGCTACGAGATCGAGCTGGAGCTGCCGATCTTCGACTGGGGCACGGCGCGGGTCGCGCGCGCGGAGATCCTGTACCGGCAGGCGATGGCGCGCACGGCGCAACTCGCCCTCAACGCGCAGTCCGAGGTGCGCGAAGCCTACAGCGCCTATCGGACGAATTTCGACCTCGCCAAGCACTATCGCGAGGAGATCGTGCCGCTACATCGCCGGATCGCTGAGGAAAACGTGCTGCGCTACAACGGGATGCTGATCGGCGTATTCGAGCTTCTCGCGGAGTCGCGCCTGCAGGTGGCGAGCGTGAACGCGGCGATCGAAGCGACGCGCGACTACTGGCTCGCTGAAACCGCGCTGCAGTTGGCACTCGCGGGCAGCTCGCCCGGGAGCGCGATGCCATCGAGCGAGTCCCCCTCCACCATGACCGCGGCTCCGGCCGGCGGTCATTGATCGGAATCACGCATGAACCCCAAACGCAGAAATTTCCTGGCCTCGGCCGGGGTCACGATGCTCGGCGCTGCCGCGGTGAGCCGCGTGGGTGCGGCGAGTTTGCCGGAAGCGCCCATGATGGACACGGCGGCCACACAGCCGCCGCTCGCGCCGCCGAACGGCCGGCCGTACAACCCGGTGGTCACGTTGAACGGCTGGACATTGCCGTGGCGGCTGAATAATGGCGTGAAGGAGTTTCACCTCGTCGCCGAGCCGGTCGTGCGTGAACTGGCGCCCGGCATGAAGGCCAACCTGTGGGGCTACAACGGCCAGAGCCCGGGGCCGACGATCGAGGTCGTCGAGGGCGACCGGGTGCGCATCTTCGTCACCAACAAGCTGCCCGAGCACACGACCATCCACTGGCATGGCCAGCGGCTGCCCAACGGCATGGATGGCGTCGGCGGACTCAACCAGCCGCAGATCCCGGTGGGCAAGACCTTCGTGTACGAGTTCGTCGCCAAGCGTCCCGGCACCTTCATGTACCACCCGCACGCCGACGAAATGGTGCAAATGGCGATGGGGATGATGGGCTTCTGGGTTACGCATCCGAAGGATCCGAAGTTCATGCCGGTGGACCGCGACTTCGTGTTCCTGTTGAACGCCTACGACATCGATCCGGGCGCGGCCACACCGAAGATCATGACGATGCTCGACTTCAACCTCTTCAACTTCAACAGCCGGGTGTTCCCCGGAATCGACAGCCTCGTCGTGCGCCACAACGAGCGCGCGCGCATCCGCGTCGGCAACCTGACGATGACCAATCACCCGATCCATCTGCACGGGCACGAGTTCGAAGTGACCGGTACCGACGGCGGGTGGACGCCCAAAGGTTCGCGCTGGCCTGAGGTCACCGCCGACGTGGCCGTGGGCCAGATGCGGGCGATCGAATTCGATGCGACCGACGAGGGCGATTGGGCGTTCCACTGCCACAAGTCGCACCACACGATGAATGCGATGGGACACGACGTGCCGACGATGATCGGCGTCGATCACCGTGACATCGTGCGCAAGATCCATCAACTCGTTCCGGACTACATGGTGATGGGCGAGCGCGGCATGGCCGACATGGGCGAGATGGAGATGCCGTTGCCCGACAACACGCTGCCGATGATGACGGGCCAGGGTCCCTATGGCGCGATCGAGATGGGCGGCATGTTCACGACGGTGAAGGTGCGCCGCGGCCTCGCGCGCAACGACTACAAGGACCCAGGCTGGTACCAGCGACCGCCCGGTACGCAGGCATACGAATGGACGGGCGAGTTGCCGCCGCCGCAACGCGCCGTGGCGCCGCGGCCGGCAGCAGCCGGTGGCAACGAAACGATTCTCGACGTCAGGAAAGGCACGATGAATCATGGCTAGGTTCGGAGTGGTCACGTTCTGCCTGCTGCTCGCCGCGGGTTCGGGATTGGCATTGGCGCATGGCGATGAACACGGCGCCAAGGCGAAGACCGCGGTCGAGGCCGAACAGAAGCCGTTCGGCATCGCCGGCGATCCCACGCGCGTGGAGTTTCGCAACGACGGCCGGGGCGCGATGATGGGCATGGTGATGCCGCACGCGATGCACGTGCACGGCCTCCGGTTCCGCGTCATCGAGCGTTCGGTCTCGAGTGAATCCAAATAGTGGATGTCTTTGCGCATGCGTTGTGGGCAGGCGCGGGCGTGTTGCTGGCGCGCCGGCGCTGGAATGTTTCGCCTCGGATGGGTGCTCTCGTGATCGCGCTTGCAGTCGCACCCGATCTGCCGCACTTGCTGCCTGTCCTGAGCTGGTCTGCGACTGGACCCGAGCCGGTGGCAACGGTCGGAAACTACGTTACCGCTGAGCCAGGACACGAGCATTCGCTGCCGGTGCTGGTCCAGCTCCTATCTCACCACTTGCACTGCATCACGCACAGTGCCATCGTTGCCGGCGTCGTCACGCTGCTGCTCTGGGCGTG
>CAVWPC010000016.1:0-71419 GCA_963756765.1 uncultured beta proteobacterium | reverse complement strand
GCCTGCGAGTGGGCGACCGCGGATTCAAGCTGCCCCTTGCTCCAGTACGCCAGCGCCAGATTGGCGAAGGCAGCGTGCCTCGCCAGCCACGTCGCCCAGTAGCTTGTGCCGGGCAATGGCGGCGTCGAGGAAGAGCACGATTGCCTCGTCGGTGTGCCCCATCGCCCGTTCGACCACGGCCAGGTTGTGCAGCATCGCCGCGGCCTTGCGTGGCGACGAGGCCGCCAACGCGTGCTGCTGCGCCCGCTCGAAATGACGTTTGGCCTCCGCCAGGCGCCCCAGCCGCAGCGCGCACACGCCCAGCACCTGCAGGCACAGCGCCTGTACATCGTCGTCGCGCGCAGTTCGTACAAGGGCAAGCGCCTGCGTCGCGAGTGCTTCGGCATCGGCGTAGCGATCCTGCCGATATTTCAAGTGAGCGACCTGTGCGAGCAACATCGCGCCGACCTTCGCATTTGCCTCGGCCGCGCGCGACGCCCGCGCCTCCTCCAGCAACTGAAAGTCCTTCGTCGAAGCGGCCGCGATGATCACAGAAGTGATACACGGTGGGCGCAATCTGAATCAGCGCCTCGATCGCATCCTGTTCGAGCATCCACCGCCAGGCGACGCGGCAGTTCTCGAACTCCGCCTCGATCCCCTGCAGCAACGCTTCGCGATCGCCGTTTTCGATCGCGCGCCGCAGCTGCGTCAGTAGCCGCTGAAAGAACTCGGCATGGGCCTTCCGCGCCGCTGCCCGCGCGCTCCACCCCCTCGGCGACGTCCAGCCGGGCAGCGGCCGCTTGCTGCACCAGCGGATGCAGCGAATGACGCGCGTTCCCTCGCTAGACGCAGCAGCGATTTGTCACCCAGATCGCTCCGAGCACCGGAATGGCTGCGAAGGCGACCACCCGCGCCGCTTCCGCCTGATAAAAGCCGCCGCGGAACACCGAAAAGGCGGGACAGTGCTTCCCGTTCGGCATTCCCGTCAGCAACCGCCAGGATTGATCGAACACGAACATCGAAGCTCGAATGGCGGGCCGGGACGCCCCGGATCGGTGGCCCGCAGCAGTTCCGTACCCCGGCGCAATTCGTCGGCGATCGCAGCACACGGCAAACACGCGCGTCCATGCGGCCGCGAGTTCCAGTGCCAGCGGCAAGCCCTCCACCTGGCGGCAGATGTCGACGATGGCCGCCGCTTCGGTCGCAGGTACCAGCGTCGGGTCGACCCGCCGGGCCGCATTGACGAAGAGGCGTACCGCGTCGAAGGCTTCCCGCATGGTCCTGGTCTTCCGGCCTCGGGCGCCGGGAGGCCTTCGAGCGGCAGCAACCACTCGCTACGGACACCCAAGGCGAATCTCGGGAGGTCACCAAGTAATTTCAATTGCGCGCACGCCTGCAGCAGGCGGTCAAGGGAGGCGGCGTGTCTCCCGACGAGCTGTTCGAAATTGTCGAGAACCAGAAGCATGTGCCGATCGCGCAGGTGATCGATGACCTGCTCGAAGGGCTCGGCGCTGCCGGCCAGGCTGAGCCCCAATCTCCCGGAGCCAGGCGGTCACCCGAATTCACGCGCGGGTCATCCACGTCCTCCAGCGCGACGAAGGCCGCATCGTCAGCGGTACCCGGCGGTCAGTGCCTCCCATCGCGCGCGCGCGCAAGGCGCGATTTGCCCACGCCTCCCAGGACCGACGATGCACAGCAGGCGGGCATCCCCCCTGCGAGAGGAGCGTCGCCGATGCGACGCAGCTCGGCCGATGCGCCCGACAAAGCCTTCGTCTGCCACGACCGCCGGCGGGCGGACTGCCGCCAACCCGTACCGTCTGGCTGCCAAGGGTGTCGTGCAGTGCCTTGAGTTCCGCGCCGGGCGTCCAGTCCCCAGGTCCTCCCGCGACACGTTCGGCGAAACCCGCGGTAGGCCTGGCGCGCAACGCCGCACTCTGTCCGCCCCGCGCAAGCCAGGTCATGTGCGCCCGTAAGGCAGCCTCGTCCAGCGGGTCGGCCTCCAGAAGGCGCGCTGACAGCTCGATGCCATCGGCTGGGGCCGAGATCGGTCGCAGAGATGACCAAGCGCCGCGTCGCGCCAGGCAACGCCGCAGGCGTTCGCGTTCAAAGCCCAACCAGCTCGACCAGGCCCGGCATTGGCGTCGTCGTCGAATCCGGTCAGCAATTCGCCACGCCGCAGCGGTAGCGCATCCCCCCATTCGCGCGCTCGCGGAGCGCCGTTTCGAAACCCTCGAACGTATCGGTATCCGTGACTCCACGCCGCCGCCGCGCCTTCCTGCAGCTCGATGTCCTGCGCCCCCAGGGCACGCTCTGGAGCCGGAACAATGTCTTGCGCAGATTGGCATAGGCGAGCTTGGTCGCCTGATCCGGCCAGAGCGTCGTGGCAAGTTCCGCGCGACCGACCCAGATGCGCCTGAGCGCGAGGAGCACGAGGAGTTGACTGCGCCGCTCGAAGGGTAGCGCGAGCGACTGTCCGCCGGATTCGATCGTCGGCGCGCCGAACAGGATTAGGCGGAGGCTCATCGAGAGGTCCAGGAGCGTTCGCCAGCATCGTCGAATCCGTGGCCGCCTGCAAGAGCAGAAGGCGGGCTCCAATCACCACGGCGCGGTTCAGATGCGGCCGCCCGCCGGCACCGGCCTACTTCGGGGAACCGGGTGACCGCCGCAGTTCCCGTCGCAGCTCAGGCCGAGGAACGCCGGTGCAACGCGTACCTCCCTAAGGTGCCCACGTCTGCCGCGCGGCCACCGTATCCGGCGTACCGCGCCGCGGCTCACCTAAACCCATGGAGACATCAATGAATCTCGTTATCGAACCAAAGGCGGCAGCACCCGACCTCGCCGCCATCAAGCAACGCCAGCAGGCCACTTGGGCGCCGGCGACTTCGCCGTCATCGGCACGACGCTGCAGATCGTCGGCGAGCCGCTGTGCGAAGCCGTCGACCTGCGCGCCGGCGAACGCGTGCTCGACGTCGCCGCCGGCAACGGCAACGCGACGCTGGCCGCGGCGCGCCGCTTCGCCGAAGTCACGTCGACCGACTACGTGCCGGCGCTGCTCGAGAGCGGCCGCGCGCGCGCCGCGGCCGACGGCCTGCCGTGGGCTTCAGGTCGCCGACGCCGAGGCTCTGCCGTTCGACGACGCCAGCTTCGACGTCGTGCTGTCGACCTTCGGCGTGATGTTCACGCCCGACCAGGCGCGCGCCGCGCGCGAGATGCTGCGCGTGGTGCCCGCGGCGGCCGCATTGGCCTCGCGAACTGGACGCCCGACGGCTTTATCGGCCAGCTGTTCCGCATCGGCGCGTCACATGCCACCGCCGGCCGGTGCATCGCCGGCGCTCTGGGGCACCGAGGCCCACATCGACAGCTGTTCGGCGCGCAGGCGCCGCGTAGATCCGCAGCGAACGACGAATCTTCAACTTCCGCTACCGCTCCGCCGCCCATTGGATACAGATTTTCAGCGATTGCCACGGCCGACGCACAAAGCCTTCGCGGCACTCGACGAATCCGCAGTATCCGCTCTGGAAGAGGACATTACGGCGCTGCTCAACCAGCTCAACATCGCCGGCGCCGGCGTCGCTGGAGGTGCCGGCCGAATATCTCGAGGTCGTCGCCGTCAAGCGCTAGATGCTGTCGCTCTACTGGACGGATGCGTTCCGACCAGGGTCGGCGCGACAGCGCGGGTGCCGTATACAGCCGTATACATGCTGCTGTCGGTTCGAAATCCCGATGGACGTCCGGGGGCATCGCATGCGAGCTGTGCGTTGCCCACCGGATGTTTTTTTCTGCCGAGTGACGCGATCGCGCGGCCCGCGATCGGCTACCTCTACTCCTTCACCGCGCCGGTCATGCCCGAGACGTAATACTCGACGAAGAACGAATACATGATGGCCACCGGCAGCGATCCCAGCAGCGCGCCCGCCATCAGCGAGCCCCAGTGGTAGACGTCGCCTTCGACCAGCTCGGTGACCACGCCGACCGGCACGGTCTTGTTCTCCGACGACGAGATGAAGGTCAGCGCGTAGATGAACTCGTTCCACGACAGCGTGAAGGCGAAGATGCCGGCCGAGATCAGCCCCGGGCACCGCCAGCGGCAGGATGATCCTGCGCAGGATCTGCAGCCGCGTCGCGCCGTCGATCAGCGCGCATTCCTCGAGCTCGTACGGAATCGACCGGAAATAGCCCATCAGCAGCCAGGTGCAGAACGGGATCAGGAACGTCGGATAGGTCAGGATCAGCGCCAGCCGCGTGTCGAACAGGCCGAGCTTGAAGACGATGGCGGCGAGCGGGATGAACAGGATCGACGGCGGCACGAGGTAGGCGAGGAAAATGCTCATGCCGACGTAGCGCGAGCCCGAAGCGCAGCCGCTCGATCGCGTAGGCGGCGAGCACGCTGCGCGACGAGCGAGATGAACGTCGCGACCACCGAGACCACATCGTGTTCCACAGCCAGTCCGGGATAGGCGGTGTCGAACAGCAGTTTCTTGATATGCGCGAGCGTCGGATTGTGCACCCAGAACGGATTGCCTCGCGCGACAGCAGCTCCTCGTTCGGCTTGAAGGTCGGTGATCGTCATCCAGTAGAACGGAAACAGCAGCACGAACAGGAAGACCGCAGCGGAACATAGACCGTGACCACCCGCCGCGGCAGCGACACGAGATAGTTCATGCCCTGCGAATCGGGCTTCTGGCGCTTTCTGTGCGATCGACGACGGCTCGTTCATCGCATTCTCCGCGCACCGGTGGACCACGAACCCGCGCGGGCCCCGACAACGCGTCTGCCGATAATCATTTGTCGCTCCCGCCCTGCTGCCACGCGCGCCGCTGCAGACCGAAATAGCTGAACAAGATCGCCGCCAGCAGGAACGGGACCATCGCGGTGGCGATCGCCGCGCCCTCGCCCAGGCGCCGCCGGAAATGGCGCGCTGGAACGACAGCGTCGCCATCAGATGCGTCGCATTGAGCGGTCCGCCGCGGGTCAGCACGTAGATCAGCTGGAAATCGGTGAACGTGAACAGCACCGAGAACGTCATGACCACCGCGATGATCGGCGTCAGCAGCGGCAGCGTCACGTACCAGAACTGCTGCCATCGGCGGCGCCGTCGAGGCTCGCCGCCTCGTACAGCGAAGGCGAGATGGTCTGCAGCCCGGCCAGCAGGCATGATCGCGACGAACGGCACGCCGCGCCAGATGTTGGCGGTGATGGTCGACAAGCGCGCATGCCAGGGATCGCCGAGGAAGTCGATGTACTGTGGATCATCCCGAGCTTGCATCAGCACCCAGCTGATGACCGAGAACTGCGAGTCGTAGATCCACCAGAAGGCGATCGCCGACAGCGCCGTCGGCACGATGAACGGCAGCAGCACCACGGCGCGGATGAAGGACTTGAACGGCATGTGCTGGTTCAGCAGCATCGCCAGCCACAGGCCCGAGCGCGAACTTGATGATGCTCGCGACCACCGTATAGAACAGCGTATTGAACAGCGACAGCCGCGTGACGGAGTCGCCGCACAGGTATACGAAATTGTCCAGGCCGATCCAGTGGCCGCGGCGGCCGACCTTGGCGTCGGTGAAGCCGAGCCACATGCCGAGCCCGAGCGGATAGGTCAGGAACAGCAGCAGCAATACGGCCGCCGGCAGCATGAACATGAAGCCGAGAAAGTTCCGGTTTTCGAGTAGTCGGCGAGAGCGCGGCTGGTTCGATGTCGCCATGGCAATGCAGGCCTGAGCGCAGGCCGGCACGTTCAGTCTCGGCTCAAACCGCGGCGCGTCGCGCCTGAAACGCGACGGCGTGCAGAGCCGCGCTCGCGCTATCAGACCTTGTAGTAGCGCTCCGCGCGCTTCTGCGCGCGCTCGGCCGCTTCCTTCGGCGTCTTCGCGCCCGAGGCCGCCTCCGCCACCATGTTCGGGATGATGAAGTCGGCCATGCGCGCCGCCGACGCATAGCCCATCGTGCCGGCATAGCCGCCCGGCGTCATGTTCTTCATGCATCGCGGTAAGGCGTGTTCTTCGGATCGGCGGTCCAGATCGGCTCTTCTCGTAGGCCGTGAGCGGCTGCCAGACGTAGCCGTTGGACGCCTCCTGCCACGGCTCGTATTGCTCCTTCTCCATCATGAAGCGCAGGTATTCCTTGGCCGCGTTCGGGTACTTCGAGTACTTGAAGATCATCATCGGGAACACGAGGTTCAGCTCGCGCGACTTGCCGACCGGTCCGACCGGGAAATTCGCGTGCTGGATGTCGTTCGCCATCTCCTTCAGCTTGGGGTCCTTGGAGTTCTTGGCGGCGTAATAGATCGAGATGCCGTTGGCCGTGAGGCACATCTGGCCGTCGAGGAACGCCTTGTTGTTGTTCGGGTCGAGCCACGACAGCGTGCCCGGGATGAAGGTCGCGTACAGCTCCTTCGCGTATTCGAGCGCCGCGATCGTCTCGGGGCTGTTGATGACGACGTTGTTGTTTTCGTCGACCATCTTGCCGCCGTGCGCCCACACCAGCCAGTGGCACCAGCTTGCGTCGCCGGTGGCGTTGCCCAGCGCGAAGCCCGCCGGCGTGCCCTTCGCCTTCAGCGCCTGGCATAGCTTGAGGAAGCCGTCGATGTCCTTCGGAAACGTGTCGAAGCCTGCCGCCTTCACCTGGCTCTCGCGGTAGACGATGGCGTTGCCGGCGGCGCCCATCGGAATCGCGACCCACTTCTTGTCGTGCATGCCGTAGTCCTTGGCGGCGTCGTACCAGCCGCCGTACTTGGCGCCGAGGTAGTTGGCGACGTCGCAGACGTCGACCAGCTTGTCCGGATACTGGTGCGCATCCTCGATCGTGCTGATGATGATGTCGGGTCCGCTGCCGACATTGGCCGCCACTGCCGCCTTCGGCCGTACGTCTTCCCAGCCCTCGGCGTCCACGCGCACCTCGATGCCGGTCTTTTCGGTGAACTTCTTGGTATTTGCCGCCCACATGTCCTCGTCGCCCTGGACGAAGCGCTTCCAGCGCAGCACGCGCAGCTTGGCGCCTTTTTCGGGCTTGAGGTTGCAGGTGCTGCGCCGCCGCTTCGCGCGGCGAGTAGCGCCGGCTCCGCCGCCGAGCGCGCTCCGGCGGCGACGCCCGGCGGAGATTTTCAGGAAATCGCGTCGATTGATGTTACTCATCATGATCTCCTCCTTTTGGTTGTTGCTTACAATCGCGTCCCGCTTGGACGTCATGCGAAAGTCGCACGCCGCTCGCCGCGTCGAACAGGTGGGCGCGCGGCTCGATCGGGCACGAGCTCGATGCGTCGCCCGGCCTGAATCCGACGCGCTCGCGTACCACCGCCGTGACTTCCTGGCCGTTGAACCTGCAGATAGATCTGCGTATCGGCGCCGGTGGGCTCGACCACGACGACCTCGACGGGCACGCCGCCGCCGTGCCGACCAGCAGTGTTCGGGGCGCACGCCGAGAGCACCTGCTGGCCGTCGTCGGCGCGCGCGTCCGGCGGCAGCGGCAGCACGCGCCGTCGCCGAAATCGCACCTGCAGCGTCGCCGCCCTCGACCCGCGCTTGCCCGGGATGAAGTTCATCGCCGGCGAGCCGATGAAGCCGGCCACGAACGTGTTGGCCGGGTTGTCGTAGAGCTCCAGCGGGTCGCCGATCTGCTCGACCATGCCGTCGCGCATGACCACGATCTTGTCGGCCATGGTCATGGCCTCGATCTGGTCGTGCGTGACGTAGATGGACGTGGTCTTGAGGCGCTGGTGCAGTTCCTTGATTTCGGTGCGCATCTGCACGCGCAGCTTCGCATCCAGGTTGGACAGCGGCTCGTCGAACAGGAACACCTGCGGGTCGCGCACGATCGCGCGGCCCATGGCCACGCGCTGGCGCTGGCCGCCGGAGAGCTGGCGCGGGTAACGATCCAGGTACTGCATCAGCCCGAGGATATTCGCCGCCTTCTGACGCGCTGGTCGATCTCTCTTCGCGCTTCTTGCCAGCGATCAGCGCGAACGCCATGTTGTCGCGCACGGTCATGTGCGGGTAGAGCGCGTAGTTCTGGAACACCATCGCGATGTCGCGTTCCTTCGGCGGCATCGTGTTGACCACGCGTCCGCCGATCGCGATCTCGCCGCCGGTGATTTCCTCGAGGCCGGCGATCATGCGCAGCAGCGTGGACTTGCCGCAGCCCGAGGGCCCGACCAGCACGCAGAACTCGCCATCCGCGATGGCGATGTCGACGCCGCGAATGATATGCGTCGCGCCGAAATACTTGTGCACGCCGGAAATCCTGACTGCGGCCATGCTTCCTCCTCGCCTTCTTGTGATTTTGGTGGCGCGCTCGGCGAATGGCGCGACACCGGACAGGCGCAAACTTTGTCCGCATCGCCAGTGTGCGGGCGACGCAGGCAAGTCTCCGACTATCCCGGATAGTCGGCGCAAGGGTACGGGTGAACCGCCGCGGTGGTCAAGTGGCTAGACCGATTCGGTGCCGTAGCCTCGCCTATGATTGACCACGACAGGAGCCTGCCTCGTGTCTCGAGTAAACGATTCCTCCCGATGACTTGGCCGGCCACGCGGCATTGCAAGCGTTTGTCGTGCGATACGCAGGACCGGCCAGGCGCTTGGCGCGCTAGCGCAAGCGGCGGATGATGCTCATGCCGTCGCCGACTGGCAGCATCACCACCTCGACCCGCGCATTTTTTTTAACTCACTCGTTGAACGCGCGCATGCCGGCCGTATCGGGGTCGTCGCGCGCGTTGTCGAGCACCCAGCCGTGCCACAGCGTGTTGTCCACCACGACGAGTCCTTGCGGACTCATCAGCTTCAGCGTCGCGTCGAAGTATTCCTGAATCCTCGCCTTGTCCACATCAAGGAAGGCGATGTCGAAGCGCTGCTCCGGTTCCGCCGCAAGGTCGCGCAGGATGGTGGTTGCCTCGCCGATACGTGCATCGACGCGATCACCGGCGCCCAGCGCACGCCAGTGCCGCTGCGCGATATCGAGCCACGCGGTCGTCCTATCGATGGTGACGACCTGTCCGTCCGGCCCCACGCCTGCCGCGAACGCCAGCGCCGACATGCCGGTGAAGGTACCGACGTCGAGCGCGCGCCGGCAGCGCATGAGGCCGCACAGAAAATGGAGCAATGCGTACTGCTCTTTGGCCAGCATCATCACCGCCGGATCGCCCAGTGCAGCAGTCTCGGTGGCCAGCGCGGCGGCTATCCTTGCATAGCCGTTGCTGTGCTCCAGAATGTATGACTCGACCGGCTCGGAGAGCTGGAACGCCATGCGGCCGAGCGTCCAGTCGGGTGGGGCCGCGGGCGCGGATGGTGACGAATCTTCCATTCAGGCATTCCGATCGATCATGGTCGAACGAATCTATCCGAGCGTGCAGGCCGCGTCGAAATCCAGACGCGGATGGCGCGCCAGCAGCTTCGAAGGATCACCGTAGCCCAGATTGCACAGGAAATTCGTTCGGACTTTGGTGCCCGCCCAGAATTCACGATCGACGCACTCGGAATTGAATCCCGACATCGGTCCGCAATCAAGACCGATGGCGCGCGCCGCGAGGATGAGATAGGCGCCCTGGAGGGTGCCGTTGCGAAATGCCGCGGTCAGGGCGTGCGCCTGGTTGTCTTCGCCGCGCGAAATGGTCCCGCATTGCTGCATTGTGTGGAAACAGGCGGGGCAGATGCTCATAGAACATGAGGTCGTAGCCGATGATCGCCGTCACCGGCGCGCTCATGGTCTTGTCGACGTTGCCCGGCGACAGACATGGCTTCAGACGGGCCTTGCCTTGCGGCGTACGCACGAAATGAATGCGCGCCGGCATAGCATTGGATGCCGTGGGTCCCCATTTCACGAGATCGTAGAGGGTCCGCAACTGTGCGTCCGACACCGGTCGCGGCAACCAGCCATTGTGCGAGCGCGCCTCGCGGAACAGGGCGTCGAGCGCAGCGTCGGCGAGCCCGGGACGCACCGGTTCCGTTGCAAGGGTTGCCCCCGCGTCGGTCATGGGTTCGTCCAAGGCATTCACCGCCCGTTCGTGCGCTCTTCTTCCGCGGCAATGCGCGCAACCACGGCCTTGAGATCCTCACGACGCGCGGGAGAGAGGCCGCCGATCGGTGGCCGCGTAGGGCCGGCGGCGCGCCCGACCAACGCCATGGCCTCCTTGATGACCACGGGGAACGACCCCCATGCCCAGGCGGCGCGCAGCGGCGCGAATACGTCGGAGATGCGGCGTGCCTCGCCGATGTCGCCTTCGCGCAGTGCAGCGTAGAGCCGCACCATCAGCCGCGGGAACACGTTGGCCGCGGGCGAAATCGTGCCCTGCGCCCCGTGCAACATCATCGCCAGCGCAATCGTGTCGCGCCCGGAAAACAGGAGCGCCGGCCGCGGCGCGCCCAGCAGGTATTCGATCGACTGCGTGAGATCGCCGCCGGAGTCCTTGACGCCGACGACGTTGCCAGTGGCCATGCAACGCGCGAGCGTCGTCGGCAGCACGTTGACACTGGTGCGCGGCGGATTGTTGTAGAGCATTACAGGCAGCTTTACCGCCTTCGCGACGGCGGTGTAGTGCGCGACCAGCTCCTCCTGCGAAGGTTGCGCAAAGTACGGCGTGATCACCAGCGCGAGGTCGGCGCCCATCGCCTGCGCGGCCTGCGAAAGGCGGATCGCGTCGCGGGTGGTGACGGCGCCGGTACCGGCATACAACGGCACGCGCCCGTCGATCGCGCGCATCGACAGTTCGAGCAGGCGCAAGTGCTCGGCGTGGTCGAGCGCGAAGAACTCGCCCTGGCTGCCGGCGACGGAGATGCCGTGGACGCCGCAGGCGATGTAGTCGTCGATCAACTCGCGCACACGCGGCTCGTCGAGCTTGTGGTCGGCAGTGAAAGGCGTGGCCATCGCCGGCACCACGCCGTGGAATTTTTCGAGATTCAAGTGCACTCCTGTTAAGTCCATGGGTGACATTGGTGATCATTGGCGCACGCAAGGCGTTGCGACACGTAGCCGCAGCGCCGCAGCGGGGACTGGTCGTGCGCGCGGATGGTGACGCGGACGCACGCGCGACCGCGGCACGGACTCAATCGACCCCCATCAGGCGCCCGAGCTGAACAACGTAATGGCCGAATGCCGCCGCCTCCTTGGTAGCGCGGGGGTCGCGCGGGCGCGGCAGGTCGATCGCGATGTCCTCGACGATGCGGCCTGGCCGCTCGGACATCACCAGCACACGATCGGACAGGAAGATCGCCTCGGCAATACTGTGCGTGATCAGGAGCACCGTCTGCTGCATCTTCTGCCACAGGCGCAGCAACTCGACGTTGAGCTGGTCGCGCGTCAGCGCATCGAGCGCGCCGAAGGGTTCGTCGAGCAGCAGCACCTGCGGCCGCATCACCAGGATCTGTCCCAGCGCAGCACGTTGCCGCATGCCGCCGGACAATTCGTGTGGATAGTTGCTGCGGAATTTCTCGAGCTTCAGGATCGGCAGCAGGGCTTCCAGGCGGCTGTCGATCTCCGCTTTGGGCAGGCCGCGTACCTCGGCCGCGAGGCGGATATTGGCCTCGGTGGTCGCCCAGGGCAGCATGTTGTGCGACTGGAAGACGACCCCCACGTCCTCCGACACTTCGATCTGCACGTGGTCGAGGACGCGGACTTCCCCGCCCGCGTCCGACGGCATCAATCCGGCCACGATGCGCAGCAGTGTGCTCTTGCCGCAGCCGCTGGGACCCAGGATCGACACGAACTGGCCGTGCGGAATCGTGAAGTCGATCGCGTCCAGCGCGCGCACGCCCGGCTTGGCGCCGAACGTCTTCGATACGCTGGCCACGCGGACGGCCACCCGGGAGGCAGCGCCCTCAGCATCAGGCGGCACGCTCGCTGGCATGGCGTCGACGATCACTTTTTGGCGCCAACCCATCCGCCCTGGGAGATGTCGAAAATCACTCCGTCGGGGTCGCGGAATTTCGCTTCGTAATAGAGGCTGTCCTTGTCGTGCGGCAGGTCCATGAAGAACTTGCCCCCATGGGCCTCGATACGCGCACGCTGCTCGTCCAGGTCATCGACCCAGAAGCCGAAGTGATGCGTGCCGACCCAGTTCTTGCCGCGGTCGAGGCCGGCCGCCGCGTCGGTCTTGTAGTTGAGCAGCGCAAGGCAGATCGTGCCGTCACTCAGATAAACGCCGGAGGCGATCGGCGACTCGGTGGGTTCGACGATCTCGAGTCCGAAGACCTCGCTGTAGAACTTGGCGGCTTTCTCGGGGTCGGGCACCGCGATTGCAATGTGGCGAAGCTTTGCCATGTCGTTTCCCTGAAGTTGATGAACGGTGACTACAGCGCGCGCCACCAGACGCGTCTGGCCGCGAGTTCGACCAGAAAATAAAGCACACCGGCCACGATCGAAATCGCAACCAGTGCAGCGAACAGCAGGTCGGTCCGGGCGTTGGCATTGGCCTCGAGAATCAGATGCCCGAGCCCGTGCTCGGAGCCGACAAATTCCCCGACGATTGCTCCGATGACGGCGAGGGGCATCGCCGTGCGGCAGCCGTCGAGGATGGAAGGCAGCGCGGCGGGCACTTGAAGTCGCTTGAATGTGGTCCATTTTGACGCGCGAATCGCGCGGAAGTGTTCGAGCAGGTGATGAGGCGTACCTGCGAGCCCCCCCATCGTCGCGATCACCACCGGGAAGAATGCAAACAGAAAGGCCATCAGGATCTTGGATGCGTAACCGTAGCCGAACCAGATCACCATCAGCGGCGCCAGGGCGATCTTCGGCAGGCCCTGAAACACCACGATCAACGGATAAAACGAGCGCCGCACCATCGGCACCGCATGGATGGCGAGCCCGAGCAGCACCCCACCAACGACGGCAAACAGGAATCCCCACAGCACCTCCTGCACTGTCACCAGGGATTCGGAAAGCAGGATCGCCCGATTGGTCCACATGCTCCTCAAGACGTCGGACAGCGGCGGCAGCAGGTATCGCTTGACATGAAAGAGGTCGACGGCCTTCTCCCACAGCACCGCCAGCAGCAGGAACAACAGGGTAGGATCGACGATGCGCCGCCAGGCCGCAGTCTTCGTTTCGGTAATCACCTGCGCTCAGGCCTCACGACTTCGGCCCCCAATCCGGCGGGGGCACGACAAATCGCTCGAAATGCCAGCGATCGAACGCATCGAGGTCGTTCTTCCAGACCCGCGCTGTGTATGGACGCTCCGCAGTGACCTGCACCATCTCGGCGTAGAACTCGACGTAGTTGCCGTCGGGATCCTTGAACACCAGGAACAGGTTCTCGCCCGGCCCGTGCTTGCCGATCCCCCGCACAATGTCGATGCCCTGCTCCTGCAGGAACTTCGCGGTCTCTTCGATTTCCGCCAGCGAGCCAACCTCGTAGGAAAAATGCTCGAGGCCCGGCCGGCCGGGTACGTACGTGTCAGCCGCCTGCGGTACGGCGAGAGAAATCTGCGCCAAAGCGAGATCGTGGTGATCGTGACCGCAACGCAGGAACGCCATCTGATCCTCGATGTAATCCGAAACTTCGAGGCCGACGATCTCGGTGTAGAAACGCACCGAGGCGGCGAGGTCACGCACATTGAGCACCACGTGACCCAACCGGCGGGGACGGGGACGGGCGGCCATGAATTGCTCTCCTTGTAACGCAACGCTTCATCCGGACCGTTGGAGGTCGGAAGGCGCTGCCCTTGAATACGTGGTAGCGGATCGCCTCCCGGCGATCCGCCGCCGTGCAACTTTCGACTCTACTGCAGCAGCGTATTGGTGTAGATGTCCTGCGGCTTGACCTTGCCCTTGAGGTCGAATGCCTTGTCGACGAACGATACCGTCGAGGCGATCCGGTCATCGCGCAAATAGCCGAGCCCCTTGTCCTTGACCTTCGCGTCCGTGATCAGCGTGTTGATCTCCTTGATCTGCTGCAGCGCCACCGCACGATCGACCGTGGGGTAGGCCTTGATCATGAGGTCGGCCGCCTTCTCCGGATTGGCAATGGCGAACTCGTAGCCCTTGTATGTCGCCTGCAGGAACTTCTTCACGAGATCCGGCCGCTTGGCGATGATGTCCTCGGTCGTGGCGATGCCGCTGCCGTAGGCATCGAGCCCGAAATCGCTGTATTCGACCCAGCCCACGCTGACACCCGCCGCTGCCGCCTGCTTTTGCGTGACGGCGCGGTTGCTGCCGCGCCAGCATTCGGCCAGATCAATCTTGCCTTCGATCAGCGACGCGTCGACCACCGAAGGATCCATGCGCAGCAGACGAATTGAGTCTTTCGCCTTCCCGTTCAATTCCAGCCAGGCCGGCACGACGTTGTGAACGGGCGAAGCCGAGCCGCCGCCCATGGTCAGGCCTTTCATGTCGTCGATGGACTTGGGATTGTGGCGCTTGGTCACGAAACATATGCCGCCGGGCCACTGGGTATTGATCGCGCCGACCAGCCGCAGCTTGCCGCCATTCGACCGGTTGAGCACGATGCTGATCGGGTCGACGTACCCGAACTCGAACTGGCCCTGGTCGAGTTCGTTGGCCGTGCGGTTGCCGCCGTAGCCGCGAACCAGGTTCACGTCGAGGCCGGCCGCCTTGTAGTACCCCTCCGCCTGCGCAACGATCGGTCCGATAACGCTTCCCTGCGGCAGCCAGGCCATGTTGAAGGTAACCTTTTCCTGCGCCTGGGCCGCGCCGGCGATACAACCCATGGCGAGTACGGTTATGAACGAGCGAAGGGTTCTACGGTAGATTTGCATGATGGTCCTCGTGGGTCGCTTGGTGGATCGCGCGGATCGGTCAACGAATCACTTCGGCCTCGACACGATTCGAAATCGTGCCAATGCCGTCGATCGTGGCGGTGATGTGGTCGCCGCTCTTCAAATAGACGCCGCGGCCCATGCCCACGCCCGTGGGCGTGCCCGTGGCGATGACATCGCCGGGTTGCAACGTCACGATCGTCGACAGGTAGGCGATCTGCTCGCGCACGGTCCAGATCATGTTGTGCGTGGTGTCTTCCTGCATCGTCGCGTCGTTCACGTCGAGCTTGAGCTTGACCGCCTGCGGATCGGGGATCTGCCACGACGGCACGATCCACGGACCGAACGGCGCGAAGGTGTCGTGGCACTTGCCCTGGAACCAGTCGAACTTGAACGGGTAGTCGCTGCGCACGTTGATGTCGCGCGCCGACACGTCGTTGACGACCGCGTAACCGGCCACGACATCGAGCGCCTTGTCGGCGGAAATCCGTCGGCAGCTTGTCCCAATGACCGCGGCCAGTTCGATTTCCCAGTCGAGTTGCTTGGTTTCCGGTGGCATGCGGATCGCCTCGCCCGTGCCGATCACCGTGTTGGCGAGTTTCAGAAACATGTAGGGCTTGCTCTCCGACTTGGCGGCGAGCACCGTGCCCATTTCGTTCGCATGCTCGACGAAGTTCGAGGCCGCGCAGAAAATGCGGTCAGGGACAAAGGGCGCCGCAACGAGACCGGTCTGCGCCGGTAGCGGCTTGAGCTTGCCCGCGGCGATCAACTCCGCGGCAGCCGGGGCCGCGCGCCGCAACCAGGGCCCGGCCCGGTTCCAGTCGGCGATCATCGCGCGCACGCCGCCGCGGATCCACGCCGGATCGGCGGCGGGCACGCCCGCCCGCAGGGCGTCGTCCAGATCGTAGGGCTTCTGGTCCAGCACCAGCGCCGGGACGAGGGCGTCAGCGCGGCGGCAGGTGGCAAGGGCAATCCAAGTCATGGGCTCTCCTGATGGGGCAGCGACGACGCGTCGGCTTCGGGTGCACGCGGCGCCGTTGCAAGCGCGCCATGCGGCGGGGTTCAACCCGCGATGTATGCGTACGGATTAAATTGTATGCACAGAATGCCACGTGCACACATGGCTGTCAACGCCGGACGTCGTCGATACCACGCGCTGCGCGTGCAGCAGTGTTTAGCCGTGAGACGGGGCGTGGACCCAGCCGGCCTTGCGGAACGTCAGGCGACGTCGCGCTGGTCGGCGTGAACCTGCGCGCCATCGTCGCGCGGCAAGTGCGTGCGCACATTCATCGCCGCATGCGCGGCATGCTCCTGCATCGCGTGGGCCGCGCCCTCGGCATCGCGCGCCAGGATGGCGCGGACGATGGCGTCGTGTTCCAGGTGCGAACCCTGCATCCGGTTGTCGGCGGCGAAAAAAAGCTTGGCTCGGAACGGCGCCAGCCGCTGCCGCATGTTGAGCGCCAGCTCTTCCAGCGTGCGGTTGCGCGCGCCGGCATAGATCAGGCGGTGCAGCTGCTCGTTCAGCGCGGCATAGGTGGTGGCGTCACCGGTGGCGGCAGCGCTCGCGGTGCTTTGGTGGACGATCTCGATCCGCTTGCGTTCGGCCGCGCCGGCGCGCAGCGCGCACAATTTGGCGCACAGTGCTTCGACCTCTCCGGCCGCCTCGAACAGATCTTCGAGCCCGTCCTGGTCGACCACCGCAACGCAAAAGCCCCGGCGCGGCCGATGATCCACCAGCCGCGTGCCGGCGAGTTGCCTTAGCGCATCGCGCACCGGGCTCCGCGATACCCCGAAGCGTTCCGCCAACGACACTTCGTCCAGCCGCGTTCCCGGCGTCAGCTGGCGGCGAATGATTTCCTCGGCCAGCCGGTCGGCCACGGTCTGCGCCAGCGTTCTCGATTTGTTCATGGTCACGATCCCACGCTTGTCAGAGGTTTGAGCAGCCGGGAGTCCTGCCTTCAGCGATTTTGTGCATACAATTTTATAAGTTAGTATACACGAAGTGGTGGATTGCGCCACACATGTTCACCGGATCCAACCAATGCTGATTCTGCACCACGATTGGGACTCGCTCCAATCGATGAAGGTACGCATGTGCCTCGCCGAGAAGGGTCTGCCCTACGACAGCCGGATCGTCGACCTCACGAGCTTTCAGCACCTGCGGCCGGCGTACCTTGCGATCAATCCAGCCGGCCTGGTGCCCATCCTCGTCGACGACGGGCGGGTGCTGCGCGAATCCTCGATCATCAACGAGTACCTGGAAGATCGCACACCCACCGACCTGCGCCCGAAGGAGCCCTTTCTGCGCGCGCAGATGCGCCTGTGGACTCGCTTCCAGGATGAAGAAGTCCATCCCGCCATACGCCCGGCGACTTTCCAGCTGATGATCAAGCGCCGACTCGCTGCCATGACCAAAGCCGAAGTAGAGGCACTCGTCGCGTCGCATCCGATGCCGGCACGCGCGGCGGCCTATCGGGAGTGGGCGACCGGCGATGTCGACTATGTGGCGCTCATCGAGGCGACCGCGCGGCTCGACCGCATCGTCGCGCGCATGGAAGACGCCCTGGCGCAGACGCCGTGGCTGGCCGGTTCCACGTTTTCGCTGGCCGATATCGCGCTGGCTTCGTTCGTCGACCGGCTCGAGCATCTGGGCCTCGCATTCCTGTGGGATGCCCGCCCCGGCGTTGCGCGGTGGGTGGGTGCGCTGCAGGCGCGCCCTGCGTATGCACAGTCGTTGTGCATCGAAGCAGCACGACTGCCGGCGCCGAGCCCCTTGCACCTTGCCGAATTGCGCCGACGGCTGGAGGAGGCCTGTCAGTAGTTGCAATCCCGCGTTACAGCTCCACGCGCCTCAGGACTTCGTGCAGCTTCTCGACCTCCGCCCGCTTGGTCGCCAGCATGAGCTTGACCGCATGCTTCGCGGTCTCGGCCACTACGCGGTCGAACGCCTGGTGCGGGCGCAGACGCGCGACCTGCTTGACGCCTTCTAGGGTGGCGACGATGCCGCTGGTGAAGCCGCCGAGTGCCGCAAACCGAAGATCGGTGGCAGTGGCCCGGCCGACTGCTGTCGTCGCGAGGCGGGCCGCCGCCTTGGCGCCCAAGGCCTGGTCCAGGGCGTCCTGCATCAGTGCGGTCACCTGCCACGGAGGCAATCGTCGCCCGAGGCTCGCGGCCACCGCCGCGCCGAGGTCGCGCATCTGCTCGCCCGACTGTTCGGCCGGTGGCGGCACATCCACTTCTTCGAACAGCGGATAGCGCGCGAGATCGGCGATGACCTGGCGGGTGGACAGGCAGTAGCGCACGGTTCGCGGCATGAGCCAGGTCGCCAGATTGCGGTAGTACTGCCGGATGCGGATCAGCGCCTCAGTATCTGTCGGAGGATTGAGGGGATCCGCAGCCGGCTCGCGCAAGCCCAGCAGGACGGGCTCCCCCGTACCGTCGAGGTTGGCGTTGACGAAGTGGTGCCACGTCGCATCGGTCACCACGCGGCCAACGCCGGCGCGCTGCCCGTCGTAGGCGCAAATGGCGATGAAACTGCGCGGCACGAGCGCCTCCTTCGGACCGGTCGGCCCGACGGGAAATCCCGTGCCATGCGACATCGAATAGCCGACTGCCTCCGGGGAGATGCGCGTTGGCATGTCTTCGGCAACGGGCCATTCGTCCAGGGTCGACCCATCGAGGACGAAACTCGTGGCGAGATCGGTCGGGACGACGCACTCGCCTTCATGCGGGTGATCGGGGAACACTTCGAGCGTTCGTCGCGGCGGTACCTGCTGTACCAGCGGATGCGGCATGCCGAGCCCGCCCGCCTCGGTGCGGAAATTGGGGTACAGGCGCTGCGGCGAGGCGTCGGATTGGTCGCTGAAATCCTCCTGCTCGTCGGCACCGCCTGTATTGGTCGAATGCCTGGTCGCGTCCGCGACGTCGGGCGTGTCCGCTTCGGTCCAGTGCCGCATGCTGCGTACGCGCGGAATGTCGCGGCTGATCGCGGCGCCCATGCTGTCGTGGTCACCGGTCGCGAACACGCCGCCGCCGGCCTGCATGAAGCGGGCGAGCGCATCGAGTTCTGCCTGGGGCAGCTGGTCATCGTTCTCCGATCGAAAGCCGAAGAGGAACACGACGTCGTACCGCGAAATCAGCACGCCGTGCTCGGCATGGTCGAAGTGAAAGTTTTCGATATCGGCGCTGGGCATGGCACCACGGGCTGCCTTGACGATCAACGGCGGCATGCCATGGACCTCGCTGGACGCGAGAGTGTCGATGAACTGCGTCAGACCAAAGCCGTTGGTCGCGTCGTAGTTCAAGAGGTCGGCCACGATCAGGACCTTGGGTTGGCATTCCTTCCATTGCTTGGTCGCTGCATCGGGATCGCTGAGGGAGACCAACGGGTCGCGGAAGTCGGGCATGGCGGGTCCTCCACAAGGAAAGCCGCCAATGCGCTCGCTCCGGACATCGGCGGCGTATCGTCAATCTACACCTCAGGCGAGTGCGATGCTGCGTAATTTTCCCACCTTCGGGACGCGTCGTAGCGCGGTGCGGGCGCGCCTCCTCCCCGATGGCGCCTTCACGCGAACGCAACCTCCGACACGGTGCCTCTGGTCACGGTGAAGGATGCCTCTGGTCACGGCCTGCCGCCGCACCCTACACTGTGGCAATGAACCCCCGGGTCTCTGCCGCTGGCGTGCTGTTCGTCGCCACCCTTTTCGCGACCGCACCCGCCGGCGCGACCGAGTGGACTGCGTTCGGTCCTGCGGGCGGCGCCGTGCGTTCGCTGGCGCAGGAACCCGACGGCGGCGCAATCTACGCGGGCACGTACGCCGCTGGCGTCTTCAAGTCGGGCGACGGCGGCGCCTCGTGGACGGCCATCGCGCCGCAGATCCGGGACCAGACGATCAGCGCACTGACCCTCGACCGCGCCGCCGCACAAGTCGTATTCGCCGGCACCTATAACAGCGGCGTGTGGCGCAGCACCGACGGTGGTGCGAACTGGAAGCGCGTGCTGTTCGGTGGCAAGGACATTGCCACCCAGCATGCGGCAATCAACGGGCTCGTCATCGACCCGACCAATCCCAAGGTCGTCTACGCCGCCACCGACACCGGCCCCAACGACGGCGTCTGGCGGAGTGGCGACGGCGGCAACACGTGGACGCGGAGCACCGCGGGACTGCCCGGCAATTTCCGCCTGAACGCGATTGCCATCGACCCCAAGGCCGTGACGACGCTCTACGTCGCCACCAACGGCGATGGCGTGTTCAAGAGCACCGACGCCGGCCGCTCGTGGCAGGCAACCGGAGACGCGCTGCGCAAGGAAATCGTGCTGTCACTGGCGCCCGACCCGGCCGCTGCGCACACCATCTACGCCGGCACTTCCGGTGCGGGCGCCTTCCGCTCGACCGATGGCGGCGCAACGTGGATCGCGTCGGACGCCGCGCCGATACGCCGCGCGCGCGTTTACGCGCTGGCGATCGATCCGGCGAATCCGGCCATCCTGTGGGCCGGGCTGCCCAACAAGCTGTTGCGCACGCAGGATGGCGGACGCACGTGGACCGACACCATGCCGGAACTCGAGTATGCGAGCGTGCGTGTGTTGCTGCTCGACAGCGCCAGAACCTCCAGCGTCTTGGCGGGGACCACCCGCGACGGCGTGCGCCGTTCGGACGATGGCGGCAAGTCCTGGACCGGGCCGGGGACCGGCTTCCATGCCATCGACGTGACCGGCATCGCCGTCGATCCGGCGCGGCCGCAGGTCGCGTGGGTTGCGTCCAGCACCGGGGTCTGGCGCACGCTCGATGGCGGCGCCACGTGGTCACTGGCGAGCAAGGACCTCACCAGCCGCAGTATCAACTGCATCGTTCGCGACGCATCGACGCGCACGCTGTACGCCTGCACCGGCGATGGCGTGTTTCGCAGCACGAACGACGGCGACCGGTGGCTCCGGCAACAGGATGGCCTGTCGCGCGACACGCGCATCATCGGCGTGGCGCTCGATCCCGCTATGCAGGGAACGCTCTACGCGCGCGATGTGCGTTCGGTCTACACGAGCAGCGACGGCGGCATCAACTGGAAGAAATCCGCCGCGAATCTCGAGGAGAGCGGCACCATCAACGGGCTGTTCGCGCTGGCTGCACCACCCGGCGCGCCCGGCACCGTATTCGCCAGCGTGTATCGACAGTTCTGGAAAAGCACGGACGGCGGCAGCACGTTCGCCAAGAGCGGGGCCGGCTTGCCGTTGGCGCGCGTGCAGGTGGTCGCGTCCGACAGCAAGGGCACGACGCTGTGGCTCGGCACCGAAGGCGAAGGCGTGTGGCGCAGCGCCGACGGCGGCGCCACCTGGACCGCGAGCCATGCCGGCATGGGAGCCGTCAATGTGCAGGCGCTGCTCGCCGATACGGCGCATCCGGGCACGCTCTACGCCGCCGCCTGGAGCAAGGGTGTTTTCCGCAGCACCGATGCCGGCCGCAACTGGACGCTGGTCGGCGGGGCGCCCCCGCATCCGGATGTGATCGCACTGGCGCTCGACGCCTCCGCGCCCGGTCGGCTGCTCGCCGGCACTGGCGGTGGGGGTGTCTGGCGTGTGGAGACTTCGGCCCGCTGATCATCGAAGACGACGACGCCAACTGGCCGCCGGGGATGGGGCCGCCGCGGCCCGGCCGCGCGGCGCTGCTGCTGCAGTGGTGTCACGGCGCGCCCGGGATCGTGACCGGCCTGACGCACTTCCGCCCGGCGAATCGCGGGCAATGGACGACCTGCTGCTTCGCGCCGGCAACGCTGTGTGGCAAGCCGGCACGCTGACGAAGGGCTACGGCCTGTGCCACGGCACCGCGGGCAATGGATACGCGTTCCTCACGCTCCATCGTCGCAGCGGCGACCTCGCTTTGGCTCGAGCGGGCGCGCATGTTCGCGATGCATGCGCTCGTGCAGCGGAACCGCGCGCGGGCGCACCACGGTCAGGGCCGATACACGCTGTGGACCGGCGACCCTGGCCTCGCTATTTACCTGTCGCACTGCATTGTCGGCCGCGGGGGCTTGCCGGGACTCGACGTTCTAGACTGAACGGGGCGCGGGATATTCTTGGTCCGACAAGGCAGGTGTCCGTCGCCGTGACACACCAATTATTGTTCACAGCAAACGACTGGCTAACCGCGCGCGAGACAGGTCCATGGCGGTCTCTCGCTAGGTCGTGCCGAGGAGTCGCAATCTGCGGGCAGCGTCCTCGAGGCGCGCGTCTTCGATCTCCTGTATCACGCCGTCGAGATCCACGGCCTTCTCGATCCGCTCGAAGCGGCCGGTGAGTGGCGTATCCGGCTGCAGCGCTCCGGCCTCGTACAGCGCCCAGATCTCCTTGCCGTAATTGGTGAGCAGCAACTCGGGGACGGTCCGACCGAAGTAATTGCGCAGGTTGACCACGTCGCGCTCGAGAATCTTCGGCGCGTGGTTGTTGCCGGCCGCATCGACGGCCTGCGGCAGATCGATGATCACCGGCCCGTCGCTGCCGATGAGGATGTTGAACTCGCTCAGGTCGCCGTGCACGACACCTGCGCACAGCATCCGCACGACCTCACGGATCAGGCGCTCGTGCCAGACGCGCGCCTCGTCGGGCGTCGGGAGAACATCGTTGAGGCGCGGTGCAGCCTCGCCGTTCTCGTCGGCGACGAGTTCCATGAGGAGCACGCCTTCGTGGAAGATGTGCGGCGTCGGTACGCGAACGCCCGCAGCCGCCAGGCGAAACAGCGCGTCGACCTCGGCGCTCTGCCAGGCGTATTCCTGGGCCTTGCGTCCGAACCGGGTGCCCTTCGCCATCGCGCGGGCCTGGCGCGTGTTCTTCGTCTTGCGGTTCTCGGTGTAATCGACCGCCTGTCGAAAGCTGCGCTTGTCGGGCTCCTTGTACACCTTCGCGCAACGCGTCTCGCCGCCGCAGCGCACGACGAAGACCATCGCCTCTTTGCCGCTCATGAGTTGCCGCACGACGCCGTCGATCAGCCCCTCTTCGAGCAGCGGCTGGAGCCGTTTCGGTATCTTCATCCAGGTGAGTGTATCCGGTCGCGATGCAAGCCGCGGCCCGGCGTACAGGAAACAGAGAGGAGTGGATACTAAGAATAGACTCTAGAAACGCGAATTGACGTTGGCATTTGATTTGCCAATCAACAATATTCCGGCCGCGCAATCAAATGCAATCCTAATGTCTGGCGGATGCTTGTCGGCGCCCCAGGCGCATCCGAACGTACAACAGCTTTGGAGGAGGATAGCTCTACCCACAGTTGGTGGGCAGGCTGTGCGCTCTTCTCCAGTGCAGTCATATCGCCACCCGAAGTTGGGTTATCAGCTAGCGCTCCGCCAGAAATGCGGCGAAGTATGGTGAGGCTTATATCAAAGTGTTGGGTACAGGTATATGCCTCTAACGGCCAAACGCACGATATTCATTAGCCGCCACCGAAGTGGGCCGGAAGTACGCGAACGGCGCCACATGCGAGGCGCCGTGCCCTCTGACATTCAACCGGTCGGGAACGGCGGGCGGGGGATTGTCACGCCGCGGGACGCGCGCCAAATATGGTCACCCTCCAACTGCAGTTCAGAAAACGCCCCTAAAGACCTGCCAGATTTTGTCGACGCCGCACGAAACCGCCCCCCGAGATTTTGTACGCACGGGGGTCGACATCCCTGAGCTGCTCGCCGATGTACTCGAAGTGGCGATGTGGCTCACGGGGGCTGGGCATGGTTAGCTAACAAATCAACCTCGGTGCCGCTTCGCGGTCCCGATACAACCCGCCAGGCATTGAACCGTTTGGCATGCAGTGTTTGCGGCGCAGCATGCGGGGCTTGGCTCACTCACCGTTCGGATGCGCCCGAGACTACCGTCCCGCCCCCATGCCAACTAAAGAGCAAAACGCCATGGGACAACTCTTGCGCAGGCGGGCTCCACTGGAATTCCCCCTATTTCCCGGGCACAGCCGCTGCGTGCGAGACGGAGGGCGCCAGTGCCGGTATGGCACGGGAAAGATCTGAAAAAGCTATGTAGAGTGCTGATCTAGATCGATTTCAGATCTTAATTCCTGCGTGACAAATGGTCGCGTTTTTAGGTCTATATTCCGGCGCACCTATGATCGGAAGAGAGGCGAGCGTCTCACAGGGGAAGTCTTCAACTTGGTGAGTAGTTCATGACTTAGTTCTTGCAACCCTAGAGCCGTGCGACGACCAGTTCACGCCTTAGTTTGCTCGAACCAAGGAACGCTCACGGACGGCTCGGCCTTCACTCCACCGTTACACTCTTTGCGAGGTTCCTCGGCTTGTCCACGTCCGTCCCGCGCAGTACCGCCGTGTGATAAGCCAGTAGCTGCAATGGAACCACGTGCACGACCGGTGACAGCAGTCCCGCGTACTCGGAAACACGGGTAAGGTGAATCCCGTCGCCGCCGGCCAGGTGACTGTCGAGATCCGCGACCACGTAAAGCTCGCCGCCGCGCGCGCGTACTTCCTGCAGGTTTGATTTAAGCTTTTCCAGCAGCGCATCGTTCGGGGCGATCGCCACCACCGGCATCTGCGCATCGACGAGCGCAAGCGGTCCGTGCTTGAGTTCGCCGGCCGGATACGCCTCGGCGTGGATGTACGAGATTTCCTTCAGCTTGAGCGCACCTTCGAGCGCGATCGGGTAATGCAATCCGCGACCGAGGAAGAGCGCGTGCTGCTTTTTCGCGAACGCCTGCGCCCACGCGATCAGATGCGGTTCGAGCGCGAGCGCGCCCTGGATCGCAGCGGGCAGGTGGCGCAAACCGGCCAGCCAGCGCGCTTCGTCATCTGTCGATAGCCTGTCGCGCAACTTGGCGAGCGTCAGTGCCAGCAGGAAATGCGCGACGAGCTGCGTGGTGAACGCCTTGGTGGACGCGACGCCCACCTCGGTGCCGGCGCGGGTGAGAAACGTCATTGCCGTCTGCCGCACCATCGAGCTCGTCGGCACATTGCAGATCGCCAGCGTGTGCTCGTGGCCAAGTGATTTCGCGTGCTTCAGCGCGGCAAGCGTGTCGGCGGTTTCGCCGGATTGCGAGACCACCACCACCAGCGCATGCGGGTTTGGCACGCTGTCCCGGTAGCGATACTCGCTGGCGATCTCCACTGCGCAGGGCAAACCGGCGAGCGTTTCGATCCACTGCCTGGCGACGAGGCTCGAGTAGTAGCTGGTGCCGCAGGCGAGTATCAGCACCGAGTCGACCTGCGGCATGATCGCATCGGCCGCCGCACCGAAGAGGCCGGGCCGGATGCCGTCGATGCCTTCGAGCGTGTCCGCCACCGCGCGCGGCTGCTCGAAGATTTCCTTCTGCATGAAGTGCTGGTAGGGCCCGAGCTCCACCGAGCCCGCGTCGGCAGGCACGTCGATCACCGCGCGCAACGCCTTCTGCCCCTGCGCATCGTAGATCGCATAGGACTCACGGCGGATGTCGGCGACATCCCCCTCGTCGAGATACGCGACGCGCCGCGTCGTGGGCACCAGCGCGGCGGCGTCGGAGGCGAGGAAGTGATCATCGTCGCCGATGCCGACGACCAGCGGACTGCCCTGCCGCGCGCCGACGACGCGGCCCGGCTCGCGCGTGGAGATCGCGGCGATCGCGTAGGCGCCCTGGAATTCGGCGACCGCGAGTTGTACCGCATGCAGCAGGTCGCCGTGCCCGGCGCCATGCCAGTGCGCGTGCACCAGGTGCGCGATGACCTCGGTATCGGTCTGCGTGCTGAAGACGTAGCCCTGCTTTTGCAGCCGATCACGCAGCGCCTCGAAATTCTCGATGATGCCGTTGTGCACGACCGCCACCTCGCCGCTGGACAGGTGGGGATGCGCGTTGACCGGCGAGGGTGCGCCATGAGTGGCCCAGCGCGTATGCGAGATGCCGGTCGTGGCCGTGAGTTGCCGTGCGGTCGCCTGCGTCGCGAGGTCGGCCACACGCGCGGTCGACACGAGACGTTCCAGCACCGCACTGCCGCCGCCGGCGCCGCCATTGATGACCGCTAGCCCGGTGGAATCGTAACCGCGGTATTCGAGGCGGCGGATGCCCTCGATCAGGACGGGCACGATGTTGCGCGCGGAAGCCGCGCCGACGATGCCGCACATGTCAGTTCTGCCCCTCGGCTAATGCGATCGTCGCTGGACACGGCACATGTGCGTGCCAGTCGTTGCATCATTGCTCCTTTGCCGGCTTGCCCTTGACCGGTCGCTGCCAGTCCGCGACGGATACCTGCCGCGCCCGCGCCACCGTCAGCTTGCCGGCCGGCGCATCCTCGGCGATCGTGCTGCCGCCGCCGATCGTCGCACCGGCGCCGACGGTGAGCGGCGCGACCAGCACGGCGTTGGAGCCGATGTGGACGTTGTCCTCGACCACGGTCCGGTGTTTGTTGGCGCCATCGTAGTTGGCGAATATGGTGCCGGCCCCGATGTTGACGTTGCTGCCCACGGTGGCGTCGCCGACGTAGGCGAGATGATTGGCCTTGGTGCCTTGGCCGAGGATGCTCGCCTTCACCTCGACGAAGTTGCCGATGTGGACGCTGTCCCCGAGTTTCGCGCCCGGCCGCAACCGCGCGAACGGTCCGATGTTCACATGCGCACCAATGGTCGCTTCGGTGCAGTGCGTGAACGCCTCGACCCGCGCGCTGCTCGCCACCCTGACGTCGCGCAGCACGCTGTAGGGGCCGATGGTGACACTGTCGCCGACATCGACGTTGCCTTCGAACACGCAACCGACATCGATGAACACGTCGCGGCCGCAGGTGAGCGTACCGCGAATGTCGATGCGCGCCGGATCGGCGAGCGTCACGCCGTTGCGCATCAGCGCTTCGGCCTGCCGCTCCTGCAGGATGCGTTCGACCGCGGCGAGCTGCGCCCGGTCGTTGATGCCGCGCACGTCGCGCTCGTCGGCGACTGGCTGGGTGACCACCGGAATGGCATCGGCCGCCGCCGCGGCGACGACGTCGGTCAGGTAATACTCGCCTTGCGCGTTGTCGGGCCGCAGCGTGGCCACCCAGCGCCTGAGCAAGGCCGTCGGCGCCGCCAGCACGCCGGTGTTGATTTCGTCGATGGCGCGCTGCGCCGGATGCAGGTCACGGTCCTCGACGATGGCCTGCACACGCCCGGCCGCATTGCGCACGATGCGGCCCAATCCCGCGGGATCGGCCACCTTCGCGGTCAGCACCGCCAGTTGCCCGCCTTCGGCCGTCTCGACCAGCTTGCCGAGCGCGTCGGACGGGACGAGCGGGATGTCGCCGATCATGACCAGCGTCACGCCGTCGGGCGCAAGTGCCTCGAGCGCCACGCGCGCCGCATCACCGGTCCCGCGCGGCGGATCCTGAATGACGAACGTGACATCCGGCGCCGCTACCGCGGCGCGTACCGCTTCGGCGCCGTGCCCGATCACCACGCCGATCGCGCGCGGAGCGAGCCTGCGGGCAGCCGCGATGACGTGGGCGACGAGCGGCCGGCCGGCCAGGCGATGCAGGACCTTGGGCAACGCGGAGTGCATGCGCTTGCCCTGACCGGCGGCGAGAATGATGACGTTGAGCGGCGAGGCCACGAGACGGAATAGGGGCGTGGACTTAGGATGATACGCCATCGGTAGATGGCGCCAGAGTACCTTCAACGATCCGCAGAAGCCGCGACCAAAGTGGCAACCGCTGCGGAGGGACGGCGGTCGTGCGCCTGTGCAATTGGCTGGACGCCGTCGCGATTGCACGGTGATGGACCGGGCAACGAAAACCGGTGCGCGATACGGCTGAACGGACCTCACGGGATTGTGACACCGCGGCATGCCGCGATCGGTTATAACGCAAGGCGTCAGCTTGGACTCCGGTCCGGCGACCCTCGCGCTCGACCGTGGCAATTCGAAATGGCGCGCGGCACGCCGGGAGAATTATGCGGGCCCGGAGCACGCCCTGCGTGCGGAAACTGTTGCGGCCACGAAAGGGAGAATCATGAAGGAACGTGTAGCCAAAAAGGTGGACCTCGGGCGCTGTGGTGCGGTCACCCTGCATCTTTCGGCCGACAAGAAACGTTTGCTGCTCGAGTTCGAGACCGAGCCGGACGGGCTCGACAAGACCGGACTCAACGCATTCATCGATGCCCTGAAGAAAATCCGGGAGAAGATGGACCGCTAGCGCGCCGCGGCCAGTCCTCCCGCCGTCAGCGCAGGAACTTGCCGTCGCGCGTGATTACCGTCAACTCGACGAACTTCGATCCGTTGTGATCGGTCGGTGTATACGTCACGTTGAACCCGCCGACGTCATAGTCGCGCAGGGTTTCCAGCGCGGTGACGAAGCTTTCGCGCGTCGGCGAGTTGCCCGCCCGCCGCAGGCCCTCGACGAAGATCTTCGCGGCGATGTAGCCTTCGAGGCTGCCGAAGTTGTACTCGTCCGCGCCGCCGCTCGGCGCCAGGTGCTTCTGGTAATCCTTGACGACAGGCGTGCCGACGTTCCACGGGAACGGCACCACCTGCGAGATGCCCACGCCGCGTCCGGCATCGCCCAGTTCGGCGGCGAGCGCCTTGCTGCCGACGAACGATACGTTCATGAACTGCGGGTTCGAGCCTGCCTTCTTCATTTCCTTGATGAACGCCCCACAGGACTTGTACGCGGAAATCATGATCACCGCCTGCGGATCCTTGCTCGAGATTTCCTTCACCGCCGCCGCCACGTCCACCGAATTGCGCTCGACCGTCCCCAAGGCCGCGACCTTCATGTCGCGCTTGGCCATCGCCCGCTCGACACCGGTCAGGCCGGCCTTGCCGTACGAGTCGTTTTGATAGAACACGGCAATGCGCTTCAACTCCATGCGCGCGAGCAGGTTCACGATCGCATCGGTCTCCGCGTAATAACTCGCGCGGACGTTGAAGATGTAGCGGTTGAACGGCGCGCGCAGCAACTCGGCCCCGGTGAAGGCGCCGACAAAGGGCACGCGCGCGTCGGTGAAGATCGGCTTGGCGGCTTCGGACGTCGGCGTGCCGACGTAGCCCAGCAGCGCGAACACGTCCTCGTCGTTGATCAGCTTCTTGGTGTTGGCGGCTGCCCGGTCGCCCTCGTAACCGTCGTCGAGTGATTTCAGCACCAGCTTGCGGCCATTGACGCCGCCGGTCCGGTTCACCTGGTCGAAGTACGCCAGGATGCCCTTCTTCATCTGATTGCCGAGTTCGGCGGCCGGACCCGAGAATGCGGCCGATTGCCCGACGGTAACGGTGGAGGCGGTCACCCCGTCGGCGGCGAGGGCCGGTACAGCGAAGGCGAGACCGAGGGCCGATACGACGGAGGCGAGCACTTGTCTGGTGTACATGGAGTTCCCCTGCTGCAGTGGTGCGGCAGGACAAAGCAACATTCGTTCCGACGTCAGGCGCCAGAGCTAATCCATTGAATGAATGGATGTTTCATCTGAACCAACAGCGGCTCGACGGCGCCCCGGACGCGCAGGGCACATCGGACTGCCGCGCTGCCGACGTCTTTCGCAAGGCCGGGTTCGCGCGCTTTCGACGCGCCTCGGAGACGCCGTTCAACTTGATTCTCGAGGCACGGCCGTGAGGCCTCTCGTGCGCGCAGTCAGCGCTGATCGACAGCGCCGGGCCTTTCCTCAGCGGTCGGCCGGAACGTACATGTAGCCCGCGTTGCGCACCGTACGTATGCAGCGCGGCTCGCCGTTGGCGTCGGGTTCGATCTTGCGCCGCAGCCGGCCGATGCGAATGTCGATCGACCGGTCGAAGGGCTCCCATTCGCGATTGCGCGTGTGCATCAGCAGCTGGTCGCGAGACAGCACGCGATTGGGATTGGCGAGAAAGATGCGGATCAGGTCGAACTCCATGGCCGTCATCGGTACCTCTTCGCCGCCGGCCGTGAGGTCGAACAGACGGCGCGAGTCGAGCGCGATCGCGCAGCGCCCGAAGCGTGCCCGATCGGCGGGCGCCCCCGTGGCGTTCGTTGTGGTGTTCGACGAAGGTGCCGCATCCTGCGGCTTGGCCTGCATCCGCCGCAACACGCTCTTCACGCGCGCCAGCAATTCGCGCGGATCGAACGGCTTGGCGATGTAGTCGTCGGCGCCCACCTCGAGCCCCACCACGCGATCGACCACGTCGCCAGACGCGGTCACCATGATGATGCCGAGGTCGTAGCGTTCGCGCAGATAGCGCGCCAGCGTGAGCCCGTCCTCGCCGGGCAGCCGTACGTCGAGCAGGATCAGGTCGGGCAAGGCACGCTCGATCTCGGCGCGCATCGTGATGCCGCTATCGGCAGTGCGCACGTCGTAGCGATGCCCCGCTAGATACTCGGCGAGCATCGACCTCACTTCCGGGTCGTCGTCGACGACGAGTACGTTGCCACTAGGTTCCATGTGCCTATTGTGCCGCGTTTGTCGCGTTTTTGGACAGCGCCAATACAAAGCGGCAACAAAGCGCGGCGCCCCGCGACGCAGTGCGATTACTTGCGACTCCCAGACTGCGAGCACTGCCTATCGGACAGGACGTCCGGGGCCTTCTCGCAAATGGAGCGCGCAATGAACCGACAGGATTCTTCGACCGCATCGCCAGACGGACTGGGCACCGCCGGCTGGCGTGTGACCCTCGCCGCCGCCGCGCTGATGGCGCTGGTGATCGGGAGCCGCTCGGCGATCGGTCTATTCGTATCGCCGTTGAACAGCGTTTCGGGCCTCGGGCTCGCCAAGCTGAGCTTCGCCCTCGCCGTGGGCCAGCTATTGATCGGCTTCGCGCAGCCCATCGTCGGTGCGCTCGCCGATCGTCGCGGTGCCGCGCACGTCATCGTGGCCGGCGCGTTGCTGCTGGCGCTTACCACCGCGCTGCCGGTCGCCTGGCCGGTCGGCCCCGTGGTGGCGTTCGCGCTCGTCGCCTCGGCGACGGCTGGTTGCGCGGTGGCCAGCAACGGCTTGCTGCTGGGCGAAGTCAACCGCGTGGTCCCGGTCGCGCGCGCGGGACTGGCGGTAGGCATCATCGGCGCCGGCGCCTCGGTCGGCCAGCTCGCGCTCGGTCCCACCACGCAGTGGCTGATCGAGCAACAGGGCTGGTCCACCGCACTGCTCGTCATCGCCGCGCTCAGCCTGGTCGCACTGCCTTTGGCGCTGCCGTTTCGTCGCGCGACGACGGCTGCGCGTTCATTGCAACCGTCGCAACCGGTCGGCGACGTGCTGCGCGACCGCTATTTCTGGCGGATCGCTGGCAGCTTCGGCATCTGCGGGTTTCACATCGCCTTTCTGGGCGTCCACATGCCGGGCGTCATCGAGCGCTGCGGGCTCCCCGCTTCGCTGGCGGGGTCGTGGATCGCGCTCGCCGGCGCCGCAAACATCGCCGGCAGCTTCGCCATCGGGTTGGCAATGAAGCGCTACGACGCCGCAAGGTTGCTCTCTGGCGTCTACGCCTTCCGCGCCCTTGGCATCGGGCTGCTGCTCGCGCTGCCCGCCTCGCCTGCCGTGCTGCTCGGCTTCGCCATCGCCATGGGCGCGAGCCACATGGCGACGCTGCCGCCGACTTCGCAGCTGGTCGCACAGCGCTATGGCGTGGCGCGTCTGGGTACGTTGCTCGGCGCGGTGATGCTGGTTCACCAGGTGGGGAGCTTCGCTGGCATCTGGCTGGGCGGTCTCGCGGCCGAACTCACCGGCAGCGATCGCCTGCTGTGGACCGTCGACATCATGCTGGCCATCGGCGCCGCAGTGTTGGTCTGGCCGCATTCCAGCCTCGCGCCACGTCCGCGGATGCAGGTGCCCGCGATGGCCTGATCGCGTCCGCAACTTCGGATCGGCGGACACCTGCCGCCCGATCCACTGCTTCACCAACGCAACCAAGGAGTCTGTCATGTACCTGCTATGGACGTTCGAAGATTTTTTCTCGATGGTGCCCCTCGCCATGCTGGTCATCGCGCTGGCCGGGAGCGCGGGTGGGCTTGTCGCGCTGCTATTCGAGGCAGCGTTCCGGCGCGGTTTCGACGGCTAGTGCGATTACACGCCGGTTACGCGACTGCTACACGCCGACACGCGCGGGACATTCGCGCATAACCGTGGCACCCGAGACTGCAGCCATCGCTACATCGCCGTACCTTGTCGAAGAAAGCTGCCATGCCGCATCTAGCGTTCGAATCACGTCACGCCGTCACCGCGGAACCCGCCGTGCCGCTCCGCAGTCCGGTTGCCAACGCCTCCACCGGCGCTGCCCGAGCCGAGCCGCTGCTGTGCCTGCACAGCAGCGGCAGCAGCGGACGGCAATGGAAGGCGCTGAGCACACTCGTGGCACCACACTTGCAGGTCGTCGCACCCCACCTGCTCGGCTACGAAGAGGATTCGGTCTGGCCCACCGGCAGGCCGGTTTCGCTCGACGCCGAAGCCGAGAACATGGAGGCGCATCTGCCGCCGACCGGTGCGCACCTGTTCGGTCATTCCTATGGGGGCGCGGTCGCGCTGCAACTGGCGCTGCGCTTTCCGGCGCGCGTGCACAGCCTGACGCTCTACGAGCCGGTGCGCTTTGCCATGCTGTTCGCGCACCCGGCGACCGCGGAAGCCATCGTCAGCATCGGTCGCCGCATCGGGCTCGACGTCATTTCCGGCTCGCTGTCGCTTGCCGCGGCGCGCTTCGTCGACTACTGGTCGGGCAACGGCGCATGGCAAGCGCTGGACGCGCGCCACCAGCAGGCGATCGCGGTGCGCATGCCGAAGGTGCAGGCGGAATTCGAGGCCCTGTTCGCCGATCGCGTGCCGGTCGACGCGTATCGCACCCTCACCATGCCGGTGCGCCTGCTGGGCGGCAGCCGCTCGCCGCTCCCGGCGCGACAGGTACTCGAGCGGTTGCACACGCTGTTGCCGCACGCCACGCGAGTGACGCTATCCGGCCAGGGTCACATGGCGCCGGTAAGCGCGCCTGCGGCCGTCGCTGGCATGCTGCCGTCGGACTGGCGGCGCCAGTCGCTGGCCGAGGCGGCCTAGCGACTGACGCTGCCGCGAGTTCGTCGCGGCGCAGCGTCACCGACGCCCATGTGAAACACGTCCTCCTCGCGCATTGCCGCGCCCTCGGCCGCGAGGCGCATGCGCTCCTCCTTCGACTGCTTCTCCGCAAGCAAAGCATCAACACGATCCCTCACACGTCGCCAGTGCGATTCAGGCAATGAGCCGGCCCGCTCGATGACTGCGTTGATGAAGCCGTACACCCTGGCGGCATCGTCGAGCCGCCCTTGCAGCGCGGCGCAAAGCGCACACATCGGGAAGATCCGCAGCTGATCGGCTTCGGTCAGCAGCAGCGTGTATGCCGTCCGACATGCGGCGAGCGCCGTATCGACATTGCCGAGCAACGCCTCCCCCATGGCCACGCCAAGCCACAGGTGTCCGGAGCCGACGGCGGCCCCAAGATCCTCCAGGCGTGCAATGGCTTGCCGGGCCCGGGCGAGCCCGCGCTCGGTTTGACCGAGCTCGATCTGTGCGGCAACCACATTGGATATCCCGTACAGCGCGCTCAATTCGTTGCCGCTGTCCCGCGCAATCGCGCATTGACGTTCGGCTGCCGCTAGCGACTCTTTCATCCGTCCCTGCCGGGCGAACCAGCGGGAGCGGGCAAACTCCAGGCGCACGAGCAGCATGGCGGGCAAGTCCGGCCGTACCAGGCGCTCGGCTTCCGCAATGGCGGCCCCCATGTCCTCGATCGTGCCGAAGCGCACGCCCAGGATCGCCGTCCTGACCAGCGCGTCGAACAGGGACAGCGGATCGCCAAGCGCCCGGTAGGCATCGGCAGCGCAGCGCGCCGCATCGTATGCATCCCTTTGGCTGGTATAGAGGCCAAGATTGGCGATAACCAGCCAGAAGCGCGCCACCAGTGCGGGCGGCAGATCGTCGCGCAGGCAACCACGCAGCGCGAGGCCCCGTTCCAGTCCTTCGGACACCGATCCCGATCCGCGCCATACGCGATACGAATGCGCGATGAGACCCACTGCAACCTCGGCGTCGCCGGCCGGCCGCGCGGTCCACGTGAGCGCCGCACGCAGGTTGTCGACTTCGGCAGCAGCGGCACGTAAACCGTCGACAGTCGTGGGCGCCGCCAGGTCTTCGTGATCGAAGCCAGTCACCAATTGCAACAGCGCTTCGGCGTGTCTGCGCATCACCAGCGACGTTTCGCCAGCTTCCGCCAGCCGCTCCAGCGCATACGCGCGCGCGGTCTCGAGCAACCGGTAACGGGGAACGGGATCGCCTTCGGCAAGTACCAGCGACTTGTCGATCAGCGCACCTAGAAGGTCGAGCACCGACCATTCATCGATCGCCTCCCCCTGCGCAACGTGCTGCGCGGCTTCGAGGGTGAAGCTGCCGGCGAAAACGCCGAGCCGGCGAAACACGGTCTGCTGGTCCGCCGTGAGCAGGCCGTGGCTCCATTCGAGCGTGGCGCGCAGGGTCTGGTGCCGACGCAGCACCATGCGCGCGCCCGCCGTCAGCACGCTGAAGCGCTCGTCCAGCCGCGCCCGAAGTCCCTCGACACCGAGCAGCGGCACGCGCGCGGCGGCGAGCTCGATGGCGAGCGGAATGCCATCCAGCCGGCGGCAGATTTCGATGACGGCCTGCATGTTCTCGGGGGTGAGTGCGAAACGGGGATCAACCGCCTCTGCCCGCGCCGCGAACAGTGCCACTGCACCGCTGTCGCGCGCGTGGGCACCATCATTCGCGGGGACGGCTAACGCCCCGAGGCGATACACGTGCTCGTCCGACGCCTTCAACGTCTCCTGGCTGGTGGCAAGAATGCGGACCCCGGGTGCCGACGCGCATACCGCATCGACCAAGGCGGCCACGGCGTCGGTCACGTGCTCGCAGTTGTCGAGGACCAGCAGCAAACGCTTCGGTGCGAGTACGGCGGCCAGCGTTTCGAGCGGGGGCCGCTCGGGACCAAGCTGCGTGTCGACCATCCGCGCCACGGCCGATGCGACGCGCGTCCCGTCGGCCAGCGGCGCAAGCTCGATCCACCAAACCCCGTCCGGATAGTCCTGCACCTGCCCGGCCGCCAGTTCCGCGGCGACGGCCTGCGCAACTCGGGTCTTGCCGATGCCACCGGCACCCGCGATCGTGACGACGGTGTGGCGCCGCACCAGTGAACGGACCGCGGTCAGATCGTCGGCACGGCCATACAGCGACGCGATGCGGGACGCGAGATTGGTCGGCGCGCGCTGAAGGGATGGAGAGGCCGCGGGCGAGTCCGCCAGGGCTTGCGCCGCGGGAGATGCCGGCGCAGCCACCAGGGTGGCCGAATCGGTTACCAACGGCGCAACCGTTCCGGTGAGCGTCTCAGCCATCACCTCGACCGGCAGATCGAAACGATAACCGCGCCCCGGAATGGTGAAAAGCGCACTCGGGCCGAGCAGCTTGCGCAGCGCCGAGATCTGCACTTGAAGATTGTTTTCCTCGACCACCAGACCGGACCAGACGAGCGTCAGCAGCTCGTTCTTCGAGACGAGGCGGCCAGCACGGGCGACCAATACCACCAGCAGGTCGAATGCACGCGTACCCAACGCGACGACCTTGCCATCCGCGAGCAGCCGGCGTTCAGCCGGCTGCAGCACAAAGCGGCCGAAGCGGCACGGCGGCAGTGCGGTCTGGTCGGCAGCGGCAGTCTGCACGGAACTGAGGATACGTCATCGAAGCGTCGCGCGCGAAGGCCACTGCGGACGCCAGTGGTATTGCCGCGTCAGCCGACCGGCATCGTCGCGGCGATCAGCCAGTCGACCACGCAGCGCATGGCGGCAGCCGGCGTTTCGCCACGGTCGCGGTAGGCGTGATAGAGCATCACCTGCTTGCGCGCACTGGTTCCTTCATCGAGCAACTGGCGCACGCGCGTCATCTCTGACTCGCATTCGAAAACGCGCGCATCCTCCTCGCAATGCTCAAGCAGTTCCGCGACGACGGCCTTGCAGCTCTTGGGCGGGCTGCCGTCCTCGCTCAGGAACTCGGCATTGATGCCGGAGCGCTTGGCACGCCAGCGATTCTCGTCGATCAGCCGTCGGGTGAAGGGCGTCCATGGCGGCGCCAGCTCGGGTCGACGCACCAGCAGGCGCACCAGACAGCGATAGAGCGCGCTGATCGCCAGCGTGTCGTCGAGGCGCGTGCACGCGTCGCAGATGCGCAGTTCGAGCGTCGGGTAGTTCAGCGCCGGCCGGATCGCCCACCAGAGGAAGCTCGCGTCCTTGGCCGCACCGCCGGCGACGAGCAGCTTTGCCATGTGCGCATACTCGGCTTCGTTGCGGAAGTGGTCGGGAATGCCGGTGCGCGGCCACTCGTCGTACGCGGCCTGCCGGTAGCTTAGCAAGCCGGTGTCGGCGCGATTCCAGAACGGCGATGACGCGGATAGCGCGAGGAACACCGGCAGCCAGTGCATGACACGATTCATCAGCACCACGCGATCGAGTCCCGGCGGTACGGCGACGTGGATGTGCAGCCCGCACAGCACGTTGCGGCGCGCCACGATCTGGAAGTCGAGCATCAGGTCGCGATAGCGTCGCTGCGGCGTTTCGATCTGCTCGCCCCACGCCGAGATCGGGTGCGTGCCCGCGGCGAGAAGGCGCAGGTCCTTCTCGATGGCTATTTCCGCCACGCCCCGACGCAGGTGCGTCAGCGTCTCGCGCGCCTGGCGGTGCGTTTCGAGCACCGGTGACACGACCTCGATCTGCGACCACAGGAGTTCCGGCGCGATCGCACTGCCGAAGCGGCGGCGGCAGGCGCGCAGGAAGGAGCGCGGCACTTCCACCGCGAGCGAACGCGACTTCGGATGGGTGAGAAAGAACTCCTCCTCGATACCGAACGTGTACGGGAAGCGCTCCTGGGCAGTCGTCATCGTATTGTCGATTCCGTCGATGTTCGCCGGTGTGGGGGCGGAGTGTCGCACATTCGCCATGCGCGCGAAACGCGCGCGACGGAGCGTTCCGCGCGCGCGAATGAAGACCGATGGCTGCCCGCGCCGGGCGGCGCGACCCTACCGGGCCGCGGTCTCGGCCGGCGCTCTGGCGGTCCTTGACTCCACGTTCTTCGTCGGGACGGCCTTGAGTTGCTCGCCCTTCGGACGGTGGATCTTGAGTTGCGGAAAGGGGATCTCGATGCCCTGCTCGTCGAAGGCCCGCTTCAGCCGCCGCAGATACTCGCGGCGCACGCCCCACTGCATCAATGGTGCGACGCGAAAGCGTGCCCGGATGATCACCGAGGAATCCGCCCACTCGTTCACGCCGGCCACGTCGAGGTCGTCGAGGATGTTCGGTGCATGGGTGGGGTCGTGGCGCAGTTCCTTGGCCACGTTGCGCATCACCTCGATGACGTGGTCGACGTCCTCGCCGTAGCCGACCCCGATGTCGACCACCGCCTGCGCAAAGCCGCGGCTCATGTTGACGACCGTGGAAATGGTGCCGTTCGGCACGAAATGCACGTTGCCGTCGTAATCGCGCAACTGCACGAAGCGCAGCGTCACATCCTCGACGAAGCCCGCGTGATCACCCAGCTTGACCACGTCCCCTTGGCGTATCTGGTTTTCGAGCAGGATGAAGAAGCCCGTGAAGTAGTCCTTCACCAAACTCTGCGCCCCGAAACCAACGGCGAGACCGACGACCCCGGCAGCGCCGAGAATCGGCGCGACCGACACACCGAGTTCGGACAGGATCAGCATGCCGGCAATCAGCGAAATGACGACCGCGGCCAGGTAACGGAACACCCGACCCAGCGTCTCCGCCCGCTTGACCGACTCGCGATCGTCCATTCGCGCCTCGATGCGCAGGCGCATCGCGCGGATGCTGCGCTGGGCGAACCAGATGGCGACCCAGGCGACGAACATGATGCCGAGAATGCGAAGACTCGTCACCGCCGCGCCTTCGAACCTGGTCCACAAACTCACTACCATCGGCCAGAAATTTTCTTGCATCGCGCGAGTCCCTCCCATCGGATTGGCGTCGTGGCCCGGATTGATGTGGCGGCCCGCTCTGCGAGGCGCGCAAATGCGGCCGCCTGCGGCCGCGCGGGCCAGCATTAATGATTGACCTCCCCGGTGGCCCCGCAGTTCCGTTTTTTTTGGCCCCGTCGAAGCGTGGGGGCGATCTCGCGCTCGCGTGGAGGGAGACCGGTTCAGGCCTGTCGCAGGTGCTGGGCCAGGAAGCGCTCCATCGCCTCGTAGAACTCGAAGCGATTTTCCTCGTTGCGAAATCCGTGCCCTTCGTTGTCCTTGACGATGTACTCGACCTCGACCCCGCGCTGGCGCATCGCCTCGACCATCTGGTCGCTCTCGCTCTTGACCACGCGCGGATCCTTGGCCCCTTGCGCGATCAGCAGGGGCGCCTTGATCCGGTGCGCACTGAAGACCGGCGACGCGGCGGTGAGCATTGCCTTGTCCGCCTCGAGATCGCCGACCATTTCCTCCAGCATCGCGAGGTAGGGTTTCCAGTACGGCGGGATCGTGGTCATGAAGGTCAGCAGGTTCGACACGCCGACGTAGTCAACCCCCGCCGCATACAGGTCGGGCGTGAAGGCGAGTCCCGCGAGCGTTGCATAGCCGCCGTAACTGCCGCCGTAGATCGCTACGCGCCGCGGGTCGGCGACACCCTGGTCGATCAGCCACTGCACGCCGTCGGTGATGTCGTCCTGCATCCGCCGGCCCCACTCGCGGAACGAGGCCTCCCAGAACCCGCGTCCGTAACCGGTCGAGCCGCGGAAATTCACCTGCAGCACCGCGTAGCCGCGGTTGGCGAGAAACTGCGCTTCCGGATTGAATCCCCAGGCATCGCGCGCCCACGGGCCGCCGTGCACGTTCACCACCACCGGCAGCATCTTCGGCGGTGTGCCGGCCGGCAGCGTGAGGTAGCCATGAATCGGCAGGCCGTCACGCGCGCGGTACTCGATCGGGCGCATCTGCGCGAGCTGGTCCTCGACGAGCCACGGCGACACGTCGGCGAGCAGCGTCAACGCCTTCGTGGTCACGTCGTACAGGTAATACTTTCCGCGGGTACGATCGCTGGACGAGCGGACGATGAAGCGGTCCTCGGCCTTGCTGGCGGACACGAAGCTGATCTCGTAGCCCGGCAGGCGCGTTTCGACGTCGCGATACATCGTCTCGGTTTGCGCGTCCAGGAAACGGCGCTGCGTCTTCCAGGTAATCCAGCGCGCGGTGGTCAGCACCTTGCGCTTGCGCGAATAGGTCAATGCTTCGACGTCGACTTCCGGATGCTCGACCAGGGTTTCCACCTCCGTTGCGGTGGCCGGATCGAGGATGCAGATCGCCGCCTTGTCGCGACCGCGGTTCGACGCGACGTACAAGCGCCGGTCGTCGAAGGTGAAAAAGAGCGGCGCCACCGCTTCCTTGAAATTCGTGGTCAGGAGGATGCGCAACGGCTCGTCCTCAGTGTCGCGATACATGAGCGACGTGTTCACGCCGTCGGTGGCCACGGCAACGCGCAGCCGTCCGTGGTGATCGGTGCCCCAGCCGGTGATGTTGCCGGGGTTCTGCGCGATCAGGGTCTCGGCGCCCGTTTCGACGTGGATGCGAAAAACGTCGGACACCTCGGCATCGCGGCGATTGTGCGACACGATCAGGTGCTCGTCATCGTCGAGCAGGATGTCGACGACTTCGGCGCGCACCTTCTCGCCCGGCGTCAGATCACGCAGGTCGCGACCTGCGCGATCCACCGAGACCACGTGGAAGTTCTCGTCCCCGCCGAAGTCCTTGACGAAGACGATGCGCGCGCCTTTCCACGCAAAGCCGCCGATATCGCGCGCCGTCTCCGCGGTCACCCGCGTGGCAGTTTCGCCCGCCAGCGGCCGCACGAAGACATTCATCCGGCGCTCCCATGGCGCGAGCCAGGCCAGGTAGTTGCCATCCGGCGAGATCTCGTACGACATGGCTTCCGAATTGCGGAAGAAATCGCGCAGCGGAATGCGCGGTGGCGGAGTCGGTGCGCCACCGGCCGCGGCAGCGACCATCGGCATTCCGGCAAGGTTCGCGACCCAGCGGCGGCCCCAATGCGTCATTGCGTTATCCTCTGCCCCGTGGCGATCATCGCGGTATTTAACCAGAAAGGCGGCGTCGGCAAGACCACGACCGCGCTCAACCTGCTCGCCGCGATCGCCCAGCGCAAGCAGCGGCCTCTCGGCATCGACCTTGATCCGCAATGCCACCTGTCGCACATCTTCGGCGTGCAGCCGCGCGTGGCGGACGACACGATGTACAGCTTCTTCATGCGGCAGCGACCGCTGGACGAGATCGCGCAGATCACCCGCAGCGGGGTGTTCCTGTGTCCGTCGCACATCGAACTCGCCAAGCTCGATTCACAGCTCGGCAAGGGCGTGAACGTGGTGACCCGGCTGCGCCAGGCCCTGCATACGCCGGGGGTCGCGCCGGGTCCGGTGGTGATCGACTGTTGCCCGTTGCTCAACGTGCTGTCGCTCAACGCGATCTTCGCCGCAGACCTTCTGCTGGTGCCGGTCTCCGCCGACTTCCTGTCGCTCAAGGGCGCCGAGCAGGTCGAGCGCGCGCTCAACGCCCTCGAGCCGGTATTCAAGCGGCGCCTGCCGCGGCGTTACGTGCTCACGCGCTACGACGGCCGCCGCCGCATGAGCGACACCGTCGAACGGATGATGGGGGATCTACTGCGGCCGGACGAGATCTGCGTGACGCACATCCGGGAAAACGTGAAACTGGCGGAGAGCCCCGCGGTGGGACTCGATATCTTTCGCCATGCGCCGGACAGCCGCGGCGCGCACGACCATGCGGCGCTCTACGACGAATTAATGCGTGCCGGCCTTCTGTAGGGCCGGCGGTGCCGCGCTGATGAGACTGATCAGGCCCTCGAGATCCAGGGTATCCAGGCGTCGCGCCACCGACTCTTCGCGACAGTCGAGAATCTCGCAATGGTGATACATCTGGCGCAGCCGGCGCTCGGCATCGTCGATCGTCGCCGCCATGATGAGGATGTTCTCTACCCGCTGACCCTGCTTGGTCTTGATGTTGAAACCGAATCGGACCATGTCGCCTCCCGGTGGCCTTGCTGGTTGCGCCGGCAGCGACGGCGTTCCTTGTCGATCAAGGCATTAGCGCCGATGTCTGCCACGTTGGGAACGATATCGCATGCAAATAGCATACCGCGCAGGCACTTGCGCCGACGCCCGCGCCAATGGCCGCAGTGAAACCGGCCCAAGAACGCGCGGAACCGGCCCCACTCCTCGAAGCGCTGCGGCGAATGCAATTAGTGAGCACTCACTCATTGGTAACCTTGACGCCCCTGACTGGCGGGGTGTCGTCGGACATTTATCGCGTGCAATTGCCCGATGGCGTCATCTGCATCAAGCGCGCGTTGCCCAAGCTCAAGGTCGCGGCCGACTGGCAGGTGCCGGTTGAGCGCAACCACAACGAGGTGGCGTGGCTGCGCGCGGTAGCCGCCATTGTCCCGGATGCCGTCCCGGCCATCCTCGGCGAGGACGCCGAGGCCGGCGCCTTCGCGATGGCGTGGCTGCCGCCCGAGCGCTACCCGGTCTGGAAGGCGGAACTGGCCGCGGGCCGCGCGAGCGCAGCCCAGGCGGCGGCCGTGGGGGCCACGCTCGGGCGCATCCACGCCGCCACCGCCGACCAGCCCGAAGTCGCCGCGCGGTTCCGCACCGACGCGCTGTTCCACGCGATCCGCCTCGACCCCTATCTGCACGCGAGCGCCCGGGCGCACCCGGACCTGGCCGGCCGCCTGTACCAACTCGCCGCCGTCACCGCGGCCACCCGCCGCGTGCTGGTCCACGGCGATTTCAGTCCCAAGAACATCCTGCTCGGCGCACGCGGCCCGGTATTCGTCGACGCCGAGTGCGCGTGGTACGGCGATCCGGCCTTCGACCTCGCGTTCGTTCTCAATCATCTGCTGCTCAAGGGCGTGTGGCGGCCGCAATGGCGCCGCGACTATGCGGCCATGTACGGCGCGCTGGTGTCGGCGTATCGCGCGCACGTCCACTGGGAACCCTGGCCTGACCTCGATGCGCGCGCGGCCGCGTTGCTGGGGGGACTCCTGCTCGCTCGCGTGGATGGCAAGTCGCCGGTGGAGTACGTTACCGACGATGCCGCCAGAAACGCGATTCGCACCTTCGCCCGCACCCAACTTCGCGCGCCGTTGCACGGCGACGATCATCTCCAGCAACTCGTGAACGCCTGGACATCATGACCCCGACCACCATCAATCGCGTACACGCCCGGCGGATCTGGGATTCGCGCGGACGTCCCACCGTCGAGGCGGAGATCCGGCTCGCCGGGGGCGCGGTCGGCCGCGGCCTCGCCCCCGCCGGCGCCTCGCGCGGCTCGCGCGAGGCCGTCGACCTGCGCGACGGCGGCACGCGACAGGGCGGACTCGACGTCGGCCAGGCCGTGGCCAACGTCAAGGGGCCGATCGCGCGCGCCATCTTCGGCATGGACGTGCTGGACCAGGCGGGCATCGACGCCAAGCTGATCGCGCTCGATGGCACGCCCAACAAGGCCAGGCTTGGTGGCAATGCGACGGTCGCGGTCTCGCTCGCGGCGGCCGACGCCGGCGCCCGGGCGCACGACATGCCCTTGTGGCTGTACCTGGCCGGTGACGATCCGGTCACGCTGCCGATGCCGGAAGTCCAGATCTTCGGGGGCGGCGCGCATGCCGGCCGGCGCATCGACATCCAGGACCTGATGGTGATGCCCATCGGCGCCTGGACCTTCGATGACGCGATCACGATGGTCGCCGAGATCTATCGCGCCGCCGGCGGTCTGATGCAGGCGCACGGCAAGCTCGCCGGGGTGGCCGACGAGGGCGGCTTCTGGCCGCAGTTCGCGTCCAACGAAGAAGCGCTCGAAATGGTGGTACGGGCGATCGAGCGCGCCGGCTGTGTGCCGGGTCGCGACGCCGCCATCTCGCTCGACATCGCTGCCTCCGAATTCGGCCGCGATGGACGCTATACGCTGTCCCTCGACCAGCGCGAACTCGACCGCGATGAGCTGTCCGAGATGCTGCTGGGTTGGCTCGACAAGTTTCCGATCGTGTCGATCGAGGATCCGTTTGCGGAAGACGACCGTGTGGCGTGGGTGCAGTTCATGCGCGCCGCCGGTTCGCGCGTGCAGGTGATCGGCGACGATTACCTCACCACCAACGCGCAACGCGTCGTGGAGGCGAAGAACGACGAAGCCTGCAATGCGGTGCTCATCAAGGTGAACCAGGCGGGTACCCTCACCGAAGCCAAGGCCGCGCTCGACGCTGGCAAGGCGGCCGGCTTCGGCACCATCGTGTCGGCGCGCTCGGGCGAGACCGAAGACACCGCGATCGCCCATCTCGCGGTCGGCTGGAACGCGGGGCAGCTGAAAGTCGGTTCGTTCGCGCGCAGTGAACGGATGGCGAAGTGGAATGAAGTGCTGCGCATCGAAGAGGCGCTGGGAGCCAAGGGCAAATTCGCGGGGATGACCGGCCTGCCGATCAAACAACCCGGCGGCGCCGGACAAGGCCGGTGAAGCGCGAGGCGTGAAGCGTCTGCGGCGCTTAGGTCGCCAGCAGCAGCGCCGCCAGTTCCTCGAAGCCCGCCCCCGCCTCGCGCTTGCGTGACGAACGCCGGCGGCGTGGCGATACGGTCGAGAAACGGCCGGATGTTGGCGACACCGACGCTCAGCGGAAAGTACGCGAACATCGGCGCATCGTTGGGGGAATCGCCGGCAAACACGAACTCATCGCGCCGGGCATCGAGGTCGATGCCGAATTGCTCCGCCAACAGCCGCCGTGTCATGCCGAGCTTGTCGTAGTCACCGAACCAGCCGTTGACGTGGATGGAGCTCACCTTGGCGGTCATGCCCTCGGCCGTCATCAACGCGACGATGCGGTCGATGGCCGCGCGCGGCAGCGGCGGTACGTCTTCGCAGAAATCGATGGCGAGATCGGCTTCGCGGTAGTGCTGGTCGGAAGCAAGTGCGCAGCCCGGCACCTCGCGCAGGATCCGGGCACCGATCGCGGCGAGACGCGCACGCTGGTCGGCGCGTTCGGCCGCGGAGGCAACGAACGTGCGCACCAGCCGCCGGCGCGTCCTGTCGTAGCGCATGTAGAACGCGCCGTTCTCGCCGACCACCCCGTCCACCGGCCACATCCGCGCGATATGGTCGCACCAGCCGGCGGGCCGCCCGGTGACCGGGATCACGAGCTTGCCGGCGGCCTGGAGGCGCTCCATGGCGCCATAGGCTGCCGCCGTGAGCTTGCCGTGACTGGTGATGGTGTCGTCGATGTCGGCCAGCACGCCGCGCACCGCGCGACGGGTTGCCACCGGCATGGCGGCCAGCGGTTTCATCCCGGAGTCGCCAGCGGGACAGCCACAGACTTTGCCAACGGATTGGCGTCGATGTAGCGCGTCACCGCGTCGCGCTGCGACGTGTTCATCGGCAGGCCGCACTTGGTCCGCCGCCACAGCACGTCGTCGGCAGTGCGAGCCCACTCCTCAGCGCGCAGGTAGTCGACTTCACGCTGAGTCAGCGTCGCACCGAAATCGATGCCGAGGTCGGCGAGTTGGACCGCCTCCCCGAGTACGCGCATGGCCCGCGTCCCGTGCCGCTGCGCCAGCGCTTGCAGCAGCGCCGGTGGCATCCCTCGGATAGCGACGGATGAGTTCGCCCAGCCACGCCACGGGGTCGCGATTGGGCAGGTCCCCGCCGGGCAGTGCAACCGCGCGCGTCCATGCGGGCGCAAGGTCCGGAAAGTAGGGGGCGAGATCCGCGAGCGCATGTTCGGCGAGCTTGCGGTAGGTCGTGATCTTGCCGCCGAAGATCGACAGCACCGGTGCGCGTTCGGGGCCGGGTGCTCCCGGTGACTGCGTCGACCTTGAGCACATAGTCGCGCGTCACCGCCGACGGATCGGTCGACCCGTCGTCGTACAGCGGGCGCACGCCGCTGTAGGTCCACACGATGTCGGCGCGCGTCAAAGGCCGCTCGAGGTACTCGTTGGCCAGGCGCAGCAGGTAATCGACTTCGTCCGCGGAAATCTGCGGATGCTCGTAGCGCTCGACCGGAATGTCGGTCGTGCCGATCAGCGAATAGTGCTCGTGATACGGAATGACGAACACGATCCGCTTGTCGGCGTTCTGCAGGATGTAGGCGTGCGGCTCGGCGTGGACGCGCGGAACGACGATGTGGCTGCCCTTGACGTGGCGCACGTCCTCGTTCGCCGCGGACGTGCGGACCGTATCGAGCACCTGCTTGACCCATGGCCCTGCGGCGTTCACCAGCGCCCGGGCGCCGACTTCCGTCGTCGTCCCGTCGCCGTCCTCGAGCTGCACGCGCCACAAGCCGCTCTCGCGGCGCGCGCCGGTCACGCGCGTGCGTACGCGGATATCGGCACCCCGGGCCTGCGCATCCAGCGCATTGAGGACCACCAGTCGCGCGTCGTCGACGCGAGCGTCGGCGTACACGAAGCCCTTGCGAAAGCGCGGCTTCAGTCCGGCGCCCCAGCGGCTGCCCGCCAGCGCAGTGCCGAACGACCGCGGCAGCGTCATGCGCCCGCCCAGCCGGTCATAGAGGAACAACCCGATGCGGATCATCCAGGCCGGCCGCAGGTGCGGCTCGTGCGGCAGCACGAACAGCAGCGGCGCGATGATGTGCGGCGCCATGCCGAGCAGCACCTCGCGCTCGGCCAGCGCCTCGGCCACCAGCCGGAACTCGTAGTGCTCGAGGTAGCGCAGGCCGCCGTGGATGAGCTTGGTGCTCCATGACGACGTGGCGGAGGCGAGATCGTCCTGCTCCGCCAGCAGCACCGACAGCCCGCGGCCCGCCGCGTCGCGGGCGATGCCCGCGCCGTTGATGCCGCCGCCGATGACGAGCAGATCGTAGATGGAGGAGTTCATCCTGTTGCGTGAATTCAGCGCGCCGGGCGGGCTCCCTTGTGGCACGCCGACGCGCGCACGGCGAGAGCGCCGGATTCTACCCGATGCGCTACGATTGACGCTCCGCTGACCCTGGCTGCCGACCCATGAACGTCCTGCCCGAAATCGCCGCGCTCGATCCCGCCATGCGCGACTGGCGCCACCACATCCACGCGCATCCCGAAACCGCGTTCGAGGAGACCGCGACCAGCGCGTTCGTGGCGGACAAGTTGCGCGGCTTCGGGCTCGAGGTCCATACGGGCCTGGCCAGGACCGGCGTCGTCGGGGTGCTGCGCCACGGCGCGTCGACGCGCGCCATTGGGTTGCGCGCCGACCTCGATGCGCTGCACATCCACGAAAAATCCGGCGTCGCCTACACCTCCCGGCACGAGGGCAGGATGCACGCCTGCGGCCACGACGGGCACACGACGATGCTGCTCGGTGCGGCGCAGGCCATGGCGCAGCGCCGACAACTTCGACGGCACCGCGTACTTCATTTTCCAGCCGGCCGAGGAGAACGAGGGCGGCGGCCGCGCGATGGTGCAGGAGGGCCTGTTCGACCGCTTCCCGATGCAGGCGGTCTACGGCATGCACAACTGGCCGGAGCTGCCGCTCGGCAAAATCGCGCTGCGCGCGGGCCCGCTGATGGGCGCCTACGACATCTTCGAGATCGTCGCCACCGGCCGCGGCGCGCATGCCGCGATGCCGCACCTCGGCCGCGACCCGATGCCCTTCGCCGCGCACGTCATCAATGCGCTGCAGACCATCGTCGCGCGCAACCTCCATCCGCTCGAATCCGGCGTGGTCAGCGTCACGCAGGTGCACGGCGGCGACACCTGGAACGTGATCCCGCAGGAGGTCGTGCTGCGCGGCACGGTGCGCAGCTTCGAGCCCGCGATCCAGGACCTGATCGAACGGCGCATGGGCGAGATCGTCGCCGGGATCGCCGCCACGTTCGAGATGACCGCGACGCTGCGCTACGAGCGCCGCTATCCGGCCACCATCAACACGCCCGCCGAGACCGCAGCACGCGCTCGCCGCGGCGACGCGCGCTCGTCGGCGCCGACAATGTCGACACCGACCCGATGCCGTCGATGGGGTCCGAGGATTTCGCGTTCATGCTGCAGGCCCGGCCAGGCTGCTACATCTGGCTCGGCGGCGGTCGCGGGCCTGACACGCCCAACCTGCACAATCCGCACTACGACTTCAACGATGCCGCGCTGGCGATCGGCGCCAGCTACTGGGTCACGCTGGCGGAGCAGCAATTACCGGTACAGGCGACCACGCGGCGCGCGGCGAAGTCGCGGCCCGGCGCCGACTGGGTCACGCTGGCGGAGCAGTAGTTGTCGGCACCGGCGATGACGCGGGCGGCGGCGTAGCCACCAAGACCGGCCATCACTGATCCGGCCGCGTCATCGCCGCCGGATCGATCCAGCGATCGAAGTCCTCGGCGCTGACGAGGCCGAGCGCCAGTGCCGCGTCGCGCAGCGTCCTGCCGTCGCGATGCGCCTTCAAGGCGATCTTCGCCGAGTTCTCGTAGCCGATGTGCGGATTGAGCGCGGTGACGAGCATCAGCGACTCGTCGAGGTTGGCGCGATGCGCTCGCGGTTGGGCTCGATGCCGCGCGCGCACCGTTCGTCGAACGACCGCAGTCCATCCGCCAGGAGTTCGATCGATTCCAGCGTGTTGTGCAGGATGATGGGCTTGAACACATTGAGCTGGAAGTGGCCCTGCGTGCCGGCGAAGGCCACGGCGGTATCGTTACCGAACACCTGCACCGCCACCATCGTCAGCGCTTCGCTCTGCGTCGGGTTGATCTTGCCGGGCATGATCGACGAACCGGGCTCGTTGTCGGGAATCGTGATCTCGCCGATGCCCGCGCGCGGCCCGCTGGCATACAGCCGCACGTCGTTGGCGATCTTCATCGCGATGCCGGCGAGCGTGCGCAGCGCGGCGCTCGCGTTGACCATCGCGTCGTGCGCCGACAGCGCCGCGAACTTGTTGTCCGCCGAGGTGAACGGCTTGCCGGTGGCCAGCGCGATGTGGCGCGCGACCAACTCGCCGAAGCGCGCCGGCGCATTGATGCCGGTGCCCACGGCCGTGCCGCCGAGCGCGAGCGGATACAGCGCGTCGCGTGCCGTGCTCACGTAGGTGGCCGCATCGTCGAGCTGGGCGACGCAGCCCGACAGCACCTGGCCCAGCGTCACCGGCGTGGCATCCTGCAAATGCGTGCGGCCGAGCATGACGACGTCGCCGAATTCGCGTGCTTTGGCATCGAGTGTCGCGCGCAGCTGCGCAATCGCCGGCAGCAGCGACCGGTCGATCTCCTCGACCGTGGCGATATGCATCACCGCCGGAAAGGCGTCGTTCGACGACTGGCTGCGATTGACGTCGTCATTCGGATGCACCGGCTGCTTGGAACCGACGACGCCACCGGCGAGCTGGATCGCGCGATTGGCGATCACTTCGTTGGCGTTCATGTTCGACTGCGTGCCCGAACCGGTCTGGAACACGACCAGCGGGAACTCGGCATCCCACCTGCCGTCGATCACCTCCTGCGCTGCACGATCGATGAGGTCCGCCTTCGCATCCGGCAACGTGCCGAGCTCGGCATTGGCGCGCGCCGCCGCCTGCTTGACGAGGCCGAACGCGCGTACCACAGGGCGGCCGAACGCGAAGCGGGCGACACCGATCGGGAAATTGTCGATCGAGCGCTGCGTCTGCGCGCCCCACAGGCGTTGCGCCGGCACCGGGACTTCGCCCAGCGCATCCTTTTCGGTGCGAAGCTTCATGGTCGGTCTCCTGCAGACTCTTGCGGGCGCCCGCGCGGTATCGGTTGTTCGTTCGAACGGACCCCGGTCGGGCCGTTGCACGGAAATCATTCGCGTTGAACGTGCGGCCACGCTGTCCAGCGTGGCCCGCCGCTGCCATTATGCCGTCATCAGAGCGCTGCGCAGCAGACGGGCGAAGCAGGCATACCCTCGTCCGGGAAGAAACGCGAGGTCGACGGTTGGCGCGGACGATTCCCTCGCGACGAGTCAGCGCGCGCGACTGCCACGCGTGCCCGCGGCGCGGGTGCGCGCCTTGCGCCGCGGCGCCGGCATCGTCGCTGCCGCGCCGTTGCGCGATCCGGCAACCGGCAGCATCGCGCGCAACTCGCCCACCAGCAGCCGCTGCCGCTCGTCCAGCGCATCGTGCTCGACGATGCGGTCGAGCAGCGCGTGCGCATGCCGTCTTTCGTGGGGCTTGCGCAGCAACCCCGGCACCGAGCGCTTGGCGCGCTCGGGCTCGAACTCGACGACGATCGCCTCTTCCTGCAGGAGCCGGCGCCGCTCGTCCTCGGACAGGTGCGCAATCCACGTCCTCCGGCGACAGCGCCTCGCGCGTGCGCTGCATCTGCGACAGGCGGCGCAAGCCGCTGCCGGCCTTGTTGATCAGCATCGCGATCCGGGCCAGCCCTTCCACCGCGCTGCCCTCTTCGATCGTATCGAGCACCTCGCGCACCGCGGGAATCGAGCGCGGATCGAACTTGCCCTTGCGGCGGATCTCCGCACGTTCGTCGGCCATCTGCAGCGACATCATGTTGCCGTAGACCTCGAAGAACGCCGCCTCCGAAAGCGCGTCGCGCAAGTCACGATACAGATCGAGGCGCGCCACCATGCACGCCGACATGAACGCCTCGAATCTCGCGAAATCGTTGTCGTCGCTGCGCGGCTTGCGATTGGCCTTGACCAGGTCCGCCAGCCCCGCCAGCGGCCATAGGGCCGGATTCTTGTCCGACAGCGCCCAGTACTGGACGCGCAGCGGGTGGAAGTCGCGCAGCGTCTTGGCGAACCATTCCGGCGTCATCTCGCGCACGAACGGCCGGACGAGAAGTGAGTAGGCACGCTCGGACAATTCCGACAGCGCGGCCACAGCCTCGAACGGCTTTTCGTCCACCCGGTCGTATTTTTGCAGGCTGCGCAGGTCCTCGACCTTGCGCTCCTTCAGCGTCACTTCGTAGGTCGTCTCACCGTCGGGGTGATGCGTCTCCTCGATGTGCATTCCGTAGAGGCCGGGCGGCAGCTGCTGGATGTATTTCAGCACTTCGACGATCTGCGCATGTTCCTTCTTCGCGACCTTGCCGGACACGAAGATGCCCAGGTGGCCGATGTCCTCGTGCAGCAGGCCGACGATGGTCTGGCCGTTGGCCTTGATCTCCTCGGTCGACGAGTACACGTCGGCGATCCAGTTGAAGGCCTGCTGCGGCGGCGTGATGTTGTCGCCCATCGACGCGAACACGATGATCGGCTGCTTGATCGACTTCAGGTCGAAGTAGCGGCCGGGACCCAGCCGCGCCTCGCCGGACGCGAGCTTGTTGCCGACGAAGAGGTTGTTGACGATCCAGCGCATCTCCTCTTCGTTGAACAGGTAGAAGCCGCCCCACCAGCGCTCGAACTCGAGGAAGCGCTCGGGCTCCTCGTCGATGTTCGCGTACAGGTGGTACCACTTCTCCCACAGCGTATTGGCGGGATTGAGATGCTCGAAGTTCTGCACCAGGTGGGCGCCGTCGAACTTGCCGGCACCCAGATCGCTCGCCAGCAGCGACAGCCACGCGCCGCCGACCAGGCCCCCGGCGTAGCGCATCGGCGACTCGCCGTCGTTGCCCGACCAGTACGACATCGGCGCGCCGTTGATCACCAACGCCCCCGCCACGTCCGGGCGCGCCGCGGCCAGCATCATCACCGCCCACCCGCCCTGGCAGTTGCCGACCACCACGGGCTTCTGGCTGCGTGGATGGCGCTCGGCCACGATGCGGATGAATTCGGCTTCGGCGTCGGTGACGTCCGCCAGCGTCTGGCCCGGCATTGGCTCGGGAAAGAAGATGACGAAGTAGACCGGGTGGCCGGCGGACAGCGCGACCCCCACCTCGGAGTCTTCCTTGAAGCCGCCGATGCCGGGGCCGTGTCCGGCCCGCGGATCGACGATCACGAACGGCCGCTTGGTGTCGTCGACCGTGATTCCGCGCGGCGGGATGATCCGCACCAGCGCGTAGTTGACGGCGCGCTCGTAGCCGCGACCGTCGGCGATGGTTTCGTACTTGTACTTGAGCACCGGCGGCTTGCCGGCGGCCTCGTGTTCGAGCCACTGGTTGCCGCGCTGCCGCAACGTGTCCCAGTAGAGGATCGACCGCTGCGTCGCGTCGAGCGCGTATTCGGACCACTGCCGCCAGAATTCGAACGGGGTCTTCGGCGCGCCGGCGCCGGCACGCAGGGTGGTCAGCGCGCTTGCCGACGCCTTTGCTGTAGCGGGCCGCCCGCGGCGCGCGACCGTGCCTGCAGCAGGTCGGCGACGGTACGGGAAATGCGAAACGACCGGTCGATCGTGCGGTGTAGATCTGCCATGCCGAAACCTCGCGCAACGCGGCTATGCCGCACTGCAGCATTTTAGCATTCCGGCGATTCGCGGCCGCGCGCGGCGGCGGTCGACGCGCGCGGGCTAGAGGCCCAGATAGGCGATCGACGCGACCTCGATTTCAGGATTCGGCGCCAGGAAGCCCCGGTAGCCGACGATTTCGAGCATCTCCTTGCCGCCCTTCGCATCCTTTAACCCCACCAGCGCATCACGGATGCGCTGCTGTTCCTCGGCCGGCAGGCGCGAGGCGACGATGAACTGCTTGATCGGCACCGGGCGCGACTTGCCGAGCACTTTGCCGCCCTTGTCGGTCCATTTCTTGACCACGGCATTGGATGCGGTCGCGCCCACTTGCGCAAAGCCGTTCTCGATATAGAACGGCACGGCGTCCTGGTAGCGCGTCGTGACGACCTTGACCGTGGCCGGCGGCGCCTCGCGCTCGTCCGTCCACTTGATCTTGTCGGCGCGAAACATCGCGCGGACCATCGCAGCGGTGATCGAGTCGGGGTCCGGCGTCACCAGCACGCGACCCTTGAGCTCGTCGACCGATTTCAGCGCCGCGTCCTTGGGCATCAGCATCGACACCGTGTACTCGGTGAAACCGGTGGTCCAGGCAACCGACTTGTAGCGCCCGGCCTTGATTTCGGCCATCGACACGTGAGCCGGATGGATGAAGGCAACGTCGAATTCCTGGCTGGCGAGGCCGGCGCGCATGTCGTTGTACGCAGGAACCAGGACCGTGCGAACCTTCCGACCGGTGGCCTTGGCGAGCACTTCGGCGATGGGCGCGAACTTGTCGCGAATCTCCTTCGGGGTGGCCTGGTAGGTGACCCCCTCGGTCACGCCGAACACCAGCTCGTTCCCCTGGCCCTGCGCGACCGTGGCCAGCACTGCCGAGAAAACCACTGCCGCGATGTGTCGTGCTGCCATGTTCACTGCTCCTCCGAGTCCAACTGGCCGGGCATTGCGGCGCGCAAAAAGCCAACGGCGGCCCGCCAGGGGCCGCCGTCATTCATGCAAAAGTTGCGCCAGCGCGGTGCAGGCGGGACCGGGCGCCGACCACCGGTGCGCGGCCACCCGGTTATCCGGCGCGGTTGCGCAGTTTCCGGATGGCTTCGAGTTGCGCCAGCGCGGACGAAAGCTCGGCTTGGGCGGAAGCGAGGTTGGCGGCGGAATCCTTGTTGGCCATCGCCTCTTCGGCCTTTTTCTTGGACTCGAGTGCCTTGACTTCATCGAGGTCGTGCGCCCGGATCGCGGTGTCGGCCAGGACCGTCACCTTGTGCGGCTGAACTTCCAGGTAGCCGCCCTGCACGAACACGAACTCCTCCTCGGCCCGGTCGGGCAGCTTGATGCGCACTGCGCCCGGCCGGATCTGCGTGAACAGTGGCGTGTGCCGCGGGTACACGCCGAGTTCGCCTTCGATTCCAGGCAACACGACGAACTCCGCCTCGCCGGAGTAGATCTGCTCTTCGGCGCTGACTACGTCTACGTGAATCGTGTTGGCCATGTTTTGCGTCGCCCTGTCGCGGTTGCTACTGCAGCTTCTTGGCCTTCTCGAAGGCTTCTTCGATCGTGCCGACCATGTAGAACGCCTGCTCCGGCAGGGTGTCGCATTCGCCGTTGACGATCATGTTGAAGCCCTTGATCGTATCTTTCAGCGACACGTACTTGCCGGGCGAGCCGGTGAACACCTCGGCGACCGTGAACGGCTGCGACAGGAAGCGCTGGATCTTGCGCGCGCGCGATACCGCGAGCTTGTCGTCGGGCGACAATTCGTCCATGCCGAGGATGGCGATGATGTCGCGCAGTTCTTTGTAGCGCTGCAGCGTCTGCTGCACACGGCGCGTGCAGCTGTAGTGCTCCTCGCCGATCACGTGCGGGTCGACCTGGCGCGAGGTCGAGTCGAGCGGGTCCACCGACGGGTAGATGCCGAGGGACGCGATGTCGCGGGACAGCACGACGGTCGCGTCCAGGTGGCCGAACGTCGTGGCGGGCGACGGATCGGTCAGGTCATCCGCCGGCACGTACACGGCCTGGATCGACGTGATCGAGCCGGTCTTGGTCGACGTGATGCGCTCCTGCAGGCGGCCCATTTCCTCGGCCAGCGTCGGCTGGTAGCCCACCGCGGACGGCATCCGTCCGAGCAGCGCGGACACTTCGGTCCCCGCCAGCGTGAAGCGATAGATGTTGTCGACGAAGAACAGCACGTCGCGGCCTTCGTCCCGGAAAGACTCGGCGATCGTCAGGCCGGTCAGCGCCACGCGCAGGCGATTGCCCGGCGGCTCGTTCATCTGGCCGTACACCATCGACACCTTGGACTTCGACGAGGTCCTCCTTGTTGACGACGCCGGACTCGATCATCTCGTGATAGAAATCGTTGCCCTCGCGGGTGCGTTCGCCGACACCGGCGAACACTGACAACCCCGAGTGCGCGGTCGCGATGTTGTTGATGAGCTCCATCATCGTCACGGTCTTGCCCACGCCCGCGCCGCCGAATAGGCCGATCTTGCCGCCCTTTGCGAACGGGCAGATCAGGTCGACGACCTTGATTCCCGTTTCCAGGAGTTCGGTTGACGGCGACAGCTCCTCGTAGGCCGGCGCCTCGCGATGGATCGACATCGATTTCGCGGCCGCAACCGGCCCACGTTCATCGATGGGCCGACCCAGCACGTCCATGATGCGACCGAGCGTTTCGACGCCGACCGGCACCGTGATCGGCGCGTTGGTGTTCACCACCGCCATGCCCCGGCGCAGCCCATCGGAGCTGCCGAGCGCGATCGTGCGCACGACGCCATCACCCAACTGCTGCTGGACTTCGAGCGTCAGCCCGATCTCGTCCAGTTTCAACGCGTCGTAGATTTCGGGGATCTGGTCGCGCGGAAATTCCACGTCGACGACCGCGCCGATGCACTGAACAATGGTTCCCTGGCTCATGTTGCTGTCCTTGGTATCGAATCAGATTGCGAATGCGTGAACGCGGCGCGGCCGCTCTATACCGCCGCGGCGCCGCCGACGATTTCGGAAAGCTCCTTGGTGATCGCCGCCTGCCGCGTCTTGTTGTAGATGAGCTGCAGTTCCTGGATGATCTTGCCCGCGTTGTCGGACGCGGCCTTCATCGCGACCATGCGCGCCGACTGTTCCGACGCCATGTTCTCGTTGACCATCTGGAAGACGATCGCTTCCATGTAACGCCGCATGATGCCGTCGAGCAGCGTGCGCGCGTCGGGCTCGTAGATGTAGTCCCAGCTCCCTTCGGCCACGCTGGCCTCGGTCACCTCGCCGGAGAACGAGCGGTACTGGTCGGGAATCGGGATGATCTTGCCGTGCCGCGGCTCCTGCCGCATGGTGTTGATGAAGGTCGTGAAGTACACGTGCATTTCGTCGATGCGGCCTTCCATGTACTCGTCGATCAGCGTCTTGACCGGTCCGACCAGGCGGTCGAGATGCGGCCGGTCGCCGAGCTGCACGACGCTGGCGACGACGTTGCCGCCCATCCGTTGCAGGAAGCCCAAGCCCCGGCTGCCGATCGCGACGTAGTCCGCCTCGATGCCCTGCGCCTTCCAGTCCTTGTGCTGCTGCAGCACGAGGCGCAGCACGTTGGTATTGAGGCCACCGCACAGGCCCTTGTCGGTGGTCACGACAATGGCGCCGACCCGCTTGACCTGCTCGCGCGGAAACAGGAACGGGTGCCGGTATTCGGTGTTGGCCTTGTTGATGTGCAGCATGATGTCCAGCGTTTTCTGCACATACGGGCGCGTGGAGCGCATGCGGTCCTGCGCCTTCTTCATCTTCGAAGCCGCGACCATCTCCATCGCCTTGGTGATCTTGCGCGTGCTCTGCACGCTCTTGATCTTGTTCCGGATTTCCTTGGACCCAGCCATGTCGCCCTTTTTCCCGCCTACCTTGTCCGCACCGGCACTCTGTTTCCGCCGTGCCCTGGCATCTTGCGGCGCTCAATACGCCGCCATCAGAATACCGGCGCTTCTCCGACCCCTGACCTTTTGACTTCCGATCCCGGAATCAGTACGTCCCGGACTTCTTGAAATCCTCGATCGCGGCGGCCAGCGCCTTCTCGTCGTCGGCCGAGAGCTCGCCCGTCTTGGCAATCTTGTCGGTAATCCCCGAGTACTTGCCCTTGATGAACTGGCGCAGCGCGCTCTCGAAGGCGAGCGCCTTGTCCACCGGCACGTCATCGTAGTAACCGTTGTTCACCGCGTACAGAGTGAGCGCCTGTTCCGCCACCGACAGAGGCGCGTACTGCGGCTGCTTCATGAGTTCGGTCACGAGGCGGCCGCGGTCCAGCTGCTTGCGGGTCGCATCGTCCAGGTCGGAGGCGAACTGCGCGAACGCCGCGAGTTCGCGATACTGCGCGAGAGACAGGCGCACGCCGCCGCCCAGCTTCTTGATGACCTTGGTCTGCGCGTCGCCGCCGACCCGGGACACCGAGATGCCAGCGTTGATGGCAGGCCGGATGCCGGAGTTGAAGAGGTCGGTCTCCAGGAAGATCTGGCCGTCGGTAATCGAGATCACGTTCGTCGGCACGAATGCCGTCACGTCGCCGGCCTGCGTCTCGATGATCGGCAGCGCGGTGAGCGAGCCGGTCTTGCCCTTGACTTCGCCCTTGGTGAACTTCTCGACGTAGTCCGCGTTCACACGCGCGGCGCGCTCGAGCAGCCGCGAGTGCAGGTAGAACACGTCGCCGGGGTACGCCTCGCGGCCTGGCGGCCGGCGCAGCAGCAGCGACACCTGGCGGTACGCCCACGCTTGCTTGGTCAGGTCGTCGTAAATGATGAGGGCGTCCTGGCCACGGTCGCGGAAATACTCGCCCATCGTGCAGCCCGAATACGGCGCGATGTATTGCAGCGCCGCCGATTCCGAGGCGGTCGCGGCGACCACGATCGTGTAGTCCATCGCGCCGTACTCGGTGAGCTTGGACACCACGTTCTTGATCGAAGACGCCTTCTGCCCGACCGCGACGTACACGCAGATCAGGTCCTTGCCCTTCTGGTTGATGATGGTGTCGACGGCCACCGCGGTCTTGCCGGTCTGCCGGTCACCGATGATGAGTTCGCGCTGGCCGCGGCCGATCGGCACCATCGCGTCGATCGCCTTCAGGCCCGTCTGCACCGGCTGGTTCACCTTCTGCCGCTCGATCACGCCGGGCGCCACCTTTTCGATGACGTCGCGCAGCTTGGCGTTGACCGGGCCCTTGCCGTCGATCGGCCGACCGAGCGAGTCGACCACGCGACCGATCAGCTCCGGTCCGACCGGCACGTCCAGGATGCGGCCCGTGCACTTGACGGTGTCGCCTTCGGTGATCTGTTCGTAGGCACCCAGGATCACCGCGCCGACCGAATCCCGCTCGAGGTTCAGCGCGAGCCCGAACGTGTTGTTCGGGAACTCGAGCATTTCGCCCTGCATCGCATTCGACAGCCCATGAACGCGGCAGATACCGTCGGAGATCGACACCACGGTACCCTGCGTGCGCACTTCGGCAGCCGTATCGAGGTGCGCAATCTTGCTCTTGATGAGTTCGCTGATTTCCGACGGATTCAATTGCATGATCACTCCAGTCGGGCCCTGGGCATCCACATGGCCCGGGTCCGGTTTAGAAATCCCCTGCGCTACGGGTGGAACCCGCGGACGCAAGGCTTCAAATTCAAGTCTCGAACTGCGCGCGCCGCATCGCCACCCCCGATGCGTCGCTTGCTGTTTTCGCCTTCAGGCCCGCAACTGCGTGACCATCTGGCGCAACTGTTCCTGCACGGTGCCGTCGATCACGGCATCGCCGACGGTGACACGCGCGCCACCGATGAGGTCCGGATTGACCACCACAGTGGCATCGATCTTCTTGCCGAAGCGGCGCTCCAGGGCGGCGGTCAGTTCCGGCAGGTCGTTGCCGGCGAACGGATAGGCGGTCTCGATCAGGGCCTTGGCGACTCCGTCGGCTTGGTCCTTCAAAGTCTCGAACAGCGCCTGGATCGTCGGCAGCAACGTGATGCGGTCGGCCTCGACCAGCACGCGGATGAAATTGCGCCCGCCCTCATCGAGCCCGTCGCCACAGATCGACAGCAACAGCGACTCCTTGGCTTTCGCGTCGAGGCGCGGATTGTCGAGCGCCTCGGCAACCTTGTGATCGGCGACCACCGCACCCGCGACGCGCAACATCTGCGACCACGCGGGGAGCGCGTTGCGATCCTTCGCCAGCGAGAACGCGGCTTCGGCGTACGGACGGGCGATCGTGGTCAGTTCGGCCATGGCACCTGCCTTTAGAGGTCGCGCTTGAGCTGCGCGAGCAGCTCGGCGTGCACCTTGGCATCCACGTCCTTCTTCAGGATCTTGGACGCACCAGCTACGGCGAGATCAGCCACCGAATCGCGCAGCTGTTCCTTCGCCCGCGCCAGCTCCTGCGCGATCTCCGCCTTGGCGGCGGTGAGAATGCGCTCGCCTTCGGCCTTGGCGTCGATCTTGGCCTGCTCGATCGTCTCCGCCTTGAACTTCTCGCCGGTGGCCACGATCTCCGCCGAGCGCGTCTTCGCTTCCTGCAGCATCTCCGCGTCGCGTTTTTCGGCGCTGGCCAGTTCCTTGCGCCCCTGCTCGCCGGCCGCGAGCCCGTCGGCGATCTGCTTTTGGCGTGTCGCGATTGCGCGCATCAGCGGCGGCCAGATGAAGCGTGCGCAGAACCAGATGAAGGCCGTGAACGCAACGGCCTGCATGATCAGCGTCAGATTGAAATTCATGCTTGCCCCTCTTGCGGGAGTGTCGATTCCGGAAAGGGCACTACTGGACAGCCGACAGCAGCGGATTGGCGAACGCGAAGAACATCGCGAGGCCGACGCCGATGATGAACGACGCGTCGATCAGGCCAAGCAGCAGGAAGACCTTCGCCTGGAGTTGCGGCATCAGTTCCGGCTGGCGGGCAGCGCCTTCCAGGAAGCGGGAACACATGATGCCCACGCCGACGCACGCGCCCAGCGCGCCCAGGCCGATGATGAGGCCAATCCCCACGGCCGAGTATGCCTGGATCATCGCCACCATTTGAAGCTTATCCATGTTGCCTTCCTTTCAGTTGCGGTATGTGAACGTAAATTGTTATGACCGGAGACGGCTTGCGCTCGGTTGCCCGGCGCGCGATCAGTGACTTTCCTCACCCATCGCGATGTACACGATCGTGAGCATCATGAAGATGTAGGCCTGCAGCAACACGATCAGGATGTGGAAGATCGCCCAGCCCAGGTTGAGCACGCCGCTGAACACCGTCCCGACGAGGCCGCTCGCTGCCCACATGCCGAGCAGCAGGAAGATGATTTCACCGGCGTAGATGTTGCCGAACAGCCGCAGGCTGTGCGACAGCGGTTTGGACAGGAACTCCACCAGCTGGAAGAGGAAATTGAACGGCCACAGCAGGAAGTGATTGCCGAACGGCGCCACGAAGAGTTCCCTGGTCCAGCCGCCCAAGCCCTTCGACTTGATGCCGAAGATGATCATCAAAGCAAATACCGTCAACGCCAGCGCGAAGGTCGTGTTGATGTCCGCCGTGGGAACCGAGCGCCAGTTATGCAGACCGAACCACCCGTATACGGTGGCCATGATGTCCACCGGCAGGAAGTCCATCGAATTCATCAGCACCACCCACACGAACACGGTGAGCGCGATCGGTGCGACCCAGGTCGAGCCGCCGTGGTAGATCCCCTTGACCTGGTCGTTCACGAACTCGATCGCCAGTTCGACGAAGGCCTGTCGCTTCGACGGCACGCCAGACGTCGCGCGACGCGTCACGAGCCAGATGAGGCCGAGCCCGACGATCCCGAGCAGCACCGACATCACCATGGTGTCGACGTTGACGGACCAGAAGCCCCCCGCCGAACCCACGGGCTTGGTCAGGAAGGTCAGGTGGTGCTGGATGTACTCGGAGGGGGATGCGTAGCCGGCCGCCATGGGAATCGTGAAAAGTTGGTCAGAAAGTCAGTCGCGGTCGAAAAAAGCCATACCGAACAGCAATACCGTGGTCACGAAGCTCGTGAGAAACGCAACCGGGACGACATCCTTGTAAGTCGTCAGCACCAGCCAGAGCGCACCGACGATCACCAGGATCTTGCTTGCCTCGGCGCGAAACAATGCCGCGACGGTGGCGCCCGCGGAGGACGGATTGGAAATCCCCAGGACGACCGCGTAGACCACTACGGCCGCGATGTTGACACCCCCCCCGAGCGCGGCCGACAGCGCCGCATGGTTCCCGGCCCACCACCAGGCTACGGCCGCCATCCCAATCGTTGCCGCCGCCTGCCAGCGAAGAACGCGGCGAATCGGCTTGGTCGAAAGTGGCGCTTCCATCACCTTGCTCGTGGGACTGCGCGCTTCTTTGGTACGAAAGGCTCGCGCGCTCGAGCTAACGAAGTAAACCTATCGATTTTACCTTTGATTGCCTGATCCCCGCAACGGAATGTTGCGGTGCAATGTCGCACGGGCGTTCGATGGTATGCGGCGTTCGAATGCGGCGTTCGGCCGACCCGGGTGCCTCCGGCCGCGCCATGGCGGGCCGCTCCGGCGCCCCCGCCAAGGTGAGCGTCAGGCGCTCTCGATAGAGTAGATATGGGGCAGATGCGCCGCCAGCCATTTCCAGCTGCGGCCTTCGTCGCGGCTGCCCCAGACTTCGCCCGAGGTCGTGCCGAAATACACGCCCGCGATCGGAAACGGGTCCGCGGTCATCGCCTGACGCTTGACCGTCCACCAGGCCTGCGTCCTGGGCAGGCCGTCGGCCTGCCGCTTCCAGGTCTTGCCGCCATCGCGCGTGCGGTAGGCAGCGGGCTTGCCTCCCGGTGACACCCGCGGCCACACCGAGGTGCCGTCCATGGGAAATACCCACGCCGTATTTGCATCATGCGGATGCGCCACCATCGGAAAGCCGACGTCGCCGACCGCCTTGGGCATCCCATGACCGATGTCCTGCCAGCGGGTCGCGGGCCGGTCGAGCCGGTAGATCCCGCAATGATTCTGCTGGTAGAGGCGGTCCGGATTACCGGCGGCCAAGCGCAAGCAATGCGGGTCGTGCCCGAACTCGGGATCGGGCATCGGCAGGAACTCCGCGCGCACGCCCTGGTTCAGCGGGTGCCAGTCGGCGCCGCCGTCATGCGACTCGAAGACTCCGCCGCTCGACATCCCGATATACAGATGCATCGGATCGCGCGGATCGACCAGGATCGAATGCAGCTTCGGTCCGTCGGGGGTCCCGTCCTGGTCGCCACCGCACCATGCTTTGCGCTGGGGATGCGCGTTGAAGCCCGCCACGCCCTCCCACGTCGCGCCGCCGTCGCGCGAGCGGAACAGCCCCTGCGGCGAGGTGCCCGCGTACCAGACCCCGGGCTGCGACGCGTGGCCCGGGGAAAGCCAGAACGTATGGTCGACGACGCGGCCGCTGTCGGGCGCGAACGCCGGCGGCGTGGTGGCTTCCTTCCAGGTCTTGCCGTTGTCCGCCGAGCGAAAGATGGTGGGGCCCAGGTGCCCGGTGCGCGCGGCGGCGAGGATGGTCTTCCCGTCACGCGGGTCGGCCACCGCGTGGTGCACGATGTGGCCGAGAAACTGCGGTCCGGTGAGCTTCCAGCTGCGCCGCGACGCGTCGCCAACGAGCGTCCATAGCCCCTTGCGTGTCGCGATCAGCAATCGCACGCGGCGGGGGGCGGCAAGGCGGGGTTTCGGCGCGCGCGGCATCGTTGTTCCTTCGTAAAAAACGCCGGCGCTCGCGGCCGGCTGGAGGCGCTACGCTAACCCCGCGCGCTTCGCCCACGCAAGCGTCAGGGTTGAAATTGTCATGCTAGCCTGCAATGCTCCACGGTTCCGCAGGCCTTCGCTCCCGAAGACCCGCCAGTCGCACCCCTTTCCGATCACCACCAGGAGTTCCCATGACCATCAAGGTTGGCGACAAGCTGCCCGCGGGCACGCTGTCCGAGTTCATCGAAGTCGAAGGCAACGGCTGCAGCGTCGGGCCGAATCCCTTCAAGGTCGAAGACCTGACCAAGGGGAAGAAAGTCGTTATTTTCGGACTGCCCGGAGCCTTTACCCCGACCTGCTCGGCCAAGCATGTGCCGTCCTACCTGGCCAATTTCGACAAGCTGAAGGCCAAGGGCGTGGACCAGATCATCTGCATGTCGGTCAACGATCCCTTCGTCATGGGCGCCTGGGCGCGTGACCAGCACACCGACGGCAAGGTCCGCATGATGGGCGACGGCAGCGCCGATTACACCAAGGCGCTCGGCCTCGAGTTCGACCTGACGGCCCGTGGCATGGGGGTGCGCTGCCAGCGCTTCTCGATGCTGGTCGACGATGGCGTGGTGAAGACGCTCAATGTCGAAGCGCCCGGGAAGTACGAGGTGTCCGACGGCGAGACCATGTTGAAGCAGTTGGGCTGATCGCGGCGGATGGGATAGCGGTCCGCCGACCTACGGCAAAGACCCGAAGTCGAGGCTTTCGGTCTCGACGACCCCGGCCTTCCGCCCCGGGGCCGTATGGTAGGTCCAGTACAGATTGGTATGGGCGATGACTTTGTCCGGCGGCGGGGCACCCCATTCCGAATGATCCTCGGTCGTGTGCGCGTCGCCGACGAGGATCACGTCGTAGCCCCTCACGTCATCGCCCCGTGAATGGTCGAACGAATGCACTCGTCGGTCTGCGCGCCGACGACGACCAGCCGCCCGACCCCAAGGCCCGCCAGCACGTCCTCGAGATTGGTGTCTTCGAATGCGTCGCCGTAGCGCTTCGCGATCAACGGCTCGGCGTCCGCCGGGACAAGCTCGGAGACGATTTGCCAGCGGTCGGTCCCCACGCAAAGCTGCTCGCTCGCATGCCGGACCCAGACGACCGGGATGCCTGCCTGCCGCGCTTTGGCGATCACGATCCCCACGTTCCTGATGGCCGCATCGCGACCATGAACCGCGGAGACGACGCCGTTCTGCATGTCGACGATGAGGAGCGCGGTGTGGGGTCGGTTATCGAGCGTGGCCACTATCTGTCCTCCAACCGCCGGCCTCACTTGCCGACGCCGCGACCCGGCGTCTCCCTGGTTCGCAGCAACCACGCATAGACCGCCGCCAGCGCAACGTAATTCAGCGCCATGAACCAGGGCGTGTTCCAGGCCACGCCGTCGAAGCCCTCGCGAGTCATCGGATACAGGACCGGCGATGGATAGTAATCCACCGAATGGGTGAACACGTCGATGACGATGTGCGACCACCAGCCGAGCAGCGGAATCCACAGGCTCCGCGTCCACGCCCAGAGCAGCAGCGTGACGACGCCGGCAACGATGGCACTGTGCGTCATGCAGTGCAAGTGGTGAGATAGGAGCTGGACCAGCACCGGTAACGGCTGCTCGTGTCCTGGCTCAGCGATAACGTAGTTTCCACCGTTGCCACCGGCTCGGGTCCAGTCGCAGACCAGCTCAGGACAGGCAGCAAGTGCGGCAGATCGGGTGCGACTGCAAGCGCGATCACGAGAGCACCCGTCCGAGGGGAAACATCCCAGCGCCGCCGCGCCAGCAACACGCCCGCGCCTGCCCACAATCCGTGTGCAAGAACGTCCACGACTCAGGCCATCATCCAAGGAGCCGGGTTGATGCATCGGCGGCGCCCATCCGCTGCTCTCTCCCAAGTGCCGCGCCGCGCAGGCGCAATGCATTGCCGATCACCGATACCGAGCTCAGGCTCATCGCGAGCGCCGCGATCATCGGCGACAGCAACCAGCCGGTGAATGGGTAGAGTACGCCAGCGGCAAGCGGCACGCCGAGTGCGTTGTAGACGAACGCGAAGCCGAGGTTCTGTTTCATGTTGGCCACCGTGGCCACCGACAGCGCGCGCGCCGTCGCGATACCGCGCAGGTCGCCTTTTACGAGCGTGAGCTGCGCGCTGTTCATCGCCACGTCCGTGCCGGTGCCCATCGCGATGCCGACATCGGCGCGCGCGAGTGCGGGCGCGTCATTGATGCCGTCACCGGCCATCGCGACGACGCGGCCCTCCTGTTGCAGCTTCTCGACCAGTTCAACTTGTCGGCCGGCTTGACCTCACCGTGAACCTCGTCGATGCCCAGGCGTCGGCCCACCACGCGAGCGGTGGCCGAACCATCGCCGGTGGCCATGACGACGCGCAGACCATCCGCACGCAGCATCATCAGCGCGTCGGCTGTTGTCGCCTTGATCGGGTCGGACACGGCCAGCAGTCCGGCCAGCTTCCCGTCGATCGCAAGATGCATCACGCTGGCTCCTTCCTCGCGCAGCGCGTCGGCCTTTGTGGCGAGCACCGTGATGTCCACGCCTTCCTGTTTCATGAGCGTCGCGTTTCCGAGCGCCAGCGCTTGGTCGCCGATGCGGCCGCGCACGCCGATTCCGGAGGCCGAGTCGAACTCCTCGGGCGCGTCGAGCGCGAGGCCCCTCTCCCGGGCGCCGGCCACGATGGCGGCGGCGAGCGGATGTTCGCTGCCTTGGTCGAGACTCGCCGCCAGCCGCAACACCTCGTTCTCGTCGCCGTCCGCGACCGCGATTGCGCGCTCGAACGTCGGCCGTCCTTCGGTGAGCGTGCCGGTCTTGTCGACGATCAGCGTATCGACCTTGCGCAAGTTCTCGATCGCGGCAGCATCGCGAAACAGCACCCCATGCTTGGCGCCCCGACCTGTGGCCACCATGATCGACATCGGGGTGGCCAGGCCCAGCGCGCACGGGCACGCCACGATCAATACCGCGACGGCGTTAATCGTGCCGAAGACCCAGCCTTGCTGCGGCCCGAACAGGCCCCAGCCGAAGAATGCGAGCAGCGCGACGCCGACCACCGCGACCACGAAATAGCCGGCCACCATGTCGGCCATCCGCTGCATCGGCGCCCGCGAACGCTGCGCCAGCGCCACCATCTGCACGATCTGTGCGAGGACCGTGGCAGAACCCACATGCTCGGAGCGCACCACCAGCGCGCCGCTGGTGTTCATCGTGGCGCCGATCACTTTGTCGCCGACGCGCTTGGTCACCGGCAATGATTCCCCCGTAAGCATCGACTCATCCAGCGCGCTGCTGCCTTCGACCACGACGCCGTCCACGGGAACTTTCTCGCCAGGTCGCACGCGCAACAGGTCGCCCTCGTGCACGTGGGACAGCGGCACGTCTTCCTCACTGCCATCCGCCGCAATCCGGCGCGCAGTCTTCGGGGCCAGGCCCAGCAGCGAACGAATCGCGGCCGACGTCTGGGAGCGCGCCTCGAGTTCGAGCATCTGGCCGAGCAATGTCAGCGAGATGATCACGGCGGCCGCTTCGAAGTAGACCGCCACGCGGCCCATCGAAGTGAACGACGCCGGGAACACCTGGGGCGCGACCGTGGCCACCACGCTGTAGAGGAACGCCGCGCCGGTACCGAGGCTGATCAGCGTCCACATGTTCGGACTCCGGTTGGCAATCGATTGCGCACCGCGCACGAAGAAGGGCGCGCCGGCCCACAACACGACCGGCAACGTCAGCACGAGCTCGACCCAGCTCTGCCGCGCCATGTCGAACCAGCCGAAGCGATGGCCGAACATCGCGAGCACCGCCACCATCGCAGTCAACGGCAAGGTCCACCAGAAGCGGCGCTGGAAGTCCTCGAGTTCAGGATTCTCCGTCTCTTCCGACTGGGGCATGTCCGGCTCGAGCGTCATGCCGCACTTCGGGCAGTTGCCGGGATGATCCTGCCGGATCTCCGGATGCATCGGGCACGTGTAGATGGTGCTGCCATCCGCGTCCGGCCGCGCCGCAGCCGCGGGCACTTCTCCGGGCGCGCCTTTGACGTATTTCGCGGGCTCCGTCGTGAACTTCGAGCGGCACTTGGCACTGCAGAAGTAGTACGTGCTCCCCGCGTGCTCGAAGTGATGCGGCGACTGCGCCGTCACTGCCATGCCACATACCGGATCCTTCAGCGCGGCCAGCTGGTCACCTCGGGCGCCGCCTTCGACGGTGTTCGACATATGTTCCTCCTGTCAATGCTCATGCCGATGGTGGACATCTGGAAAATGCGCATGGACGTGATTGAGCGGCGAGTGGTCGTGGGAATGCACGTGAGGCTCAACGCCATCCCATCCGGCCTCGTGCAAATGGCGGTGATGCTCATCATGCTGGTGCGCGTGCGTGTGGTATTGCGGCGCGTGGACGTGCCAGTGTGCGTGTCGTTCACTGATGTGCAGCCATACGCCGACCGCCATTAGCGCCGCCGCCGCAACGAACGCCACGGTTACCGGTTCCGGCTGGATCGCCAGCGCGAGCAACGCGCCAAAGAAAGGTGCCACGGAGAAGTAGGCTCCGGCGCGCGCCGTGCCGAGTTCTCGCAACGCCCCCACGAACAGGGTGAGACTGATCCCGTAGCTGATCAAACCGACCACGGCGGCGCCCAGCGTCGTTCCAACCGCCGGCCATCGCTCGCCAAAGGCGAATGCGAGCGCGAGGTTCACCGTGCCCGCCACCGCACCCTTGAGGCAGGCGATCAGCATCGCATCGCTGGCCGCGACCTTGCGGGTCAGGTTGTTGTCCACCGCCCAGCAGAAGCAAGCGGCGATCACCAGCACAGCCCCCACGCCAAGCGACGTCGCACCGGGTTGCCAGGACAGCAGGATTCCACCAATGACGATCAACCCCATTCCGAGGGCAATGCGGCGATCGAAGTGTTCCCGAAACGCAAACCACGCAAGCAACGCTGTAAAGGCGCCCTCCAGATTGAGGAGCAGGGCGGCGGGCGCAGCGTTGGTGACCTTGAGTCCCGACAGCAGAAGGATCGGACCTGCGACACCGCCGAAGCCAATTGCGCCGGCGAGCCAACGCAAGTCTCCACGGTCGGGCAGCGCGATTGGCTCGCCACGTGCCCGGCGAACCAGCAGCGCCGCGGCAAGGCCGACACCGGAGCCGGCGTACAACAACCCGGCAAGCATCAGCGGAGATACCGCATCGAGCAACGACTTCGCGACCGGCGTGCTGGCACCAAAGAGCGCTGCGGCAAGCAACGCACTTCCGATGCCTCGGCTGAGCGTCATTGCGTCAGTTCCATATCGTCAGGACACACTGCATAGCGCGGCATCAGAATTGCCGGCGCAGGACCTGTTGCCAGAGCTCACCTCATCGGCTCGATCTCGACGACGGTAAACTGCCCGCCCACGCGATCGGCGGCGAAGCGAACCTTGTCACCTGCCTTGACCCGGTCGAGCATCGCCGGGTCCTTGACCCGAAACACCATCGTCATCTGTGGCATGTCGAGGTTCGGGATCGGGCCATGCCGCAGGGTCAACTTGCCGGCGTCCTTGTCTACCTTGCGTACCTCACCTTCGGTCATCGACGCGGCGACCGGTGCGGCCTGCGCAAGTAGCAGACCCGCACGCGCGGCGGATTGCGCCGGACCGACCGTCGCGATGGCACCGGCGAAGACTACGGCAACGACACAGTTCCGTTTCCACATGTTCATGCTCCTCGAAGATGGTTGATTCATTTCACGACGATCTTGCCCACCATCCCGGCCTCGAAGTGACCCGGGACCAAGCAGGCAAAGTTGAAGTCGCCCCGCCGATTGAAGTGCCAGACGATCTCCTCCGACTCGCCGGGCTTCACGTGCGCCATGTACGGCTCTTCGTGCTCCATGTTCGGAAATTTCTTCATCAGTGCGGCATGCTCCTGCAGTTCTTCCACGGTGCCGATCACCATCTCGTGCAGCACCTTGCCCTTGTTGTGCAGAACGAACCGCACGGTCTCCCCGCGCTTGGCTTCAAGCCTCGAAGGAGCGAAGCGCATCTGATCGGTCATGTCGATCGTTACGGTGCGCGAAACGCGTCCGGGATCGCCGGCGATGCCGAACGCCCTCTGTTCCGCCTTGACCGCGGTCTGCGGCTTGGCGCCGTGCGTATCGCCATGCGCCGACGTCATCCCGGGCCACGCGGCGAACAGCAGGCAAAACGCGACCACGCCCGGCTTAACCATGATTCATCGTGCCTCTCCTGACGTTGAGAACAGTTTCTTTGCCATTGACCGCCGCCGGCCGTGAATCGGCGGCGCGGGGCGGCGGTGGCAACTCGCCCGCCCATTCGTAAGCCTGCGTTCCCGGTGGCTGCTGGTACCAGCCGGGGTCCTTGTAATCGCTGCGCGCGAGCCCGCGGCGAACCTTGACGGCGGTGAACATTCCGCCCATCTCGATCGCGCCGTACGGCCCCTGGCCGGTCATCATCGGCAGCGTGTTGTCCGGCAACGGCATCTCCATCTCGCCCATGTCGGCCATGCCGCGCTCGCCCATCACCATGTAGTCCGGAACGAGCTGATGGACCTTGCGCACGATGTCACGATGATCGACGCCGATCATCGTCGGCACGTCATGCCCCATCGCGTTCATCGTGTGGTGCGACTTGTGGCAGTGGAAGGCCCAATCGCCCTCGTCGGTGGCGTCGAACTCGATCGCCCGCATCTGGCCCACCGCGACGTCGGTAGTGACCTCCGGCCAACGCGAGCCTTTGGGCGTCCACCCGCCGTCGGTGCCGGTCACTTCGAACTCGTGCCCGTGCATGTGGATCGGGTGATTGGTCATCGTCAGGTTGCCGACGCGGATGCGCGCGCGCTCGTTGTGGCGCAGCGACGATCGGGTCGATGCCGGGGAAGACCCGGCTGTTGAAATTGAAGAGGTTGAAATCGAGCATCGTCATGATCTTCGGCGTGGCTGCGCCCGGCTCGATGTCGTAGGCGTTCAACAGAAACACGAAGTCGCGGTCCACCGGCATGAACTTCGGATCCTTCGGATGCGTGACCCAGAAGCCCATCATCCCCATCGCCATCTGCACCATCTCGTCGGCGTGCGGGTGGTACATGAAGGTTCCGGGGCGCTTGGCGACGAACTCGTACACGAAGGTTTTGCCCACCGGAATCTGCGGCTGATTGAGGCCGCCGACGCCGTCCATGCCGTTGGGCAGAGCGCTGGCCATGCCAGTGGATGGTCGTGTGCTCGGGCAACTTGTTGGTGACGAAGATCCGCACGCGGTCGCCCTCGACGACCTCGATCGTCGGCCCCGGGCTCTGGCCGTTGTAGCCCCACAGGTTGGCCTTCATGCCGGGCGCCAGTTCGCGCACGACCGGCTCGGCGACCAGGTGGAATTCCTTCACCCCATTGTTCATTCGCCATGGCAACGTCCAGCCATTGAGCGTGACGACCGGGTTGTACGGGCGGCCGTTCGGGGCGGCGAGCGGCGGCTGCGTGGACGCCTTGTCCATCATCGGCGCTTCCGGCAGGCTCGCCGCGCCCACGCGGCTCACGGCGGCCGCGCCGAGCATGGTTACGCCGGCCGACGCCAGGAACTTTCTGCGGTTCGGGTTCATGCATGGTCTCTTTCAGTTCAATGACCGGCGGCCGGAGCCGCGCTCACGGTGGACGGGGACTCGCTCGCCATCGTCGGGCTGCCGGGCGACGTGCCCGCCAGGCCAGCTGCAGCGCGGTTTCGGCAAGCCAGTAGTCGCGCGTCGCCTCGATGGCCGCGTTGACGCTTGCGACCTGTTGGCGCGAGTCGGCCAGGAGCTCGAACACGCCGATCAGCATGCCGTTGTAGCGCAGCAAGTTTTCCTCGGCGATGCGGCGATGGAGCGGCACGATCTCGTCGCGATAGTGCTTGGCAAGATCGAAATTCGTCCGATAGGCGTTGTACGCATCACGCACCTCTGACTGCGCATTCAGCGCCGAGCTGCGCAGTGCGCGCCATCGCTTGCCGATAGAGGATTTCCGCGCGCGCAACGCGCGCCGTGCCCCAGTCGAAGATCGGCAACTCCAGCTCGATCTCGTAGCCGTTCTTGCGCCGATCCCCGGTTTCGGATTCGTTCGTGTATCCGACGTCCAGCACGTTGATGAACCGCGTCGCCTTGATGAGGCCGAGCGCCGGGCCGTGCTTTCGGCGTCGAGCTTCGCCACCTGCACGTCGAGCCGGCGATCCATGGCCGTTTGCTCGACGTCGCCCGGGTCGAACGGCGCCGCCGGTAGTCCGGGCAGCCGCTCCGGCAGCACGAACGTGACGCCGGACGGGAGCCCCAGCATGCGCGTCAGTTGCTCGCGCTGCGACACCGCGTTGCGCTGGCGCGGGCGAGCTGCGCGGTCGCCTCCGCGTAGAACGCCTGCTCGCGCATCTGCGTCAACCGGTTGAAGTTGCCCACCTGCGCCATGCGGCGGGCGAGTTCGCTCGACGCTTCGGCCGACACCTTTACCTGGTGAAATAGGTCAGCATCTCCTGCGCGGCCACCGCGCGGTAGAACGCCGCCCGCGTCGCCGCGGCGGTGGCCACGATGTTCGCAGCCGCCGCCACTTTCGCCTGTTCGAAGCGGCGCTGCTCGATGTCCAGCGCCAGCGGCATCAACAGCAGCGCCGCCACGTTGACCATCACCGTCCGGTCGATCGTCGTGACGTCGCTGTTGCGCTTGTTGGAGTACGCGAACACGGGTTGCGCAGCCGGCCCGCCTGCACCAGATCCGCTTCGGCGAGGCCCAGGTTCGCCGAGTTGCGCCTTCAGTCCCGCGTTGTTGAGCAGCGCGACTTCGACTGCGCCGTCAGCGGTCAAGGGCGCTTGCAACAGCGCTCGCGTCACGTTACGCGCGGCCTCTGGATCCCCGGTATTTCAGCGCCTGCGCCGAGCGCGCCCACGCGCTCCTGTGCGAGCTTCCGCACGTCGGCCATGCCGCCGTCGGGCGAGAAAGTCGCGCAGCCCCCGAGCACAACGACCGCGGCGAGCGCACGCCGATGCGGCGCGAGCGCTTCATTTCGCACCCCTCGGCGAGGCTTGGCGGTTCCACCGGGCACGGCCGCTGCGGGGGGCGCCGCGTGCCCATCGTGCCCATCGTGTCCCTCGTGCGCACCCATCGGCTTCCCGCCGCCTCGCAGCGGCGGCTCCCGGCGGCGACTCCGCACCGTCCTTGGGACGACTCCGTGCTGCCCCATCGGACCGCCGATCGCGGCGGCCTCATCGTTGGCGCCTCGCCACGACATCGGCGCGGGATCGCGCCAGCGCAGGTAATCGGCGAACACCGAGCGGTAGATCGGCCGGTGTGCAATCCGGCTTGTGCCCACATTGGGCTGGTACCGGTTGTCGCGGACGGCGGCGCCGCGGTCGTTTGCGCGAACGCGGATCCCGCCGCGAGCAGCGTTACGAGTATAATGCACGAATCTGCATGACCCACTCCAGAAATCCGTTGGAGGCTGCGCGCGCACATGGCGCGCGCAGCACGACACGCTCCGGGCCATCGCAGGCAGCCCGGAGGCGTGACGCATCACCCGGTCAAGGCGACCGGGGACGCGGGGTCAGATCGTTCGGGGAGGACGTTCGAGGCCGTCCGCAACGTTGTGCACAACGGCGACGGCAACGGATCGGAAGCCGGCAAATGCGGCGCGATCGGGAAACGAAGGAACCGGCGGCGCGACCGCAGCGGTCAGGCAGCACGCGGCGCAATGCTTGCAGGTGTCGGCCGCGTGATCGGCTGGGCGAGGCGGCTCGGCGGGATCGGTGTCGGGTGTGGCAACGGAGTGGAATGCGTGGGCCGCCGAATGACCATGGTGCGCGGCATGTCCGTCCATGTCACCGTGGTGGGCCGCCTGCCCAGGCGAGTCACCACGATGGGCCGGCACCGGTTGGTCCGTGGGACGTCCTTCATTTGAAAAGAGTGCGTTGGCACCCACGTCCGTCGGATGCATCGACTCCATGCACAGGCGCGATGCTGCCAGCGCGCCCTGCACGGGCAACGCGCATATCATGAACAGCAGCAGCAGGCGGCAGAAACGTTTTTACGCAGCATAGGTTAGCACGTCGCATGCGATGGCCGAGAATGCGCCTGGCGGCGGATGCGGTTTCTCTGCTGGGGCTTAATCGCTCAGACAACCGGATGGCCAACTTCCTGAGCAAACCCTCGGGATCGGCGCAAATTGCGTGGTAGGACTCGCGAAACGCCTGGCACATCGGATGGAGCAATACTCTCACCACCACCGCGTTTCCACGCCCGGGTGGGCGGAGCAAGGCGGTGAAAGTCACGGCAACGCCATCGCCCACTGCGATCAGCGGGACGTACGCGAAGGCCGAACCATCCGGCAAAGTTGACGCACCATAGTACAAGCCGGCTTTGCGCGCATCTGCCTCGCTCACTTTCAGGTCGCTCAACTTCTTTGCCAGGTCGCGAACAGCATTGGCGACCAATGCCTCCATGTGCGTTCCATCCAGGCAATCGGCCACCACCAGCTCGGCTAGCGCATTGCCCAAGCCGACAATGTGATATGCCGCCTTCTCATTGCATTGCCCCGAAACGAATGCCTCTTGCGCTTCGCCGGGAAATACAGGGTCCGTCGGTTCGCGCATCGCCAACGACAACGGGTGCTCATTGGCAGGAACGACCTTGTAAATCTCGAGGGCGACATCGCGTTCAAACCGGGAAGGCTGAACGCGCTGAGCGAGCTCCGCAGCGGAGACCTGCGGACGCTCATCTGCAAGGACGGCCTGGGCGATCGTGCAGGCAAGAATCGCTAGAAC
>CAVWPC010000015.1:0-255219 GCA_963756765.1 uncultured beta proteobacterium | reverse complement strand
GGAGGTCAAATGCTTAGACAAGCTTTGACAATCTAGCCACGACATTCTGCGCCGCCGCAAAATCCAACAGCATCGCGCGCGGCAGTGCAATGTGAACATTCGCTTGCGCCACCTCGGCGTGCGAGGGATACTTTTGTGGCGCACGGACGCGCACGCAGTTGTGGCGCAAGGACGCGCACGCAGTTGTGGCGCAAGGAGGCGCACGCAATTGTCGCGGAAGGAAGCGCACGAAACATCGCGTTGCTCTTCGCGTTGCCCTATTTGTAACCCGTCAAAAGGAAGCGCAATGAAATCCACATACGGATGCACAATCGCTACCGCGGTTGCAGGGATTTTTGCAATGACCCTGTCGGCAACTACCTACGCACAGGATGCTGCATTGTCGACCACGAAGGCTGTCCAGACTGCGCCGGTTCAGTTGAGCGCCGCACAGAAAGCGGAGGCCGTGGGGCGCATGGATCTCGCCAAGAGAATCATCGCAGGCCTTGAAGCTGAGGCAGCGCAAATGGGACTGGCCCCCGAATGGAAGCAGGCGACGATGAACATCCTGCTTTCCAATTCAAGCAGCAAGCTGGCACAGATCGTGAAGATGGGCGGCTATCAGGCGACGATGGAAGCCGCCACCACTGGCAAGGGCTTGGTCACGCCCAAAGCCATTGGCTCGACCACGGAGGACCTGATCTTCAAACCATGGACGCCATGCCGGTTTGTCGATACCCGGATCGTCGGTGGCAAGATCGCCGGCACGCGCGGGTACGACCTCGTTGTCAATGGCGCCACCTACGGCGGTGTTGCGGGGTGCGACCCGACGGCGCTCGCGGGCGTAGGCGAGAACGAATTCGGTGCGATGGCGATGAATCTCACCATCGTCGACACCAGCACCGCGGGCGCCCCCGGCTTCGCGGCTGCGCGGCCGGTGGGCTCAACGGCATTGACGAGCCTCGTGAACTGGTACACCGTCGGGTCGACGGTAGCGATCGCCAATGCCGCGATCGTGCAGATGGATCAAACCACAGCAGGCAACGAGTTCGAAGTCGTCACCTCGGGACCGGTGCACGTGGTCATCGACCTGTTCGGCGCGTTCACCTCGCCGAATGCGACAGCGCTGGACTGTCAGGACGTCGTTAACACCGGTACGATACCGGCGGGCGGCACGCTCTTCCTTACATCTTCCGCCTGCGCAGCCGGCTATACGCGCACTTCGGGTGGCCAATGCCAGCATGGCGGCCTTTACAATCAGGTGATTCTGTCGAAAACGGGTAATCAGATTGCTTCTGGCACAACTAACTCGGGGGCGGGCGCCGCCGCTTGCGCATATTACAACCTGACTGGTACGTCCTTCACCGCTTATATGAATATCACGTGTTGCCGGATTCCTGGCCACTGACGAAACCTACACCGCGGGTTCCGATACGGACCCGGAGTCGCTGACGATCCCCGCCAACTGGCGGGGATTTTTTTTGTTAGCCGGAATTCACTGTCGAAGCAACAGGCAGCCAACTGGTTGGTAGAGGCGCACCAAAGCCGACAGTCAAACGACCAGAGTTAGCGCGCAAGACGCGGCTCCGCCAGCCTACGGCAACTTGACGATCACCCGGTGATTGTCCCAATCGCGCGTGCCCTTGTCGGCCGCTATAAGACCACCGCCCGGAACGTTGGGTTGATAGATTCCAAAAGCCAGCGACGCCAGTTTGGCGTTCGGAAGCACATCACTGAACGTCTCGGTCGAATAGCGCCATCTGCGGTAGGAACTGGGCGGGGCATACGTATCGAGCGCTATTTGCTGGTCGTGCACGATGGCACCCGACGAATCCAGGAGGTGCAGGAACAAATAGCGCTGGCGGTTGGCCGCCTCGTGGCGGAGTTCCTCCCACCACACTTCGACCTTGATTCCATTTCCGACCCGGCTGACGGCCAGTGCGTGCACCCGATAGATTCCGCCGAAATCGATTCCCTGCGCCGCAAGAGTCTTGGCGTAGGAAGAAACGGCGGCGGCGTCCCACCATTCGGGCTGCTTGGCTTCCGGCTCGAAGCTTTCGGCACTATTTGCCGCCACAGTCTCGCTTCTCCACGTGAACCTCTTGAAGAACGCTGCCGTAGCTTTGGCGAAGGCCGAGCGATCGGTTACCTTCAGGAGAAGCACATTTGGGAGGCTGCTTTCAACACGGATGCCTTCCGCCTCGGTCAGACCTGAAACCCAAACCCGCAAAGCTTGCTCTTCCTCCCGAAAGCTATTCAGTGTTTCCCCCGCCTTCGGTAGAGCGAGCCCACGTACTGGGGTCACCAGCACATAGTCCGCGCTGAGAAAGTCCGCAAACCGGTAGGCAGACGTGCGCAGCCAGTCGATGGGTCGCAGGAACCGGACTTTGGCCAAGCTCGGGTCAAGTTGCGCCGCGAACACCACTGCGCTCTCGAAAACATGGGCTCCGCCATAAGCATCGACCACGTAGACCAGCGGGGCGCTGCGCTCGCGGGTCTTGTTGTCCAGGAATTGGCGCGCTATGGCAACTTCGTCGTTCCAGATCCCCGCGGACAGATTGACTCCTGTGGCGCGCTGCCATTCCAGTGACGGCGTCCGCGTAACGAGCAGCGCGGCAAGATTGGCGGCGGAACCCAGGCCGATGATCAACACGAGCAGCTGGCCGGTCCGGCCGAAACGCTCGGCGACAGCCCTGATGCTTGGGAGGAGCGCGACGGCGAACATCAGCAGGAAGGGGAATATGTAACGGATGAGAATGCCTTCGGTGGCGATGACCCACCAAGCCAGGCCGAGCGCAAGGTACCCCAGGCCGCCGATGATCCCAATGACGGCAGGATCGTTGAGCCAAGCCTTCCTGGACGTGTCCCGGAAAGCAAATGCGATCCCACCTGCCATGCCAAGCAGACCCAATGCCGCGAAGGGATAGCCGAGGGTTGAGCGAACGACCGACGTCGCGTTATGCATCGACCATGGCACAGCCAAAGCCCCGATGAACTTGACCGCGGTAGTGAAGTAGGAGACGACCTCCGATGACAAATAGCCGCCAAAAAAAGCACCCACTGTCGATACCGCATACAGCAGTATCGTAAGTGTCGTTCCCCTGATCAGATAGCGTATCTCCCGTTTACGGACCTCGCGCTCGGCGCCTGCGACGAGAATTCTCAAAGCGGCCGCCGCAAACCACATGGCAGCTATTGATCCCATCACAGCCAATCCGGCAGGCTTGATCCATATCGACGAGCTTGCGACGGCCGCGCCGAATATCAGCCAGCCCATCGATCGCGCCTGGAGGCTTCGAAGCGAAGCGGCGGCGGCCAGGGCCGCGAACGAAGCGTAGAAGGTATCGATGTGTCCCCAAGTCACATAAGACGCTAGCCCGTTGCGCGGTTCCAGCTCATAGAACAGCGGCAGGCTGGTGATTGCCAGGACGAGGACAGCGCATATGACCGCGGGTCCGGCCTTTGCTGATTGTTCACCCAGTGCGATCCATCCAGCCACGGCCGAGACGACGATGGGCAGGAACACCGAGCGAAAATGAAACCCCTGCAGACCGTCATAGCCAAATGGAAAGGACATGAGGATCGTGCCGGGCGGCCGATATACGGGCCATACGTTCGGGTTGAAGACGTGCTGCTGCCAGAGCAAATCCCAGAAATTCTTGCCCTTCAGGAAATATCCCAGAGCGTCATAGAGGGGCGGCTCCTGCGATAGCCTTGCGAGACCCCAAAGGGCGACCGCCAGAAAAAGCAGCCACAGCATCACCGCAACTTGCGGCAACCAGGGCTGCCATTTCGATTTGACTAGTGCATGCATTGATCTCGCCGATCGTTATCCGCTGCTGCTCTTTGGGCAGAGATACTGCCGGGATTTCGTTATCCGGGAGCAGGCGGCTGGGAGAACCAACCGGCAATCCACCGTTCTAGGGCGACGGAACGATGACACGGCGGTTGTCCCAATCACGCGTGCCCTTGTCCGCAACGAGCAACGCCTGATTCGGTCGGACGAACCCGATCGCCAGCCTGCGCGGTCCGCTCGCAGCGGGATTCCTGAACGTAATCCGGTCGAGCAAGACAGCGCCGTTCAGTGACGACGGAGAACGGTCGAAGCGGACCGGAACATGCACGGAAAGCATTATCTTACCTTCGTCGTCGATCGAGTGAATGAATAGCGCCCAGTCGTGCTCCGAAAGCGGAGCCAGCGGCCTCCACCAGATGCGCACTGTAGTTTCGTCTCCGTTGCGGCTGGCAGACAGTGCGCGCACGTGGAAGCGGTCCGAGAAATTGACGTTCTCGAGAATTGGCGGATGCAGCGCCAATGCGGCCGAAAGTTCTTCCTCGCTGAATCGGCGCTTCGGATTTACGTCGACGAAGGTGCTGCGCCAGCGATGTTTCGCGATCAGCGCATCGAATGCCGATTCGAGCAGGCTGCGATCAGCGACACGAAGAACGCGTGCCGTTGGTATGTCGGAAACGACCGTCACGCCATCGCTTGCCGTCAGTTGCGTCGCCCACGCGTGAAACAGCGCCTTCTCCTGGTCATAGGCATCGATCGACGAAGTGGCCAAGGCCGCGCGCGCGGCATCCGGATCACGCACGGGCTCGAACAGCCAATAATCGGCATCGAGCATTTCTTCCTTTCGATAGGCTATGACGAGGCGCACACCGTCCTGCGGGCGTTGGATCGACACGCTTGGCATCGGCGGCGTCGCGACGAGCGCATTGAGGACAACCGATTGAAAGGCGGCATCGGCAAAAGTCATCGACATTGAGTACAGAGTGACGTTCCGGCCCTCGCGCTTTACCGTGGTGGCGAAATCCCAAGCCTGGTCGAAGACGGGGTTGGCGGTACCGGACGTCAGGTTTACGCCAGTCCATTGTTGCCATTGGACTGGGGCATTCCGTTGCGCCAAGAGCATTGCCATATTGACGATCGGCGCGAGCATGAGCAGTGACAATGCTGTCATTGTCCAACGCGGCATCGCTCGTACAGCGGACAGGATAGCGGGTATCGCAAACATCACGGCCACCAGCACAAATGGAATGAAGTAGCGGATCTGGGTAATGCCGCCGGTGCCGATGATCCAGAACCAGGAGCCGACTGCGAACGAAATGCAGGCAGCCAGCGTCAACCCGACCAGCCATGCCCTGGACCACGAACGAGAACCCGTGAGCGGTCGCCGCAAATGATGTCCGACAAGCACGATCACCAGCAATAGCCACGCCACGAATGGATAGCCGAGTCCCGTGCGCACGACATCCAGAAAAACGGGCCAGGACACCATTGCTGCTGTCTCCGATTGCAAGACGCCGACGATGACGCTCCCGTACGCCAGGTTCTTGGGCGACAGGTATTGCGATGACAATGCGACCGCGACAATGGCCAGATACGGGATGGCGAAGATGACCATGCCGCGCAGCAGCCACCGCGTCGCTTCCTTTCGCTCGCTCGCCGATTGCCACACCGATTTCAGGTCGAGCGCGGCCAACCCGAACCATGTGCACCCGATCAGCATCATGATCAGCGCGCCGGAAGGCTTGATCGACAGACAAAGACTTGAGAGAACCGCCGCGAGTCCGGTCCAGGCCAAGGATCGAGTCCAGACGCTTCGCACCGCGGCGGCGGCGGCCAGCGCGGCCACCCCCGCCAGAAAGAAGTCGGTCAGGCCCCAGTAATGCGGCACCGAGATCCCTGGTGCCAGCTCAAAGTAGTAAAAGCACGGCAGGGTGGAAAGAAATGCCGCGATCAATACGAGGTGCCACTTGCTCCTGCTGTCCAACTCACGTCTGTAGCCAGCGACCATGGCAGCAAGCGCAAGCAATGCAATCGGGAAGAATATCGATCGGAAATAGAAGCCTCGATAGTCGGTGTCGAAGCCGAACGGATACGACACGAGCACGGTGCCAGGGGGTCGAAACGTAGGCTCCGTATTGAAGGGGTTGAACGGCCGTCCCCGCTGAACCTCGGACCAGAAGTTATTGGCTTTGAGGTAGTACCCCCATGCATCGTAGAGAGGCGGTTGCTGGCTCCGCTGCGCGTGCTGGTACCAAAGTACCGAGCCGACGAACAGGATCCATAGCGCCAGGACGGCGAATTGCTTCGCCACGCGTGGGTGGTGGAGGGGGAAAGCCATGTATTGGCGCGAATAGGAGTGGTGCGGTCAATTGATACCGCTTTGCGGGTTGCCTGCCGGGAGTCCCGGTTGCGTGTACGCCAGCCGCGGACTTGGGCTCTGATTGTAGGCCATGATTTCCTTCGCCATCATCCGCGGAATGCGCCAGAAAACCACGTTCGGTGGCCTCTTTCGCGTGAATGGTAAGATTCCCCCTTTGACGCATTTTTCGGGTGTTCGATGATGAACGATCAAGCCCACCCGGCTCCGACACCCTCCGACAAGTCCCTCGCCTCGGCAGATTGCCAGGGCAAGCGGATTGGCATCCTCATCGTCGCGTACAACGCGGTCACCACGATCGCGCAGGTGTTGAAGCGCATTCCCGCGGATGTCTGGGAACACGTCGAGGAGGTCGTGGTGTTCGACGACGCGAGCCGCGACCATACCTACGAGCTCGCCCTTGGCCTCAAGATGCTTGCGGGCCTCGACAAGCTCACCGTGCTCAAGAACGACCGCAACCTCGGGTATGGCGGCAACCAGAAGCTCGGCTATCGGTACTTCATCGACAAGGGATTCGACATCGTCGTGCTATTGCATGGCGACGGCCAATACGCGCCCGAGATCCTCGCGAGCATCTACGCGCCGCTGGTCGGCGGCAGCGCGGACGCGGTGTTCGGCACGCGAATGACCAATGCGTACGGTGGGCCTGTGAAGGGAGGCATGCCCGTCTACAAGTACGTCGGCAATCGCATCCTGACGCATTTCGAGAACCGCGCGCTCGGTCTTCACCTTACTGAGTTTCACAGCGGATATCGAGCCTACAGCCTCGCCGCGCTGCGCGAGATCGTGTTCGACCAGATGACCGACGATTTCCATTTCGATACACAAATCATCATCAAGCTGCACCACCAGGGCTTCCGTATCCGGGAGGTCCCGATCCCTACCTATTACGGCGACGAGATCTGCTATGTGGATGGGTTGAAGTATGCGAAGGATGTTTTCACTTCCGTCGTCCGTTTCCGCCGCACGCTGAGGTCGACCGCGTGCTACCCCGAATTCGCCGAATATTTCGTCCATTATCCGATCAAGGGCAGCCGGCACTCGAGCCACCACTATTTCATGTCATGGGTCGGCAAGGACAATCAGGTGCTCGATATCGGGTGCGGGGAGGGCTTCTTCGCCGAGAATGTGGTGAAGGAGGGCAACAAGGTCGTGGGTGTCGACATTCTCGCCGCGCCCAGGCACGGCGACCTGCTCGCGAAGTACATCCGCGCCGATCTCGACCAGGGACTGCGCGACGTTTTGCCGGAACTTGACGGCAAGCGCTTCGACCGGGTGCTGCTGCAGGATGTGCTCGAGCATCTGCGCTACCCTGAACGCCTGCTGTCGCATTGCCATCATGTGCTCGGCAGTCCGGGGCTGCTGCTGATCTCCGTGCCCAACGTGGCCAATATCACCGTTCGGCTGGCGCTGATGTTTGGCCGCTTCAAATATACCGAACGAGGCATCCTGGACCGGACGCATTTGCGCTTTTTCACGCGAAGCACGGCTCGCGACCTGATCAAAAAAGCGGGCTACGAAATAGTTGCCGAGCGGGCGACGGTGATGCCGATCGAACTCGCGCTCGGACTCTCGCCCGACAATTGGCTGATGCGGATCACCAACCCGTTTCTGGCGTTTTGTACCCGGCTGTTTCCGACCTTGCTTGGCTACCAGAATGTGTTTTCGGTTCGATCGCATCTCGCGGAACCCGTCGGCCTCGCGCATGCGGAGTTGACGCAGGCCAATGCCTGACTGATCCACGCAATTGCGCTTGCCTTTGGTGATCGGCACATGATGGCGTGGGCACGTTCCCATCGGCTCGGCATGGCACTGCGAGTGGGCGTGACGCTATCCATTCTCGCGTACCTGGCGCTCAAGGTTGACTGGTCCGGGCTGGTGTTGCAACTGGCACGCGCCGACTATCGCTGGTTGCTGCTGGCGTGCCTATTCTTCGGGATTACCTATGTGCTGGCCGCGGTAAGGTGGTGGCATCTGCTGCGCGTGCACGCCATCGAGCTGCCCTTGCGATTGGTGACTGCGCTGACGTTTGTCGGACAATTCTTCAACACGTTCATGCTCGGCACCGTGGGCGGCGATATCGTCAAGGCGGTGTACGTCCAAAGGTACGCACCCTCCCAGCGCACCCATGCCACGCTGTCCATTCTGATGGATCGCGCGCTAGGCCTGTTCGTGCTCATCTGTGGGAGCCTGATCGCGATCGGGTGGCAAATGGGCCCGATGCTTGCCTTGCAGTCGACCCGCGAAGCGGCGTTGGGTCTGTTGGTTGCTTTTGGCGCGATGGTCGGCGGCGCTCTGGCACTCGCGTTTTTCCCTTTTCATCGCATGCCGGCGGCATTGCGACGTCTCTGGCAACGCACGCCCTATCATCGTGTTGCGGAACTCGTGGTCACCGGATTTCGGCAGCACGGCGTGGCACGGCGACAGGCGCTGGCGAGCATCGTCGCCGGCATCGTACTTACGCTGTTCCTCAATCTAGCGGCGTATTGCATCGCGATTGCCATCGGGCTGGAAGTCACCTACGGTCAGCTGCTGGTGATCGTCACGGTCGCGATATGCGTTATCAGCCTCCCGATCAGCATTGGCGGGCACGGCGTACGTGAAGGTGTCTTTGCGCTGATGTTCGCGGCATTTGGCGTGGCGAGCATCGATTCGGCCGCCGATCCCGGTCACGAGTCGGCAATTCTCTTTTCCCTGCTGTTTTTCGCCATCCCGCTCGTGTGGAGCCTCGTCGGGGGCGTGGTTTATCTGACCCTGCGCCATGAGGATCGCCGGACCGTCCCGTGAGGCGCTGGAAAAAGCAAACGCCCGGCCAGTTTTGGCCGGGCGCTTTCGATTGCATTGGTTGATCGTACTACGCGGCCGAGTGGCGAACTGCCAATCGCCCCGCGGTCGGGAACAACGATTCCTTTAGCGACGCGACGGACTGCCGACCTCGTCCAGCGGCGGCGAGCTGCCATTGCGGCTGATCACCTGCACGCGCTGCGAGCAATAGATCGCGACGGTGGAGCCGGTTCCCGCGAGGCGCGTGAACTGCACGCCGAAGCGATACGTCGAGCCCACGTCGAGCGACGCGATGCCGCCGGTACTGAACGTAACGTCGTTGCCCGGTGTGGCGCCCGGGTATAGCGTCATGTACTTATCCGTATTGCTGAGGCCGGCCCAGGTGGTACCGCCATTGGTGGATACGACCAGGGTTCCAATGACATCGATACCCGCGTTCGGGGAGGCGAGCGATTGCCAGGCATCGATGATCGCCGAGCGCGGAAAACCTGTGACCGGAAAATCGGCGGTCTGGCACGCCACGACTCCGCCCGCCGGCGAGATGTCCGTGGTGCTGGGCAGGTCGGACACGCCCGACAGGAACGCCGGCGTGAGCGCAGTACCAAGCCTATTCAGGAACGCCGCCATCGCCAGCCGGGACACCGGATCGTTCGGGCAATACAGCGTGGATGAAGTGCACCCCAGCGTGATGCCCCGGTTTTTCACCCATTCCACGTTCGGGCAGAACGGGCTCGAGTCGTCGACGTCGGTGAAGCCTGCACAGGGCGCCGCCGTGGCCGTAGAGGCGCCGACCGTCATTACGCACGCAATGCCAGCGGCAGCCAGAAATCGCCTAATCATCGTACAACTCTCCCAAGCGGTTGACGGCGCGCGCATCCGACAGGGATGGCGGCGCGAACTGACTCAGTTGCGGAATTGGTTCGAACGGATCGACTGTAGATGGCCGTCGCGGAAAACGCAAGAGCCGCGCGGCATCGATGGCCGGATGTGCACTGCAGCATCGGAGCTGGCGCCGCAATATGCAAACCGGTGGCGCTGCAAACCAGTGGCGCGAGCGCGCCATTTCACGCATCATCACGACTTTCTGGCCTGTGTCCGCGCCGAAGTTCCTCGGGAGAGCCGTCCGCATGTCGTCCGTTTACTATAGAAATTCGCGCACCGTCGCGCGCCGGATCATCACTGGCGTTGCACTTTTCCTGTTCGGTGGCGCGATGGCGTGGCCGGTGCTGGCCGCCGAGCCGCTCGCGACCGAAATCGTGGTCAAGTATCGCGACGGTGTCGCGCCCAAGGGCACGGCGACGCTGCCCACGGCATTGCGCAGCGAAGCGAGCCGCGCGCTGCGCACGGGACTGCGCGATGTGGAGATGACGATCAACGGCGCCTATCGCCTGGCGCTCGAGCCCGCGCTTCCCGCGGCGTCGGCCCGCGGCGCTGTCAATCGGCTGCGCAACGACCGTGACGTGCTGTACGTGAGCATCACGCAATACGAAGGCTTGGCAGCGGATGCGTCCGCCGCCCCGTCGAAGGCGGCGGAACAGGAACCCCTGCTTCATCGAATCGTCGTCAAATACCGGGAACCCGCGCTGGAGGTGGCCGCGCGGCAGAACCAGCCGCTCGTCGCGTCACGCCTTTCGCGCATCGCCACTGTCGCCGGGCAGCCGGTTGCCAACGAGCGCACGATCGCGTGGGCAGGGGCGTACGTCCTGCGCCTGTTCACGCTGCAAACGCGCCAGCAGGTCGAGGTAATCGCTGCAGCGATCGCGAGCGATCCGGAAGTGCTATGGGCGCAGCCGGACTATCGCCGGCAGCCGAACCTTGCACCCGACGATCCGCAATATCCGAACCAGTGGCATTACTACGAAGCCGTGGGCGGTGCCAACCTGCCGACCGCATGGGACCGCACGACAGGCTGGTCGGGCGTGCGGGCCGCGGTGATCGACACCGGTGCGCTATACGGTCATCCGGACCTGGGTGCCAAGTTCATCGGCGGTTACGACTTCATCTACGACGGCATCGTGGGTAACGACGGCGATCCTGTCCTGCCGGGAGGCTGTACCAGCAACCCCGTCGGACCGGGCTGCGATAGTCGCGATCCCAACCCGCAGGATCCGGGCGATTGGATAACCTCGGCCGAAGCTTCGTCGGGGTGGCTGTTCAATTGCCCGGTCGGCAACAGCACGTGGCACGGGTCGCACGTGGGCGGCACAATCGGCGCCCTGACCAACAATGCCACGGGCGTTTCCGGGGTGAACTGGATGACGCGCATCGTGCCGTTGCGCGTGCTCGGCAAATGCGGGGGCTACGATACGGATATCGCCGATGCGATCGAATACGCATCGGGTGGCACGGTCAGCGGCGTACCGGCGAACGCCTACCCGGCGCGGGTGATGAACATGTCGCTGGGCGGGGGCGGTACGTGCCCCGCGATCTACCAGACCGCGATCGACAATTCGCTTGCGCGCGGTACCGTTGTCGTGGTCTCTGCGGGCAACGGCAATACCAACGCTTCCAACTCGACGCCTTCCAACTGCATGGGCGTGATCACGACCGCGGCCACGGGTCGAGCGGGCCAGCGGGCTTCGTACAGCAACTACGGTACGCTGGTCGAGATCGCGGCGCCCGGGGGCAGCGATGGCCAGGGCGTCCTTTCCACGATCAACAGTGGCACGACCACCGTCAATCCGGCGGGGTACATCTACGCGCTGTACCAGGGCACCAGCATGGCGGCGCCGCACGTCGCCGGCATCGCCACCCTGATGCTTTCGATCAAGCCGACGCTGACTCCGGGACAGGTCCTGGCCGCGATCCAGTCGACGGCGCGGGCCTTCCCCACCGGCACCGGTCGTGATTGCACATCCAATCCGGGGTCCGTAGGCGGCGGTGTCCAGTTGTGCGGCGCCGGCATCATCGATGCCTCGGCGGCGCTGACCTCGGTGGCGACCGGACTCACCACGACCACCACGGCGCTGGTGAGCAACACCAATCCCGCGACGTCGGGAACGCCAGTGACCTTGACGGCGACGGTGACCGGGTCGACGCCACCGACCGGCACGGTCGGCTTCAGCGATGACGGCACCACGATCGCCGGTTGCGCCACGGTTGCGCTGACAGGTGCTGGAAACGCCAAGACGGCGCAATGCATTACCTCATCCCTGGGCGTCGGTACGCATCCGTTGCTGGCGGCGTACTCGGGTGATGCAACGCAGATTCCGTCGGACAGCCCGATCCTGAGCCAGGTCATTACCGCCGGTGGCGGCCCGCAGCCGACGACCACGACGTTGACCAGCGACGCCAACCCGGCGGCGCTGGGCGCGACCGTAACCTTCACCGCCACGGTGATGGGCACGAACATTCCGACCGGACCGGTTGGCTTCACGGCCAACAGCGCCACGATCGCCGGTTGCGCGGCCGTTGCGCTGGTCGGGGGTGGAACGACCAAGACCGCGCAGTGCGCCACGGCGGCGCTCCCTGCGGGAGCCAACGCGATCGTGGCCAATTTCGCCGGCGATGCGAGCAACCTGCCATCTTCCGGCAATCTTACGCAGAACATCACGTCGCTGACGGCCTGTTCGGGCTTCAATGATGTCGCGTCCAACAGTCCGTTCTGCCCGAACGTGGAATGGATCAAGAATCGCGGCATCACGACCGGCTGCACGTCGATTTCTGCGTATTGCCCGAACGATCCGGTGTCACGGCTCGCCATGGCCGCCTTCCTCAATCGCGAAGGCACGGCGCTGACACCGGTGTTCCTCACGGCTGCCGCCGACCTGCCGAGCACGACCAACGTGACGGCCTCCGGCGGTGTCGTGGCGTGTCAGTCTGCCGACTACGCGGTGAACGGCTTCCCCCGCACCGGCGTGATCGACGCTGCCATCAACGTCTACGGCACGGATGCCGGGATCGACGTGGTCGGCTCGCTGGTGGTTTCCACCAATGGCGGAACGACGTGGAACATGGTGGGCAGTACCGACAAGTACATGACGCTCTACACAGGCGCAACGCCGGCCAACGACGTGACGTTCAGCACCGGTGGTGTGGTCGCGCTGAACGTCGGGACGACCTACCGCTTCGGCGTCCGCGTCGAGCGGTACGCAGGTACCGGAACGACGGTCGGCATCTACTGCCGGGAGCAGGTGAAGATCGTCAGTCGCGACGGTACCGGTTCTCCGTACGATCTGAGCGGCTCGCCGGGGATGCGCGCGCCCTGACGCCGTTTGCCCGGGCAGGTCCCGCCGGTGGTTGCGCCGGCGGGATCACGCCCAACCGCTCCTGCGCCGAGCGCGGTTGACCGCATGCGCGAGGCCGAGGGTTGAGGTCGCAGTTGCGTTCCCTGGTGCCGGCTTCGTGGCGCGAGCGACTGCGACGTGCGCGCTACCACGTTGCCGACCTTGCCGACCGCTGGTATGTAAACGACGCGCAACTGCTGCCGCCACCATCGCTTCAGTTCGTGGGAAGCGGCGACTTCGAGGCTGTCGGCGAGCAGTTCCTCGGTTATTTCCGCGATCTCGGTGGCCTTCGGCCGGACGACCGCGTGCTCGACGTCGGCTGTGGTATCGGCCGCATGGCGATCCCGCTGACGCGGTATCTGTCCGCGCAGGGCAGCTACGATGGGTTCGACATCGTGCCGCATGGCATCGCCTGGTGCTCCAGGAGGATATCCAAGCGATTTGCGAACTTCCGCTTTCGCCTCGTCGCGATCCGGAACAGCGATTACAACCCGCATGGCCACATCGAAGCGGCGCGGTTCACGTTTCCCTATCCCGACGGTGCGTTCGACTTCGTATTCCTGACTTCGGTGTTCACGCACATGCTGCCTGAGGAAGTCGACAACTATCTCAAGGAAACGGCAAGAGTGCTCGCGCCCGGCGGGCGTTGCTTCATCACGTGGTTTCTGCTCACCGACGAGTCGCGGCGACTGATTGCACAAGGGAAATCGACCCTGCCGTTCGCGCACGCACTCGGGGACTGTCTTACTACCGATGCAACGGTACGCGAGCGTGCCATCGCGTATGACGAGGGGCGCGTACACGACATGTACGCGGCAAGCCATTTGCGCTTGAAGGCGCCGGCTGCGTACGGCAGCTGGAGCGGGCGCAGCGACTTCCTTACTTACCAGGATGTCGTGGTGGCGCACCGGGACCCGCCCTCGGCGAACCAGCGTCACGCATAGGCGCAGTCCGGGACTGCAGGAGCGGTGCGCTACACTTGGTGAGTTGCCGGGAAGGGGATCGGACCGCCACCATGGCCGAACAGGCGAGTTATCTGCTGGACACGGGGGAGGCCGGCCGGGCGCTTGCCGAGAAGTATGACGTGAGCCCCGACGTTCACGTCAACGATTCGATCTTCACGTACCTAAACAATCTGCATACCAAGGACCTGCAGAAGACGCTCGACGTGTACCTCGCGAGCGGCAGATCGAGCTCCGAGAAAATCCGCGACCTGATCGTGGAACTCCAGGGTGCACGGGTCGTGGACGGCAGGATCACCGATTCGATGACGATCCTCGATTTCGCGGCCGGCTACGGCTGCGTGGCGCGCCACTTCAAGAATCTCATTCCGCAGGGCAAACTGGTTGCGCTCGACACCCGCGACGAGGCCATGTATTTCAACACGGCCCACCTCGGACTCCAGGCGGCCATGTCGGACGTGAATCCGGCCCGCGTGAATCCATTTTTCCAGTTCGACGTCGTGTACGCGCTGTCCTTCTTTTCGCATACGCCGAAAGAGCGGATCGGTCCGTGGCTCGAGAAGCTCGCCCAGTTCGTGAAGGTCGGCGGCCTGTTGATGTTCACGACGCACGGAACCACGACGCACCGGGACCATCTGGCGCACCTCAAGGTCGACCACGATGGTTACGCGTTTGAGCGGGCCGCCGGGGAAAACGCGCAACCGTCATATGAGTCCGGCAACGCCATCACCTATCCGCTGCTGATCCTCAAGGAGCTCGCCCGGCTGCGCAACGTCGATCTCGTGATGTTCCGCAACGCGGCGTGGTGGGCCCATCAGGACCTGTATGTCCTGCGCAAGACGAACTAGCCGGCGCCGCCGGACATCCACTTGCGCATGAGCTACGCCAGCCAATGCGACGCTTACTGGAGCCGGGTGCCGGATTCGGCACAGGATTCGGCAGCGACGCGGGCATCGATGGCGATGCAGATTGCGACTTTTTGCGGGGCCGGGCCGGTTCTGGAACTCGGTTGCGGGACGGGAGCGCTTGTGCGCGATCTTGCGCGCAGGGGATGCGACGTCGTCGGGCTGGATGCGTCGTTGCGCGCCCTCACCATCGCGGAACGCAGCCTCCCCGGGAAATTTGTGGTGGCCGACATGCGCCGGTTGCCGTTTGCCGACGAGTCATTCGAAGCCGTGATCGCCGTGCAGAGTCTGGAGTGGCTGCTTGAAGACGACGATATCACCGAAACGATCGCGGAGATTTTTCGCGTGGCGCGCCGGCTCGCCTGCTTGTGGATTGCGCCGGCGATGCCGCACATCGATGCGCCGCGCCGGCCGCGATCCTGGTGGGAGCAGCGCCTGTATGCACAGGGCTTCGTGCGCAGGGTGTCGGCGGTTGCGACGTTGCCCACAGGGCCGGGCGTGACCGATCCCGGTCCTTTTGCCATCGTCGTCGAACGCCTGTCGCGCGCTACCGAGCGGACTCTCGAGCCTCGCACCACGACCGGAGGCGAGGTCGAACCCGCGCGGACGCTGCTGGAGGAACGCGACGTCACCATCCGTCTCCTGTAGCGCGAGAATCGTCGCCTTGCGAGTCTCATCGCCGAGAAGGACGCTTCGTTCGCGATGCTGGTCAATGAGCAGCGGCGCGTCGAGTCGGCCCTGGCGGGGGAGCGATCGTCGAACTGGGCAGTACTGGGGGCCGCGCTGCGCCGTCCGCTTGGACTGCCCATGCTCCGCGACACGGGACGGGTGGTCGCCCGCATACTCCGCAAGCGATGGCGCCGACCCTCCGCGCCCCCCGCAGCCGACGCGGTCCGGGCCCCGGAGGTCGCGACACAGGCCGAAGCCCATCCGCCGCAACCGCACGAGCCCTACGCCGTGCGCATGCCGGAACCCGAGCGGGGGCATCGACCGCAGGTAATCCATGTGATCTGTAACTTCATGACGGGTGGATCGTCGCGCCTGGTCATCGACCTGATCGAGCACCTGGGGCAGCACTACGACCAGCGCGTATTGACGAGTTTCGTGCCCGATCCACCGGCCTACGTGGGGCCTGCGGTCGCGGTTGTGCCGCTGACCGCATCCGAGCACGCCTTCGCGAAGCAGCTCGCAGGCGCGGATCTCGTGCACGTGCACTATTGGGGCGAAGGCGACGAGCCGTGGTACCGCAAGGCATTCGCCGCCCTTGGAAAGCTGTCGTGTCCGGTGGTGGAGAACGTAAACACGCCTGTCGCGCCGTATCGCTCGCCGCGGGTCGCGCGTTATGTCTACGTCAGTGACTACGTCCAACGGGCGTTTGGCGACGGCGCATATCCGGAAGACGTGATATTCCCGGGCTCCGATCTCGGCCTCTTCGCGGGTGGCGACGGAGGCGAGGACGACGGGAATACGATCGGCATGGTCTACCGGATGGAGCGCGACAAGCTCGACGAAAATGCGATCGACCCCTTCATCCTCACGGTGCTGCGTCGCCCCCACACGCGCGCGGTCATTGTCGGTGGCGGATCGCTGCTGCCGGAATTCAAGCGCCGCGTCAGCAGTGCCGGCGTGGGGGACCGATTCACGTTCACCAACTATGTTGCATACGCCGAGCTTCCTGCCCTGTATGCGGCGATGACGGTGTTCGTCGCGCCTGTCTGGAAGGAAAGTTTCGGGCAGGTCAGCGTGTTCGCGATGGCGGCCGGCGTGCCCGTGGTCGGCTACTCGACGGGTGCCATTCCCGAGATCGTCGCGGACCCGGATCTGGTCGCACCGTTTCCGGATAGTGGCGCGCTGGCGGAAATCATCGTGCGTCTGCTCGACGACCCCGACGCGCGGCGGGCCGTCGGCGGACGCAACCGCGAGCGGGCGCGCGCCTGCTATTCGGTCGAGGCGATGGTTGGGCGCTATGCGGAACTCTACGGTGCGCTGGTCGGGAAGACGGCGTGAAGGTCGCGCTTTTCGTCCATTGCTTCTACCCGTCGCACATTTACGGTACGGAGACGTACACGCTCGAGCTTGCGCGCAATCTGCAGAGGCTGGGTCACGAGCCGGTGGTCGTAAGCGCGATCTTCGCGGGTGAGCCGGCGCAACCATCGGTCGTGCAGCGGTACGTCCACGAAGGGATCCCGGTCGTCTCGATCGACAAGAATGCCCTCCCGAACACGCGGGTGAAGGATACGTACTATCAGCCGGAGATGGCGGAGGTTCTTGGCGGGATTCTCGATGACCTCCGGCCGGACCTGGTGCACGTGACGCACCTTATCAATCACACCGCGGTTTTGCTGGAAGCCGTGCATGCGCGACAGTTTCCGCTGGTAGCGACGTTCACCGATTTCTTCGGCTTCTGCTACACCAACAGGCTCGAGGCGCACGATGGCACCCTGTGCGCTGGTCCGGCAACGCCCGCAGTCAACTGCCTTGCGTGCCACCTCAAGGCGCTTGCCAGCAGCGCGACGGATACCCGCGACTGGCGCATGCGGCTGGCGCGGCGCCCGGCCGGCGCGGCGGCGCTGGCGCGAGCGATGCATGTCACGCAACGTCTTCCCGCATTCAGGAACGGAGCGTTGGCGGGGCGCGTGCAGGACGTCGAACAGAGGCCGCGCATTCTCGCGTCGCTCTACCCGTACTACGCGCGCGCCATCGTGCCCACCGCCTTCATCGAAGGCGCCTACGCGCGCAACGGGTTCACGCGTCCGATGGAGCGCATACCGTTTGGCGTCGACATCGATCGGGCGCCCAAGCCGCGGCGCAGCGAGGAAGGTACGCTGGTGATCGGTTTCATCGGCCAGCTCATGAGCCACAAGGGGCCGGATCTGCTGGTCGACGCTGCGCGCGCTTCACTGCGGCCGGGGGACTATGAACTGCGGATCTACGGTTCGATGACGCAGGACCCTGCGTATGCGGCAGTACTGGAGCGACGCGCCTCCGGGCTGCCGGTGCGTTTCATGGGGACGTTCGCTCCGGAGCGCATGCGCACGGTCCTCGACCAGCTCGACGTGCTGGCCATTCCGTCGCGATGGTATGAGAACAGTCCGCTGGTGCTGCTCAATGCGCTGGCCAGTCACACGCCGGTGATCGTATCTGATGTGGAAGGGATGACCGAATTCGTCACCGATGGGCACAATGGATACACGTTCGCGCGCGGCGATGCCGCGTCCCTCGCGGAAGTGCTTGCGAGGCTGCGCGACGATCCCGAGGCGCTGCGCGCGCTGGTGGCAACCACCGACTACGCTGTCACGACGCTGGAGATGACGCGCAGGACCGTGGCCGTGTACGACGCGGTGCGTGCAGCGCACCCGCGGGCGAACATCGAGTCGACCGGAGTTACGGTCGGTTGAAGATCCTGCTGGCGCTGCATCAATTTCCGCCGGTCGGTACCGGCGGTACCGAGGATTTGGCGCGTTGGACTGCGCGCGCCCTTGTGGCCCGGGGGCACGACGTCGAGATCCTGTCCGCCGTGCCACGCCGGCGCGGAGAGGCCGTTGCCGTACCGCCCCTGGGAATCCGCGCCGACGGCGTGCCGGTGCACTTTGTCGCCTCGACGTCGGCGAACTTGTCGACGCTGGCGCGCATCGGGCTCGAATATGACGACCTCGGCGTTGGCCGCGCGTTCGGTGATCGGCTCGACGCGCTGCGGCCGGACCTGGTGCATTTTTACCATTTGAGCGGGCTGACGGCGAGCGCCGTGGGTGCGGTGGTGGCCCGCGGCATTCCATGTGTATTCTCGGCGACCGATTTTTGGGTCGAGTGCCCGACCGTCCAGCTCATGCTGCCGGACGGTTCGCTGTGTGAAGGCCCGGACGAGGATCGCGGCAACTGCGTGCGGCACCTGGTGGCGAACCGGTTGCCCGCGGGAGTCGACACGCGCTGGGTCAGTGCGATGACCGGCGCGGCGAAGTGGGCGGCGCGGGTTCCCGGTCAGCACCGCCTGCAACAGGCATGGAAGGCGTTGCAGGCGCGCTCGCCGCGTATGCGGGAAGCCTTCGACACCATCGATGTCGTACTGGCGCCGACGGCGTACATGCGGTCACGCCTGATCCGCCTGGGCATGGCAGAAAGCAGGATCCATGTCGTGCCTTACGGCGTCGCGCCGCCGGACCCGAAGCGTGTGCGCATGGTCGAGCGCGCGGACGGTGACGAGCGCCTGCGCATTGCCTTCGTGGGTTCGCTCTCGCCCAGCAAGGGGGCACACCTGCTGCTCGAAGCCCTGGCCGGGATCCGCGACCTGCCCGCGGAGGTGTCGCTCTGGGGCGGGCGAACCGACGAATCGTATGCGCGCCGCCTGGACGCGCTGGCCGCAGCGGATCCGCGCGTGCGCCTGGCCGGAACGTTCGCCGAGGGCGAGTTCGGTGCCATCCTCGCGTGGGCGGATCTGCTGGTGATACCCTCGCTTTGGTACGAGAACGCGCCATTGGTCCTGCTTGAAGCGCTCGCGCATCGGTGTCCGGTTGTCGTGTCCGACGTGCCGGGGCTGACCGAGCCCCTGCGCGCGGCGGTGGATGGATGGGAATTTCGACGCGGCGATGTCGGGGATCTCGCGCAACGCCTCGTATGGGCGGCCGGGCATCGCTCGGCGCTGACCGCGGTGCGGGAAGCGCCCCGTCCGACCAGGACGATCGCCGACTACATGAATGACCTGATGCTCATCTACGATTCCCTGCATGGCGCAACACGGAGGCTGGTGTGACGTGCCTGGTGCTGGGAGGCGGGGGCTTCATCGGCTCCCATGTCGTTGATGCACTTCTCGACACCGGATACGGCGTGCGCGTGTTCGAGCGGCCGCGCGTTCCACCGTATCGTTCCGTCGGGGGGGCGCTGGAGTGGGTCGAGGGCGACTTTCAGAACTCGGAGCTGGTCCGAGCCGCGGTGCAGGGCGTGGATAGCATAGTTCATCTCGTGTCGACGACGCTGCCCAAGGGATCGAACGACGATCCCGAGTTCGACGTGACCAGCAACGTCATCGGCACGCTGCGCCTGCTGCGCTTCGCGAACGAGGCGGGCGTGCGCAAAGTGGTATTCATCTCATCGGGTGGCACCGTGTACGGTGTTCCGAAGGTGATTCCCATTCCGGAAACGCATGCCACCGAGCCGCGCGTGTCGTATGCGATCGGCAAGCTGGCGATAGAAAAGTATCTGGCGTTGTTCGAGCAGCAGCACGGTCTTGCCTACACGGTATTGCGCGTCGCCAATCCTTACGGTCCGCGGCAGCGCGTCGATGCCGCGCAAGGTGCGGTCGCAGTGTTCCTGGACGCTGCACTGGCGGGACGCGAGGTCGAAATCTGGGGCGACGGCAGCGTCGTGCGCGATTTCGTGCATGTTTCCGACGTGGCGCGCGCGTTTGTCCGTGCGCTCACTTATGGCGGGACCGAGCGCGTCTTCAATGTCGGCTCCGGCAAGGGGTCGAGCCTGATCGATCTGCTCGCCATCATCGAACGCGCCGTCGGACACCCGGTCGCGCGCCGGCACCTTCCTGCGCGCGGTATCGATGTTCCCGGAAACGTATTGGATATCGCACGCGCCGGCCGGGAACTCGGCTGGACTCCGGAGGTGGCACTGGACGACGGTGTCCTCCGTACCGTGGAGTGGATGCAACGCCGCGCTGGCAGGTAGCGTTGGCCGCTATGGCCTCCGGACGGGCGTCCTGGGTTGCATTCGGCGGCGTCAGGTAGTCTTCTCGAGCACCACGACGTCCTGGAAGTCGTGGATTCCTCCGCTCGCGATGTCGTGGACACGAAAATGGCGTCCCCAGTGCGCATGCACATACCCACTCGACAGGAAGGTGATGCCGTACTCGAACGTGGCGGATGTCAGGTGACCTCGTTGCGGAACGAAGGCATGGCGATCGTCCGCGAACGCCTCTTGCGCAATCGCGAATTTGCGCGCATCGACATCGATCATCCGGTAGATGCGCTCCTCGTCGCGGGCGCGCTGCAACGCTCGTTCGCCATGCGTCGTCAGCAGCAGGCGCCCGCCGGGCCGCGCTATCCGGCGCAATTCGGCCAGCATGAGGTCCTGTGACATCTCGTTCAGGTGCGTGAATACCGAGATGGCGATGATGAGCTCGAACGTGTTGTCGGCATAGGGCAACGGCTGGTTGGGCTGCGTGCGGACGGCAGTGATGAACGGAAGGTGACCTTGCACCCAGGCGACATGGCGAGCGTCGATGTCGCATCCGAACACCTGCCCGGGATGCCCTTTGAAGAGACGCGCGAGGCGACCGCAGCCGCAGCCAAAGTCGAGTATGGGTGAGTAGGTGTCAAGCGGGCGGGGAAGGATACCGGCGAACACCTCCCAGAAATGAGCGCCGTGCGCGGCAAAGTCTCTTTCGACCTCGAGTCCCGAGACGTTCTGCATCAATGCACGAGGCGGGAACGGCGCGGCGAGCGACTGCATCGCCGGCTGCTCGAAGATCACGCTGCGGTTGAATTCGGCCCACTCTCCGGGAGGCAGGCGGCAGCCGGTGCTGTAGTCGGTCATGGAAGCATCGATTGGATTGGGCGCAGGGGCGAGGCAGGCGCGGCGGCGACCAATCAGGCGGACGCAGTGGCGCCATCGAACGCGTCGCCTCCACGTACGCGCGGCGGCCATGCCAGCGCGAACGCGGCACCGTTCAGCGCGAGGTTCGGATTGTAGCAAGGGTCGTCGGCGATCACATGACCCCAACGCGCCCGGAACCGTGCAGCCTCGTCGTCGGCACGTGCCCGGTCGGCGGGCGAATTCTCCATGCCGCGCGAAGCGCCCTCCCGATGGTGCAGCACCGCGGCCGGCTCGAATACGTTGCGGTAGCCGAGCGCCCGGACGCGTAGGCACAGATCGAGGTCATTGTGCGAAACCGCGAAGGATTCGTCCATGCCGCCCGCCTGCAGGTAGACGTCGCGGCGCACCGCCGCGCATGCGGTCACCACGGCGCTGACATCCTGTGCCGAGGTGGCGCGGCCGGCGATTCCCGGGTACCCGCGACGATAGCCAACGTACGGACGATCGGCGGTGCCATTCAGGCCGAGTACCACGCCCGCATGCTGGATCGTGTCGTCGGGATACAGCAGCAGCGCACCGACCACCCCGACGTCGGGCTGGACCGCGTGTCCGACCAGATGGTCGAGCCAATCGTCGTTTTCCACCTCGACGTCATTGTTCAAAAGAACGATTACGGCGCCATTGGCGTGCGCGACGCCGAGGTTGCACTCCGCTGCATAGTTGAACGGAGCGGCAAATTTCACGACGCGCAAAGACGGCCGGGCGGCGAGTTCGGATATCAGGGCGACAGCATCGGGCGCCTGGCTGTCGTGATCGACGATGACGATTTCCCACTCCGGGTAGCGGGTACGCGCATCGATGCTGGCGATGCACCGGCGCAGTAACGGCGCCGCGTCCCTGGTCGGGATCACGATGGATACCAAGGGCGCCGGATCCGGAACGTGGTGGCGGATGGCGAGGCCGGTGCTCGAGCGGACGACGGTGCCCGGCAAGCCGCGTCGCGCGAGCATGGCCTCGGCGGCGCGCTCCTGACTGGACTCGATGCCGGCCTTCTGGTTGACGCCGGCTGCGGTCGAGCCGGCACGTACGCGCCAGTGATAGAGGACCTGCGGGATGTGCACGATGCGCGCGGGTCCGACGGCTTCAGCCAGGCGCAGTACGAAGTCCCAGTCCTGGACCCCATCGAAGGCACTGCGGAATCCGCCGATCGCGCGGGCTTCCGCGGTCCCCGCCACGCATAGATGCAGCACGTAATTGGACGTGCGGATCCACGCCTCGTTCCAGTCCGGCTTGAAGTGGGGTTGCGTGCGCCGGCCGTGCACATCCAGCATGTCCTCGTCCGTATAGAGGAGGCGCGCGTCGGGATGGGTCGCGATGGCCGCGGTCACGCGCAGCAACGCGGCCTCGTGCAACAGGTCATCGTGGTCGAGGAAGGCAACAAACTCTCCGCGGGCCATCGCGAGCGCCGCGTTGAGCGTGGCAGAGATTCCTTCGTTGCGTTGCCGCAGTGCCACCCGGATCCGCGGGTCGCTTTCGAGCGAGCAGAGGTAGTCGCGCAGGCTGCCATCCGGGGACCCGTCGTCGACGATACACAGCTCCCACTGCGCATAGAGCTGGGCCTGCACCGAATCGACGGCGGCACGCAGGTCGTCGAGCGCACTCCGGTACGTCGGCATGAGTACCGACACGAGGGGCCGCGTCGCGCTGCGGTGCGCCGCAGCGCGCAGCGTCGCCCGCCGGGCGTCGTCCAGTGTATCGTGGCGCTCGATCCATTCCAGGTAGTCGGCGTAAAGGTCCGCGACGATTGCATGCCGCTGCAGCACCGCCGACAAGCGGCCTTCGCGCACGATCTGACCGAGGCGCCGGAAGACCCATGCAAGGCGTTCCGGGCGCGACCCTGCGTTGCGCAGATGCCGGCCCAGGACGCGTATACCCGCGCTCACGTTGCGCCAGGCGCTCATCTGCTCTTTGCCATCGATTCGGACGTATCTATGGCGCGATTGTCGCACGCACGACAAGTACGCCGGGGCGGAAACCGCTTCCGCTAGAATCGCGTCTGGTACGACAATCCGGCGCGGTGGCAGCCTTCACCCGCACGATTGCGAAGAGCGCCCTTCGAGCCCATGACCGCCAACCCCATCTTCGACCTGCGCGAGCCGTGGCGTGGCCTCTGGCGGGCGCGCGATCTGATCGTGCAGTTGACGGAGCGCGATACCCGCAGCCGGTACCGCGGCTCGGCGATGGGCCTGTTCTGGTCGGCGATCCACCCGCTGCTGATGCTCACCGTGTACACGGTATTCTTCAGCGAGGTCTTCCCCGGCAAGTGGGTGGTGACCGGGTCGCGCGCCGAGTTCGCGCTGGTACTGTTCATTGGCCTCCTGCTGCACGGGTTCGTCGCCGAGTGCCTGGTGCGGGCACCGGGTCTCATTGTCGAGCAGCCCAATCTCGTCAAGAAGATCGTCTTCCCGCTCGACGTGCTGCCGGTGGTGGCGATCGGCACGGCGCTCTTTCACATGCTGATCGGCCTCGCGATCTGGCTGTTGTTCAACCTGGTGATCGAGGGCGTGCCGCCGCTTACCGCATTGTGGTTTCCCCTGGTGCTGGCCCCGCTCGTGCTGATGACCCTGGGCGTTTGCTGGTTCGTCGCCGCCATCGGCGTCTACGTCCGCGATGTGCGCCACGTCACCCCGGTGATCGCCGCCGTCCTGCTGTTTGCCAGCCCGGTCTTCTATCCGGCAAGTGCCGTCAAGCCGCCGTACGACATCGTGGTCAGGATGAGTCCTCTTACGATCCCGATCGAGCAGGCGCGCGCAGTGTTGCTGGAGGGGCGGTTGCCACAGTGGGAGGTCCTCGCGCCATACGCGCTCGTCGCGCTCCTCGTGGCCTGGCTCGGGGCCGCGACGTTCCGCGCCACGCGCAAGGGCTTTGCCGATGTCCTCTAGCCTGGCGGCCGACGAGGTCGCGGCCGGCCCGGCGGCGGCCGCGGTCGGCAGGCCCGCAGGGGAATCCGCGATCGTCGTGCGGAGCCTGGGCAAGCGCTACGAGATGTACGCGCGGCCGCACCACCGCCTGCTGCAGACATTGCTGCGCGGCCGGCGCAATTTCTTTCGCGAGTTCTGGGCGTTGCGCAATGTAAGTTTCCAGATCGCCCGTGGCGAAACCGTCGGCATCGTCGGGCGCAACGGCTCCGGCAAGTCGACATTGCTGCAGCTCATCACGGGCACGCTGACGCCGACCGAGGGTACGGTGGATGTGCACGGTCGCGTCGCCGCGCTGCTGGAGCTCGGTAGTGGGTTCAACCCGGAGTTCACCGGACGCGAGAACGTGTTTCTCAACGGCGCCATCCTCGGGATTTCCCGGCGCGAGATGCAACGCGTGCTGCCCGCGATCGAGGAATTCGCGAGCATTGGCGCCTTCATCGACCAGCCGGTCAAGCAGTACTCGAGCGGGATGGTGGTGCGCCTCGCCTTCGCGGTCGCCATCCACGTGACGCCGGACATCCTGCTCGTCGACGAGACCCTGGCCGTAGGCGACGTCGCATTCCAGAGCAAGTGCCTCGACCGCATCCGGCGCCTGCAGGAGGGCGGCACGGCGATCCTGCTCGTGAGCCACTCGCCGAACACCATCATCGAGTTCTGCTCGCGCGCGATCTATCTCGACCGCGGTGCGGTAGTGAATGTCGGCCCTTGCCGCGAGGTCCTGGAGCAGTACGCCAACGACCTCGTGTCGAAGGAGGGCGGCACGGCGATCGGGGCGCCGTCGGTCATGGTGGAAGCCGGCGTCGCGACCGCCGGCATTCCCGAAGCGACACCAGCCTCGTTGTCCGCGCCGCCGAGGACCGAGATCGTTGCCGTCGCCATCCTCGACGACAAGCGCGAACCCACTGCATGCGTTGCCTACGGCGACGCCGTCACCGTGGTGATCGACGTGCTTTTCCATCGGGCGAATCCGGCCCCGTGCCTGGGCATGGAGATCAAGAGCACCGACGACATCGTTCTGTGGTCGGCCACTACGCAGTACATGGGCCTGCGCCCGCAGGCGGCCCAGGCCGGCGAGCGGCGCCGCTACGCGTGGCGCATCCGGGCCGATTTCGGCGGCCATCGCTACGTGATCGCGCTTGGCATCGGCGACGTCGCCGGAGGTGACTACAAGCGCCATTCGCGCCTGCACTACGCCGGTCATTTCGACGTGTTGCCGGAGGCGCGGCGCGGAACCGGATTTCTCGAGCCGAACGTCGAGTTCGTCGACGGTCGCTTTCCTTGACCGTGCCGCATAAGCGATGGTCGAGGCGGCGTTGAATACGCGGCCGGTCGCTGGTGGCAGCGACACCGCGCCGCGAGTCGTGCTCGCCGGCTGGTACGGCGCCGCCAACCTCGGGGACGAACTCCTGCTGAAAGTGCTTTCGGGCTGGGTGCGTGATGCCGGAGCCATTCCGGTGGCGATCAGTACGCATCCCGATTTTACGCGCGCGACGATGGGAATCGACGCCGTCGGTTATGGCGATTTGCCGGCGATCGTCGAAGCACTGGCGGATGCGAGCCTGTTCGTTCTGGGGGGTGGGGGGCTTTTCCAGGACTACAACGACTTCGATGTCGCGTCGCTGGCGCGTTTTCCGGCATGGAACGTTTCACAGTATGCGCAGTTTCTTTTCCTGGCGGATGAGCTGATGCTGCCCACGCTTGCGCTGGCGCAAGGTGTGGGGCCGTTGCGCGGGGCTGACGGGAGGCAGATCGCCGCCGACGTGTTTACGCGGGCGGGCGGCGTCTCGGTGCGCGATGCCGAATCGGCGGGCCTGCTGCGCGAAATCGGTGTGGCGCGCGACGTGCTCGTGGCCCCTGACCCAGCCTGGTCGTGGCGTCCGACCCGGATGGCCGGTCCCGGATTGCACGAGCGCTATCCGCAGCTCGCGGGCAAGCCGACGCTGGCGATGATCCTGCGCGATTGGCCGTTCGACCCGGCGTGGGAGGAAGCGTGTGTCGAGGCGCTGCGGAGCCTGCCGACCGATTGGGGCGTGCTGTGGCTTGATTTTCATCGCCCGCCGAATGCAACGGCGTCGGGTTACAGCGAGATCGCGCGCAGGATGGTGGAGAAGCTCGGTGCCCGCGCGTGCCATGTCGTGTGGGAGGGCGCAACCGTCGACGAGGCGGCGGACCTCCTCGTGCAGTGCGATGCCTGTGTGGCAATGCGCTTGCACGGCGTCTTGCTGGCGGTGGCGGCGGGCTTGCCGGTCGTGTCGATCGAGTACGACGGCAAGGTCGCAGCACTTGGTCGCGAGTTGCGCCTGCCGCCCGAACAGCGTGTGGATCTCGGCGGGATCGCCGCGCGGCTGCCGGGTGCGATCGTGCGGGTAATGCGCGGCGCCAAGGGATCCAACGACGCGAGCGTGAATGTGTCCGCTGAGGTCGTTGCCCGGCTGGCACAGGAGTCGCTGGTCCACCGCGACCTGCTGAAGCTGCATGTGGCGGCGGCGCGTGACGCGGCATCGCCCGCGCGGCATGATACCGGACGTTCGCGCTGGCTCGCGCGCTGGCTCGCGGACAGTCCGGCCGCCGCGCCGCGGGTGGCTGCGGCGCTGCTGCGCCGTCTGCAGCGCACGCCCCTCGCACGGGATTAGCGCATGCCGGCCGACCCCGCCCGCGTCGACATCCTGAACATCAACGTGTTCGACTGGGATGGACAGCGTGCGTTCGCCGGCGGCGCCGAACGCTATGTCGCGGACCTGGCCCGGCTGCTCTCCCAGCTCGGCATGCGTCCGCGGCTCCTGCAGAACGCGCACTTTCCATTCCAGCGCGAATTCGAGGGTTTCGAGGTGGTCGGCGTGGCGGCAACCCGGGAGTTCGATCTCGCGGCCATGTCGGCGGCATTCGCGCCATACGTGCGCGACGCGGCGCTGGTGATCGCGTCACCCGTCGAACTGGCAAGCCACCTCGACGGGGGGCCGCCGGTGATCGGCGTCAATCACGGCATCTGGTGGGACTTGCCCGGGTTTCGCGCGACGTATCCTCACCTGGGGGACCACGCGACTCTTCGCGCCGCGCTCGGGCGGGTGGACGCGTGCGTCGCCGTGGACACGAACTTCATCAACTGGCTGCGTGCCTCCGGCGAGACTGCCCCGCGACTGTTCTACGTTCCGAACTATACCGACCACGCACGCTTTCGAGCGGCACCCAAGGACTTCGCTGCGGCGCGCCTGACGGCGTTGTTTCCGCGCCGGCTATGCGCCGAGCGCGGCTTCCAGGTGACGATGGAAGCGTTCGAGTCGTTGTGGGCGCAGGGCGTGCCCTGCGACTTGCATTTGTGCGGGGGCGGCAATGCGACCGATGAGGCGCTCGCGCAAGGCTTCGTCGGGAAGCATCCGGAGCGCGCCCGGTGGACCGAGGCGAAGGCCGAGGACATGCCCGAGGTTTACGCGGGCAGTCAGATCGTCGTCATTCCGACGCTGTACTCCGAGGGCACGTCCCTCGCCTGTCTCGAAGCGATGGCAACGAACAACGGCATCGTCGCCACGTACGTGGGCGGCCTTCCGGATCTCATCATCGACGAAGTGAATGGCCTGCTCGTCGAGCCGGGCGCAGCCGCGCTCGCCGTGGCCGTTCGCCGCCTGGTGGATGATCGCTCGCTGCTGGCGGGACTGGCCGCGCGTGCGCGCGAAATCGGGGCCGCGTTTACCGCACTGCGCTGGCAACGGCGCTGGGCCGGCGTCCTGAAGGCGGTGGCGCCGGCGCTGCAATCCGCGCTCGACGAGTGGCTTGCGGAGCTGCCGCTCGCCGCCATGGTTGCGCCGATGCGTCCGGAGGCCAGCGCCATGGCGGATGCCGAACTTGCGGGTGCGCAGGCGGCGCTCGCGGACGCGCTGCTCGGCCTGCGCAACGCCAGGAGCGAGCGCGACGGTGCCTACCGTGCCGCGCTGGCCGCCGCGTTCGATCGGGACGCGGCGCTGCGCGCCGCCGGCAGCATGCGACGCGAACGCGATGCCGCAGTCGCGGAGGGACGCGAGGCCACTGTCGCTGCGCAGGCGCACCGCCTCGAAGCCGCTGCGGATCGCCGTGCGTTCGACCGCGAGTTCACGCAGGCACGTGCACGGTATCGGACGCTGGCCGACAGCCGTGGGGTGCGGCTGCTGCGGGCCATTGATCGCCGGGGGCGATTCCTGCTGCCCGCCGTTGACGATTGGTCCGGCGAGGCGTCGGCCGGCGGCACGCTGCCTGCCGGTACGGCCGCTGCTGCGGCGGCTGCGGGGAGGCCGGTCGCGCCCATTCCGGATGCCGCGGACCTTGCGGGTGCCCCGCAAGCAGCCGCGGGGTCCGCGGCCGCCTCGACGACGCAAGCGCCGCCACCGGAAGCGGACTCATCACGGGCATCCGCTCCGATGCGCGCCGAATGCTGCGGACTCGTCACCGGACTCGCGAGCGTGGTGCTACCGGTATACAACCAGGCGGCACTCGTCGGCGACGCGATCCGGTCGGTACTGGCGCAAACCCACCGTGCACTCGAATTGATCATCGTCGACGATGGTTCGACCGATGGCACACCGGAAGTCCTGTCGGCGTTCCGGTCCGACCCGCGCGTACGTGTCGTGACGCAGGCCAACCAGCGCCTGCCGCAAGCGCTCTCCAATGGCTTTGCACTGGCGCGGGGCGAGTACTGGACCTGGACTTCGGCCGACAACCTGATGGAGGCGCGGCAACTCGAGCGGATGGTCGAGCGACTCGTGAACGCGCCGGAGATCGGGATGGTATACGCCGATTACCGGGCAATCGACCTGCATGGCAGCCCGCTCGTTCACTGGCGCGCGCACAACCGGTCGCAGCCGCTCTCGAATGTCGTGCATCTGCCACGCACGACCGAACGCCTGAACGTGATTCCCGACAATTTCATCGGCCCCTGTTTCCTCTACCGGGGATGGATCGGCCGGGTGCTTGGCGCCTACGAGCCGCACCAGGGCGTCGAAGACTACGATTACTGGATGCGCATCAACGACCTGTTCACCATCGCGCACCTCGGTAGCGACGAGCCGCTGTACTGGTACCGGGTGCACGACAACACGCTGACGGCGCGCAAGGACGAGGAAGGCATCCCGGAAAAGATCGATCGCCTGATGGCACTCGAGCAGGATCGCCTGCAGTGGTATCAGCGCGCCTTGACGATTCACCTCGATCGCGCGCTTGCCGGGTGGCGGCCGACGCAGGGGCTGTCGGCGTACATGCTGCCGATCGAGGACTTCGCCACCCCGCCGGCAGATGCGGATGGTCCAGCGGTGATGGTCGTGGCGATGGCTCGGCTGGCCGCGCTGGCCACCACGCCGTGGGTCGGCGACGCAATGCCGCTCGCCGTCGTCGTGGTCGGCGAAGCCGCGATCCCCGATGTGGCTGTGGAGGTGCTGCGCCGGCCCCGCGTGCTGCTGGTGGTCGACGACGCGCGCATGGCCATCCGACTGCGCGCCTTGACGACGGCACCTCTGGTGGATGCTGAATCGGAATTGCTCGAGGCGGCGATCGGGGGCTTTGCGCGCAACGCGTCCTATGCTGCGCGGGGCGCAAAGTAGCGGCGCATTGCCTCGACGATCCGTTGTGCCGCGTGGCCGTCGCCATAGGGTGAGGCTCCCTGCGCCATCGCGCGGTAGTGCATCGGATCGTCGAGCAGGCGTCCGGTCTCGCGCACGATCGTCACAGGATCCATGCCGACCAGCCGCGCGACGCCGGCCGCCACGGCTTCCGGCCGCTCGGTTTGATCGCGCATCACCAGCACCGGTTTGCCGAGCGCCGGTGCTTCCTCCTGGATGCCCCCGGAATCGGTGAGGATGAGATAGGCCTGGTCGAGCAGCGTCACGAAAGGCCCGTAACTCAGCGGATCGACGATGCGTACCGACGCGCTGGACCGGATCTCCGCGGCGATGGCGGCGCGAACCTCGGGACTCGGATGGGCCGGGTAGACGATCTCGGTGTCCGGATGGCGCAGCGCGATCTCTTCCAGCGCCCGCAGCATCCCGCGCATGCGCTCGCCGTGATTCTCGCGCCGGTGCGCGGTGACGACGATCAGGCGCCGGCCGGGCGTCAGTGCGAGACCGTGCGGAATGTGCCGGTCACGGACCATCAGCAGCGCATCGATCACCGTATTGCCGGTGATGGTGATCGTCTCCGGCGCCACGCCCTCCCGCAGGAGGTTGGCGCGCGCCTGCTCGGTCGGCGCGAAATGGATCGCGGCCAGCCTCGCGGCCAGCGAGCGATTCATCTCTTCGGGAAAAGGCAGCGTGAGCCGGCCGGTCCGCAAGCCGGCTTCCACGTGAAAAAAGGGCAGATGCTGGTAGAAGGCGGAAAGCGCAGCCGCCAGCACCGTCGACGTATCGCCCTGGGCGATCACGGCGGCGGGTCGCAGGTCGTGCAACGTGCGATCCAGCGCTTCGACACAGCGCCCGAAAAAGCTCGCTAGCCGCTGCGCCGGCTGCATGAGGTCGAGCGCGATGTCGGCGTGGCAACCGAACAGGGCCATCGTCTCCGCGAGCAGTTCGCGGTGCTGTCCGGTGTTGACGACCAGCGGAACAAAGTCCGGTGCAGCATGCAAGGCGTGGATGACCGGCGCCATCTTTACGACTTCCGGACGCGTGCCCAGCACGCACGCAATGCGCAACGCCGGCGGCGATCCCGTGGGGGAACGATGGATCATCGCCGGCGATTATCCCACAGGCATGCGCGCCGGTCGTACGCTGCGGGTTTGGCGGGAAAGCCGGCGTGGAAGCTTTCCACGCCGGTACTGCGCTGACCCGCGCGCGCGGCGCGAAGGCTTCCCGCCTACGTCGAGCAGGCCTCGCTCGGCGTGCCGTACGGGAACGATCGATAGATGAAGGTCGCCATCGCACCGCGCGTTACCGGGTCGGCAGGGCAATACCGCAGCGGGCCGGTCGCGCACCCGGTGGTGATTCCGAGCGTGTAGAGCTTGTTGATCCAGGGCAGGAATGGATCGTTGTTGGCCACGTCGCTGAACGGGCTGTTTGGCGGCGTCGACGGCACGTAGGCGGCGCCGCACTTGGCCTTCAGCAGGAACTTGGCCATCGCGGCGCGGTTGACGTTCGCTGTCGGGCAGAACGCGGGTCCCGCCGCACAGCCGTCGGTGATCCCATCGATGTAGAGCTGCTCGATGAATCCCGCGAACGCCGTCACAGCCGAGACGTCGGTGAATACGTTACCGGTCGGTGTGCGGCTGAACAGCGCCCCCCGCTTGCTGCGCTCGAGAAACACCGCCATCTGGCCGCGCGTGATTGCATCGGCCGGGCAATAGCGCAACGGGCCGGTCGCGCAGCCGCCGGTATAGCCGGCCTGGTACATGAACTCGATGTAGCCGAAAAACGGATCGCCAAGCGGGACGTCGCTGAACGACGCGGTGATCGCCTGCGTCGTTGCGCGATAGTTCGACACCGCGTTGGCACTCTTGTTGAGCGTCAGCGCGTTGTTGCGCGCCGGGCCATCCCCCATCGCGTGGCCGTCGGTGTAGTTGACCAGCGGGTTGGAGAAATACTGCAGGCGGGCGCAGCCGCCGACCGTTGCCGCGCACTGATTGTTGTACGCCATGATCGTGCGCCAGCTGCTCGCCGATGACGCGCCGATGTACGAATAGCCATGCGAGTAGGCGAAGGCACCTGGCCCGGGGGCGACGTAGGGGTCGTGATGCGCGCCCATGTTGTGGCCAAGCTCGTGGCCGAACGAGAAGTTGGACGTCAGGCAGCTACCGCCGCCGACGACCGCAAAGCCCAGGCCGGAATTTCCGGAGGAGATGGAACCCGGCAGCCAGGCCAGGCCGCAGTACTGGTTGTCCTCGATGACCAGTACGACCTCGTCGGCGCCGTAGGTGTTGCGCGCAGTCGCGGTCCCGGTGATCGTGCCATTGGTGATTGCGGTCAGCGCGTTGTCGAAGGCCCCCGAACCGGAGGTGTTTTCGGTGTACGCGACGGACTGCTTGTTCACCAAGCGTACGCGTTGGGCGATGCCGCTGTTGCGATACGCGTTGTTGGTCAGAGTAATCGCCAGGTCGATGTTGCTCTGGATCTGCGACAGGCCGCCCGCTGCTGCTTGTGCCGCAGGCGTCCAGAAAACAATCACGTCGATCAGCTTGCCGGTATCGGTGGGAACATCGGGCTCCGCAGCATCGCCCGAAAGCGGAGCGACACCGGGAACCTGTTTCGGTTCGCCATCCGGCGGGAGGAGTTCCGGCGCCACCTTGGTCACCGTCACGCTGCCGTCCGCCCCCGGAAGGATGGAATAGGTCGCACCGGGCAAGGTGACGCTGCCGGAGATGGCGTTGCCATTCTGGACCAGTACGACGGAACTCTGTTCGGTATCGACCAGCCGCGCGATGATCGCGACGCCTCCCGCGGTGGATTCGGCGCGTACCACCTGGGCCTGCGCGGCCGGGCGCTCTGGCAGGTCGAGCGTAAAGCGGGGTGGTTCTGCGAGGTCGTGCGCATCGGCGGCGAGCTGTGGCAGCACGGCGAGGTCGGGGACCGCTTGCAGCGCACTGATCGCGTAGCGCTTCGTCTGGGTACTCGATGCATCCGCGGTACTGCGGAAAAGACTTGGCCCAGCCGCTTGGGCTGCGACCGCCGGCGTTCCCGCGCAAATGCACATGGCGGCAACGAGAGACAGGATCAGGCGTTTGTACATGATGACTCCAAAGAACTCTGAACAGAGGGATTTATGAAGCGATGGTTTGTTGGTGTTAGCGAATGCCGGCGACTTCCGGCGCGAAGTCTAACGGGCTCGAGCTGCTGTTGCGATTGTCGATTACCGCGGATAACTGGCAGCGACTGTCGGCCAGCAGCGTCGACCCGCTTTCATTGAGCACGCGGACCGCGAACAGATACGTCTGGCCGAGACTCATCGGCACCGCGCCGACGCTGGTCGAGGTGGACCACTGGCCGGCCGCGCTCGTGGACTTGGCGACCGACGTCCCCGTCGGCGTCCACGACGCGCCGCCGTTGGTACTATAGACCGGAACCGCGCGGAACGTGACGGCACCTGCCGCCGTGACGGCGAACGAGCCATTGAGGGTTGCCGCGCGGGGGAAGCCGGTCACGGGAAAGGCGGCGGTCACGCAGTGTTCGGTGCCAGTCGTCGAAATGGTGACCGCGCCTGGCGCAGCTTCCTGGTACAGCGTGGCCGGCGTCAGCGTGGTACCGAGCCGATTCATGAATGCCGCCATGGCCAGACGATTCACGGTGGCGGTAGGGCAGTAGTGGGTAGAATCGGTGCAACCCAGCGTGATCGAGCGATTCTTGATCCATTCGACGTTGGGGCAGAAGGGGTCCGCCGCGGCGAGGTCGACGAAGCCCACGCAACTCTGCGCGCCGGCCAGCGGCGCGCCCAGCAGGAAAACCAGGGCGGCGAGGCATCGGGTTATGTTCATGCTGACTCCGTTCTTTCGCGCGCCAATGTGCGCGTGAAGCCACTGCCAGGCTGTGCTGAAACGCGCGAATCACCACGCGCAGGGACGGCCTTGGCTGTCGGGACGCTGTTGGAGCTATTGAATTGCGTCATGAGGGATTCCTGCGGCGTTGCGGTTGCGCATTCGTACCAGCAGCTGGCAAGCACTCTCCACCAGGTCGGCGCTGCCGCCGGCGCGCGTGATCCGCAGTCCGAAGCGGACAGACTCGGCGGCCTCCAGCCAGATCAGGCCGGCACCCGATGTGGCGCCCCAGGCGGTGTTGCTGGCTCCGCCGAATGCGGCTGACGCGTTGACATCGCCCCAGGTGGTGCCACCGTTGAGGCTCATCACGGCGGTGGCGCGGTAGCTCATGCTCGCCGCGCTCCGACCCGAAAACGTGAAGGTGAGTTCCGCCTGCCGCGGATAAGTCGCAAACGGCAATGCGGCGGTGGTGCACACCACGGGCTGCGCATCCGGATCGAGTGCGCCCGGGGAGGCCTCGACCAGCACGGGCGCGGACGTCAGTGCGATGCCCAGCCGGTTCATGAAAGCGGCCATCGCCAGGCGACTCACGTCGGTATCCGGACAGTAGCTGGTGGCGGTGCAGCCAAGCGTCACGGCGCGATTGCCCAGCCACTCCACATTGGGGCAGAACGGACTGCCGGTGGCAATGTCGCTGAAGCCTCCGCAGGGCGCTACAACGAGCAAGGCGAATGCCTGGCTGGGCGGTGTACCTACGCCGTTCGCGGCGACCAGCGTTTGCACCCACATGGCTTGCGTACCGGCGGCGGGCGTGCCGGCAAGTACGCCTGAACTGCTGTCGAACGTCATTCCGGCCGGCAGCGTACCCGTGCGCAGAAACGCGGGGGCCGGCGCGCCGGATGCGGTGATCGTGGCCGAGCAGGGTGTGCCTACCGTGCACACCAGCGCGTTGCTGTTCGTGAACTGCGAACCGGTGCCGACGTAGGGGACCGGCACGCTCTGGCCGTTCAGGGGATCGCTGCCCGCGGCATACTCGGCAGCGTTGTCGCTGCCGTCGCTGTCGGTGTCGATGCCAGGGACCGCGGCCGTCGCTGAACCGAAATAGATACTCTCCCACCAGTCGGGCAGGCCGTCGCCATCGGTGTCCGGCGCGACGATGCGATAAAGCGCGCCGTCGGAGTATCCGAGGGCATAGAGCTCGCCGCTTGCATCCTCGCCGAAGGCGCTGATGTTCGGCGGTGCAATCATGAGCTGCGCTGTCGTCCAGGTACCACTGTTGCCCACCGTCGCGCCCCACAGACGGCGGGAATAGAAATCGGCGTACAGATAGACGCCTGCCAGCGCCGGAATGCGCGCGCCGCGATAGCGAACGCCCCCGGTCACCGCGGCGCCCAGGCTATGGTCGTAGTCGGCAATGGGGGGCACGTAGTTGGCCGGTGGCGTACACGCGCCGCCAAACGCCGGAGTGCAGATGAATCCCTCGAGGATGCGCCAGCCGTAGTTGCGCGCACTGGGCGTGCCGGCGGCCTCGAAGTCGATTTCCTCGCGATCGCCCTGGCCGACGTCGCCGATGAACAGGTCTCCGGTCAGGCGGTCGACCGAATAGCGGAACGGGTTGCGAAGGCCCAGCGCCCAGATCTCGGGGCATGTGCCCGAGACTCGATGCACACAGGTCGAACCTGCAAACGGATTGTCCTGTGGAATCGCGTAGTAGGGAGCGGTCTCCACGTCGACGTTGAGGCGCAGCATCTTGCCCAGCCAAGAGTTGAGACTCTGCGCGTTGTTCTCCGGATCGTTGCCCCCCCGCCATCTCCGGTACTCCAGTACAGGTAGCCATCCTGGCGAAAAGCGAGCTTGCCGCCGTTGTGGTTGGACTGGCTGCTATGCGGGATGGCCAGCAACACCTTCCCGCTCGCGAGCAACGCCTGATTCGGGTCCGCCGGATTGCGATCGAAACGCTCGACCACGAGCGCCCCGTCGGTGTTGCGCGTGTAGAGCGCAAAGAGACGACCGTTGACCGCGTACCCGGGATGAAACGCCACGGACAGGAGCCCACGCTCGCCGCCGCCGGTCGTTCGCGAAGTTAGGTCGAGAAAGGGTTGCGGAAGGATGGCGGCGTTGGCGACGACGCGAACCAGGCCACCTTGCTCGGCAATCATCAGGCGACCCGTGCCATCCGGCGGGGTCGCAATGTCCATCGGCGACGCGAATCCCGGGACTTGGGAAACGAACTGCAGCGTATTCGCGCCAAGTGCAAATGCCGCGGCATTGAACGGCGTATCGGGCGACCATTGCGGGTACCCGGTGGGGGTCGCGCGCTGAATCGCACCGTTGCTGGGCCCGCGCGGCGCGATCGCCGAGTCGTAGACAACGGTTCCGTTACCTTCGTCGAGATGCTGCAGCGTGACCGTCGCGGCATCGCGCACGAACGGTGCCCGCGGACGGGAGAAGGTCGACGCGTAGCGCAACGTATTCGATATGCGCAATTCGTCCAGCCATCCGGTGAAGGAAGGGAAGGCTGCACCTGCGTCGTGCTTTTCCGCGCCGAGCACCAGGAACGGGTCGCTGTTCGTGCAGGGACCGCCGCAGAAATTGCCCGGAACGCCGTTGGCCGGATAGGACACGTCGCCGTCCGGTCCGTCGACCTGGGCATCCAGATTGCCGTCGACGAAGATCCACATCCAGCCGTCGGAGCGGCGACGCTGCACCGCGACGTGATGCCACGCGCCGTCGGTCACGGTCGCGCTTCCGCATAGCGTGCGATCACCGGTGCCGTCTCCGGAAACGCCGAACACGAGCTTGCCTCCGGCGATGGATACACCGAACTTGCGATCCTGGTTGAAACGGTCGCGGTCGATGACGATGTTGCCGTTGATCCAGGCCACGTTGGCACCACAGGTCACCGCAGCGGCGTTGTTGCCCGGGGCGGTCTTCAACCAGAACTCGATCGTGAAATCGGTTGCGCCGACGTTGGCCGAAGGCCCCGGCACGCTGGTCGCCGGGTCGTCGATCCGGATCTTCACTCGGTCCACGTCACCGCTGCCGGTCCCGTTGAAGCGCAGTGAATGTCCGGACGCCTCCACCGCCGACGGCACGACCAGTGCCGCCGCCAGCAGGATGCCGGAACAACGGGGCCACGCGTGCCGCATCCGCCTCACGCGGGCGTCGTTCCTGGCGCGGGGCTGGTCGCCGATGCAGGGGTCGATGTCATTGTCTCTATAGCGGCGACTTGAGGCTGTTCGCCATGCGCAGCAACGTCGCCATTTCCGCCCGGGTCACGAGCGCATCCGGGCAGAAGCGCAGCGGCGAGGAAGCACATGCGGGCATCACAGTGTACTGGTAGGCCCGCTCGATCCACGCTGCCGCCCAGTACGTCTTGGCCACATCGGTGAACACCGTACCGGTCGCGGTCCCCGGATTGTAGGCGCTGCCATAGCGCGCCCGCATCAGAAAAATCGCCATCTCGGCGCGCGAGACGCGGTTGTCCGGGCAGAAGCGCAGCGGGCCGGTCGCGCATCCGGCCGTGATGCCGTCCGTGTAGAGCTGTTCGATCCAGCCGCCGGCCCAGTAGCCGGCGGGTACATCCGCGAACGGCACCCCGGTGGCGGACCCGGTGAAATTGCCGCCGCGCTTCGCGCGTTCGATGAAGGCGGCCATTTCGGCGCGCGAGACCGTCCCGTTCGGACAGAAGGCCAGCGGATTGGTCGCGCAGCCCTTGGTGATTCCGTACCAGTACACGGTCTCGATGTCGGCGTAGTTGGGGTGGGTCGCCGGCACGTCGACGAAAGACGGACGCGTGGGCGAAGCGATCGAGACGGTCAACTCGCCACCACCCTGGGCGATGGCATTGACGGTGATGCCGTAAGTCGAGTCGACATAGGACTGTCCCACGACCAGCGCGCCATCGGTGAACGCGCTGGTGGCCGGCGTGAGGTCGAGGAATTCGGTGTCGTCGGCGCAGCCCGAGCAGATCGATTCGAACGGGCTCGCAACGCGGATCTGCGCGCCGTTGTTCGGATAGGAGGAAAGGCCGCTGTCGAAGCCCAACGGTTGCCGGTACTCGATCCAGTAGGTCCGGTTCGGGCCTGCCGGAACCTTGATGGCGTACTTGGCGCCGCCCGGTGTCTCGATCGGCGTCAGCGCGTAGGTGCCGTTGCCGGACTTGTGCGTCGCGACCGTCGTGGACGGAATCCAGCCGAGCAGACTCTTTTGCGCAGACGCGAAATGCATGGCGCGCTGATTTCCCATGGTGTTGAACGGGTCGCCGTACTCCGACGACGAGCAGGTTCCGCCGATGACGTTGGCGCCGCAGTCCAGGCTGGCCGCGTGCAGGAGGCCGAAGTTGTGACCGAGCTCGTGCCCGATCACTAGCAGGCTCGACGTCTGCTTGATCCACGAGCGCGCCCAGTTGACGTAGGCGAGGCCAGACCAGCCGCAACCGGGAACGTTGCTGGTGAACACGTAGACGCGGCCGGCGTACGACGCGAGGTTGTACCCGCGCGCGGTCGCCGCATTTTCCGCGGCGCTTGCAATGGCATTGATGTCGCAGCTGGCGGGCGTCGCTACATTCGCCAGCAGCCAGCCGCCGCTGCCGTTGTCGGCCACGATCCCGGACAATAGCTGCTGGCCGTACGACACTTCCTTGTAGTACTCGGCGACGCTCTTGACCGGCGCGACGCCGAACACCGACGACGCGAGCGAAGCCACGGTGAACGGATCGGCGTTGTAGGTGAACGGTGCACTGGCGTTGGTCGGGAACTTGACCGGCATCACGAGATAGCTCGTGGTGCCTTGTGGCCGGGCCGCGAGATCGGCGCGATTGAAGCCGGGGCCTAGAATCACGATTTCGTCGGCGAACATCTCGCCACCGGCGGCGATCTCGCCTGTCACGATCGCCGGCATCCCGTTCTCGAGTCCGTCGATCAGCACCGCCAGATCCAGCCGGTATTGAATCGCTTCGCCAACAATGGCAAAGAAGAATTCGCTGGGGCCGCCGTCGAAATTGTCGGCGTGGCCAAGGCGCAGGTGCCCTTCGACCGTGACGGCGCCTCGTTTGCCGGCCGCGGTTGCCGAGGCAGCCGCCGGGGTCACCCTCGTCGCCTGCTCGACGAACAACACCTTGCCGTCGGTGCGGCCGCGTACCGCGTAGCCCGCCCCGGCTTCCAGCGCAGGCCCCTGACTGGCGACCAGATAGCGCTTGCCGTCTTCCCCCGTCAGGATCTGCACCCGGCTGGTGGTGCCGGCCACCCGGTTGCTGATCACCAGGTCCGTGAGGCTTCCGGCGATTTCGATCGGTTGGTCGCTCGGCAACGCGAAGCGCCGGGCGGGCTCGACCTTGTCGACATGGTGGCCCGCGACCGGCATGGCGGGCAGGCAGGCACAGGCAGCGAGCAACAGCAGGCGGCGGGCGAACACGGTGCGGTGACCTCCAACGACGGCCCGACATTCTATGCCAATGTCATGGAAAGGAACAGGGGGCGGGCCCGGATTCATCGGGCACGCAAGATTCAAGCCGTGTGGGTCGCCGGCGGTCGGGAGCTGCGAACGCCGAGGGGCGATCGTCGGGGTCGAAAGGGGTGGGGCGGCGTGCCTTTGGTGCTGCGGTCGGGCGCCTGGCCGCGCCGGTCGGGCGGCCCGTGGGTGGCGCCGGCTATTTGGCGGCGGGAGGCGGCGCGCTCGCGGATCTGGCGGCCGCCGGGGGTGGCGGCACCGGCTTCCAATCGCGTGCCAGCGTTTGTGCCTGCTCGATCTGCTTCGCGGTCATGGTCTTGGCGATCACCTCCCGGTTGCGGACGGCATTGTCCCGGGTGTTTTCCTCCTCCGCCCCGCTGGCGGCGAGGTTGAACCATCGGTGGGCCTCGACGACGTCCTTCGCGGTGCCCTTGCCTTCGGCATAAAGGACACCGACGTTCAATTGTGCCGACGGCAGCCCGGCCTGGGCCGCGTCGCGGTACAGCGCAAACGACGCCCGCGGATCCTTGGGGACGCCACGGCCGGTGTCGTACATGCGTGCGAGGTTGAACTGTGCCTGGGCGTCGCCCTGGGCGGCCGCCTTGCGCAGCCACGTCGCCGCCTGCGCGTAGTCCTGGGTGACGATCTTGCCTTCCGCATAGGCAGTCGCGAGGTTGGTCTGAGCGACCGGATTGCCCGCTTCCGCCGCTTTGGTATAGAGGCGGATGGCTTCCTTGTAGTCCTGCGGCACGCCGCGTCCCTGCTCGTACAGGAAGCCGAGATTCGTCATGGCGTCCGTCTGGCCGGCATCCGCCGCCAGCTTGTACCAGCGGGCCGCCTCGCGCGGGTTCTTCGGTACGCCGCTTCCGCTTTCGACGATCTGTCCCATGGTGAACTGCGCGAACGGGTCGCCGCTCTCCGCCAGCGGCTTGAAGACGCCGATGGCCGCCGGGAAGTCGCCGGCGGCGATGGCCTCCATCCCGCGCTTGATGTCGGCCTGGCTCGGGGCTTGCGCCATGGCGGGTGTGCCTGCGGCCCAGCAGCAGACGAAGCCGAGCAGGATCAGGCCGCGCAGCGACTGGCCGGGCAACGCGAAAGGAAGGGAGAAGGGCATGGTCTCTCGGCTCAATGTCGGTGATTGCAGGACCGCATTCTAACGACTTGGCCGCTCTTGCCCCGCGTCATCATGTTGCTGGCCGTAGTGGCGAAATTTCTCCAGCACGCGCGCCATCTCCGCCGGCGGGAGGATGGCGGGTTTGCCGATCTGCAGGGCGCGCCAGTACATTTCCGCCAGGGTCTCGACTTCGACCGCAAGTGCCAGCGCCTGCGCGAGCGACGCACCGGTGGCGATCATGCCGTGATGGGCGAGCAGGCAGGCACGCCGATCCTTGAGCGCCTGCACCGCATGATCGGACAAGGCCTGCGAGCCGAACGTGGCATAGGGCGCGCACCGGATGTCCGAACCTCCGGCGGTGGCGATCATGTAATGGAAGGCCGGGATCCGACGCTGCAGACACGCAAGCGTCGTGCAGAAGGGCGCATGCGTGTGCACGATCGCGGCCACGTCCTGCCGCGCCACGTAGATGTCGCGGTGAAAGCGCCATTCGGACGAGGGCAGGCGCGTACCGCGGGCATCGCCAGCCAAAGTCACCGCGACCATGTCGGCGGCCGCGGCCTGCGCATACGGCAAGCCGGAGGGCGTCACCAGAAAGCCATCGAATCCGGCCGCGTGCAGTCGGGCGCTGACGTTACCGGACGTGCCGCGGTTGATCCCCGCGGTATTCATCGCGCGCGCCGTCGCCAGCACCTCCTCGCGCACCGCCGCTTCCGTGGTCATGCCGCTCCGGCTTCCCGCGGAAACATCGCGGCCAGCCGTTCCCTCGACGCACGGGTCACGCCGCGCTCGGTGACGAGTCCCGTCACCAGGCGCGCCGGCGTGACGTCAAACGCATAGTTGACCGCGCGGGTGCCGTGCGGGGCGATGGCCACGCGCACGGTCTGGCCGTAGTCGTCGCGGCCCGCCACTGTCAGGACCTCCTCGGTGTCGCGCGCCTCGATCGGAATGTCGTCGCCGCTGGCCAGGCTCCAGTCGATGGTGGGCGACGGCAGGGCGACATAGAACGGCACGTTGTTGTCGCGCGCCGCGAGCGCCTTGTCGTAGGTGCCGATCTTGTTGCAGGTATCGCCATTGCGCGCGACGCGGTCGGCGCCGACGATCACCACATCGACATCGCCACGCTGCATCAGGAGTCCGCTGGCGCTGTCGGGGAACAGCGTATGCGGGATACCCCGTTGAGCGAGTTCCCACGCCGTGAGGTTCGCCCCCTGCATCCGCGGCCGCGTCTCGCTGACCCATACCTGGAGCGCCAGCCCCTCGGCATGGGCAAGGAAGAGCGGCGCGGTCGCCGTACCCCAGCCGCAGGTGGCCAGCGCGCCGGCATTGCAGTGGGTCATCACCCGGATCGGTCCCGGGCGCCGCTGGGCGATCCCGCGCAGGAGCCCGAGGCCGTGCTCGCCGATCGCGTGATTGATCGCGACGTCCTCCGCCGCGATGGCGTCAGCCTCGAGCCAGGCTGCGGCGGCGCGCTCCGCAGCGGGCAGGGCGGCGACTTTCGCGCGCACGCGGTCGAGCGCCCAGCGCAGGTTCACCGCGGTGGGACGGGTAGCGTCGAGCGCCGCGTGCGCCTTCGCCAGCGCCTGGTCGGAAGCATCGCGGTCGAGCGCGAGTGCGAGGCCATACGCACCGACGGCGCCGATCAGCGGGGCACCGCGGATCCACATGCGCCGGATCGCCAGCGCCACACCTTCGGCGTCGGCGAGCTTGGCGCGGACGCAGGCGTGCGGCAGCGCGCGCTGGTCGATGACGTCGAGGTGATGCGCCTGGCCGGGGCGCACCAGCGCACGATAGGGTCCGGGATCGGCGACGGAAGGCGTTGGCACGCGCTGCATCGGAGGATTTTCGCACGCCGGCGCGCGGGGCGGGCCGCAAATGGGACGGTGTCCGCTGCGCTCGCTGGCCGCCGGGGCACGCCGAAGTGCGCGTTACTTCAGTACCTGCACGATATTGTTGAAATCGTCGGTCCACACACGCCAGTCGCGCCGCGGCACGATGGCCTGCGAGTTCTCGGTCAGGCGCGCGATGTTGAGACGGTCGGGATCCTTTGCCAGCAACACCCAGCTCGACGAGTTGGCGATCGGATCGGCGCCGACGTCAGTGATCCATAGTATGTGCAGGCCAAGTTCCTGGGCGATGCCCTCGACGACTGGAACGAGGTCGAGATAGCGGTTGGTGACGTGGAACGCGATCACGCCGTCGGGCTTCATGTGCTTCAGGTAGATCTCGACGGCTTCCCGCGTGATGAGATGGACGGGAATCGCGTCACTCGAGAAAGCGTCGATGGCCAGCACGTCGAAGCCCTGCGGCGCCTCGCGCTCGAGCTTCAGACGTGCATCGCCCAGCGGCAGCTCAATGGTTGCGTCGCTCCTGGAAAGATAGGTGAAATCCCGCTGCGCGATCTCGATCACCTCCGGGTTGATGTCGTAGAAGCGATAGACGTCCCCCTTGCTGCCGTACGCGGCAATGGTGCCGGTACCAAGGCCGATCACGCCGACCTTGATCGGATCCTTGCGCGGATGCATGGATTCGATCAGGCGGCCGATGCCTGAATCGGTGGCGTAATAGCTGGTCGGCCTGGTCGCGAGGTCGCGGTCCAGGTACTGCTTGCCGTGCATGATGTTGCCGTGGATCAGCGTCCGGCGCCGCTCCTCCTTGGCGCCGGATTCCTGGACGCGCAGGACGCCATAGAAATTGCGTTTGGCCACGATCACGCTGTCGTAGAACTCGATGGCCCCCCAGATCGCGCCGCCGATGGTGACGCACAGGGCGGTCAGCGCCAGCACGCCGTAGACCGCCGGCTCGCGGCGCACCTGCCAGAGCAGCAGCAGCGCGCAGAGCACGAGGGCGCCGCCCAGTTCGAAGTCGGCTGGCAGCACGAATGGCGCGACGATGCCGACCGCGGCGGCACCAAGCGCACCGCCGAGCGAAACCATCAGGTAGAAGCGGGTGAGGTAATGGGGTGCCGGCTTGAGCCGTACGAGTTCGCCGTGGCAGAACATGCACGCGAGAAACAGCCCGACGCAGAAGACGCCGATCTGGATCGGCAGTTCGTGGGCGAGTGACGGGTCGGCCAGCGTCCACGCCATCACACCGAGCGCCGCCGCAAGCATGGCCAGGATGACGTCGCGCTTGTACCAGCCACGGCCGTCGAAGCAGAGGATGAACGTCAGCAGGTAAAGCGAGAGCGGCACGATCCACAGCAAAGGTACGGAGGCCACGTTGGTGGTGATGTGATTGCTGACGGCGAGCAGCAGCACCGATGCAACGGCGGCAAGCGTGCACCACAGCAGCTGCCGTGCCACGGTCGGCGGAGGCTCGCGCGGCACTTCCTCCGCCGGATCCGCCCGCGTGCCAGCAGCGTTCCTGTCACGCAGGCTCGCCCATGCGGCAATGGCGGCGAGCAGCGCAAATGCCACATAGCCGCCCGACCACAGCCATGCCTGCAGGCGCGTGGCGATCCAGGGCTCGACCAGGAACGGATAGCCCAATAGCGCCAGCATCGACGCGAGGTTCGACAGCGCGAACAACCGGTACGGATTGCGCCCGGGATAGCGCCGCGCGAACCACGCCTGGATCAACGGACTCGTGGTCGACAGCAGGAAGTATTGCAGGCCGATCGTTGCCGCGAGCAGGCCGAGGATCAGCCAGACCGGATTTTCATCACCTGCAGGCTTCCAGAACGCGCCGGGTACGATCGGCAGCAGTACGAGACTCAACGCGAGCAGCGCGACATGCAGGCGGACCTGGGCGCGCGGGGCGAGGCGGCGCACCACGACGTCGGCATAGAGGTAGCCGAGCAGCAGCGTCGTCTGGAAGAACACCAGGCAGGTTGTCCAGACGGCAGCGGACCCACCGAACCAGGGCAGGATCTGCTTGGCGACAATCGGCTGGACCAGGAAGAGCAGGAATGCGCTTCCGAAAATCGTGGTGGCGAACAGGAGCATCGGGCGGTCGGCGTGGGCGGTCGCTGCTGCGGGACCGCGCATTGTAATCACACGGCACGGCGAGCCCGCGCGAAGCGAGCGCGGCGGTCAGGCCGTTGCGGGTGGCGGCCTGAACGCACGCACCAGGGCCGCCACCGCGCGCACCGCTGCACCGGCCTGGCGGCGGCCGCCGATGATCAGGTGGAAAGTCTGCTGCAGGACCGGTTGAACGAGGCGGGCGGCGCCCAATTCTCCCGCGGCAATTTCCGCGGCCACTGCCGATGGCGAGGCAATCGTATAGAGCCCGCCCTGGGCGACCAGGCGTTTGATCAGGTGAATGGAGTTGACCTCGAGCACGACGTTGAGTGCCAGCTGTCGGCGGCGCGCCTCCTCCTCGAGGAGCACGCGACCTCCGTTGGGCATCGTGGCGATGACGATGGGGAGGGTGGCGAGGCGTACGAAGGGAATGGTCCGGCGGCGCACCGCCGGATCGCCGGCGCGCGCCACCAGCAGCAGCGGGACCACGAACAGGCGCGTGGCCTCGTCGCGCGTGCCGGGCGGGACCGCCGATACGACGCCGAGGTCCACGCGCCCGTCCGCCAGCCACTCTTCGATCTGGCGCGTGGTGCCTTCGGCAACCTGCAGGCGGATCCCGGGGTAGCGCGCAGCGACCGTTGCCACGAGTTCGCCGATCAGGGGCCAGCCGATCGACGGCTGCACGGCAAATCGCACATTGCCCCGGGGCGCGTCGCGCTCGCGCGCCAGGTGCACGGCGAGTCCCTCCGCTTCGGCGAGCAATGCTTCCGCGCGGGGAAGCAGCAGGCGGCCCGCATCGGTCAGATGCGCGCCGCGGCCCGTGCGCGCGAAGAGTCGTGCCGAGAGTGCGCGCTCGAGCGCACCCATGCGTTTGCTCACGGCCGGCTGCGTGGTCCCGGCGAGCGCCGCGGCGCGCGAGAAGCTGCCGGTGGCCGCAACATGCAGAAAGAGCTTGAGTGCATCGAGTTCCATGGCGTGGGGCGCGACCGTATGCACCTGAGGGTGATATTCCTGAGAAGAATAGCTGATATACGAGCCATGCGCGTAGCTGCAGCCGGCTGCCGCTGTCAGAATGCGCGCTGTCATTCGACAGCGGCCGCCCTCGACAAGGCCACGCGGCATGACGCCTGGAGGATCCTGCATGCAACGCAATCGCCTCATTGCCGCGGCATTGGCCGCAGGCCTCGCGCAATTGATCTCGCTGTCCGCCGCCGCGCAGACGTGGCCGACCAAGCCTTTGAAAATCATCGTGCCGCACGCGCCCGGCGGCGTCACCGACGTGGTGACGCGGACCGTTGCGCAACCGTTGGGCGAAGCCCTCGGGCAATCGGTGGTGGTCGAGAACCGGCCGGGCGCGGCCGGACTGCTGGGCACCGAGATTGTCGCCAAGGCGGCGCCGGACGGTTACACGCTGTTGATGTTCGTCGACACCAATACGATCTTTCCGTCGACGGTCAAGCAGCTGCAGCACGACCCCGCCACCAGTTTCGCTCCCATCACGATCCTCGGACGCGGATCGCACGTGCTGGTTGCCCATCCGTCGCTGCCGGTCAACAACCTGCAGGAGCTGATCGCGTACGCGAAGCAGCATCCGAAGGAATTGTCGTATGCGTCGCCCGGGACGGGCAGCCCGCAGCATCTGGGCTTCGAGATCATCCGCACCACCAGCGGCATCGACGTCGTGCACATCCCCTACAAGGGTGGCGGACAAGCGATCGTCGACGTGCTCGGCGGCAACGTGAAGCTCGGCATGCTCGGCATGGCGCCCGCATTGCCGCACATCAAGGCCGGGAAGCTGAAAGCACTGGCCGTCACGGGCGGCAAGCGCTCGAACGTGCTGCCGGATGTGCCGACCGTGGCGGAGTCGGGCTTTCCCGGCTTCGAGACCGGCCAGTGGCAAGGCATTGTCGCGCCGGCGGGCACGCCGCCGGCGGTGGTGTTGCGCGTGCATGACGAACTCGTCAAGGTGATGAAACAGCCCGCGGTCGCCGAGAAGCTGACGTCGATCGGCATGGATACGACGACCAGCGCGACGCCCGAGGATTTCGCGGCCATGCTGCAGGTGGAATTGAAGCGCTGGCCGGCGGTGGTCAAGGCCGCCGGCATCCAACCCGAATAGGAAGTCACGCGTTGAACATCGTTTTCATCACGTCCGACCAGCAGCGCGGCGACTGCTTCGGCTTCGAAGGGCGCCGCGTACGCACGCCGCACCTGGACGCACATGGCCCGCAACGGCACGCGCTTTTCGGCCTGCATCACGCCGAATCTCGTCTGCCAGCCGTCGCGCTCGTCGATCCTTACCGGCCTCCTGCCGCTGACGCACGGCGTGTCCGACAACGGGATCGACCTGCCGCCGCAAGTGGGTGAGCGCGGCTTCGCTGGCACGCTGGCCGCGAAAGGCTTTGCCACCGCGCTGCTCGGCAAGGCGCACTTCAACACCTCGCACACGTTCGCGCCGACCGGCACCCCGGAATGCCGCGAGAGCAGTGCGAACTACGGCCCCGACTGGAACGGGCCGTACATGGGGTTCAGCCATGTCGAGCTGATGCTCGAAGGGCACAACCATTTTCCGCCGATGCATCCGCCGCGCGGGCATCATTACGAGCGCTGGTATCACGCCGACGGACGTGGCGACGAACTCACCGCGCTGTACAACGCGCAATTGCCGCCGCTCACCGACGCCACGCAGACGTGGAACTCGGCGCTGCCGGTGGCCTTTCACAACTCCACCTGGATCGGCGACCGCACGGTCGAGTTCCTGCGCGCGCACAAGGATCGCGATTTCTGCGTGTGGGCGTCGTTTCCGGACCCGCATCATCCGTTCGACGCGCCCGAGCCCTGGTGCCGCCTGCACGACCCGGACGACGTGGAACTTCCGGAACATCGCACGTTGGACCTCGAGCGCCGGCCCTGGTGGCATCGCGCCGCGCTGGAAGGCGTGCCGCAAATGAGCAACGAGACGCTGCGCGGCTTTCGCGAGCGCTTCTCGCGCACGCCGCGGCAGACCGACGCCCAGCTGCGCGCACTGATCGCCAATTACTACGGCATGATTTCGCTGATCGACCATCAGGTCGGCCGGATCCGGTTGGCGATCCGCGACCTGGGCCTCGAAGGCAACACGCTGGTCGTGTATTCGACCGACCACGGCGACTGGCTGGGGGACCACGGACTGCTGCTCAAGGGCCCGATGGCGTACGAGGGCCTGTTGCGCGTGGGCCTGCTATTCGAGGGGCCGGGCGTGCCGGCCGGCAAGGTGGTGGCCGATCCGGTGTCCACCCTCGACCTGGCGCAGACCTTCTGTGACTATGGCGGCAGCGCATTGCCGCCCGATGCGCACAGCAGGAGCCTGCGGCCGCTGGTCGAAGGCAACGCGTCACGCGACTTCGCCGCCTCCGAGTGGGACCTGCGCGCGTCGCGCTGCGGCGTCGATCTCCGGCTGCGGACCGTGCGCACGCAGCGGCACAAGCTGACGCTCGAACTCGCCAGCGGCGCGGGCGAACTCTACGACCTCGATGGCGATCCGTTGGAGATGGATAACCGGTTCGGCGATGCGGGGATGGCCGCCGTGCAGCGCGAATTGACGGCGATGATCGGCAGCCGACCTGCCGATGCACGGGCCGAGCCGTTGCCGCAGGTGGGGATGGCGTGAACGGCGCTACGCGATACGCATGGGTATCGGTGCGCGTTGACGGCAACGGAGCGTCATCGCGCAACGCCGAGCCCCGCGCGGCCCGCGCCTTGCGTGCGACAGAATTGGCCGCCCGATGACGGCACGACTCGACGCGCATATCCACTTGTGGCGCCGCGACGATGGCGAGGACTTCTGGATGCGCCGGAAAATACCGGCGCTCGACCGCGACTTCACCGAGGACGACCTGCGCGCCAATCGCGCGCGTTGCGGCGTGGCTGGCGCGATCCTCGTGCAGGCCATGCACAACGTGGCGGAGAGCCGGCGCCTGCTCGCGACCGCCGAGCGGAGCGACCAGCTGCCCGGCGTCATCGCCTGGTGCGATCTGTTCGATCCGGCACTCGAAGACATCCTGGCCAGCTATCGTGGGTCGCCGCGGTTCGTCGGCGTCCGCCCGCTGCCACCCGATACCTTCGGCGGCGACTGGTTGGCCGATCCGCGCAGTCGCCGTGCGTTCGCGCTGTTCGAGTCACGCGACGTTTCCGTCGACGTGCTCGCGCGCGTCGAGGATCTCGGCCGTGTATGCACATTCCTGCGCGAGTATCCGGCCCTGCGCGTCGTACTCAACCACGGCGGGCGGCCCGCGGTGATGACCGGTGAACTCGAACCGTGGCGCACGCAGATTCGCGCCATTGCCCGCGAGACTTCGGCGCTGGTCAAATGCTCGGGCCTGGTCGAGCGCGCCGGCGTGGAGTGGTCTCGCGCCTCGGTATGCCCGTACGTCGAGACGCTGGTCGACGCGTTTGGTCCAGCGCGCACGATGTTCGCGACCAACTGGCCCGTGTCGACCATCAGTGCGCGCTACGATCTGTGGGTCGACACGCTCGCCGGCATCCTGGATGATCTGGGCACCGCGCCGGAAGAGCGCGACGCGATCATGGGCATGACCGCGGCGAACCACTATCGCATCGCGTGGCCGCCGGCGGCGGCCGCTGCGTAGCCTTAAGACTGTTTTCCAGAGGAGGAGGCTTGACCATGCACAATACGACGCGACGCAAGTTCCTGGGCACAGCATTGGCCGCAGGCGGCGCCCTCGCCACCGGCATCGTCGCCGGCCCCGGCGTGGTCCGCGCGCAGTCGAAGGGGCTGACGCCGGTGCGCTTCACCTGCGGCGCCAATCTCGGCTACACCAACCTCTACGTCGCCGATGGCGCTGGCTTGTTCCGCAAGCACGGCATCGACTCGCAGGTCATCCTGTTCGACGTCGGCTTCCTCGGTACCGAAGCGGTGCTGGCCGGTCAGGCGGAAACAGCCACGACCGCAGCGTTCCCGATGATCAACTTCGTGGCCAAGGGCGCGGACCTGGTGGTGCCCTGCATCGCGATCACCGGCGACAACATCAAGATCGTCGCGCTCGATACGATCAAGACGCCGGAGGACTTCGTCGGCAAGCGGGTCGGCCTGATTTATGGCTCGGTCGCGCACTTTGGGTTCGACCGTTACGTCCAGCACTTCAAGCTGCCGAAGGACAAGATCCGCATCGAGAACGTACCTGCGGCCGAGCAGGTGGCGCTGATGGCCAAGGGCGACCTCGACGCGTTTGTCTGGACCGAGCCGGTGGTGTCGCGGGGCATCGAAATCATGAAGGGGCGGGCGCGCGTCATGGAGCCCAACCTCAACGTGGTGATGACCAACCGCGACTACCTGCAAATGCAGCGCGCCTGGGCGCAGAAGAATCCCGCGGTGGTCGAGGGCATGCTGCGCGCCTATATCGAGGCGAACGAACTTATCAAGTCCGACCCGAAGGTCGCTGCCGGCTACGCCGCCAAGAAGTTGAACCTGCCGCCGGAGCAGGTGCCGGAACTGTTACGCAAGGGCGGCAGCCGCTGGGACATCTACCTCGACGGTGCGCTGCCGGGCGAGCTTGCCACCATCGCCGACTGGATGCGCGACAACAAGCGGCTTGCTGCCGAGCCGGGCGACCTGAAGCGGATCTTCGTGCCGGAGTACTTGCGCAAAGTCGCGCCGGGCAGCGTGAAAGGCTTCTGAGCGCCGTGGCAGGTTCGACATCACCAGCCGCGATCCGGCTCGAGCGCGTCGGCAAGCGCTTCGATGCGCGCCATGCCGCGGGCGCCGACTACGAGGCGCTGGCCGGATTCGACCTGGCGATCGGCGAAGGCGAGTTCTTCTGCTTGCTCGGTCCCACCGGCTGCGGCAAGTCCACGGTGATGCACCTGGTCGCCGGGTTCGAGCAGGCGACTGCGGGTCGCGTGCTCGTGCGCGGCACGCCGGTCGGCGCGCCCGGCGCCGACCGCGGCATGGTGTTCCAGTCGGACCTGGCGCTGTTCCCCTGGCTGACGGTGGCGCAGAACGTCGCTTTCGGGCTCGAGGTCGCGCGTCTGCCGGCGGGCGAGATCCGCGACGTAGTCGACCGCAATCTCGAACTCGTGGGTTTGGCCAGACATCGTGGCAAATTTCCGCGCGAACTGTCGGGCGGCATGAAGCAGCGCGTGCAGATCGCGCGTTCGCTCGCCACCGATCCCGCGATCCTGCTGATGGACGAGCCTTTCGCCGCGCTGGACGCGCAGACGCGCCGACGCATGCAGGAAGAACTCGCGCGCATCTGGACCGTGAGTCGCAAGACCGTGCTCTTCATCACGCACGACATCGGCGAAGCCATCTGGCTGGCCGACCGTGTCGGCATCATGACCCATGGCCCCGGGTCCAGGCTCAAGGACGTGTTCGACATCGACCTGCCGCGGCCGCGCGTGCACATGACGCCCGAGTTTGTCCGCCTCTATAACGCGCTCGAGGATTCGATTCGCGCCGAGTCGGAGGCGATGCTCAATGGATAAGGTGGCCTCGCGCGTCGAGGCAGGCGATCCGGTCAGGGCAACGGGGGCGCTGAGCAGGTCGCCCTCGCCACGCGCGCCGCGCGATTTCAGCCGCTCGCCGTGGATCGTGGTGGTCGTGCTGGTGGTGTCGGTCATCCTGTGGGACCTGGCGGCACGCCTGACCATCCCGATCCTGCTGCCGCCGCCCGCTGATGTCGCCAAAGCGGCGTGGAAGAGTGCGAGCGACGGTACGCTCTTCCGTCACATCGGTGCTTCGTATTTCCGCATCCTCACGGGGTGGGCCATCGGCTGTGCGCTCGCGGTACCCGTGGGCATTCTCGCGGGCCGGCTGAAGTGGGTGCGTGCGGTCCTCGATCCGTACATCGAGTTCTTCCGCTTCATTCCGCCAATCGCCTTCGTCACGTTGTTCATGATCTGGTTCGGACTGGGCGAGATGTCGAAGGTGATGCTGATCATCTACACGGCGTTCTTCACGACCTTCCTGTCGACGCTGGCCGGCGCCCTGGGTGTCGAAACCGAGCGCATCCGCGCGGCGCAGTGCCTGGGTGCGTCGCGTTCGCAGGTCTTCTTTCGCGTCATCGTGCCGGCCACGGTGCCGCACATCGTGACCGGCGTGCGCCTCTCGCTGGGCCTCGCGTTCATGACGGTGATCGCGGCCGAGTTCATTGCGGCGCAGACCGGCGTCGGCTACATGATCTTCAGCGCCCGGCTGTTCGCGCAGACCGAGAATGTGTTCGTCGGCATCCTGGTGCTGGGCCTGATGGGATTTTTCGCGAACTGGGTCCTGAAGCGGATCCTGTCGCGCATCGCCTATCGCTATGACGTGAAGCTCTGATCCCGCCGGTGCGCCGTTTGCGAGCGGGCAAAGCGACCGCGGCGCCAAAAGCAGCCTCGCATTGCAGTTATCGCATTGATCGTATCGTCAACTTAAAGGCAGAAGATGCAACCCAGAAATCTCCTGGTCATCATGTCCGACGAGCACAACCCGAAGTTCCTGGGGGCCGCCGGTCACCCGTACATCCAGACCCCGAATCTCGATGCGCTGGCGCAGCGCGGCACGCGCTTCACGGCGGCCTACACCACCTGTCCGATCTGCGTGCCCGCGCGTGCTGCGTTCGCGGCGGGGCGTTACGTGCACGACATCGGCTACTGGGACAACGCCGACGGCTACGAGGGTGCGATCCCCAGCTGGCACCACGTGCTGCGGACCGCCGGACACCGCGTCGTGTCGATCGGCAAACTGCACTTTCGCGGCCGCTCCGGCGACGATCATGGATTCTCCGAAGAAATCGTGCCGATGCACATCATCGAGGGCATCGGCGACGTCAAGGGCCTCGTCCGCGACGACATGCCCAAGCGCAAGGGCGGCGAGAAGATGGCCAACATGGCGGGCCCCGGCGAGTCCACGTACACGGTCTACGATCGTGACATCGCCGCCCGCGCACAGATCTGGCTGCATGAAGAGGCCGGCAAGTGGCGCGACCGCCCATGGGTGCTGTTCGTTTCCTTCGTCGCGCCGCATTTCCCACTGACCGCGCCACCGCACTGGTACTACCGCTACTGGCAGCAGGACCTGCCGATGCCCAAGCTGTATGCGCCGAAAGAGCGTCCCAAGCATCCGGCCGTCGACGAGTACGCCTATACCGTCGACTACGACACGCATTTCCGCACGCCCGCGGATGTGAAGCGCGCGCTGGCCGGGTATTCGGGCCTCGTCAGTTCGCTGGACGAGAACATCGGGCACGTGCTCGGCGCGCTCCAGGCAGCGGGCCTGGCCGACGAAACGCGGGTGCTCTACACCAGTGACCATGGCGACAATCTCGGTGCGCGCGGGCTCTGGGGCAAGTCGACGCTGTACGAGGAGAGTGCCGGTGTACCGCTGCTGATGGCGGGTCCCGACATTCCGACCGGCAAGGTAGTCGCCACACCCGTTTCGCATATCGACTTCGCGCCGACGATCGCCGAGGCGGTCGGTGCATCCGCCAACCGGCTGCCGAGCTGGCCTGGCGCATCTCTGTTCGAGGTTGCGCGCGGTGCGCAGCCCACGCGACCGGTCATCTCCGAATATCACGCCATCGGTTCATCCACCGGCGCCTATATGGTGCGCTACGGTCGCTGGAAATACTGTCACTACGTGGGGCGTCCGCCGCAGCTCTTCGATCTGGAAGCGGACCCGGAGGAGCTGCGTGACTTGGCGGCGCAACCGCAGTGCGCCGCTGCGCTCGCCGAGGGCGAGCGGCGCCTGCGCGCCGAACTCGATCCGGAAGCGGTGAATGCGCGGGCGAAAGAGCGCCAGGCGGAGCTGCTCGGACGTTTTGGCGGGCGCGAGGCGGCGCTGGCGCGCGGGGACCTGGGCTTCACACCGGCACCGGGGACGGCGCCGATGATGAATTGATGTTGCCAAGCAATCACTGCATCGGACGTCCTGATGCACGACGCACCCTGGCTTCATTGCCATTGTTGCAAACCTCTGGAGGAATCATGATGGCGCAATTTCGCAAACTGGCATCGCTGGTTGTTGTCGCGTGTGCAATGGCCGGCGCCGTGCACGCCCAGGATTATCCGTCCAAGCCCATCCGCTTGATCGTGCCGGATGCCACCGGCGGTTCGCCCGACACGCTGGGACGCATCCTGGCGCAGAAGCTGTCCGACAGCCTGGGCCAGCAGGTGATCGTGGACAACCGGCCGGGTGCCGGCGGCATTCTTGCCGCGGAACTGGCCGCGAAGTCGCCGGGCGACGGCTACACGCTGTTCATGACGACGACCTCGGTGTATGCGATCGTTCCCAACCTGCGCAACAACCTGGCCTACGATCCGGCCAAGGATTTCGTGTCGATTTCGCGCATCGCGACGGCGTCGAACGTGCTGGTGGTCAACACGTCGCTGCCGGTAACGTCGGTGGCCGAACTCGTGAAGCTCGCCAAGGACAAGCCCGGCACGCTCAACTACGCGTCGGCCGGACTGGGCACACCCGCGCACCTCGCGGGTGAAATGTTCAATCTGCTCGCCGACACCAAGATCACGCACATTCCGTACAAGGGCGCCGGTCCGGCGCTGCTCGACGTGATCGCCGGCAACGCGCAGTTCATCATCACGTCGCCGATCGCCGCCGGGGCCCACATGACCGGCGGGCGCGTGCGGGCACTCGCGACCACCGGCAAGGAACGCAATCCCGGCTTGCCGATGCTGCCCACGATCGCCGATACGCTGCCGGGTTACGAGATCACGCAGTCATGGGGCATCGTCGCGCCTGCGGGCACGCCGCCGGCAGTGATCAAGAAGCTGAACGCGGAAATCGTCAAGGCGATGCACCTGCCGGACGTCAAGGAACGCGTGTCCTCCACCGGCGCCGTGCCGGTGGGCGACAGCCCGGAAGCGTTCGCGGAGTTCATGACGAATGAGCGCAAGCGGCTGGGCGAGGTCATCACCAAGACGGGTATCGAGCTCAAGAACTAGCGGCGCGGGCGGGGCAATCCTGCGCGTGGTTCGCGCGTGTCCCGCCACTACATGCACGCGTCAGGCGGCGGCGGGTTGCGCGGTGGCCGTGACAAAGATCGGTGACGACCACGCGTAGGCGCCGTCGGTCTGGCGCACGCGCACCCAGTAGGCCTGCTCGCCACCCAGCGGTGCACGGTCATGGAACCGCCCGTCGAAATGCCGGGCGGGCGGATTCTCCGGCAGCCAGCGCATTTCGACACAGCGTCGCGGATCGTCGGCAACGAACTGGCGCCCTGCCACACCGATGTCCGCCGGTCGCAGCCGGAGGTTCATCGGTGCGGTCACGAAAGACACCTCGGCCGCGTCGGGTCGATCGAGTTCGACGATGATTCCGTCCCAGTCGCCCGCCGTCACCGAGCGCCACTGCACCGCATGTGCGTCGTGGTGGCCGACCCCCTCGTCGGGCGAATCGAAGGCATAGTCGTCGACCGCCACGATGCGCGCACCGTCGACGCGAAGGAGGCCATCCCAGCGCATGCGTGCGCGCTCCCAGTTCCCCTGCGCACTTGCGCCGTTCCAGGCCACGCGCAAGCGATTCGAACGACCACCGGCCGCCATGCAATCGATGCTGGTAAGGCAGGTGGTGCCGCGAAAGAAGTCGACCTGCTCGAGCGGCGCCGTGCCCTCGACCCGTACCTCGAACCCGGTGAGACCCGCCGCAGCGCAGGCCACCGTGGTCGCGTCGCCCATCGCCGCAGTCCCGAGCCGGAAGTCGAGAAGAATCCGCGCGCCCGTTGTCGCATAGCAGTGCCGGTCGCGCAGTGCCACCCACAGCGCCGCGCGCGACAGCTCGGGCGCGAGGATCGCCGTGAGCCCGCCGCGGACATTGCGCACGCCCATATGGCCCGGGTGCGAGTTGCCCGGACGTCCGTCGACGCCGTCGCTGCCGGCGATCACGCCCATCCGGTAGCCGCGCTGCAGCGCCTCGAACAGGAACCACTCCGACGTCGCGTGCGTGGAGTGCACCTCCAGCAAGCGGTCGAGAGTGGGCTCGTGCCAGGCGAGACTGGCGGTACGGCCGCCGACGTGGACCGCGATCAGGGTGTCGCTGCCGCGGTAGTGCCGGTACAGGTCTTCGACGTGCCGCAGGTCGCTGTCGAGATCGGACTTGTCGGTGACGAATTCGTGGCTGCAGCGTCGCAGTTCGGCTGTGTCGCCCGGAAAATACACGTTGTGATCGCCACCGAGCAGTGATGCCGCCGACCATTCCACGCCCAGCAGCGTGACAAATTGTCCATCGCGCTGGTGGCGCAGCGTGCTCGCTGCCGTTTCCTGCCACTCGTCACCGGATACGAGGAAGCAATTGGCCTGGTGCGAACAGAAGTCGCCGCCGGCGAAGTCGCGGGCATGGGCATAGTAGGCGTCGATCGAGCGCGCGCCGCAGCCGATCAGTGATTGCCCGTGGAGGTCGCCCCAGAATTGCCGATTTTTTGGCGCTCGCACTTCCACGCCCGCCGGGTTGCTGAGGGCTGCGAGTTCCGGATTGCCATGCGCACGGGCGGACAGGCGCACGACACCCGCACGATCGAGCGTCATGGGATGCCGCAGCCATCCGGCGACGGGCAGCACGACCTCTTGCGCCGGCGCGGCTTCGTGCCCCTCCACGCGAACAGCGATGCGCACCGGCGCGACCAGTGCGGCAGGGTTGCCCCAGCGATCCTCGAGGCGCAAATGCAGGTCGAAAGTCTCGCCGGCCCCAATGCGCGAAGGGATCGAGGCCACGAGCTGCGCGGGTGCCGCGCCGACGATGCGGCGGGTGTGTCGGGCGAACTCGCGCCAGGGCTGCGTCTCGTCGCGCTGCCAGCGCAGGCTCTGCGGCGAGGCTTCCTCGATGAAGGTCTGCACGCAGAAGCCCGGCGAACCGTCCCGGCCTTCGCCGAAGCGCAGCGCGAGCTGCCGGCCGCGCGCCAGCCCGTCCAAGAGCTCGACGAAAAGGACATGGTCGAATGGATGCCAGGTCGCGAGCCGTGCGCTCCACCAGCGCACGCTGGCGCCATCATCCGCCGCGACCTCGAGATAGTTGATGGCGGCGGGATCATCGGCCTGCGCGATTCCCCAGTCGTTGGGCCAGCGATGCGCGACGGCGATGCGGGCACCGGGCGGCAGATCGACCCTGGGGGTGCAGCGTAGCGTCCAGCGCTCGTACGCGCCGGCAGTGAGGACGGCCGGTCCCTCGTAAGCGAAGTTGATCACCTGGTCGAGTTCGGGCGGCGCGGCCGCTGGCGCAATGTCGTTCATGCGATTCTCATGGATGATCGGCCGCCGCGTCGGCGCGGACTGCGTCCGCATCGCACCGAGCCAACGTTCAATAAGTGGTCCGCGGACGGAAGTAGTCGACGCGATCGATGGAAACGACGGGCACTTCCTTGACGTCGATGCCCTGCAGCAGTCGCAGCGGGATCTCGGTGCCTGCGCCCCCTCGGCTCCACACCTTCTTGTAGAACTCCGGCTGGGTGCGGACGCCTTCGCTGCCCACCGCGAGAATGATGTCGCCTGCCTTGACGCCGGCACGGTCGGCCGGTCCGTCGGGTGACACGCGGCTGACGATCAGGCGACCTTGCACCTCGTCCGCCGCCACCCCCAGCCACGGACGCGGCGGACCGCTGCGTCGGCCGCCTTCCACCAGGTCGCGCAGGATGGGCTTCAGCAGATTGATCGGAACGAACATGTTGCCGGGAACGTTGGCATCGTCATTGGTCGCGTTGCGCACGATCAGTGATCCCACTCCGAGCAGCTTGCCGTCGCGATCGAGCAGGGCCGCACCGCTCCAGCCCGTGGTCGGCGGACTGGTGAAGATCGCCTGGTCGAGTGCGTACTCCCAGTTGCCGGAGAAGGGTCGCTTCGAGACGACGTAAGCGAACGCAACGCCGTCTTCGGCGGCGATCATCACCGGGTCACGCTCGGTGACCTTCGCCGAATCGCCGAGTTCGATCGGCTTGGCGTCGAACGGCGTGATGGTCTTCAAAAGGCCGAAGCCCGTGGCGTGGTCGTAGCCGATCACGCGCGCGCTGAGTGTACGGCCCTTGCGGTCGGCGATCGTGACCTGGTCTGCCTCGACGATCAGGTAGCCGATGGTGAGGATGAGGCCATTGTCGCCGATGACCACGCCGCTGCCCTCGCGTGCACTGCCCAGCGTGGCAGAACTCCGCGCGCCCGGAACGGCCTCCACGTTGACGCGCACGATGGCGCCGAACAGCACTTCCACGTCGAGGAGTTCGGTATCGGGTTTGCTGCCATTCTTCCCGTCCGGCCCGACTTCGGCGGACACCGCGGGAGCCAAGCTCAACAGTGCGCAGGCCGCGAGGGCGGCCAGGCTTGCGGCAAGGGTGCGCGGGAAAGGCGTAACGGTTCGATCGACGGCCACGATAGCCTCCGCAGCGATGCGGCGGACCGAACCCGACGCCGGTCCGCGGACGTCGGCGACCCCTGCGATCATCGGTCGCCACGACTTGTCCAACACTATAGCGCGCCCGAACATGGGTGCAATGGTTGTCCGATGGACTTCGCGTAGGCGGACGCCGCGCGGATGCGAAGTAACCGTTTGGTGAATACCTGCGACGGTTCGTATAATTGCCATAAAGCGGCGGCCAGCCGAAGGGGGAAGCGTGAAAACAGCAAACATCACCGGCGCCGATCTCGCGCGCTCGGTCTTGAGCGTCCCGCCCCTGGCGCGGCGCACCGACCTCACTCTGGACCCTGCCGCGAACCGCGCACTGATCCGGCATCTCGAAGCCGGTGGTGTGTCGACGCTGCTGTACGGCGGCAATGCGAATTTCTACAACATCGGGCTCTACGAATACGCGGGACTGCTGGATTTCCTCGAGGAAGCGGCGGCAGCGCAATCCTGGGTCATTCCTTCCGCCGGCCCGGACTTCGGCAAGCTCATGGACCAGGCCCGCGTGCTGCGCGGCCGCGCCTTCCCCACGGCGATGGTGCTGCCGCAGACCTTTCCGGCCACGCCGGATGGCAGTGCGCGCGCCATCAGCCTCTTCGCCGAGGCCTTCGGCCGGCAGGTGATCGTCTACCTGAAGGCGGAGAACTTTCTCACGCCGGCGCATGTGGCCAAGCTGGTCGACTCGGGCATCGTCGCCGGCATCAAGTATGCGATCGTCCGCAAGGATCCGGCCGTCGATCCATATCTGACCGAGCTGGTGGGATGCGTCGACCGGCAACTGATCATCAGCGGCATCGGCGAGCGGCCGGCGATCGTGCACCTGCGCGATTTCGGCCTCAACGGCTTCACCTCCGGATCGGTATGCGTGGGTCCGCGCGGATCGACCCGGCTCCTGGCCGCGCTCAAGTCCGGTGACTACGCGACGGCGCAGACGCTGCGCGCCGCCTACCTGCCACTCGAAGACATCCGCGACGAGGTGTCGCCGATTCGCGTGCTGCACGAGGCCGTCACGCTCGCCGGCATCGCCGACATGGGGCCGCTGCTGCCGCAACTGTCGAACATCGCTCCGACCGAGCATCCACGGTTGCGGGAAGCGGCGCGTGCGCTGCTGGCGCACGACCGGAGCCTGCAATGAGAGTTCTTCGGCACGTGGTGGTGCAGGCTTGCGGGGAGGTCGCATGAGCAAGCGCAAGACACCGCAGACATTGCGTTCGGCCCGCTGGTTCGGCGAAAGCGACATGCGCGGCTTCGGCCACCATTCGCGCGCGGCGCAAATGGGCTACTCACGGGCCGATTACCAGGGCAAGCCGGTCATCGCCATCATCAACACGTGGAGCGACATCAACGTCTGTCACACGCACTTCCGGCAGCGAGCGGAGGAGGTGAAGCGCGGTGTATTGCAGGCCGGTGGCTTTCCGCTGGAAATGCCGGCGATCGCGCTGGCTGAAGTGTTCCAGAAGCCGACGACCATGCTCTATCGCAACCTGCTGGCGATGGAGACCGAGGAACTCCTGCGGTCCTATCCGGTCGACGGCTGCGTACTGATGGGCGGCTGCGACAAGACCACGCCGGCACTGTTGATGGGTGCGCTGTCGATGAACCTGCCGGCGATCTTTCTGCCGGCGGGACCGATGCTTTCCGGGCACTTCCGCGACCAGAAGCTGGGTAGCGGCTCGGACGTGTGGAAGTACTGGGCGGAAAAGCGCGCCGGTAACCTGACCGACGAGCAATGGCTTGGCATCGAGGAGGGCATCGCCCGCTCGCCGGGCCACTGCATGACCATGGGCACCGCTTCCACCATGACATCGGCGGCCGAGGCGATGGGCATGACGCTGGCCGGCGCCGCATCGATTCCGGCAGCCGACTCGCGTCATGCGCGCATGGCGGCCGAGACCGGGCGGCGCATCGTCGAGATGGTATGGGAAGACTTGAAACCGCGCGACATCGTGACCGCCGCGGCGATCGACAATGCGGTGACCACCATTCTCGCCCTCGGGGGATCGACGAATGCGGTGGTGCACATGGTGGCCGTGGCGCGGCGCGCCGGCGTGCCGATGACCATCGACCGCTTCGACGAACTGGCGCGACGTACGCCGCTGGTCGCCAACGTGCGGCCCGCAGGCAAATTCCTGATGGAGGATTTTTTCTACGCCGGCGGCCTGCGCGCTTTGCTGAAGGAAATCGGCGACCTGCTCTGTCTGGGCGAGCGCACGGCGAACGGAAGAACACTGGGCGAGAACATCGCTGGTGCGGAAGTGTTCAACCGCGACGTGATCCTGCCGCGGGACCGGGCGCTGGTGGCCAGCGGCAGCCTCGCCGTACTGCGCGGCAATCTCGCGCCGGACGGCGCCGTGATCAAACCCGCCGCGGCAGAAGCGCACTTGCTGCGCCATACCGGTCCCGCGATCGTGTTCAAAGACTACAACGACATGGCCGCGCGCATCGACGATCCGGCGCTGCCGGTAACGAAGGATTCGGTGATCGTGCTGCAGCACGCCGGCCCACTTGGTGCGCCCGGCATGCCAGAGTGGGGCCAGCTGCCGATCCCGAAGAAGCTGCTGGCCGAAGGCGTGCGCGACATGGTGCGCATTTCCGATGCACGGATGAGTGGCACCAGCTACGGGGCCTGCGTGCTGCACGTGGCACCCGAGTCGTTCGTCGGCGGCCCGCTGGCGCTGGTGCGCGACGGCGACCTGATCGAGCTCGACGTGCCGGCGCGCAAGCTGGAACTGAAGATCGACGACGACGAAATGCAGCGCCGGCGCGCGGCCTGGAAGCGCCCGCCGCCGAAGTACGAACGCGGCTTCGGCGCGCTCTACCAGCAACACATCACGCAGGCCGACCAGGGCTGCGACTTCGATTTCCTCGAAGGGACGGCGCCTACGCCAGACCCCGAGATCCACTAAGAAAACCAGAAAATGAAAACCATCGCGGCAGCCAAGCTGATCGAACTCGTCACCGCCATCATGCAAGGCGGTGGCTCCAACGCCGACGAGGCGAGCACCATCGCGCGCCGGCTCGTCGACTCGAATCTCGTCGGCCACGATTCGCATGGCGTGCTCCGGGTCGGCAAGTACCTCGAATGGGTGCGCGACGGGTGGCTGAAGCCGAATACCGCACCTACGGTCGTATTCGACAGCGACGCGCTGGCAATCGTCGACGGCAATCGCGGCTTCGGCCAGGTGGTCGGCGAGTTCGCGACCAAACTCGGCATCGAAAAGGCGGCGCGCACCGGCATCGCCATGGTGGGCCTGCGCAATTGCGGTCACCTGGGCCGGCTCGGCGACTGGGCGGAGATGGCGGCGGAGGCGGGGCAGGTATCGATGCATTTCCTGAACACGTCCGGCGCGCAGCGCGTCGCGCCGTTCGGCGGCGGCGACCGGCGCCTGTCCACCAACCCGATGGCGATCGGCGTGCCGCTCGCCGGCGCCGATCCCGCCATCCTCGATATCACTACCTCGATGGTGGCGGAGGGCAAGCTGATGGTGGCGCTCAACAAGGGCGAGCAGGTGCCGGAAGGCTGGATCGTCGACAAGCACGGCAAGCCGACGACTTCGCCGCAGGACTTCTACGACGGTGGCGCGTTGCTGACCATCGGCGCGCACAAGGGCTCGGGCTTGTCGATCCTCACCGATCTTCTGGCCGGCGCGATCACCACCGGTCGCAGTTCCGACCCGGAAGACACCGTGTTGCGCAACAACATGCTGTCGATCTTCATCGCGCCGGCCGTCTATGCGGCCGCGGCGGAGGACGGCGGCGTGCTCGCGGAGGCGCGCCGCTTCGTCGACTATGTCAAGGCGTCGCCGCCAGCGGTGGCCGGGCAGCCGGTGCTCGGGCCCGGCGATGTCGAACGGAAAACGCGCGCCGCGAGAACGGCGAATGGCGTGCCGGTGGATGACAAGACACTGGCCGACCTGATGGCGGCGGCCAAGTCGGTAGGCATCGACTCGACCAGGGCGGCGCGGTTCCTGGCCTGACGGCTTTTCCTTGACTGCGCGGTCGTAGGCAAACAGGCAAATGGCGCGCCGCGTGCAGGCGTGCTGACGCGCGGAGGCATTGGAGCACCGAGAGGAAACGACCGTGACCAGCCTTTTCGAAAACTTCGCGACACACCGGATCCGGACGTCGGGCACCGAGATCCACTGTGAAATCGGTGGCAGCGGCCCGCCGCTCCTGCTGCTGCACGGTTACCCGCAAACACACGTGATGTGGCATTGCGTGGCACCGGCGCTCGCCCGGTCGTACACGGTGGTCTGTGCCGACCTGCGCGGCTACGGTGATTCTGGCAAGCCGGCCAGCAACGCGACGCATGCGCCCTACTCGAAGCGCGCGATGGCGCTCGACTTGGTCGAGGTCATGCGTGCGCTGGGCTACGAGCGCTTTCGTCTCGCCGGCCACGATCGTGGCGGTCGCGTCGCGCACCGCCTGGCACTCGATCATCCCGATGCGGTCGAGCGCGTGGCGGTACTCGATATCTCGCCCACGCGCACGATGTTTCGCGAGACCGACCAGGCATTCGCGACCGCCTACTACCATTGGTTCTTCTTGATCCAGCCCTTCGACCTGCCGGAGCGGATGATCGGCGCCGACCCGCTGTACTACCTGCATCGCAAATTGGGTGGATGGGGATCGGCCGCCAATATCTTCAACAGCGGCGCGATGGCGGAATACGAACGCTGCTTCCGGGATCCGGCGACGATCCACGCTTCGTGCGAAGACTATCGCGCCGCGGCATCCATCGACCTCGAGCACGACGCCGCCGACGTCACCGCCCGCCGTATCGTCACCTGCCCGCTCCTGGTGCTGTGGGGCGAGAAGGGCGTCGTCCACCGGTTGTTCCATCCGCTCGACGACTGGCGTGCGGTGGCGCAGGACGTGCGCGGCCAGGCGCTGCCGTGCGGCCACTATCTGGCGGAGGAGGTGCCCGACGCCACGCTGGACGCGTTGACCGCGTTTTTCCGCGGCTGACGGCTGCTCCGCGGCGCCCCCGGGTCGCATCGGTAGCGGTCGGACCCGGGCGACGATTTTGCTATAATCGCCGGCTTGGCCAAGTAGCTCAGTTGGTAGAGCAGCGGACTGAAAATCCGTGTGTCGGTGGTTCAATTCCGCCCTTGGCCACCATCTTCGCGCCCGGCCCCAAAAGCCGGGCGCTTTCATCTGTGCTGCTCGGTCCGTCGGAGATCGGCACAGCGCGAGGGGTCAGGTCTTCAGTCGGTAGCCGGTCTTGAAGATCCACCCGGCGATCGCGACGAAGATCGCCAGGAACGCCAGCGTCATCGTAATGCTCACGACGATGTGCACGTCGGCCTGCCCGTAGAAGCTCCAGCGAAAGCCGCTGACGAGGTACACGACGGGATTGAGCAGCGTGATCTTCTGCCATAGCGGCGGCAGCATTTCGATCGAGTAGAACGTCCCGCCCAGGAACGCGAGCGGCGTCAGGATCAGCAGCGGCACGAGCTGCAGCTTCTCGAATCCGTCCGCCCAGATGCCGATGATGAAGCCCAGGAGGCTGAAGGTGACGGCGGTCAGGACCAGGAAGGTCACCATGAACACCGGGTGCTCGATCCGGAGCGGCACGAACAATGCCGCTGTGGCCAGAATGATCACGCCGAGCAGCAGCGACTTGGTGGCGGCAGCGCCGACGTAGGCGATGACGATTTCCAGGTACGAGACCGGCGCGGATAGGAGCTCATAGATCGTTCCCGTGAAGCGCGGGAAATAGATTCCGAACGATGCGTTGGACACGCTCTGGGTCAGGAGCGACAGCATGATCAGTCCGGGCACGATGAAGGCGCCGTAGCTGACGCCGTCGACGTGCGGAATGCGCGAGCCGATCGCCGAACCGAACACCACGAAATACAGCGACGTGGACAATACCGGCGAGATGACGCTTTGCATCAGCGTGCGGCGCGTACGCGCCATCTCGAAGCCGTAGATCGCCGCGATCGCGTGGACGTTCATGAAACGCGCTCCATAGGCGTCGCTGCCTTCCCGTCCCGCAGCAGGTTCACGAAGATGTCCTCGAGTGAACTCTGCGTGGTGTGCAGATCCTTGAAGGCGATGCCGGCCGCGTTGAGATCCTGCAGCAGCGCCGCGATGTCGCCTTGCTCGTCTTGTACCTTGGTGTCGTAGGTATAGACAATCTCGGCGCCTTCAGCACCCAGTTCCAGCCGGTAGGCCGCCAGCGCGGTGGGGAGTGCGGTCAGCGGCTGCGCGAGTTGCAGCGTCAGCTGCTTGCGACCGAGCTTGCGCATCAGGTCGACCTTGTTCTCGACCAGGATGATGGCGCCCTTGTCGATCACGCCGACGCGGTCGGCCATCTCCTCGGCCTCGTCGATGTAGTGCGTGGTCAGGATGATCGTGACACCCGCCTCCCGCAGGCCGCGAACCAGGTTCCACATGTCGGTGCGCAACGTGACGTCGACGCCGGCGGTGGGCTCGTCCAGGAACAGGATCCGCGGTTCGTGCGACAGGGCCTTGGCGATCAGCAGGCGCCGCTTCATGCCGCCCGACAGCGTCATCACCTTGTTGTCCTTTTTGTCCCACAACGAAAGATCGCGCAGCACGCGCTCGATGTGGGCGGGATTGCGCGCGAGACCGAACAATCCACGGCTGAACGACACGGTATTCCAGACCGATTCAAAGGCGTCGGTGGTGAGCTCCTGCGGCACCAGCCCGATCAGCGCACGGGCGGCCCGGTAATCGGTGACGATGTCGTGGCCGTCAACGCTCACCCGCCCGGTGCTAGCCTTGACAATGCCGCAGATGATGCTGATGAGCGTCGTCTTGCCGGCGCCGTTGGGCCCCAGCAACGCGAAGATTTCGCCGCGCCGGATGTCGAGGCTGATCGCGTGCAATGCCTGGAAACCGCCGGCGTAGACCTTGGTGACGTTGTCGACGGCGACGATCGGTGACATGGCTTGACGATAACACGCCGTCGCTGGCCGGCGATGCAGCGATTTTCCGCGCGACCGCCTACGCGGCCGCGATGCCGTAGCGGCGGCGCAGTCCGTCCGCCAGCCGCTTGCCCGCCGCGGAGACGGCGAAGATGATCACGATGTAGATTGCCGCCGTGGCGGTCAGGATCTCGATCGGTTCGTACCAGATGTTGACGATCTTCTGCGACTGGAACATCAGATCCTGAACGGTGATCACCGAAACGAGCGTGGACGACTTCACGATGACGGTGAACTGGTTGACGATCGATGGTGCCGTGCTGAGCAGCACCTGCGGCAACACGATGCGTCCGAATACCTGGACCGGCGACATGCCGACGGCGTACGCCGCCTCGCGCTGGCCCTTCGGGATTGCTTCGATGCCGCCGCGAAAGGTCTCCGCAAGGTAACCGCTCGACTGCACGGCCAGCGCCGTGCACGCGGCGGCGAAGAACGTATTCGGCCAGCCGAAGAGTTCCGGCCACACGTAATTGACCCACAACAGCTGGACGAGGATCGGCGTGGCGCGGAAGAACTCGATCACCACGATCGCCACCGGGCGCAACGGACGTACGTACATCCGGATCAGGCACAGCGCCAGCCCGCCGATGATCGCCGATATGAAAGCGATCGCACATACCTGTACGGTGACGACGAGCCCCGCCAGCAGCGCATCGCTCTGGTTCCAGACGAGGCGTTCCCAGTTCCCCATGGGTCAGGCGAAGATCCGGCTGCGCCAGCGTTCGGCCAGCGCGCGCAGCAGGCTGCCGGCGGCGAGAATGATCACGAAGTAGACCAGCGCAGCGCCCGTGTAGAGCGGCAAGGGCCGCATCTGCTGCTGCGTGATCATCGATACCTGGTACATGAGGTCCGGCACGGCGATCAGCGACACGATCGTCGTCGCCTTGAACAGCGAGATGAACTGGTTGATGGACTCGGGCAGCATCCGGCGCACGACCTGCGGCAGGATGATGCGCCACAGGATCTGGCGCTCGGACATCCCGCAGGCGCGTCCCGCGTCCAGATGTCCGACCGGGATGGCTTCGATGCCGGCGCGGAACGTTTCCGCAAAGTAGCCGCTGTACACCAGGCCAAGGGCCAGCACTGCCGAGACGAAGGGATTGAATTCGAGCCGCGTCGCCAGGATCGTCCCGATCAGCAGTGGCAGCACGAAGTGGACCCACACGACCATCACGTAGTCCGGGGCATTGCGGAAGATCTCGACGTGCAGCGTGCCGACCGCACGGAACACACGGAAGCGGCTGACCCGCAGCAGCGCGGCCAGGAGACCGATGCCCAGTGCCAGGACCGCGGCGCCGAAGAAGACGTAGAAATTGACGAGCAGGCCGCGTAGCAGGACCTCCCGATACTCCCAGAACACCCCGATGTCGAGGATCTCGCGCAGCGAGTCGGACATGAACGGCTAGTGCAGGTGCTTGGAGATGAACTGCCGGAAGCGCTCGGACCGCGGCGCGCCGAACATCTGGTCGGGCGGACCTTCCTCCTCGATCAGGCCGTTGTGCAGGAACATGACCTGGTCGGAAACCTCGCGGGCGAAACCCACTTCGTGCGTCACGACGATCATGGTCGTTCCATCGTGGGCAAGCTCGCGCATCACCGCGAGCACCTCGTCGGTCAGCTCGGGGTCGAGGGAGGAGGTCGGCTCGTCGAACAGCATGACCTTCGGCTGCATGGCGAGCGCGCGGGCGATGGCCACGCGTTGTTGCTGGCCTCCGGACAGCCGCGCCGGATATTCGGCGGACTTGTCGGCGAGATGGACACGGCGCAGGCATTCCTCGCCCAGCTCGATGGCCTCCTTGCGCGACAGGCCGCGGACGCGGTGCGGCGCCTCGATTACGTTGCCCAGCACCGACATATGCGGCCACAGGTTGAATTGCTGGAAAACTGTGCCCAGATCGCGGCGGATCCGGTTGATCTGGGCCAGCGGCCGCGGCTTGCGCTCCCCGTCCGCCGCACCGGTGTAGCACAGGGATTCGCCTTCGATGAAGATATCGCCGGACGTGGGGGTTTCCAGGTAGTTGATGCAGCGGAGCAGCGTGCTCTTGCCCGACCCGCTGGCGCCGAGCATGCTGACCACGGTCCCGCGGTGGACATCGAAGGAAACACCCTTGAGCACGTCGAGTGTTCCGAAGCGCTTGTGCACGTCGACCACGCGAATCGTCGGTATGTCGCTCATCGTATCCAGTAGTGGTTGGAGCCCTGACGACGCTGCGCGCGATAGTCAAGCGCGCCGTCAACGTGCACAATGTGCCGTCATATGATCACTTACGGCGCTTGGCATTGGCAAGCGCCGATTGCAACGCGAATGAACATTCCCCCTGCCCAGATTGGTGCGTCGCTCGACGAAATCGATACCCCGGCACTGATCGTCGACCTTGACGCGTTCGAAGCCAATGTCGCAAAGATGGCGGCGTTTGCGCGCTCCGCAGGCGTGCGCCTGCGCCCGCACGCCAAGACGCACAAGTGCCCGACCATCGCCCGCAGGCAGATCGCCGCAGGGGCCGTCGGGCAATGTTGCCAGAAGGTCGGTGAGGCCGAAGCGCTGGTGCGCGGCGGGATCGGTGACGTGCTGGTCAGCAACGAGATCATCGACGCGCGCAAGCTGCGGCGGCTCGCCGCGCTGGCGACCGAGGCGCGCATTGCCCTGTGCTTCGACGCCGTCGAGCCCGTGGCCGCCGCGGCCAGTGCCGCGCGCGACGCCGGTGTCGAGCTGGGCGCGCTGGTCGAGATCGACGTGGGCATGCAGCGCTGCGGCGTGTCGACATCCGAGGCCGCGCTCGATCTGGCGCGGCGAATCGCCGACGCCCCCGGACTCGTGTTTCGCGGATTGCAGGCATATCACGGCATGGCGCAGCACCTGCCGACCCTGGCGGAGCGGAAGGCCGCGATAGGCGGCGCGGCCGCGGTGGTGCGGGCAACCGTCGACCACCTCGAACGCGCCGGCATCGCCTGCGAGTTCGTGAGCGGCGCGGGGACCGGTACCTTTCGGATGGAAGGCACGAGCGGCCTGTGGAACGAGCTGCAGGTCGGCTCTTACGTCTTCATGGACGCCGAGTACGCGCGGATCGGCGGCGAGGATGGCCCGCGCTACACCGAATTTCGCCACAGTCTGTTCGTGCTGGCGACGGTGATGAGCACGCCGTCCCCCGAGCGCGTGATCGTTGACGCCGGGCTCAAATCCTATTCGGCGGAAAAAGGGATGCCGACGGTCCACGACGGGCACGGGCTCGAGGTGGTCGGCGCTTCCGACGAGCATGGCAAGATCGTGGTCGCCGCGGGAGCGCGGCCACCCCGTCTCGGCGAGCGCCTGCAACTGGTTCCCGGCCACTGCGATCCCACCGTCAATCTGCACGATTGGTATGTCGCCGTGCGCAACGGACGCGTGGAGGACCTGTGGCCGATCACCGCGCGCGGGGCTTCGACTTGAGCGTCCGGCTGGATTCACGACCTTAGGGGCGCGGCGCCACCAGGGTGACCGCCGGCGATGAAGCTCACGCTCGCGCAGCTCGAGGCATTGTTCTGGGTCGTGCGTCTCGGCAGCGTACGGGCCGCCGCGACGCGCCTCAGCCTCACGCAGCCCGCGCTGTCGCTGCGCATCAAGGAACTGGAGGCGGCACTTGGCCACCGGTTGCTCAACCGCGATTCGTACCGGGCGACGCCCACCACCTTCGGGCTCGAGGTGACCAAGCAGGCCGAGCACATGCTCGACATCGCCGAGCGCATCCGGGATCGCGGCGCCCACGACGGGGAGATGCGGGGCCTCATCCGGATGGGTGCCACCGACACCTTTGCCGCGCGCTACCTGCCGCTGCTGCTATCGGATATCGAAAAGCATTATCCGCAGGCGCAGATCGAACTGGTGGTCGAGTTCAGCGTCAACCTGTACGCCAAACTCCTGAAGGGTGAGCTCGACGTGGCCGTCATATCCGGCCCGACGTTGTCGCCGTTGCTGGCCTATGAACGCCTGCTGGACTTGCCGCACTACTGGGTCGGCACGCCGAAGCGCCTGGGCCGGATCAAGATCGCGACCCCGGCGGCGCTCGAGGCCATCCCGATCATCACCCACCCTTCGCCCTCGCTGCTGTTCGAGACGATCAATGCCTGGTTCGCCAGCGCCGGAATCGTTCCGCAGCGGCTCTCCACCTGTACCAGTCTCTTCATCAGCAAGGCGCTGACCGTGGATGGCGTCGGCCTGAGCCTGTTGCCGGCCCAGATCATCGAAGCGGAAGTGCGCGCCGGAACGCTGCGCATGGTGAAGGCGCGACCCACCATTCCGCTGTTCCCGATGTACATGAGCTACCGTCGCGACGCCCCGCCGGCGAACGTCAGGATGCTGCTCGACCGCATCCGCGCGAGCGTCAAGGCGTCGCGAGGTTAGGCGAGCCGAAGCGGTCGTCGGGAACGGTCGCGCGTGCCGTCCCGGCGTCCTGCCTGCGCACGCCCTCCGAACATGATAAGAAAAGCAAATGCAAAGCTCAAAAAAATCATGCTATGACTTATTCTTGTCGCCGTCGATAATGACGTTCGCGCGCATCGACCGCGACGTCGCCGGATTCTTGGACTTCCGCACCGAACATCCGTCATTTGAGCCGCCTGCCGACCTCCCTCGAGCTGCAAATCCCATCGCGCCCCGTGGCGCCGGTGCAGCGGGCATCGTGGGTGGAGATCGACGTCGGCGCATTGCGGCACAACCTGCGCCTGATTCGCAACCTCGCCGGACGGGCGCGAACCTACGTCGTCTGCAAGGGCAACGCCTACGGTTTCGACGCCGTGACGATCGCCCGCCTGGCCGTGGACGAGGGCATGGATGCCCTGGCGTGCGGGGATCCGGAGGACGTGCGCCGGATCCGCGAGGCCGGCATGGGATTGCCGATCCTGCTCTACGGCAGCACGATGGCCGAGGCGCTACCGCAGTTGGCCGGCCTCGATGCCATCGTGACGGCCCACGATGCGGCGACGCTGGCAACGTGCATTCGCCACGAACTCGCGTTCAGCATCAAGCTCGACTGCGGCTTTCATCGATTCGGCTTTCGCGAAGAGGACCTGGAACCCCTGCTCGCGACAGTGCGCGAACACCCGGGCGCGGCGGTCCGTGGGGTCTACACCCACCTGACGGATCTCGATTCGCCCGCGGCGGTGGAGCAGCAGATGGGCCGCTTTCGCGCCATGACGACGCGCATCGAGGCGGCCGGCTGGCGAGGCCTCGAGCGCATGGTCGCGAGCAGCCGGGTGCTGATCGCGGCCCCCGCGCTGGCACTCGACGCCGTCAATCCCGGACGGCTGGTCTATGGCCTGCTGGAAGCGCCCTGGCACGAACGCGTCGACGCGCGTTGCGCGCTCGCGGCGGTCAAGGCGCGCATCATTGCGTTGAAGCGCGTACGGGCCGGCACGGCGACGGGCTACGGCGGCGACCCGGTGGAACACGATACGGTGCTCGGCGTGATCCCCTTCGGCTTCGCCGATGGTTATCCGCGCCTGCCGGCGGGTGGCAGCGCGCTGGTCCGCGGGCAAAGGGTCCCGCTGCTCGGACAGCGCCACACCGAGCACTCGATCCTGGACGTGACATCGGTCGAGGACGTGGCGCTCGGCGACGAGGTCGTGCTGCTGGGCGCGCAGGGCGGGGCATCGATCGGCATTCACGAACTCGTCGCTGCGACCGGCGTCCCGCTGATCGAGCTCGTGCCGCGTCTCGCCCGTTCCGAACGTCGCCGCATGCTATGACCGCGACCGCATTTTTCATTCTGCGCGCGCAAGCGCGGTACGCTTACCTGCCGGGCGTTTGCGCCGGATCCTCCACCCACCGCGAAGGAGACTCAAGATGACCGACGAATTCAACGATGGCAAGCGTGACTTCCTGAGGACCGCGGCTGCGCTCGGTGTCGCGTCCGGCGTGCTCGGTGCCGCCGTCACGCCGCGCGAGGCGATGGCGCAGATGCTCGAGACGGGCATTCGCGATGAATCGAGCCTCGCCAAGGTGCGCAAGGACGGGGTGCTGCGCGTCGGCTACTCGCAGACCGGTCCCTGGTTCTACAAGGACGCGAAAACGGGTGATTTGGGGGGCATCTACAAGGATGCCGTCGAGCGCCTCGCCAAGGAAATGGAGGTGAAAGTCGAGTGGAAGGAAGTGACCTTCCAGAACTCGACGGTCGGACTGCGGCGCAACGATTACGACCTGTACGGATCGTCCTTGACCTACACGTTGCCCCGCGCGCTCGTGGTGGACTACGTGGGGCCGCTGTGGGCGAAGGGCAGCCTGCTGATGGTGCACAAGGACAACGCCGGTCGGTTCAAGACGATTGCCGACTTCAACGATCCCAAGGTGACCTTCTCGGTCGTCGCCGGCGGCAGCGAGGAGCCGCGCATCCCGGTGCTGTTTCCCAATGCCAAGCTGATCACGACCGCCGGCCAGGTGGTGCTCGCCGCCGAGCCGGTTCGCGCCAAGAAGGCGGACGTGTGGATGAGCGGCGACAGCGACGTGCTGCTGTTCGCGAAGCGCAACAACTGGGCACATGTGTTCGCGCCCGGAGCGCCCATCGACAAGCGCCCCAATACCTGGGCCGTGCGTTATGGCGACAGCGAATGGAAGCACTTCCTCGACTTCTGGGCGACCTTCATGGTGGTCAACGGTGAGATGGATCGCCTGTTCAAGCACCACATGGAAAAGCTCGGCGCGGCCTAGCGCTGGATCGATTCACATCTCGCGCAGGCGGCCCTGCCGCTTCCGCGGGATGCCTCACATCCCGCTCGCTGACGAATCCACGCATGCTTGTCGATTGTCACGCCCACGTGTTCACCCACTGGCAGGGCGCGTGCGGCCATCCGTCCAGTGCCGTGCACCTCAAGTACCTGCAGAAGGTCGTCACGCGGCCGGCGGCGCGCGCGTTTCGCGTGCGTGACGGTGCGGAGGTGAAGCCGACGATGCTGTTTCGCGACGGCGATAACACGTGGGCCGGCCTGACCGACGTGAACTTCCGCGCCGGCCGCTTCGGCCAGCTGGCCTTCACGTACGAAGGCGAGGACTACTACGTGCAGTACCTGCCGGTCGGCATGCAGGACCTGGTGTGCCCACCCGAGCTGATGCTGGCGCAGATGACACTGGCCGGTGTGGACCATTGCCTCCTGCAGGCGGGCGGCGGCTACGGCGCGATGAACGACTACAATGCGTTCGCGCAGCACCAGTACCCGCGGAAGTTCACCGGGCTTTTCCATGTCGACGAGGCGAAGGCGGACTCGGCGGATGCCCTCGCCGAAGTCGACCGGGCGGTGCGCACGCTCGGCCTGCGCGGCCTGTACTACGCGCAGGACCACTCACGCCACGGCTACGCCCGCAACGTCGACCATGCGGATTTTCGGCCGTTCTGGGACAAGGTCGCAGGCTTCGGCGTGCCGGTGTTCATCGAACTTTCCTCGACGCCGACCTATGACAAGGCCGGCTACCTGCGCAACCTCGCGGCACTGGACGTATTGCTGCGGCGCCATCCGGACCTGCGTTTCGTGCTGGTCATGGGGCCGCCCGTCAACCATTTCGCCGCTGCGGGCAGCTGGGAATTTCCGCCGGAGGTTCTCGCCACGTACCAGCGCGACAACCTGTTGCTCGAGGTGATGTTTCCGATCACCTGGGGCGAGGTCTGGGACTATCCGTATCCCGAGGCACAGGCGCTGCTGCGCGGCATGCGTGATCTCTTCGGAGCCTCTCGCCTGCTGTGGGGATCGGACATGCCGAACGTCGAGCGCTTTTGCACGTACCGGCAATGCGTCGATTATGTGCGCAAGCACAGCACCTTCCTGTCGGCGGAGGAAAAGGTGCAGATCCTCGGGGGCAACGCCGCCGGGCTCTTGCGGCTCAACTAGCGACAACAACAATTCGCAAGGAACCATGGGAACGAGGATCGGCATCGACATCGGCGGGACTTTCACGGATCTGGTGTTCATGAATCCGCAGGGCGAGGTGCGGCGGGCGAAGGTATTGTCCACCCCGGACGACTACAGCCAGGGCATCGCCAACGGACTGGGTGGCGCGCTGGCGGATGGCGGGCTGCGCATCGGCGACATCACCCAGATCATGCACGGCACCACCGTCGCCACCAATGCCCTCCTGGAGGGCAAGGGCGCGAAAGTCGCGCTGATCACGACGGAAGGCTTTCGTGATGTCCTCGAGATCCGCCGCCTGCGCATGCCGGTGCTCTACGACATCCGCTGGCGCAAGCCGCCGGCGCTGGTACCGCGCCGGCGCCGCTTCGAAGTGAACGAGCGCATCGACCATCGGGGGGTGGTCGAGCGGCCGCTCGACGAGGATGACGCCCGCGCGGTGATCGACCGGCTGCTCGCGACGGGCGCGGATGCCATCGCGATCTGCCTGATCAATGGCTACGCCAACGGGGTTCATGAAGCGCGGTTGCGCGAACTGATCCGCGAACGCGACGCGGACATTTCCATCACGCTGTCGAGCGAACTGCTGCCGGAAATACGCGAATATGAGCGCACCAGCACGACGGTCGTCAACGCGTATGTGCTGCCGCTGGTGCGCCACTACCTGCGCGGGCTCGCCGACAAGTTGCGCGAGCGCGCGATCGCCCGCCCTCTGACCATCATGCAATCGAGCGGGGGTGCGATGAGCGCCAGCGCCGCGGCCGAGCGTCCGATCCACATCATCGAGTCCGGCCCCGCCGCGGGGGTCGTCGGCGCAGCGGAACTCGCCCGTCGCCTCGGGAATTTGAGTCTGCTGAGTTTCGACATGGGCGGCACGACCGCCAAGGCAGCCCTGATCGATGCCGGACAGTTCCTGCGCGTCAATTCGCTCGAGGTGGGTGGCGGGATCAATATCGCGGGACGCTTGTTGACGGGCGGTGGCTATCACGTGCGTGCGCCGGCGATCGACATTGCCGAAGTGGGTGCGGGGGGCGGGAGCCTCGCGCGTCTCGACGCCGGTGGCGCCTTGCGCGTAGGCCCGGACAGCGCCGGCGCGATGCCCGGACCGGCGTGCTACGCGCAGGGTGGGTCGAGCGCGACGGTGACCGATGCCAATATAGTACTGGGCTTCATCAATCCCGCCGCGCTGGCGGGCGGCGGCCTGCCCCTGCGTCGCGATCTCGCGGAGCGTGCGCTTGATGCCGACGTGGCTGCCCCGCTTGGATTGCCGCTCGCCGAAGCAGCGTGGGGCGTACATCGCGTGGCCAACGCGACCATGGCGCGCGCGCTGCGCGCAGTGTCCACCGAGCGCGGGCGCGACCCGCGCGACCTGTACATGCTGGCGTTCGGCGGCAACGGCCCGGTGCATGCGGCCACGCTGGCGCGCCTGCTCGACATCCGCAGGATTCTCGTACCGCCGGTGCCGGGGCTGTTCAGCGCGCTTGGCATGCTTTTCCCGGAGATAGAGCACCACTATGTGCGCGCCCGCAAGGAGCGGCTCGATCGCCTCGACGCTGGAGGCGATCGAGGGATTGTTCCGCGGCCTCGAGAACGAAGGCGCCGCATCGCTCGTTGCCGAAGGCTTCGCCAGCGGCGCGCATCGATTCGAACGCCTGGTGGACCTGCGCTATGCCGGCGCCAACTCCGAGCTGACGCTGCCCTATCCGGCCGATCACTCCGGGAGCTTGCTGCGCGAACAGTTCTCGCACCTGCACGAACAGCAGTACGGCTACAGCTCCGATACGGAGGCGATCGAGACGATGAGCATGCGGGTGATCGCGCGCGCCTCCGCGGGCTTGGCAACCGTGCCCGAACGGTTGTCCTTTGCGACGTCCGACGCGGGTCTCGCCGAATCGCGCGTCGCGTACTACGGGCCGCGATTCGGGACGGTGTCGACGCCGGTAATTCAGCGTACGGACCTCGGGGCCGAGTGGCGCGCGGGGCCGTTGCTGGTCGAGGAGTTCGACAGCACCACGGTGGTTCCGCCGGATGGCCGTGCGCGGCGCATCGCCTGGGACACGATCGAAATCGAACTCGAGTGATGCGATGACCCATCCAAGTCCAATCTCGGAGCTGCACGACGCCCCCGCGCCTGTTGTCGGGCGCGATCCCTTCGCGCTCGAACTCATCAAGAATGCCCTCGTGGCGCTGGCCGACGAAATGGCCCTCACCGTTTATCGCACCGCGCGATCGTTCGTGGTCAAGGAAGCGCTCGATTTTTCAACCGCGCTGTTCCTCGCGGATGGTCAGTTGATCGCGCAGGGTACCTGCCTGCCCTTTCACCTCGGGGCGATGCCGTTCGCCGTGCGGGCCGCCATGCGGACCTATGCCGGACGGATGCACGCTGGCGATCTCTACATCACCAACGATCCGTATAACGGCAGCACACATCTGCCGGACATCGTGCTGGTCAAGCCGATCTTCGTGGCGGACAAACTGCTCGGTTATTCGGCGGCTCTGGCGCACATGACCGACATCGGCGGACGCATCCCCGGTGGCAACGCCAGCGATTCGACGGAAATCTACCAGGAAGGCCTGCGCATCCCGCCTTCGCGACTGTGGCGGGCGGGGATTCCAGAGGAGTCGATGTTTCGCCTGATCGAGTGCAACGTGCGCGTGCCGGACAAGGTGCTGGGCGACATCCGCTCGCTCGTGGCCGCGTGCGTGGTCGGCGAACGCGAGATGCTCCGCCTGGCGCAGCAGTACGGCGTCGCGGAATTCGAACAGATCTGTCGCGATCTGCTGGACTATACCGAGCGCTTCACGCGCGCGGAGATCGGCAAGCTGCCCAAGGGGACATGGAAGTTCATCGATCATCTGGATGGCGACGGCCTCGATCCCGATCCGATCAGGATCGAGGCGACCGTGACCATCCGGGCCGACGACATGACGATCGACCTCACCGGCTCGGCACCCCAGGTGCGCGGCGCGATCAATTGCGTCTATCCGTTCACGCTGTCGACCGCGCTGGCCTGCGTCCGTTCGATCGTCGATTTGTCGATTCCCAACAATGCCGGCTATTTCCGCCCTATCGAGGTGATCGCGCCGGAAGGCAGCGTCGTCAATCCGCGCCCGCCGGCGGCAGTGGCCGCACGCGGCATCACCGGTATCCGCATCGCCGATGCCATCTTCGGCGCGCTGGCGCAGGCGGTGCCGGACGTGCTGCCGGCCTGCGGTTCCAATGCCCCCGACGTTGGCGTGTCCTTCGGCGGCATCGACGAAAACGGCGACGCCAGTGTCTATCTCGAGTTTTTGCTCGCGTCCTGGGGCGGCGGTCCGGATCGGGACGGCATGGATGCATGCACCGGAACGCTCGTGAACTATTCGAACGCCCCGGTGGAGATGATCGAGGCCGACCAGCCGATCGTGGTCGAGCGCTATGCGCTGGTTCCCGACTCCGGCGGCGCCGGCCGCTTTCGCGGCGGACTCGCCCTCGAACGGCATCTGCGCTTCCGCTCGAACAACGCGACGCTGCAGATCCGCTCCGATCGTCGTGACCATCCGCCTTACGGGCTCGCGGGAGGCGGCAGCGGCGCAGCATCGGATGTGGCGATCACCCGCGCCAACGGTGTTGAAGAGGCATGCCCGGCGAAGTTCCTGACTACCGTCAACCGCGGCGATGTGCTGCGTGTCCGCCTGGCCGGCGGAGGTGGCCATGGCGATCCGCGCCAGCGCGATCCAGACGCCATTCTTGAGGACGTGCTCGAGGGCAAGATGTCGGTGGCGCACGCGCGCGCTGCCTACGGTGTGGTGGTGTCGGGCGAGCCGCCGGCCGTTGACATGCGGCAGACGGCTGAATTGCGCAACCGCTGACTCGCCGCCCAGGCCAAACGCGCACGGGCGTGCGACTGCGGGTTTGGCCGTGGGACCCGTGCGATTTCCGCACGTGGCGGCATCCCAGGGCCCGTACGGTGGCCGTGACCGGTCGACTGCGCTACCATCCCGGAACGCTGGGCACTCTAGACCTGGCACGATCCGAGGAGGCTTCGATGGTTGCACTACACAGGATTGGCGCGCTCGCCGTGCTTGCCAGCGCGTTGCTGTCGATGAGCGCAGGCGCCGAACAGGTGACATTCATGACCGGTCCACAAGGCGGTTCGTGGGTGCCGCTGGGCGGTGCGCTGAAGGGCATCTGGGAGAAAGCGGTTCCAGGACTGGAAATTCAGCAGCAGCCTGGTGCAGGAATCTCCAACATCCGGGGGGTCGACGCGGGCAAGGCGCAGATCGGATTCGGCAATTCGTCGTCCACCGTCGACGGGATCGCCGGGCGCGCGCCGTTTCCCGCCAAGGTGACCAACGTCTGCCAGGTTGCCAATCTGTACCCGCAGTATTTCCAGGTGGTGGCGCTGGCCGACGCCAAGGTCAATTCCTATGCCGACCTCAAGGGAAAGACGGTTGCCGTGCAGCCCAAGGGCAACACCGCAGAACTGTTGACCGCGGAGGTGCTGAAGGCCAACGGCTTGTCGTATGACTCGCTGAGCAAGGTGAATTTCCAGGCCAGCTACAACGACGCCGTGGCGCTGATGAAGGACGGCCATGCGCAGGTGATGACGCTCGGTACCACCGCCCCCGCCTCGGCAGTGATGGACCTGGCGAGCGCGCGCGACGTGATGCTGGTCCCGGTGGACGACAAGACCATGGCGGCGATGAAGGCGGCCAACCCGGGCTACAACCGCCTGATGATCAAGGCGGGCACGTATCCGAAGCAGACGGCCGATGTACCCGTGATCGCATACTCCACCCACCTGGTCGTCGCCTGCAGCCTGCCCGAGGAAACCGTCTACAAGATGACCAAGGCGCTCGCTGGAAACGTGGACACGCTTGCCTCGATCGTGAAACCGATGACCGGTCTCACGCCGAAGGACATGGCCATCGATATCGGCGTACCTTTGCACAAGGGCGCGGCAAAGTACTACAAGGAAGTCGGCGCGATCTGAAGTGCCGATCCGGGCGAAAGCGACAACGTCCAGAGCCTGATGGGGGCGTCGGGTCCGCTCCCATAATTCCTTGCTTAGCCGTCGCGACATAGACGAGCAGCCTGCCGTGATGCCGGCGCGCACTGCGCTGCGCTGGCTCGTTTTCGGCATCGCGATCTCGATGTCGCTCTATCACATGTATGTGGCGGCCTTCGGGCCGCCACAGGCCATGATCTTTCGCGGCATCCACCTGCTTTTCGCGCTGACCCTGGTCTATCTCGTCTACCCGTTTCGAAATGGCGGTCGCTGGCGCGTTTTCGATGCGCTGCTCATCGTCGGGGCGTGGGGCTTCGTGCTGCATATCCTGCTCGATTACGGGGCGTTCGAAAACCGCATCATCTACATCGACGACCTCACCGCCTGGGACAAGTTCTTCGCCGTCGTCGCCATCGCGCTCGTGCTCGACGGAACGCGCCGCGTGATCGGCTGGGCGTTACCGATTACCGCGATGTGCTTCATCGCGTACGCTTTCCTGCTCACCAACGTGGCACCGCAAGTGCTGCTGGAGCAGATCTACCTTTCCACCGAGGGAATCTTCGGTTCCACGCTCGGCGTATCGGCCACGTATGTGATGCTGTTCGTCCTCTTCGGCGCATTCATGGAGAAAAGCGGCACCGGCCAGCTCTTCATGGACTTTGCCCTGTCGCTGACCGGCCATACGGCCGGCGGACCGGGCAAGGTCGCGGTCGTGAGTTCGAGTCTGTTCGGCACCGTTTCGGGCAGCGCGGTCGCCAACGTGATGGTTGACGGCCCGATCACGATTCCACTGATGAAGCGCACGGGCTTTAATCCACCGTTCGCGGCAGCGGTCGAGGCCGTTGCCTCAACGGGCGGGCAGATCATGCCGCCGGTCATGGGCGCCGCCGCGTTCGTGATGGCGGAGTTTCTGGCGGTTTCCTACCTGCAGGTGACGCTGTGGGCACTGATTCCGGCGATCCTGTTCTACGTCGCCGTGTTCTTCGCCGTACACTTCGAGGCCAAGCGCAGCGGGCTCGTCGGCATCGCAAGATCCGAACTGCCGCGCCTGGGCCGCGTGCTGCGGGATCGCGGGCACCTGTTTGCGCCGATCCTCATCGTGCTGTTCGGGTTGCTGCTCGGCTACTCGGCGCCGCTGTGCGCGCTCGCCGGTGCCCTGTCGTGCATTCCGGTCGCGCTGCTGCGCAAGACAACGCGCGCGGGCATCCGCTGGAAGTCGGCCGTCGACGCGCTGGAGGAGGGTGCACGCAACACCCTTGCGGTGGCGATGGCGTGTGCGTGCGCCGGCATCGTCATTGGCTGCGTGACGATCACCGGGCTCGGGATCGTATTCACGCAGTTCGTCATTGCGCTGGCCCGGGACCAGCTGGTGCTGGCGCTGGTGCTGACCGCCCTCGCGGGGATCATTCTTGGCATGGGCATGCCGACGACGCCTGCCTACATCGTGATGGTGTCGCTGCTGGTCCCGGCGATCATCAAGCTGGGCGCCATTACGCCGGCCGCGCACATGTTCGCGTTCTATTTCGCGATACTGTCGGCGATCACGCCGCCGGTGGCGCTCGCCGTGTTTGCCGCCGCGGGCCTCGCCAAGGCCGACCTGTGGAAGTCGGGACTGGCGGCGATGCGGGTGGCTGCGCCGGTCTACATCGTGCCCTTCATGTTCATCTACGAACCGGCGTTGTTGATGATCGGTGACTGGCCGACGATCGCCACGTCGTTCGTGACCGCCGTCGTCGGAGTCATTGCGCTCGCGGGCGGCCTTTTCGGGTATCTCGCCGGTCCGTGCCGGACGTGGCAACGCGTATTGCTCGTCGCGGCAGCGTTGCTGCTGATCAAGCCGGGCGTGATGACGGATGCGCTCGGCGTCGCCATGCTCGCAATGGTGCTGGGCGCGCAGCTCCTGGATCGCCGACGTACCATCGCCGCGCCTCGCGCCTAGCGCAACCTCGAACCGCGATTGGGTTATCCTCGATCGCAACCAAGGAGGCCAAGTGAAGGAACGACCTGAGGTGGCGCTCAAGGTGCAGCGCATGGCCGAGATCGTCAAGCTCGTGCACGCCGAGGCCCCGGCGGATCTGCGCCCGGTGCTCGAGGTGTTCGTCCAACAGTACTACGCGCAGGTGGATCCTGAAGCCCTGCTCGAGCGCGATGCGGCCGGCTTGTGGCATCTCGCGTACGCGCACTGGAAGTTCGCCCGTGCCCGTGCTCCGGGCCGCGCGGCGATTCGCGTCTTCAATCCGACGCAAGGAACGCACGGCTGGCAGTCGACGCACACGATCGTGGAGATCGTCAACGACGACATGCCCTTCCTGGTCGATTCGTCGATCATGGAGTTCAACCGGCATGGCCTGCTTCTCCACCTGATGGTCCACCCGATCGTCGTGCGGCCGCCATCCGCCGCCGACATGCAAGGTGCGGGCGCGGCGGACGCAGCCGCTTCCAGCCGCGAATCCTACATCCACGCCGAAGTCGATCGCCTGGCGGAGGAGGCACAGCGCGACGCGCTCGCGGCCGACCTGGGCCGCGTTCTCGGGGATGTGCGCCTCGCGGTCGATGACTGGAAGCCGATGCGCGATCGGCTCCTTGCCATCGTGGACTCGCTGGATCCGCATCGACTGCCGACGAGCGCGCGGGAGTTTGACGAGGACCGGGCGTTCCTGCGCTGGCTCGCCGACAACCACTTCACATTTCTGGGCTATCGCCAGCACGAACTGGTGCGGGTCGACGGCCAGGACGCGCTGAAGATCGTCCCCGATTCCAACCTTGGCATCCTGCGCGACGGTTCCCACAAGAACATGGCGGCCAGCTTCGCCGCGCTGCCGCCCGAGGTCCGCGCGTACGCGCGTCGTCCCGAGCTGCTGGTCATCACCAAGGCGACCGCCCGCAGCACGGTCCATCGACCGGGCTATCTCGATTACATCGCCATCAAGCGCTTCGACGAGGAGAAAAACGTCGTCGGCGAGGATCGCTTCCTGGGCTTGTACACGTCGACCGCCTATAGCGCGAATCCCCTCGACATTCCGCTGTTGCGCCGGAAGGTCGCCAATGTGATCGCCCGCGCCGGGCTAGTCGCGGGCAGCCACGCCGGCAAGGCCCTGCTCAACATTCTGGCGACTTATCCGCGCGACGAGTTGTTCCAGACGCCGGAGGACGAGCTGCTGCACACGGCGATCGGAATTCTGCATCTGGGCGACCGGCAGCGCTTCCGCCTGTTCGTTCGCCGCGACCCGTTCGAGCGCTTCATCTCGTGCATCATCTATGCGCCGCGCGAGAACTACACGACCGAGCTGCGGCGCAAGTGGCAGGCGATGCTGCTGGCGGCGTTCAATGGATCGGGCTCCGAGTTCAACGTCATGCTGTCCGAGTCGATGCTGGCGCGCGTCCACATCACCGTACGGACCACGCCGGGTGCGATTCCGGAGTTCGACGTCCGCGACATCGAAGCCCGCCTCGCCGCTGCGGCCCGCCGCTGGAGCGATGACCTGAAAGTCGCGCTGATCGCCGCGAACGGCGAGGCCGTCGGCAATGCGCGCTTGCGCGAGTTTGCGGACGCTTTTCCGGCCGGTTACCGCGACGACTTCTCTGCGCGCGATGCCGCGCAGGACGTCGCGCAGATCCTGACACTTTCCGAGCGGCACCCGCTGGCCATGCGCCTGTACCGCCCGGCCGGGGCGGCGCCGGGCATGCTGCGCTTCAAGCTGTTTCATCGCGGGGAGTCGCTGGCATTGTCCGACAGCCTGCCGATGCTCGAGCACATGGGACTCCGGATCCTGGACGAGCATCCGTATCGGGTCACACCGTCCGGAACACCCCCGATCGCGATGCACGACTTCGCAATGCAATGGGGGCAGCCCGACGCGGAGCTCGACGTGGGCGCCCTGCACGAAGTCTTCGAGGATGCGTTCGCTCGCGTGTTTCGCAGCGATGTCGAAAACGACGACTTCAATCGCCTCGTGGTCGCGGCGGCCATGCCGGCCCGTGACGTCACCGTGCTGCGCGCCTATGCCAAGTACATGCGGCAAATCGGCTTCGCGCTGTCGCAGGCGTTCATCGAGGCGACGCTGGCGTCGCATGCAGCGGTTGCCCGCGGCCTGATCGATCTCTTCTACGCGCGGTTCGATCCCGCCGGAGGGGCCGGATCGGGGGCGCGGACCGCCGAGCAGGAGCGGGTGATTCTGGCGGCACTGGACAAGGTGGAGAACCTTTCCGAGGATCGCGTGCTGCGCCAGTATCTTTCCCTGATCAACGCTACTACGCGCACGAACTTCTGGCGGCGCGACGCACAGGGGCAGCCGCGCGGCTTCATCTCGTTCAAGTTCGATCCCGCCAAGGTGGCGGGGTTGCCAGAACCCAAACCGATGTTCGAGATATTCGTCTATTCGACGCGCTTCGAGGGCGTGCACCTGCGCGGCGGCCGCGTGGCCCGCGGCGGGCTGCGCTGGTCGGATCGGGCCGAAGACTTCCGCACCGAGGTCCTGGGCCTCGTCAAGGCGCAGATGGTGAAGAACACAGTCATCGTGCCGGTCGGCTCCAAGGGGGGCTTCGTGCTGAAACGCGCGCCCGCGATGGCGGACCGCGAGGCCTTCATGAAGGAAGGCGTGGCCTGCTACCGCGACTTCCTGCGCGGGATGCTCGACCTCACCGACAATCGCGACGGCGACCGGATCGTACCGCCGCCCGGGGTCAAGCGCCACGACCCGGACGATCCGTACCTGGTCGTGGCGGCCGACAAGGGCACCGCCACGTTCTCCGATTACGCCAACGCCATCAGCGCCGAATACGGGTTCTGGCTGGGCGATGCGTTCGCGTCGGGCGGGTCGGCCGGCTACGACCACAAGGCGATGGGCATCACGGCCCGCGGCGCGTGGGAATCGGTGAAGCGGCATTTCCGCGAGATGGGCATCGATACGCAAACGACGCCGTTCACGGTCGCCGGCATCGGCGACATGTCGGGCGATGTGTTCGGCAACGGCATGCTGCTGTCCCGCCACATCCGGCTGGTCGCGGCGTTCGACCATCGACACATCTTTCTCGATCCGTCGCCCGATGCGGCCGCGAGCTTCGGCGAGCGCGAGCGGTTGTTCAGGCTCTCGCGATCCTCCTGGGCGGACTATGACCAGCAACTGATATCGCCGGGAGGCGGTGTACACGCGCGCAGCGTCAAGGCCATCGCGATCACGCCGGAAGTTGCGGCGGTGCTCGAAATCGACAGCCGGTCGCTGACGCCGACCGAGCTCGTGAATGCGATTCTGAAGGCGCCAGTCGATCTCATCTACAACGGTGGCATAGGCACTTATGTGAAGGCCACGACCGAGTCGCACGCCGAGGTGGGCGACCGCGCCAATGATGCGCTGCGCGTGAATGGACGCGATCTGCGCTGCCGGGTGTTCGCGGAGGGTGGCAACCTCGGCTGCACGCAACTTGGGCGGATCGAGTACGCGTTGTCCGGCGGGCGCATCTATACCGACGCCATCGACAATTCCGCCGGCGTCGACACCTCGGATCACGAGGTGAACATCAAGATCCTGCTGAGTCTCCCGGTTGCCCAGGGCGAGCTGAACGAGTCCGGGCGCAATGCACTGCTCGCCGGGATGACCGACGAGGTGGCGATGCTGGTGCTGCGCGACAACTATTTCCAGACCCAGGTGCTGTCGGTCACCGGCCACATCGCTGCGCAGCTTCTCGATGCGCAGACGCGTTTCATGCAGTTCCTGGAAAAGGCCGGAAGGCTCAATCGCCACATCGAATTCCTGCCGATGGACGAGGCGATCGCGCAGCGTCGTGCCGATAGCGGTGGGCTCACCGCACCGGAGCGCGCGGTGCTGCTTGCCTACAGCAAGATCTGGCTGTACGACGAGCTGCTCGCCTCGCAGCTACCCGACGATCCCTGGGTCGCCACCGCATTGCTGCGCTACTTCCCCGCACGACTGCGGCAGGACTACGCCACGTACATGGCACGGCATCCGCTCAAGCGCGAAATCATCGCGACCCACGTGGTGAACAGCATGCTGAATCGCGTGGGCAGCACTTTCGTGCACCGGCTGTGGGAATCCACCGGGGGCAGTCCGCACGAGATCACGCGGGCGTACCTGCTGGCGCGGGAGATCTTCGGGCTGGTGCCGCTCTGGCTGGGGATCGAAGCCCTCGACAACAAGGTTGCGGACGCCGTCCAGGCGCGGATGCTGATCGAGGCCTCGGGTTTGCTCGAGCGGGGGACCGCGTGGTTCCTGCGGTCGCGCCGCCTTTCCGACGACATGGGCGCGACCATCGCCCATTTCCGGCCGGGCGTCGAAGCGCTGGCGGCGGATCTGCCGAAGCTCCTGGACGACACGGAACGCGCCCGCGTGGCGACGGAGACCGAGCCGCTGGTCGAGGCGGGGGTCCCGCCCGACCTCGCCCGCCAGGTCGTCACCTTCGATACCCTTTACGCCACGCTGGACGTCGCGGAAGTCGCGGCAACCGCGAAACAGCCGATCGGCGTCGTGGCGGCGATCTATTTCGAGGTGGCCAACCGGCTCGGTCTACCATGGCTGCGCGAACGCATCGCGAATCTCCCGGGCGGGCAGCATTGGCAGATGCTGGCGAGAAACGCGATGCAGGACGATCTGTCGAGCCTGCAGCGCGCGCTTGCGGCGCACGTGCTGGCGGCCGGCGGCGAAAGCGGGAGTACGTCAACGCTCATTGCCACGTGGACGAACGGCAACAGTCGGGCACTCGACCGCGCGACCAAGCTCATCGCCGAGCTGCGGGAGATCCCGGCTCCGGATGCCGCGATGCTGTCCGTCGCGCTGCGGGAATTGCGCAACCTGGCGTGACCGCCCAGATTCGGCGGGATGGCCAATAAAAAAAGCCGGGCAAGCCCGGCTTTTCAAACGATGCGATGCAGCGCTGGATCAGGCGGCCTGGATGTTGCTCGCCTGCTTGCCCTTCGGGCCCTGCGTGACTTCGAAGGAAACCTTCTGGCCTTCCTTCAGCGTCTTGAATCCGGGCATGTTGATCGCGGAGAAATGTGCGAAGAGATCCTCGCCACCGCCATCCGGCGTGATGAAACCAAAACCCTTCGCATCATTGAACCACTTCACGGTACCTGTTGCCATTTCTGTAATTCCTTAAGATAAATAATCGGCGGGCGGGTGCCCGCCCCATGTTTCATTCTCAAGGACAGAAAAGTACGGAACCGCGATCGCGTGATCGGGATAGAACGTGCTCTAGTACTTGAAACAAAACACCTTTGGGAGTGTACGCGAACTCCCGCATTTTGGGAATAGCCACCTTGGGCGGGCGCCCACCGGGTCCCTAGCCCGCAAATTCGCGGCGGGCCAGCGCCGCGCCGGCGGCGAGCGCCCGGAGCTTGCCGCGGGCGACCTCCCGGGAGAGGGGGACCATCCCGCAGTTGGTGCATGGGAAGATCCGCTCCGGCGGCACATGCTGGGCGGCCGCCCGGATGGTGGCCGCGACGTCCTCAGGGGTCTCGATCCGGTCCGCCGCGACGTCGATGGCGCCGACCAGGACGTCCTTGCCCTGCAGCAGCGCGATGAGTTCGATGGGAACCCGGGAATTGGCGCACTCGAGCGACACCTGGTCGATAGCCGAAGTCGCCAGCCGCGGGAAAGTCTGCTCGTATTGCCGCCACTCGGCGCCCAGCGACTGCTTCCAGTCGATGTTCGCCTTGATGCCGTAGCCATAGCAGATATGCACCGCGGTAGTGCATTGCAGGCCCTCGGCCGCCCGCTCCAGCGCCCGTACGCCCCAGTCCCGCACCTCTTCGAAGTACACGTTGAAGGCCGGTTCGTCGAACTGGATGGTATCGACGCCGGTGGCTTCGATCGCCCGCGCTTCCTCGTTCAGGATCTCGGCGAAGGCGAACGCGAGCCGCTCGCGACTCCTGTAGTGCGCGTCGTGCAGCGTGTCGACCATGGTCATCGGACCGGGGAGCGTGTACTTGACCTTGCGCTGCGTCTCGCCACGCAGGAAGCGCGCATCGTCGACGTAGATCGGGTGGCGGCGCGCGACCGGTCCGACCACCTGCGGGACGTCGGCGTCGTACCGGTCGCGGATGCGCACGGTCTTGCGGTGCGCGAAATCGACACCATCGAGCCCTTCGATGAACGTCGTGACGAAGTGGCGCCGGGTCTGCTCGCCGTCGGTAACGATGTCGATCCCCGCATGCTCCTGGTCGAACAGCGCGAGGCGGACGGCATCGCGCTGCCCCTGCGCGAGGGCCTCGCCTTCGAGCTTCCACGGCGCCCACAATGCGTTGGGTTCAGCGAGCCAGGCGGGCTTGGGCAGGCTGCCAGCGATGGTGGTTGGAAAGAGTCTCGACATGCAATCCTCCTGCGCGCGTTGTACCAGTTTGTCTTAGATGCGCGTCGTGTGCCGATTATAGTCGCTGATCTTGACCGCCGGCCCCGGCGCGACCTACCCTTGCGGGCGCCGCAGTGTTGCCGTTGTCCATTTGCGCAATTCCTACCACCACCGCCAGCCCATGCCCAAAATTCTGTACGCCGACAACGACTATCCGGATATCGAACTCGAACGCGCACTGTTCGCCAAGGCAGGCGCCGAGGTGGTCGTTGCGCAATGCCGGAGCGAGGACGACCTCATCAAGTACGGCAATGAGTGCTGCGCCATCCTGCTGCAGTACGCGCCGATCACGGGCCGCGTGCTGGCGGCACTGCCGCAGATCGGCATCGTCAGCCGGATAGGCGCCGGCTTCGATACCGTCGACACCGAAGCCTGCGCCCAGGCCGGTGTCTGGGTAAGCAACTCGCCCGACTACGGCGTCGGCGAAGTGGCGACCCACGCACTCGCGTTGGCGCTGGCGTCGGTGCGCAATATCGTCGCGTACAACCGCGACATCGCGTCCGGGCAATGGCACTTCCTGTCGTCCGGCACCATGCCGCGCCCGGCGTCGCTGACGCTCGGCATCGTTGGACTCGGGCGCATCGGCAAACGGATGGCCCACATTTCCCGCAACGTGTTCAAGCGTGTCGTGGCGTACGACCCGCACATCATCGACGGGGATTTCCCGGCCTACGTGGAGCGCGCGGCCAAGCTCGAAGACCTCGCGCGCCAGGTGGATGTCGTATCGCTGCATACGCCGCTGACGCGCGAGACGCGCGGCATGATCGATGCCAGATTTTTCGGCGCGCTCAAAAAGGGCGCGTACTTCGTGAATACCGCGCGCGGTGCTGTCGTGAACCTGCCCGACCTGGTCGCCGCACTCGACGCCGGGGTGCTCGCGAGTGCGGCGCTCGATGTCCTGCCCGAGGAGCCCGTGCCCCGCGATTCGCCTTTGCTCGCGCATCCGCGCGCGATCCTCACGCCCCACGCGGCGTTCTATTCCGTCGAGGCCGAGCTCGAGTTGCGGCGCAAGGCGGCGCAGAACATCGTCACCTGGCTGGCGACGGGGAAGCCCGAATACGTCGTCGTGCGCGGGACCCGCACGCCGACGCGGTAGATCGCAGCGCCGCGTCTCGACAAAGCGCGCGCGAGGGTGGACTATGTGTCCCGGGCCCGTTGCGGATCATCGAAGCGAGTGACCGCGGGGTCCTTTTCTCACGTCGAGACACAAGGAGAACCCATGGCAGGAAAAGCACGCAGAACGGTGTTGTACAGCTCCAAGGGCAAGAAGCTCTACGCGGTCCGCGACAAGACGGGGAAGTTCAAGGACATCCAGCAGTACTCCCGCGCGCATGCGATGGACATCAAGCGCAAGAGCAGCGCCGAGAAGGCGGCCGCCAAGAAGGCGGGCAAGAAACCCGCCAAGAAGGCTGCCGCGAAGAAGTCCGCGGCCAAGAAACCGGCGGCGAAGAAGACGGCCCGCAAGGTAGCGAAAAAGGTCCGGCCAAGCGCCCAGCCAAGAAAGTCGCCGCAAAGAAGACGGTCAAGCGCACTGCCAAGAAGACCACGGCGAAGAAGGCTGCCAAGAAGACCACGGCAAAAAACGCTGCGAAGAAACCCGCCAAGCGTGCCGCGAAGAAAGCTGGGGCCAAGAAGCCCGCCAAGCGCTCCGCCAAGACCATGGGCGCGGCGATCATGAGCGGCCTGGCCGACACCTTCGGCATCGGGAAGTCCTGAAGACGCAGGTCAGGTCGGGGTGTGCCCGAACAGCGTAAAATGGCAGCTGGTGAATCGTCAGCCCGGAGCACACCCCCATGATTACCGTTCAAGACACGATCCGTGACCAGGTCACGGGCCACCCCATCGTGCTTTACATGAAGGGCACGCCGCAGTTTCCGCAATGCGGCTTTTCGGCGACGGTGGCCGAAATCCTGAAGCGCTGCGGCGTCAACGACTACTTCTCCGTGAATGTCCTGGCCGAGCCCGAGATCCGGCAAGGCATCAAGGACTACGCCAACTGGCCGACCATTCCGCAGTTGTACGTGAATGGGGAATTCGTCGGCGGCTGCGACATCGTCCGCGAGATGTACTCGTCCGGCGAACTGCAGAAGGTCCTGGCCTCGCAGACGGTGTAACTGCCGCGGACGTGCCCGCCCCCGGCGGGCAGGGTACGGCCTAGGTGCGGGTGCGCTGCGCGCGCTTCACATCCGGCACGCGCTTCAGCGATCGCATCACCTGCGCCAAGTGGCGGCGGTCGCGTACCTGGACCGCGAAGAACATCGCCAGTACATCGCCGCCGTCCGGTCGCTCCATCGATACGGTATCGATGTTGGCGTCGGCGTCGGCAATGGCCACTGCGAGGTCGGCCAGCAGGCCGCGCCGGTCGGCGACCAGCAGCCGCATGCCGGTGACGAACACGCCTTGCACATCGGGTGACCATTCGACGTCTACCAGTTCGGCCGGATCGAGCCGCTGCTTCTTGAGGGTAACGCAGTCCCGGGTATGGACCAGCAGACCCTGCCCGCGCCGGAACTGGCCGACGATGATGTCGCCGGGAATCGGCCGGCAGCACTTGCCATACTGGATTGCCACTCCCTCGACGCCGCGCAGGGTCAGCGCACCCGACTTCGCCGGCATCGCCTGGGCATCGTCCGCTTTGCCGGGCACCTTGGTCAGGGCCTGGGCAACGACGAAAGACAGCCGCTTGCCCAGACCGATGTCCGCCAGGATATCCAGCTGGCTCTTCGCGCCGTATTCCTTCGCGAGCGCTTCCCATCGGTCCCAGGTGATGGCGTCGGGCTCGACCTTCAATGTCGCCAGCGCCTGGTTGAGCAGTCGTTCGCCCAGCGCGGCCGACTCCTTCTGTTGCAGGCCTTTCAGGTAGTGGCGGATGCGCGAACGCGCCTTGCCGGTGGCCACGAAGGACAGCCACGACGGGTTGGGCCGCGCCGTGGGCGAGGTCAGGATCTCGACGTGATCGCCGTTCTTGAGCTCGGTGCGTAGCGGCAAGAGCTCGTAGTTGATGCGCGCGGCCGTGCAGTGGTGACCGATGTCCGTATGCACGCCATAGGCGAAGTCGACAGCAGTGGCGCCGCTGGGCAGCGCCATGATCTTGCCCTTGGGCGTGAAGACGTATATTTCGTCGGGAAAGAGGTCGCCTTTGATGTGCTCGAGGAACTCACGCGAGTCCCCCGACTCGGACTGGATCTCGAGGAGGCTCTGCAACCAGCGCGACGTCTCGCGCTGTGCTTCGGCGAGGTCGAGCTCGCCACCAGCCTTGTAGAGCCAGTGTGCCGCAACACCCGCTTCGGCGACGCGGTGCATGTCGTGCGTGCGAATCTGCACCTCGAGCGGCGTGCCGAAGGGTCCGAACAGCGTCGTATGCAGTGACTGGTAGCCATTGGCCTTGGGGATCGCGACGTAGTCCTTGAACTTGCCGGGGATGGGTTTGTACAGTTCGTGCAGAACGCCCAAGGCGGCGTAGCAGTTGGTCTTGTCGGCGACCAGTACGCGGACGCCGTAGATGTCGAACACCTGCGCGAACGAGTAGCGCTTCTCGCGCATCTTCTTGTAGACGGAATAGATCGTCTTCTCGCGGCCGCTGACCACGGCGAGCACGTTCTCGGTGGCGAGGCCCTCACGAATGACGTCCAGCAATCGATTCATCACTTCGCGGCGGTTGCCGCGCGCGGCCTTGATCGCCCCCGCCAGGATGCGATAGCGCATCGGATTGAGTTGCTTGAACGACAGGTCCTGCAGCTCGAGATAAAGCGAGTTGAGGCCCAGCCGGTTGGCAATGGGCGCGTAGATCTCCAGTGTCTCGCGGGCGATCCGCTTGCGATGGGCCGGCGCCATCGCGTCGAGCGTGCGCATGTTGTGCAGCCGGTCGGCGAGCTTGATGAGAATCACGCGCACATCGCGCGCCATCGCCAGCAGCATCTTGCGGAAGCTTTCCGCCTGCACTTCCTCGCGCGACGTGAACTCGATCTGGTCGAGCTTGGACACGCCGTCGACCATGTCGGCCACCGGCTTGCCGAAGGTGGACTCGAGCTCGTGCTTGGTGACGGAGGTATCCTCCATCACATCGTGCAGCAGCGCGGCGGCCAGCCCCTGCGCGTCGAGACGCCACTGCGACAGGATGCTGGCGACCGCCAGCGGATGCGTGATGTACGGCTCGCCCGACTTACGGAACTGGCCCCGGTGCGCGGTCTCGGAGAATTCGAACGCGCGCGACACCAGCGCGACGTCGGGTTGGGGCAGGTAATGCCCCAAGTGCTTGGTGAATTCCGCGATCTCGGACATACGTCGTAACGTGCGTCCGGGATCGCGCGACGTCAACCCTGGGTGGTCGGCAGCGTCGGTCCGGTCTTGGTCAGCATCTCGATGCCGATCTTGCCGGCCGCCATTTCCCGAAGTGCGATAACCGTCGGCTTGTCGCGATCGGCGTCGACCATCGCCGCGGCGCCGCTGGTGATCTGGCGCGCGCGGTTGGTGGCAGCGAGGGTCAGCTCGAAGCGATTGGGAATCCGGGCGAGACAGTCTTCGATGGTGATGCGGGCCATGGCTTGCTCCGAAAATTTCAAGAATGCAGCAATTGCGCGATCAGGGCGGCGTGGCGCACCTGTTGTCGAGCAGCGGTCAGACGCGCGGCACGCACGATCACCGACAGGTCATCGACGGCCCGCGCAAAGTCCTGATTCATAATAACATAATCGAAATCACCGCAGTGCCGCATCTCTTCGCGCGCGGCCTCGAGCCGGCGCGCGATCACCTCCGGCGTGTCCTGGCCGCGCTTTTCCAGCCGTTCCTTGAGCGAAGCGAGCGACGGCGGGAGGATGAAGATATGGACCGCCGCCGGAATCAGGCGGCGGACCTGTTGCGCACCCTGCCAGTCGATCTCCAGCAGCATGTCGTGCCCGAGCTCCACTTCGCGCTTGAGCCAGGTGGCGGATGTCGCGTACCAATTGCCATGCACGTGCGCGTGCTCGAGGAATTCGCCCGCGTCTTTGAGTCCGGCGAACTTCGCCTCGGACACGAAATGGTAGTGGACGCCGTCCTTTTCGCCCTGGCGTGGCGCCCGGGTCGTGTACGACACCGACAGCCGGATGCCGGGCTCCCGCTCCAGAAGCGCGCGCACCAGGCTCGTCTTGCCGCCCCCGGAGGGTGCGGCAAGCACGAACAGGCACCCGGAGGCGGGCGGCGCCTTGGTGGCGATGACATTGGTGGCGGTCATCGGCGTCGCTGCAGCCTTGGTTCGCGACCCCTCACTCGACATTCTGTACCTGCTCGCGCATCTGCTCGATCAGGACCTTGAGTTCGAGCGACGCCTGCGAGATCTCGGCGTCGACCGACTTGGAACCGAGCGTGTTGGCCTCGCGATGCAGCTCCTGCGCCAGGAAATCCAGGCGCTTGCCTGCGCTACCCCCGGCGGTGATCACCCGGCGTACCTCGGCGACGTGGGTGGTCAGCCGCGACAGTTCCTCGGCGATGTCGATCTTGGTCGCGAACAGCGCCAGCTCCTGCTTCAGCCGGTCCTCGTTGGGATCGAGGCCCGCCTCGCGCAGGCGCGTCGCCAGCTTTTCGTTGAACGCCGCATGGATCGCCGGGATCCGCGGGGTCACCCGCGCGACCTGCGCCTCGATTCCCGCGCAGCACTGCTCGAGTCCAGCCGCGGTTTTGGCGCCTTCCCGCGCGCGAGCGGCGGCGAGGTCCGCCAGTGCGTGTTCGAGAAGCCTCGACACGTGCTCGGCCAATGCCGCCGGCGCCACGGAAGGCTCGACCAGCACGCCCGGCCAGCGCAGGATCTCGTGCACGGTCAGCGGCGGAGCATCCCGGACGGTTCGCGTCACTTCTGATGCCGCCGCGGCGAGTTGGCTCACGCGCGCCGCATCCACGGCCAGGGCGGCGCTGCCCTGCGCCGTCCGGTTGAAGGCGATCCGGCACTCGACCTTGCCGCGCTTCAGGGTCGCCGCGAGCTTTTCGCGCAGGCCAGGCTCGATGATGCGCAATTCGTCGGGCAGCTTGAGGGTGAGATCGAGATAGCGATGATTGACCGAACGCAGCTCGACGGCCACCGACACGCCCGGCAATTCGGCGGCGACCGCCGCGAAGCCGGTCATGCTGAGAATCATGGAGACCTTCCCGGTTGGCGCTGCCGCGCAGGCGGCGGACAGATGGATTTGGGCCTGTTTTCCGGCTTTTCCCGCGCGTTTGCGGTCGAATGACCGACTTGCATACGCGATTCCTTTACTTTGGCCGCCGGGTTGCAGAGAATGTATGCGTTATCCGCCCTTGGCGCAAGCCGCCGAATCCCACGCTGGCATGCGAATTGCCAGTGGTTGGACGAATCGAGGGTCGAACTTCGTCCAAACTGGCGCCCTCCCATCGGATACGTGCGGAAATGCCTGTCACCAACCAAGCGCTCGCCGGCGGCTACCAGCTGCTGAACTACCGGATCGACCGGCAGATCAGTCGCGGCGGCTTCTCGATCGTCTATCGCGCGTTCGACGAGGAAGGTGCGCCGGTGGCGATCAAGGAGTACCTGCCGTCGTCGCTGGTGCTGCGTACCGAGGGCGACATCGTGCGCGCGAGCTCCGCGGAGAACCTGACGTCGTTCCGCTACGGCATGAAGTGTTTTTTCGAGGAAGGTCGTGCGCTCGCCAAGATCAACCACCCCAATGTCGTGCGGGTGCTGAATTTCTTTCGCGCCAACGAGACCGTTTACATGGTGATGCGCTACGAGCGCGGGCGCACGCTGCAGCAGCAGATCCAGATGCGCCAGGACCAGATGTCCGAGCGCCTCGTGCGTCACGTGTTCATGCATCTGTTGAACGGGCTGCGCGAAGTGCACACGCACAAGCTCCTGCATCTCGACATCAAACCCGCCAACATCTACCTGCGCACCGACGGCACGCCGGTGCTGCTCGATTTCGGCGCGGCGCGGCAGACGCTGACCAGTGCGCGCCCGAAGCTGGCACCGATGTACACGCCCGGTTTCGCGGCGCCCGAGCAGTATCGCGACCCGGATCGTCTTGGCCCGTGGACGGACGTCTATGGCACCGGGGCGTCGATGTTCGCCTGCCTCGCGGCGTTCGCGCCGCAGGCCGCCGATGCACGCGTACAGGAAGACCATCTCGTTTCCGCCAAGAAGATCTGGGCCGGGCAGTACTCGGACAACATCCTGGAAGTGATCGACTGGTGCCTGCGGCTCGACCCGCTCGAGCGTCCGCAAAGCGTGTTTGCGCTGCAAAAGGCCATCCGGGAGATTCCGCAGGTCAAGAAAAAACTCACGTTCTTCGGTAGCATCAAGAAGATGCTGTTTTCGGAAGTCGGCGCCTAACAACAACCAATAGCGTCCATCGGGGACCCGTCGCAGTATGCGTTTCACGATTTTCCAGGAGTCGCGCAAGGGCTCCCGCAAGGTCAACCAGGACCGGATCGCGTACACGTTCAGCCGCGATACGCTGCTCCTCGTCGTCGCCGACGGGATGGGCGGTCACGCCGGCGGTGAGATCGCCGCGCAGATCGCCGTGCGGCTGTTCATCGAACGCTTCCAGCAGGAAGCCAAGCCGATCCTCAAGAATCCGCTCAAGTTCCTGCAGGACACGATGGTACGTGCGCATGCGGCGCTCGGTTCGTACGCCAACCAGTTCTCGATGCTGGAGACACCGCGCACGACCTGTGTGTGCTGCATCGTCCAGGCTGGTCACGCCTATTGGGCGCATGTCGGCGACTCGCGGCTCTACCTGTTCCGGCAGGGCGGCCTGATCGGTGCGACCAAGGACCACTCGAAGGTCCAGTACCTGGTGGACCAGGGCATCATCGGCGCGGATGAAGTCGTGTCGCATCCGGACCGCAACAAGATCTTCAGCTGCCTCGGCGGCCTGGTCGATCCGGTGATCGACCTGTCGCGCCGAACGCCCTTGCGCAACGGGGACGTGATCGTGATGTGCACCGACGGTCTGTGGAGTGTGTTCGATCAGCGCGAGATCGCCACGTGGCTTACGTCGACGCCGATCCTCACCACCGCGCCGCAGATGATGCGCGAAGGCGAGAAGCGGGGCGGGCCCGACGGCGACAATCTGTCCGCGATCATCGTGCGCTGGGGACCGGAGACGCTCACCGACGAGCAGACGACGACGATCACCGAAACGCTTGGCCTCGGCGAATTCGAGACCCAGATCGACCGCACGCTGACGCTGACCGACCGCAAGGGCATGCAGCGTGACCTCACCGACGACGAGATCGAGCACGCGATCCAGGAGATCCAGTCGACGATCCACAAGTATCGGCGCTAGGGTCGCGGAACCGGCGTGGCGCCGATGGTGCCGATGGCGCACAATCTGGGTCGCATTGCCCTGCACATCAACATGGTGCCCTACAGCTCGTCGATGAAGGTGATGAGCGTAGGCACGGGGATTCGGGGCGTCCTGGACGCACACACGTTCGGCGGCCTGCGGCCTCGCATTCGCTACCTGTCGCCGAAAACCTGAATCCCGATTTCCGACCAATGCGCCAACTCATCATCGATACCGAAACAACGGGCCTCGACTCCAGGCTTGGCCACCGGGTCATCGAAGTTGCGGCGCTCGAGCTCGTCGACCGACGGGTGACCGGTCGCAACCTGCATCTGTATTTCGATCCCGAGCGGGAGGTCGATCCGGGAGCTTCCGAAGTGCATGGAATGACCTGGGAGGACTTGAAGGGCAAACCGCGATTCGGCGAGATGGCGGGCCAGCTGGTCGACTTCCTGCGCGGCGCGCAATGGGTCATCCACAATGCGCCCTTCGACGTGGGGTTCCTGGACCGCGAGTTCGAACGACACCGGATGCCGCTCAGTGCCGACGTGCACGCCAGCGTCATCGATACACTGGCCATGGCGCGGGAGGCGTTTCCGGGCAAGCGCAACAATCTGGATGCCCTGTGCGAGCGCTTCGGCGTTTCCAACGCGCATCGCACGTTGCATGGCGCACTGCTCGACGCCCAGCTGCTGGCCGAGGTGTACCTCGCGATGACCCGGGGTCAGGAGACGCTCACTATCGACATGGGCGCGCGCCCTGTGGGGCTGGCGGACCGCGTCGTCGCCATCGCTGATGTCGCTTCGCGGCCGCCGCTGCTGGTCCTCGCGCCCGACGCCGAGGAACTGGCCGCGCACGCGGCGTATCTCGCAGCGCTGGAGCGCGAGTCGCGTGGCCAGTGCATCTGGCTGCAGCTGGAGGCTGCAGCCTAGGTCTTCGCCCCGCACCCTTGTCATGGTGCCGTAACACGTACCTCATAGCCTCGTGGAGTCTTCCGCCAACCCGACCGCACCGCCGCCCGGCCCGCAAGGGGCGCGGACCCCTGCCGCCACCGTGGATGCTCCCGTCGTCGCCGCGCCGATCAATCGCGAGCTTTCGCTGCTGGCCTTCAACCGGCGTGTGCTGGCGCTCGCGCAGGATCCGGAAGTGCCGCTGCTCGAGAGGCTGCGCTTCCTGTGCATCGTCGGCAGCAACCTGGATGAGTTCTTCGAGATTCGCATTGCCGGTATCAAGGAACAGTTGCGCGCCAAGGTGTTCCCACCCGGGGTCACGCTGCCGGAGGCGCGCGATAACCTTGCGCGCGTGACCGAAGAGGCGCGCGCCCTCATCGCCGAGCAATACCGGGTATTGAACGTCGAGGTGTTGCCGGCACTGGCGAGCGCCGGGATCCGCCTCATCCGGCGCACCGAGTTCACCAAGGCGGAGCAGGAATGGGCCGCCCACTATTTTGCGCAGGAAGTGCGGCCGCTGCTGACGCCGATCGGGCTCGACCCGGCTCACCCGTTTCCGCAGGTGGTCAACAAGAGCCTGAACTTCGTGATCGAGCTCACCGGCAGGGATGCGTTCGGGCGCGAGTCCGGCATCGCGATCGTCAAGGCGCCGCGCGTGCTGCCGCGGATCATCAGGCTGCCGCGCGAGGTCTGCGGCTCCGACCACGGGTTCGTGATGCTGTCGTCGGTCCTGCATGCGCACCTGCACGACCTGTTTCCCGGCCGCACGGTGGCGAACTACTCGCAGTTTCGCGTTACGCGCGACGCCGATCTGTGGATCGACGAAGAAGAGGTCAAGAATCTCCGCGCCGCGCTGCAGGGTGAACTGCCGCAGCGCCAATTCGGCTCGGCGGTGCGCCTCGAGGTCGCGGCGGAGTGCCCCGAGCCGCTCGCGCAGTTCCTGCTGCAGCAGTTCTCGCTCACCGAGGCCGACCTGTACCGCTGCGACGGTCCGGTCAACATCGCGCGGCTGTCGTCGCTGGTCGACCAGGTGGATGCGAATGCGCTCAAGTACGAGCCGTTCGCGCCGGGATTGCCCGAGCGGCTGCGCAACGCCCCCGATATTCTCGGTGCCATCCGGCAGCAGGACATCCTGTTGCATCATCCGTACCAGTCGTTCGAGCCGGTAGTCGAGTTCATTCGTCGCGCCGCCGACGACCCCGATGTCGTGGCGATCAAGCAGACGGTCTATCGTACCGGCGTCAACTCGGTGCTGATGGAAGCGCTGATCGAAGCCGCCCGGCGCGGCAAGGAAGTGACCGTCGTGGTCGAGCTCATGGCGCGCTTCGACGAGGAGGCCAATATCAATTGGGCCGAGCGCCTCGAGCGGGCGGGCGCGCAAGTCGTGTACGGTGTGTTCGGACTGAAGACGCACGCCAAGATGGCGATGCTGATCCGGCGCGAGGCCGACGCGCATGGCGGCACCCGGCTGGTGCCGTACGTGCACCTGGGTACTGGAAACTATCATCCCCGGACCACGCGCCTATATACCGACTTCGGCCTCCTGACTGCTGATCCCGAAATCTGCGCCGATGTCCACGAGGTCTTCCTGCATATCACGAGCCTGGCCAGGGCGGGCCGGTTGAAGCGGCTGCTGCTCGCGCCGTTCACGATGCATCGGCGCGTGCTCGACCTGATCCGGCGCGAAATGCGCAATGCCAAGGAAGGCAAGCCGGCGCGGATCATGGCCAAGATGAACGCGCTGGTCGAGGAGGGCATGATCCGCGCCTTGTACGCGGCGTCGTCTGCGGGCGTTTCGATCGACCTGATCGTGCGCGGCGCCTGCGCGCTGCGACCGGGCGTGCGCGGTGTGTCGGAGAACATCCGCGTGCGGTCCATACTTGGCCGGTTCCTCGAGCATCACCGCGTGTGGTACTTCGAGAATGACGGCACTCCGGACGTCTGGCTCGCCAGCGCGGACTGGATGGGCCGCAATCTCTTTCGCCGCGTCGAAGTGGCTTTTCCGGTGCTCGATCCGGATTTACGCAAGCGCGTGACCGAAGAAGGATTGCAGGTTTTTCTGCACGATAATCGCGATGCCTGGGAACTCGATGCCGAAGGGCGCTGGTCCAAGGCAAAGCCGCGCCGCGGCGCCCGCGTGCGTTCGGCGCAGAACGAATTGCTGGGGCTGTTGCGCGCCCCCGACGAAAAGACCTGACGAGCAATGGATCTCATCCTGTGGCGCCACTGTGAAGCCGAGCCGGGCGAGCCTGACCTAGGGCGGCGGCTCACGTCGAAAGGATTGAAGCAGGCGGAACGCATGGCTGCCTGGCTCGATGCCCACCTGCCCGATACCTGCCGCATCCTCGTTTCGCCGGCCGACCGTGCGCAGCAGACGGCGACCGCGCTGCAACGCAAGTTCCGCACCATGCAGGAATTGGCCCCCGGCGCCAGCGTTGCCGCGGTGCTGGGCGCCACCAACTGGCCCGAATCACGCGAGCCGGTGCTGGTGGTCGGGCATCAACCCACCCTGGGGACCGTGGCGTCCTTCCTGCTGTCCGGCGAAGAGTCCTACTGGTCGGTACGCAAGGGCGCGGTCTGGTGGTTGTCGAATCGCGCCAAGGAGGGGGGCGCCGCCGTCGTGCTGAAAGTGGTGCAGAGTCCGGATTTCGTCTGACCCGATCGCCCGGCCGCTGTAATCGCGGCGTCGCTGCGCGACGATGGGCGGCCGCAGCGATCGGCTTCAAGGCGGTACAGATCTCCACCGCGGACAGGGTGATCGTGCCCGCCCCGGCTCTCGTACCGATCCCCTCTCCTGCTTCAACCCGTTCGGGCCGTCCGGTCGGACGGCCCGCTTTCTTTCACCGCAGCGTCCGCCAGCGAATTCCGAGCGATGCCCACTCGTCGCGTTCCTTGGCCAGCAGGTGCGCGGTCAGCGGATGCGCGTTCAGCCAGCGCTGCGAAACGCCGAAGGCTACCGCGCGCCGAATACGCAAGGCGATGCGCGGCTTGTCGATGGGTCGGCGCGCATGGTGGAAGATCACCGCGAGTCGCAACGCCAAGACCTGCGCGACGGTGTCCGCGCTGGCCAGAGCCTCCGCGATCTTGGTCAGGCCGCCGCGGCATCCGATCACCAGCAACGCAAGGTGCTGCTGTTCCTTGGCGGAAAAACCGGGCATGTCGGCGTTCTCGAGAATGTAGGCACCATGCCGGTGAAAACCGATGTGCGAGACCGTGTAGCCGATCTCATGCAAGAGGCCAGCCCACTCCACCTGCTGCGCGGTCGCCGGATCGGGTGCTGGCGCGGCCCGCAGGTAGAGCGCCTTGGCCATCGCCGCGACGCGCTGCGCGTGTTCGCGGTCAATCCGGTAGCGCTCGCCGAAGCGCTCGACGGTTGCCACGCGGCTGTCCCGGTCGACGGTACGGCCGAGCAGATCGTAGAGAACGCCGAGGCGCAGCGCCCCGCCGACCGGATTGATGCGGGGGACCGCGAGTTCGCCCAACGCCGCCGACATGATGGCGAAGCCGCCGGCCAGCACCGGCGCGCGCTCGGGTTTGACCCCGGCGAGATTCAGCCGCGTCATGTGCCCGGCGCCGACCATCCGCTTGCGCAGGCGATTCAGGCCCTCCGGCGTGATGCCACCCGCGGAAAGTCCGTTCTCCTCCAGGATCGCCGCCAGCGCTAGCGCCGTGCCTGACGACGCGTACGCCTCGCGCCAGTGCTCGCGGCTGAATTCGCGCGCGATGGCCTCGATCTCGGCGCGGGCGTGGGTTTCGGCGGCCGCGAACGCATCGGCCCGCAGCGCGCCTTCCGGGAAGAAGCGCTGCGACATCTCCACGCAGCCAAGCTTGAGCGATTCGAGGCGCTCGGGCGAGAGCCCGCGGCCGATGATGAATTCGGTGGAACCGCCGCCGATGTCGATGACCAGTCGCGCCGCCGGGGAAGGGGGCAGCACGTGTGCGACGCCGACGTAGATGAGGCGCGCCTCCTCGTGCCCGCCGATGACGTCGATCGGAAAGCCCAGCGCGGCCTCGGCTTGCGGCAGGAATTCGGCGGCGTTGCGGGCGACGCGGAACGTGTTGGTCGCGACCGCGCGCACTGCCGACGGATGCAACCCGGAGAGGCGCTCGCGAAAGCGCGCCAGCGCCGCCAGCGCCGCCTGCCGCGCGATCTTGGTGATCCGTCCGCTCTCGTCCAATCCGGCACCGAAGCGAATGGTTTCGCGCCAGGTGTCGAGGCGGAAGATCTGGTCGCCCTCGACGCGGCCGATTTCCAGGCGAAAGCTGTTCGACCCGAGGTCGACGACCGCGAGCGTCGTGGGATCCTGCGCAGGCTTCTGCGGTTGCGGCGAGGATGCGTGGGCCATGAGGCGAGGTGTCGCGAGACGGGTATTGCTGCGCCAAGCGTAGCAGAAGCGCGTTCCGGCCATGACCGCGGGGCGGCGCGGAGACGTTTCCGCGCGCCGGGCATTCCTGCTACGCTCGGCGGCGACATGGCCATCGATTATTTGCAGAAGATCCTGTCGGCAAAGGTTTACGACGTTGCCTTCGAATCGCCGCTGGAGCTGGCGCCGACGCTGTCGCGCCGCGTGCACAATCGCGTGCTGTTGAAGCGCGAGGACCAGCAGCCGGTGTTTTCCTTCAAGCTGCGCGGTGCGTACAACAAGATGGTCCATCTGTCCGTCGCGGAGCGCGCCCGTGGCGTCATCGCGGCATCCGCCGGCAACCACGCGCAAGGTGTGGCATTGGCCGCGCAGCGGCTGCGCTGTCGCGCCACCATCGTGATGCCGGTGACCACCCCCCAGATCAAGTCCGCTGCGGTTGCCGCGTGGGGAGCCAGGGTGGTCCTGCACGGCGACTCGTACTCCGATGCGTTCGACCACGCCAAGGCCCTGCAGCGCAAGAGCGGCGCGACGTTCGTGCATCCGTACGACGACCCGGACGTGATCGCCGGACAGGGCACCATCGGCATGGAGATCCTGCGCCAATGCCAGGAACCGATCGATGCGATCTTCGTCGCCGTCGGCGGCGGCGGGCTCATCAGCGGCATTGCCGCGTACATCAAGCGGGTCCGCCCCGAGATCCGGATCATCGGCGTCGAGCCCATCGATTCGGACGCCATGACGCGCTCACTTGCCGCCGGCAGGCGGGTGACGCTGCCGCATGTGGGGCTGTTCGCCGATGGCGTGGCGGTCAAGCAGGTCGGCCGCGAGACCTTCCGTCTCGCGCGCCGCTATGTCGACGAGATGATCTGCGTCGACACCGATGCGACGTGTGCTGCCATCAAGGACGTATTCGAGGACACGCGCTCGATTCTCGAGCCGGCCGGGGCGCTCAGCATTGCCGGCGTCAAGGCGTGGACCGCCCGGCATCGGGTGCGGGGACGCACCTACGTGGCTATCGCCTGCGGCGCCAACATGAACTTCGACCGGCTGCGCTTCGTCGCCGAGCGGGCGGAACTGGGCGAGCAGCGTGAAGCCATCTTCGCCGTGACCATCCCCGAGCGGCCGGGCAGCTTTCGCAAGTTCTGTGCGCTACTGGGCGAGCGCAACGTGACGGAGTTCAACTACCGGTATGCCGACGCCAAGACGGCGCACCTGTTCGTCGGCGTCGAGGTGGCGGGCGGCCGGGCCAAGGCGGAGCTGCTGGGGAACTTGCGCCGCCATCGGATCGAGGCGCACGACCTGTCCGACAACGAAATGGCGAAGCTGCACGTCCGGCATCTGGTGGGGGGGCACGCGCCGGCCGCCGAGAACGAGATTCTCTACCGATTCGAGTTCCCGGAGCGCCCGGGGGCGCTGATGCGCTTCCTCGACAGCATGAGCGCCGGGTGGAACATCAGCCTGTTCCACTACCGCAACCATGGCGCCGACTACGGGCGGGTGCTCGTGGGGATGCAGGTTCCGCCGACGGATATGGCCGATTTTCGTCGGTTTCTGGATCGCTTGGGCTACACGTACGTAGCCGAGACGGCGAATCCGGCTTACCGGATGTTCCTCGGGCGCTAGAGGCCCGCCCGGCTCGCCGCCAGACGGCAGACCCTGCCCCTGCGCGGCAGATCGCGGCATGCAAAATTGCCGCCGTGTGGCAATTTCAACTTTTTTTGGCCCCGCCTCGGTATTCCGGCAAGCTTTATGCTCTAGGCAATGGGCTTGTGCCGTGGCAGACTTGAACACGACAAAGTGTTGCCCCGCAATTGCGGCCGGCGACGAAACGGGATTTCGCGAAGGGGTGTGAATTGGCGGAGCCGAATCCGTTGCAGGGGGTCAAGGTGATGGTGATCGATGACTCGAACACCATTCGCCGCAGCGCCGAAATTTTCCTGTTGCAGGCCGGGTGCACGGTCATCCTGGCCGAGGACGGATTCGACGCGCTCGCCAAGATCACCGATCACCTGCCCGAAATGATCTTTGTGGACATCATGATGCCGCGGCTGGACGGCTACCAGACCTGCGCGCTGATCAAGAAGAACCCGAAATTCCAGGGAACGCCCGTGGTGATGCTTTCTTCGAAGGACGGGCTGTTCGACCGCGCCCGCGGCCGGATGGTCGGTTCCGACCAGTATCTGACCAAGCCGTTCACCAAAGAGAGCCTGCTGAAGGCCGTGGCGGCGCACGTGAACCGTGCGGCGGCCTAGCGATGGACCGCCCTCGACTCGCGCTGCCCCTGGGACGTCCGCAGCCGCGCTTGGGCCTGTGGAGCTGACATGGGGACCGAAAACGCCCGCGCGGCCAGCCTGGCGCGCGAATTTGCTGGGGTGAAGGAACAGGGTAGGAACATGGCCATTCGCAAGATTCTGATCGTCGACGATTCGCCCACCGAGCGGCATGTACTGAACGACATGCTGACCAAGTCGGGCTACGAGGTGGTGGCGAGCGACAACGGCGAAGACGCGATCCTCAAGTCGAAGTCGCTGAAGCCGGACTTGATCCTGATGGACGTGGTGATGCCGGGCTTGAATGGGTTTCAGGCCACCCGGGCGATCAGCCGCGATCCTGACACGCGGGCGATTCCGATCATCCTGTGCACGTCGAAGAGCCAGGAGACGGACAAGATCTGGGGCATGCGCCAAGGCGCGCGTGACTACATCGTCAAGCCCGTGAACCGCGACGAATTGCTCGAGAAGATCGCGGCGATCGGCTGAATCGCTCCTTCGGATACCCCCAATGGCACGCGCCGCCAAACTCGACCTCCGCTCCTTTCAGCGGGAACTCGCGTCCCGGCTCGCCACCAAGACCGCGGCGCAGGTGGAGTCGTCGCGGCTCGGCCTCGACTGCGGTGGCGACCGCTGGCTCATCCGCCTGGGCGAAGCGGGCGAAGTGGTGACCGTGCCCGAAATCATTCCCGTGCCCTTGACCCGCCCGTGGTACCTGGGTGTGGCCAACATCCGCGGCAATCTCTACAGCGTGATCGATTTCTCGCGCTTCCTCGCACGCGAAGTGGCGCCCTCCGGTGGGCAGGCGCGCGTCGTGCTGTTCGGTGCGCAGGCAGGCGAATTGAACGCAGGCATCGTGGTCCATCGCGTGCTCGGCTTGCGCAACATTGCCGAACTGGCGCCGGCGGCGCCGCCGCAGGACGCGCCCGCGTGGTATGCGCAGCGCTGGATGGACGGTGATGGTCATGCCTGGCAGGAAATCGATCTCGCGCTGCTGGCGCGGGACCCGGCGTTTTTGCAGGTCGGTATCTAAGAAGGCACGTCGCTGACGGCGTGCACGGAGACAACAACATGGCGCTCAAACTCAACAAGCTCTTCGGCGGCGAGAAGCCGGCCGCGGAGATCGAAATGGACATGCCGACCACCCAGGTGAAGATGGGCCAGGCCACGCCAGGCTACGACCCGCTGGCGTCGGTGTCGATCATGGAACAGCTGCGTACCGCCACGGCAACCATGGCGATGCCGCGGAAGCTGCCCCTCATCGGCAACCTGCCGGTGGTCAAGCAGTTCCAGACGCTGGGCGTGCTGATGGTGACGTTCCTGGTCTTCGCGGCGCTGATGGTGTTCCTCGACAGCCGCCAGTCGTCGCAGAACGCTGCCGCGGCGGCGACCGCGACCGAAATGCAGATGCTGTCGCAGCGCCTGGCCCGTGGCAGTGCACTGGCCTCGCAGGGTCAACCCGGGGCCTTTGAAGCGGTGCGTACCAGTCGCGATCGCTTCAAGTCGGACTTCGAAGCATTGATGAGCGGCGGCACGGTGCGCGGGGTCAGCCTCGACGTGGCGCAGGACGATTCGACCCTGAAGCTCCTCAACGACGTGAAGGCCCGCTGGGAGAAGGTCAATACGGCCGCCGAGCGCCTGACCGCCAACGAGTCCAGCCTGACGTCGCTGGCCAAGGGCCTGGATGCCCTCAATGACGGCAACAACGGCATCCTGGAACTCGCGCAGCAGGCGGCGCAGCAGATCGGCCAGGGCGGTGGCACGTTGCGGGAGGTCGACTTCACCAACCAGCTCGCCGTGCTGTCCCAGCGCATCGCCAAGAATGCGAATACGCTCGCGTCCTCGGACGAAATCGACGCCGACGTCGCGTTCCTGCTCGGCAAGGACACCGGCACGTTCCGCGAAATCCTCAATGGCCTGCTGCGCGGCAGCGAAGCGCTGCGCCTTGCCCCGGTCCGCAACGAGGATGCGCGCGCCACGCTCACCGACCTGCAGAAGCGCTTCGCGCCCTACGAGACGGGGGTCAACGCCATGCTGCAGAACATGCCGCGCCTGGTCGTCGCCAAGCAGGCGGCGCGCCTGATCAATATCGAAGCCGAACCATTGCTGAAGGACACGACGGTCCTGGCGGAAAACTACGAGAGCGGCACCGCGCGCAAATGGACGCTCGGCGTCGCGATCTTCTTCACGCTGCTCGCGCTGGCGATGCTGCTGCTGCTCGGCAAGGTGTTCCTCGACGACGCCCGCGTGCGGGCCTTCGAAAGCGAAGGCGAGAACAAGCGGAACCAGGAGGCCATCCTGCGGCTGCTGAACGAGATGGGCAACCTGGCCGATGGTGACCTGACGGTGCAGGCGTCGGTGACCGAGGACGTGACGGGTGCCATCGCGGACTCCATCAACTTCACGATCGAAGAGCTGCGCACGCTGGTGCGCGGCATCAACTCGGCGACCGACCAGGTGACCAAGGCCACGCAGGAGACGCAGTCGATCTCCAATCGCCTGTACGAGGCGTCGCAAAGGCAGAACCGGGAGATCCAGCAGGCCTCGGCGTCGGTGCTGCAGATGGCGCAGTCGATCAACGAGGTCTCGCACACGGCGACGCAATCCGCACGCGTCGCGCAGCAATCGCTGGCGGCCGCGGAGAAGGGCGGCCAGGTCGTGCAGAGCCAGATCGCGGGCATGAACGAAATCCGCACGCAGATCCAGGATACGTCGAAGCGGATCAAGCGGCTGGGCGAGTCGTCGATGGAAATCGGCGAAATCGTCGAGCTGATCTCGGACATTACCGAACAGACGAACGTGCTCGCGTTGAATGCCGCGATCCAGGCGGCGTCCGCGGGCGAAGCCGGTCGCGGCTTCACCGTGGTGGCGGAAGAAGTGCAGCGCCTCGCGGAACGCTCGGGCGAGGCGACCAAGCAGATCGAAGCGATCGTCAAGACCATTCAGGCGGATACGCAGGATGCCGTCGCGGCCATGGAGAAATCCACGGTCGGCGTGGTCGAGGGAACCAAGCTCTCCGACGCCGCCGGACAGGCGCTGACGGAGATCCAGAAGGTGTCACACGACCTCGCGGACCTGATCTCGCGGATCTCCACGCAGACGCAGATGCAGTCCACGTCGGTGACCGACGTGACGCGCGGCATGCAGGGCATCCTGAAGATCACCGAGGAAACGACCGAAGGCACCAAGCAGACCAACGTGTCGATCGGACAGTTGACCAAGCTGGCCGCCGAACTGCGCTCGTCGGTTGCCGGATTCAAGGTCTGATCGCTCCCCAGGTCCCCTCGCCAGCAGTTCGGCCCTTTCGATTTTCGCTCATTGATTCCTGCCATGGCCACCGATCCGTCCCCCGAATTCGACCTTGGGCCCCTGTCGTGGGTCCAGGGTGAGATCGACCAGGCACTGACGCGCGGGCTCGCCTCGCTCACCGCGTATCGCACGACGCCGGGCGACGGCACCGCCCTCAAGCATGCGCGTGCGCACGTTCACCAGGCGTCCGGCGCCATTCAAATGGTGGGACTCGACGCGGTCGTCGCATACACCGATGAACTGGAACGCCAGCTCGCCCGTCTCGAAGAACTCCCGCCGGAAGCGGTGGCGCCGACGTGCGACGTGATCGAACGCGCCTGCCAGAAGCTCAAGATCTTCCTGGACGAGCTGGTCAACGGCGTACCGCCGGTACCGCTCAAGCTCTATCCGGAATACGAAGCGATGCAGGAGGCGCGTGGCATCAAGGCGGTTGCGCCGACCGATCTCTTCTACCCGGATCTGTCACCGCGGGCGCCGCGCATCGCTCCGCGGGAGACGATACCCTCCAATCGCCTGCCGTCTTATCTGGTCAAGCAGCGCCGCCTCTATCAGCGTGGCCTCCTTGCCTGGTTGCGCGGCGACGAAACGGGCGCCGTCATGATGCGCGACGCAATCGCCGGCATCGAGGACGCGACCACGCAGGGCAGCCTGCGCGCGTTCTGGTGGGCGGTGGGGGCAGTGTTCGAGGGGCTGGTCGAGAAGGGCCTCGACAGCGGCTTCGGTGTCAAGCAGCTGGCGGCGCGGGTCGACCTGCAGATTCGCCGCGTGGCCGAGGGTAGTGCCAAGGTGGCGGACCGGCTGCGGCGCGAGGCGCTCTACTTCGTTGCGATTTGCGCGCCGGTGGCGCCGCAGGTGCAGGCGGTGCAGCGCGCGTTCAGGCTGTCGGGACTCATTCCTTCGGCGGAAGTGCTTTCCGCGGACGTCGTACGCCTGCAACCGGTCCTGCGCGAGGCCCGCGAGCAGCTTGCCGGCGCCAAGGATGCGTGGCTCAAGGCCGCTTCGGGGCGCGCCGAGAACCTGCCGAAGCTGAAGCAGACGCTGGCGTCGGTGCATGCCAAGGCCGCGGAGATCCACAACGGTGCGCTGATGAAGCTCACCGCGGCACTGGTGGAGCACCTGGACAAGATGCCCGCCGCTGGCGTGTCGGAGCCGGTGGCGATGGAGTACGCGACGGCGCTGCTGCTGGCCGAAAGTGCCTTCGAGAACTATACGAGCCTGGCGGCGGATTTCCCGCGCCAGGTCGACGCCATGCTCGCGCGCCTCGAAGCGGCCCGCCAGGGACGTCAAGCGGCGACGGCGGGCGCGCCGATGCTCGACGAAATGAGCAAGCGGGCGCAGGAGCGCGTGCTGCTCGCCCAGGTGGGTCGCGAAATCCAGGCCAACCTGCGGCGCATGGAGCAGGTACTCGATGCGTTCTTTCGTGACAATGCCAAGCGCGCCGACCTGGCCACACTGGCGAAGGACAGTGCGCAGATCCGGGGAGCGTTGCGCATTCTCGGCTTGACCGAAGCCGACCGCCTGCTGGGCCTGTGCGAAGAACAGATCGCCACCTATGCCGATCCGGAGACCGTGGTCAGCAACGACGCGCTGGAACTCCTGGCCGAGTCGCTGTCGGGCCTTGGCTTCTACATCGAGGCGGTCGAGCAGCAACGTCCCGACCGTGAGCGCCTCATCGCGCCCCTGATCGCCAAGCGGCTGGGTGAGACGCCCGTGCCGATTCGTGCGGACGAGGATTCGGTCGAGGACGCAGTTGCGCAACTGCGGGCGGCCTTGCCGCAGCTGGTCGAGGAACTGCAGCGCGCGCCCGCCAATGCGAGTGCGCGCGAGGGACTGCGGCAGAAGCTCACCGGCTTGCGTGATGATGCCGAGCTGATCGGCGACCCGGATCTCGTCAGGCAGGTGGGCGAAATTCTCGCCACAATGGAGGCGAGCGGCACCGCCAGTCTCACCGAAGCCGTCGAGGCATTGGCCGACACCTCCGCGCCAGCACCGGAAATCTCCGAGGAAACGCAGCGCCTGCTCGACACCGATGCGCAGGGGCTCGATCGCGAGCTGCTCGAAATCTATTTGTACGAGGCGGCGGAGGTCCTGGACGGCATCGCCGCGCATCAGCGCACGCTGGCCGGCAATGCCGGTGACCGCGATGCGCTGGCCACGGTGCGCCGGGGTTTCCACACGTTGAAGGGCAGCGGCCGCATGGTCGGCCTCACCGAGCTCGGCGAATACGCGTACGACGCCGAGCGCGTGATGAACCGCCTCATCGAGGAAGACCGACCGGTGACCTCTGCCGTACTCGCCATGATCGAAGTGGCGCAGTCGAGCTTCCGCGGCTGGGTAGACGGTCTCGCGCGGGATGGTCGCGTACTCGCCGATCCCCGTCCGCTGCGTCATGCAATCGCCGCGGTGGAACGCGAATTTGGCGGTGGCGAAACGATGGAAGCGGAGGCCGACGCCGCGGCCGACGGCGACGCCGATTCGGAACCGGAGCCTGCGCGCGCGACGTCCAACGTCATCGAGTTGCCGCGGCCGACGCCTGTCGTCGAACCGGTGGAAACCCTGTCGACGCTCGAGCTCATCGACCTGCCGGAACTGGGTTCCGCTGCGGAACCCAACAAGAGCCCCGACGCCGAAACTTCGATCGGTGAATTGATCGAACTGACCGGGTTGCCCGAACTCATCGACGATGCGCCGCCGCCACTGCGGCTGGTCGAGGAACCGGTGTCCTTGCATGTCGTGCGTCATTCCCCGCCAAGACTCGTCTTGGGCGAGCGCAACGAAGACGCAGTCGAAGAGGCGACCGAGTCGACACCCGGGGCGGCAGCCGGCGAGCCGGCCGCCGAGGTGGAAGCAAGCGCCGATATGCCGGACGAGGATGTGACCGTCGGCGAGGCGACGCTGTCGCGCTCGTTGTGGATGATTTTGGTCGACGAGGCGGAACAGCATCTGGCGACACTCGAACACGAGCGCACAGTCCTGCAATTCGATTCGTACGCGGCGCCCTCCGCCGCCATGGTGCGGGCCAGCCACACGCTGTGCGGCATCCATCGCACCGGAGGCTTCCCGCTGGTGGCGGCGACCGCGAAGTCGCTGGAACAGGTGCTGATGGCGCTCGAGTTGCGCGGGGTACCGATGCCGGGTTCCGCGCATCCCGTGCTGGCGCGCGCCATTGCTGCGCTGGCGATGTTCGTGGCGCGCATCAAGGCCCGCACGGATTTCAGCGCGGCCGATGCGCAGGAAGCTGCGACCGTGCAGCGCGAACTCGAGGATTTGCGGCAGGACGCCGCGATCGAGGCCATCGACGCCGAGGCGGCAGCGGCGGAACTCGCCCGTCGCGAGGACGAGTCGGTCGCCGCCGTATTGCCGTTTTCCAGCAAATCCTTGGCGAGCACCGAACAGGCGGCCTTGCCGGAGCCAACGCTCGCGCAGGTCGATGCCCCGACCATTGCGGACCCAACGGTCGCGAACCCGATGTTCGCGGACACGACGGTCGCCTTGCCGCAGCCGGCGAGCGATCCGCTCGCGACGATCCGTGACGACGTGGATCTGCAAGTCCTGCCCATCTTCCTCGACGAAGCTGCGGAGCTGTTCCCGCAAGCTGGCGAGGGGCTGCGCGCCTGGCGGCGTAACCCGCAGGAAGATGAGGCCGCCGCCGACCTGCGGCGTACGCTGCACACGTTCAAGGGTAGCGCCCGCATGGCCGGAGCCATGCGCCTGGGCGAACTCACGCACCTGATGGAATCCCGGCTGCTCGACGGTGACGATCCAGCGGTCGCTTCGCCGGCGCTGTTCGATGCCCTCGAAGAGGATCTCGATCGCGTCGCCTACGTGCTCGATGGCTTGCGCCGCGGAGAATTCAATCTGCCGCTGCCGGGCTTTGCGCCGCAGGAGGAAGGTTCGGTAGCATCGGAGGGGCCGGAGGTGGCGGAGCTTGCCGATGCGTCGACATTGGCGGAACCCGAATCAGTGCCGGCATCTTCGCCGCAGCCGCCGGTGCCCGATCGGGCGATCGTGGTCCCGCTGACGCCGCTGCCCACCGTCGTTGCAACGAGCGGCGAGTCGGCGCCAACGCCCGAGGTACCGGCAGTGCCCCCGGAGAAATCCGCGGACTTGGCGTCCCCGGCAGCAATGCTCGACACGCCGCCGCACCCGCCGGTGCACCTGGTCGAGACGCTGACCGAGGCATCCGCCGACGTACCCTCGGAGGCGCTGAGTCCGGCAGCGGATCTGACCCCGACTCCGGCCCCAACGCCGGAAGGGCCGGCACCGGCCGCCACGGCCGCAGTATCGCCGCCGCCCGCGGTCGTGACGCCCATCGGCGCCGCCCCGGGCATGGCGCCGGTCGCCACTCCGGCACCCGCGCGCCCGGGTCGCGCCGCGGCATTCGAAGCGGGGCCGCGCGCCCAACTGCGGGTGCGTGCCGACACGATCGATCGACTGGTCAACGAGGCGGGCGAGGTCGCGATCGCCCGCGCGCGCGTCGAAGGCGAACTGCGCGCGCTCAAGTCGAATCTGCTGGAACTCACCAACAGCGTGATTCGCCTGCGCGGCCAGATGCGCGAGATCGAGATCCAGGCCGAGTCGCAGATCCAGTCGCAGATGACCTTGCTGCAGGAACAGCATGGCGAGTTCGATCCGCTGGAGTTCGACCGCTACACCCGGTTCCAGGAATTGACGCGCTCATTGGCGGAAGGCATCAATGACGTGTCCACCGTGCAGCAGTCGCTGCTCAAGAATTTGGATGACGCGGACGCGGCGCTGCTGGCGCAGGCGCGGCTGTCGCGCGAAGTGCAGCAGCGGCTGTTTTCCATCCGCACCGTGCCGTTCGGCAGCTTGTCCGAACGGCTCTACCGGATCCTGCGCACCACGGCGCGCGAACTCGACAAGCGGGCGAACCTGGAGATTCACGGCGGCCAGGTAGAGCTGGATCGCTCGGTGCTGGAAAAGCTGGTCGGGCCGCTCGAGCACCTGCTGCGCAATGCGCTGGATCACGGCATCGAATCGCAGGAGGCACGCCGCGCTGCCGGCAAGTCGGAAACCGGTGAAATCGCGCTGACCGTCCGCCAGGTGGGCAACGAAGTCGTGATCGAGCTGGGGGACGATGGCGGTGGGGTGGATCTCGACCGCGTGCGTGAGCGTGCACGCGCCGTCGGCCTGCTCGCGCCGGATGCGGAGGCGAGCGACGCCCGGCTCTACGAATTCATGTTCGAGCCGGGCTTCTCCACGGCCGCCAAGGTCACGCAGATTTCCGGGCGTGGCATCGGCATGGATGTCGTGCGCAGCGAAATCGCGGCGCTGGGCGGCCGCGTCGAGGTCTCGTCGACGCCGGGGGCGGGAAGCAAATTCGTGCTGACCATGCCGCTGACGCTGGCGGTGGCGCAAGCCGTGCTGGTGCGTGCCGGGGGACGCCTGTGGGCACTGCCGGCCCCGATGGTCGAACAGGTGCAGCAGGTGAAATCCCAGGCGCTGCTCGATGTCTACATCCAGCGCAAGGTCGAGTGGCAGGGCCGGACCTATCCATTCCACTACCTGCCGCGCCTGCTGGGCGACACCGCGCACAACCCCGAGACCAAGCGCTACAACGCGATCCTGTTGCTGCGCAGCGGCCAGAACCACGCGGCGATCCACGTCGACGAGATGGTCGGCAACCAGGAAGTCGTCGTCAAGAACATCGGGCCGCAGCTTGCCCGGGTATCGGGGATTTCCGGTGCCACAGTCCTCGGTACCGGCGAAATCGTGCTGATCATCAACCCGGTCCAGCTCGCCGGCCGCGCCGACGTTCCCAGGTACGATCCACAGGGCGATCGCGCGCTCGCCGACCGGCCCCGCGCACCGGTCGCCCCGGTGAATACGCAGCCGCTGGTGCTGATCGTCGATGACTCGTTGACCGTGCGCAAGATCACCAGTCGCCTGCTCCTTCGCGAGGGCTTTGCCGTGGCGGCGGCGAAGGACGGTGTCGACGCACTGCAAGTGCTGGGCGAACAGGTGCCGGACGTGATCCTGCTGGATATCGAGATGCCGCGGATGGACGGGTTCGAGTTCGCGAAAACCATCAAGGGCGATCCCAAGTACGCCAGCATCCCGATCATCATGATCACCTCGCGCACGGCCGAAAAGCATCGCAACCGGGCGGCGGAACTGGGCGTCGACCTCTATCTCGGCAAGCCGTATCAGGAAGACGAACTGCTGGGACACTTGCGCGCGATGACGGGCGTTGCCGAGGTCGAGTAGGGTCCGAACCCTGGGGGTGCAGGCGGGCGGCGCGTGTTCGACGCGCCGCCTTTGTTTTCGGGGCCGCAACATGTTTGCCATCGGGTCCCCCGGAGCATCCAAGACCGCTTGGTCAATGGCGGTGGCATGGCGTGCCACTGCGCCGATATTGCGGCGCACTAACGCGTCGGAGCGCGAATGCGCTAAATTCGTCTCTCATACCGGGAGGAGAGGACGATGGCGCACTACGCCACGGAACACATTCGAACGGTCGCCCTGGTCGGGCAGGGCGGCGCCGGGAAGACCTCGGTGGCCGAAGCGATGCTGGCGTCGACCGGAGCGCTGACGACCGCGGGAAGCGTCGAGCGCGGCACCACGGCCAGCGACTTCGATCCGCTGGAAAAGCAATACCAGCACTCGCTGCGCTCGGCGCTCCTGCACTGCGAGGTCAACGGCACGCGCATTCACCTGATCGACACGCCGGGCTTCCCGGATTTCATCGGGCAGGCCATCGGTGCGCTCGACGCGGTGGAAACCGCCGCCGTGGTGATCAACGCCCAGGCGGGGATCGAGGTCATCGCCGCGCGGATGATGGCCTGGGCCGCCGAGCGCAAGCTGTGCCGCCTCCTGATCGTCAACAAGATCGATGGCGAGAATGTCGATCTTCCCGGTGTGCTCGCGGCAATCCGCGCGACCTTCGGCAAGGAGTGCCTGCCCATCAATCTGCCGGCCGACCATGGTGCCCGCGTCGTCGATTGTTTTTTCAATCCGGCGGGCGACGCCGACTTTTCGTCCGTGGCCGAGGCGCACCAGGCGCTGGTCGACCAGGTGGTCGAGGTCGACGAAGACCTGATGGCGCGCTATCTCGAACAGGGCGAAATCGAGCCCGGCGAACTGCACGTGCCTTTCGAGAAAGCGCTGCGCGAAGGCCACCTGGTACCAGTGTGCTTCGTCTCCGCGCGGACGGGGGCTGGTGTGGCTGAATTGATGCAGATCTGCGACCGGCTGCTGCCCAATCCCACCGAGGGCAATCCGCCGCTGTTCACCAAAGGCGAGGGAACGGCGGCGGTCGAGTTCCCTTCGGTGCCTGACCCCGCGCTGCACGTCCTCGCGCACGTGTTCAAGGTCGTCATCGATCCCTTCGTGGGCAAGCTCGGCGTCTTTCGCGTGCACCAGGGCACCGTGACGCGCGACACGCAGCTCTTCGTCGGCGACGGACGCAAGCCATTCAAGGTGGGCCACCTGTTCATGCTGCAGGGGGGCAAGAACGTCGAAATCGATCGCGCGGTCCCCGGGGACCTGGCGGCGGTCGCCAAGGTCGACGAAATCGAATTCGACTGCGTGCTGCACGACTCGCACGATGAGGACCATATCCACATGCAGCCGCTCGAGTTTCCTGCGCCGATGCATGGCGTGGCGATCGAGCCCAAGCGTCGCGGCGACGAGCAGCGCATCTCCGAAGTGCTGCAGCGCATGACCGCCGAAGATCCCACGCTCAAGGTCGAGCACGACACGCATCTCAACGAGACCGTGCTCTGGGGACTGGGGGAGTTGCACCTGCGCTCGGTCCTCGAGCGCATGGCGGGACAGTTCAAGCTCGAGGTGACCACGCGGCCACCGCGCATTCCCTACCGGGAGACGATTACTGCGGCAGCCGATGGTCACCACCGGCACAAGAAACAGACCGGTGGCGCGGGCCAGTTCGGCGAGGTCTATCTCAAGGTCGAGCCGCTGCCCCGCGGCGCCGGCTTCGAGTTCGTGAACTCGGTCAAGGGTGGCGCGATTCCCACGTCGCTGATTCCGGCGGTGCAGAAGGGCGTCGAACAGGTGCTCACTTCCGGGCCGCTCGCCGGGTTTCCGCTGCAGGATGTCCGGGTCAACGTCTATGATGGCAAATATCACCCGGTCGACTCGAAGGAAGTCGCCTTCGTGGCCGCCGGCCGCAAGGCCTTTCTCGATGCGATCGCCAAGGCGCGCCCGATCGTGCTGGAGCCGATGGTCGACATCGAGGTCAATTGCCCGGCCGGCAACATGGGCGACGTGACGGGCGACCTGTCGTCGCGGCGCGGCCAGGTGACAGGGACCAAGGCGTTGCAGGCGGGAAACCTGGCCGTGATGGGCCTGGCTCCGCTGGCGGAGCTCGACGGCTACGCCGCCCGGCTCAAGTCGATGACGGGTGGCCAGGGGGCGTGGTCGATGGCGCTATCGCACTACGAGCAGGCGCCGCCGCCGCTGCAGGCGCAGCTTGCGGCTGATTTTGCCCGGCACCGCAGGCACGAGGACGAGTGAGCCGCCGCCTTCGACACGGCGAACGGTCAAGTACCTACTTTCCGTAGAGCTGCAACGCTGCCTCGCGGGCCAGGGCGTGATCGACGAGCGGCGCCGGGTAGTCGCGTCCGATGACGATTCCCGCCTCTCGCAGCGCGCCCTTCGAGAGTCGCCACGGTGCGTGGATCGAACCCGCGTCGAGTGCCTTCAGTTCGGGCACGTAGCGCCGGATGAACTTCCCATCGGGATCGAATTTCTCCGATTGGGTCACCGGATTGAAGATGCGGAAATACGGCTGCGCGTCGCAACCGGTCGATGCCGCCCATTGCCACCCGCCGTTGTTCGACGCGAGGTCGAAGTCGATCAGCGCACGGGCGAAGTAGCGTTCGCCCCAGCGCCAGTCGACGAGCAGGTCCTTCACCAGAAACGATGCTGCGATCATGCGCAGCCGGTTGTGCATGTAGCCGGTGGTGTTGAGCTGGCGCATCGCCGCATCCACGATCGGATATCCGGTGACGCCGCGGCACCAGGCGTCGAATTTCTTGGGGTCGTTGGGAAAGGCGAGCTGCGCATACGCCGGCTTGAAGCTTGCGTCGACGACACGCGGGTGGTGCCACAGGATCTGCGCGTAGAAGTCGCGCCAGATGAGTTCGGCGAGCCAGGTTGCCGCCCCCTCACCGTCGCGTTCCATCGCCCGGGCATGCGCATGGGCCGCGAGCGCGCGGATCGACACCGTACCGAAGCGCAGATGCACCGACAGGTAGGACGGGCCCTTGACCGCCGGAAAGTCGCGCGCCTCGCGGTAATTCCCGATCCGCCGGCGGAAGTCGGCGAAAAGCCTGGCGCCACCCGCCATCCCCGTCGCTACGCCAAGCGCCTTGAGGTTGGTCCGCCGGAAGCCCATCGCGATCAGTGACGGCGGCGGTAGGGCCAGCTCCGGCGGCGCAGGCGCCAGCGACTCCATGTAGGTTTCGACCGGATACGATTTGACGTCGAAAGGTGTCAGCGCCTGCAGCCAGGCACGCTTGTAGGGCGTGTACACGGAGAAAGGCTTCCCCGTCCGGGTGAGGATTTCGTCGCGTTCGAAGATCACCTGGTCCTTGCTCGTCTGGAAGGCAATGCGAAGCTCCGCCAGCGCCTCGGCGACCGCCGCGTCCCGGGCGATCGCGTCGGGCTCGTAGTCGTGATTGGCGAATACCGCGTCGACGGCAAGAGCCTTGGCAAGGCGCGGGATTTCGTCGCGCGCCCGCGCGTGCCGTACGATCAGGGCCCCACCGCGGCTTGCCAGGGCGGCGCCGAGTTCCTGCACGGACTCCCAGATGAACTCGACGCGACGGTCTCCCGGATCGTTCAGGTCGTCGAGGATTTCGCGGTCGAAGATGAATGCGGCGTAGACCCGGCGTGACGCTTTCAGCGCGTGGTAGAGGGCCGCGTGATCGAAATCGCGCAGGTCGCGCCGAAACCACACCAGCGCGCGGTCGAATTCCGGTGGAGATCTCACGGCCGGTGTCCGTCGACGCAAGGAGGCGAGGCGGGTGGCGGACCGGTTCCGCAGCGGCTGCCATGCCTGCCGATGCGTACCGCAGAAGCCCGGCCGGCGGCGGCGGCTGGCGGACGGCGTCGGGAGAAAGGGAAGGCGGGCATCGTGAAGGGTTCGGCAGCGCCCGGTCACCGGCAACGCGGTCAGGCACCATGGTTGTTGCCGCTTCGATTGTGGCGCACCCCCCCAGCGTTTACAATTCGACGCGATGTCCGAGTCCGTCAACCTGACGCATCACTTCCTGATCGCCATGCCGGCCATGGCCGATCCGCATTTTGCGCACACGCTGACGTTCGTCTGCGAACACAACCCTGACGGCGCGCTCGGAATCGTCGTCAACAAGCCGATCGACATGACGCTGTCGGCGCTATTCGAGCAGATCAGCGTTCCGCTGGCCGACCGTGAACTGCGGGCGTCGCCCGTGCACTATGGGGGCCCGGTGCAGATCGACCGGGGCTTCGTGCTGCATCGGCCGCTCGGGAACTGGCAATCGACGTTGGCGATCAGCGACGACATGGGTCTTACGACGTCCAAGGACGTACTCGAAGCGGTCGGGCGTGGCGAAGGACCCGCGGACGTGTTCGTGTCCCTCGGCTACGCCGGCTGGTCGGCGGGTCAGCTCGAGCAGGAACTGGCGCAGAACGCCTGGCTTACCGTGGAAGCCGACGCCGACCTCATGTTCGCGACTCCGGCGGAACAGCGGCTTTCGGCGGCGATGCAGATCCTCGGGATCGATTTCTCGCGCTTGTCCGAAGGCGCCGGGCACGCGTGAGGCGTGACCGCACGTCCAGTCCCCGCCACTGTGCTTGCGTTCGATTTTGGTACGCGGCGCATCGGTGTCGCGTTAGGCAACACCATTACCCGCAGTGCCCGGCCCCTGGCGACCATCGACCAGGCGCGTACAGAACCCCGATTCGCGGCGATCGCGGCGTTGCTCGAGGAATGGCGTCCCGATCTGCTGCTGGTGGGCGTTCCCGTGCATGTCGACGGCACCCCGCACGCGCTGACCGAGAAGGCGCAGCGCTTTGCGCAGCAGCTCTCCGACGCGGTTCGGACTCGAAGTGGCGCTGGCGGACGAACGCCTGACCACCCAGGCGGCGCAATCGGTGCTCGATGCCGCCGGCGGCGGTGGCCGGGACTCGCGGTCCAGCCGCGACCAGGTGGCCGCGCAGCTGATCCTGCAGGGCTGGTTCGATGAGCACGGGCACTGAGCTTCCCGATGCCGAGGCCACGCTGGCCGCGCTGGCGGAACGGATGCGCCCGGCGATTGCTTTCAATGCCGCGCTGGTCGGCATCTATTCAGGAGGTGCCTGGCTCGCGCAGCGACTGCAAACGATGCTCGCCGGCGAACATCCGGTCGGCTTCATCGACGTGTCCTTCTACCGCGACGACTACGCGCGTACCGGCCTCAAGGGCGGGACCAAACGGACCGAGCTGCCGTTCGACGTCGAAGGTGCGATCGATCGTGCTGATCGACGACGTGTTGTTCACCGGTCGCAGTGTCCGTGCGGCGATCAACGAACTGTTCGACTTCGGGCGCCCCGCGAGCATCGAGCTGGCTGTCCTGGTCGATCGCGGCGGCCGTGAACTTCCGATCGAGGCGACGTACTGCGGCGCACGCCTGGCGGTGGCCCGCGATCTGTCCGTCGTGCTGTCGCGTGGCGACGATGAGCGCCTGTTGTTGAGCGTCGAGCGCGTCTAGGGGTCTTCGCCGATGCGCAACCCGCAGCTCAACCGCAACGGCGCGCTCACGCATCTGCTGTCGCTCGAGGGCCTGCCGGCGGACGTGATCACGAGCATCCTCGACACGGCCGATCCGTTTGTGTCGATCGCCGAGCGCGAAGTCAAGAAGGTGCCGCTGCTGCGGGGCAAGGCGGTGTTCAACCTGTTCTTCGAGAACTCGACGCGGACGCGCACGACCTTCGAGATCGCGGCGAAACGGCTGTCCGCGGACGTGATCAACCTGAACATCGGCGCCTCGTCGACCAGCAAGGGCGAGACGCTGCTGGACACGGTCGACAACCTGGTCGCGATGGACGCCGACATCTTCGTCGTCCGTCATGCCGAGTCCGGCGCCCCATTCCTGATTGCGCAGCACTTGAACGCGCATGGACGCAGTCATGTGCATGTGGTGAACGCGGGTGACGGTCGCCACGCGCATCCGACGCAGGGCCTGCTCGACCTGTACACGATTCGTCACTACAAGAAATCGTTCCACAATCTGGTGGTGGCAATCGTCGGCGACGTGCTGCATTCGCGGGTGGCGCGCTCGCTGATCCATGGACTTACGACGCTGGGCACGCCGGAGGTCCGGGTCATTGGTCCGGCGACGCTGCTGCCGGCGCAGGTTGGCGCGATGGGCGTGCGCGTTTTCAACGACATGCGCGAGGGATTGCGCGGCGTCGATGCGGTGGTCATGCTGCGGCTGCAGAGCGAACGCATGAAGGGTGCGCTCCTGCCGTCGGCCGGCGAATATTTCAAGCATTACGGTTTGACGCAGGAAAAACTCCTGCTCGCCAAGCCGGACGTGATCGTCATGCATCCGGGGCCGATGAACCGCGGCGTGGAGATCGATTCCGCCGTCGCGGATGGCGAGCGTTCCGTCATCCTGCCGCAGGTGACCTTCGGCATCGCCGTGCGAATGGCCGTGATGGGCATGATCGCCGGCAACTAGCGATGACGATGCCAGTACGCTCTCCCCGCAAGGCCCCGGCGCGCTCGACGATCGGGGTGCTGCAAGTCGTGCCCGCGGAGTCGGCATGAAGATCGAGATTGCCGGTGGGCGTCTGGTCGACGCGGCGAACGGCCTCGATCGCGTCGACACGCTGTTCGTGGCAGCGGGGAAGGTCGTCGGCATCGGCGTCGCGCCCGACGGCTGGCATCCGAATCGTGTCGTGGATGCCGCCGGGCTCATCGTCGCGCCTGGCCTCATCGACCTGTCGGCGCGCCTGCGCGAGCCGGGGCTCGAATACAAGGCCACGCTCGAGTCGGAGATGCAGGCGGCGATCGCCGGAGGCGTGACGAGCCTCGCCTGTCCGCCGGATACCGATCCTCCCCTCGACGAGCCGGGCCTGGTCGAAATGCTGAAGCATCGGGCACGTTCCCTCAATCAGGCCCATGTCTATCCGATCGGAGCGCTCACCGTCGGCCTGCAGGGCACCACGCTGACGGAGATGGGTGAACTCGCCGAAGCGGGTTGTGTCGCGTTCTCGCACGCGGACGTTCCGCTCGTCGATACGCAACTCCTGTGGCGGTCGATGCAATATGCGGCGACGTTCGGCCACCGCCTGTGGCTGCGTCCGAGCGATTCGCGGCTGGGCCGCGGTGGCGTGGCGCACGATGGTGAGGTGGCGACCAGGCTCGGACTTGCCGGCATTCCCGCATCGGCCGAGGTGATTGCGCTGCAAACGATCCTGACGCTGATGCGTGACACCGGCGTGCGCGTACACCTGTGCCGGTTGTCGTCGGCCGCCAGCCTCGCGCTGGTCCGTATGGCGAAACATGAAGGGCTTCCCCTTACGTGTGACGTCGCGGTACATCATCTGCATCTGGCCGACGTCGACATCGGCTGGTTCGATGCGAATGCCCATCTGGTGCCGCCGTTGCGTACGGTGCGCGACCGCGCGGCGTTGCGCGCCGCGCTTGCCGATGGCACGATCGATCTAGTCTGTTCAGACCATGCGCCGGTCGACGATGACTCCAAGCTCGTTCCATTCGCGGAAGCCGAGCCCGGCGCGACCGGGCTTGAGCTGTTGCTGCCGCTGGTGCTGAAGTGGGCGAGCGAGGACGGGGTGGCGCTGCCGGCGGCTATCGCCAAGATCACCAGCGAGCCCGCGCGCGTAATCGGCGTGCCGGCCGGTCGCCTGGCGCTGGGGGCGCCGGCCGACATCTGCATTTTCGATCCGCAGGCGTTCTGGCAGGTCAAGCGCAGCGCCTTGCGCAGCCAGGGCAAGAACACGCCGTTCCTCGGCCTCGAAGTGCCAGGCCGGGTTCGCTATACGCTGGTCGCCGGGCAGATTGTCCATGAGATTTAGGCTCTGCCCGTTCACAGCAATGCTAACGTAAGCATTTCAACTATCCGCGGCCGGAATTCGCGGTCGCTGGCGGCTGTTTTCTTTGGAGGTCCGCATGAACGACATCATCAGTTCCGAACTCAAGAGCCTTGTCGGTGAGCGCAACGTCGATCGGCGGACCTTCGTCGTGACCGCGCTGGGCGCGGGATTCGCGGCCGCAGTGCTGCCGGTATCGGCGCAGACGATCACCACATCGTCCGAAGGCCTGGTGGCGAGCGAGGTCAAGGTGCCCACCTGGGACGGCATGATGCCGGCGTATCGCGCGATGCCCGCGAAGGGCGGCAATTTCCCAGTGGTGCTGGTCGTGCACGAGGCCTTCGGCGTGCACGAACACATCAAGGACATCTGCCGCCGCCTCGCCAAGGCCGGCTACTTCGCGATCGCGCCGGAACTCTACGCACGCCAGGGCGATGCGTCCAAGTACACCGACATTCCGAAGCTCATGTCCGAGGTCGTCACCAAGGTGTCCGACGCGCAGGTCGACCGCGACCTCGATGCCTGCGTATCCTTTGCGCGCGCCTCGGGCGTTGCCAATACGTCGCGTCTAGGCATCACGGGCTTTTGCTGGGGCGGACGGATTGCGCTCATGTATGCCGCCCACAATCCGGACGTGAAAGCGACGGTGGCCTGGTACGGGCCGACCGCGCGCGCCTATTTCGCCGGTGACAAGACGGCGATCGACGTCGCGCCGCAGATCGGGGGTCCGGTGCTTGGGCTGTATGGAGGCGCCGACAGCGGCATTCCCAGCGACACGGTCGAGAAGTTGTTTGCGACGCTGAAGGGCGCCGGGAACGCAAAATCGGAATACAAGATCTACCCCGACACGCCGCATGCCTTCAACGCGGACTACCGGCCGAGCTACCGCAAGCAGGCGGCCGAGGACGCATGGGAAAAGATGCTCGCGTGGTTCAAGCTCAACCTCGGCTGAATTTCACCGGTCGACCTTCGAAGGAGCGGCCCACGGGCCGCTCCTTCATTTTGCGCCCCGCGCGCCCGGGCAGATCTGCAAATCAGCTGGCGACCAGCAGGACCGAGCGTTCGGTTTGCGCCAGGATCCCGGCGGCCGCACTGCCGAAGTACACCGTTTCGGTGCTGTGCCGGTGGACGCCCATCACGATCAGGTTGTGCCGACCCCTTGTGGCCTGCGCGAGGATCGCCTGTTGCGGATCGCGATGGCTGATCGAAACCGTATTGACGACGACGCCATACTGGGTGCCGAGTTCTTCCAGGCTGTGCACGATGCCCTGTTCCTGGGAAGTGAGCTGCAGCTCGCCCCAGCGGCTGACCCACGAGCCCTGGCGCGCGGTGGAGATGTAGAGGACGGTGGGCCGCACGTTCGCTGCCCTGGCGATGGCAAAGGCCACCTCCGCGCCGTTGCGCGAATAGCCGGTGCCGGTGACCGGAACCAGGATGTCGAGCGGGTAGCCGAGCGGATGGTAACGGTGCCCGCCGCGCGCGACGACAATCGCCATGGCGGCATCGAACGCAGTGGCGACTTCGTTTGCGGTTGCGCTCAGCGCGCCTTCCTTGTCGGCCACGGCGTCGGCGATGCCGAGGACGAGAAAGTCGTGTCCCTTCTTCGCCTTTTCCGCGACGATTTCCGCCGCCGGGACATCCTCCTTGGCGTCCGCCACTTCCACCGTCCACTTCTTCTCTTTCTCGCCGTCGGCGTCCGGGGTCCACACCTGGACGCCGGATGCGGCACCACGAACCATGTCCTCCCACGGCGTAGCACGTGCGTTGCTCTCGTCGGTGACTGCAGCGTGCGCCGCCATGGGTGCCAGCGGCAGGATCGTCGTCGACAGCTGCCGGGATCCGGCGACAAGCCCGCCCAGTCGCGCACCGAACCTGCCGTTGGCGCTGTCGTCGACGACGACGAGAACGCGCTCGAGCTGCGGCAAAAAGCCGTTCTCGTCGGCGGCGTCCTTTTCGAGTCGCTCTTTTTCCTGGTCGGTCAGCGGCAGGCGTTTCAACGCCCAGCGCAAGGTCGGCGGCATGGCCATGGTCGTCGCCACCGCCATGGCGACGATCATCGTGTAGAGGTCGCGGCTCAATGCGCCCATCGCAAGGCCGATGGAGGCCACGATCACCTCCGTGGATCCGCGCGCATTCATGCCGAAGGCCAGGGCCACGCCCTCGCGAAAGCGCATGCCGGCCAGGCGGCTGCCCAGCAAGGCGCCGGCGAACTTGCCCAGGCTCGCAACCAGGATGAAGCCGATCGCGAGCGCAGCCACCGGCGGCGAGGCCAGCACCGTGAGGTCGGCGTTGAGGCCGGCGACGGCGAAGAACACGGGCATGAAGAGCGCAGTGATCACCCCGCGCAATTGCTCGTCGATGTGCCGGGTCAGAATCGGTGACTGGCCGACCAGCATCCCGGCCACGAAGGCGCCCAGCACCGTGTGGACACCGATCCAGTCGGTCACGAGCGCCATCACTCCCATGATGACCAGGATCATCGTGATGGCCGCGAATTCGATCTTGAGGGTGTCGTTGGACCAGCGAATCAGCGCATGCACGATGCGCCGGCCGATCGTGAAGCTGAACGCCAGAAACAGCAGGGTGCCCACGACGCTTTGCGCCAGCGCAAGCGGATCGACACGACCGTGGATCGCAATGCCGAAGATGATCGCGATGACGATCCAGCCGATGGTGTCGTCGATGATCGCGGCGGCGATGATCACCTGGCCCACGTCGCGGCGCATGAAGTTCATCTCGCGGACCACGGTTGCCACGATCTTGACCGACGCGATCGACAATGCCGTGCCGAGGAACAGCGACGTCACCAGCCGCTTGTCGGGATCGGGTAAAAGCGATTCGGGCATCCACTGCCCGACGGCGACGCCGAGTGCGAACGGAATCACGATGCCGCTTATCGACACCGCGGCCGCGGCTCGTTTCACCTTGCGGACGATGGACAGGTCGGTTTCCATGCCGGTAAGCAACAGCAGCATCAGGATGCCCAGCTGCGACACGGCATCGAGCATTTTTCTCTGCACGGCCGTGTCCGGAAACACCAGGGCGTGCAGGTCCGGTGCCAGGAGCCCGAACAGCGACGGGCCGAGCAGGATGCCGGCCAGCAGCTGACCCATGACCGCCGGCTGGCCGATACGCTGCATCACCTCGCCCAGCAGGCGGCCGACCGTGAGCAGGAGCACGACCTGGGCCACGAAGATGGCGGTGGAATGGTCGGCATGCGGCGCTTCGGCGGCGCACGCCGATGTCGAGGCGAGCAAGGTGACCAGACCGACAGGGATGAGTGCGGAGGTCCGCGTCGGCATGCGCATCAGGTATCCAGCCGCGAATCGGACTACGGGTAGCGGTGCCTCGGCAACGGCGCGGCGGCGGGCACGGGCAGCCGGGCGGGCGGGAGCGGGCGCCGCGGCGTGGGCACTCAACGCTACTTCACGCGCGGCACGCGTCCCAGCAGGAAAAACTCCTCGTTGGGTCGCATTGCGATGAGGTCCGCCATCCGGTTCGACAGCGCGAAGAAGGCGGCGATCGCGCCGATGTCCCAGGCGTCCTCCTCGGTGAATCCGTGGCCTTTCAATGCCGCGAAATCGGCATCGGACAATTCGCTGCTGTGCCGGGCAACCTTCAGCGCGAACGCGAGCATCGCCTTTTGCCGCGCCGTGATGTCGGCTTTGAGGTAGTTGGTCGCCACCTGGTCGGCGACCAGCGGGTTCTTCGCGAAGATGCGCAGGATCGCGCCATGCGCGACGACGCAGTAGAGACATTCGTTGGCGGCCGAAGTGGCGACGACGATCATCTCCCGCTCGGCCTTGCTCAGTCGCCCTTCCTTCTCCATCAGCGCATCGTGATAGGCGAAGAACGCGCGCCACTCCGCCGGCCGGTGCGCCAGCGTCAGGAAGACATTGGGGATGAAGCCCGCCTTTTCCTGCACCTCGAGAATGCGCGAGCGGATGTCCTCGGGCAGGCTGGACAACTCCGGGACCGGATAGCGACTGATTGGATGGGCAGCCATCCGGACCAGTCTACCAGCCCGGACGAGGGCGTTCCAGAAAGGTTGCCCGGCGAATCGGCCTAGCGATCCGACTTGGCGAAGCGGGCCAGGCCCTGGTTCACGCCCGGCGGATCCAGCGTGGTCAGGTCGAGCTTCAGCGGCGTTCCGATCCAGCGCGCGAGCCGCGTATGGTCCGCCTGGTCATCGTCGGTGAGCGGGTGCACGAGCGCCGTGAGACCCGCAGCTTCGATGATCGGAATGATGGCGGGCAACGCCCGCTTCAGGAAATGAATCTCGAACTGCGGCACGCAGTGCGGGCCGACTTTGCCATCGCGGAGCTCTCCGACAAAGAGGAGTCCATCAGCCGCTCCCGACGCGACCTGCGCAACGAGACTCTGCTGCAGGCGCAGGGCCGCAGGCCGCTGCTCGCGCGTGTAGTAAAGATGGGCGTGGTAGGGACTTTGCTCGCTGTCCATGGCACGGCCATCAGGCCGACGGTGGCACGTACCCCGACGGCATTTCCGCCCCGCCGCCGAAGAAGTGCTTTTCCATCTGCTCGGCGAGCCACTTGCGTGCGCGGACATCGGCGAGGCTCAGGCGATTCTCGTTGACGAGCATCGTCTGGTGCTTGAGCCAGGCAGCCCACGCCTCCTTGGACACGTTGTCGTAAATGCGCTTGCCGAGTTCCCCTGGATAGGGCGGGAAATCGAGTCCTTCGGCTTCCTTGCCGAGCTTGACACACTGCACCGTACGGGCCATTGGACGTCCTTACAGCTGTTTGCGATAGACCAGCGACTTGCGCTGGTAGTTGTACAGCGCCTGCTTCTGCTGCGGAAGCTCGGCGATGGTGGCGGTGCGGAAGCCGCGTTCGAGGAACCAGTGCGCCGTCTTGGTGGTGAGCACGAACAGTTCCGTGAGTTTGAGCTTGCGCGCACGCATCTCGATCTCGCGCATCAGCGCCTCGCCGTAGCCTTCGCGCCGGTAGTCGGGTTGGACCGCCAGCGCGGCCAGCTCCCCCACTTTTTCCTCGGGAAAGGCATACAGGGCGGCGCAGCCGATGATGTGTCCATCATACTCGGCCACCAGGAAGCGCTCGATTTCGCTCTCCAGGCGCTCACGCGAGCGACGCACCAGGACGCCCTGTTCCTCCAGCGGCTCGATGACGCCGAGGATGCCGCCGACATCGTCGATGGTCGCGCTGCGGATGTTGGCCAGCGCTGTGGACGCGACCATCGTGCCGACGCCGTCGCGCGTGAACAGTTCGAGCAGCAGCGCTCCGTCGAGGCCGCGATTGATGAGGTGCGCGCGCTTGACGCCGTTGTTGCAGGCGCGCACCGCGGCCGGCAGGTACAACCGGACGTCGGGGGCGAACTTGTCGCCCTTGGCGAGCAGTGCCTCGGCGTCGTGGGTCGACAGGTCGGTCAACAGCTGCCGGCGGCCATTGCGCACGCCGTCGGCATCCATCAGGAAGATGAGCTTGATGGCCTCGAGCCGAACGGCCACCTGCGTCGCCACCTCTTGCACGGTGAGATTGAAGATCTCGCCGGTGGGTGAATAGCCGATCGGCGAAATCAGCACGATGTCGCCGTCGTCCAGCCGCTGCCGGATCGCTTCGGTGTCGATGCGCCGAACTTCGCCGGTCAGTTGCATGTCGACGCCGTCGACGATGCCCATCGGCTTGGCGGTCAGGTAATTTCCGCTCGACACGCGGTTGCGCGCGCCGGCCATCGGTGAATTGGCGAGTCCGAGCGACAACAGTGCCTCGATGCGTGCGCGCACCTGGCCAGCCGCTTCGAGGACACAATCCATCGCATCGGTATCGGTGATGCGCACGCCATGCGCATAGCGGCTGGGAATGCCTTGCGCTGCGAGGATGCTCTCCACCTGTGGGCGGTTGCCGTGGACCACGACCAGGCGGATACCCAGGCTGTGCAGCAGGTTCAGGTCGTGGATTACGCCCAGGAACTGCTCGTCCGCGACCACTTCGCCGCCGAAGGCGATCACGAACGTGCGACCGCGGAACGAGTGGACGTACGGCGCCGCCGAGCGGATCAGGTGAACGAAAGCGCGCATCGTCGCGGAGTTCGCAGCGAGCGGCTGGTCGGGCGTGCGAGGCATGGCAGGCGGCCGAGGGTGACGATGGAGCGCGCGATTATAGCCGGCCGGGCATGGTGGCCCGGTGCCACGGCCGGCGCGAGGCGGCATGAACGCGAGCCGGCGCACCGCGACCGTGGCGCGGCCTCGGCTATCATCGTCCTTTGCACTGGCGTACTCGGCATGGCTTCCCCGCTCCTCGAAAACCTGAATCCCGAGCAACTCGCGGCCGTCACGCTACCGCATGCGTCCGCGCTCATCCTGGCGGGTGCGGGCAGCGGCAAGACCCGCGTACTGACTACGCGCATCGCGTGGCTGCTGGCCACCGGGCAGGCCGGACCGATGGCCATCCTGGCCGTCACCTTCACCAACAAGGCCGCGCGCGAGATGCTGCTTCGGCTCTCCGCGCTGACGCCGGTCAACACGCGTGGCATGTGGATCGGCACCTTTCACGGCCTGTGCAACCGGATGCTGCGTGCGCATCACCGCGACGCGAACCTGCCGCAGCTTTTCCAGATCCTCGACACGCAGGACCAGTTGTCGCTGATCAAGCGGCTCTACCGCGCGCACAATATCGACGACGATCGCTTTCCCGCCCGCCAGTTCCAATGGTTCGTCGCGAACGCCAAGGAGGAGGGCCTGCGCCCGAACATGGTCGAGGCAGGCGATGAGTTTACGCGCCGGCAGGTCGAGCACTACGCCCTGTACGACGCTATGTGCCAGCGCGAGGGCGTAGTCGACTTCGCCGAGCTCCTGTTGCGCAGCTACGAGCTGCTCGCCGGCAGCGAAACGCTGCGCGGCCACTACCAGCGACGCTTTTCGCACCTGCTGGTCGACGAGTTCCAGGACACCAACACGCTGCAGTACAAGTGGCTGCGCCTGTTGGCGAGCCCGCATGCGGCCGTGTTCGCGGTAGGCGACGACGACCAGTCGATCTACGCGTTTCGCGGCGCCAAGGTAGCCAACATGCAGCGGTTCGAGCGCGACTTCGCGACACCCGAGCAACCGGTGAAGCTCATCAAGCTCGAGCAGAATTACCGCTCGCATGGCCATATCCTCGATGCTGCGAATGCGCTGATCCGCAACAACCAGGCGCGCCTCGGCAAGAACCTCTGGACCAATGACGGCATGGGCGAACCCGTGCGCGCCTTCGCTGCACCTTCCGACCGCGACGAGGCGGCCTTCATCGTCGACGTCGTGAAAGGTCTGGACGCGGATGGGGTGGTCCTCGACGAGGTGGCGTTGCTGTATCGCTCCAACGCGCAGTCGCGCGTCCTCGAACACGCGCTGTTCGGCGCCGGCATTCCGTACCGGGTCTACGGTGGCATGCGATTCTTCGAGCGCGCGGAGGTGAAGCACGCGCTAGCCTATCTGCGGCTGCTGGCGGCACCGGACGACGACGGTGCGTTCCTGCGCGTGGTCAATTTTCCGCCGCGGGGCATCGGCGCGCGTACGCTCGAAAGCCTGCAGGACAGTGCCCGTGGTGGCGGGACGACGCTGTGGCAGGTGGCCGCGGCCGGGCGGGTCGGCGGCAAGGCGGGGTCAGCGCTCGCGGCGTTCGTGCGACTCATCGATGCATTGCGTGCCGACACCAGGGCGTTGCCGCTGCCGGAAGCCGTCGAGCACGTCATCGCCAGGTCGGGACTCGTCGCGCACTACCAGCAGGAGAAGGACGGGCAGGATCGCGTCGAGAATCTCGAGGAACTCATCACCGCCGCCGACAATTTCGTGCGTGAGGTCCAGCTTGCGAGCGACGCGCCGATGTTGTCTGAACGCGTCGATCCGGCCGCGCCGGTCCCCGAAACGGGCCCGGACGAGGGAGCCACCGATCCGTTGACCGCATTTCTCGCCCACGCGGCCCTCGAAGCGGGGGACACGCAGGCGGTGGAGGGGCGCCCGGCGCTGCAGCTGATGACGGTCCATTCGGCGAAGGGACTCGAATTTCACACGGTGTTCATCACCGGCCTGGAAGAGGGACTGTTTCCGCACGAGAACAGCCTGTCCGAAGCCGACGGTCTCGAGGAAGAGCGTCGCCTCATGTACGTTGCCGTCACGCGCGCGCGCCGCCGGCTTTATGTCACACACGCGCAGAGCCGCATGCTGCACGGCCAGACGCGCTACGGCATCGCGTCGCGCTTCCTGAACGAACTGCCGCCCGAACTCGTGCAATGGCTGTCGCCCTTTCGACGGCGCACCATCGACGTCGATGACGCGGAATGGGGGCGCGTGACCGCCGCGCCGCAGGCCACGCCACCGGCATCCGCATGGCGCATCGGCCAGAGCGTCCGGCACGCGAAGTTCGGCCTCGGCGTGATCATCGACGCCGAGGGACGGGGCGGTGATGCGCGCGTCCAGGTCAATTTTCGCGATGTCGGCGTCAAGTGGCTGGCGCTCGAATACGCGAACCTGCAGGCTGCCTGACCGACCGGATGCCGGCGACGCAGCGCGAATGCCGCGCCACGCGCGAGGTCGCCGCGCTCCAACGGGTCAGTCGCGCGGGTCAGACGCGCGCGGAAAGCGGTGCCAGTGTTTCGCCCGCGTGGAAGACGTCGCGATAGCTGACGTAGTCCGAGATGTGCAGCGTCGCAGCGAAGAAGAACGAGTAGGGCACCAGCAGCGCGATCATCAGCACCTGGGCGCCGGGCTGCGGTACAACCAGAGCAATGCCGCCGATCAGCAGGCCGGGCACGACGCCCCCGTAGAAAAACACGCCCAGCGCGTAGATCGACAACGGCTTCCAGTTCGCCAGCGCGGCGCGCAGGCTCGCCAGGAGCGCCGCGCCAGCACTTGCGTCCTGGAACACGACGAGTGCGGGTGCCCACCAGGTGGCGATCAGCACGGGGATCGACAGCACGGCCGAGAAGAGCATGCCGAGCTGCACCGAACCACCGGCAAGCGCGCCGGCCAGTTGTTCCTCGGTCATCGATCCGCCCGCCGACAGGAAGTCGAGCAGCTTGCCGCCGTCGACGAGCGAAGACGCGAATACCGCGAGCGTGATGCCGACGACGAAGAACACGCCGATCGGCAGCAGCGCCCACAGGTTGGCGCGAAATCCCTGAAAGAGTTGCGACAGCCGGGGCGGTGAGCCGCGCTCCTGCGTCCATGCCGCGGCGAGCAGCCCGACGGCGAACACCGGCTTCATCACCGTCATCGCATACGGGCCAAGCCCCGGAATGGCGCGCAGCACAAGCAGCACCAGGTAGTAGCCCATGAGCAGCACGACCCACGCGAGCCGCCGCTGCTTGAACATGGCGTAGGCCTGCGCGAGCCAGACCATGCCCTGGCGGGCATCGTAGCGGGTGAACAGGAATTCGCGGGGAACGCGTGCCATCGGGTGCCTGCGCTTCAGGGTAGCGGCATCGGTTGCGGCCGGGCGACCCGGTCACGCAGGATGCGTTCGAAGTGGGCCGGATCGTGTGCGTGGGTGAGCTCCCCCGGCCGCGGCAGATGCAGGTCGTACAGGCGCGACAACCAGAACCGCAAGGCCGCCGCGCGCAGCAGCGCCGGCCATGCTTCGCGCTCGTCGGGATCGAGCGGCCGCTCTACGTGGTAGTTCGCTACCATCGCCCGCGTTGCCTCCGGATGGAGCGCCCCATCATCCGTCACGCACCAGTCGTTGACCGTGATCGCGAGATCGTAGGCGAAGAAATCGGTGGCTGCGAAGCCGAAGTCGATGATTCCCGCCAAGCGGTCGCCGGCGAACAGCACGTTGTCGCAGAAGAGATCGCCGTGGATCGCTCCCTTGGGCAATTTGCCGCGACCGAATCCCGTCTGGAAGCGGATTTCTGCGTCCAGCAGCGCTGCCTGGCTTGCATCGAGGCGCCCTTTCACGGCGCGTGCGGCCTGACGCCACCAGGCGGGCCCGCGACGATTGGTGAGGCGGGCGCGATAGGACTGCGACGCCACGTGCAGGCGGCCGAGCGCCGCGCCGACGCGCGCGCAATGGTCCGGCGTGGGGGTGGCGATGGGTACGCCGTCGATGCGACTGACCAGCGCCGCCGGCTTGCCATTGAGCAATGAAAACAATGCTCCCGTACGATCGGCCACCGGCGCGGGGACTTCCACCCCGGCGCGCGCGAGGTGCGCGGTGAGATTGAGATAGAACGGCAACTCGGCCGCAGGCAGGCGTTCGTAGAGCGTCAATACATAGCGACCGCGGTCGGTGGTGACGAAATAGTTCGTGTTCTCGATTCCGGAGGCCACCGGTTGCAGCTCCACGAGGCTGCCCGCCGCATAGCGGGTGAGCCAGGCGTCAAGTTCGGGAACGGAAACCGGTGTATAGACGGACATGCGCACAAGGCGCGCAAGCGGCGCCTATCTTCACGAAATAGGTGTGGCCCTAGATCACCAGGAAAACAGCAGCCACATCGGCGTCTTCAGGCCGAAATCGAGCGAGTCGTAACGCTGATAGGTCTGGCCGTTCTGGTTGGGGACGAGGTAGTAGGGCTGGGCCGACGCGCGGGGTGACTTTCACGTAGCGCAGCTGCCCGTTTACCCGGACCTCCTCGACGGTATCGGTACCGCGCCGGATGATCGTGACCTGGGGCTCGAGTTCAGGATCGGCGGAAAAATCCGGCGGAGGCGGTGGCGTGGCGTCAGGGGCTTGCGGAGGCGGGCGGCGGCGGCACCGGCACCGGCGCGACGGGCGCCGGCTGCGCGAACGCGAACGTCGTGACGCCAGGGCGAGAACACTGAAGGCGCACTGGAAAGCCGGAGAGGAGCGCCGCGACATCGTGACCGCCGGGTGACGATGGGACAATGTCGTGATTCTATCAAAGGGCGACCCGGCGGCCGCCTTGTCTTGCCGCGTATTGTCGATGCTTCCCGGTTGTGTTGCGGCGCGTCGCGTTGCGTCTCGGGGCGCTATCGCCGCGGGATGCGCGATGCGGAGACACTGCCGCCCTGTACGCCAGGCAGCGCGGCATGCGCTCGCGGCTGCGCCGGACGCCGCCCGCAGCCAAGGCTAGAGATTGAGCATTTTTTCGCGCTCTTCGAGCGACGGGACGAAGCCGCGATTCTCGTAGAAGCGGAAGATCGCCTCGACAATCGCTTCCGGCTCCTCGATCACCTCGATGAGATCCATGTCCTGCGCGTGGATCATGCCTTCGCCGACCAGTTTGTCGCGCATCCAGGCGAGCAGTCCGCTCCAGAACTGCCCGCCGACCAGGATGATGGGAATGCGGCGACTCTTGCCGGTCTGCACGAGCGTCAGCACCTCGGAGAGTTCATCGAGCGTGCCGAAGCCGCCAGGCAGGATCACGTAGGCAGACGCAAAGCGCACGAACATCATCTTGCGCGCGAAGAAATAGCGGAAATTGACCGAAACGTCCTGGAACTCGTTGCTGCTCTGCTCGAACGGCAGGCTGATGTTGAGTCCGACCGCCGGCGACGATCCTTTGTGCGCGCCCATGTTGGCGGCCTGCATCAGCCCCGGCCCGCCGCCGGAGATGACCGCGAAGCCGGCATCGGACAGCAGGCGCGCGGTATCGCGCGCCTTTTCATAGTACGGATGTCCGGCGCGGATGCGCGCGCTGCCGAAGATGCTCACTGCCGGGCGAATGCCGTGCAGGCGCTGCGCCGCGACGGCGAACTCTGCCATAATTCCAATGACGCGCCACGCTTCCTGCCCATCGAACGTATTCGATGTGTGCGAATCGATGAGTTCCGGAATCTTGTGGGTCTGACGCATGCCTACGCTCGTGCTGGTGGACGGGTCATCGTACCTGTACCGCGCCTTTCACGCTCTGCCCGATCTGCGCACCTCGAGAGGCGAACCGACCGGTGCGCTGCGCGGGGTGCTGTCGATGTTGCGCCGAATGGTCGAGGACGGCAAGCCGGACTACTTTGCCGTGGTGTTCGACGCGCCGGGCAAGACTTTCCGTGACGAATGGTACCCGGAGTACAAGGCCAATCGGCCGCCGATGCCCGATGACCTCGTGGCGCAGATCGTGCCCCTGCACGAATGCGTTCGCGCCCATGGCTGGCCCCTGCTGATGGTCGACGGTGTCGAAGCCGACGACGTGATCGGCACGCTGGCCAATCGCGCGGCCGCGCATGGCATCGACACGCTCATCTCGTCGTCCGACAAGGACCTGACCCAACTGGTGACGCCGCGCATCGTGATGGTCAACACGATGAGCAACGAGCGACTGGACGAGGCGGGCGTGAAGGCGAAGTTCGGCGTGCGCGCCGATCAGGTGCTCGACCTGCTGACGCTCACCGGAGACGCGGTAGACAACGTGCCCGGCGTCGCCAAAGTCGGACCGAAAACCGCCGCCAAGTGGCTTGCGCAGTACGACACGCTCGACAATATCGTGACGCATGCCGACGAAATCCCCGGCGTCGTCGGCAACAACCTGCGCGAAGTGCTCCAGTGGCTGCCCACGGCCAAGCGCCTGCTTACGGTCAAGACCGATTGTGCGCTGCCCGTCGCTCCGCAGGACCTGTCGCTCGGCGCGGCGGACGCGGCGTCGCTGAAGCGCCTGTTCGAGCACTACGAATTCAAGACCTGGCTGCGTGACATAAGGGACGTCGATTCGCGGCCGGATGACGCTGCGGCGGACGACGTCGCCGGCACCATCGCCGGCAAAGCCGCGCGGGACTCTGCCGGGCGTCGCTTCGACGTGACGACGCCGGCGCCGACGGAGCGGACCGCTTGTCGCAACGCACTATGAAGCCGTGCTCGACCAGGCGGCGCTCGAACGCTGGCTCGAGGCTATCGATACTGCGCCGCTGGTCGCGATCGACACCGAGACCACGAATCTGGATCCGATGCAGGGGCGCGTCGTGGGCATCTCGCTCGCGACCGAAGCCGGACGCGCCTGCTACATCCCCCTCGCTCATCGCTACACCGGTGTGCCGGACCAGCTCGATCGCGCGAGCGTGTTGCGGCGGCTCGCGCCGTGGCTTGCGAATCCACAGCGGAAGAAGCTCGGCCAGAACGTCAAGTACGACCAGCATGTGTTCGCCAACGAGGGCCTTGCACTCGCCGGAGTCGCGCACGACACGTTGCTGGAATCGTATGTCGTCGAGTCGCACCGGCCGCACGACCTGGACAACCTGGCGTCGCGACACCTGGACGTGAGGACCATCGCCTACGATGAGGTCACCGGCAAGGGCGCAAACCGCATCCCCTTCGAGCAGGTGGCGATCGAACGCGCCACCGATTACGCGGCGGAGGACGCCGATGTCACGTTGCGCCTGCACGAGGTGCTGTACCCGCCGCTGGCGGCTGACCCCAAGCTCGACTACATTTACGGCACGATCGAAATGCCGGTGCGGGAAGTGCTGTTCCGGATGGAGCGCAACGGCATCCTGATCGACGCAAAATTGCTCGCGCCGGCAGAGCAAGGAGCTGGGCGAACGCATCGTTGCGCTCGAACAGCAGGCGCACCAGTTGGCCGGCCAGCCGTTCAATCTCGGCTCGCCCAAGCAGCTGGGAGAACTCCTGTTCCAGAAGATGGGTCTGCCGGTAATCAAGAAAACGGCTACCGGAGCGCCGTCGACCGACGAAGACGTGCTGCAGGAGCTGGCGGCAGACTATCCGCTGCCCAAGATCCTGCTCGAGCATCGTTCGGTCGCGAAGCTCAAGTCGACCTACACGGACAAGCTGCCGCAGATGGTCAACGCCGCCACCGGCCGCGTACATACGACGTTCTCACAGGCGACGGCGGTCACCGGACGCCTCGCCTCGATCGATCCCAACCTGCAGAACATCCCCGTGCGCACCGCCGAGGGACGGCGCATCCGCGAGGCGTTCATTGCGCCGCCGGCGCACGTGCTGATGTCGGCCGATTATTCGCAGGTCGAGTTGCGGATCATGGCGCACTTGTCGGAAGACCCGGCCTTGCTGCAGGGCCTTTCACGACGGTGCCGACATCCATCGCGCCACCGCGGCGGAAATCTTCAGCGTCGAGCCGGCGGCCGTCACGGCGACCAGCGGCGCTACATCAAGGCGGTCAACTTCGGCCTGATCTACGGCATGGGCGCATTCGGCCTCGCGCAACAGCTCGGCATCGAGCGCGGAGCCGCAGCGCAGTTCATCGAGAAGTATTTCGCACGCTATCCGGGAGTCGCCGCGTACATGCAACGAACGCGCGAACTTGCACGCGAGCAGGGCTACGTCGAAACCGTGTTCGGGCGGCGGCTGTGGCTGCCCGACATCAAGGCTGCGGGCGGGCCACGTCGCGCCGGCGCGGAGCGGGCCGCGATCAATGCGCCGATGCAGGGCACGGCGGCTGATCTCATCAAGCTCGCGATGATCGCGGTGCAGGACTGGCTCGACCGGGAGCGCCTCACCACGCGGATGGTGCTGCAGGTCCACGACGAACTGGTGCTCGAGGTTCCCGACGGCGAACTCGCCCGGGTCCGCGCTGACCTGCCGGGACTCATGACAGGAGTAGCGGAACTGCGCGTCCCGCTCGTCGTGGACGTCGGCACCGGGAAAAACTGGGACGAGGCGCACTGATCACCGTCCTGCCGATACCGCCGGATCCTCGCGGACGCATCCCGCGAGGGGGTGGGCCGGCGGATTCAGCTAAAGCCCGGCGGCGGAACCGTTGTGTCGCTGTCCTCGAAAATGTCCTTGTATCCGGCGTAGATTGACCCGATCACGATCGGCCCGACGATGAGCGCCAGCAGCAACAGAACGCCGACGAAAAGCACTCCGAAGCCGACGAGGGCACCGAGCATGCCGCCGTGCCCGCTGTTGCTTCCGGCGATCGCCCCGATGCCTACCATCAGGGCGATCGCCCCGAGAAGCAGGATGAGCGCAATCCACATGCCGATTGCGACGAGCCCATAGAGCAGGAACGGCAGGAAATTGCGCCAGCAGGCGACAAAGCTGCGCTTCATGGCGTCGATCGCCGATGCGCCCTGGAGAACGACCAGCGCGGGCGCGAACCAGTTGAGCATCGCCAGCAAGGCGGCGATCACCAGGCTCAGCAGCCCGAGCAACAGGCCGCCGGCACCGACGCTGCCGATCGCGCGATCCATGCCGGCCAGCGGGTCCGCGTCGCTGCCGAGGTTTGCCAGTTCAGGCAGGTGCATGCTGCCAAGCATGCCACCGGCCATGATTGCGACAAGTCCGAAAGTGACGGCGATGTTGACGACGCCGATGATCAGCAAGGGGACGAAATGGGTGCCCTGGAAACCTTCGAACAAATGCGCGACACGCAACGGTGCTTCACGGTCGAGCGCCCGGCACCCCAGCATAAGTCCACCGACGAAGACCGGAGTCAGCAGCGAGTGACCGAGCGCGCCCACGAACGGAATGACCGCGATCACGAGGCTTAGCAGGATGTAGATGACGGTGATGCCGATCCAGGTCCAGAAGCCGGACCGCAGAATCCGCCACCCATCGCCCCACCAGTTGAAGCCGCGTCCCGCATCGACCACGCGGAGGGTTCCGATCATGTTGGCCATGCGCTCTTCCTTCTGGTCATTGTCGCCTCAGAGCTGTGCGTGGCGTTCGAGGTCTTCGAGCGTGACAACGGCAAGCGCCTCTTCATGCGTGGCAGCCAGAACCACGGGTGGGGCGAACCCGGCCGCCAGGGCCTCCCGCCAGCGGCCGACGCAAAGACACCAGCGGTCGCCGGCCTGCAAGCCGGGAAACCCCCACTCGGGGTGGGGCGTGGACAGGTCGTTGCCGGCAAGCTTCGAGTAGACGAGAAACGCCTCGGTCATCACGGCGCACACCGTGTGCATCCCGGTGTCCTCCGGGCCGGTGTCGCAGCACCCGTTGCGAAAGAAACCGGTGCGCGGGAACTCGCCGCACGCGGCAAGCGGACTGCCAAGAACGTTCAGCGCATTGTCGCGTGAGCTGGCCACGATAGCGGGAGCGTCGCGGCAGCTCACGCTCCCGCGACGACGAAGTGCATTGGAGCGCTCAGTTTAGCGCGATGTGTGCGTCGACGGCATCGCGTACACGCGATGCGAGTTCGGCAGGCGCATCCGTGCGCAGGAACCAGCGCAGCCGTGCGGTGTCGCCAACGGCGACGAAACCAAAGTCGGCAAGCAGGTGCTGCAGTGCGCTGACATAGCGAGACGCGCGTTGAACACGGACCACGTAGGTCTTCTGCCCTGGGGGCGTCGCGAACAGCGCGGCCAGCAGGGCGCGCCCGTGACCGCCGCCCCGGCGACCGAGATCGAGGCCCGCGAGCCAGAGTTCATAGCCGCTGGGCAGGGCGCGAAAAAGGCCGAATCCCGCCGGCGCCGTACCGCTGTTCCGGTCATCCGGCCAGAACACGTAGCCGGGTACCGCAACCGTGTCGATCTTGCCGGTCCGACTTTCCTCGACAAAGTAGCCCGCCACGAGTGCCTGCTTGAGCTTGGCGAAGAAGGCCTCCGCCTCGGGCGAGCTTTCGCCCAGTTCCCGATCGAAGCTGCCGTCGGCAGCACCCTGGCGGATGAGCGAACGCAGCATGGCGAGGTGACCGATGTGGGCGGGTTGCAGCATAGCGAGATCCCTGTTGGGTCCGGTAGTGCGACGCTAGCGCGTGGCTGCCGGGAACGGTGGTCCGGCTTACAGACGGACGCGGGCGGTCCGTGAGCGGCGCTGGCGGGAAGCTTTGCGACGCGGATTCAAAGAAGGAATCGACAAGCTAAAGCGGGATGCACGCCGACTTGTCGTCGCCTGGCCGGCGGATGCGCCCTTGAATTCCCCGGGCACATGCCCTATTATTAGCACTCGTTGCTGATGAGTGCTAGCAAGCGCCGAGCCGCGCGTGCTCTCGACCGTTGCAGACTCGTGCCTCGCCTCGCGAAGCGGGACCATCGGCCTCGTAACATGCTGTTATTTCAATGATTTCCACAGGAGTGAGTGCTAACCATGAAACTGCGTCCTCTGCACGATCGCGTGATCGTCAAGCGGCTCGAAGAAGAGCGTAAATCGGCTGGCGGCATTGTCATCCCCGACACCGCCGCGGAAAAGCCCTCGATGGGTGAGGTCATCGCCGTCGGTCCCGGCAAGACGGACGACAACGGCAAACTGGTTGCCATCGGCCTCAAGCCGGGCGACAAGATCCTCTTCGGCAAGTACTCGGGCCAGGAATTCAAGCTGGAAGGCGCCGACTACCTGCACATGCGCGAAGACGACATCATCGGCATCGTCGGCTGACATTCCGCCGACCGCGCCCAACCGAACAAGCATCAGGAGATACGAACCATGGCAGCCAAAGACGTCCGCTTCGGCGAGAACGTACGCAACAAGATGGTGAAAGGCGTGAACATCCTCGCCGACGCCGTCAAGATCACCCTCGGCCCGAAGGGCCGCAATGTCGTTCTCGAGCGCAGCTTCGGCGCGCCGACGATCACCAAGGACGGCGTGTCCGTCGCCAAGGAAATCGAACTGAAGGACAAGTTCGAAAACATGGGCGCGCAGATGGTGAAGGAAGTCGCGTCCAAGACCTCCGACGTGGCCGGTGACGGCACCACCACCGCGACCGTGCTGGCGCAGTCGATCACCGCCGAAGGCATGAAGTACGTCGCCGCCGGCATGAACCCGATGGACCTGAAGCGCGGCATCGACAAGGCTGTCCTGGCCATCGTCGAGGAGCTGAAGAAGATCAGCAAGCCGTGCAGCACCAGCAAGGAAATCGCGCAGGTCGGCTCGATCTCCGCGAACGCCGACGAGTCGATCGGCAAGACCATCGCCGAGGCGATGGACAAGGTCGGCAAGGAAGGCGTGATCACGGTGGAAGACGGCAAGGGCCTCGAGAACGAGCTCGACCTCGTCGAAGGCATGCAGTTCGACCGCGGCTACATCTCCCCGTATTTCATCAACAATCCGGACAAGCAGGTCTCGCTGCTCGAAGACCCGTACATCCTGCTGCACGACAAGAAGGTCAGCAACATCCGTGACTTGCTGCCGCTGCTCGAGCAGGTCGCCAAGGCTGGCAAGCCGCTGCTGATCATCGCCGAGGACGTCGACGGCGAGGCGCTCGCGACGCTGGTCGTCAACAACATCCGCGGCATCCTGAAGACCACTGCCGTCAAGGCACCTGGTTTCGGTGACCGGCGCAAGGCGATGCTGGAAGACATCGCGATCCTCACGGGCGGCACGGTGATCGCGGAAGAACTGGGCCTCAAGCTCGAGAACGCGACGCTGAAGGACCTCGGCCGTGCCAAGAAGATCGAAGTGGGCAAGGAAGACACGACGATCATCGACGGCGGCGGCGAGAAGGCCGCCATCGAAGCGCGAGTGAAGAACATCCGCAAGCAGGTCGAGGATGCGACCAGCGACTACGACAAGGAAAAGCTGCAGGAGCGCGTTGCGAAGCTCGCCGGCGGCGTGGCCGTGGTCAAGGTCGGTGCGGCCACCGAAATGGAAATGAAGGAAAAGAAGGCGCGGGTCGAAGATGCGCTGCACGCAACGCGTGCGGCCGTCGAAGAAGGCATCGTTCCGGGCGGCGGCGTGGCTTACCTGCGCGCACGTTCGAACCTGAAGGGCCTGAAGGGCGACAACGCCGAGCAGGACGCGGGCATCAAGATCGTGCTCCGAGCGGTCGAGGAGCCCCTGCGCCAGATCGTGCAGAACGCCGGTGACGAGCCGTCGGTCGTCGTCAACAAGGTCGTCGAAGGCAAGGGCAACTACGGCTTCAATGCCGCGACGGGCGAGTACGGTGACATGGTCGAGATGGGCGTGCTCGATCCGACCAAGGTGACGCGCTTCGCACTGCAGAACGCCGCATCGGTGGCGGGTTTGATGCTGACGACCGACGCCATGGTCGCCGAACTGCCCAAGGACGACAAGCCGATGGGCGGCGGTGGCGGCATGGGTGGCATGGGTGGCATGGGCGATATGGACATGTAAGGTCCGCGCCGCCATGCGGGGGTGCGCCATGACGGGTACCTCGGCTTGCATAGGAGTGCAAAAGGCCCGGCAATCGCCGGGCCTTTTGCTGGTCCTTCCGACCGGATCGGGCGGCTCGCACGCGCGCCAATTCACCCGGAGGCGCCCACCCCGCAATCGGCTTGCCTAGCGCTTTGAGTCGGGCTACGCTGCCGATGTCTGGGTGCTTGCAACCCAACGCGCCGGACGATTCAGTTCTGCTCGTCAATCCGGGAATTGATTCCCGGCGAGCGCCACGCGGTCATTACCAGGCCTATCCCGGCGTTTCTGCCAAACTGGCGGCCATCAATTCCTGATCAATACGGAAAATTTCATCATGAAACGTTTGCTCGCCGTTCTTGCACTGGGCCTAGGCACGGTGCACGGTACTGTCGCCACCGCACAATCACTGTCGGATCAATGGAAATTCGGTGCGTCGATCTATGGCTGGTTTCCGGAACTCGGTGGCCAGACGACGTTCCCGCCACGATCCGGCGGCGAAAGCATCAGCGTATCTGCCGACACGATCCTCGAAAATCTCAAGTTCGTCTTCATGGGAACGTTCGAGGCGCAGCGCGGCCGCTGGGGCATGTTCACCGACGTCGTTTACATGGACGTGGGTGACTCCAAGACGTCGACCCGCGACCTGATCTACAACGGCGTGACCCTTCCGGCAGGTGTCACCGCCAACACGAATTTCGATCTCAAGATGCTGGTGTGGACGCTGGCCGGCACCTACCGGGTAGTCGCCGAACCGGGCGCCACCTTCGACGTGCTCGCCGGTGCCCGGCTGCTGGATGTCAAGGAAAAGCTGGGCTACAGCCTGTACGGCAATGTCGGGCAGATCTCGGTTCCCGGGCGCTCGGGAACGCGCGAGGCCGACCAGAGCCTCTGGGATGGCGTCGTCGGTGTCAAGGGCCGCCTAGCCTTCGGCGCGGACCACCAATGGTACGTTCCGTACTACCTCGACGTCGGTACCGGACAGAGCGACCTCACCTGGCAGGCCTTCGCCGGGCTGGGCTACGCCTTCAAATGGGGCGGCGTCGTCGCGGGCTACCGCTACCTCGACTACAACATGAAATCGGGCCAGCCCATCGAGGAACTGAACGCAGGCGGACCGATCGTCGGCGTCAGCTTCAACTGGTAGCGCGTCGCGGCCGACCCGACCGGGCTGATGGCGTCCGATCCCTCCTTGGAGCAACGCGGCGCGCCGGACGTATTGGTACGTTCGTGAAGTCTGGCGCCATCGTATTGGCGCTGATAATCGCGGCGCTGCTGGGACTGCGTGCGTGGCAATCGCAGCGTGGGCCGCCACTCGAACTGTGGCACACGCACGCACCGCCCGAACTCGCTGCGGACGAATTGCGCCGGGCCGACTGGCCGCAGTACATCCAGGCCGAGAACGCGGCGTTCAACGACGTCCACCGGGAGGTGACGGATAAGCTGCCGCCTTCGGTGCGTACGGCGGGTAATCGCTATTTCAGTGGTAGCCCGATCCACCCGCCACGCTTCGCGCAGGACTGGAACCGATCGTTCGTGCTGGAACCGCGCGGATTGCCGGTCGGTGTCGTGGTGCTGCTGCATGGATTGACTGACTCGCCGTACAGCGTGCGCCATCTGGCGCGCCGCTATGTCGACGATGGCTTCCTGGCCCTGGCCATCCGCCTGCCGGGTCACGGGACGGTCCCGGCGGGCCTGACCGAAGTCGAATGGGAGGATTGGTACGCCGCCGCGCGCCTGGCGATTCGCGAGGCGCACCGGCGGGTCCCCGCATTGCCTTTGCACCTGGTCGGCTACTCGAACGGGGGCGCGCTGGTGATGAAATATGTCCTCGACAGCTTGGCCGATCCGGCGCTGCCGCGGGTGAGCCGCGTCGTCCTGGTATCGCCAATGATCGGTGTGACCGAACTCGCGCGCTTCTCCGGCATGCTCGGCTGGCCGGCGGTGCTGCCCGCGTTCGCCAAGGCGTCGTGGCTGGGGATCGTGCCGGAATTCAATCCTTACAAGTACAACTCGTTCCCGGTCAATGCAGCGCGCCAATCGTCGCTTCTTACGAAGGTGCTGCAGCAGGACATCGCCGCGCACGCCGCGGGAGGGCGGCTTGCAGCGCTGCCGCCGATCCTGACGTTTCAATCGGTGGTTGATGCGACCGTCAGCACGCAGGCGGTGATCGAAGGCCTGTATGCGCACCTGCCGGTCAACGGCAGCGAGCTCGTACTGTTCGATCTCAACCGCAACGCCAAGTTCGGGCCGTTGCTGCGGTCGAACTCGGTGACGGCGCTGGCGCGGCTGCTGCCCGCGCCGCCGCGCAATTTTCGAACGGTGATCATCACCAACGCGTCGCCCGAAAGCCTCGAGGTGGTCGAGCGTGCAACGGAAGCCGGCGAGGCGACCGAGCAGACGCGCAAGCTCGGGCTCTTCTTTCCGGCCGACGTATATTCGCTTTCCCACGTCGCGTTGCCGTTTCCGATGGACGACGCGCTTTACGGCATGGAGCCCGATCCCGCGGACGATTTCGGCGTGCACCTCGGCAATATCGCGATGCACGGCGAGCGCGGGACCCTGATCGTGGGCGTCGATGCGCTCGCGCGAATGTCGTCCAACCCATTTTTTGCCTATATGCAAGGACGCATCGACGCTGGCATCGACAATCTGGCCGTGCGCGTGCCGATCCAGGCCCGCAGCAAGTGACGCGGCCGCCATCTGGCGGCGATCCGGCGTCGCCCAAATTGTCTGCCCGATCGGGCCAGCCGGCTGTTGCGCAGCCGCGACAGGCGCCCGTCCCCGATTGCCGCCTACAAGAGCCCGGCGGCTGCCGGCCGTTTCGTCACGGGCCGGGCAGTGCGCCCGTCAATGTCGTGCCACTGTCCTGCACAAGGCCGTCCCGAGCTATTGTGCGGCACCGGAGGGCCTCGATCGCCAGCCGCCGACCGGATGGCGCCGCATTATCGAAATGCTTTAGACTACAAAGGATTATTGGGTAAAGCTGCGGCACAACAACGGATATAACCCTGCCTTGTCGCGCACAAGTCGCAGCGCGGGTCCTAGGGGAACCAAGAGGGATTGCAGTCGATGTCACAGGGAGTTCTCTTCGCGCTGGTCATCGCCGCACTGGTCGTGACGGTGATCATCGGCTTCGTGCGGCGCAATCGCGCCGCCGGCGGCGCGTCGCGCGGCAGCGGCGATTCGCCGAATACCGTCGCGCAATGGACCGAGGGTGAAACGACGCGATTGTTGTCGTCGGCGGAATTGCCGGGCCTCTACCTGCTGCGCGCACGCTTCCTCACCAAGGCGGAAAGTGTCGTCTACCTGCTGCTCAAGGCCGCCTTTCCGCGCAACGAGATCTTCGCGCGAGTGCGCCTGGCGGACGTGTTGCAAGTGAAGATCGGGCCGCAGGGCATGGAGCGGCTGCGGGCCTTTCGCAAGATCGCCAACCAGCATGTCGGCTTCGTGATCTGCGATCGCGACATGACGATCATCGCGATCGTGGACGCCAAGGAACCTGACCAGGTGATCAATCCACGCGACCAGAAGCTCGAAGTGATCAAGCAGCGCTGCCTGCAGGCGGCGCAGGTCAAGTACCTGTGCGTCTATCCGCCGCAGTTGCCGCGCTATCGCGAACTGCGCGAGCAGATTCTCGGTCCGGCGTCAGACCTCGTCTGACCCGGCGGCCCACCGCCGTCGCCACGCACGGCATTTCCGTGGCACGAGCGGAACCCGGAGACGGCACACAGGTCTCGCGTTCATGACGTCCGGCGTGTTCAAACTCACCTATTCCACGATGTTCGATCCGCCGCCCGAGTTGCATGGGCGGTTCGAGGCAGCGCTGGCGCAGGTGCGCGCGCACCTCGGCAGCGAACATCCGATGCTGATCGGCGGCCGCGACGTGCGTGCGCCTCGCCAGTTCGCCGTGAAATGCCCGATCGACACGAGGGTCGTGCTGGGCAGCTTCCAGGCCGGCGAAGACGTGCACGCGGATGCCGCGATCACCGCCGCGCAGCGGGCGTATCCCGCATGGTCGACGCGACCCTGGCAGGAGCGGGTGCAGCTCCTGCGGCGGGCCGTAGCGCTGGTCGAGGCGCGCGTGTACTACCTTGGCGCGGTACTGGCGCTCGAAGTAGGCAAGAACCGGATGGAGGCGCTCGGCGAAGCGCAGGAGACGGCCGACCTCATCGCGTACTACTGCGACCAGATGGAAGCCAATCACGGCTACGTGCGACCGATGGCGCGCGATCCCCTGCGTGGTTTCGTCAGTGAAAATGCGAGCGTGCTGAAGCCATACGGCGTCTGGCTGGTCATCGCGCCGTTCAACTTTCCCTTCGCGCTTGCCGGCGGTCCCGCCGGCGCGGCGCTCGTGGCCGGGAACACGGTGGTCTGCAAGGCCGCATCCGCCACGCCGTGGAGCGGCCGGCTGCTGGCCGATGCCCTGCGCGATGCCGGCATTCCGGACGGCGTCTTCAATTTTGTCACGGGTCCCGGTGGCACGCTGGGCGAAGCGCTGATCCGGCATCCTGCGGTCGCCGGCGCGACATTCACCGGGAGCTTCGAGGTCGGCATGCACCTGGTCCGGACCTTTGCCGCCGGACGCTGGCCACGGCCGTGCATTGCCGAGATGGGCGGGAAGAATGCGGCGATCGTCTCGCGCCACGCTAATATCGAGGATGCGGCCACGGGGATCACGCGGTCCGCGTTCGGCCTCTCCGGGCAGAAATGTTCCGCGTGCTCGCGCGTGTACGTCGAGCACACCGATGTTTAACGATTTCGTCGCGGCGCTGCACGGCCACACGGCGCGCACCACGATCGGCGATCCGACCGCGCGCGAGCACTGGATGGGTCCGGTGATCGACGCCGTCGGCGGTCGCGCGCTACGAAGACGCCACCGCACAGATTCAAGCGCTCGGTGCCGACGGCGCGCTGGTGCACGGCGGCGAGCGGATCGATCACGGCGAACTTGCGCATGGCCATTTCTGCGCGCCGGCCATCGCCCGCGCGCCGCTCGCGCATCCGCTGTGGCGCGCGGAGCTTTTCGTACCTTTCTTGCTGGTTGCGCCGGTCACCGATGTCGCCGAAGGCATTGCGCTGGCGAACGCGGACGCGCATGGCTTGACGGCTGGCTTCTATGGCGCGCCCGACGAGACCGAGCAATTCTTCGCGACCATCGAGGCCGGCGTGACTTACGCCAATCGCCCGCAGGGCGCGACGACGGGCGCCTGGCCCGGCTATCAGCCTTTCGGCGGCTGGAAGGGTTCCGGTTCGACCGGGAAGGCGGCAGGCTCGGTCTACTATCTGCCGCAATACCTGCGCGAACAATCGCAGACGCGCGTTCGGCGCTGACTGTCTGCCGGGCGGTGTGCTGTCCGCCACGCGGCGCGAGCATGGTCCCTGCCACGATCAGCGAGCAGCAGCGCGAGCGCAGGCGGGGGCATGTGGTACGTCAGCGTGGTTCGCGCCGGCGCGCTCGAGGTCGAGCAGTTTCTGCTTGCGCGCGAGGCCGCCACCGTAGCCGGTCAACGCACCGTCGGCGCCGATCACGCGGTGGCAGGGGACGATGATCGACAGTCGGTTGTCGCCGTTGGCCCGACCGACCGCGCGCACGGCCGCAGGACTCCCGATCATGGCGGCGAGTTCGCCGTAGGATCGCGTGGCGCCTGCCGGAATGGTCAGCAGCGCCTCCCATACGCGCTTCTGGAAGGGCGAACCGGTCAGCGACACCGGGGTCGCGAACGTCGATCGCCTGCCGGCAAAATACTCGGCGAGCTCGCCTTCGATCTGCCCGAGGTACGGGTGCGCACCCGGCAGCACGCGGACGCGCAACCGCTGCTGCAGCATCGAGAGTGCCCGCTCGAGACCACGGCGGTCGACGAAGTCGAGCAGATGCAGGCCACGATCGTCGGCCAGAGCGAGCATCGACCCGAGCGGGGTCTCCAGCCACCTGGCGTGGAGTACCGCCAGATCGCGGGCGCGTGACGGAGCAGCGCCGACGAGGCGGTTGAAGGCTTCGCGAAAGCCGCTGCCGGATTCGAAGCCCTGGTCCAGTTGTGAGTCGAGCACGGTCTTGCCTTTCCTGATGTCGGTGAGCGCGACACCCATGCGGCGCGCGCGGTGATAGGCCTGGAACGTCATGCCGCAGTAGCGCTTGAACTGTCGGCGCGCGGTGGAAGGGTCGGCACCCATCGCCGCGAGTTCCGCGTCGCGCAGCCGACGTCCAGGCGCATTCTCGACGGCGCGCAGCAGTTGCTCGACCAGCGGCGGCGGTTTGCGGCCGTGGTCGAGCGGGCGGCATTTGAGGCAGGGTCGGTAACCAGCGTGCAGCGCATCGCCGGGCGCGGCGAAGAACTCGACGTTCTCGCGTCTGGGGATCCGGGCCCGGCACGTGGGCCGGCAAAAGATCCCGGTCGTGCGCACGCCGGTCCAGAACACGCCTTCGTAGGCCGGGTCGCGGCGCACGAACGCGCGGTACATGGTGGCGGGAGCGGGTAGCTGCGGCATGGAACGAATGCTAGCCGACCTGTGCGCGCCCTGGCGCCGGAATTCGGGCAGGCAATTCCTTCGCGCCGCCGCCTAGATCCGGGTCGGATCCCATTGCGTGGCTTCCAGCACGCGCGCATAGAGGTCGCGGTCGATATTGCCACCGCACAGAATGACCGCGGCGCGCGCGCCGGCACTGGTGGATGCCTTGAGCAGCGCCGCGAGCGGCGCCGCGCCGGCACCTTCGGCCAGCTGATGCGTATCGTCGTAGTACGCCCGAATCGCGCCCTCGACTTCGAGGTCGGAGACTTCGACGACGTCGTGCGCACCGCGCCAGATGATGTCGAGCGCAGCGGCGACCGGAACCCGCACCGCCATGCCGTCGGCGATGGTACGTGCGCTCGAGGTTTCGATGGCGCGTCGCTCCCGGAACGACTGTGCGTAGGCGTTCGCGCCTACGGAAACGACGCCGACGATTCTGGTGGCAAGGCCCAGTGCGTCGCGTGCCGCGATCAACCCGCAGATGCCGGAGCCGCAGCCGATCGGAACGTAGACCGTGTCCAGCGCGGGTGCCGCGCGAAACAGTTCGAGCGCATAGGTGGCGACCCCGGCCACGAGCTCGGGCTCGAACGGACCGACGAAGCGTAATCCGAGGCCGGCGGCGAGCGCGGCCGCGTGCTCGCGCGCTTCGTCGAAGTCGCGGCCATGCTCGATCAGCTCCGCGCCGAATGCGCGCATGGCCGCATTCTTGTCGCGTGAATTGCCCTTCGGCACGACGATCGTGCAACGCACGCCGTGACGTCGCGCGGCAAACGCGAGACTTTGCCCGTGATTGCCGCGCGTGGCGCTGATCACGCCTGGAAACGCCGGATCGCGCGCGCAGGCGAGCGCGAGCAGATTGAGCCCGCCACGCACCTTGAACGCGCCGGTTGGCGTGTGGTTCTCGTGCTTGACCCACACCTCGCGCCCCGCCCGTTTAGCGAGCAACGGCCACGCGTACTGCGGCGTGGGCGGCATGGCCGCGTACACGTTGCGCGCCGCGGCTTCGATGTCGTCAAGGGTGGTCATGGCCAATCGAGTACCTGCTTGCGGCGCGGCTCGAACTGCTGCGCCAAGGGCGCACGGTACGGCGCCGGTACGTCATTCTACGACCGTCGACGCGTTGGCGACCTCAGTGCGCTGGCAGGTCGAGTCTCGCCAGCAGGTCCTGCGTCGCGCGCAGTGCGCGCCTGGCTCTTTCCAACGCAGGTGCGGTACGGGCGAGCTCGGCCATTGGGATCTCGAGGGATAGCGGTGTGCTGCGTGGCAACGCACGCAGGATTCCCGCGAGGTCGAGCCCGCCGTGGCCCGGCAGCAGCCGAGCCGACCGCGCTTGGCGCAGCAGTTCCTCGCGTTCGGTCGGCCGCTCGGCCGGGGCATCGCAGAGCTGCGCGTAGCGCAACCACTGCGCAGGCACGCCCGCGATCTCGCTCACCTGGCTGCCGCTGCGGTCGAAATGGATGGCATCGATCAGGAGCCCGCAGTTCGGCCGCGCGGCCTGGCGCAGCACGCGCGCCCCCTGCGCGAAATCGCGTACGTCCGTCCACGGCATCGGTTCGAGGCACAAGTTGAGTTGCAACGGCAACGCCAGGTCGCACAAGGCGGCAAAGCGCTCGCTCAGGCGCGCTTCGTCGGGATCGTTGCCGGCGACGAGCGCGTGCTGCGCACCGAGCAACGCACCGGTTTCCAGGACGGGCAAAAGGTCCCGCACGTCCGTGGTGGGCGTCAGGCGCAGGATTTCGATGTCGAGGACGCGGATGCCGGTATCGGCCAGGCGCTGCCTGGTCGCCCGGATGGTCGGTGTGTCGCCGATGGTCTCGTGACGGACTTCCTCAGCCGTGGCCGGTATCAGACGCAGGCCGACATGGGTGTACCCGGCGTCCGCGGCACAGGACACCATGTCCGGTGGCGTGAGTTCGAGCACCGTCAACGCCGCGAGGCCGAACGCACGGGTCATTCGGCGGTTCCCGTGAACTCATCCTCGCGCCAGCCGATCTTGGCGAGCGAATCGGCGAAGCCGAAAAATTCGGCGTAGAGCCTGATCTGGTTCGCGAACATCTGGATGCCGCGGTAGGTCGGGTGCCCGCGCTGCGCGACTGCCATGAGCAACGGTGTCTGCGGTGGTTTCATGATGATATCGGCCACCAGTGCCCCCGCGGCAATGCGGGTGGGATCGATCGGCAGCGGGTCGGTGGCCTGCAGGCCCATCGGTGACGCGTTGATCACCACGTCGGCACCGGTGGGGTCGGAGGTCGGCGCCGCATCGACGCGGCCTGGCCACCGGGCGGCGAGTCGCGCGACCAGGGCGGCCACGCGTGGCTGGTCGATGTCGGCGATCCGCAAGTGCCCGACATCCTGCTCGAGCAATGCCGCGGCGATGGCGGAACCGCCGCCCCCGGCGCCGACCAGCAGCACCCTGCGCCTGGCGATCGGGTGTCCGGCCGCTGCGAGTCCGTTCACGAATCCGGTGCCGTCGAACATGTCGGCGTACCACTGGCCGTCGGAATTGCGCCGCACGGCATTGGTGGCACCGACGATCCGGGCCATGTCGCTGGCCGCGTCGGCGAGGTCGAGCATCGGTGCCTTGTGCGGGATCGCCAGCGCGATGCCGCGCAGGTTTTCCACCTGCTTCAATCCGGCGAAGGTCGCGGCGAGGTTTGCGGCCGTGACCCGGAGCGCCACCATCACGGCGTCGCGTTGCGCCCGGCGAAAGATGTCGTTGAAGATCGTCGGGGCACGCACCTGGGCAACGGGGTCGCCGAGAATCATGTAGACGTCGGTGGTACCGCTGGGGAGGATGAACGGGGGTTCGCTCATGGCATCTTCAATCGGATCAGCCGGCGTCCATCTGGACGAACACCTCCTGCGCCATGTGAAAGGCGGCGTTGGCGGCCGGCACGCCGACATAGATCGCACACTGGAGGATCACCTCCTTCAATTCGTCGCGCGTCACGCCGTTGTTGGCCGCCGCCCGGACGTGCATCCGGAACTCGTCGTCGCGGTTGAGCGCGATCATCAGCGCCAGCGTCAGCAGGCTGCGCGTGTGCCGAGGCAGGCCCGGCCGGGTCCAGATCTCGCCCCACGCATAGCGCGTGATCAGGTCCTGGAATTCTTCGTTGAACGCATTGCGGTGGGCGAGTGACCGGTCGACGTGCGCATCGCCGAGGACGGCCCGCCGCACCGTCATGCCGTCGTCGTAGCGTTTGCGTTCATCCATGGGAGTGTCCTTCAGGCACGATTGAAGTCGACGAGCGCTTGCGTGAAGGCGCTCGCCGCTTCGATGTTGGAAAGATGCGCGGCCGGAAGCTCCACATAGCGCGCGTCGGCGATGGCCTCGGCGAGGAAGCGCCCGTCGGCCGGCGGCGTGGCGGCGTCGTGCGTGCCGGTGATCACCAGGGTGGGCGCGGTGATCGCGGCCACGGCGTCTCGCTGGTCCATGTCGCGGATCGCCGCGCAGCACGCGGTATAGCCGGCGGCGGGCGTGCGCTCCATCATTGCCTGCAGCGCGGCGACTTGCGCCGGATCGCGGGACTTGAATTCGGGCGTGAACCAGCGGGCGACGACGGCCGCGGAGATCGCCGGCATGCCGCCCGCATTGACCTTGCCGATGCGCTCGTTCCACAACGTCAGCGGGGCCATGCGGGGCGCGGTGTTGGCCAGCACCAGCCGATGCAGTCGCTCCGGTGCATGTACGCCGAGCCACATGCCGGTCATGCCACCCATCGACAGCCCGCAGAATGCCACGCGATCGAGTTCCAGCTGATCGAGCAGGGCGACCACATCGCGTCCTAGCTGGGCGATCGTGTACGGTCCAGGCGGCACTGACGACTGCCCATGGCCGCGTGCGTCGTAGCGCAGGACACGATGACGCTGCGACAGCGCCGGAATCTGGGGCGCCCACATGTCGAGATCGGTGCCGAGCGAATTCGACAGCAACAACGGCGGTGCGTCGGCGTCACCGTCGAAGCGATAGTGCAGGCGGAGGTCCGCTAGTTCGGCAAAGGCCATCAGGAACCTTTCGAGGCGGAGTGGGCGAGCACGCGGTCGATGAATTGGTCGCTCATGCCGACATAGCCTGCCGGATCGAACAGCCGGTCGAGCGCGGTGTCGTCGAGCACTGCGCGCACCTTCGCATCGGCGCCGAGGACGGCGCGTAGTTCGCGTTGCTGTATCGCGGCTTCCCGGCACGCTGCCGCGACGTGTTCATGCGCGGCGCCTTTGCCCATCGCCGGCGCAAGCGCCATCTGGATCGCTTCGGCCATCAGCTGGCCGTGCGTGGCGTCGAGATTGTGGCGCATGCGCGCACGATCGACTTCGAGACCATCGACCGCATTCGCCAACGCATCGAGCGCACCGGCGGTCAGCAACAGGATCTGTGGCAGTGTTTCCCATTCGGCCGGCCAGTTGCCGAGCCCGCGCTCGTGTTCCTGCACGGCGGCCGCGAGCATGGTAGCGACCAGCGGCGGCACGCGCGTGGCGGCCGCGAGTGCGATGGCGGCGGCGACCGGATTGCGCTTTTGCGGGAGCGTCGACGAGCCACCGCGACCGGGCGCGGACGGCTCGAACGCCTCGCCGACTTCGGTCTGCGCGAGCAACGACAGGTCGCGCGCGAGCTTGCCGAGTGTCGCGACCAGCAGGGCGGCGGTCGTCGCGACTTCGCACAGGCGGTCGCGCTGCGTGTGCCAGGGCGTGGCGGCGACCGCGAGATGCAGCTCGGCGGCGAGCGCAGACTCGACCCTCGACGGCCTGCGCGCCGAGTGATGCGAGGGTGCCCGCGGCGCCTCCGAACTGGAGGTCCGCCACCTGCGTCCGCGTCGACGCCAGCCGCTGCTGGTGGCGGTGCACGGCGTCGAGTACGCCGGCGAGTTTGAGGCCGAGGGTGGTCGGCGCGGCTTGCTGCATCCATGTGCGGCCGGCAATCACGGCGTCCCGATGTTGCGCCACCTGCCGTTCCAGAGCGCTCGCCAGGCGATCGAGATCCTGCGCGAGCAGCGCCAGCGCGTCGCGCAGTTGCAGTACCAGCGCCGTATCGAGAATGTCCTGGCTGGTGGCGCCCCAGTGCACGAACCCCTTCGCCTGCGCATCCTTCGCGCCGACCGCCCGGGTCAGCGCGGCGACCAACGGGATCGCCAGGTTGCCGGCATCCCACGCCGCCGCGCGCAGCGCCGCGTCGTCGTACGCACCGGCATCGCAGTGCTGCGCGATCACGGTCGCCGCGCCGGCCGGAATCACCCCGACCACTGCTTCGGCGCGCGCCAGTGCGGATTCGACGTCGAGCATGCGCTGCAGTTGTGCGCGTGGCGCGAACAGCGCCCGCATCGATTCCGTGGTGAACAACGTATCAGGCAACGGGTCGTCCTTCGCGCGAGCGAGCCTACCGCGGTCAATACTCGAAGAATACGGTCTCGCCGTCGCCCTGCAGGCGCACGTTCCACGCCAGCGTGCCGCCGCCGGGTGCCGCGCGGGCGAGCAGGGTGGACCGGCGGGCCTCCGGGACACTTTGCAGGACCGGGTCCTGCGCGTTGGCCGGGTCGCCGTCGAAATAGATGCGGGTCGTCAGGTGCTTCAGGAGCCCGCGCATCAGGATCGTGACGTTGATGTGCGGTGCCTGCAGTCCGCCGCCCGGTGCGGGCACGCTGCCCCGGCTTGATCGTGGTGAAGCGAAAGCGGCCTTCCTCGTCGGTGGGGACGCGGCCGAAGCCCTTGAAAGCCGGTTCGAGCGGCGCATCGTGCGTGTCGTCGGGATGCGCATACCGCCCGTGCGCGTTGGCCTGCCAGATCTCCACCAGCGCGTCGTTGACCGGCTTGCCGTCACCATCGGTGACGCGGCCCTCCAGCACGATCGGCGCACCGGTCACGCCAGGGGCAACGAGATTGTCGGTAAAGAGCCAGGTGAGGCCGATGTGCAGGTACGGCCCGACGGTTTGCGATGCGGTTGTGTGCAGACTCATGAGCGTGCCTCGTCAGGCCGGGAGGGAATGAGCGCGGGCGGATTCCATTGGCGTCTCGTGGCGGCCGCGCAGCACGACGTCGAACTTGTAGCCCAGCGCCGTTTCGGGAATCGTGGTTTCCCAATCGAAGGTGGAGATGAGCCGGCGACGCGCACGCTCGTCGGGAATGCCCGTGTACATCGGATCGAATTCGAGCAAAGGATCGCCGGGAAAGTACATCTGTGTCACCAGCCGCGTCGCGAAGGCCGGACCGAACAGCGAAAAGTGGATGTGCGCGGGACGCCACGCGTTGTAGTGGTTGCGCCACGGATATTCGCCGGGGCGGATGGTGACGAACCGGTAGCGGCCTTCGGCGTCGGTCAGCGTGCGGCCGGCACCGGTGAAATTCGGATCGGTCGGCGCGTCGTGCTGATCGCGCTTGTGCGGATAGCGGCCGGCGCTGTTCGCCTGCCAGATCTCGACCAGCGTGTTGGCCACCGGCCGGGCGTTGGCATCGAGGACCCGCCCCGATACGACGATGCGTTCGCCGATCGGCTCGCCCGCATGCTGCTTGGTGAGGTCGAAATCGTTGGCCTTGATGACATCGTAGCCGAAGAGCGGCCCGGTGATCTCGGACAGCGAGGTGGGCAGCAGCACCAGTGGCTGCGACGGGGAGCGCTTTACCGTCGACGCGTACGGCGGATACAGGTACTCGGGCTGCGTGCCGCGGTCGGGTTTGCGGTACCCGGCGAGCGGATTGGCATCGCCATGTCGCGGGTCCGTGGCTCGCAAAGGTTGGATCATGATGGATTCCCGTTGATTCCGGTGGTTGTCAAACGCGTTCGATGATGAGCGCGATGCCCTGGCCGACGCCGATGCACATCGTACACAAGGCATGGCGGCCGCCGGTGCGTTCCAGTTGATAGAGCGCGGTGGTGACGAGTCGCGCGCCGCTGGCGCCGAGCGGATGGCCAAGCGCAATCGCGCCGCCATTCGGATTCACCTTGGTGGCGTCGTCGGGCAGGCCGAGATCACGCGTCACGGCGAGCGCCTGCGCCGCGAAGGCCTCGTTCAGTTCGATCACGTCCATCGCATCGAGTGCGAGGCCAGCCAGCGCGAGCACCTTTTTCGTCGCCGGCGCGGGGCCGAAGCCCATGATGCGCGGCGCGACGCCGGCCGTGGCCGCCGCCACCACGCGGGCGCGGGGTTTGAGGCCATGGCGCCTGGCCGCATCGGCCGAGGCGAGCAACACGGCGCACGCGCCGTCGTTGACACCCGAAGCGTTGCCGGCGGTGACCGTACCGTCGGGCCGGACGACACCCTTGAGCTTGGCGAGCGACTCGCGCGTGGTGGCGCGCGGGTGCTCGTCCTGTGCGAAGACGACCGGATCACCCTTCCTGGCGGGAATGGTGACCGGCGTGATTTCCTCGGCCAGGCGGCCTGCAGCGATCGCGGCGGCCGCACGTTCCTGGCTGCGCAGCGCGAAAGCATCCTGGTCGGCGCGATTGACGTTGAAATCCGCGGCCACGTTCTCCGCGGTCTCCGGCATCGAGTCGATGCCGTACTGCGCTTTCATAAGCGGATTGACGAAGCGCCAGCCGATCGTCGTGTCCTCGATTTTGGCGGCACGCGAGAACGCGCTATCCGCCTTGCCCAGCACGAATGGCGCGCGTGTCATGCTTTCGACGCCGCCGGCGAGCATCAGCGAGGTCTCGCCGCTCTTGATGGCACGCGCCGCGATCGCAATGGCGTCGAGACTCGAGCCGCACAGTCGATTGACGGTCGCGCCGGGTACCTGCTGCGGCAGCCCGGCGAGCAGCAGCGCCATGCGCGCGACATTGCGGTTGTCTTCGCCCGCCTGGTTGGCGCAGCCGAAATAGACGTCGTCGATCGCGCTCCAGTCGACGCGCGGATTGCGCGCCATCAGCGCCTTGAGCGGGATGGCGGCGAGATCGTCGGGACGCACCGACGCGAGCGCGCCGCCATAGCGGCCGAAGGGCGTGCGGATCGCGTCGCAGATGAAGGCTTCGGTCATTGCAGGTTCCTGGTTCGTTACTTCAGTCGTTGGAAGCAGCCACGAGCTGCAGCCCCGTACTGTCCTTCAACGGTACGCCGGTGAGCTTTCGCAATTCGGCGAAGTCGAGGCCGGGGACGATCTCGAGCACGCGCAATCCTTCGGTCGTCACGTCGATGACCGCAAGGTCGGTATAGATCCGGTCGACGCACGCCAGCCCGGTCACCGGATATGTACAAGCAGCGACGATCTTGCTCTCGCCCTTCTTGGTCAGGTGTTCCATCATCACGAACACCTTCTTTGCCCCGAGTGCCAGATCCATCGCGCCGCCCACCGCTGGAATCGCGTCCTTGCCACCGGTGTGCCAGTTGGCGAGATCGCCGGCAACCGATACCTGGAAGGCGCCGAGCACGCAGAAGTCCAGATGCCCGCCGCGCATCATCGCGAACGAATCGGCATGATGGAAGAACGCGCCGCCCGTGAGCAGCGTGACCGGCTGCTTGCCCGCGTTGATGAGGTCCGGGTCTTCGTCGCCCTTGGCCGGGGCGGGGCCCATGCCGAGCAGGCCATTCTCGCTGTGCAGGAAGATCTCCCGGCCGGCGGGCAGGTGATTGGCGACCATCGTCGGCAAGCCGATGCCGAGATTGACGTACGCGCCTTCGGGAATGTCGCGGGCCACGCGGGCGGCGATCTCGTCACGGGAATAATGGTTCATGTCGATCTCCTTAGGCGGCTGCCTGCGGCACGGCGAGCGCCGCATCGACGGCGACCGGTACCACGCGCTGCACGTAGATACCCGGCGTGACGATGGCTTCCGGGTCGAGCGCGCCAAGTTCGACCACTTCGCGCACCTGTGCGATCGTGCACTTGGCCGCGGATGCCATGATGGGTCCGAAGTTGCGCGCGGTCTTGCGGTAGGTGAGGTTACCCCACCGGTCGCCCCGGTCCGCCTTGATCAGCGCGAAGTCCGCACGGATCGGAAATTCAAGCACGTAGTGGCGCCCGTCGATGACGCGTGTCTCCTTGCCTTCGGCGAGCAGCGTGCCGTAGCCGGTCGGCGTGTAGAACGCACCGATCCCGGCGCCGGCGGCACGGATGCGCTCCGCGAGATTGCCCTGCGGCACCAGTTCGAGCTCGATCTCGCCCGCGCGATAGAGCGCGTCGAACACCCACGAGTCGGTCTGGCGGGGAAACGAGCAGATGATCTTGCGCACGGCCTTGGTCTGGAGCAGTGCCGCGAGGCCCGTGTCCGCGTTGCCGGCATTGTTGTTGACGATCGTGAGATCGCGCGCGCCATGCGCGATCAACGCGTCGATCAGTTCGGAGGGCATGCCGGCGGTGCCAAAGCCGCCGATCATCACGGTGGCGCCGTCACCGATGTCAGCGAGGGCCTCCTCGGCAGTGGGGACGATTTTGTCGATCATGGCAGGTTCCGGTCAGTGGTCGGGGAAGGGGAGGCCCACATAGTTCTCGGCAAGGCTGGTCGCGGCGGCCGGTGAATGCACGACGTAGTCGAGTTGCGCGCGCTGAAGCTTGCGGCCGAATTCGTCGTCGTCCGGGAAGCGGTGCAGCATCGAGGTCATCCACCAGGAAAAATGCTCGGCGCGCCAAACCCGCGCGAGACAGGTCTGCGAATAGGCGGCCAGCGCCGTGCCGCTGCCCGTCGCGAAGAATGCGGCCAGGGCCCGGGCGAGAGTACGCACGTCGGCGACCGCCAGGTTCATGCCTTTGGCACCGGTCGGCGGCACGATGTGCGCTGCGTCCCCGGCGAGAAACAGACGCCCGTACTGCATGGGCTCGGTGACGAAACTGCGCATGCCGGTTATGCCCTTCTCGAGCACCGGGCCTTCGATCAGCTTCCAGCCGTCGTTGGTTTCCAGGCGGTTATGCAGTTCCTGCCAGATCCGCGCGTCGGACCACCCGGCCAGGGCCTCGTCCGGCGGTACCTGCAGGTACAGTCGCGTGATCTCGGGCGAGCGCATGCTGTACAGCGCGAACCCGCGATCGTGATAGGCGTAGATCAGTTCGTCGTGCGTGGGTGGCGCCTTGGCGAGAATGCCGAGCCAGGCAAACGGGTAGGTCCGCTCGAATACACTGAGCACGCCCGGTGGAACGGCCTGCCGGCAGATTCCGTGGAAGCCGTCGCAGCCCGCAATGAAGGCACAGCTGATTTCGATCGCCTCACCGCCGTGGCGGCAGCGGATCAGCGGTGCGTCGGTGTCGAGCGCGGCGACGCTGACGTCCGTTGCCTCGAACAGCAGTGGCGCCTTCGCCGCGACGCGCGCCGCGATCAGGTCTTTCACCACTTCCTGTTGGCCGTACACGGTGATCGAGCGCCCACCGGTAAGCCGCGTCATGTCGATGCGATGCCCGCGCCCGCCGAAGCGCAACTCGATGCCGTGATGACGCAGGCCCTCGCGCTGCAGCCGATCGCCGACGCCCGACCCGATCAGCAGGTCGACGCTGCCCTGCTCGAGCACGCCGGCACGCACGCGCTGCTCGACGTATTCGCGGGAGCGGTTCTCGAGCACGATCGAGGCGATACCCTCGCGCTGCAGCAGGTGGGCGAGCAGCAACCCGGCCGGCCCTGCACCGACGATTCCGACTTCGGTGCTCATCCGCCGCGTCATGCATCGACCTCCAGGTGGACCACGTCGCCAGACCGTGCGGCGGTGGCGATGGCTTCGGTCACGCGAAGATTCGCGAGCCCGTCGCGCAGCGTGACCAGCGGCTGCGTTTCACCGCGGACGAGCGCACAGAAATGCGCCAGCTGGCGTTGCAGCGGATCATGGTGCTCCACCTCCGCCAACTCGGCGTGCATCGGCTTCCACCACGAACGGTCCTCGTCCCGGGTGTAGCGCTTGATGCGCATGGTCGGGAACGACAGGCAGCCCCGGGTGCCCATGATCACGTAGCAGTCCTCGTCGGGATAGGTGGCGTAGCTTGCATTCTCCCGCGTCGTCTGCTCCCAGCTGCGCGCGCACGCGGCGGTGTCCGACAGCAGGAAGGTCCCCAGTGCACCGTTGGCAAAGCGCAGCCCGATGGCGACCGTGTCCTCCACTTCGAAGCCGCGCGTCGAGTTCGAAGCGAGCGCCTGGACGGCGAGGATTTCGCCGCAGAGGGAACGCAGATTGCCGATCTCATGGATCAAGTTGATCAGGATGGGACCGCCGCCGGCGGCGCGCCGCCACGGCGCCTCGTCGAAGTACCCGGCCGGCTTGTAGAAGACAGCGCTGCCCATGACGCCCACCAACTGCCCAAGGATACCCTGCTCGACGATGGCGCGCGCGCGGTCCAGCAACGGACTGTGGGCGCGGTGGTGGCCGACCAGCACGCGCGCGTTGGCGCCGTCGGCCGCCCGCAGCAGCTGCGCGCCGGCGGCAAGCGTATGCGCCACCGGCTTCTCCACGAGTACCGGAATGCCGGCATCGATGCAGGCGAGCGCGTGCTCGACATGCAATGCGTTGGGCGTCGCGACGATCACGCCGTCGGGACGCTCGCGGGCGATGAGCTCGGCGAGGGACACATAGCGGGCAACACCGAACGTGCCGGCGGTGGCGACCGCCGCGGGGGCGGGATCGGCGACGGCGGCCAGCGAGCATTCGCCGCTTGCCGCGACGAGTTCCATGTGGCGCCGCCCGATCATGCCGGCGCCCGCGACGGCGATCCTGATCGCCTTCATCGGCAACGCGACCCCGCTACCGGAACGCTGCGCAACATTGTCGTACGGGCCCCGGACGCGCGGAAGGATGGACGCAGCGTCATGCCGCGGGGCGGGCGGCGCGGCCGCCGAGAAACAAACGGTTCAGATCCGGATCCTGCAACAGCTCGGAAGCGGGTCGGTCGAGGGCGAGTCGACCCATTTCCAGTACCAGGGCGCGGTTCGCGTACTTGAGCGCCGTGCGTACGTTCTGCTCGACCATCAGCACGGTCACGCCGCTGTCGGCGAGGCTGCGCAGCAGGGTCATGACGTCCTGCACGAGCTTCGGCGACAGGCCGATCGACGGCTCGTCGATCAACAGCACGCGGGGGTGCAGCAACAGCGCGCGACCTACCTCGAGCTGCTTCTGCTCGCCGCCGGACAGCGTCGAGGCCTGGTTGTCGAGGCGTTCGCGAATGCGCGGAAAGCGCTCGAGCACTTCCTCGATGCGACCGCCGAGTTTGCCGTGCGGCAGCGTGATGCCGCCGAGCTCGAGGTTGTGCCGGACCGACAGCGAGCCGAACAGGTTGCGCCCCTGGGGCACGAAGGCGATCCCATCAGCCAGCAGCTCGCGCTGCGACCTGCCATTGATGCGCTTGCCCTCGAAGCGGATCTCGCCCGAACGGGGCACCAGCAACCCGAACAAGGTCTTGAGCACCGTCGACTTGCCCGCACCGTTGGGTCCGATCAGGAGCGTGATCTCGCCCTTGCGCGCGTCGAGCGTCGTTGCATTGAGAATGGTGAGACTGGGCGAATAGCCGGCAACGACGTGGTCGAATTCGATGATCTTTTCGCTCATTGCAGCGCCTGCTTTCTCGGCTGTCTTCCCAATGTCCGCCCGGGCGTCCTCGGAGTCTTTGGCCTTGCGGCTGCCCGGTCAGTTGCCCAGGTAGGCTTCCAGTACCTGCGGATTCGCCTGCACCTGTGCGGGCGGCCCTTCGGCCAGGACCTTCCCTTCGACCATGCAGACGACGTGCGGGCACAGCTTCATGATGAAGTCCATGTTGTGCTCGATGACGACGAAGCTGCCTCCCTGCGCCTGGTTGAGGTCGACGAGCAGCACGCGGAGCTGGTCGACGAGGCTCGGGTTGACGCCCGCGCAGGGCTCGTCCAGCAGCACCAGACGCGGGGCGGGCATGAATGCCATCGCGATGTCGATGAGCTTCTGTTGGCCGTAGGAGAGGGTACCGGCCTCGAGCCGCGCCACCTGCTGCAGCCGGAACAGCTCGATCATCCGGTCGGCCTGTGCGCCCAGACCGGCGTCGGGTGGCGCCAGCAGGCGCCCGGCAAGCGTACCCTTGAACTCCTGCGCGGCCACGATCAGGTTGTCGCGCACCGACAGCTTGCCGAATACCTGCAGGGTCTGAAACGTCCGACCGATTCCGCGCCGGGACAGCTCGAGCGGCGACATCCCGGTAATGTCCTCTTCGCAGAACTCGACGCGCCCTGCGGTGGGCCGGATCTGTCCGAGGATACTGTTGAACAGCGTGGTCTTGCCCGAGCCGTTGGGGCCGATGACGCCGACGATTTCACCCGGACCGACGGACAGGCTCACGCCGTCGACCGCCTTGATCGCGCCATAGGCCTTTTTCACGTCCCTGACTTCCAGGAATGGCCGCGCGGTGCCCGCGCCATTCTCCCGCTGCTGCGAACCACGACCGGCGCTCATTTGGCGCCTCCGGCCCTGCGCAGGCGATCACCGAGCGACAGGATGCCCCCGGGCAGCCACACCATCAGGATCACCACGGCGGCCCCGAAGAACACGAGATACCACTTCTGCATGAATCGCAGCGCTTCCATGTGCGAGGCGCGCAGCAATTCCGGCAGCAGGATGATGATGATCGTCCCCACTACCGGACCGAAGAAGCGACCGGAGCCGCCGACGATGACCGCAAGCAGCATCAGCAGCGACGTCGAGAAGTGAAAGGGACCGGGTTCGATGAACTCGACCAGCGACGCGTAGTAGACGCCGCCGATGCCCGCACAGGCGGCGCCGATGGCGAATGCCAGCAGCGTATAGGCGGTGATGTTCACGCCAAGACTTTCCGCGCGGATCGGATTGTCGCGCAGCGCGGCGAATGCCCGTCCCCACGGCGAACGCAGCAGCCACCACAGGAGCGCCGCAAGGACGAGCAGGGAAACGAAGGTGAAATAGAAGTACGCGAGGTGGCCCTCGAACGAGACGCCAAGGATCGTCGGTCGCGGAATGGCGGCAATGCCGAACGTGCCGCCAGTGATCTTCTCTTCGTTGCGCATGATGAGGAAGACCAGCACGTTGAAGCCCAGCGTGGCGAAGGCCAGGTAGTGATGCTGCACGCGCAGGGCCGGAAAACCGAGCGCGAGGCCGATCAGGAAGCACGCGATCGCCGCGAGCAACAGCACGACGAAGAACGGCATGCCACCCTTGAGCGCGATGGCCGCGATATAAGCGCCGATACCGAAGAACGCCGCCTGCCCGAGCGACATCTGGCCCGCATAGCCGACGGTGAGGTTCAGGCCGAACGTGGCCATCAGGTAGACGGCACACAGCGTCATCAGATAAACGTCGCTGCGCTTCGCAAACGCGGCGAGAACGGCCAGCGCAGCCAGCGCGGCGAGCAGCAGCACGGCTTTCAGCGTCGCGCTCATCCGGCGCGCTCCCGCCGGCCGGGTGCCGGCATGGCCGGCGCCGGGCAGACCGCAGTGACCTGCGCGATCGCGTTCAAACCTTGCGCTCCTCCGCTTTGCCGAGCAGCCCTTCCGGACGGAACAGGATCACGCCAAGGAACAGCACGAGTGCGACGCCTTCCTTGTAGGCGGGCGAGAAGTAGAACCCGACGAGGTTTTCCAGCACGCCGATGAGTACGCCGCCGAGCAAGGCCCCGCGCGTCTGGTTGAAGCCACCGATGATGGCGGCGAAGAAGGCCTTCTGGCCGATCGAATCGCCCATGTCGAACTTGGCGAGGTACGTGGGCGCCACCAGCAGTGCGGCGACGACCGCCAGCACGGCGTTGATGAGAAAGACGTAGAGCACCATGCGCTTCACGTTGATGCCGAGCACCTTCGCCGCCTCGACGTTCTGCGCGACTGCCTGCATCGCCCGCCCGGTGACGGTCTTGTTGAGGAACGCCTGCAGGCCGATGACGATCAGGCCCGCCAGGATCAAGCGTGCCGACGTCGGCGTACGAGACGTTGATGCCGCCGAGTGCCAGCTGACCGGCAGGGAACGGGCTCGGGAAGGCGTGCGCTTCGGCGCTGTATCCCGCGCGCACGATGGACTTGACCGCGATGGCCAGGCCGAGCGTGGCAATGACCAGTGGGATCACGCCGTGCTTGATCAGCGGGTCCACGATGACCCGCTTGAAGCCGTATCCGAGCACCAGCATGGCCACGCGCGCAGGCGAGCAAAAAGGCCAGCCACAGCGGCGCCCCGGCGGAGAGGAAGAACAGGATCGCGAACGCGGGCAGCATCACGAATTCGCCCTGCGCGAAATTGATCACGCCGGCCGCTTGCCACAACAGGGTGAAACCGAGTGCCGCCAGCGCGTAGATCGCCCCCGCGGCGGTTCCGGACACCAGCAGCTGAATCAATTCGCCCATTGTGGATTGCGCGGCCGGCGCAGATTCGCTTACCTGCCTCGAGGTATCGCCCGGGAACGACGCTTGCGACCTCGGTGCCCGCCTCGCCGGCAGGCATCTGGCAGCCTATTTCATGTTGAGCAAGCCCCAGAGCAGAATCATGGCGCCGATGATCGACAGAAACCATCCTGCGGGATGAAACTTGCCATCGGGACTCTTCCAGATGAGGCTGCCGATGACGCCGCCGACCAGTGAACCGCCGATGCCGACCAGCACCGTCATCCAGAAGCCCAGGTTGATGGCGCCCGGATAGAAGAATCGCGCGAGAACGCCGACGATGAAGCCGACCACGATCATCCAGATGATGCTCATGATGCCCATGCCTCCCCCCGATTTTTGGTATGCGGCTTGCCGTGGCCCGAATTCTCTTCCGGGTGTACAACCGCGACTGGCGATGCTAGCACGCGGGTCGGCGTAAGCGCGTGGCCCCGCTAACGACATAGCGACATGAGGACTCGAACCGGCCTGGTGTTGGCTACTGTGATCGCCCTTTCCTTCGCTCGGCGCTGCCGACGCGGATCCGGCGTCATTGTGCACCGCGAAAAGCGCTCCCGAATTGACGCCGCTGGTGGAGCTCTTCACGTCGGAAGGCTGCAGCAGCTGTCCGCCGGCAGACCGCTGGCTGTCGTCGCAGTTTGCCGGGAATCGTCCGGGCGCGTCGGCATCGGTCCTGGCCTTCCACGTCGACTATTGGGATCGCCTTGGCTGGAAGGATCGCTTCGCCACCCGCCAGTTCACGGATCGGCAGTACGCGGCGATGCGCGCCAACCGCGCATCATTCGTCTATACGCCACAGGTGCTCGTGCAGGGTCGCGATGTACCCGGGTGGCGCAGCGGTGGTGCCGACGCGATACTCGTCGCGGCCCGCAAGGTTCCGGCGCAGGCGAGCATCGCGCTCGAGGCCGCGGCGGCGCCCGACGGTGCGTTGCAGGTGCGCGCCGAGGCCCGCATCGGGTCGGCGGCAACGCGCAAGGATGCGCAACTGCTGCTCGCCTACACGACGAGCGGGCTCGCCTCCGACGTGAAGGCCGGCGAGAACAACGGCGAGCGGCTGCGCCACGACCATGTCGTACGAACGCTGCATGGTCCGTTTCCGTTCGATGCCCACGGCCATGCGCGCGCGGAGATTCGCCAGGCACTGCCCGTGGAGCGCGGTACGTCGGCGGCGTTCGTGGCGGTGGTTCAGAACGGCAAGAGCGGCGAAGTGTTGCAGACGCTGACCGCGCCGGCCTGCGACGGTCGTTGACGCCGGTCGCCACCCATACCGGTGCTGGGAGGAGCGCGGCGCGCAGGTTCCATCGCTGACTCGGGCGTGGCTCCGGCGCTTGCGGAATGACGGGAGGCGGGTCCTGCGTGCGTCCTGATCAGTTCACGATCTGGCGCAACGCGCCTGCCTCGTAGCGCGCCGCCATGGCCGGCAACGGCTCCGGCTTGATCTTCGACGCCATGCCCGCGCAGCCGAATTGCTCGTAACGCTCCCGGCAGATTGCCTTGGCCGCCTGCATTGCAGGCTTCAGGTAATCGCGCGGGTCGAACTTGGACGGGTTTTCGGCCAGGAACTTGCGGATGGCCGCCGTCATCGCGAGGCGGATGTCGGTGTCGATGTTGATTTTGCGCACGCCGTGACGAATTCCTTCCTGAATTTCCTCGACCGGTACGCCGTAGGTTTCCTTCATCTCGCCGCCGTGGGCCCGGATGTCCGCAAGCAGATTCTGTGGAACCGACGAACTGCCATGCATCACCAGGTGCGTATTGGGAATGCGCGCATGGATCGCCCGGATGCGGTCGATCGCCAGGATGTCGCCGGTGGGCTTGCGCGAGAACTTGTAGGCGCCGTGCGAGGTGCCGATGGCAATGGCCAGCGCATCGAGCTGGGTTGCGCTGACGAAGTCGGCGGCCTGGTCCGGATCGGTCAGCAGCATGTCGCGCGTCATCGTCCCCTCCGCGCCGTGGCCGTCTTCCTTGTCGCCCTTCATCGTTTCGAGCGAGCCCAGGCAGCCGAGTTCGCCTTCGACGGTGACGCCGAGCGCGTGCGCCATGTCGACGACCTTGCGCGTGACGTCGATGTTGTACTCGTAGTCCGCAATGGACTTCCCGTCTTCGCGCAGTGAGCCATCCATCATCACCGACGAGAAGCCCAGCTTGATCGCCGATGCGCACACGTCCGGTGACTGGCCGTGATCCTGGTGCATCACGATGGGAATATTGGGATAGCCTTCGACGGCGGCCGCGATCAGGTGGCGCAGGAACGTCTCGCCCGCGTATTTCCGCGCGCCCGCGGAGGCCTGCATGATCACGGGGCTGTCGGTCTCGACCGCCGCCGCCATGATCGCCTGCACCTGTTCCAGATTGTTGACATTGAAGGCGGGCAAGCCGTAACCGTGCTCGGCGGCATGATCGAGCAGCTGGCGCATCGACACCAGGGCCATGGGGAATCCTTGCTGCGGTAAGGACGATGCCGTTCAGTCTAACCCAGCGACCGTGCACGCCAGCGCCGCAGTGCGCGAACTGCCGTGAGTGCCACGGCGACCGCGGCACAGCCAAGCACCGTATCGTAGAAGCGCCAGAGCAGGAGCGGGGCGTCCCCGCCGCTGGAGAGCAGGGCGAGGTCGAACAGGAGCAGGATCAGCACGGTGACCGCCAGGCTGAACCAGAAGAAATTCGCCGCCTGCGCGCGGGGCAGAGCTACCGCGCAGCCGGCGCAGGCCACCGCCAGTGCGAGCGGCGCATGCACGATATGCACGAGCGCGCCGGCGATGATGATGCCGGCCAGCGTGCCGCCGATGCGCTGCGCGATGTTGCGCACCGCCATGGCGTCGTCCGGATGCATCACGAACAGCACGGTGAGGCCCACCCAACCGGGAAGTCTGGCATTGAGTGCCACCGCCACCACCATCGCCAAGGCGACAGTCGCGGACAGCGTGATCGCGTAGAACAGCGGATTGGTATCGCCCGCCCAGATGGCGCGCCACTCGTCGAAGGGGGACGATCCCGCATCGCGCGCATCGCGCCAGCGCACCTCGATGACGATGGCCGCGAGGGCGAACAGTCCGCCGGCCAGGAAGGCGATCGCCGCCACCGGGGAGGTCGAGAACCCCATCGACGTGATGATGACCAGCGCCGCGGCCATCTTGCCGACCAGCGTCAGGTACGGAAAGCTCGGACGCGGCAGGCCTGCCGCGAACGCGATGATTACGACGGCCGCCGCGACGGCTATGCGGTCGTGCTGCAGCAGTACGCCGAGGACTGCTGCCAGAAGCACTACCAGCAGCGCAATGCCGATCGCCACGGCGCGCGCGACGAGCCGGCGGCGCGGGTCGGTCAGCAGCGCGAGCAGTGCGCCGGCGCCCGCGGGTAGCGCGGCATGCGGCGCGACGAAAGCGAGCGCGGCGAGCACCGGAATGCCGATGCCGACCCCGAACAGTACGCCGCGGGCAAAGGTGAACGGCGGCGGCGCAGGAACCGCCGGGACCGCGGACGCCGTCATGTGCAATCGCGGTGCCGGGCCTTGCAGGTGGCGAGTACCTCGTTGCCATCGCGCTGCCACCAGTTGCCGGCGGAAAAGATCTCGACTTCGTGCATGCCGCGGTAGCCCTGCGCCTCCATCCAGCCGCGGATGAGCGGCAGGTCGATCACCCCGTCGCCCATCATGCCGCGGTCGTTCAGCAGGTCCGTCGTGGGGACGAGCCAGTCGCAGATGTGATAGGCGAGCAGGCGCGACGGCGAGGCGCTGCCCGCGCGGGCGATCTCGCGCTGCAGGTGCGGATCCCACCACACGTGATAGACGTCGACTGCGATGCCAACGCCGGTACCCAGTTCATCGCACAGGTCGTTGGCGTGTTCCATCGTGTTCACGCAGGCGCGCTCGGCGGCATACATCGGATGCAGCGGCTCGATGGCCAGCGGCATGCCCGCCGGCCGCGCGTACTCGAGAAGTTCGCCAATACCGTCGCGCACCATTTCGCGCGCACCGGCGAAGTCCTTGGTCAGGATGCGGCCGTCGCGGTCCTTGGGCAGGCCGCCCACGACCAGCACCAGGCAGGCGGCGCCGAGGGTGAGTGCCTCGTCGACGGCGCGCTTGTTGTCGTCGAGCGCGGCGCGCCGGCGCTCGCGGTCGACGGCGGGAAACATGCCGCCGCGACAGTAGCCGCTGACGGCGAGGCCGGCACCCCGGATGCGGCTCGCCGTCTCCTTGAGTCCTGCCGCCGCGACCTGGTCGCGCCACGGCGAGATGCCGCGGATGCCATGGCGCGCACAGGCATCGATGATGTCCGGCAGTTTCCACTGCTGGCGCACCGTGGCCGTGTTGAGTGACAAACGGCTTTCGTCGGGCTCGGCCATCGTAGGCGTCGAATGATCAGCGACCGATGCCGTTCAAGGCGAGGAAGGTCCGCATGCGCGCGCTGGCGAGTTCCGGATCGCGCAGCAGACCCGCCGCGTCGGCGAGGCGGAAGAGTTCCGCGAGATGGACCACGCTGCGCGCGCTCTGCTGTCCACCGATCATCGTGAAATGCGACTGGTGGCCGTTGAGCCAGGCCATGAACACGACGCCGGTCTTGTAGAAGCGCGTCGGCGCGGCAAAGATGTGCCGGGACAGCGGCACGGTCGGCGCGAGTATCGTGTCGAAGTTCGCGCGGTCGCCGCGCGGCCAGCGCGCTCAGCGCGGCCGACGCGGCCGGCGCGATCGCATCGAAAATGCCGAGCAGCGCATCGGAATGCCCGCTCGCATCGCCACCGATCAGCGCGGCGAAATTGAAGTCGTCGCCGGTATACATGCGCACGCCGGCCGGCAGGCGGGCACGCAGCGCGATCTCCTTGCTGGCATCGAGCAGGGACACCTTGACGCCATCGACCTTGGCGGCGTTGGCGGCGATCACGCTGGCGCACACGTCCGTGGCGCGCGCGTGCTGCGGATCGCTGGCAAGTCCACCCGCGCCTACCCAGTAGCCGGCGAGTGCTGGATCGAACATCTCGCCCAGCCAGTGCATGATGACCGGCTGCGCGCACTTGCGACAGCACGCGGCCATAGACGCGCGCGTAGTCGTCGGGTGAGCGGGCACAGGCGGCGAGCGCGCGGCTCGCCATCAGGATGATGCGGCCCCCGGCGCCTTCGACCGCGGCGCATTGTTCGTCGTACGCGGCGATGACCTGGTCGAGCGTGACGTCGCGCGTGGGCGGCAGGTGGTCGGTGCCCGCACCCGAAAATACGACGGCACCGGGCACCGTGCGCGCTTCGGCCACGCTGCGCTGGATGAGTTCCAGCGAAGTCGACCAGTCGAGTCCCATGCCGCGCTGCGCAGTGTCCATCGCTTCAGCGACACCGAAGCCCAGCGACCACAGGTGGTGGCGGAAGGCGAGCGTGGTATCCCAGTCGATGGCGGCGTCGAGCCAGGGATCGACGGCGGCGAGCGGATCGGCGACCACATGCGCGGCGGCGAAGGCGACGCGGTTCCATGGCGGACGCGGCGACGGCGCGGGCCACGTGGTCGCGGCGCGCAGCGCGTAAGGCGCGAGCGTGCCGTCGGCGCGAGGAAGGTCGAGGCGGATCATGGTGGTGGCTCCCGCTTACGCCGCCAGCGGCGGCACGTCGAGCCAGCGCCGCTCCTTCCAGCTGCGCAGTCCGAGTTCGGCGAGTTGCACACCTTTGGCGCCCTCGAGCAGGTTCCAGCGGAACGGTCCGCCGCCGGCCGACGTGCTTTAAGAACAACTCCCACTCCACCTTGAACGCGTTGTCGTAGACGCGGTTCTCCGGCACGTCCTGCCAGGTGCTGAAGAAATCGATGCGTCTGCGGCACGTCGGGGTTCCACACGGGCTTGGGCGTGCCCGCGCGCGGCTGGATCACGCAATCGGTGAGTCCCGCGACCGCCGAACCCAGCGTGCCGTCGACATGGAACGTCACGAGGTCGTCGCGGCGCACGCGCGTGCACCACGAGCTGTTGATTTGCGCGATCACGCCGCCTTCCAGTTCGAACGTGGCGTAGGCGGCGTCGTCCGCGGTCGCCGTGTAGGGCTTGCCCGCCTCGTCCCAGCGCTGCGGTATGTGCGTGGCGCCCAGGCAACTGACGGCTTTGACGTTGCCGAAGAGATTGTCGAGGACGTAGCGCCAGTGGCACAGCATGTCGACGATGATGCCGCCGTCGTCCTCCTTGCGATAGTTCCATGACGGCCGCTGCGCCGGTTGCCAGTCGCCCTCGAACACCCAATAGCCGAATTCGCCGCGTACCGACAGCAGGCGACCGAAGAAGCCCGAGTCGATCAGCATCTTGAGCTTGAGCAGACCCGGCAGCCACAGCTTGTCCTGCACGACGCCGTGCTTGACGCCCGCGGCCTCGGCCAGGCGATAAAGCTCCAGCGCTTCAGCCACCGTCGGGGCGACCGGCTTTTCGGTGTAGATGTGCTTGCCCGCGGCGATCGCCTTGCGGATCAGCTCCGGACGCAGTCCCGTCGACGCGGAGTCGAAGTAGATGGTGTTCTCCTGGCTGGCGAGCGCCGCATCGAGGTCGGTCGTCCAGCGGGTGACACCGTGCGCCTTGGCCAACGCTTCGATCTTCGCTGCGTTGCGACCGACCAGGATCGGATCCGGAACGATGCGCGTGCCGTGCATCGGGCGCGACGCCCCCCTGCGCGCGAATCGCCGCGATCGAGCGGATCAGGTGCTGGTTGGTGCCCATCCGGCCGGTGACGCCATTCATGATGATGCCGACGCGCTCAGTCTTCACGGCAGGCTCCAGCGATTACGACCACGGTGGGCGGCACCGGTCGGCGGCGCGCACGCGCCGTGCGGCCGCGCAGTTTCCTTGCTGCGCCATTCATGATGATGCCGACGCGCTCAGTCTTCACGGCAGGCTCCAGCGATTACGACCACGGTGGGCGGCACCGGTCGGCGGCGCGCACGCGCCGTGCGGCCGCGCAGTTTCCTTGCTGCGCCATTCATGATGATGCCGACGCGCTCAGTCTTCACGGCAGGCTCCAGCGGTTACGACCACGGTGGGCGGCACCGGTCGGCGGCGCGCACGCGCCGTGCGGCCGCGCAGTTTCCTTGCTGCGCCATTCATGATGATGCCGACGCGCCCAGTCTTCATTGCCAACTCCAATCCCTACTTTGCGCTACGGCCTGACCCGCGCCAGCGCCGGATGGTGTCGATGATCGCCGCAGTGTCGAGATCGCCGGCGCCCTCGGCAACGGCGGCGTCGAGGAGCGCCGCGTGCGTCGTGGTCAGCGGCAGTGTGTGCCCGGCACGTTGCGCAGCTTCGAGTATCAGATGCAGATCCTTGCGCTGCTGCGTGATGCGTGATTGCGGCGGCGCGAATTCACCTTCGATCATCCGCATCCCTTTCGCGTCGATAGCGCGGGAATAGGCGGGCGTGGCACGACACAATTCGAGGAACGAGGGGAGGTCGATGCCCAGCGCTTCGGCGAACACCAGCGCCTCGGCCAGCGCTGCGCGGTTCAATCCCAGCAGCAGGTTGGTCGCCAGCTTCGCCCGCGCGCCGCTGCCTGGCGGGCCGAGCAGAAAGTGGCGGGGCGCGATCGCCGCCAGCACCGGTTCCAGTGCGTCGCAGGCTTCGCGGTCGCCTCCCATCATCATCACCGCCGCGCCTTCGCGGATCTGCTGGCTCGATCCGGACAGCGGCCCATCGACCAGGCGCACGCCGCGTGCCGCGAGACGCACCGCGAGCGCCACGACCTGGTCGGGATCGCCGGTTCCGCAGTCGAGCACCAGGGTGCCGGGTGTCAGCACGGCGATCGCCTCGCGCATTACCGCGCTGGTCTGGCCGCCGTCGTAGAGGGCCAGCACGATGTTGTCGCAGGAGCCGAAGACGTCGTTGGCGCTTGCTGCGGCGATGCCACCCGCGCTCACCAACGCGTCCCGCCGGGCCGCGTCCACGTCGTAGCCCAGCACCTTGATGCGGGCGGCGCGCAGGCGCTCCACGATGGCGAGACCGACCAGGCCGATGCCGACGACGCCGACCGGATGCGTGGCCGTGATCATTGCCGCCGTTGCCGCGTGCTCATGCGGGTGCCCTGTCGTCCGCCGATCCGCCGGATGCCGGCGCGCACGGCCGGGATCTTCCACAGGATGACGAGGACGATGGTGATCCAGACCACGGCCGAGATCGGCCGTGTGAGGAAGGGCACCAGGCTGCCGTCGGAGAGGACCAGGCCTCGACGCAGGCCCTTTTCCATCAGGTCGCCGAGGACCAGGCCGAGCACCAGTGGCGCGACCGGGTAGTTGAGCCGCCGCAGCACGAAGCCCAGGACCCCGAAGGCCAGCATCACCCAGACGTCGAACAGCCGCGACGCGATCGCGAACGACCCGACCACGCACAGCACGAAGATGATCGGCAGGATGACCGGCTTCGGCACCATCAGCACCTTGATCAGCAGTTTGGTCAGCGTGAGGCCGTAGAGCAGAATGCCGAGTGTGGCGAACATCATCATCGCCACCACTTCGTACACGAAGGTGGGCGCTTCCGTCATGATCAGCGGTCCCGGCCGCACGCCGTGGATCAGCATGGCGGCCATCAGCACCGCGGCGGGCGCGGAGCCCGGGATCCCCAGCGTGAGCACCGGGATCACTGCGCCGGGCACGCAGGCGTTGTCCCCGGTTTCCGCGGCCATCAGTCCGTCGATTGAACCCTTGCCGAAGGTCTCCGGTTCCTTGCTTGCGCGCTTCGCGGCCGCATACGATGACCAGGCGGCAACGTCCTCACCCACGCCAGGGAGAATGCCCATGAACGTGCCGATGATGCCCGAGCGGATGATGGTGCGCCAGTAGCGCGTGACATCGACCAGCTTGGGGATGACCGAGTCGAACGGGCTGATCTTTACCGGCGGCGCGCGTTCGCGCGAGGCCACCAGCAGTTCGGCGAAGCCGAAGGCGCCTACCAGCGCGGGCACCAGGTTGAAACCGCCGGCGAGGTCGCGATTGCCGAATGAAAACCGATCGTAGGCATAGATCCCCTCCTGCCCGACGCAGGCCAGGAGGACGCCAAGCAGCCCGGCGATCCAGCCTTTGAGAGGATCGTCGCCGGTGAGGGTCCCGGCGATCACCACGCCGAACACGGCAAGCCAGAAAAATTCATATGCGCCGAACTTGAGCGCGACTTCGCCGAGGATCGGCGTGAACAGCATCAGGAAGAACATGCCGATCAGCGTGCCGAGCACCGAGCCCGACGTGGCAATGCCCATCGCGCGTCCGGCTAGGCCCTGCTTGGCCAGCGTATGGCCATCGAGACACGAAGCCGCCGAGGCGGGCGTACCGGGAATGTTGAGCAGGATGGCGGAACGCGAACCGCCATAGATCGCGCCGACGTAAGTGCAGATCAGGACGAGCAGCGCCTGGTTGGACGGCATCTTGATCGTCAGCGTGGTCATCAGTGCCACGCCCATCGTCGCTGTCAGCCCGGGCAGCGCGCCGATGATGACCCCAACCAGCGACGACGCGAGGATCAGCACGATCGACAGCGGGTCCAGGAACGATACCAGCGCGTGGCCGAAGAGGATCAGTCCGTCGAACATCGGGATGGGCTAGGGCAAGCGCACATAGAAGAGTTCCTGGAACGCGAAGGTCACGACCAGCGCCGTCGCGATGCCGCAAATCAGCGCCAGTGTTGCATCCCCGCGATTCGAGCCCGCGGTGCCGAGCAGCAGACGGTCCGCCCGACGGAAGATGTACACGTACACGGTGACGAACAAGGCTGTGCCGAGCCAGAACGGCAAGCCGTGACCCACCAGCAACACCGCATAGACGAAGAACAGCGCTGCCGCCAGCGCAAAACGCGAGGTGGGCACGAGTACGGCCGGATCGACGACGGCCGACTGCCAGCCCGTCGCCCGGGCGCGCAGCATCGAACGCCACACCAGCGCGCCACCGAGCACGGCAATCAGCAGTCCGACGATGCCCGGCCACAGCCCGGGCGCACTGTAGAACACCGCGCCCTGCTGCTCCAGCCGGTCCATCCGCCAGGAGGCGAACACGATGAGCGCACCGAAGGCGATCCAGACGAACCCCGTGCGCAAATCGGTGCGCGGCGAAATGGGTGGCAATGCTGAGGGCATCGACTGGTGCTTGGCGACGGACGAAGGTTCATTCATGGGCGCGTACCGTTCACCGCCGTAGTGCGTGCGCCGCCGAGGCAGGCGCGCACCGTACGCGGGAGCGGAATAGGTGCCCGGTGCTGCCTACGGCCGGGCAATGCCCAGCGTGTCGGGCGAAACCTTGGCCTTGCCGCCGTCGAATGCCTGCCACGCGTTGACCTGCACGGCGGGCATCACGGCCTTCATCGCCTCGGCCCCGGAGGCGGGCGCAAACTGTGCACCCCGACTGCTCGCATAGTCCTTGAGCGCCTTCGAGTTGCGGATATCGGTGGCCCAGATCTTTTCGACCGTGGCGATCACTTCCGGCGGAACGCCCTTCGGAATGAAGATGCCGAAATAGTTCGGCGGATCCTTGAAATTGGCGAGCGTCTTGGTCAATGGCTCGATCGTGCCGTAGCCTTCGATCTCCAGCGGCTTGTCGCCGATCACCGCCAACGGGCGCAGCTTCTTGCCGCGGATCATCTCGGCCTGTTCGGACGTGAGCTGTGTGGTGGCTTCCGTCTCACCCGCCACGGTCGCGACGACCGCAGGATTGCCACCGTCGTAGGTCACGTGCTTGTACTTGACGTCGGCAGCTTTGGCGATCGCCTCGATGGCGCTATGACCGCTGGAATTCACCCCCGCGGTCGCCACACTGACCTGGCCGGGCTTGGCCTTCATCGCCGCGATGAGGTCGCTCGCGGACTTGTACGGCGTGGCGGGGTTGACCGACAGTGTCGACACGTTGGCGACGTTGAGGAACAGCACCCAGTCGCCGAGCTTGGTGTCGAGCATGCCGAGCACCGGATACGTGCCGAGGTCCTTGGCGGCACCCGCGGTCCACGTGTAGCCATCCTTCGGCGCCTCCAGCGTGTTCTTGGTGCCGATCGATCCCGAGGCGCCCGGCTGGTTGACGATGATCACCTTCTGGCCGAGCGCCATTTCGAGTTCGGCGGCGGTGACTCGCGTTACCTGGTCGGTCGAGCCGCCCGCCGCCCAGGGGACGATGATGGTGATCGGCTTGGTCGGTTTCCAGGTCGCCTGCCCGATCGCGGTGCTGGCGGTGACGGCGGCGAGCAGGGCGGCGACACCCATGGCGAGCACACTGCGTTTGTAGCGATCCATGACACTCCTCCTACGGTTTCGTATTGCGGATCGGTCCAGCGGAATAAGTACGACGCATGCGGCGTCCTGCGCCGCTGCCTCGTTCTGGAGTTCCTGCCTGTCGACCTGCTGCCGGCCGCGGCGTCTTCGATGGCGTGCTAACCGTATGGTTAATTAGCATAGCGTGATCGGCCCGACGGAGGCAAGCACGTGCGCAATGCTCATCTCGCGAGATAGCCGAGCACGAGGTCGTTGATGTGGGCCAGGCGCTGGCTCTTGGCACGGGCGGCGAGCAGATCGCGCCCGAAGATCGTCGACAGCGTGTGATTGTTGGACAGGTAGAAATAACCGAGGGCCGCAATCGAAACGTAGAGCTGCACGGCATCCACGCCGCGCCGGAACACACCGTCGCGCGCACCGCGCGCGAGCAGTTCGGACAGCGTCGCGATGAGCGGCGAATGCATCGCCCGGATCTTGCGCGAGCGTTTCAGGTGCTGTGCGCGGTGCAGGTTCTCGCTGTTGAGCAGTGTCATGAACTCCGGATGCGCGAGATAGTAGTTCCACGTGAAGACCACGAGCGCCTTGACGCCGTCGACGGGCGACAGGTCGGCGAGGTGGAGTTCCAGCTCTTCACCGCGGATATGCTCGTAGGCGCGCTCGAGCACGGCCAGGAAGAGATCCTCCTTGCCGCCGAAGTAGTAGTAGAGCATCCGCTTGTTGGTTTTGGCGCGCTCGGCGATACGGTCGACCCGCGCGCCGCCCAGGCCATGGTGCGCGAATTCCTGCGTCGCGGCCGCCAGGATCGCCGCCTGTGTGCGTCCCGCATCGCGCGTCGGGCGGGCGCCGCGGTTGCCGCGGGGCCGCGGCGCTGCCGGCACGGTGCGAGTCAGCACGGACATGCGCCCGATGTTAACCAACTGGTTACTTGCGCGCAACCGATCGGCATCGCTGTGCCGGCGAGACGCATCAGCGCGGCCGGCGAGCCAGCATCAGGTCGATGGCCAGCGGACCTTCGCGCGCGATGAGTAGCGCGCGCCCGTCGGGGCGCACGGCGAACGAGAGACCGAAGGCGGTCGGCGCGAAGGCGCTGCGCCACGTCACCATGCCGCGCGCCAGGTCGTAGCGCACGAGTTCGTCGGGCGTCGTCCCGGCGCGATACCACACGGCGTCGCGCGTGAGCAGCCAGTCGAACCGGTTGTGCTCGCCGATCGGCAGCGGCAGCGGCTGGCATCGCAGCGCGGCCAGCGCGCAAAGCGTAAGACCCGTGAGTTGCGGCTGCATATAGGCGAGCCGATCGGCCTCGACCTGGAATTCGCTCACCAGCGGCAATGGCAACCGCTCCACCGCATCGGGATGCGTGGGATCGACGCGGAGGAGGCGCACCGCATTGCCGCTCGATTCACCGACGATCCAGCGCCGTCCGCCGTCGGCCTCGCGCACATCGAATACGCGCTCGCCGAGGGTATCGAGCACCGTCGTCGTGCCGGCCGGCCAATCGATCCGGAGCGCCTGCTGCGTGCGAGTGTCGTCTCCGCGCCGCTGCGCGCGGATTACGAAGATGCTGCGTCCGTCGCTCGACCAGCGCGGCCGCAAATACACATAGTCGTCCGGCAGCGCCACGCGCTGCGCATTGCCGTCGGGTGTCGCGACGAACAGCCCCGCCGCGCCATCGCGGTTGGAAATGAACAGCACACGCGAGCCATCGGGGGCGTACTGCGGCTGGTTCGTGTAGCGGGTCGAAGGCCACATCTCGCGCGGCACCGCCTTCGCGTCCGCAGGATCCACGAGGAACAGGTTGGCGCTGTAGATAGCGTTCTCGTATACGAGATTGCCCTGCCTATCGGCGGCAGGAAAGCGCGCGCCGCGCGCGCCAACGTTTACGGCCTTGCCATCGTGCGGATCGAACAGATTAAGCGAGCGTTGGCCAAACCAGTCGGCGGCCACCAGCAGCGGCCCGCCCGCGCCCAGCCACGCCGCACCATACGGCAGCCCGCGTGGGGCGCCCGCGTCGCGCGCAGTCGCGGGGTTTGCGAGGTCGACCAGCCACAGCTCACGATGCGACGACGTGCCGCGAAAGAATGCGACCTGCTTGCCGTCCGGGCTGATGCGTGGCGCCAGGTCGTCGCCCATCGCGGGCTCCGGCGCGGTAAGCACGCGATCCTTGCCGGTGTCGAGTTCACGCACCAGCAGGCCCGCCGGAAATTGCGGCCGCGTCACCGCCGCGTACACCAGCGCCTTGCCATCCGGCGACAGATCGAACTGCGCGCGGGGCGTGCGCTTGCAGTCGAGCAGCGTCTGCGGCGCGCCGCCGCTCAAGTCCTGCGCGACGATCGCACAGGATCCTTGCGCATCCTGGCGGAACCAGGCGATACGTTGGCCATCGGGGAAGAATGCGGGCCACAGGTTGAGATGGAGGGGTTCGCCGAGCGTTTGCACCGCTCCGCTCGCGAGGGCGCGCACGACGATGCGCGATTGCGTACCCGCGCCTTCGGCATACGCGACATGACGTCCATCCGGAGAGAAGCGGGGCCCGACTTCGAGTGCCTTTCCTGACACGAACGGTTCGGCCTGCGCGAGTTGCCGTTCGAGCTGCGCCCGGTCCGGAATCGGTGGCGGCGCAGCCGGGCGCAAGGCCAGGGCAACCGCAAGCACGCCGCCCAGCGTTGTCGCCAGTACCGGCCAGCGCAGCGCCGCGACGGCTCGGTGGGGAGCAGGGCTAGCTGCCGCGTCGGGTGGGCTTGGGCGATCGGTGTCCGCCAGTGCCGGCGTGGCAGCAATCGCCTCTGCGTCGGGCGCCACGGTTGCCCCGGGCGCAGCGGTTGCATCAGGCGCAAGCGTTGCATCAGGCGCGAGGGGTGCATCAGGCGCGAGGGGTGCATCAGGCGCGAGGGGTGCATCAGGCGAAACGCGGGCAACGGGTGCAATGAGTCGATACCCGACCTTGGGGATGGTCTCGATGTAGCGGGCTTCCCGCGCATCGTCGTCGAGCGCCACGCGCAGGTCGGCGATGGCCCGCGACAGTACGTCGTCGTTGACCATGCGTCGCGGCCAGACCTCGGCCAGCAGCGTCTCGCGGGGCACCACCTGCTGGGGCGTCCGGGCGAGGCGCAGGAGGACATCCATGAGCCTGGGCTTGAGTCGCGTGAGCTTGCCGGCGACGACGATTTCGTTCGAGGCGGGCCGGACCTCGATCGCGTGCAGGCGAAACGGCGCGGTGGCGCGGCCGGTCGGAACGCTCATGCGGGTCTGTCGCAATCCATGCGAATCAACGGGTTGCGCGAGCGCCGGCTGAAAGGAGAAAAAACGGAGACGGAATTCAGGACGCGTTGATGCGGCATGCGCGAGGCTGCGCGTCCTGTCCAATCGTCCGGAACCTGCCCATGCTGCGTCATCTTCTGGCTGTTCTTTCCGTATTCGTCGCGCTGCCGCTTGCGGCACAGCCGGCCGCCTGCCCGGCGCGGCTCTTTGTCAGCAGCTACTTTACGTCGGTTCACATCTACGACGCCTGCACGGGTGCCTACGTCGGCAACCTCGACACCGCCACGCGCCTGCGCGGTCCGCAGGCCGTCAAGCTCGGTCCCGATGGGCTCCTGTACGTGGTCAGCGAAATGACGCAGCAGATTCTAAGGTACCGCAACGACACCCTCGAATATGTGGACGCGTTCGCCACGTTCACCGGTGCAGACCCGACCGGCTTCGCGTTCGGACCCAATGGCGATGTGTACGTCGCGGCCTACCGGACCAGCGACGTCCGGCGCCTGTCTTCGACCGGGGTGCCGCTCGACGTTCCGGTGCCGGCCCGGGCCGCGGGCCTGCGCGGTCCGGACAATGGCATCACGTTCGGACCGGATGGGCATCTGTACATTCCAGGCTACGACTCGAGCAGCGTTGTCCGCTTCGATCCGCGCACCGGCATCACCAGCGTGGCGGTGGCGGCCGGGACGAGTGGGCTTTTCCATACCCGCGGTATCCTGCCGACCCGCGGCGGCGATGCGTTGCTGATCACCAGCGAAGGATCGGGGCGGCTGCTGCGCTTCGACCTGGCGACGGGCCAGACCTCGCTGCTGAGCAGCACGCTGGGTCAACCGACTGGCATCGACTACCTTCCCGATGGCGACCTCGCGATCGTCGAGTTCGATTCGGTCAGCCGTTTCGACCCGGTGACCGGCGCCCGCAAGGGCGTGCTCGTGGCGTCGGGGAGCGGCGGACTGAACTCGGGGACCTATGCCGCGGTGATCGCGTACGCACCGGAACCGGCCCCCGTCCCGGTCGTCGAGTACTACAACGCGCCCCTCGATCATTACTTCATGAGCGCGCTCCCGGCCGATATCGCGGCACTGGATTCCGGCACGCTCAAGGGATGGGCACGCACCGGCTACACGTTCGCCGCGTACCCCGGACCCGCGGCGGGAACGAGTCCCGTGTGCCGCTTCTACCTGCCGCCGGGCAACGGCGATTCACATTTCTACTCGGCCTCCCCCGACGAGTGCGCGCAGGTGCAGTCGAAATTCCCGGCATTCGTCTACGAAGCCGCCGACGTCATGTACATCGCGCTGCCCGATGCGGCGACCGGCGTGTGCCCGGCAGGCACCATGAAAGTGTTCCGGCTGTGGAACCAGCGGCCCGATTCGAACCATCGCTACACGACCGACCCCGCGGTGCGCGACGCGATGCTTGCCTCCGGGTTCGTCTCTGAAGGCTACGGTCCCGACGCGACCATCATGTGCGCGCCCGCGTAATCACCCCGCTCGCGTTGGCTATACTGCGGCGGTTCGTTCAAGAGAACCGTCACCGGTGTCCCAGCCGCGCATCCGCAGTGTCGAACCCATTGTCATTGCGCTCCCCCGCGATACGCCCTACCTGGGACCCCTCGGCCCCGGCGAAGCGGTCAACGCGCGCGGCTACTTCGTGCGGCGCGGCAACCGTACGATCTATCCGACAATCGATCGCTCGGTATTACTGAAGGTCACCGGCGAGGACGGCGCCGTCGGTTGGGGAGAAACCTACGGCATCGTTGCGCCGCAGGCGGTGGTGGCGATTCTTCGCGACGTCCTGATTCCATTCGTCGAAGGGCGGGTGATCGACGACCCGGCGGCGCTGTACCTCGAACTCTATGACCTGATGCGGGTGCGCGGCGGCTCGGCCGGTTTCTACGGTGACGCGCTGGCCGCGCTCGATATCGCGTTGTGGGACCTCAAGGCCCGGCAGGCCGGCAAGCCGCTGGCAGCTGTCCTTGGTGGCGCCCGCGGCGCCACCGTACCGGCTTACGTTTCCGGCTTGCCGATGGCCACACTAGCCGAGCGCGTGGAGCTCGCCCGGACATGGCAGGGACGCGGGTTTCGCGGCTTCAAGTACGCGGCCGTCGTGTCACGCGAGGGTATCGCGGAGGAAATGCACGCGCTGCGTGCCGAACTCGGCGCCGATGCCGATCTGATGGTCGACCTGCACTGGCAATACAGTGCCGACGATGCGCTCGAACTCGGCGGCGCGCTGGCCTCCGCCGGGCCTTACTTCATCGAGGCACCTTGCGCACCGGAGGATATCGCGGGACTGGCACGCGTCGCCGCACTTTCGAACGTGCCGGTCGCCGCCGGAGAGGAATGGCGCAATGAATTCGAAGCGCGCCTGCGCCTGGACCGCGCGCGGCTCGCGTACGTGCAGCCGGAGATGGCGCATACGGGCGTGTCGCAGTTCATGGCGATCGCGCGGCAAGCCGCAGACTTCGATGCGGGTGTGATCCCGCATGCGACCATCGGTGTCGGCATATTCATGGCGGCGAGCCTGCATGCGTCGGCCACGCTCGAGAATTGCCCGTACCATGAATACCAGCATTCCGTGTTCGATCGCAACCTGCGCTACGTCGAGACGACGATGCGGGTCGCTGCGGGCCACTACCACCTGCCTGATGGGCCGGGCCATGGCGTGACGCCGCGAGACAGCCTGTGGGAGCACGCGGTGGCAATGTAGTGGGTGTGTGCCGCGGCCATCCGCGAACGAAGTTGTACCCGCTGCAACTCCGAAGCTGGCCGGCACGCGCAGCGGACGGGCTGGCAAGCTCCTATGCACACCGCACGCCGCGACCGCTAGCGTGTCCGCCCGACCGCGTCGAAGAACTCGCGCAACATGAATTGCTCCAGCTCCGAACTATCGGCGGGCCTTGCCGACAGCTGGACGTCGCGCCCGAGACGTGCAGAACGGAACGTGAAGTCGCCGTCCACGTCGTCGCGGATGATGGCAATCATCCTGCGGACGACGGCGATCTGGATGTTGGGCGCATCGCCGCGCTTGACCGCGATCGACTGCGCCTGGCGGCGCTTAGCCTCATTGCTCCAGCCGAAGAACAGGAACTCGGCTTCGTCCGGCGTCACGTTGCGCAACGTGAACATGCCGCCGGCGTTGCGCATTTCCTTGCCGGCGGCCGTGACGTTGAGCGAGGCGAGGTTGGACGCCACGATGCGGTCACGTCGCGCCTTCTCCGCTTCTTCGGGGGAGGGCTCGGGCTCCGCTTCGCCGCGCGCGCGCCGCCGCGCGGCGATGTAGGCGGACAGATCGCCTTCGACCGGCGTTGGTGCGGGGGGCGGCTTGGCGCTGGGGACGGGCACCGGCGGGGGTTCCGGCACAGACGCTGGCGGCGGGGGCGGTGGCACGACGACCGGGGCCGGTTCAGGTGTCGTCATCGGTGGACGCGGCGCCGGCAGGCGCGCGATGACCGGCGGGCGTGGCCGCGGCGGACGCCGCGGCTCGACGACGCGTGGCGGCTCGGGCACCGGCGCTACGGCGACGGAGGGCGGTGGCGGCGGCGGTGCCGCCGGTGGCGGTGCGATCTGTACGGCGAGCGGCGCGCCGGGCGTCTGCGACGCGAACGGATCCGGCGACAGTAGTTGCACGCGGGGAAACCATTCCCACAGCGCGACGCCATGCACCAGCAACGACAACGCGATCGCCACCCAAAGAATCGGCACGGCGATCCGGTCATGCCGGCGGTAGTCACCGTAGTACCAGTCGTTCATCGGGAATTGAGACAGGCGCACCGCCGGAGAATTCGCATGGTACCGTGCGCGCCGGATCGACCCATGGTGGCGCTGCCGCGCGGATGGCAGGCGCGGCAGGCGGCAAAGCGCTTATGCGATCGCGCGACATATGGGTCGACACGATCGTGCTGGCTGCGTACCGTGCGTCATCGACCGCCCGATGCCGAAGCCGGCGCGTCGGGCGGCTTTGCCTGCGCGGACCCGAACGCCGCGTCGCGCGGCTACTTCGGGAACATGAACTGCACCTGCGCGCGGATCTGCCAGTTCGCGGCGAAGTCGGGTCGAACCGCGTTGTAGTAGGCGCTGATCTGTGTGTTCACCGGCAGTTTGCCGAAGTGGAAGATCTTGCCCACACCGCCGCCCACCGGCACCGTCCACTGCTGGCTGCTGTCCGCATCCCAGTTCACCGTCAGGATCGGCGCGCTGGTGAGATACGTCCCGCCAGGAAAGTTGTAGTTGAGAAACGGCTGGATCAGGCCGTTGTTGTACGACCCGCCACGCTGGTTGCTGGTGAGCGACCACACGTTGTTCACCAGTGCGCCGTACACCCACGGGCTGCCTTTCTCCAGGTGGAGCAGCACGACCGAGGGACCCAGTCCCCAGTTCTTGTTGCCGAGGCCTTGTTCGCTGTTGGTGGGGATCTGCACCACCGGTCCCGCACCCCATATCCACTTGCCCGGATTGGCCGGCGACAGAAAGGCGGTGAATACGGTGTCGCCGATCCCGTTGGTGCTGTCGATGCCCGGCCCCAGCGACGGCTGCCAGATCACGGGGAGGATGGTGCGGGTAATGATGTTCCAGTCCGGGTTGATCGAGATCGGGATCACCGGCTGGATGTTGAGGATGTTCTGCGTGCCCTTGTCGGGCCCGAAGTTGAAGTTGGTATTGTTCTGGAACGGCAGGCTGATGAGATTGCCGACCGGGTTCTGGGCGAGCTTGGCCAGTTCCTCGGCGCTCAGTTCTGCCTGAGCGGGAATCGCGGCCGCCAGACAGACGCCCGCTGCAATCGCCACAACATAGCCATGGATTCGAGCAGTCATGACCCCCTCCGGATGAACTACTTGACCAGCGCCATTTCGCTCGGCCGCCAGTGCTTGACGAATAACGGCTCGAGCGGGCTGTACAGGCGCGAATTCGTGAGCGAGGCAACCAAGACCGATACCCGCGGCGATCGAGCGCTGCGAAATTCTACCTGATCGATTCGATCTCACACCGACTCGGCTGCGGCTGCGCGAGCGCGCAACACGCTCGGCGATCTCAAAACCCATCGCAGTTCGCAACCTATCGTGTGGAAGTCGTGCCTAGCGATACATCACCGCCCGGCGGTAACCACGCCTCGCCGCACCTGCGTACGATATTGGCGTCAAGGGCATGCCGATGACATCGATGAAGACGGAAACGTCAGCTCCCGCCGCCGGCATCTCACCCTGCAGGATCTTAACGGTATAGGAAAGATTGTCGCCTTGCAGTTTCGGTGACTCAAGCACTGCCACCACCTGCCGAAGGGAGTCTCCTTCCAGGATCGAGATGTCGGCATTGGGAGGGTCGGCGAGGAAGCTGTCCTTGCCCTTGCTCCAGAACGGCACGAATGCGGCCGTCTTCATGTTTCCCGCAATGCGCTCCGGACGATCCGAGAAAAATACCGTGATCGGGCTTACGCCATGAAGCGTCAGCGTGTTTTTCGACTTGTCGAATGCCACGCGCTTGGCCGTCTGCACGAACAGGAAGTCGGCCTGCTTCGCGGCAGTCTCCGCGCTTTGCGCCATGGCATGTCGCAGTGGGGCCGACGAAGCGGCCACCGCAGCGGTCGCGAGAAATTTGCGTCTTGAAACCATCAGAAATCTCCTCAGCTGTAAGCGTGGTGAGTCAGGACTGCGGCCTGGTTGCGTGTGGCTCGCCTATTCGCGCTTCAGCGGTGGCTTGGTCCACTTGCCATCCAGCGCCGCCTGCTTCGGCCAGTACAGTCGCAGGTACATCGAGAACGGTCCCTTTGGTGCCGGCAGCCAGTTCGATTCCAACGCCTTGCCCGGCGACTCGTTCTGGATGTACATCGTGAGCCCGCCATCGGCGTCCTTCTTCAAATCTGACAGCATCGGCGAGTTGATCAGGTAGCGATTGATCGGGTTGGCCACCAGCAGGCTCTGCGGGAGTTCGTACATGGTCAGCGACCAGAACGCGTGCACCGGCGGATACTGGCCCGGCGCAAAGCGCAGCGTATAGCGATTCGACCCTACGAGCTTCTGGCCAGTGGCGTCGGTCCAGTAGATCGGATAGACCGCTTGCTGCTTGGAATTGCCGTAGATGCCGATCGTAGCGAGCCAGCGGTTCAGGTAGTTGTTCTTCATGAACTTGCGGGTGCCGAACAGATCGCCCGAATCCAGCTTGCCCTCCTCGAGCGCCTTCACGCCGCCGGCGAAGGCTTCCCAGGCCTCGGCACGTCCCTGCTCGATGGCGGTTTTCATCTCGGGCGTGAGCTTGGCCGGGTCGAAATCCAGGCCTCCGCCGACGCCGATCTTGGCGAAGCGCTTCATCAGAGCCACTTCAGTCGGGTCGGTCGGGCAGTAGGCGAGCACGAAGTTGACGAGGCTGAAAAACTCCAGCGAGGTCTTCTGCTCGTCCTTGGTCAACGGCTTGGGGAAATCCACCTTCGGTGCGGGCGACGGCGGCGCCGTGCCGAGGAATGCCGACAGCGTCTGCACCTTGTAACCGGCCTGGATCTTCTTGACGTTGTCGATGTCGGCCGGATTGAACAACTGCGTGCGGTAGACGACGACGATGAATTCCGTCTCCGAGCGGATCACCTTCTTCACGCCCTTAGGCGCCTGGCCCTTCCAGTTCGGGCCGGCCACCATGTAAGTACCGGCACCGTTGCCGGTGACGGCGCTGCCAAGGTAGGCGAAGTTGAAGGTGTAGGCATCGGTGAACTGCACGCTGTAGTAGCGCTTTTTCTCGATTGCCGGCAGGTGCAGCACGATCGGTTCGGCGCGCAGGTCGAGCCCCGCCCACGAATACGGCGTGTCGGAGTTCGGCGTCTGCACCGCCGTGTCGGCTGGCGTGTAGACATTGGGGATATTGGTGATCTGGTTCCACGGCGCCTTGAACTGGCCGGAGTCCCGATCGACGAAGTAGGCGTATTGGATGCGGTAGCTGTCCACCAGCGGGTACCCGTAAATATAGGCTTCCTTGGCGATGGCGCGGGCCTCGGCGGGGCTGACGCTGGTCTGCGCCGACGAGGTAGCGCCGAAGCAGATCCACAGGATTGCGCCCAGGAACTTAAATCTGCTGATGGTCATGTCGACGAATCTTTCAATAAATGAGTGAGCCTTAGCCCGCCCCCTGATTTGGTTGCGCTTTCCCCATGGGGCGGCCGCGCGGATGCATAGCGTCTCATTGCACCCTTTCAATCTCGCTCGGCCGCCAGGACTTGTCGATCCACGGCTCCAGCGGGCCGTACATGCGCAGGATCGTGAACCAGCTCTTCCCCGGTACGGTCTGCAGCCAGTTGCCTTCCTTGCCCTTCGGCGCCTTCGGCGCGAAATAGATGTCGTACGAACCGTCGGCGTTCTTCTTGATGCCTTCAGTCTGGCTGCCCACCGTCGGGAATCTCTGGCTGGTCTGCAGTTGCGAGCGCGTTTGCGTGTCGTACATCGTGATGGCCCAGAAATCCTTCACCGGAACATTCGGTGGCAAATGCAGCTTGTAAGTCTTCGAGCCGTCGAATGCCTGGTGCTTGGCATCGAGAACCGCCAAGGCGTAATCCGAACCTTCGCCTGCGCGGGTGGCGGCCATGGCAGGGGTCACGCCACCGGCGTTGAAGTAATAGAGCACGCGCGCGTCGAGTCCCATCGCCCCATCGGCTTCGAAACTGGTGTTCTTGTTGGCGAAGGCCGTGGACCAGACACTTTTGGGATCGTCTGGATAGATCTTCACACCGGCAAACCGCGGGTCGTAGGTGATGGCCCGCGACGTCGCGTTGCCGAGCATGGCGGCCTCGGTCAGCAGCTTCTTCATCCGCGCATCGGGCTTGAACGGCTGGCCCTTGACGATGCCGATCGCGGCAATCGCCCCGCGCACCTCGGGACTGATGGCCTCGATGGGCTCATCCTGGATGACCGCGTTCAGATCGTCGAAATAACTGTAGTCGCTGGGGAAGACGGTGTTGAAGGCCTTGCCGGACATGTCGACGAACTCGGTCGGCGCCGGCTTGGCCGCGTCCTTCAGCGGATAGACCCTCAGCTTCGACGTGATGTTTTCGACGGCAGGCTTCAGGCCGTCCTTGATCGATCCACGCAGGAACAGGAAATTCTTATTCGTCGAAGGCTTGAGCAGGAAGTAGCCCTCGGGGATCGTTCCGGAGTAACCCGGCGGCAGCACGAGGTACTTTCCGCCCTGGCCCTTGTCCGGCCCGGTGACGCCCATGTTGCCGACGAAGCGCTGCCACGCGTCATCGAGAAAACCGAGCATGCCGGGCGGAATCTCGATGACGGTCGGCCCATCGTGGGCGAGATCCGTGCAGGTGTACGCATACAGAGTCGAGGTGTTGGCGGTGACCACCAGGGTCTGCGAATCCAGCAACTGCGCAAACAGGGCGATCCGGTTCGCGCCCTTGGCCCCGGCATCGGCCAGGCCCGTGCACACGCTGTGCATCGACACGGCACCGACATTGTCGAGAAACGCCACCGTCCCACGCACGCGGTCGAGATTTTCGTAGACCTTCTCGATCGTGGCCTTGCTCGGCACACCATCGAAGAATTCGAGCGGGCCGATCGGCGTCGTGACCTTGTTCGGTATCGAGATCGACTTCAGGGTTTGCGGCGACACCTCAGCAAACGCAGAGCCGCCGGCGGCGACGGCCAGCGCGCCGAGCAAGGTACTTGCCAGCAGATTTTTCGCGTGTGGAATTTTCATGTTCTCTCTTACAGTGTGATGTCGCTCGGCCAACGGCCGGCGGGTCTGCAGCATCGATCAGGTCTGGGTTCGTAGATCGTGCGGGTACACCTTCAGATGGTCCTTGACGTTCTTCAACGCCAGCGCCAGTCCGTCGGCAATTGTTCATCGGCTGCACTTCAAGCCGGGAGTTTGCGGTGCGAACCCGACCGTGATTTTTCAACGGCGCTCGCTCCTGCGGCCTGTGCGAGCGCGAAATCGGGACCGAGGTTTATACACTGGACACTCGCTGTACTGCTTGTTAATTTGTGACACTGGGCAAAGCCGTCCCTGGACAAAGGGGCAAGATGGGCAGGTGCTTCGTTCCTGCGCCTTCCGGGCCATAGACATTGACGAAAGGCAACTCGTTCCCCGCACCCTTCCGCGCGGACGGCATCGTGCCCGGCGGGTACGACCGCGTCGCATCGACGTTGGCGTTGCGACCGTTGCTCGCCGAATTCGGGGTGGACCTGTCCGACGTGCTCGCAGAGTCCGGATTGCGCCTGGATCTCTTCGACGACCCCGAGAACCTGATTCCATTCGTCGAGGGCAGCAGGTTGCTCGGCCTGTGCGTCGATCGCACCGGGTGTGAGCACCTCGGCTTGCTCATCGGCAGGCACACTCCGCTGGATGCGCTCGGGATCGTCGCCGAATTGACCAAGGCGGCACCCGACGTCCGCTCGGCGCTTCTGCTCCTGTCCCGCTTTCTGACGCTGAGTGATGGCGGCGGTCTGGCCACGCTGACCGAAGAGGCGGGGTCAGCCACTTACGGATATGCACTCTATGAGCCCGGGGTCGAACGCACCGAGATCATCTACGACATGGTGCTAGGGTCGATCTGGAACGTAATGCGAACGCTGTGCGGAAACAAGTGGCTGCCGCGTGAAGTGCTGTTTTCCCGCCGGCGTCCGGTCGATGTGCGGCCGTACCGGAGGCTCGTCAGGGCATCGCTGCGCTTCGATGCCGGACAGTCCGCGGTGGTATTCGACCGCGCGTGGCTCGATGTCCCACTTCCGACGGCTGACCCGCAGCGCCTGGTCCAGCTTGAAGCTCAGGCGCGCCAGATCGAAAGTCGCGCCACAGGCGATCTGGTTGGACTGGTCCGCCGTGTGATACGCCGCCAACTCCTGAGCGGCCGCAGCTCGATGCACAGTGTCGCGAAAGAACTCGCGATGCACCGGCGCACGCTGGATCGTCGCCTGCAGTCGCACGGCGTCAGCTTTCAGACGCTGAGCGACGAAGTCGGCTACGAAGTCTCGCGGCAATTGCTCGCGACCACCACGATGCCGATCATCGCGATAGCCCAGAGTCTTCACTACGCCGACGCCAGTGCGTTCTCGCATGCATTTCGCCGTTGGTCAGGGATGAAGCCGACGCAATGGCGCGCTTCGGTGAAATCGCCTGCGGTCGATCACGCAGGCTGATGCGTACGGGTTTTCTCCCCGGATGGTGGCGTTCCTGGAGTCATGAACTCGAAGTACTCTGCGCCGCCACGACTTGTCGGAAGCAGGCTCGAGCGGATGGTGTGAGATCGAACGTGCGCGGCAAACTTCAGCGCCCGCGGCTGGCGTAGGCAACGAAGCCCTCAAGATAATGCTGGAGCGCTTCGCGGATGCGTTCGTCGTTCAGCTTGCCGCTGCTTCGAACACCGTGCCTGCGCTGGCGACCATCAGTCGTCCCCCGGCCCACAGGTCGGCACCGAGCGTGCGGAAAACGGGCAGCCAGGCGTTCTGCGACAGGATCGTGCCGAATCGCCCGGGCGACGCCCCGATCACCCCCACCGGCTTGCCGCCGAATACGTGTTCGATGTCCGCAGCCGGGCGCGACAGCCAGTCGATCGCGTTCTTTGCGACGCCCGGAATACTGTTGTTGTACTCCGGCGTGACGAGCAGCAGGCCGTCGGCGTCGGCGATCGCGTCCTTCAGCGTCTTTACCGCGACCGGAATGCCGTTGGCGGCCTCGTCGTCGCCGTTGTAAAGGGAGAAGGCGGCGATCGACTCGATGGACAGCGTGCTACCGGCGGGCATCAAGGATTTCGCAGTCCGCAACAGCGCCGCATTGAAAGAATCGCGCCGCAAGCTGCCAGAAATTCCAACGATCGTCGTCATGCCTCAAACCTCCTCGGTAGCAGGCATTGTACCGACGGAAAAACCGCCCGTGGCAGTAGCGTGCTACTAGAAGGGTATCCGTGGCCAGCTCGCCTTCCGGCGGCCGGCCACGGGGCGAGGGTCGTTAGCCCCGCCGCGCATTGACGCGCGTCACATCCAATACGGCTTCGCCTTGTAATGCTCGTGGACGGCGGTCTGCCACTTGCGATCGGCGAAGTTCGGCCAATGATCCTTGTCGAATCCGGGTTGGCGCTCCAGTGCCTCCTTCGTGGTGTCGAGCACGAACGACTTGTCGCCGGCATCCTGCTTCAGCGCCGGCAACGGGACCGCGAACAGCTTGCTGCCGATACCCAGCAGACCGCCAAACTCGACCACCGCGTAGGCGACGCGTCCGGTGTCGAGATCGATCATCAGGTCCTTGATATCGCCCAGATTCTCGCCGGACGAGTTCTTGATGTCAGTTCCTTCCAGGGTGGTTGCACTCAGCATGGACATATGTTGACTCTCCTTGATTCTGCGCGTCGGCGAAATTGCCTGCGCGAACGAATCAGCGTAACGGCGTTCGGCAACCGTTGCGACCGGACGAATGTCAACATGTGCGTAGGACAACACCGCGAATCGAGGTGGACAAGGCGCGGCGCGCCGCCGCAGGGACAACGATCACGCCGTGGTGCGAGGCCCCGCTACTGCTTGACCGCGCCGGATGTCATGCCGCTGACCAGGAACGGTTCAAGCAGCAGGAAGAGCACCAGCATCGGGAGCAGCGACACGACCCCTGCGGCCATAAGCGCCGGCCACTCGACCAGGTATTCACCGACGAAGGATTGCAGACCGACGGTGACGAGCCAGTTGTCCGGCTTGGTCACGAGCGTGCGCGCGAACACGAACTCCGACCACGCGACGATCGCGAGGTAGATACCGCAGGCCGCGAGCCCCGGTCGGGCCAGCGGCAGCACGATCAGCCACAGCGCCTGCAGCTCGGTGCAGCCGTCGATCTTCGCCGCCTGCTCGAGTTCGCGGGGCAGCGTATCGAAGAACCCTTTCATCATCCACGTCGCGAACGGCACCCCGACGGAAACGTTGGCCAGCACCAACCCTGCGATGCTGTCGGTCAGGTGCAGTGTCGTGAACATCACGAAGAACGGAATCACGATGAGACTGCCCGGCAGCATCTTCGACAGCAGTAATGTCGCACCGGCCACGCGCTGCGCCGGCGTATGGAAGCGCGACAGGCTGTAGCCCGCCAGCGTGGCGATGACGAGGCTCACCAGCGTGGAGCCGGCAACCACCATCGCGCTGTTGAAGATCCAGGTGAGCACCGGACGGCGCCTGAACACCTCCACGTATGCGGCGAACGACATCTGGTCGAGGGGCGGAACGAGCGGCGGCTGTCGCGACAGCACCAACGACGACGGCAGCACCGACGTCACCAGCATCCAGTAGATCGGAAACAGGATGAGCGCGACCAGCGCGACGGCCAGTGCGAGGAATCCCCAGCGGTGCCAGCGCGGCGTCATGGCGTCCCCACCGCGCGCCGCCGTGACCGCCATCATCGCTTCTCCTCGCGCAGCCACCGCGAGCCCAGCAGCACGACCAGCGCCGCGGTGGCGATCATCAGCACGCCGAGCGCCGCGGCCGTACCGAAGCGAAAGCTCGAGAAAGCTTCGCGATAGAGCAAGATGCCCGAGCGTCTCGGTGGCGCCGGCCGGCCCGCCGCCCGTCGACGCGAAGATGATGTCGAACTCGCGAAACGTCCACAGGGTATTGAGCAGCACCGCGAGCATGGCCGGGCCGCGGATTCCCGGCCACGTCACGTGTACGAATTGCTGCCAGGCGGTGGCGCCGTCCACGCGGGCCGCTTCGTACAGCGAAAGCGGAATCGACTGCAGCGCCGCCAGCATGGTGATTGCGAAGAACGGAAAGCTCTTCCATACCGTGGGCAGGATCACCGCGAACATCGCGGTGTCGGCGTCGACGAACCAGGCGAGATCGGTCGACAGGAGCCCCAGTCTGCGCAGCACCGAGTTCACGACCCCGTACGACGCGTCGAACATCCACAGGAAGTTGATGCTGACGATGACGCCCGGCACCGCCCACGGCAGCAGCAACAGGCTGCGCAGCCAACGTCGCGCCGGGAATGCACGATGGAACAGGAGGGCGGCGAACAGTCCGATCAGGAACGCAGGCACCAGCGTACCGATCGTGTAGACCGCCGAGTGAAAAAACGCGTGCCACGTCGCCTCGTGGCCGAGCACGCGCTCGAAGTTCGCGAGGCCGAGCGGCTGGCTCATGAGCCTGGTGAGCTCGAGCGCGCGGCCCGGGCGCAGGCTCATCTGCACGATGACCCACAGCGGCCACGCGACCAGCAGCGCAACCGCGCAGAAGGCAGGCGCCAACAGCGCGTAGGCCAAGACGCGCTCGCGCCGCGGGAGCCGCGAACGCACGGCGCGGGGCTCCTTCATGGCGCGACGCAGGTCACGCCAGCTTCACCGCGCGGTCCCGGCAACGGGGCGCGTTCCCGGGGGAACCGCAGACGTGTCTCTCATCCCGCGGGCGGCGCGATCACTTGAGCGGCACGGCGCGTTCCAGTTCGCGCTGCAGATCCGCGAGCACGCGCGGCGTCGGGTCCTGGGTCGAGATCATCCGCATCGCCGCCTTCGTCACCTGGGTGGCGAAGTCGTTGTAGCCGGCGCGCACGGCAGGCACCGACGGAAAGAGGTTCTGCGCCTTGGCCGCTTCGTCGTTGATCACCTTCAGGTGCGGATTGGCCACGAAGTCGGCGGCGGAGAGCGCGTTCTTGCGCGGCGCCGGCGAGCCGGTCAGCGCGTACGCGCGCTGCCACTCGGGGCTCGCGGCCAGCAGGATGAAATTCCACGCCGCTTCCTTCTTCTTCGCATCGGTCTTGGCGGCCAGGTGAATGCTGTTCGACGCGCCGCCGGGCTCGACCGGGAACGGCAGGCCCGCGATCTTCAGATTGGGCCGCGTCTCGGCCGGCGCCTTGGCAAGCGCACCCCATACCCACGGCCCGTCGCGCAGGAACGCGGTCTTGCCATCGATGAAGAGCTGCCGCGCGGTCGCCGAGTTGGTGCCCTTGGGCGCGTAGCCCACCGACGTGCGCCAGTTGTCGATCGCCTTGACGACCGCGGGATCGGTGAAGTTGTACTTGCCGTCCTTCAACCAGTTGGCGCCCGATCCAATCACCCACGACGCCATCTCGACCACCATGTTCGGATGCTCGGCGGTGATCGTGGACAGGCCGAACTGCCCCTTGTCGGGGGCGGTCGCAGCCTTCATCGCTGCGAGCCATTCGTCACCGGTCTTCGGCACGGCCGCGCCCGCGTCCTTCAGCATCTTCTCGTTGTAGAAGAGGATGCCGCCGTAGCCCATCAACAGTACGCCCTGCGCCTTGCCGTCCCACTGCATGTCGGCCTGCAGCGGCGGCCAGTTGGCGGGAATGTCGGTCGACTTCAAACGCGCGTCGAGCGGTTCGAGCCAGCCCTGGTCGGCGAAGCTTGCGAAATCGCGCGCGGGCAGATGCACGATGTCGGGCGGCGTGCCGGCGGCGAAGCGCACGGTCATCTGCTTGACGAACTGCGCGAACGGAATCTGCTGGATGTTCACCTTCACGTCCGGGTATTTCTTCTCGTACGCGGCGATCAGGTCCTTCCACCACGTCGAGATTCCGGGCTCCTCCGCTTGCCAGGTCGGGAAGTCGAGCACCATCTGCGCGTGCGCGACGGGCAGGGTCGCCACTCCGAGGGTCAGCGCGGCAGAAACGGCAAGAATGGTTCGGGTCAATCGCGGTGCGATGCCACGAAGCCCGCCGAGATGTTGTCCAATCCGCTTCATCCTACGTCCTCCTGTAATTTTGATGTCACGCGGCCTTGCCGGCGGTCGCCGGCAACGGCAAGAGATCGGCCAGGTCGGCCAGCAGCGCATCGAGTTCGGCCGTGTCGCCGGCGTCGAGACGAGGACCGGCGGCGCGCACGTGCGTCGCGTTGATCACGCCGCGCCGGCGCAGCACTTCCTTCGTCATCGCCATACGAAAGACAGCCTGGAAGTTGAGCAGCGGCAGCATGCGGTTGAACAGGTACCTTACGCCGGCGGCGTCACCTTGGCGATGCAGCGTGAACTGGCGCACGTGCAAGTCGACGAGTTCGCACGCCGGCATCGTGCCGCAGGCGCCGCGCGCGAGTTCGTCGGTGATGTAGCGCCCGCCGGCGCCGCCAAAAACGCCCTGCAGCGAGGACACTTTCGCCGCGAGCAATTGCGTGATTCGCTGGCCGCAGGGCTGCGACTCTTCCTTCACGTAGCGGATGCCGCCGATCGCGCGTACGAGCTCGATCACCTCGGCGGGCGCCAGCGCGCAACCGGCGGGCGGCGGCGCATTCTGCAGGATCACCGGCGCGTGAGCCGCGGCGATCCCCCGGTAGTAGTCGGCAATGGCGCCGTGGTCACCCTTCATTGCCGCCGGCGCGACGGCCATTACCGCGGCGGCGCCTGCCTGCTTTGCGTGGGCGGCGAGGTGGGCGGCCGCGGTGGCGTCGGCGGCCGAAACGCCGATCACCAGCGGGACGCGCCCGGCGACGTGCCGCGCAACCACGTCCACGAGGTGCAATCGCTCGGCTCGTTCCAACGTATCGAACTCGCTGGCCACGCCGGGAAAGACGAGGCCGTCCACACCGGCACCGACGATGAAATCGATGAGGTGGCGGAGGTCGCCTTCGTCCACCGCGGCATCGGCACGGAAGGGCGTGGCCAGGATCGGATAGACGCCGGCCAGGTCGGGACTGCGCAAAGGGACCACCTCCTCGCATTCCCATAGGGTGGGAGTGCGATGCTATAGTTTGGGAACAGTGTCGGACGGGGCGCGGAGTACGTCAAGTGGGACGCCAACAAAGGGGTAACGGCAAGGTCCGGTCGGAGGACAAACGCCGGTCAGCCAAAGAGGGAAGCTCCACCCGCAACGCGGATTCGGCGATCTCGCGGCCGGTCATCGGGGCGGCCGTCCTCGACAAGGCGATGGACGTGCTCGATCTGGTCGCGTCCACCGCGCCCTCCGTGGCCTTCGTGGATTTGCAGCGCCGGTCCGCGCTGCCGCGCTCGACGCTGCATCGACTCCTCACCGCGCTCGAAGGCCGCGGCCTGTTGCGTCGCGACGCCGAGGACCGCACGTGGCGCCTGGGTTACCGGCTGCTCGAACTCGCGCATGGCGTGTGGTCCGACCTCGACCTGCGCGCCACCGCGGCGCCGGAACTTGCCGCCCTCCGGGATGCCACCGACGAAACCGTGCTGTTCGGCGTTCTGGACGACGACGCCTGCGTGATCGGTGAGGCCGCGCCCGGCCGCCAGGCGATCCGGCTGGCGGCTGATGTGGGCCAGCGCACACCATGGCCGGCAAGTCCGCTCGGGTGCGCAATCGCCGCGTGGCTCGAGGCAGCCGTCGCGCGCAATCTGCTCGATCGCCTTCCGGCAGCGACGCGCTCGGTGCTCGAACCCGCCCTGGAACTGGCAAGGGGCCGCGGTTACTACGTGCAAGGCATCGACTCCGCCGGTACCAGTGCAGTGGCAGCCCCCATCCTCGACTATCGCGGCATCGCGGTCGCCGCCATCGCGATCATGGGACCGGCATTCAGGTTGCCGCCCGATCGCCTGCATGCGCTCGCGCCGCCGCTCATGGAAGCCGCGCGCCGCCTGTCGCACAACGCGGGGGGCACCGCGATGTCGCTCGCACCCGCCGCCGCCGAGGGCCACGCGGCGCCCGGCGTGCGCTGCAGCGTGGAAGGGCGTGCGCTGCTGGGCGAGGCGCCCTACTGGTCCGGACGAGATCGTGCGCTCGTGTGGGTGGACATGCTCGGACCCGCGCTGCACCGGATGACGCCCGGCGAACAGACACGGTCCGCGCCGCGGCTCGAGTCGTGGCCCGTTGCAAGGCTGACGAGCGTCGCCGTGCCGCGCCGTGCCGGCGGCTACCTGCTGGCGCAGCCGTCCGGTTTGCGTCTGTTCGATCCGGAGCGCGGCGTCGATGCGCCTTTCGCCCATCCGGAGGCGGAGCGCGTCGGCAATCGCTACAACGATGGCAAATGTGATCCGCGCGGCCGCCTGTGGATCGGCACGATGGACCCCGGGGGCCAGCCCGGCCGCGGGAGCCTGCTGCGGGTCGATGCGGATGGCGGGTCGGAACGCATCGACACCGGCTTCACCGTCACCAATGGCATCGGCTTCTCGCCCGATGCCAGGACCCTGTACTTCGCGGAGTCGGCGGGACGTACGGTGTTCGCCTACGACTTCGATCTTCGGCGCGGGAAGCTTGCGCGTCGTCGCACGTTCGCGACCTGGCCGGAAGGCGCGAAGCCCGACGGACTGGCCGTGGACGAGGAGGGCGGCGTGTGGGTCGCGCTCTGGGACGGATGGCGCATCGAGCGCTGGTCCGCCGACGGGAAGCTCACGCGGACCGTGCGTCTGCCCGTGCCGCGTCCGACGAGCGTCGCGTTCGGCGGGCGCCTGCTCGCCACGCTGTACGTGACGACGGCGCGCGTGCGCCTAGCCACCGGCATGCTCGAACAGGCGCCGCTGTCGGGCAGCGTGTTCGAGCTGGACCCGGGGGTGCGGGGTACGCCCGTGGCGCCGTTCGCGGGCTGAGCCGGAAAGTCTGGCTCAGTCTAGGCCGCGCGATGAATCGGCCAGAAGACGGCCATCGGTGGCGGCCTTCGGCGGGCGGAATCACCGGCGACGTGCGTTCCGGCGAGTCCCGGCACTTGAATTTGCGCGAACCGTCCAAAAATATTCTGTAGGGGCGCTGCGGCGCGAGCCGACGGCGCGATGGCTCAACCTTTGGAGAGGAACCAACTCATGTACCGCTCTCTATTCTCCCGCGACATGTTCGCGGAACTGGACCGTCTGCAGCGCGAGATCCAGGAATCCTTCGACGTTTCCCCGAGCATCCGCGGCATCGGCCGCGGCGGCTTTCCCGCACTCAACGTCGGGGGAACGCAGGAGGCCGTCGAGATCTATGCGTTCGCACCGGGGATGGACCCGGACAAGCTCGAAGTCAACCTGGACCGCAACGTGCTGACCGTGGCCGGTGAGCGCCGGGCTGACGTGCCAGACGACGAGCAATCGACCGTGCACATCAATGAACGCTTTGCCGGACGCTTCCGCCGCGTGATCAGCCTGAGCGACGACCTCGACCCGGACGGCGTAAGTGCGAACTACCGCGAAGGGGTGTTGCACATCAGCATCAAGCGCCGCGAGTCGGCGAAGCCGCGCCGCATCTCCGTGCAATGAATTGAGGAGACCGACCATGAACGACAATGTTGCAGTTGCGAACAAGTCTGATGTGGCGGGCCGCAACGACGCGCCCGACCGCCCGGAAGCCAGCCGGCGCAACGAGGCTGCGCTGTTGCCACCCGTCGATGTCATCGAGGACAGCGGCGGCATCACGCTGCGGGCAGACATGCCGGGGGTGAGCAAGGACAAGCTCACGCTGCAGGTGGAGGCGGACACGATCACGCTCGAAGGCGACTTGGACATCGCGATGCCCGAGGGGATGGAGGCGAGCTACGCCGAGGTAAGCGTGCCGCGTTACCGTCGCGTTTTCACGCTCTCCAAGGAGCTCGACGCCGGCAAGGTATCCGCCGAATTTCGCCACGGTGTGCTGCACTTGCGCATTCCCAAGGCCGAGCATGCGAAGCCGCGCCGCATCGACGTCAAGGTGAACTGAAGGTTCGCACCAGCGTCGGCCGGGTCGGGCGGCGCTGGTGCCTTTCCAGGCATCGTCCACGGCGGTGCTGGCCTCGTTCGGCGGGTAATGGGCCTCGCGCGACGGCGCTTTGCCGGCGAGCGCCCTCCGACGCGCGGCCGGTCGCCGTTAGCCCGGGGCAAGGCGGGTCGCCGTCGCCTACGCGTCGGCGTGGACGTCGACGAGTACCCCGTCGCAACGCGACGCCAGCGGCTGGTTGCTAGCTGTGATGTTCCCCGACCTTCACAATCTTCATCGTGTTGGTGCCGCCGGATTTGCCCATCGGTTCCCCGATCGTAAGCACGATCAGGTCGCCGGTGCGCGCCTGGCCCTTCGCCACCAGCAGTTCCTCCGCGGCCAGCAGGACTCCGTCACGGTCGTCGCTCTGTTCGAGATAGAGCGGCGTCACATTGCGGTACAGCGCCATCTTGCGCTGCGACTGCACCTTGGGTGTCAGCGCGAAGATCGGGCAGCCGCAGTTGTGGCGCGACATCCATAGCGCGGTCGAACCCGAGTCGGTAAGCGAGGCGATCGCCTTGACCTTGAGGTGAAAGGCCGTGAACAGCGTAGCCATGGCGATCGACTGGTCGACGCGCATGAACGTGCGGTTCAGAAAATCGCGGTCGAGCTCGACGGTATCGGACTTCTCAGCCTCCTCGCAGATCTGCGCCATCGTCTCGACGGTCTCGGCCGGGTAGCGACCGGTCGCGGTTTCCGCCGACAGCATCACCGCGTCGGTACCATCCAGCACCGCATTCGCGACGTCGGAAACTTCCGCGCGCGTGGGCACCGGCGCCGTGATCATCGATTCCATCATCTGCGTGGCGGTGATTGTCAGCTTGTTACGCTCGCGCGCCATCCGGATCATGCGCTTCTGCAATCCGGGCACGGCGGCGTTGCCGACTTCGACCGCAAGATCGCCGCGCGCGACCATGATGCCGTCCGACGCGTCGATGATCTCCTCGAGGTAGGTGATGGCCTCGGCTCGCTCGACCTTGGCGATCAGCAACGCGTGGCCACCGGCGGCGCGCAGCAGCTGGCGCGCCATGTACATGTCTTCCTTGTTCTTCGGGAAGGATACGGCGAGGTAGTCCGCCTGCAGCTGGGCGGCCGTCTTGACATCGTCCATGTCCTTGGCGGTCAACGCGGGCGCGGTCAACCCGCCGCCCAGCCGATTGATGCCCTTGTTGTTGGACAGGACGCCGCCGACGACGACCCGCGTGGTGATGCGCTGCCCGCTCACGCCCTCGACGTTGAGGCGGATCAGGCCATCGTTGAGCAGCAGCACCGCGCCGGGGCTCACATCGTTGGGCAGTTCCTTGTAATCGAGGCCGACCTGCGTTTCGTCCCCCAGCTCGCACTGCGCATCGAGCACGAATTGCTGTCCCGCCTGCAGCTCGACTTTCCCGGCCGCGAACTTGCCGACGCGGATTTTCGGCCCCTGCAGATCGGCCATGATCGCGATCTCGCGCCCGAGCCGGCGCCCGCATTCGCGTACGGTCTCCGCCCGCTGCACGTTGTCCGCTGCGTTGCCATGCGAGAAGTTGAGCCGCACCACATCGACGCCGGCGGCGAGCACGCGTTCCAGCATGGCAGGCTCGCTCCAGGCGGGCCCCAGTGTCGCGACGATCTTGGTATTGCGTGGCAAGTGAGTGTCCTAGGTGGTTGCTCGTACGGGAAGCCGGCTGATTCCGCGTCGGGGATCGAAGTTCCCGTGGGATGTGTTTAGGTCCACTGCAGCAAGTCGGAGTTCATGTGGGAACGGGCTTGGCACTGCCCGGCAGATTGGCGTTCAATCGCGCGTTGCAGGACTTAGCCTGCGGCCCGCGCCACCAGCGCCTCGACTGCCGGTAGCGGCTTGCCTTCGAGAAACTCGAGAAACGCGCCGCCGCCAGTCGAGATGTAGTCGATACCCGCCCCGACACCGAACTTGGCGATGGCGGCCAGCGTGTCGCCGCCGCCGGCAATCGAGTACGCCGGGGACGCGGCGATCGCTTCGGCGACGCCCCTGGTGCCGCCGGCAAACGCAGCGAACTCGAACACGCCCACCGGGCCGTTCCAGACGATGGTGCCGGCGCGCGCGAGGATTCCGCGCAGCGCGGCGATCGACGTGGGACCGATGTCGAGAATCAGGTCGTCCGGCTCGACGTTCTCGACCGCCTTCAACGTCGCCGGTGCATCCGCCGCGAACGCCTTCGCGGTCACGGCATCGACCGGAATGGGTACCTTGCCGGGAAACTGGTCCAGGATCGCCTTGGCCTCGCCGACCAGATCCGGCTCGGCGAGCGACTTGCCGATCTTGCCGCCCGCCGCGAGGATGAAGGTATTGGCGATGCCGCCGCCCACGACGAGCACGTCGACCCTCGCGGCGAGCGTGCGCAGGATCGTAAGCTTGGTGGAAACCTTGGCGCCGGCGACGATCGCCACCAGCGGACGCGCCGGTTCGGCCAGCGCCTTGCCGAGTGCGTCGAGTTCCGCGGCGAGCAGCGGTCCCGCGCAGGCGATGGGCGCGAACCGCGCGATGCCGTGTGTCGTGGCCTCGGCGCGATGCGCGGTACCGAACGCATCGTTGACGTACACGTCGCAGAGTTTCGCCATGCGTTGCGCGAGTTCGTCGCTGTTCTTCTTCTCTCCTTTGTTCATCCGGCAGTTCTCGAGCAGCACCACCTGCCCAGGCGCGAGCCCCGAATGCCAGGCACCGCCATCGACCCAGTCGCGCACGAGCGGAACCGGCACACCCAGCAATTCGGCGAGTCGCTGCCCGACAGGTGCCAGCGAGTCTTCCGTCTTCCATTCGCCCTCGGTCGGACGGCCAAGGTGCGAGGTGACCATCACCGCAGCGCCGCGCCCGAGCGCATCCCGGATCGCCGGGACCGAAGCGCGAATCCGCGTGTCGTCGGTGATGTTGCCCGCGTCGTCCTGCGGCACGTTGAGATCGGCGCGGATGAACACGCGCTTGCCGCGCACGTCGACGTCGCCGAGTCGCCGGAACTTCATCGTCGTGGCGCCGGCGGCTACTTCGCGGCCATCAACGCGACGGTCGCGTCGAGCATGCGGTTGGAAAAGCCCCACTCGTTGTCGTACCAGCTCGAGACCTTCACCAGCCGGCCGGCGACCTTGGTCAGCGTCGAATCGAACGTCGACGAGGCCGGATCGTGGTTGAAGTCGACGGACACCAGCGGCGCCGTGTTGTAGTTGAGGATGCCCTTCAGCGGACCGGCTTCCGCCGCGGCCTTCATGACGCTGTTGACTTCATCGGCCGTGGTGTCGCGCGCGGCGATGAACGAGAGGTCCACGATCGACACGTTGATCGTCGGCACGCGGATCGCATAGCCATCGAGCTTGCCGTTCAGCTCCGGCAGCACCAGGCCCACCGCGGCCGCGGCGCCGGTCTTGGTCGGGATCATGCTCATCGTCGCCGAACGCGCCCGGCGCAGGTCCTCGTGGTAGACATCGGTGAGCACCTGGTCGTTGGTGTACGCATGCACGGTCGTCATCAATCCGGAAACCACGCCGATCTTGTCGTGCAACGGCTTGACCAGCGGGGCCAGGCAGTTGGTCGTGCATGAAGCGTTCGATATCACGGTATGGCTCGCCTTCAGCGTCTGGTGGTTGACGCCGTAGACGATCGTCGCGTCGACATCCTTGCCGCCGGGGGCGGAGATGATCACCTTTTTGGCGCCGCCCTTGAGGTGCGCCCCCGCCTTTTCCTTGGTCGTGAAAAGGCCGGTGCATTCCAGCACCACGTCGATCCCGAGCGTGCCCCACGGCAGCGCGGCGGGATCGCGATTGGCGAAGACCTTGATGCGGTCGGCGTTCTTGCCCTCGCCGACGACCATCGCGTCGCCGTCGACCGCGACCGGCACCGGAAACTTGCCGTGCGCGGTGTCGTAGCGCGTCAGGTGCGCGTTGGTCTCGGGGCTCCCGAGATCGTTGATTGCGACGATCTCGATGTCGTGCTTCTTGCCACCCTCGTAGTGCGCGCGCAGGATGTTGCGGCCGATGCGGCCATAGCCGTTGATGGCGACTTTGATGGTCATTGCATGTTTCTCCGGTTCGTTCCGAGGGTCAATGAAACTGCGGTTCTGCGCCGCCGGCAGCAATCAACGCCGGCAGGTCGGAAAAGCCATAGCCTACTTCGATCAAGTCCATCCCGTCCCAGGTGAAAGGCTGCTCGATCAATTGTTCCGCGCCGAGCGCTTCGTAGAACGCGCGCGCGGGCTTGTTGCCGGCGATCACCCACACGATGAGACCGGTGGCGCCGTGCGCGCGCTGGGCGGCCGCCACGGCCGCCACGAGCCGGCGTCCGAGGCCCGCGCGCTGCGCCTCGCGCACCAAATAGACCGCACCGAGTTCGGCATCCATGGCGTGTTTGGGTTCCGCCAGCATGTGCCCGGACGCGAAACCGGCGACGTGGCCGTCGATCTCGGCGACGAAGGTGTTGGTGCTATTCGGTGCCGCCGTCAACACCTTGTCCCACAATGCCGTGCTTTCCTCGACCTTCATCGCCGCCAGGTAGGCGTCGGGAATCAGTCCTCGGTAGGTCGCGCGCCAGGCGTCGACGCGCACCTGCGCGATGCCGGCGGCATCGGCGGGATTGGCGGGACGCAGCGTAATCACGCTCATCGCGTTATCAGGCCGCGGCGCGGGCATCGCGTCGGCATGTCAAGCTGCGGTCACGACCCGCCGCGCGTGGGCGACGACGTTCTCGACGGTGAAGCCGAAGTGTTTGAACAGCACCGGTCCCGGCGCCGACTCGCCGAAGGTATCGATGCCTACCACGCCTGCCTTGGGATCGTCCACCGCACCGACGTATTTACGCCAGAAGTCGGTGACGCCGGCCTCGATCGCGACGCGCGGGACGCCGCGCGGCAGCACCGAAGCGCGGTACTCCGCATCCTGCCGGTCAAAAATGCTGGTACACGGCATCGAGACGACGCGCGCCGTAATGCCTTCCTCCGCCAGCGCAGTGCGCGCGGACACGGCGAGCGCAACCTCGGAACCCGTCGCGACCAGCACGACCTGGCGCGCCGTTGCAGCGCGGTCGAAATCCGCGACCACATAACCACCGCGCCCGATGGCCGCGATCTGCGCATTCGTGCGCGGCACGCAAGGCACGTTCTGCCGGGTGAACAGCAGGCACGAGGGGCCGTGCGCGCGCTCGAGCGCCGCCGCCCAGGCAGCCGCCGACTCGACCGTGTCGCACGGTCGCCACAGGTCCATTCCCGGGATGAGACGCAGCGCCGCTGCGTGCTCGACCGACTGGTGCGTAGGCCCGTCTTCGCCCAGGCCGATCGAGTCGTGGGTGTATACGAAGATCGAGCGCAGTTTCATCAACGCGGCCATGCGCAGCGCGTTGCGCGCATAGTCGGAGAAGGTGAGGAACGTGCCGACGTACGGGATGAAGCCGCCGTGCAGCGCGAGACCGTTGGCGATGGCACTCATGCCGAACTCGCGCACGCCGAAGTTCACGTAGTTGCCTGGCGCGTCGCGCGACACCACCTTGCTGCCGCTCCAGTTGGTGAACACGGACCCCGTCAGGTCAGCCGAACCGCCGATCATCTCGGGCAGCAGCGGCGCGAACGCCTCGATCGCCTGCTGCGAGGCCTTACGCGTGGCCACTGTCTGCGCCTTGGCGGACTGCGCGGCGACGAAGGCGTCCGCCTTGGTGTGGAAGTCCGGTGGAAGCGTGCCCGTCATGCGCCGCGAGAATTCCGCGGCGAGATCCGGAAACGCCGCCTGGTAGGCGGCAAAGCGCTTGTTCCAATCCGCTTCGAGCAAGGCACCGCATTCGCGTGCGTCCCAGCCGGCGTAGATGGTCTTCGGGATCTCGAAGGGTGGATAGTTCCAGCCGAGCGCCGCGCGCGCCGCAGCCACTTCCTTCTCGCCGAGCGCGGCGCCGTGCACGGCTTCCGTGCCCTGCTTGTCCGGTGCGCCTTTGCCGATGATCGTCTTGCAGCACAGCAGCGACGGTCGGTCGGTGATGCCCTGTGCCGCCTTGATTGCGGCGTCGAGCGCCTCCACATCATGACCATCGATGGCGGGGATGACGTGCCAGCCATAGGCGGCGAAGCGCTGCGGCGTGTCGTCGGTGAACCAACCCTGCACGTGGCCGTCGATGGAGATGCCGTTGTCGTCGTAGAAGGCGATGAGCTTGGACAGGCCCAGCGTACCGGCAAGCGCGCAGGCCTCGTGCGAGACGCCTTCCATCAGGCACCCGTCGCCAAGGAAAACGTAGGTGCGGTGATCGACGATGGTGTGCCCCGGGCGATTGAACGTGCTCGCCAGGAGCCGCTCCGCCAGTGCCATGCCCACTGCGTTGGCAAGGCCCTGGCCCAGCGGACCGGTGGTCGTTTCGACGCCGGGGGTCACGCCGACTTCCGGATGGCCGGGCGTCTTCGAATGCAGTTGGCGGAACGCACGCAACTCGGCGACCGGCAGATCGTAGCCGGTGAGGTGCAGCAGAGCGTATTGCAGCATCGAGCCGTGACCGTTGGACAGCATGAAGCGGTCGCGGTCGGGCCAGTGCGGGTTGGCAGGATTGTGGCGCAGATGGCGATTCCACAGCGCGACTGCGATCTCCGCCATGCCCATCGGCATGCCGGGGTGGCCGGAGTTGGCGGCTTCCACCGCATCCATCGCCAGCGCGCGGATGGCGTCGGCGAGTTCCTTGTCGGTGGCGCGTGGGGCAGCGTGGGTCATGGCAGCTTGATCGGTAAGGATGGCAGGGACGCGTTGCGGTTAGAAGGGCAAGGACGAATGGGCGCGACTGGACACAAGCGGAATTGGATGGACACGAACGATGCGCGCCAACGGGCGCCGGCGGCAGACCGTCAGCTTGCGCAAAATAGTACGGCGCGGCAAGCGACGCGCTGCGATGGCGTGAAGTCTGGCGCATGCACCGCGGACCGAAATTATCGCTTCGGGGCGCCCAATGTGCAATAATCGCATGTTTATCTGGCCGTTCGCGGGGCAAAACAAGCAGAAGCCAGTAACAAAAGTGAGTCAAATGAGGGGCGACGACTAATGGACGGAATCCATCTGTTAGGCGAGTGGTACGACTGTCCCGCGGGAGAGCCTTCACTCACGCAAGCCGCGCCGCTGCGCGAGTTGTGCGTCACGGCAGCACGCGAAGCGGGACTGACGGTGGTCGGTGAGCGCTTTTTCCAGTTCGAGCCGCAGGGTGTGACCGGGACGGTACTGCTCGCCGAATCCCATATCGCGATACATACGTGGCCCGAGGCGGGATTCGTCACGGTCGATGTCTACGTCTGCAATCTGACCACCGACAACACCGACAAGGCGATGGCGGTTTTCCGTACACTCGAAGCTGCACTGAAGCCGCGGCGGACGCGCTTCCAGTCTATCCATCGCGGTGGCGCGGATGGCGCGGCCCGCATCTCCTGACGCAATGCGAGGAAGCCTGACCGAGTCCCTGACCGAGGACTGGGGCTACCACGTGCGGTCGGCGCGTGAAATCGAGCGCTTCCGCTCGCCTTTCCAGGCCGTCGAGGTGCACGACACCGACACCTTCGGCAAGCTCTTTCGCCTGGACGGTCATTTCATGACGTCCGAGAAGGACGAGTTCTACTATCACGAAAACCTGGTGCATCCGGCTGCAGTCACGCATCCGCAACCGAAGCGCGCACTGATCGTCGGCGGGGGGGACGGAGGCTCCGCCGAAGAGTTGCTGAAGCACCCTTCGATGAAGTCCGTCACGCTGGTGGAGATCGACCTCGCCGTCGTCGACATCGCGCGCAAATACTTCCATGCTGTGCACAATGGTGTGCTGGACGATCCGCGGCTGACGCTGCGGATCGAAGACGGATTCGCTTTCGTGCGCAACACGAGCGAGCAATTCGACCTGATCGTGCTCGACCTGACCGATGCGGGCGGGCCGTCCACCGAACTCTATACGCCCGATTTCTATCGCGCCTGCGCCGCCCGGCTCACCGCGATGGGGGCGATGACCCTGCACATCGCGAGCCCGGTGGCCCACCCTGATCGCATCCGCGCCACGCTCGCCAATCTGCGCCTGGCTTTCGCCACCGTCGTGCCGTACCTGACGTCGGTGCCGCTCTACGGCGGGATGTGGATGATGGCCTGCTGTTCCGCCACACTCGATCCGAAGACCATGACCGCGTTGCAGGTCGACCGCCGCATCGCGCAGCGGCGCTTGTCCGACCTCAGGTACTACAACGGCGATATGCACCGGGCCGCGCTGGCGTTGCCCAATTTCGTGCGCACGCTGGTTCGCTGACGCTAGGCCTACGCGCGGTCCACGCCCGGCCTGACGCACGCTGCCTCTTCGTGGACGGAGTGTACCGGCCCCTGCCTTGAAAACCCCCACTGGCTTCATGGCGTTGCGGGCCCCGCAGGCAATCTTCGCCGGTCTTGAACCCGGGGCCCCCGCCCGCATCTAACAGCGGAGGGTCCATTCGACCTCCCCTGGAGACGCCTTTGAGAACTGTGGCCGATGCGATGGACAATGCCGACTTCGTGCTGATCGACGGAATCATGTGCGAGACGGCGTATGTGCGGGTGCCGGACGAGTTCACGGTGCCGGACGACGTCGTGCTCGAAGTAACGCACGGCGATGATGAGCTCGCCTTTACGCGGGCGGATTTCGACGGCGCCGAACATGTTGGCGAGGGCGTGTTTCGCCTGCAGAACGGGCGCCACCTGCGTTTTCTCGCGAGCGCGACGCTGCACTGACCCAGAACGAGTCCGCAGGGCGGCACTCGCCTACGGCAAAGCAGGCGCGTTGATAACTTTCGCGTCGCCACGGCGCCCGCGTGTGCCGTAGCGGTTGCCTGCGCAGTCACAGCAGCGCGGCACGTGGGCCTCCGCGACCGCTTCCCCGTCGCCGCGCGTGAGCCGGCGCAGCGTACGGACGCTGCGGAAACTGCAGCAGCCATTCCTTTTCCTCGGTCAAGCTTTGCCTCGGGCTGTGTACCCCCATCACAGAGGCTGCGGCAGGCCCGCGCGCCCGCTCTTGACCGCGCATTCATATGCGCATATGCTCATAACCCTATGAAGCCATCGCCACGAACCCGACGCGCGCGCAACGAGCCCTCGTCATCCCCCGACGAACTCGACCAGGTGTTCGCCGTGGTGGCGCGCTATTTCGGACTGCTGGCGGAACCGATGCGACTCCGGATCCTGCACACGATCTGCCAGGACGAACAGTCGGTGTCGGCGATCGTCGCCGCCACGGGCGCCACCCAGACCAACGTATCGCGTCACCTGGCGCTGATGCACCAGGCTGGCGTGGTGAGCCGCCGGCGCGCGGGCAATGCCGTGTACTACCAGGTCTGCGATCCCGAGTTCGTCGAAATCTGTCGCAGCGTGTGCGTGCAGATCGCCGGACGCATCGACGAACAGCAGCCTCTGCAACGCGGCTTGTTGGAATTCGCGGCGCAGCATTAGCGTCCGAAGCAGCTTCCGCACGGCGCCCGGCGAGCGCCTGCGGCACAGATGGAGGAGCGGATGTCAGCAGCACGCGGTGTCCCGGGGCGTATCCGCCCGGCGCCCGAAAATCATCTGTCGGTGCCCCCTTCGCCCGCGCGGCGCGGCTTTCTTCGCTCCGCCGCAGCGCTGGGCGGAGGCGCGCTGGTGGCCGGTACGGCGACGAGGGTGGTCGCCGGTGACGCGCTGGACGGCAACCTTCCGCCGAACGTCCCGGCGTGGAGTCGCACGCTAGGCGCACCGATCCTGGCGTCTCCTTACGGTATGCCGTCGAAGTTCGAAGCCAATGTGCGCCGACGCGAAAGTCCCGGGCTCACGCGCACTCCGCAATCGTCGGTCTCGTTCACGCCGCTGCAGAACCTGTTCGGCGTCATCACGCCGTCGGGGCTGCATTTCGAGCGTCATCACGCCGGCATGCCCGACGTCGACCCGCACCAGCACCGGCTGATGATCCACGGCCTCGTCGCGCAGCCGCGCATCTATACGATGGAGGACCTCGTTCGCTTTCCGTCGGTGTCGCGCATCCATTTCATCGAGTGTGGCGCCAATACCGGCATGGAGTGGGGCAACGTGGCGGTGCCTACCGTGCAGTACAGCCATGGCATGCTCGCGTGCAGCGAATGGACCGGCGTCCCGCTTGCCACGTTGCTGGACGAAGCGGGTGTCGATCGCAAGCGTGCGAAATTCGTGCTCGCCGAGGGGGCCGATGGTGCATCGCTGACCCGGACCATTCCGCTGGCGATGGCGCTCGACGACGTGCTCGTCTGCTATGGCCAGAACGGCGAGATGCTGCGCCCGGAGCAGGGCTACCCGGTCCGGCTGCTCGTGCCGGGCGTGCAGGGTGTGTCGAGCGTCAAGTGGCTGCGCCGGATCGAAGTCGGCGACCAGCCCTGGTACACACGCGAAGAGACCTTGCATTACGTGGATTTACTGCCTGGCGGCAAGCATCGTCAGTTCACCTGGATCCAGGAGGCCAAGAGCGTGATCACGACGCCGTCGGGGGGGCAAACGATCCTCGATCGCGGCTACCAGGAGATCCGCGGCCTCGCGTGGTCGGGCCGCGGCAAAGTGCGCCGGGTCGACGTGTCGACCGACGGTGGCCGCAACTGGCGCACGGCGCGCCTGCAGGAGCCCGTGCTTGGCAAGGCGCTGACGCGATTTCGCATCGACTGGATGTGGGATGGAGGCCCGGCGCTGCTGCAATCGCGGGTGACCGACGACACTGGCTTCGTGCAACCGATGATGCGGCAACTGCGCGAGGTACGCGGGACGCGCTCGATCTATCACAACAACGCGATCCAGACGTGGCGCGTCGATGCCACCGGTGAAGTGAGCAATGTCCAGGTGCTCTGACCGTCTGGGCGTTGCGCGATGGCGCGCGATCCTCGCGGGCGGCGCGGGATTGTGCCTCGGCTTTGCTGCAGCAGCGAGCCATGCCGCCGACGCGGCGCCGAAATTCGGCTTCGGCAAGCCGGCCACGCAGCGCGAGATTGCCGGCTGGGACATCGATGTGCGGCCCGACGGCACCGGCTTGCCGCCAGGCCGTGGCTCGGCCCTGGAGGGGCAGGCGCTGTATGACGCGAAGTGCGCGGATTGCCACGGGACGTTCGGCGAATCGAACGCGTACCTGCAGATCGCGGGCGGTGTGGGCACCCTGGGCACCGACCAGCCCGTGCGCACGACGGGCAGCAAGCTCGCCTATGCCACGACGCTGTGGGACTACATCAACCGCGCGATGCCGTTCACAGCCCCGCAGACACTCAAACCGGACGAGGTCTATGCGCTTACCGCCTACGTCCTCTACCTGAACGATATCCTGCCGCTCGATGCGACCCTCGACCAGGCAAGCCTGCCCAGGCTCAAGCTGCCCAACCGCGACGGATTCACCACCGATCATGGTTTCATGACGAGAAACGGCAAGCCCGATACGCACAACACCGCCTGCATGCACGATTGCGCAAAGGAAGTGCGCCTGTCGTCGCAGATGCCGGAGTACGCGCGCGACCAGCACGGCGACCTCGCCGAACAGACCCGCTCCCTCGGGACCTCGGCGGAAGCGACCCCGGTGGTGGCTGCGGCGGCACCCCGGCCCCCGCTTGAACTCGCGAAAGCTTCGGCGTGCACGGCGTGTCATGGAATCAGCGAGCGGATCGTGGGTCCTGGATTCCGGGAAATCGCGGCGCGTTACTCGGGCGATGCGGCAGCCGAGAGCCGCCTGGTCGGCAAGGTGAAGGCGGGCGGGTCCGGCGCCTGGGGTCCCGTGCCGATGCCCGCACAGTCGCAACTCAAGGATCAGGACGTGCGCGCGCTCGTGCAATGGATACTGGCGGGCGCGAAGTGAGCATATAACCGGCGCATCACGCGATGATCGCGTCAGGCGCTAGAATGTCGTAGTCAACGCATCCAAGGAGGATCGCAGGATGAACATGCAACGTAGAGAAGCACTGAAAGCCGGCGGCGGTGTCTCGCTCGCCGTTCTGGCGGTCGCCGCCGGTTGGCTGACGCCGGGGCAGGCGCGCGCCGCGGACGCCTGGAACAAAGCCGCCTTCGAAACCAAGGCGCTCGACGAGACCGTGAAGGCGCTGGGCGGCAGCGCCCCGACGCAGAGCAAGGACATCACGTTCTTCCAGACGCCGGATATCGCGGAGAACGGCGCGGTGGTGCCGATCGGCGTCAGCAGCGCGATTCCGAAGACCGAGTCGATCGCGATTCTGATCGAGAAGAATCCGAACATGCTGGCAGCTGTGTTCGACATTCCTCCGGGGACGGACCCGTCTATTTCGACGCGCGTGAAAATGGGCCAGAGCTCGAACATCTACGCGCTCGTCAAGGCCGATGGAAAATTCTACGTGGCCTCGAAGGAAGTCAAGGTCACGCTCGGTGGATGTGGGGGCTAAGGAGAACGCCATGGCAGATCCGATGAGAATTCGCGCCAACGTCGTCGGCGATTCGACCGAAGTCAAGGTGCTGATGAACCACGAAATGGAAACCGGGCAACGCAAGGATTCACAGGGCAAGGTGATTCCCGCGTGGTTCATCCAGAACGTCACCGCAACGTACAACGGCAAGACCGTGCTGTCCGCGCAGTGGGGACCAGCGGTCTCCAAGAATCCGTTCCTCTCGTTCAAGTTCAAGGGCGGAGCGAAGGGCGAGAAGGTCCAGATCACGTGGACCGACAACAAGGGCGACAAGCGCACCGACGAGGCGACGATCGCCTAGAGCGGCACGACGACAAGGAGGCAACGCGACTGCCGCCACGCTGTGGCGGCAGCGACGGTGCCCGCAGCGACCGGATACGCACGACATCCGGGTTCCATAGATTCTTTGGAGGTCACCATGACAGTTTCCAACTGGCGGGCGCCGGTCCGCATCAGCGTTGTCGTGTCGCTTGCGACACTGGCGGCGGGCGTTGCACTTGCGCAGTCTTCCGCGATCGACGAAATTGCCAAGTACCGGGCTGCGTTGCAGGATGGCAACCCGGCGGAGCTGTGGGAAGCCCGCGGCGAAGGTCTGTGGAAGGAAGCGCGCGGCCCGAAGAAGGTCGCGCTTGCGCAATGCGATCTCGGCCTCGGGCCGGGCGTGGTCAAGGGCGCGTATGCGCAGATGCCGCGCTACTTCGCCGACGCCGATCGGGTGATGGATCTCGAATCGCGCCTGGTCTGGTGCATGATGAAGCTTCAGGGCATGACCGAGGCGGAGGCGACGAAGAATGTCTTCGGCGGACCGAACCGCAAATCCGACATGGAGGCCTATGTCGCGTATATCACCTCGCAATCGCGCGGCGTCAAGATGAACGTGCCCGCGTCGCACCCCAAGGAGCAGGAGTCATACCTGCTGGGCGAGAAGATGTTCTACTTCCGCGGCGGGCCGCACGATTTTTCCTGTGCCACCTGTCACGGCCAGGACAACATCCGCATCCGTCTGCAAGACCTGCCCAACCTGTCAACCAAGGAGGGTGCGCAGAAGGCGTACACGACGTGGCCGGCGTACCGCGTGTCGCAGGGAGAATTGCGCACTTTCCAGTGGAGGCTCAACGACTGCTTCAGGCAGCAGCGCTTCCCGGAGCTCGAGTTCGCTTCGGAGGCGTCGGTGGCGCTGACCTCGTTCCTGGCCCGGAACGCCAATGGTGCCGTGTTCGAAGCACCCACGATCAAGCGCTAAGGGGGAAGTCATGAATCTACGCACATTGGCATGGATGCTGGCCGCAGGGGCGGCCGCGGTGGCCGTTGGTTGCGCCACCGCACCTTCCGATTCGCAGGTGGCGGCGAAGGCCACGCAGGTGATGAAGGACTCGTTCAAGGCCCACGGCCAGGCGAAACTGGACCGCCTCGATCAGGACGAAACCCAAAAGACCTGCACCGCCTATGCCGGCAAGACGGTGCCCAAGGACGTCGCGGAGCGGATCGAGAAGATCAACATGGCGTCGATCCAGTGGCCGGCGGACGGCAAGTATCTCGGCGACTACAAGGCGGGCGAGAAAATCGCGCAAAGCGGGCGCGGCAAGCAGTATTCCGACGATCCCAAGCAGGAGAATGGCGGCAACTGCTACGCCTGCCACCAGCTGGCCCCGCAGGAAGTGTCGTACGGCACGATCGGTCCGTCGCTGTACCAGTTCGGCAAGCTGCGCGGCTATGGTCCCGACATCCAGAAGTATGCGTACGGCAAGATCTGGAACGCGGAAGCGTACAGCGCGTGTTCGAACATGCCGCGCTTCGGCCACAGCACCATCCTGACGCAGGCGCAGGTCAAGGACCTGGTCGCACTGTTGATGGACCCCAACTCGCCGGTCAACAAATGAGATCGCGAATCGCGGCCGCGCGTCTGCGCGGCCGGCGGTTCGCGCCGACGCGCGATCGGCCCGCGCATCCGTACGGCGCCCGCACATGAACCGTCGCGAGTTCCTGCAAGGCATCGCAGCGGCCGCGGCGGCGGGGCTGCCGGTCGATAGCGCGCGGGCGCTGGACGGTACGGCCGGCGCCGCGTTCTACGATCGCGTCGTGCCGTTCGGCAACGTGAGCCTGTTGCACTACACCGACTGCCACGCGCAACTCCTGCCGGTGTATTTTCGCGAACCCAACGTCAATCTCGGCGTGGGGTCTGCATGGGGCCAGCCGCCCCACCTGGTCGGCGAGGCGCTGCTCAAGCACTTTCGCATTCGACCGGGCACGCGCGACGCACACGCCTTCACCTATCTCGATTTTTCCAAAGCCGCCAAGGCGTACGGAACGATGGGGGGCTTCTCGCATCTCGCATCGCTGGTCAAGCAGCTCAAGGCCAGCCGTCCCGGGGCGCTACTGCTCGATGGCGGCGACACGTGGCAAGGCTCGGCCACCGCGCTGTGGACCCGGGGACAGGACATGATCGATGCGCAGAAGCAGCTCGGCGTCGACGTGATGACCGGCCACTGGGAGTTCACCTATGGTGCGGACCGGGTCAAGGAGGTCGTCGAAAAGGACTTCGCCGGCCGCGTCGATTTCGTCGCGCAAAACGTGAAGACCGCCGATTTCGGCGACCCGGTGTTCAAGCCCTATGTGATCCGCAACATCAACGGCATCCCCGTCGCGATCATCGGCCAGGCGTTCCCCTACACGCCGATCGCCAATCCGCGCTACTTCGTGTCCGAGTGGACGTTCGGCATCCAGGAAGAGGAGATGCAGAAGGTGGTCGACGACGCGCGAGCCAAAGGCGCGCAGGCTGTGGTGGTGCTGTCGCACAACGGCATGGACGTCGACCTCAAGATGGCTTCGCGCGTCACCGGTATCGATGCGATCCTGGGTGGCCACACGCACGACGGCGTTCCGCAGCCCACGCTGGTGGCCAACGCCAGCGGCAAGACCATCGTGTCGAACGCGGGCAGCAACGGCAAGTTCCTGGGCGTGCTCGACTTCGCGGTCCGCGACGGCAAGGTGGCGGATTTTCGCTACCACCTGCTACCGGTCTTCGCCACGCTGCTGCCGAAGGACGCCGCGATGGAGGCGCTGATCGAGCGGGTGCGTGCCCCGCATGTCGCCAAGCTCGACGAGAAGCTGGCGGTGACCGAGGGCCTCCTGTATCGGCGCGGCAATTTCAATGGCACGTCCGACCAGTTGATCCTCGAAGCACTGCTGGCCGAGAAGAACGCCCAGATCGCCTTCTCGCCGGGCTTCCGCTGGGGCACGTCGCTGCTGCCGGGGCAGACCATCCGCATGGAACACCTGATGGACCAGACCGCGATCACCTATCCGTACGTGACGGTCAACGAACTCTCCGGCGCGATGATCAAGACGATCCTGGAGGACGTCGCCGACAATCTGTTCAATCCCGATCCGTATTACCAGCAGGGTGGGGACATGGTGCGGGTCGGTGGTCTGCGTTACACGATCGATCCCAAGGCGGCGATGGGGTCACGGATCACGCGGATGGAACTCGACGGCAAGCTGCTCGACGCCGCGAAAGTCTACAAGGTCGCCGGTTGGGCGCCCGTATCGGAGGACGCCAAGGCTGCCGGCGGCGAGGCGATCTGGGACCTTTGCGCGCGCTACCTGCGCAGCAAGAAATCGATTGCGCCGCGCAAGCTCAACCTGCCGACCATTGTCGGCATGGCCGGCAATCCCGGCATCGCCCCCTAGCGACACCGCGCCCCAGCCTTGACCCGCCGCTGCGCGGGGCGCGTCGTCAGGTCAACGTCACGCGCACGAACTTGCGCTTGCCTGCCTGCAGGACCAAACTGCGGCCGGCGGCCACCAGCAGTGCCTTGTCGGTCACCACCTCGCCGTCGGCCTTGATGCCGCGCTGCGCGATCAGGCGTAGCGCTTCCGAAGTCGAATCCACGAGCCCCGCCTGTTTCGCAAGTTGCGCGATGGGAAGCCCCGCGCCGGCCGTGGCCACCGTGACTTCCGGCATGTTCTCCGGCATCGCGCCCTGGCGGAAGCGGGACTCGAATTCGCTGCGCGCCGCGTCCGCTGCCGCTGCGGAGTGGAAGCGGCCGACGATTTCCACGGCGAGCGCAATCTTGGCGTCGCGCGGATTGCTTCCGGCATCGCACGCGCGTTTCATCCGGGCGATCTCGTCCGCGTTCCGGAACGACAGCAGCTCGAAATAGCGCCACATCAGCGTGTCGGAAATCGACATCAGCTTGCCGAACATGTCGCCCGGCGGGTCGGTGATGCCGATGTAGTTGTCCTTCGACTTCGACATCTTCTCGACCCCGTCGAGCCCCTCCAGCAGTGGCATGGTCAGGATGCATTGCGGCTCCTGGCCGTAGTGGCGCTGCAATTCGCGGCCGACCAGCAGGTTGAATTTCTGGTCGGTGCCGCCGAGCTCGATGTCGGCTTTCAGCGCGACCGAGTCGTAGCCCTGCATCAGCGGGTACAGGAACTCGTGGATCGCGATCGGCTGATTGGCCGCGAAGCGCTTGGCGAAATCGTCGCGCTCCAGCATCCGTGCCACCGTGTGCTGGGCGGCGAGCTTGATGATGCCCGCCGCGCCGAGCGGCGTGCTCCATTCCGAGTTGTAGCGGATCTCGGTGCGTGCGGGATCGAGCACCTTCGATGCCTGCGCGTGGTAGGTCATCGCGTTGGCCTCGATCGTTTCCCGCGACAGCGGCGGGCGCATCGTATTGCGACCCGACGGGTCGCCGATCATCGACGTGAAGTCGCCGATCAGGAAGATCACCTGGTGCCCCAGGTCCTGCATCTGGCGCATCTTGTTGAGCACGACCGTGTGGCCGAGATGGATGTCCGGCGCCGTGGGGTCGAGGCCGAGCTTGATGCGCAACGGCGCGTCTTTGGACAGTGCGCGCGTGAGCTTGGCGGCGACCTCGGACTCGACGAGCAGTTCGTCGGCGCCGCGCTTGAACACGGCGATCTGGCGGGCGACTTCTTCGGGTGCCGCGGGGGGGGCTTCTGTGGACATGGTTTCGGATGAATCGAAAGTGCGAGGCGCCCCGAGGTGCGTGGCGCGATGTTTGCTACAGGATATTCGGTGAAATCAGGTGCGTGTGTTTGCTACAATACGCGTGGATTTGAAAGCCCCGAAACGTTGTCCGAGACCAAGCCTCCGAGTGTAGCGCAACCGACCGCCGCCGCTGATGGCGAGCGGCGCCTGCGGTTGTGGAGTGCACCGTCGCCACGACAGTGGCTGTTGATTGTCGCGCTGAGCCTGAGTGGTGCGGCCGCGTTCGGACTTGCGCCCGATACGACGCTCGAAACCGTGCCCACCCGGCTGGTCGAGCGGACGCTGCCCCTGCCCCGCGTCGACGAGGGCGCTGCGGATACGGCCTCCTACTGGCGGGAGGAACGCGTGCAGCGCGGCGATACCATCGGCAGCCTGCTCGCGCGCGCCGGCGTCGAAGACGCGCAAGCCATGCAATTCATGCGGGTCGACCCGGCGGCGCGGCCGCTCTACCAGTTGCGCCCGGGACATCCAGTACTGGTGGCGGTCGACGGCGACGGCGATCTGCAGGCGCTCAAGTTCCGCATGACCACGGGCGAAATCCTCGCCGTCGAGCGGCAGGCCGGCGGCTTCCGGGCCACGCGCGCGCCGGCGGTCGAGGAAGTGCGCACGGCATTGCGGACCGGCGAAATCCAGTCATCGCTGTTCGGGGCCGCCGACGCCGCCGGCATTCCGGACCAGATCACGCTGGCGCTGGCGGAAGTATTTGCCGGCGACATCGATTTCTATCATGACCTGCGGCGTGGCGACCGTTTCACGGTCCTCTACGAAATGCGGCTGGTGGACGGCGAAACGGTGGGCACGGGCCGGATACTCGCGGCGGAGTTCATCAACGGCGGCAAGACCCTGCGGGCGTTCCGCGGGCGCGACGCCGATGGCAACGAAGGCTATTTCGACGCCAGCGGGCGCAATTCGCGCGGCGCCTTCCTGCGTTCGCCGGTCGAGTTCTCGCGCATCACGTCGGGCTTTTCGCTGTCGCGCTTTCATCCGATCCTGCAGTCGTGGCGCGCCCATCGCGGCGTCGACTACGCCGCGCCGATGGGCACGCCGGTTCGCGCCACCGCGGATGGGATCGTCACATTCGCCGGCGCCCAGGGTGGCTACGGGAATGTCGTGTTCCTGCGCCATCATGGCAACTATTCGACCGTCTACGGGCACCTGTCGCGCTTCGCGCCGGGTATCAAAAACGGCAGCCGCGTGAGCCAGGGCGACACCATCGGTCACGTCGGCCGCACCGGATGGGCGACCGGGCCCCATCTGCACTACGAGTTCCGCGTGGCCGGCGAGGCGCGCAATCCGCTGACGGTCGCCCTTCCCGCCGCGCAGCCGATCGAGGGCGCTGCCCTGGTGGCTTATCAGGCGGAGATCCTGCCGCACCTCAAATCGCTGGCGCTCGCGCAAGCACTCCCGCCGACGGCGCTTGCCGGCATCGAATAGCACCGGGCAGGTCTGCTCGTGACGGCGCGTCGCGAATGCTTCGTCGGCGTGATGTCGGGCACGAGCCTCGATGGCGTCGATGCCGTCGTCGCGGACTTCGCGCCGGGCGACTCGGCGCCGTGCACGCTGCTTGGGTCCACCCATCTCGGCTTCGGCTCCGCACTGCGCGATGAACTGCATGCGCTGCAAAGCGACGGTGCGAACGAAATCGTCCGCGCCGCGCGCGCCGCCAATGCACTCGCCGATCTCTATGCGACGGCGATCGGCGATGCCTGCAGGAATGCCGGGGTCGCCACACACGGCGTGATCGCCGCCGGTGTGCATGGGCAGACAGTCCGCCACCGGCCGCACGAAGGCTGGACGCTGCAGATCAACAATCCCGCCCGGGTGGCGGAACTTGCCGGCGTGACCGTCGTGGCGGACTTTCGCGCGCGGGATGTGGCCGCCGGCGGGCAGGGCGCGCCGCTGGTGCCGGCCTTCCACGTCGCGCTGTTCGCGCGGCCCGATGTGCATCGCGTGGTCGCCAACCTCGGCGGCATCGCCAACATCACCGACCTGCGTCCCGGCGGGCCGGTGCGTGGGTTCGACACCGGCCCCGGCAACGTGCTGCTCGATCTGTGGCATGCACGCCATCGCGGCGCGGCGTACGACACGAATGGGGCGTGGGCGATGACCGGAACGGTGCTGCCGGACATCCTCGCGCGCCTCGCGGCAGAGCCGTACTTCGCGCTACCGCCGCCCAAAAGCACCGGGCGCGATCTCTTCCACGCGCAATGGCTCGACGCATTGCTGGCGAAGGCAGGCTGGGGCGGGCGTCCCGAAGACCTGCAGGCGACCCTGGTCGCGTTGACCGCGCGCACGCTGGCCGATGCGTTGCGCGCGCATGCGCCCGGGGCGCAGGAACTGCTGGTCTGCGGCGGTGGTGCGCGCAACGCAGCGCTGATGAGCGCCATCGCGCGCGAACTGCCGGGGGTCGGTGTGGGCGTCAGCGATGCGGCGGGTGTGGCCAGCGATCATGTCGAGGCGCTCGCGTTCGCCTGGCTCGCGCGTGAGGCACTGGCCGGCCGGCCGGGCAACCTGCCTGCCGTAACCGGGGCTGCGGGTCTGCGGGTTCTCGGCGCGATCTATCCGCGGTGACGCGGCCTCGTTGCGGAGACTGCGCGCGGTGACGAAAGGAAAACGGGGCTCGAGGCCCCGTTCGCGTGCGCTTCGCGGCTCGCGCGATCAGACCGAAAAGCTCGATCCGCAGCCGCAGGTGGTCGTCGCGTTCGGATTCTTGATGACGAATTGGGCCCCTTCGAGATTGTCCTGGTAGTCGATCTCGGCGCCGACCAGGTACTGGTAGCTCATCGGATCGATCAGCAGCGTGACGCCATCCTTGACCATGGCGGTGTCGTCTTCGTTGCTGACTTCGTCGAAGGTGAATCCGTACTGGAATCCGGAGCAGCCGCCGCCGGACACGAACACGCGCAATTTCAAATCCGGATTGCCTTCCTCCTCGATCAGGGCCTTCACCTTGGCGGCGGCCGAATCGGTAAAGACCAGCGGGGCGGGCATCTCGTTCATCGCGTTCATCATGGACTCCTTGGGCTACATATACCTGATTTCACAGGCATTCGATAAGGCAAGCATGCCGCGTTCGGCATGCACGATCAAGCAGTGTCAATCAGCGGCCACGCGCTTCAGTTCGACCACGCTGGCGCTTTCGGGTTCACCCTGCTGCAGCCGCCCCTGGACCACCGCGCCCAGGTGCATTTCCACCGTACGGTAGGCGACGTCACCGACCACCCGGGCCTTGGCCTGCAGTTCCAGGAAGTCATTGGCCGTGACCGGTCCGTTGACGGTACCGTTGACCACCACGTGGGACACGTCGATCTTGCCATCCACGCGCGCCTTCTCGCTGACCACCAGGGTCCCGGGTTCCCCGTTCGCCGTCGTGATGTTGCCGCAAACGACGCCGTCGATCCGCAGGCCGCCGGTGAAGGTGAGGTCGCCATTGACCGTGGTTCCGGCACCGATCAGGCAGTCGATTCGCTTCTGTGGCGGCGCATGCTTCTTTCGTTCGAACATGGGGTCCTCCAGCTAAAGTGTCAAGGAGCGGGACGCGCGCGCGCCGCCGTGACCCGCCTCGTAGGCCTGGACCGCGACCGCGGTGACCCGGGCGCCGGGGGGCACGCGAAACCGGCCCTCAACCCGCTGATAGTACTTGAATTTGAGGGACAGCGTCCGCGCCGAGCCGGGCTCGTCCTCCGGCAGTTGGATGACCCGGCTCGCATCCCCGCCGTCGATGCCGCTGATCGTCGCCTGCAGCACGACATTGCCGACGAATTCGTCCTTGGGGCTGCCGCCGCGCACGATCAGCAGGCTGTAGCGCCACATGTCCTCGCCCTCGGGCTCGATCGAAATCCGCTGGAACTGCAGGCCCACCGACTTGCTCGAGTCCGACACGAGCTTTTGCAGAAAGGCCAGCTCGTCCTTGAGCTGCGCATTTTCCGCCGACAGCTCCACCGATTGCCGCGTCAGTGCCTCCTGGGTGCCTCGCGTCATCGTGAGTTCGCTCTCCAGCGTCGCATTGCGGGCGCGCAGTTCGGTGGCCTCGGCACGCAGATTCGATGCGTCGGTTTCGAGCCGGGTCAGGCGTTGCTCGATCTCCTTGCGATTGAAGGCGCCGAAGATCTGGCCGAAGTCGTAACCCCACCACCACATCCCGCCGATCACTGCCAGCAGCATGGCGAGGAGGGCGCCGCGACTCCACCAGGGCAAATGCGTGCGCACCGCCATCCGCGGGGCGGAAATGCCGAAGTGCGTTCGCACCCGGCGCCACCAGAGTGGGGCGGCCAACCGTTTCGCCTCCTACGGCAGCACGGGGGGCGCGGTGAGCCCGGCGGTTTCGGGCAGGCCCATCATCAGGTTCATGTTCTGTACCGCCTGGCCGGCGGCGCCCTTGACCAGGTTGTCGATCACGACCAGCACCGTGACCATGTCGCCGTTGCCGGGGCGATGCACGGCAATGCGCGCCATGTTCGAGGCGCGCACGCTGCGCGTGTCCGGCATCGAGCCAGGGGGCATCACGTCGACGAAGGGTTCGCCCGCATAGCGCTTTTCGAACAACGCCTGCACGTCGACTTCCGGCTTGGTGAGGCGCGCGTACAGCGTGGAGTGGATGCCCCGGATCATCGGCAGCAGATGCGGCGTGAACACGAGATTGACCGGCGTCGGACTGCGCGAGGCAAGCTCCTGAACGGTTTCGGGATGATGCCGGTGCCCGGAGACGCCGTAGGCGCGGAAGTTGTCCGAGGCTTCGGCCAGCAGCAACCCGACTTCCGCCTTGCGGCCGGCGCCCGACGCCCCGGACTTGCAATCGGCGATCAGGTGCTCGCTGTCGACCACGCCGGCTTCCAGCAGCGGCACGAGGCCGAGCTGCATCGAGGTCGGATAGCAGCCAGGGTTGCCGACGATGCGAGCTTCGCGGATCTCGTCGCGATGGAACTCGGGCAGGCCGTAGACGGCCTCTTCGAGCAGGTCCGGGCAGGCGTGCGGGAGCTTGTACCACTGCTCGAACAGCGCCACGTCGCGGATGCGGAAATCGGCGGCGAGATCGATGATGCGCACGCCGGCTCCGACGAGTCCGCGCGCCTGCGCCATCGCCACTCCGTGCGGCGTCGCGAAGAACACGACGTCGCAGGACGCGAGGTCGGTGGCATCCGGTGCGGTGAACGAAAGGGCATCGTAGCGCCCGCGCAGGCTCGCGAACATGTCGACCACGCGGGTACCGGCCTCGCCGCGGGAGGTGATGGCGCGCACCTCCGCGTCGGGGTGTGCCGCGAGAATCCGCAGCAGTTCGACCCCGGTGTAGCCGGTACCGCCGACGATGCCGATTTTGACCATGGAATGACCTCGTGCCGGAGTGCAGGATTCTAGCACCGGACAGCCTCCGCCATGACAATGGCATGAACGGTGTCGGGTGCGCCAGAAACGAAAAGGCCGCCTTGCTTCCGGCGGCCCTTCGCGAAAACCGAAGCGATCAGCGCTTCGAGAATTGCTTGCGGCGGCGCGCCTTGTGCAGGCCGACCTTCTTTCGCTCGACTTCGCGGGCGTCGCGGGTGACCAGGCCCGCCTTCGACAGGGTCGCCTTCAGTTGCGCGTCGTAATCGATCAGCGCGCGGGTGATGCCGTGGCGCACCGCGCCGGCCTGACCCGACTCGCCGCCACCGATCACGTTGACCATGATGTCGAACGTCGACCCGTGGTTGGTGAGCACCAGCGGCTGCCGGACCACCATGCGTCCCGTTTCGCGCGTGAAGAACTCGTCGACCGGCTTTTCGTTCACGACGAACTTGCCGGTGCCCTGCTTGATGAATACCCGTGCCACCGACGTCTTGCGGCGTCCGGTGCCATAGTAGTAGTTGCCGATCATGGAAGTATTTTTCTCTTGCGGTTGCGCGGTTGGCGGTGGTTGGCTCGCGGGATCGCCGGCTTACCGGACGGGGTCGAGCGCCTGCGGCTGCTGCGCCGAATGCGGATGGGCGGGACCCGTGTAGTACTTCATTTTCTTCAGCATCGCGTAGCCCAGCGGGCCCTTGGGCAGCATGCCACGCACCGCTTTTTCGAGCGCCCGGCCCGGGAAGCGGGCCTGCATCTTCTCGAAACTGGTGGTCGAGACGCCGCCCGGGTAGCCCGAATGGCGGTGGTAGAGCTTGTCCTGAGCCTTGTTGCCCGTGACACGCAGTCGCTCGACGTTGGTCACGACGATGAAATCGCCGGTGTCCATGTGGGGCGTATAAATCGCCTTGTGCTTGCCGCGCAGGCGCAGGGCGATCTGGCTGGCGAGACGCCCGAGCACCTGATCGGTGGCATCCACGACGAACCAATCCCGCTTGATGTCGGCCGGTTTGGCGGAAAACGTCTTCATTTCGAGTCTCTTCGGTGTTCGTTCAGCAAAGTCCGCTATCTTACTATTCCCCCGACGACAGCGTCAAGGCAGCACGAGACGCGGGGGCAACATGGGCCACACGGAGCAAAAAAGAGGCGCGGTCTTTGCGGACCGCGCCTTCAAGGATTCCACCATAGGAGGAGAATGGAGGAATGCGTCCGCGGTGCCGAAGGAGGAGTACGGCGAGGCCGCAGACGGATATGAATGTCGCATATTGCGGCGCACAACGCAATAGTTTTTTGCGCATCGCAACATGGACAACAGACCTTACAGCCGACGTGGGCACCGTGTGTGAGTGCTTCCTAACTCTGAATTTCTGGTACAGCCTGCAAAGCGAGGATCCGTCATGAAAGCGCGCGTCAAATGGGTGCAGGGGGCAAGTTTCCTGGTCGAGGCCGGCAGCGGTCATGCCACGATCATCGACGGCGCGCCGGAGTATGGCGGTCGCAACCTGGGCATGCGGCCGATGGAGATGGTCCTGGGCGGGGCGGCAGCCTGTACCGCCTTCGACGTGGTGATGATCCTGCGCAAGGCGCGCCAGCCCGTGGCGGACTGCGTGGTGACTGCCGAAGCCGAGCGGGCCAGTGTCGAACCCAAGGTATTCACCCGGATTCACCTGGTTTATACGGTGGCGGGTCGCGGTCTCGACCAACATCAGGTCGAGCGGGCGGTGAAGCTGTCGAAGGAAAAATACTGCTCGGCCACGATCATGCTGGCCAAGACCGCCGAGATCACCTGGTCGACGGTGCTGGTCGACGGCGACCGGGTCCCCGATCCGGATCCGGCGTAGAGACCGATATCCGCAAGCGCTACATCTTCGGCGGCGGCTGCGGGGTCTGCGGCGCCGTCGCCGGTTCCGGCGCCGGCATGCGGACCCCTTTTCCGTCGGCGGGCACCTGTCCCGGCCGCAGCAGACCGCGAACCAGCACGTCGGTGCTGGCGTGCAGCGTCTTGCCGGTGGCGTCGCGGAAGGTCAGGGTCAGCGGTATCGGCGTCCCGTTGCCGATGTCGCGGGTGATCCCGGTCAGTCGCAGATGGTCGCCGTTGAAGGCGAGCCGAGTCGTCGTGCCGGCCTTTATCGGCAGTGACCGTACGACCGACTCGTCGATCGTCGTCTCGCGGGTGCGCACCTGCACCAGTGCGACCTTCCTGGCGGCGGGCGTGGACGCGCCGGTCAACCTGAGGGCAACGTCGCTGTCGATGTCGACGTAGGCCCTGGCTTGCGCGGCACCTGTCGGCGCCGGGCGCATCCAGGCATTGCGCAATACGACTTCCGCTGCGCTGGCCGCAGTCGGACCAAGGCTGGCGGCGAACAGAACAATCGCCGCGGCCTCCCGGTAGCCGATGGCGCGGGGCGCCGGCATTACTTGGGCGACTTGAGCAGGCGCAACAGGCTCGACGTATCCCAGCGTCCGCCGCCCTGCGCCTGGATCCGCGCGTAGAACTGGTCGACCACCGCGGTGACCGGCAATGCCGCACCGTTGCTGCGCGCTTCGGACAGGCAAATCGACAGGTCCTTGCGCATCCAGTCGACCGCGAAACCGAAATCGTACTTGTCGGCGATCATGGTCTTGCCGCGATTTTCCATCTGCCAGGATTGCGCGGCGCCCTTGGAAATGACGTCGAGTACGCGTTCCGGGTCCAGTTTGGCGGCCACCGCGAAATTGATCCCTTCCGCCAATGACTGAACCAGCCCCGCGATGCAGATCTGGTTGACCATCTTGGTCAACTGGCCGCTGCCCGGCCCGCCCATGAGCGTCACCGCCCGCGCGTAGGTGGCGAGCACGGATTCGGCACGCGCGAATACCGGCGCATCGCCGCCCACCATGATCGTGAGCTTGCCGTTCTCAGCACCGGCCTGGCCGCCGGAAACCGGGGCATCGAGGAAGTCGACGTTCTTCTTTTTGGCAGCGGCATGCATTTCGCGCGCAACCGCGGCCGAAGCCGTCGTGTGGTCGACCAGTATCTTGCCTGCCACCATGCCCTCGAGTGCGCCATCGGGCCCCGTGACGACCGCACGTACATCGTCGTCGTTGCCCACACACATCAACACGATGTCGGCATCGCGCGCCGCGGCGGCGGGCGTGGCGGCGCTCTTGCCGGCATGCTTCTCGGTCCATTGCTTGGCCTTGCCCGCGGTGCGATTGAACACGGTGAGATCGTGGCCCGCGGCGGCGAGGTGTTTTGCCATCGGATATCCCATCACCCCCAGACCGAGAAATGCGAGTTTCATCGTGACTCCTGTGCTTGAAGTTGCGGACGCGCCGGCGGAGTGCCGCGACCATAGCGCCACTTGAGGCCGAAGATCGTGATCTGCAGCGAAAGCGTGATGATGTTGGTTGCGATCAGCGGCAGCGAATCGAGTCGCACGCCATACCATAGCCAGAGCATCGAGCCGAACGCGAGGATGGCGAACATGCCCCACGAGATGTCGTAGGCCGAACGCGTGCGCAGGATGCGCACGACCTGCGGGACGAAGGCGATCGTGGTCAACGCGCCGGCGAATAGGCCAAGCGCGTCGTGACTCGAAAGCACCGGTGCGTTCATGGCGTGTCCAGGACGCGGCGCGCGGCGGCGATCGCGGCCCGCACGGCTGTGGGGGCCGTCCCGCCCGGGTGCGCACGGCTTGCGACCGAGCCTTCCAGCGTCAACACGCCATGGACGTCGTCGCCCACCAGCGGCGAAAACTGCCGTAACTCGGACACGGAAAGTGCGGCCAGGTCGGTACCCCTGGTTTCGGCCAAGCGGACCGCCCGCGCCACCGCTTCGTGGGCATCGCGAAAAGGCAGGCCCTGGCGAACCAGGTAGTCCGCAAGGTCGGTGGCAGTGGCGAATCCTTCGAGCGCTGCCGCCCGCATCCGTGGCTCGTTGACGTTGATCCCGTCGCGCACCAGGTCGGTCATCACGGCCAGGCAGTCGCCGAGCGTGTCGACCGTGTCGAACAGCGGCTCCTTGTCTTCCTGATTGTCCTTGTTGTAGGTGAGTGGCTGCGCTTTCATCAGCACGAGCAGCGACACGAGATGCCCGATCACCCGGCCGCTCTTGCCGCGCACCAGTTCGGGCACGTCGGGATTTTTCTTTTGCGGCATGATCGAGCTTCCCGTGCAGAAGCGGTCGGCCAGCATGACGAAGCCGAAGCGCGGCGACGACCACAGCACGAGTTCCTCGGCGAAGCGGGACAGGTGCACCATGATCAGCGCGGCGGCGGCCTCGAATTCGATCGCGAAGTCGCGGTCGGCTACCGCGTCGAGCGAATTGCCGGCGATGGCGTCGAAGCCGAGCGCGGCGGCGACCTGGGCGCGGTCGATCGGATACGAGGTTCCTGCCAGGGCCGCGGCCCCCAGCGGCAGGACGTTGACGCGCTTGCGGCAGTCGGCAAGGCGCCCGGCGTCACGGGTGAACATGGCCTCGTAGGCCATCAGGTGATGACCGAAGGTGACCGGTTGCGCGACCTGCAGATGGGTGAAGCCGGGCATGATCGTGTCGGCGTGCTGGCCAGCGAGGTCGAGCAGCGCGCGCCGCAACAGCGTGAGCTGGACATCGATTGCGTCGATGGCGCCGCGCAGCCACAGGCGCATGTCGGTGGCGATCTGGTCGTTGCGGGAGCGGCCGGTGTGCAGGCGCTTGCCCGCGTCGCCGACGAGTGTGGTCAGGCGCTTTTCGATATTGAAGTGCACATCCTCGAGGTCGCGCGACCAGGCAAACTCGCCGCGTGCGATCTCACCTTCGATGATCGCCAGGCCGCGTTCGATGTCGGCAACGTCGGCGGCGCTCAGAATGCCGCAGGTACCGAGCATCCTGGCGTGGGCGAGCGAACCGGCGATGTCGGCCAGGGCCAGGCGCTGGTCGAAATCGACCGAGGCGGTGAAGCGCTTGACGAGGTCGGCGACCGGCTCGCTGAAGCGGCCGGACCAGGCGCCGGCTTCCGGCGACACTGCGGGGACACTGGGCTTGGAATCGGGCATTGCGGCCTTCGCAGGGCTGCCGGAAACATCGAATACGGCAGCGAACTTGGCACCGATCGTGCCGGCAACCAGCCGCGCCCTCCGACGCCAGCCGAAAGCGGCACTTCGCGCCACCCTTTTCAATGCACGGGCGGAAAGCGGGACCGGACGGACGTCGGCGCTGGATCTCCGGGGACGGGCATGATGCTTGCATGCCGCCACCTACATGCCGTCGATTATAAAACAAAAGGATGCCTCGGCTGCGCTCCCCGACCTGCGCAACCTGGGGACGATCCTGCGCGTGCTCGTCGCGGTCAACGCCGGCGCGTTGCTGTACGCCTGCGCGCGTGCCAGCACGCCGGCAGCCATTCTGGCGGAATGGACGCTGGCGACGGCGGTCGTCGAGCCTTACCTCTTCCTGGTGCTGGTCGTGCTGTGGCCGCTGTCTCCGTGGCTCGCGCGGCAGCCTTTCGCGACGGGCGTCGGCATCGTCGGCCTGATTACCGTCGTCGCCGGCATCGTGCTGCATTTGTCCTTCGCCCGCTTCGCCGCACCTTCGCTGGGCGTGCTGCTGCGCTGGGTCCTGTTCGCGCTGGCCACGGCCGCGGCGCTCATCTTCTATTTCGCGCTGCGGGCGCGCGCCCTGTCGCCGGCGCTCACCGAGGCGCGGCTGCAGGCGTTGCAGGCGAGAATCCGGCCGCACTTCCTGTTCAACAGCATCAATGCCGTATTGTCTCTGGTGCGCAGCGATCCCAAGCGGGCGGAAATCGCCCTGCAGGACATGGCCGACCTGTTCCGTGTGCTGATGCGCGACAACCGGGGCTTAGCCCCGCTCGCCGACGAGGTGGAATTGTGCCGGCAGTACCTAGAACTCGAGCAATTGCGTCTCGGCGAACGCCTGCAGGTCGAATGGAACGTGAAGAGCATGCCGGGTGACGCGATGGTGCCGCCGCTGATCCTGCAGCCGTTGCTCGAGAACGCGGTCTACCACGGTATCGAGCCGTCGAGCCGGCCCGGCACGGTGTCGATCAATCTGTTCCTGACCCGCGGCGAAGTGCACGCGATCCTCAAGAATCCGTACCGGACCAAGGGTGGCCGCCACCATTCCGGCAACAAGATGGCGCTCGCCAACGTGCGTGAGCGCCTGGCGCTGCATTTCGACGCCGAAGCGAGTCTCGAATCCCGGGTGACGAAGGAAGGCTACGAAGTGCACATCCGCATCCCTTACCGCTTGGCCGGCCCCGACGCCGCGCCGGAAGTCCCGAAGGCGCATGCACCGCGCGACCATGGACGCGAACGCGGCGCCAGCCGCTCCGACAGCCAGCGCACGTCGGCGCCGAGCCAGCGCGGCCTGCCGCCACCGGAAGCCGCCCATGCCTGAGCCGACGCTGCGCATCCTGTTGGTCGACGACGAGCTTCCCGCGCGCCGGCGCCTGCGCGACCTGCTCGACGACTGTGGCTCGGCCTTGCCCATTGCCGTCGTCGGCGAGGCGCAACACGGGCGCGAAGCGCTCGATTTGCTGCAGGGCGCGCCGGCCGACCTCGTGCTCACCGACATCCACATGCCTGACATGGATGGCATCGAACTTGCACGCCACCTGCTCAAGCTGGCGCATCCGCCGGTGGTGATCTTCACGACGGCGTTTCATGAGCACGCCGTCCAGGCCTTCGAGGTGAACGCAGTGGACTACCTGATGAAACCGGTGCGGGTGCAGCGCTTGCTCTCCGCGTTGCACAAGGTGCCGAGGCTCAAACCCGTCTCGGCCGAGAAACTGTCGCAACTGCCCGCATCCGCGCGACGCTTCCTGTCCGTTACCGAGCGCTCACGCGTCGTGCTCGTACCCGTCGAGGATGTCATCTATCTGAAGGCTGAACTCAAGTACATCACGATTCGTACCGCACAGCGCGAGTATCTGCTCGAGGAATCCCTGACCAAGCTCGAAACCGAATTCGGATCGCGCTTCGTGCGCGTGCACCGCAACTGTCTGGTCGCCCGGGATTTCATCCGTGGCTTCGAGCGCCGCGTCAACGATGACGGCGACTCGCATTGGGAAGTGATGCTCAACGGCATCGACGAATCGTTGCCCGTGTCGCGGCGCCAGCAATTCGTTGTGCGCGACGTCGGGCGCGAAACCGCCGCGTAGGACCGGTCGCCCGGCAGGGCGCGTTCGACCGGCTTCCGGCAAAGGCGCTAAACTGCGCGGCTTTGGTCCGTCGCGGCCGCCTGCCCCGCCGTAAACGGGGCCTTCATCGATGAAGACTCTCGTCTGCGGTTCGCTCGCCTACGACACCATCATGGTGTTTCCCGACCAGTTCTCGCGCCATATCCTGCCGGAGCAGGCGCACGTGCTGTCGGTGTCGTTCACCGTCGGCGAGATGCGCCGCGAGTGGGGCGGCTGTGCCGGCAACATCGCCTACAACCTGAAGCACATCGGCGGCGATCCGGTGGTCATGGCGACCATCGGCGACGACGGCGGCGACTATCGCGAACGGCTCGACGCCTTCGGCATCGGCGTCGACGGCGTGCGCCACGTGCCGGGTGCGTATACGGCGCAGGCGTTCATCATCACCGACATGGACGACAACCAGATCACCGCGTTTCATCCCGGCGCGATGACCTTTTCGCATCAGGTGCGCGTGGGCGACGTCGCCGGCATCGGCCTCGGCATCGTGGCGCCCGACGGCAAGGAGGGCATGCAGTCGCATGTCCAGCAGTTCGCGACGGCCGGCATTCCGTTCCTGTTCGATCCGGGCCAGGGCATGCCGCTGTTCACCGGCCCTGAGCTGCTGGCGATGATCGACCGGGCGCGCTATGTCGCGGTCAACGACTACGAAGGCCGCATGCTCGCCGAGCGTACGGGACTTTCGCTGGCCGAGATCGCGGAACGCGTGGACGCCTTGATCATCACCCTTGGTGCCGATGGTTCGGTGATCCACGCCGCCGGCGAGACGTATGCGATTCCCGCTGCCAAGCCCGCTGCGCTGGTCGACCCGACCGGATGCGGAGACGCCTACCGCGCGGGCATCCTGTATGGCCTGGCCGAAGGTTGGGATTGGGAACGCACCGGCGGCCTCGCCTCCGTATTGGGTGCGCTCAAGATCGCCTCGCGCGGCGCGCAGAATCATGCAGTGAACCGGGAGATCGTGGCGGCGTCCTACCTCGCGACCTTCGGCACCCGGCTCTGGTGACCGCTCCGCGCCTGCCCGCGCGCACCCATGCACTGCCGCTGCAGTGCTACCGGTGGTTGCGTACGTGTGTGCATGTGTTTGCCGGCGTGGCCACCACGGTGTTCGTCTTTCCGCTGCTCGATGCCGCCGGCAGGCGTGCGCGCGTCAAGCAATGGAGCGCGCGGCTGTTGCGTATCCTCGCCGTCGAGGCGCGCGTCGAAGGAGACATGAACGCGCGCGGCGGCAACGTTCTGGTGGTCGCCAACCACATCTCCTGGCTCGACATCTTCGTGCTGAACTCGGTGCATCCGGTGCGCTTTGTCGCCAAGTCCGAGCTCGCCCGCTGGCCGGTGGTCTCGCAGATGATCCGCGGCGCGGGCACGCTGTTCATCGAGCGCGAGCGCAGACACGACACGCGGCGCGTCAATCATCAACTCGCCCACGTGCTGGCCGGTGGCGACGTCGTGGCGATCTTTCCCGAAGGCACGACCACCGACGGCACCGACATGCTGCCGTTCAAGAGCTCGCTGCTGCAACCGATCGTCGAGGCAGAAGGCCATGTGGTGCCGGTCGCGCTGCGCTATCGAACGCGCGATGGGGATCCGTCGCTCGCCACCGCCTACGTCGGCGAGACGTCCTTCGCCGCATCGTTCTGGTGTGTGTGCGGCGCGCGCGCACTGACCGTCGAGCTCGTGGTCTGTCCGGCGTTGCCGGCGCGCGCGGGTCACCGCCGCGAGTTGGCCCGCGCCGCCGAATCGGCTATCCGAACGGCCTTGGCTGGATCGGCGCGCGGGACGGCACCTGATACACCCGGCGGTCTGGCAGCCGCACGCCGGTGAGCGTGCCGCCCCATAGGCATCCGGAATCCAGCATCAGCACGTTGGGCGCCAGCAGGAGGTCGAGCGTCGACCAGTGTCCGCACACGATGGTCACCGCGGCGCTGCGCCGTGTGGGTTGCGCGAACCAGGGCAGGTAGCCCGCGGGCGTGTGCGCGGGTCCGCGCTTCTCACGGAATTCCATCGTGTCGTCGGCAGTGCAATAGCGAAGTCGCGTACAGGCGTTTACCGCGACGCGGAGACGGTCGAAACCGGTCAATGTCTCGTGCCATTGCCGCGGCTCGTCGCCGTACAGCACGCCCAGGAATGTGTGCGCGTTCTCGCCCGCCAGCATCGCCTGCACCTCGCCGGACAGCATGAGTGCCGTCGCGGGTGTCCACGACGGCAGCAGCCCGGCGTGCACCATCAGCATGTCGCCCTCGGCGACCACCAGCGGACGCGCGGCCAGCCAGGCGATGAGTTCGTCGCGATCGGGCGCGGCGAGGATCGCGTCGATGGTGTCGCTGGTGTGTGCGCGGCGATGGCCGGCCGCCACCGTCAGCAGATGGAAATCGTGGTTCCCCAGCACCGTAGTGGCGGCATCACCGAGCGCCTTGACCTCGCGCAGCACCGCGAGCGAGTCCGGACCGCGGTTGACGAGGTCGCCGACCAGCCACAGGCGTCCTCACGCGGCGAGAAGCCGATGAGATCGAGCAGCTGGCAGAACTCGGCGTGACAACCCTGGATGTCGCCGATTGCATAGAGCGCCATTGGTGCACTGATCCGTGGTGGCGCGCAGCACGCCGTTGCAGTGACGCTGCGCTGTTAGAATTGCGACGCATTCTATCCGAACCGCCGCGTGTCGCATTCCCTGAATCCTGCTCAGCGCGAGGCCGTGCGCCATTGCGACGGCCCGCTGCTGGTGCTCGCCGGGCGCGGGGAGCGGCAAGACGCGCGTCATCACCGCCAAGATCGCGCACCTGATCGAGCAGGGGATCGATCCGGCGAAAATCCTGGCGATCACGTTCACCAACAAGGCGGCGCGCGAGATGCGCGAGCGCGCGCAGGCGCTGCTCAGGGCGCAGGGCAAGGCCGAACTCGCGGGCAAGGTCGTCATCGCGACGTTCCATGCGCTGGGCCTGCGCATCCTGCGCAGCGAAGCAAGGGCGGCGGGCTCTCAAGCCCAGCTTCTCGATCTTCGATCCGGCGGACCTCGAAAGCGTCGTGGCCGAGCTCGTCGGCACCGCGGATCGTGGTCGCGCGCGCGCCGCCCAGTGGAAGATCAGCGCCTGGAAGAATGCGCTCGTCGGGCCGGCCGAGGCGCTGCCAGCGCGCCCGCGACGAAGACGAGGAGGTGGCCGCCCGCGCGTATGCGAACTACGACGAGACGCTGGCCGCGTACCAGGCGGTCGACTTCGACGACCTCATCGTGCGGCCGCTGGCGCTCCTCGAGCGCGACGCCGAGGCGGCGGCGCGCTGGCGCGACCGCTGCGCGCACCTGCTGGTCGACGAATACCAGGACACCAATGCGGCGCAGTATCGGTTGCTGCGCGCGCTGGTCGGCGAGCGCACGCCGTTCACCGCGGTGGGCGACGACGACCAGGCGATCTACGGCTGGCGCGGCGCCACGCTCGACAACCTCGCGGCGCTGCCGAGCGACTATCCGGATCTCAAGGTGATCAAGCTCGAGCAGAACTACCGCTCGACCGTGCGCATCCTGCGCAGCGCCAACGCGCTGATCACCCAGAATCCGAAGCTCTTCGAGAAGAAGCTCTGGAGCGAACTCGGCACCGGCGACACGATTCGCGTGACCCCCGCCGCGGACGACGAGGCCGAGGCGGAAATGGTGATCCACCGCATTTCGGCGCTCAAGTTCGAGCGGCGGGCGAAGTATGCGGATTTCGCGATCCTCTACCGCGGCAACCACCAGGCGCGCGTGTTCGAAACGGCGCTGCGCGCGAGCGGCATCCCGTACGAGATCTCCGGCGGGCAGTCGCTGTTCGACCAGACCGAGATCAAGGACATCGTCGCGTACCTGCGCTTGATCGCCAACGACGACGACGATCCGGCGTTCGTGCGCGCGATTACCGCGCCGCGGCGCGGGATCGGCCAGACCACACTGGCCCGGCTGTCGGAACTCGGCACGGCGCGGCACGAGAGCCTGTTCGCCGCGGCGTTCGCGCCCGAACTGCCCGCGCGAATTCCGGCGAAGCAGCTCGAGACCGTGGCGGCGTTCTGCGCGCTGATCAACGGCCTGCGCCAGCGTGCGCCGCGCGAGCCGGCCGGCCGGCTGCTGGACGAATTGCTGAGCGCGACCGGATACGAAGCGTGGCTCACCGACACGCTCGACAAGCGCGACGCCGAGGCACGCGGCAAGAGCGTGCGCGATTTCGTCGGCTGGCTCGCGCGCAAGGGCGAGGACGATGGCCGCAACCTGCTCGAACTCACGCAGATGGTGGCGCTGATCACCATGCTGGAAGGGCGCGACGGCGAAGGCATCGACGCCGTGCGCCTGTCGACGCTGCACGCGGCCAAGGGACTCGAGTTCGCGCACGTGTTCCTGGTCGGCCTGGAGGAGGGCGTGCTGCCGCATCGCGAGGCGATCGACGCCGGCAACGTCGAGGAGGAGCGGCGGCTCATGTACGTCGGCGTGACGCGCGCGCAGCAGTCGCTGCACCTGTCCTGGTGCCGCGCGCGCAAGCGTGCGGGCGAGGTGCGAGCCGGACAGCCTTCGCGCTTCATCGCTGAGCTGGCGCAGGAGGACCTGCGCTACGCCGACATGCCGTTGCCGCCCGAGGAGGCCGCGCAGGAGAAGGCCGACGGCAGCGCCCGCCTCGCGTCGCTGAAGGCGCTGCTGGCGCGCTGAACCCAGGCAGGCGGCGGCGCAATGCCGCAATTGGCTGCGGGCCGGCGGCCGAAGGGTCTTGCTGCTGCCTGCCCGAATGCAAAACGCGGCCGACGGCCGCGTTTGCGCGTATTTCAGCGGGCGGCGTCTACTTGGCCGCTGCCACCATGTAGTCGACCGCGGCTTTCATCTGCTCGTCGGTGAGGGCCGGGTTGCCACCCTTGGGCGGCATCGCGCCCTTGCCCTTGATCGCAGTCGCGTACAGCGTGTCCATGCCCGTCTTGATGCGCGGCGCCCAGGCGGCCTTGTCGCCGAACTTCGGCGCGCCGGCGATACCGGCGCCGTGGCAGACGACGCAACCGCCTTCGTAGATTTTCTTGCCATCGACCGCCGGATGCGACGCTCCAGCTGCGGCGGCCGCGGCGGTCGATGCCGCGGGTGCCGCGGCGCGGCCGGTGCCGGCGAAGCACTGGCAGCGGCGATCGGCGCCGCCGCACCGCCGGACGCCGCCGCGGTCTGCGTCGGTGCCGCGGGCACCGCGGGGGCGGACCAGTCGGCGCCGGCCTTGTTGGCCATGAACACGACGGCGCGCTTCACTTCGTCGTCCGTCAGGTCGCTGTTGCCGCCCTTGGGCGGCATGGCGCGGATGCCGTTGATCGCATGCTCGAAGGCGAGCTTGTCGCCCGCCGCCATGACCTTCGCCCAGGCCGCCTTGTCGCCGAACTTGGGCGCGCCCGCCACGCCCGCCTCGTGGCACGTCTTGCAGACCTGGCCGTAGACCTGCTCGCCGGTCAGCATGCCCTTGGGCCCGGTGGCCGCGGCCAGCAGCACGCGTGCCGACCGGCTGGATGCGCGACAGCACCATGTTCTCGTTTTCGCTGCCGCCGTGTCCGCCGCTCGTGACCAGTTGAGAGATCAGGACAGCCGCGGTGATGGGCACGGCGAAGGCGAGCAGCACGACGATGATGAGCTGCTTCGGGGTCTTGATCGGGGAGGAATGCTCTTCGGTCATGGTCGCGGGGGTCGGGTCGATGGGAATTCCGGTGCTGGATGCTGTGCCGGGCGCTGCTGTACGTGCGCCGGCGGCGCAGCGCGCGATTATACCGCCCCGCGCATGCGCGCGAGCGACCCGCAATGGACTTGGCCTCCCGCCGAACGCTACAATGCCGGGTTCCGCGCCCGTAGCTCAGTTGGATAGAGTATTGGTTTCCGAAGCCAAGGGTCACAGGTTCGAATCCTGTCGGGCGCGCCACTTTCTCCGTCCCTTTTTTGCGGGCTCGTTGCGGCGCTGGTATTCGGCACCGATCACGGCCCGCCGGCGCGCAGCCGCGCCACCATCGCCGACGTCGCGTTGGGCGCGGCGCGGTTGCCCCAGCTGGTGCGCACGAAATTGACGATGTCGGCCACCTGCTGGTCGGTGAGCTGGATGGCAAACGCGGGCATCGCGATGAAGCCCGCGCGCGCCTTGACCCCGCGATCGACCACCTTGATGACGTTGTTGGGGTCGGCGGCGACCACCACGCCATTGGCGGCCAGCGGCGGGAAGGCGCCGGGAACGCCGCGCCCGGACGCCTGGTGGCATCCGCTGCAATTGTCCATATACAGTTGCGCGCCGCGGACACGCGACGGGTCGGGCCGCTTGCGGCCGGTGCGTAACGACGAGTCCGGCGGCAAGGCCTTCAGGTATTCGCCGATCGCGCGGCGGTCCGCGTCGGTCAGGTGGCTGGTGCTGTTGCGGATCACTTCGGCCATCGGCCCGAGCGTGGTCGTCTTTTCGCTTGACGACACCGGTCTTCAAGTAGGTCGCGATCTCCTCCACCGACCACGAACCGAGCCCAGTCGCGATATCGGACGTCAGGTCGAGCGCGAACCAGCCATCGATGACCGCCCCGCTGATATCCTTGCTCTTCTCGATACCGCCCAGCAGGTTGCGCGGCGAATGACAGTCACTGCAATGCCCGAGGCCCTCGACCAGGTAGGCACCGCGATTCCAGGCGGGCCCGCGCGCGGCATCCGGCCGGTACGTCCCCGGCGTGAAATAGAGCTCGCGCCACACCGCCATCGTCCAGCGCTGGCTGAAGGGAAAGTTCAGCTGGTTCACGTCGACGGCGTTGCGCACCGGCTTGACCGTGCGCAGGTAGGCATAGATCGCGTCGACATCCGCGCGCGTGGCCCTGGTGTAGAAATCGAACGGCATGGTCGGATACATGTCCTGGCCGCGGCGGTTGATGCCCGAATGAAGCGCACGATAGAAATCGTTCGTCGACCATGCGCCGATGCCGGTGGCGTCGTCCGGCGTGATGTTGGGGGTCAGCATGAAGCCGAAGGGGGTATCGATGCGCAGGCCGCCCGCGAACGGTGCACCGCCCGGCGCCGTGTGGCAGGAGACGCAGTCGCCTGCCCGCGCCAGGTATGCGCCGCGCTCCAGTGCGGTCTGCGCGGCGGCCGATCCTGCCGCGACGCAGAAGGCGGTCACGGCGGTCACGAGCGCGAATCCCGCTCGCCGCGTCCGTTCGAAATGCAGCATGCGTCCTCCGGGTCCTGGGTGTGGTCGAGCCGGGTCAAGGTTAGGAGAAGCGACGCCTGCTGTCGAGGCCGCAAGGCTGTTACGCTATAGGGAGGTCTGCCGCCTTTCGCAACTTTCGTCGCTTCCCGCACATTCATGGTCCCGCACGAAACTCAATCCCTGTCCAATTCGACCGCCAGCGGGGTGGATGCACCGCGCGCAGGCGCGCCCGATCCGCTGTCGCCTGAACAATGGCGCGCGGCCATCGTCCAGAAGCTAACCTACATGGTGGGCAAGGATCCGGGTCACGCCCTCGATCACGACTGGTTCATTGCAACTGCGCTGGCGGTGCGCGACCGCGTGATCGATCGCTGGATGGAATCGACGCGCGCCACCTACCGCAATGGCAGCAAGCGCGTCTATTATTTTTCGCTCGAGTTCCTGATCGGCCGCATGCTGTTCGACGCGATGTGCAATCTCGGCCTGACCGCGTCGGTGCGCGAAGCGCTCGACGAGCTCGGCGTCGATCTCGATCGGCTCCACAAGCTCGAGCCCGATGCCGCGCTCGGCAACGGTGGCCTCGGCCGGCTTGCCGCGTGCTTCCTCGAGAGCATGTCGTCGCTCGGCATCGCCGCGCACGGCTACGGCATTCGCTACGACCACGGCATCTTCCGGCAGGTGCTGCACGATGGCTGGCAGCATGAACTGCCCGAGGAGTGGCTGTCGTTCGGCAATCCGTGGGAATTCGAGCGGCCGGAGATCATGTACTCCATCGGCTTCGGCGGCACCGTCGACGAGATCACCCTCACCAACGGGTTGCGCCAGTACCGGTGGCATCCCGCCGAATCGGTCAATGCGGTGGCCTTCGACACGCCCATCCCCGGCTGGCGCGGGCGCGCACGTGAACACGCTGCGCCTGTGGTCGGCGCGCGCGGCCGATCCGCTGCTCACCTTGCCGACTTCAACCGCCGGCGACCACGTCGGCGCGCTGGCCGATCGGGTGCGGCTGGAGGCCATCTCGCGCGTGCTGTACCCCAGCGACGAGACTGCGGCCGGCGCCGGACCTGCGCTTGCGCCAGGAATATTTCTTCGCGTCGGCCTCGTTGCAGGACTTGTTGCGGCGGCACAAGCAGCAGTACGGCGAACTTTCCTCGCTGGCGGACCACGTCGCGATCCAGCTCAACGACACGCATCCGGCCATCGCGGTGCCGGAACTGATGCGCCTGCTGGTCGACGGCACGGCATGCCCTGGGACCACGGCCTGGACGATCACGACCGCGGTCTTCAACTACACCAACCACACGCTGCTGCCGGAGGCGCTCGAGACCTGGCCGGTGGCGCAGCTCGAACGGCTGCTGCCGCGGCACCTGCAGATCATCTTCGCATCAACGCGCAGCACCTGGACGCGCATGCGCGCCACCGGCCGCGACGACGATGCCCTCCTGTCTTCGGTGTCGCTCATCGAGGAGAGCGGGCGGGCGCCGCGTGCGCATGGGACACCTCGCCTTTATCGGCGTCGCACCGGGTCAACGGCGTGTCCGCGCTGCACACCGAACTCATGCGCGAGACCGTGTTTCGCGACCTGCACACGATCCATCCGGAGCGGATCGTCAACAAGACCAACGGCATCTCGTTCCGGCGCTGGCTGTTCCAGGCCAATCCCGGCTTGACGGCGCTGATCGTGGACGCCATCGGGCCGGCCGTGCTCGACGATCCGCAGGAACTCGGTGCGCTGGCGGCGCTCGCCGACGACGCCGTCCTGCAGGCGCGCTTCGCGCCGGTCGCGCCGCGGCAACAAGGTGGCGCTCGCCGCGACTCGTGGCGGAGCGCACTGGCGTGAGCCTCGATCCGGATGCGCTGTTCGACGTGCACATCAAGCGCATCCACGAGTACAAGCGGCAGCTGCTCAACATCCTGGAAACGATTGCGCTTTACGACGCAATTCGCGCCGACCCGGCCGGCCACCGGGTGCCGCGGGTGAAGATCTTCGCCGGCAAGGCCGCGGCGGGCTATCGGCAGGCCAAGCTCATCATCAAGCTGATCAACGACGTAGGCGCATACGGTCAACCGCGACCTCGCGGTGCAGCGGAAAACTCAAAGTGGTTTTCCTGCCGAACTACAACGTGAGTCTCGCGGAGATGATCATCCCGGCTGCCGATCTGTCGGAGCAGATCTCCACGGCGGGGCTGGAGGCGTCCGGTACCGGCAACATGAAGCTTGCGCTCAATGGCGCGTTGACGATCGGTACGCTCGATGGCGCCAACATCGAGATCCGCGAGCACGTGGGTGCCGACAACTTCTTCCTGTTCGGGATGACCGCGGCAGAAGTCGTTGCCTCGCGACGGCAGACGAACGCCGCGCAGGATGCGATCGCGCGCTCGCCGATCCTTGCCAGCGTGCTCGATGCCGTGGCCGCCGGGCGCTTTTCGCCGCGACGACCCAACGCGGTACCGAGAGCTCGTCGACGGCCTGCGCGGCCACGATTATTTCATGGTCACCGCGGATTTCGACGCTTACCGCACGGCCCAGGCCACGGTCGATGCCGCCTGGCGCGAGCCACAACGCTGGTGGCACCGGTCGATCTGCAATACCGCGGGAGTAGGCTGGTTTTCGGCCGATCGCGCGATTCGCGACTACGCGAACGAAATCTGGAACGTGCCAGCCGCGGGCGGGTAGCTGCGCCGGTCGCGCGGACATTTCTAAAGCGACGGAGGAACGATGCAGCCACAAGTCGACCGGGTCAGCTACTCCAAGCCGCTGGCGCGCTCGGCGCTGGCGTATGTGCTCGCGGGAGGACGCGGCACGCGACTGTATGGACTCACCGACATCCGCGCGAAACCCGCCGTGTACTTCGGCGGCAAGGCGCGCATCATCGACTTCGCGCTGTCGAATGCACTCAATTCCGGCATCCGCCGCATCGCGGTGGCGACGCAATACAAGGCGCACAGCCTGATCCGCCACCTGCAGCGGGGCTGGAACTTCCTGCAGCCGATGCGCAACGAGAGCTTCGACATCCTGCCCGCGAGCCAGCGCGTGGCGGAGAACCAGTGGTACGCGGGCACGGCCGACGCGGTGTTCCAGAACATCGACATCATCGACAGCTACGCGCCGGAGTACATCGTCGTGCTCGCCGGCGATCACGTCTACAAGATGGACTATGAGCGCATGCTCGTGCAGCACGTGAACGACGGCGCGGATGTCACCGTCGGCTGCATCGAGGTGCCGACGTCGCGGAAGCCTCCGGCCTCGGCGTGATGCATGTCGACGCGAACGATCGCATCGTCGATTTCGTCGAGAAGCCCGAACGACCCGCCGGAGATTCCCGACCGAGCCCGGACGCGCGCTGGGCAGCATGGGCATCTACGTGTTCCGCCGCGAGTTCCTGAACGAGCAGTTGCGGCGCGACGCGGCCGACCCGCATTCGACGCGCGATTTCGGCCGCGACATGATTCCGTACCTCGTGCAGCAACGGCAAGGCGGTCGCGCACCGCTTCGAGCAGCTCGTGCGTGCGCTCGAAGGCCGAGACGGTGACCTACTGGCGCGACGTTGGCACGCTCGACGCTTATTTCGAGGCCAACATCGACCTGACCGACGTCGTGCCCGAGCTCGACCTCTACGACCGCGAGTGGCCGATCTGGACTTACGCCAAGATCACGCCGCCGGCGAAGTTCGTGCATGACGTCGATGGCCGCCGCGGCATGGGCATTTCGTCGCTGGTTTCGGGCGGCTGCATCGTCTCCGGGTCGCACGCTGCGCAATTCGCTGCTGTGCGATGGCGTGCACGTGCATTCGTATGGCGAGATCGATCACGCCGTGCTCCTGCCGCACGTGACCGTTGGACGCACGCGCGCCTGCGCAACGTGATCATCGACGCCGGTGTGCAAATCCCCGACGGCCTCGTCGTCGGCGAAGACCCGGAACTCGACGCGCACCCGCTTCCGCCGCACCGAGCGCGGCATCTGCCTCATCACGCAGCCGATGCTCGACCGCATGGCGCGATGACGCGCCGCAATGTTGCGCGTGCTCTCGGTCGCCTCCGAGGTGTATCCCGCTGGTCAAGACCGGGGGGCTCGCGGATGTCGTCGGCGCGCTGCCGGCCGCGCTGGCGCGCGAAGCGGTGGCGGTGCGCACGCTGGTCCCCGGGTATCCGGCCGGTGCTCGCCGGCGCTCGCAGGATGCGGCAGCATGCTTCGACTTCGTTTCGATGCACGGCGGCCCCGGCGCGGCTCCTGTCGGCGCGGGCGGCCGGGCTCGACCTGTTCGTGCTCGACGCGCCGCACCTCTACGCCCGTGCCGGCAATCCGTACGCAGGCGCCGGATGGGCACGACTGGCCTGACAATGCGCTAGCGCTTCGCCGCGCTCGCCGCGGCCGCGGCGGCGATCGGGCGCGGCGGCGCGCCGGCCTTCGTGCCCGACATCGTCCATGCGCACGACTGGCAGGCGGGACTGGCACCCGCCTACCTGCACTACGGCGGCGCGCCCGCGGCCGCGCACGGTGATGACCGTGCACAACCTGGCCTTCCAGGGACAATTTCCCGCATCGATGCTGGGCACGCTCGGTCTGCCGCCGCACGCCTACGCGCTCGACGGGGTGGAGTATTACGGTTCGATCGGTTATCTGAAGGCCGGGCTTGCGCTGGCCGACCGGATCACGACCGTATCGCCCACGTATGCGGAGGAGATCCGCACGCCCGAGGTCGGCATGGGGCTCGATGGACTGCTGCGTCATCGCGCAGGCGTGCTGCAGCGGCATCCTCAACGGCATCGACGACGCGGTGCTGGAATCCGGCGGCCGATCCGTGCCTGCCCGTGCCGTTTCGATCGCCGGCGCATCGCCGCGCGCGCGGGCAACAAGGCCGCGTTGCAGCTGCGTGCGGGCCTGGCGGCTGATCCCGACCGCGCCGCTCTTCGGGGTCGTCAGCAGGCTTACCTGGCAGAAGGGGATGGATCTGCTGCTTTCGGCGGTGCCCGCGATCCTGACGGCGGCAGGCGCCCAGCTCGCGCTGCTCGGCGACCGGCGAAGCGGCGCTCGAGCGCGGCTTCGCGGCCGCTGCGCAGGGCGCGCCCGGGCGCGTGGCGACGATCATCGGCTACGACGAGACGTTGGCGCATCTGGTGCAGGCGGGCGCCGACGCGTTGCTGGTCCCGTCGCGCTTCGAGCCCTGCGGTCTCACGCAGCTGTGTGCGCTGCGCTATGGCGCGATGCCGGTCGTCGCCCGTGTCGGCGGCCTGGCCGACACGGTGGTGGACGCGACCGTCGTGGCGTTGGCCGATCGCACGTGCAACCGGCGTCCAGTTCGAGCCGGTGACCGGCGACGCGCTACGCGGCGGTATCGAACGGACGCTCGCCCTATGGCGCGATCCCGGATTGTGGAATCGGCTGCAGGCCCAAGCGATGGCGATGGACGTCAGCTGGAAGCGTCCGGCACAGCAGTACGCGGCGCTTTATCGCGGACTAGTGGCGCAGGCTGCGCCTTAGCGTGCATCGTTACGCGCGTGCCGCGACACTCAAGGCGCCGTGCGGGCGAGGGCGCGAATGAGTTCGCCGAGCGACCAGGCCTGGAACGGGCAGCCGCGCGGCGTGTGCGGCGGATCGCCGTCGGCGATTTCGCTGACGTGACCGAGTCCGGCAACGGCCAGGTGCGCCATCGAGCGGCACCACGAATCGCTGCGCGTGCCTGCGCGCGGCGCTCCGCGCCGTCGCCGTGCACGCGCAGCCAGGCCTCGACGAATGCGCCGATGAGCCATGGCCACACTGTGCCCTGGTGGTAAGCCTCGTCGCGCTGCCGGACATCGCCCTCGTAGCGTCCGCGATAGGCCGGGTCGGCGGGCGCCAGCGAGCGCAAGCCGATCGGCGTCACGAGGTCGCGCTCGACCATGGCGACGACCGCCTGCGCGCGGGTCGCCCTCCGAGCAGAGCGAACGGCAGCCCGCCCACCGCGAAGATCTGGTTCGGTCGCAGGCTTGCATCATTGCGGCCCGGCACATGGTCGGCGTCGACGACGTCGAACAGGCACTGGCCGGCCTCGTTCCAGAAGCGGGCGCGGAACGCCGCGAGCGCGGTGTCCGCCATGCCCGCGTAATCCGGGCCGGCAGACGCGCAGCGCATTGATCCATAGCGCCTGCACCTCAACCGGCTTGCCGATGCGCGGCGTGATCACGCGCCCGTCGACACTGCGCATCCATCCAGGTGAGCTGCACGCCGGGCACGCCGCAGGCGAGCAGGCCATCGGCATCCATTCGGATGCCGAAGCGCGTGCCGCGCGTATAGCCCGTCTAGGATCGCGTCGACCGCGGCGAGCAGCCTCGCTCGCAGGTCCGTCGCCGGCTTGGCGGCGGCGAGATAGGCTCTGCACGGCGACGACGTACCACAGCGAGGCGTCGACCGCGTTGTACTCGGCCACGGCGCCGTGTTCGGGCAGGCGGTTGGGGAGCATGCCCTCGCTTACCGTAGCGCCCAGGTGTCGAGAATCGAGCCGGCGACCTTCGAGCCGACCGCGCGCCAGCGCGAGGCCGCGCATCGCGATGAAGGTGTCGCGGCCCCATTCGCAGAACCAGGGATAGCCCGCGATGACCGAGTGCGCGTCGCCATGACGGACGAGATAGCTTTCGGCGGCCCGCCCGAGGAGGTCGCAGTCTTGGCGACGTGCGCGTTCGCTGGTGAACACATGGGTGGCCACGGTCGTGGCGTCGACGTTCCTGCCCGGCATTGCTGGCGCGCCAGCGTTGGCGTCGTACACCTGGTCCGCGGACAGCACGAGCAGCGCGTCGCCGGCGCCGAGATCGAATTTGAACGTGCCGGGCGAGGCGAGATCCTCGTGGCAATCGAGGCCACGCTCCGCCTCGCGAACGTAGAAAAAGTTGCGGTACCAATCGGGTTCGTGCACATACGCGCCGTTGGACAGCGCGGTGATCGCGGGCCACGCCGCATACGGCCGCCAGCGCGCGTTTCCGGCGGCCGCGCGTGCCGTGAAGTCGAAGGCGTCGTTCTCGCGCATCAGCGCGTGAAACTCGCGCCCCGACAGCAGCGGACGCACGCGCAGGCGGACGTCTGCCATCGGAGAGCGCAGGCACCACCGCAGCACCACGGTGCCATCGCCATGGCCGACCACGCATTCGTGCTCGACAGTCGTGCCATCAGGCGTGCGAAAGCGCCACGTGGGCCACGGATCGGCGTGAAACGCGACCAGATGATCGAAGCCACGCGGGTACGTGAGGTCAAGGCCATAGTGCTGCGTACTGAGCGGTAACGTGCCGGCCGTCGTGTCGAGCCACGCTTCGAAGCCGTTCACGAGTACCACGCGCCCGGCGGGTGGCGCCGTCGCTGTCAGCAGCAACGCGTGGTAGCGGCGGGTACGCATGCCGGCGACCGTCCCGGACGCGAAGCCACCCCTGCCGTCGGCTTCGAGCCATTCGGCGTCGACCCATCGGACGTCGGGTGGCGGCGCTAGCGGTTCTGTTCCCATGCGCCGAAGCCGAATTTGCGCTCTGCAGCGCGGCGATCGTCGGGCAGCGCATATTCGGCATACTGATGGATGAGCTTGGCGACGACGCCGCTCCAGCCGGTCTGGTGACTGGCCCCGAGACCCGCCCCGGTATCGCCGTCGAAGTATTCGTAGAACAGCACCAGGTCCTTCCAGTGCGGATCGGACTGGAACTTCTCACGGTTGCCATGAGCGGGCCGGCGGCCGGTGGCATCCCGGGTGAACAAGGCGATGAGGCGTCCGGTGAGATCCATCGTGACCTGCCAGAGCGTCATCTGTTCACCCGAGCCCGCCGGACATTCGACCTTGAAATTTTCACCGAGGTAGTAGTCGTGTTTCTGCAGCGCTTCGATCAACAGAAAATTGAGCGGAAACCACACCGGGCCGCGCCAGTTCGAGTTGCCGCCGAACAGTGCACTCGTCGATTCCGCGGGCGCGTACGCGAGCTCGAAGAGCGAACCGTCGATCTCGAGCTTGAAAGGATCCGCCGCATGACGCCGCGACATCGAACGCACGCCATGATCGCTCAGCATGCCCTCCGGGTCGAGCACGGGTACGAGCATCCGCGCGAGCTTTTGGCTGTCCACCACCGAAAGGCGCATGCGGTCGTCGATGCCGAGCCGCGTCATGTCGGCAAGGCCTTCGAGGAGCTCCGGCCGATAGGTTGCGAACCAGCTAAAGCGCTTGCCGAAGTCCGCGAACGCCCCGAGCGCCGCGCGGTCGGCCACCGCCACCGCGAATACCGGCGTCAGACCCGCGATGGTCTGCGCGCGGATCGGGAACAACCGGTTCCCAGGCAGTCGCAGCACGTCGAAGTAGAAGCCGCTCTGTTCGTCCCAGAGGCCGCCACCCCCGCCGCAGCTGTTGTTGACCGCCGCGCCGATATAGACGAAGTGCTCGAAGAATTTGGTCGCGATGTCCTCGTAGACCGGGTCCTCCGTGGCAAGCTCGAGCGCGATGCCCAGCAGGTTGAGGCAGTACATCGCCATCCAGCTCGTGCCGTCGGCCTGCTCGAGACGTCCGCCGCTCGGCAGTCCAGACGTGCGATCGAAAACGCTGATGTTGTCCAGGCCGAGGAAGCCGCCTTCGAAGATGTTGCTGCCGGTGGCGTCCTTGCGGTTGACCCACCACGTGAAGTTCATCAGCAGCTTCTGGAAGACGCGCTCGAGGAAGTCGCGGTCGCGCCGACCATAGAATTTCTCCTCGATCTGGAACACTCTCGATGCGGCCCAGGCGTGCACCGGCGGATTCACGTCGCCGAAGGCCCACTCGTAGGCGGGAATCTGGCCGTTCGGATGCATGTACCACTCACGCGTCAGCAGCAGCAACTGTTCCTTCGCGAAATCCGGATCGATCATCGCAAAGGCAATCGCGTGGAATGCCATGTCCCACGACGCGAACCACGGGTATTCCCATTTGTCCGGCATCGCGAGCACGTCGCCGACCGCCAGGTGCTGCCAATCATGGTTGCGTCCCAGCTTGCGCTCGGGCGGCGGAGGTGGCTGTGCGGGATCACCGTCGAGCCAGCGCTTCACGAAGTAGCGGTAATACTGTTTGCTCCAGAGCATGCCGGCAAAGGCCTGCCGCTGGACGTTGCGCATGTCGTCCGGCAACGGATGCGGCGTGACGCGCTGGTAGAAGGCATCCGCTTCCTCGACGCGCGTCGTGAATACCTTGTCGAACGACGCGCCGAATGCCGCCTTGAGGTTGCCGTGCTGCGTGAGCCGTAGCCGAATCACGACGTTCCCGCCGACCGGCACCTCGCGCACGTAGAGCAGGGCCGCCTTGGTGCCGACCTGCGCCGGATTGACTACGTCGCGGCGCCCATGCACCACGTATTCGTGGATCGCGTCCTTGACGAATGGCGACGCATTCGCCGCGCCGAACAGCCGCGCCATGTTGGTGTCGTTCTCGGTGAACAATACGTCATCGGCGGGGTCGGCGTGCAACCAGCAGTCGCCGATGCGCGTGTGCGATGCACGCAGCAGTGTGGCACCGGTGTCCCGCGTCTCGATGGCGATCTTGGGTCGCTGCCGGCCGACGGCCCAGGCCCAGTCGTTGCGATACCACAGCGTGGGCACCAGATGCAGCGGCGCGGCGGCGGCGCCCCGGTTGCAGGCGGTGATGCGGATCAGAATGTCGTCGGCACTCGCCTTGGCGTACTCGACGAAGACGTCGAAGTACCGGTCGTCGTCGAAGATCCCGGTATCGAGCAGTTCGTACTCGGGATCGTGGCGGGTGCGCTTTGCGTTCTCCGCGACCAGGTCATCGTAAGGGAAGGCCTGTTGCGGGTACTTGTACAGGCATTTCATGTACGCGTGGGTCGGGACATTGTCGAGGTAGAAGTAGTACTCCTTCACGTCCTCGCCGTGGTTTCCCTCGTTGCCCGTCAGCCCGAACATGCGCTCCTTGAGAATCGGATCGGCACCGTTCCACAAGGACAGCGCGAAGCACAGGCGCTGCTGGTCGTCGCTGATGCCGGCGATGCCGTCTTCCCCCCAGCGATAGGCACGCGAGCGGGCGTGGTCGTGCGGCAGGTATTCCCACGCAGTACCGTCGGCGCTGTAGTCCTCGCGCACGGTGCCCCACTGTCGCTCGGACAGATAGGGCCCCCAGCGCCGCCACGGTTCCGTGCCCTCGCGTGCGGCCGCGAGGCGCGCCTCCTCGGCGGTGAGTGGCGGATTGGACTTCATGGCTGCACATCGCGGGCGGGATGCCACGATGCCTCGATCTGTTCGAGCGAGCGTCCCTTCGTCTCGGGAACCCGGCGCAGGACCCATACAAAACCAGCCCCGCAGAAAAAGGCGAATAGCCAGAACGCCGCGGCCGTCCCGATACCGTCCACCAGCGACAGGAAGAATTCGCTGACGAGGAATGCGGCCCCCCAGTTCGTCGCGGTGGCCACGGCAACGGCACGCCCGCGGATGCTGCCGGGAAAGATCTCGTTGATCACCGTCCACACGACGGGGCCCAGCGAAAAGGCGAAGGAGATGATGAAGGCGACCAGCGCCGCGAGCGTGACCATACCGGCGACGGTCGGGCCGGCCGCCTGGCCGGTAACTGCGCTTGCCGCGATTTCGCGGAAGGCAAACCCGACGACCACGAGACTTACGCCCATGCCCACCAGGCCCGCCAACAGCAACGGACGCCGGCCGAGCCTGTCGATGAAGGCGATCGCGATCAACGTTGCAAGAACATTGACGCCGCCGATCGCCCACGTGCTCGCACGGGTCTGTGCCGCGACAGTGGTGAATCCGGCGGCAGCGAAAATTTCGTCGGCGTAATAGATGATCGCGTTGATCCCGGTGATCTGCTGAAAGATCGCGAGCCCCATGCCCACGGCGAGTGGCTTGCGCCAGCGCAGCTCGAATACTGCCCGCCAGGAAGTCTCCTGCTGCTGCGCCGACAGGCTGGCCGCGATGGCCTCGACGTGCGCGTCGGGGTCCACGTCCGGCCGCAGCCGCTGCAGTGCGCGCCTCGCTTCGTCACGGCGGCCGCATTTGACGAGCCAGCGCGGGGATTCCACGGCGCAGAGCATCGCCACGACCAGCAACGCGGCCGGGACGGCCGAGACGCCGAGCATCCAGCGCCATTCCTGTCGCTGCGCCAGTACCGAATCGACGAGGTATGCGACAAAGATGCCGATCGTGATCGCGAGCTGGTAAGACGAGACGAAGCGGCCGCGCTGCGCGGTCGGCGCGATTTCCGCCGCGTACAGCGGGGCGGCGACCGCTGCGATGCCGACGCCGAAACCAACCAGGAACCGGCCGCCGACCAGGACGGTCACGGCGGGCGCGAGTGCCTCCACCATCGCCCCGGCGACGAACAGTGCGCCGGCGATGAGTATCGTTGCGCGCCGGCCCAGTCGATCCGCGAGAGCACCACCGGCAAGTGAGCCCGCGAGCGCACCCAGCGTCACCCAGCTCGTCACCACTTCCACCAGCGATGCGGGAAGGGCGAAAGTGGTGCGAATTCCGGTCAGGGCGCCCGAGATCACGCCCTGGTCGTAGCCGAAGAGCATGCCGGCGAGGATGACGCCGACGAGCACGAGGCAAAGTTGCAGCGACCAGCGCTTATCGGCGTGCGGTGGCACGGCTGCCGACGGTGGGCGATCGTCCACGATGTCGTGTCCTCGCTTGTTGTTCTGATTGTGACAGCGCACACGGCATCGACGCGTGACGCGGGCTGCGGATTAGGATAGCTTAGCGCATTGGCCGCGCATCGATCGTGGATCCGGCGCGCTTCGCCCTTGCTGCTGTCGTCGTCACGCGGCGATGCGGCGGCTGTGTCTTGTTGTCACCCCGAAAGACCATGACCGCGGTCCTGCCTGTCATCCATCTTGCGCGCCACGGCGAAACTGCTTGGAGCCGGTCAGGGCAGCACACCGGGCGAACGGACCTGCCTCTTACCGAAGACGGTGAGAGTCAGGCGCGCGCACTCGGCGCGCGCCTTGATGGTCTCGCGGTCACGCAGGTGCTGACGAGCCCGCTCGCACGGGCCATGCGCACCTGCGCGCTTGCGGGCTTCGGGGCGCGTGCTACCGTGGATGCCGATCTGGCCGAGTGGGATTATGGCGAGTACGAAGGCAAGCGCACCGTCGAGATCCTGGCGGCGAATCCCGGCTGGGAGCTCTTTCGCGATGGCTGCCCGGGCGGCGAATCGCCGGCCGACGTCGGTGCCCGCGCAGACCGTGTCGTCGCGCGCGTGCGCTCCGCGGCAATGCCGGTTCTCGTGTTTTCGAGCGGCCACTTTCTCCGCGTGCTCGCCGCGCGCTGGCTGGGACTGCCGGCTGGCGCCGGCTGTCATTGGCTGCTCGACACCGCGAGCCTGTCGCAGCTTGGTTATGAGCATGACCTCTCCGAGCCCGTGATTCGCTTATGGAATGAAACTTACTTCCTTGCGGGCTGACGAACCATGGGTCCGCACCAACGTCACTTGAGGACGCGTCGCCGATGACTGCACCAGATATCCCCCGCAATACCGCTTCGGCGCCCGTGCTGACTCCGCCCGATCTGTCGGCGTTCGGGCCGGCCCGCGCCACAATCACCGGCGCCCCGCTCGCACCGGCGGAGCTCGCGGCGATCGATGCCTACTGGCGGGCGTGCAAGTACCTGGCGCTGGGGATGATCTACCTGCGGGACAATCCACTGCTCAGGCAACCGCTGACAGCTGCGCATATCAAGAATCGCCTGCTCGGCCATTGGGGGGCGAGTCCGGCGCTGGCGTTCGTCTACACGCATCTCAATCGCCTGATCCGGCAACGCGATTTCGACATGATCTTTCTCGCCGGACCCGGACACGGCGCACCCGGGGTAATCGCGCCGGTCTATCTGGAAGGCGCCTATTCGGAGATCTATCCCGAATGCGGGCGGGACGCGGAAGGGATGCTGCATCTATTCCGCCGTTTTTCTTTCCCGGGGGGAATCGGCAGTCACTGCACGCCTGAGTTGCCCGGTTCGATTCACGAAGGCGGTGAACTCGGCTACGTACTTTCGCACGCCTGCGGAGCGGCATTCGACAACCCCGACCTCGTGGTCGCGGCGGTGGTTGGCGATGGCGAGTCCGAGACCGGGCCGCTGGCCACCTCATGGCACATCAACAAGTTCCTCAATCCGGCGCGCGACGGCGCGGTGCTGCCTGTCCTGAGTCTCAACGGCTACAAGATCAACAACCCGACGCTGCCGGCGCGGATCACGCACCGCGAACTCGAGGAGATGCTGTCCGGATTCGGCTGGACACCGTACTTCGTCGAGGGCTCCGAGCCGTCAAGCATGCACCAGGCGATGGCGGCCACACTCGATCGCTGCGCCGACGACATCGCCGCCGCGCGACGCGAGGCGCGCCGCGGCACCGACATCGAGCGCGTGCGCTGGCCGATGATCGTGCTGCGCACGCCCAAGGGCTGGACGGCACCCGCCGAAGTCGACGGCCACAAGCTCGAGGGATCGTGGCGGGCCCACCAGGTTCCGATCCCCAGCGTCAAGAGTAATCCCGCGGACCTCGTGGTGCTCGAACGATGGATGCGCAGCTATCGGCCGGAGGATCTCTTCACGGCGGATGGGGCCCCGGCGGCGAGCCTTACGGCCTTGGCCCCGGACGGCGTCCGCAGAATGGGCGCCAGTCCTCACGCGAACGGCGGCAAGTGCAAGCGACCATTGCGCCTGCCCGATTTCCGCGACTATGCGGTGACCTTCGCCGCGCCAGGACGGGAGCGCGTCGAGCCCACCCGCATCCTTGGCCAATACCTGCGCGACATCATGCGTGACAACATGCAGACTTTCCGGGTGTTCGGCCCCGACGAGAACACGTCCAACCGCCTGACCGCGCTATACGAGAGCACGCAGAAGCTCTGGCTGGAACAACGATTTCCCGAGGATGACGACGGCGGCGAGATCGCGCGAGATGGCCGCGTCGTGGAAATGCTCTCCGAGCATACGCTCGAGGGCATGCTCGAGGGTTACCTGCTGACGGGGCGCCACGGCCTGTTCGCCTCTTACGAGGCGTTCGTGCACGTGATCGACTCGATGTTCAACCAGTACGCGAAGTGGCTCGACGTGTGCAACGAGCTGTCGTGGCGAGAACCCATTGCATCGCTCAACCTGCTGGTCACTTCGACCGTATGGCGACAGGACCACAATGGCTTCACCCACCAGGATCCTGGTTTCCTCGACATCGTCGCGAACAAGAGTCCGAGCGTCACCCGCATCTATTTGCCCCCCGACGCCAACTGCCTGCTGAGTGTCGCCGATCACTGCCTGCGCAGCGAGAATTTCGTCAACGTGATCGTGGCGGACAAGCAGGCGCACCTGCAGTACCTGACGATGGACAACGCGGCCGTGCACTGTGCCAAGGGCATCGGTATCTGGGCAGCCGCGAGCAATGAAGGCAATGCCGAGCCCGACGTCGTGATCGCCAGCGCCGGCGACGTGACCACGCTCGAGGCGCTCGCGGCCACGGCAATGCTGCGCGAAGTGTTCCCCACGCTCAGGATCCGGTTCGTGAACGTGGTCGATCTCTTCAAGCTCCAACCGGACACCGCGCACCCGCACGGCTTGCCCGACCGCGACTTCGACAGTCTCTTTACCATCGACCGTCCGGTGATCTTCAACTTCCACGGCTATCCCTGGCTGATCCACCGCCTGACCTACAACCGCACCAATCACGCCAACCTGCATGTGCACGGCTATCGCGAGATCGGCAACATCAATACGCCGCTCGAGCTCGCGATCAACAATCGCATCGACCGGTTCAGCCTCGCGATGGACGTGATCGACCGGGTCGCCAAGCTGCGCGGTGCCGGCGGCGAGGCGCGGGAGCTCTGGCAGAACCAGCAGATCGGGTGCCGAACCTACGCGCACGAACACGGCATCGACGATCCGCGCTTCGCCAACTGGACGTGGCCCGGATGAACCGCGCGTGCGCGCCACGTGCCACTTCTCGACTATGATGTTCACCTCATTTGCGTACTAGCGAGATCTCCCCATGAACGCGACCCACAAGCTCCATGCGCTGGGGCAAAGCATTTGGCTCGACAACATCACGCGCGACCTCCTGGAAAGCGGCACGCTGGCGCGCTATATCGACGAATGGTCGGTGACGGGTCTTACGTCGAATCCGACCATCTTCGATCATGCAATCAAGGGTAGTGGCGATTACGACGCTGCCATCAGGAGCAAGCTCAAGGCGGGAAAGGCCGGGGAAGCGCTTTTCTTCGAGTTGGCGATCGATGATATCAGCCGTGCCGCGGATCTTTTCCGCCCGGTGTTCGAACGGACCAACGGCGTCGACGGCTGGGTGTCACTCGAGGTGTCGCCGCTGCTTGCTCGCGACGCGAAGACCACGATCGGTGTCGCCAAGGCTTTGCATGCGCGCGCGGGCCGTCCGAATCTCTACATCAAGATCCCCGGGACCAGCGAAGGATTGCCGGCGATCGAGGAGGCGATCTTCGCCGGCGTTCCCGTGAACGTCACGCTGCTCTTTTCGCGCGAGCAGTATGTCGCGGCGGCGCAGGCCTACCTGCGCGGCGTCGAGCGGCGCATCGCGGCCGGGCTCGATCCGTGCGTCGCGTCGGTCGCCTCGGTGTTCATCAGCCGCTGGGACGTTGCCGTCGCGGACAAGGTGCCGGCGGCGCTCAAGAATCGGCTCGGCATCGCCATCGCGCGGCGCATCTACAAGGCCTACAGCGAGTTGCTCGCCTCGCCGCGGTACGGACGCATTTTGAACGAGGGCGGTCGCGCGCAGCGCCTGCTGCTCGCCAGCACGGGGACCAAGGATCCCAAGGCTTCCGATGTCATGTACGTCGAGGCGCTGGCGGCCCCGCACACCGTCAATACGATCCCCGAGGGCACGCTGAAGGCATTTGCCGATCACGGCAACGTGGGGCCGCCCATGCCAGCCGACGGTGGCGACTGCGAGGATGTCCTCGCCGCGTTCCGCGACGCCGGCGTGGACATCGATGCGCTGGCGACGCGCCTGCAGAATGAAGGCGCCGACGCATTCGTGGCATCGTGGAAGGAATTGATGGGTGTGCTGGAGGCCAAGAGCTCGGCGCTGGGCAAGGCGGCATGAGTCCCGCGCCCGCGCGCAAGCGAGGCAACGCCGCGACAGGTACCAAGCCGGCAGGTATGGGCCGGCGTGCTGTGGGCACCGCGCCTGGCAAGCGCACCGCCAAGGTCCAAAGCCGCAAGCGCGCCGCAGGCGTCAAGGCCGGCGGGCGCGCCCCGATAAGCGTACTCGTAGTCGATGTCGGCGGTTCGCATGTGAAAATCATGGTCACCGGCGATCCTGAAGTTCGCCGGATGGAATCGGGCCCGACGATGACCGCCGCCCAGATGGCGCGTGGCGTCCTCGCGATGGCGGAGGGCTGGAAGTTCGAGGCCGTCGCCATCGGATTCCCAGGGCCGGTCGTGGCGGATCGCCCGGTTCGCGAGCCGCACAATCTGGGACGCGGCTGGGTGAAGTTCGATTTCCACGCTGCCTTCGGGCACCCCGTGCGGATGATCAACGACGCGGCGATGCAGGCGCTCGGCAGCTACGAAGGCGGCAAGATGCTGTTCCTCGGTTTGGGTACGGGTCTGGGCTCGACGCTGATCGCGCATGGCGCGATCGTGCCCATGGAAATCGCCCACCTGCCGTACCGCAAGGCGACCTTCGAGGACTACGTGGGTGAAAGTGCGCTCGAGCGCGAGGGAAAAGGCAAGTGGCGGCGCAGTGTTGCGGACGTGGTCATGCGGCTTACGGCGGCATTCGAGCCCGATGACGTCGTGCTCGGCGGTGGCAACGCCCGCCTGTTGAAGGAGCTGCCGCCGCGTTGCCGTTTGGGCGCCAACGCCAACGCCTTCATCGGTGGCTTCCGCCTGTGGGATGCGCCGCTGACCATTCCGCCGTCGTCGGCCTCGCAACGGTCCGGCGCGCGTGCGCCGCGCAAGACCGCACGGAGGCGGACATGAGCGCTGCCACCGCATTGGCCGACCGTTCGGCCTGGACCGCGCTCGCGCGTCATTGCACCCGCTTGCAGGCCACGAATCTGCGCGAACTCTTCGCCGCCGATCCCGGCCGCGGCGAGCGCTTCGCCTGCGAAGCGGCGGGAATCTACCTCGATTACGCGAAGAACCGCATCGACGATGCGGTCCTTGCATCGTTGCTGCAACTCGCCGAACAATCGGGGCTGCGCGCACGGATCGACGCCATGTTCCGCGGCGACCGGATCAACGTGTCCGAGAACCGGTCGGTGCTGCACGTGGCATTGCGCGCGCCGCGAGGCGAGTCGATCATCGTTGACGGTCACGACGTGGTGCCGGAGGTGCACGCGGTGCTCGACCGGATGAGTGCCTTCGCCGATCGCGTGCGCAGCGGCGACTGGAAGGGTCACACCGGAAGGCGCATCCGCAACGTGATCAACATCGGCATCGGCGGCTCGGACCTGGGGCCGGTCATGGCGTACGAAGCGCTGCGGTTCTACAGCGCGCGTGACATGACCTTCCGCTTCGTCTCCAACGTCGATGGCACCGACTTCGCGGAAGCGGTGCGCGATCTCGATGCGGCCGAGACGCTGTTCATCGTTGCGTCCAAGACGTTCACGACGCTCGAGACGATGACCAACGCGCACACGGCTCGCGACTGGATGCAGGCGGCGCTGGGGCGCGACAAGGGCGCCGTGGCCAGGCACTTCGTCGCCGTGTCGACGAATGCGGAGAAGGTGACCGAGTTCGGCATCGATACCGCGAACATGTTCGGCTTCTGGGACTGGGTCGGCGGCCGGTACTCGATGGATTCGGCGATCGGCCTGTCGACGATGCTGGCCATCGGCCCGGACCACTTTCGCGCCATGCTCGCGGGCTTTCATGCGATGGACGAGCACTTTCGCACCGCACCGTTCGAGCGCAATCTGCCCGTGCTGATGGGCCTGCTCGCCGTCTGGCACAACGATTTTTTCGGTGCGCAGACGGTGGCGGTACTGCCCTACGAGCAGTACCTGAAGCGCTTTCCCGCGTACCTGCAGCAGCTGACGATGGAAAGCAACGGCAAGCACGTGACACTCGATGGCGTGCCGGTCGCCAGCGACACCGGACCGGTCTACTGGGGCGAACCGGGCACCAACGGCCAGCATTCTTTCTATCAACTGATCCACCAGGGCACGCGGCTCATCCCCTGCGATTTCATCGGCTTTGCCAAGTCACTTAATCCACTGGGCCGGCATCATGACATGCTGCTCGCCAACGTGTTCGCGCAGGCCGAGGCGCTCGCCTTCGGCAAGACCGCCGCCGAAGTGAAAGCGGAAGGTACGCCCGATTGGCTGGTGCCGCATCGTGTCTTCGAGGGCAATCGTCCGTCGAACACGCTGTTGCTCGATCAACTCACACCCGAAGCGCTCGGCAAGCTGGTTGCGCTGTACGAGCACAACGTGTTCACGCAGGGGACGATCTGGGGCATCGACTCGTTCGATCAATGGGGCGTCGAGCTCGGCAAGGTGCTGGCGCAACGCATCATCCCGGAGCTGGAAAGTGCCGCCGCGCCGCCGCTCGACCACGACAGCTCGACCAATGCGCTGATCGCGCGCTATCGCAAGACCCGTAGTTCCTGAAACGCGTCCGCGCGGCGGCAGCTTCACCGCGCGCAACCACACAAGGATTGCACATCATGCAACTCGGAATGATCGGCTTGGGCAGGATGGGCGCCAACATGGTGCGCCGGCTGATGAAGGACGGGCACCAATGCGTCGTGTTCGACATGTCTGCCAAGGCAGTGCAGGCGCTTGCGGGCGAGGGCGCGACCGGGGCCACCGCGCTGGCGGATTTCGTTGCCAAGCTCGCGCAGCCGCGGGCGATCTGGCTGATGGTGCCCGCAGCGGTCGTCGACCAGACCATCGCGAGTCTCGTACCGCTGCTCAGTGCCGGCGATACGCTGATCGATGGCGGCAACTCGTACTACGTCGACGACATCCGGCGGGCCAAGGAACTAGCGCCGAAGTCGATCCACTATGTCGATGTCGGCACCAGCGGCGGCGTATGGGGCCTGGAGCGCGGCTACTGCATGATGATCGGCGGCCCGGACAAGACGGTCGCACGGCTCGACCCGATCTTCCGCACGCTGGCGCCGGGCATCGGCACGATCGAGCGCACGCCGGGTCGCGCGCCCAACAGCGGCACCGCCGAAATGGGCTATCTGCACTGCGGTCCCAACGGCGCCGGCCACTTCGTCAAGATGGTACACAACGGCATCGAGTACGGCCTGATGGCGGCATACGCGGAAGGGCATGGGCATCCTCAGCGCCGCCAATGTCGGCAAGCGCAGCCACGCCGCGGACGCGGAGACGACACCGCTGCGCGACCCGGAGCACTATCAGTACGATTTCAACCTGCCGGATGTGGCAGAGGTGTGGCGCCGCGGCAGCGTGATCGCGTCGTGGCTGCTCGATCTCACCGCGACGGCGCTGCAGGCCGATCCGAAGCTTGCCCAGTACGCGGGCCGCGTCTCCGACTCGGGCGAGGGGCGCTGGACCATCAAGGCGGCGATCGACGAGGCGATCCCTGCACCGGTCCTGACGACCGCGCTGTACGAGCGCTTCAGCTCGCGCGGGGAGGCCGATTTCCAGAACAAGCTCCTTTCGGCCATGCGCTTCCAGTTCGGCGGCCACGTCGAAAAGCCGGCTGAAAAATGACGCGCAAAGTGAGAACCGGAGAGCGCAGCCCACGAAGCGAAAGGCCCCGAAAGCCATGACCCCCGAACACTCCGACGCCCTGGTATTCTTCGGCGCCACCGGCGATCTCGCGTACAAGAAGATTTTTCCTTCGCTGCTGGCCATGGTCAGGCGCGGCACACTCAATGTGCCGGTGATCGGCGTGGCGCGCTCCGGCTGGACGGTCGACCAATTCCAACGCATGCCCGCGAGAGCATCGAGGCGCATGGACATTTCGACGCGGCAGCGTTCGAGAAACTCACGACGCTGCTGCACTATGTCGATGGCGACTATTCCGATCATTGCGACCTTCACCAAGTTGCGCGCACAGTTGCAGGATGCCCGCCATCCCGCGCATTACCTGGCGATCCCGCCGGCGCTGTTCGGCCCGGTGGTCGAGCATCTGACGGCCGCGAAATGCACGGCGGGCGCCCGCGTGATCGTCGAGAAGCCCTTCGGCCACGACCAGCATCTGCGCGCGCGCTCAACGTGATCCTGCACCGCACGTTCGACGAGGCGCACATCTTCCGGATCGACCACTATCTCGGCAAGCGGCCGGTACACAACATGCTGTTCTTCCGCTTCGCCAATGAATTTCTGGAGCCGTTGTGGAACCGGATGCATGTCGACAGCGTGCAGATCACGATGGCCGAGGCCTTCGGTGTGCAGGGACGCGGCGCGTTCTACGACCAGACTGGCGCCATCCGCGATGTCGTACAGAATCACCTGTTCCAGGTGATGTGCAATCTTGCGATGGAGCCGCCGGTCCGCATGGACAGCCAAACCGTCCGCGACGAAAAGGTCAAGGTGTTGAAGGCGATCGACACGCTCGCGGTGTCCGACGTCGTGCGCGGCCAGTTCGTCGGCTATCGCAACGAGCCGGGGGTGGCGAGCGACTCGCAGACCGAGACCTTCGCGGCGGTGAAACTTGCCATCAATTCATGGCGCTGGCAGGGCGTGCCGTTCTACATTCGCGCGGGCAAGTCGCTTCCGGTGACCTGCACCGAAGTCATGCTCCGGCTCAAGCATCCGCCGGCGATCTTCAAGTCCTGCGTCACCCAGCCCAACCATTTCCGCTTTCGTGTGAGCCCCGATGTCACGCTGGCGCTTGGCGCCACCGTAATGGACAGCGCCGAACGGGACGTCGGCGAGCCGGTGGAACTGACGCTCAGCCACCATCCGGTCGCCGAAGAGATGGATGCCTACGAGCGAGTGCTCGGCGATGCGATGGCAGGCGATGCCACGCTGTTCGCGCGCGAGGACTACGTCGAGGAAGCCTGGCGTATCGTCGATCCAGTGCTCGCCGCCGGCACGCCGCTGTTGGAGTACGTGCCTGGAAAGTGGGGGCCGCCCGAGGCGTCGCGCCTGGCACCGCCGGGCGGCTGGAACGATCCCATTGTGGCGGCCTGACGGCGCGCGCCCATCGCCGCCCTGCCAACGGAGAGCACGATGGACATCGAAACGTTTGCTGATCCGACGAAGGTGGCGCAGCGCGCGGCAGCGCGCATTGCCGCGGACGCGCGCGCCGCGATTGCCAGCCGCGGGCGCTTCCTGCTGGCGGTCAGCGGCGGCCACACGCCATGGTCCATGTTGCGCGCGCTGGCGACATTGCCCGTCGATTGGGCGCGCGTACACCTCTTCCAGGTCGACGAGCGCGTTGCACCCGACGGTGATCCGTCGCGCAATCTGACCCACATCCAGGCGAGCCTGCTGGGCCACGTTCCCATTCCCGAAGCAAATGTTCATCCGATGCCGGTAAGCACTTCGGATGCCGTCGCCGCTGCGGCCGACTACGCACGGACGCTGCGGACGATCGCCGGCGATCCCGGCGTGCTCGATCTCGTCCACCTCGGCCTCGGTCTCGACGGGCACACGGCGTCACTCGTGCCAGGCGATCCGATCCTCGACGTGACGGATGCCGACGTCGGCGTCGCCGGCCCCTATCAGGGGCAGCGCCGGATGACGCTCACCTATCCCGCGCTCGATCGTGCGCGGGCCGTCCTCTTCGTGGCCACCGGGGCGGAGAAGGCCGCGATGGTGCACCGGCTGCAGGCGGGCGACACGACGATTCCCGCCGGCCGCGTCGACGCGCGCCGCGCCACACTCCTCGTCGACACGGCTGCCGCGAGCGCGACCACTTGACGGACTGACGCACAACATGACCACGAATGCCGACCTCGATCTCTTGTGCATCAACACCATCCGCACGCTGTCCATCGACGCCGTGCAGGCGGCGAATTCGGGCCACCCCGGCACGCCGATGGCGCTCGCGCCGCTAGGGTTCACGCTGTGGAACCGGGTGCTGCGCTTCGACCCGCAGGATCCGATCTGGCCCAACCGGGATCGCTTCGTGCTGTCCAATGGTCATGCGTCGATGCTGCTGTGGTCGCTGCTGTTCCTGACGCGCACGCAGGCGGTCAATGCCGAGTACGAAACGCTCGGCAAACCCTCCGTGACGCTCGACGACATCAAGCGCTTCCGGCAACTTGGCAGCAAGGCGCCGGGGCACCCGGAGTACCACTTGGTGTCGGGCGTGGAAACCACGACGGGGCCGCTGGGGCAGGGGATTGCGACGAGCGTCGGGATGGCCGTCGGGCAGAAGTGGCTCACCGCGCACTACAACCGCGAGGGATTCGCGATTTTCGACTACAACGTCTACGCGGTGTGCGGCGACGGCTGCCTGATGGAAGGCGTGGGGTCGGAGGCAGCGTCGTTCGCGGCACACCAGCAGCTCGACAACCTGTGCTGGATTTACGACAACAATCACATCACGATCGAAGGCAATACCCGGATCACCTTCACCGAGGATGTCGAGGCGCGTTTCCTCGGCTATGGCTGGAACGTGCTGCGCGTCGGTGATGCCAACGACCTCGACCGCATCGAGCATGCGCTGGGCGTGTTCCGGCAGACCAAAGGTCGACCGACGTTGATCGTGCTCGACACGCACATCGGCTACGGTTCGCCGCATCGGCAGGATACGGCGGCCGCGCACGGCGAACCGCTTGGCGCGGACGAGGTGCGCCTGACCAAGCGCGCGTACGGGTGGCCGGAGGACGCGCAGTTCCTGGTGCCGGAAGGCGTGCAGGAGCACTTCGCCGAGGGCATCGGCACGCGTGGCACGGCGGCGCATGGTGCCTGGCTCGCGCTGTTCGACCAGTATCGCGCGCAGTTTCCCGACCTCGCGGCCGAGGTCGAACAGATGCAGGAACGCAAGCTGCCGGTTGGCTGGGACCGTGATCTGCCGGTGTTTGCCGCCGACGACCAAGGCGTGGCCGGCCGCGACGCGTCCGGCCAGGTGCTGAATGTGCTCGCGCGCAACATCCGCTGGATGCTGGGTGGTTCCGGCGACCTCGGCCCCTCCAACAAGACGTTGCTCAAGTTCGCCGGTGCCGGCGACCTGCAGCCGGCCACGCCGGGCGGCAAGAACATCCACTTCGGCATCCGCGAACACGCGATGGCGGCCATCGTCAACGGTCTCGCGCTGACCAAGCTGCGCGCCTTCGGCGCCACCTTCTTCATCTTCAGCGATTACGCGCGCCCGGCGCTGCGCCTGTCGGCGCTGATGGAATTGCCGACGCTGTTCGTCTTCACGCACGACGCGATGGGCGACGGTGAGGATGGACCGACGCACCAGCCGATCGAGCAACTTGCCTCGTTGCGCGCGATGCCGGGCATGACGCTGTTCCGTCCGGGCGACGCCAACGAGGTTGTCGAGGCGTACCGCTACGTGCTGCAGTTGCAGCATCGTCCCGCGCTCCTGGTCTTGTCGCGGCAGCCGCTGCCCACCCTCGACCGGACCCGTTACGCACCCGCGTCGGGGGTGGCGCGTGGTGCCTACGTCCTGGCCGACGCCGCCGGCGGCAAGCCCGACGTGATCCTGATCGCCAGCGGCAGCGAAGTACAACTGGCAGTGGCGGCGCACGCGACGCTGACGGCGGCGGGCGTGCGCGCCCGTGCCGTGTCGATGCCATCGTGGGATGTGTTCGAGCAGCAGGACGTCGCCTACCGCGATGCGGTCCTCCCGCCCGCGGTCACGGCGCGGGTGGCCATCGAACAGGCGTCGACGTTCGGCTGGGAGCGTTACGTGGGACGCGAGGGCGCGGTGATCGGCATGCACACGTTCGGCGCCTCGGCCCCGCTCAAAGCCCTGCAGCAGGACTTCGGCTTTACCATCGAGCACGTCGTCGCCGCCGCGAAGGCGCAGCTCGCGCGCTGACGGCGCCGGTTGGTTATCGCGACCAGCGAGGGCCCTGGCAATGAAGGCGTGGTTGCGGCGGAACCGGCGGTTGGTGCGCGGCCGGCACCCATGCGCGCGGTTGGCTAATCGAACGATCGGCGGAAGAAAAAGCCCAGGCTGCTGACCGTGCCGGCTTCCGCGCGCAACGTCAGCGTCCGCGACAGCGCGTACTCGAGGCGCAGCGCACTGGTCGCAGCCCCCAGGCCTTGTTCAAAAGCGAGCGTGAGCCGGTCGGAGAGCCGCTTGCCGAAGGCGACCACCTGTCCCCCACCCGACGAACTGCCTTTGCCTGCGTCCCGGATCGAGATGTCGTCGAGCCCGAAGGTGTTGGCGATCTGGGTGGTGATCGGCTTTTGCCGCTGGCCGAGCAGCGCCGATGACGCCGCTGCGAGCGCCGCAAGCTCGGCGTTGTTCGCGCGGTCGAGGCCCTGTCCGGTGATGAGCCAGGCGAGCTTCTCGCCATCGGGCACTGGTGGATCGGATACCAGACGCACGCGCGGCACGCGCACGGTGCCGGTCAACTCCACGCCTGCTTCCACGGCGATATTGCGGCGCATCGCCAAGACGTCGAGGCCGGGATTGTCGACCGGCCCGTCGAAGATCAGCCGGCCACGCGTGATATCCAGGCGCTGGCCGAAGACGTAGTAGGTCCCCGCCACGGCGTTGATCGTCCCCTTGGAGGCGAGCGTGCCGTCGGCGTCGTGGTCACGCGCACGCGGCCGGCAAGCCGCGTGTCCAGACCTTCCCCGGAGAAGCGGAAATCGCGGCCGAGTGCCACCTGGAGGTCGAGCTTGAGCGGCAGGTTGCGGGTCATGTCGTCGTCCTTGGTATCGGTGCGCGGTTGCCCGACGATCACCACATCGGAGGACAGCGTGCCGGCGGTGACCGGCTCGAAGACGATGCGCCCTTCGTCAAACCGGATGTCGCCAGCCAGTTCGAGCTTGCCGTCGACCAGCGCCAGCGTGCCCTTGCCGTCGGCGACCAGGCGCAGGTCCGGACGATTGACCAGCGCGAAATCGACCGCCTCCCACGTCACCTTCGCATTTGCATTCGCGCGGTCCGTCGCGTTCTCCGCGCGCGCGATCGTGCCTTTCGCGGTGAAGCGGCCTGCGCCGCCGGCGAAGGAAACCTCATCGAGCACGATCGCGCGCTCCGCGAGCCGCGCACGCAGGCGGCCATCGCGCATGTACACACCGTACTGCGGCAGGTCGAGGCGCAACGCATCGCCAGTCATCGTCCCGGCAAGCTGCGGCTGCGCGAGTGTTCCCGTGGCCTTAAGGTCCAGGTGCGCCCGGCCATCGACGACAGCAACGGTACCCAGGAACGG
>CAVWPC010000014.1:0-159200 GCA_963756765.1 uncultured beta proteobacterium | reverse complement strand
GGCGGGTTCGACAAGCTGACGCTGGCACTTGCCGCCTGAAGGACGCACCATGCCGCAACTCTGCGAGGCCGGCGCCTTCGAATCAGCGGGTGACTTCCTTCATCTCGACGAGCTCGACCGGCTGCCGTACGCAAAAGCGAAAGCGCCCGCGGCCGGTCTTCTCGATCGCCAGGTGCGGCGCGCGCTCGGCGAGCCTGCGCGCCAGCAGGATGAGGCGCGCCTCGAGGTTGTCGGCCAGGTCCGGTAAGCGGATCGATGCATCGAGGCGCAGCTCGCGGTTGGTGAATTCGGTCCGCCCGCTCGCCGTGAAGTCGCGCAGCAGCTTCCAGAAGATCGCGCCCGCCACGCCCTTGATCAGGTAGTCATCGTTCAGGAATACGCTGTCGTCGGCCGCATAGTGGCGCACCGTCACGGGCGGCCCCTCGACCGGCGCCGCACCCGTGCGCGCGGGAGCCGACTCCTGCGCGGCGTCCGCCAGCTCCTGCATGTTGCGGATCGTCGGGCCAAGCAGCGCGGCCACGGCCACCAGCGCATCCTCGTCGTCGAAGCCGAAACGGCGGTCGAGCACGTCCTCGACGTATAGAACCGCGGAGAGCGTATTGCCGACCACGATCGGCACCGCGAGCTGGCTGCGCGAATCCGGCAAACCCGGCACCGGGATCTCCGTTTCGAGCATGTCCGCCATGCCACCCGCCGCCGCGCTGTCGCGAATAGCACGACCGTAGCCCCATTCGTAGGCGCGGTGCATGATGCGGATGGGTGTCATCTCGCGTGCGGCCACGCCGACCACACCTTCGCCGAACGCGATCTCCGAGCCCACGCCCGATTGTTCGTAGCCGCGACTGGCCACCGTGTAGAGCTTCTGCGCGCGGGCGTCCGCCATCAGGATCATCGCGTGCCGGATACCGAGTGCGTCGTCCAGCGCCGCGAGCGCTTCGTCGAGAAGGTTGGAGAGGTCCGCGCACCCGGCGATCCGCTGCGCGATCGCGCGCACCGCCGCCAGATGATGGCGCTGCGGCGCAGTGCCCGGCAGCGAGTGCCCCGGCACCTGCTCCACCGCGCGCACGCGGTAGACGTCCGCGCCCTGCAGCTTGAACACGCCCGCCATGCCCGTATGCGACGCGATGCCCGCGAGGTGCGCCTTCATGCGTTCGAACAGCGGCCCGCTCGTCTCCACGCGCACATACTCGATAGCCAGCCGATAGCGCGCGAACGATTCCGGATCGATGACCAGCACCATCGCCTGCCGCGTGGCCAGCACGTTCTGCCGCGTCTTGTTGAAGAACTGGTACGACAGCGCCACGTGCTGCGGATCGACGTAGTACACCTGCGACACGTACGACACATTGGGCGTGCCGTCGGCCGCGCAGGTCGCCACCGTTGCCGGGATGGCGCCGTCGAGCGCCGTGCGGATCGCGTCGACCGAATGCATCATGACGGCGCGCTCAGCGGACTTCCCGCCTTGGGTCCCGGCGTCTGCTCGAACGCCGCGACCGGCGTGAAGTCGACAGCGATGAGATCGTCGCCGCGCGCCTCGAACATCGCGCGCGCCTGCTCGGCCGTATGCCCGAGCGTCGCGATCTCGCGCGCGAAAGCCTCGACGTAGCGCGCCACGATGGCCGTCTCGTCCGCCGTCGCCACGCGCACGCGCGCGTCGTCGGCCTTGAGCTGGAGCGTGCGGTGTGTCGACGGGCGGCTGAACACCACCGCGATGCGGCCGCTGGCGCGAAGGTCCGCGATCAGCGGCAGCACCTGGCTTTGCGGCAGGAAGATCGCCACCGTGCGCTGGTCCGCTGATACGCGACAGCCCGACGCGCGACCGATGGAGGGCAGCAGCGCCGCATCGCGCGACGCGGCGACGATCGACACGCCGGTCTGGATGAATCCGGCGTTGTCCTCGTCGAGGAGCGGAACGGGCATGACGCGGATGTTAGCAGGGGTGGATCGTACAACCTCAGCCGCACAGTCCTTGGGGATAAGGATCTGTTCTTTCCACTCCGCCCTATACTCGACCATATGTTGCGCGCCGTCGTGGTCGTCATGCTCGTCCTCAGCGCCACCGGATCGGCGTTGGCCGCCGGTCGCATCTGCATCTCGCGCGACACGATGCTGTTCGGTAACCAGCAGACGGGCACGGCGGTGATGCAGTCGGCGGTCGTCGGCAATTGCGGCGACGCCCCGTTCACGCTAACCGATGTGAGCGTGCATCCGGCAACGGCCGCCGCATTCGGCATTGCGACATCCTGCAAAACCGGACTGGCGTTGCAGCCTGCGCAGACCTGCGTCGTCGACGTAACGTTCGCCCCTGTGACGCCCGGCCAGGTCTCCGGTGGCGTGTGGTTACACAACACCACGAGCACGCCCGACCAGATCGTGACGTTCTACGGTCGCGGCGTGGATGCCCAGGCAGGCAGCGCGATGCTCCGATTCTCGCCGGCCGAACTCACGTTCGATCCACAGGCCGTCGGCACGACATCGCCATCACGCACGGTCGCATTGCGCAACCTCGGTCCCGCGCCTCTCACTTTGCGTGCGGTGGTGATTAACGGTGCAACCCCCTACGACTTTCGCGCACCGGGCAATTGCATGCTCGGTGTGTCGATCCCCGTCGGCAGTTCGTGCGAGCTCTACATCGATTTCACGCCGGCCGCGGCAGGAGCGCGCTCAGCGCGGCTCAACGTCGATGCACCGGAGCTTTCGAACATTGCCGTTATGACGGTCGGTGGTGTGGGCGTCGCGGCAGGTCCGCCGACGGTAGATGTGGTGGAATTCCTGAACGCGCCACTCAATCACTATTTCCTTACCGCCGTTCCCGAGGAAGCGGAGGCCATCGACAGGGGTGTGATCGGGCCCTCCTGGCAGCGCACGGGCCTATCGTTCAAGAGCTACGCGGCAGGGACGGCCGGCGGCAACGCCGTGGACGTATGTCGATTTTTCGGCAGGCCGGGGGTCGGACCGAGCGCGCATTTCTATACGGCCGATCCCGCGGAGTGTGCCTTGGTGAATACGAATCCGCACTGGTTCTACGAAGGCATCGCTTTCCGCGCCATCTTGCCCGCCGCTGGCGTGTGCCCTGCTGCTACGGCGCCCATCATTCGCTTCTTCTGGCCCGGCAGCGCGGTCGCGCAGTCGCGGCATCGATACGTGCACGACGCACTGACGGTGGCGGGCATGCTTGCCGCCGGGTGGATCGAAGAAGGCCCCGTGTTCTGCGCGCCGCGGTAGCGAATTCCACCAGCATCGCATGCCAGGGTCATCTCCCCCGCGCGTGAGGCGAGGCGCCGGGTTTCGCTTGCGTTCGTAGGTGCAGCAGCACGTTCTGTCCGCCGCCCAACGGATGCGTTGTCAAGCCTTTTCAGCTATCGAGCCGCCTGCGGAATTATTGCGTGCCACCCACCGCATGAACATCTGATAGCCCAAGGCCAGCAGGGTCGCGCCCACGAACATTCCCAGAATGCCGGTGCTGGCCAAGCCCCCCAACGCACCCAGCAAAATCACGGGCATGGGTGCATCGACGCCTCGACCCAGCAGCAAAGGTTTCAGAACATTGTCGAGCCCGCCGGCGAGGAACAGCAGGACGGTGTAAGTGATGGCCGCCGGGGTACCGTAGTCCCCGGTCGACCAGATGTAGATGATGACCGGCACAATGACCAGGAGTGCCGGAACCTGCGCGATTCCCAGCACCAGCACGATCATTGCAAGCCCTCCTGCAAACGGGACGCCGGCGATCATCAACACCAGGCCAACGACGATGGCCTGGATGAAAGCGACTCCGATGACCCCTTGGGCTACCGCGCGAATGGTCTGCGTCGAGAGTTTTGCAAATTCCTCGCCGCGTCCGCTGCCGACGATTCGATCGAAGATCGACCGCATGCTTCCGGCGCCCGACTGTCCGAAGGCCATGATGACCCCGGCAATGATGAAAGAGAACAGGAACAGCAGCACCGAGCCGCCGATGCCGGCAACGATCGCGAGCGCATGCTTGGACAGGTCACCGAGCTTCGGTTGCAGACTCTGGATTACTGCTGGCAAGTCCGCATGTGCCTGCGACCAGAGACCATGGATTTTCTTCCCGACGAACGGCCAGTCGGCAATTCCCGACGGAGGTTCAGGAATCCGCAGGGTGTTGTCCTGCACGCTGCCGACGAAGTTGTGAACGGAGTCTCCGAGCGAACCCATCAGGACCGTGGTGGGGACGACGATCAGCACGATGCCGGCGATCACCAGCAGCGTGGCTGCGAGCCCCTGTCTTCCTCCCATTCTGTGCGCCAGCATCTGATGGGCAGGATAGAGCGCTACCGCCAGGATCACTGCCCACGCCATCAAGGATACGAAGGGCGAGAAAACCTGGTAGCACAGCACCGCCATGGCGAACACTAGCCCCGCACGGATGAGGACATCCAGCAGCCCGCCTGACAGGCGCTTTTCGAGTTCGACATCGGTCTTATAGGGAACATTCACGGATCGGCTTCCTCTTGCTTAGGCGAACTTGAAATCAAAATGCGGCACCGATCATGCCCACGAAGACCTGGTCGCTCGACCCCGGATTGAACCAATAGCCGCCAATCGTCACGGGACCCCAGGTCACCTGCGCGAGCGGCCCGCGCTGGATATCCCGGTCGCCGCCATAGACTTTGGTGCGCTGGCCCGCAATTCCCACGCGTAGCCAATCAACTGGCCGGAAGCCCAATTCGCTCCACGCGTAGAAATAGCTGTCGGATCGCTCGTGGTTGTCACGCACGTATTCAGCTTCGATATAAAAGTCGACCTTCCTCCAGGTGACAGTCGCCTCCAGCCCCGGCACGAAGGCCTGCGTCGTACCCCAGGCGCCTCCGAGCAGCGGCGTCATCTCCCACGTCACCTCTTCGCCACCGGAGAACGTCCATCCGACGAAAGCCGAGCGCGCACCGACCGACTCGTAGTTGTACCTGGCCTCGAGGTGCAGTGGACCGCGGTCGGCTACCGCAATCGCGGACGTGTAGTTTTCTCCGCCGCGGACGACCGTGGGATATGCGGTGACGGCGAACTCCCACGAGGGCTTCGTCGCAGGAGAGGCGCGGCGCCCGGCGGCGTGCTCGTCCTCCCCCGCGAACGCTGTCGTCGCCATACCGATGACGACGGCGGCGACGGCCGGCAGCGGGGCCCTCATCCGCCGAGCGCGTTGATCGCGATCACGAGTGCCGTGCCGAGTCCAACCATCATGAACCCGACCCTCCAGCTTCCGTACCCCGCGTAACGGCCAAGAGCGAGCCCGCCGAGGAACAGCATGGCGAGAGACAGTGCACGGGATGCATTCTTCGCCGTCCCGACATCGCTGATCAGCGCAAAGGGCAACACGACAGGAAAAGTTGCGGCGACCACGATAAGGAAAATCGCCAGCGCAGCGCGCAAGTCGTCCCAGTGCAACGTCGGTCGCGCGGGCACCGAGGGCAGCGCGACGATTCGCCCGCGTATTGCCTCGATTTCCGTCGACGAGACAAGACGCGCCACGACGTGCGACTGCGCGCGCTTGAGGAACCCGCGGCCCGTCTCTGCGTCCGGAGCCTCCCGTATGGAACGCATGAGCGTGAGCGTTCTGCCACGATCGGTGACCGTACGAACCAGGTACATGATCGCGTCGACGAGGCCCCAGGCAAGGTTGCAGCCGAACGCAGTCACGAATAGCTCGCGGACATGCTCGCGCCCGGCCCCCGCGACTGATACAGCTCCGATGAAAGTCAGCGCCATGAACAGGCCGAAGAGCATTTCCGAGACCCGGTCCACGGCACTGAGTACCGGCTCGCGCGTCTCCTTTTCGAATTGGATCATCTCGCTCAACTTGGCTCCCCTCGATTCGGAACTCCAACCATGTTCATGACGCGCCACGTGATGCCGCGCACAAAGCCTTTTGATTGACTGCGCTACTGGATCAGCTCCCTGCGCCTTCGCCGAAGGCCGTGCCCCTCGGCCGAAACGGCGCGCGCCGGCGGAAGCTGTCGCGGTCTGCCTGCGCGTTCTGCGCGGCAAGCTTCGCCGCGTCAGGGTAGGCCATGGGATTCTTGCTCTCCTCGATTTCGAGCAGCTTCGTCTCGTCGTTCACCCGCACGCTATATTTGCCCAGGTTGTAGAGGACGTACATCGCGAAGAGGTTGTCGCGGTCCTTGTATTGACCCTGCTCCTTTCGAAAGTCACGGGACAGGACGGAGGGAAAACGGTTGGGCAGGTCCTTGAATGCCACTTTTTCCTCGTCGTCCGGATCCACGTAGGTCGAACCGCCGAACTTCCTGTAGAACACGACTTCCATTTCGTATCCCCGCGCGTTCCACACGTCGAGGAGCTTCATCGCCATCTCGGTGGGAATGTTGGCGTTGGCGGCCGCCACCACCCTCCGACCACCGAACAGCGTCGCGCTTGATACTTCAAGGTCCTTGTATCCGGCGCCGATCCTGAAACCCAGGCCGATGGTCTTCGCGCAATTGAGTCGGAGGTAGTCGTAGCGTATTGGATCGTCGTGATACTCGGTCTTCCTGGCCCGCGCGTGATAGTCATCGTTGATGCGCTCGAAGAAGGCGACCACCGCCTCCTTCTCTCCGGCCGGAACACCATAGACCCGAACACCGATTACCGATCGCTTGTAGATCTCGCCGAAATCGAGACCGAACGATGCCTTGTCGCCCAGTGACGAGGTGGTCTTGAAGAGATACTCCCTCTTCGGGATCCTGACCATGAGGTCGTCGGTATAAAAGCGCGCTTCGTGCTCAGGCTTCCGGTCGGCGTAAAAATTGGCCGAATACACGACGTCATCGCCTGACACCTGGTCACGGACGGCCAGGGCCAGATGGCCTGCCGAGCCGCCCTTTGATGTGCCAAAGCTGATGAGCAATTCCAGGTCGTACGGATCCTTCTGCAAATAGTCCGCAATCTCGTCGACATTCGCCGGTTCCTGCCCACCCTTGGCGCCAAAGTCGGCCGTCGCCGCATTGGCGGCGAACAACAGCGCGGACGCTACGCACCAAACCGTGGCCTTCATCAGCGGCATTGATCGATATCCAATCCAGCGTCTCCCGCCGTGCAACGGCCGGCAGTCGCGTAAAGCAGGTGCCTCCCGATCATGACGGCGAGACTAGTCGGTTCACCGCAGGCGGTGACCTCGCAAATCTACTGGGTTAGTTCACGGAAACTACGGGACGAAAACGCTGCCGTTCAGATCGACACGATCCCGTGCTTGATGGCGAAGTGCACCAGCTCCGCATTGCCCTGCAGCTTCAGCGCATTCATCAGCTGGTACTTGTGAAACTCGACCGTGCGCGGCGAGATGTCGAGCTGCGCCGCAATTTCCTTGGTCGACCGCCCTTCGGCCGTGAGCTGCAGGATCTCCCGCTGGCGCGGGGTCAGCACCGCCACCGGGTCGCCCGCCTGCGCCGGGTTGCCCTTCATGTCGCGCAACACCTCGCCCGCCAGCGCCGGCGTGATGAACACCTTGCCCTCCAGCGCAGCGCGCACAGCGAGAAACAGCTCCGCCTGCGCCGAGTGCTTCAGCACATACCCGCTGGCACCCGCTTCCAGCGCCCGCCGGGCGTACCCGGCTTCCTTGTGCATGGTCAGGAACACCACCCGCACCTCCGGGTTGTCACGCTTGAGCAGCGCCAACGCGTCGATCCCGTTCAGGTGCGGCATCGAGATGTCGGCGACGATCACATCCGGCCGCAGCCGCTTCGCCGCTTCCACCAGCTCCCGCCCGTCTTCCACCACCCCCAGCAGCTCGAACTCTTCCTCGAGCAGACTCTTGAGCCCCTCCGCCACCAGCCGGTGGTCATCGGCCAGCAGTACCCGCGCGCGCCTCATGCCCCGCTCATGCTGGTGGCCGACGCCAGCGGCACCCACGCCGCAATCGTCGTGCCCTGCCCGGGCTTGCTCCGGATCTGCAACCGGCCGCGCACCAGCCGGATGCGCTCTTCCATGCTGGCATGGCCCAGGCTGGGGTGGTCGGTCAGCGCGACGACGTCGAAACCGTGGCCGTTGTCTTCGATCTCGAGTACCAGCCCGCCGTCGCCCGGCGTCAGCGTCACCGTCGCCACCGACGCCTGCGCGTGCCGCACCACGTTGCGCAGCGCCTCCTGCGTCACCCGGAACAGGCACAGCGCGACATCCTGCGGCAGCGGGCTGGGTACCGCCTGCACGTCGACCTCCACCCGTACCCCGCCCTGGCGGGCCACGTGCTCGCCTTCCGCCTTCAGCGCCTCCTCCAGCCCCAGGTCGTCCAGGATCGAGGGGTGCAGCCGGTACGACAGCGCATGCACGTCGTCGCTCAACCGCACCAGATCCGCGTGCACGGTCGGCCGGGCGCTGGACGGCGACACCCCTTGCGCGTTCTCCATGCGCGCCGCATCGATGGCCAGCCGCGCCAGGCGCTGCGTCACATCATCGTGCAACTCCCGCGCCAGCCGGCGCCGCTCATCCTCGTGCACCGTCAATAGCCGCCCGCTCAATGCCGACGACTCGCCCTCGGCACGGCGCCGACGGGAGCGCTGTGCGAGCAGCGCCAGAATCAGTCCGGTCTGCACGACCAGCAGACCCAACACCGCCAGGACAATCCGCTTGTGCTCCTCCCAAATCGAGGGCGGTCGGAACAACACCTCGCTGCCCGCCGGCAGCCTGCTCTCGTCGATGTTCCACCGATTCAGCTCCCGCCAGTCGTAGCGCGGTGCGGTGGTGCTGAGGCGCGTCAGGCGGTCCTCGTTCGTCCACTCGCCACGAAGCGTCCGAGTGGCGATGTTCGCGGCAACGGCAGCACTTTCAACATTGCCAAGGAGCGAGCCGCCTACCGTTCCGAGACCTAATTCGCTTTCGTAGAAGCTGAATATCGGGACATTGGATGCGGCGCGAAGCTCGGAGAGAGCGTAGTTCTCCAGGTACGGAACGCCCGCCGCATCGACGTACATGAGCCCGAACAAGACCACCGTTCCCGGCTCAAGCGTAGCAACGCGCTGCCGCATCTCCGGCAGCGACAGGTGGTCGAGCCAAACGAATTTGACCCGGCCTGCCAGCGGCGCAAATTCGTCCTTCAGCCGGTTGACCCAGTATTGCTCGGGGGCCGACTTTCCGTAGACGACAGCGATAGTCGACGTATCGGGAAGCAGCGTCAGCAGGCTGGTTACGATCTGCACGCTCGAAACTCTGTTCGCCACGAAGGAATCGCGGGGCCGCAGCTCCGCAGACGACAACGATGCCTCATCACCGGTCACCATTAGCGGCACATTGGGAAACAGTTCATCGCGGTACTTGACAAAGAACTGTCCGGCTCTCAAGCCGCGTGCCACGACAAGGTCCATTCGAAGGTCGGAAAAGCGGGAGCGCAATACCTGGACAAGCGCATCCTCGTTTTCTTTGATACCGGGACTCCAGACGTCCAGGGAAACTTCGTAGAACGCAACCTGCGCCGGCCAAGCGCGAAGCATGTGCTCGCGAAACGCCGAGTTGAAGGGAAAGAATGGGGACGTTCCCGGCGCGAATGAATTGATGAAGAGAATCCGTTTCAGCTCGGCTCCGTTCGCGCTGGAGATCAGTCCAGCAAATGAAAGGGCAGCGAGGACGGTCAAGGCCCAGCGCGAGGCACGAGGTGAGCGCATTTGCAAATGCTGACCGCAATTTGCGTTCACTGCAAGAGACCCGACGATGCCGCTTGGCTACCAGCATCGATCACGATGGCTCGAGCAGCCGCGGCGCCAGGGTCCTGCGTCCTGTCAACCATCGCCCTCCGGGTGCCCTGCCCCGCCCGGGCCGGTGCTGTCCCTTGCCTGAGAGCACGACCGCCGCCTGCGGTCGCGGCTGGGGTGTGCGCTCGCCGCGCCAGTAGTTTCCGTCAGGCAACCACGTATGTTTTCGAGGTCCCAAGGGCGCTTGGCTCGTTTAGTGTCGATGGCATGGTCAGGGCTGAATGCAACGGCGGGACTTCATGACGCCCGACTACATGTGGGGCGCTGCGAAGGTCGCGGCAGGCCGTCACGACGTAGTCGGCCGAATTGCTACGTAGCGAAATTCAACTCTTGCGGAGGGCATATGACACTCAGATTGCAGATGCGACCGGCGATAGCTGTTGCGTGTATGGCGTTGGCGATGGTGTGGGGGAGTGCCCGCGCGGAGGAAGTTCCCCTGATCACAGGCGAACAGTGGACGAAGTCATCAGAACAGCTGAAGAAGGCGTATCTCATCGGGATTGCCAATGTCATCCAAGTCGAGGCCGCCTTCAATGCCGCAAACCCGCCGTCCAACGGACAGACCATTGTGCCTCGCTTCGTCAAGGGGCTGCAGGGTCATACGCTTGACACCGTGCGTGACGGACTCGACCGTTGGTACGCCGCCAATCCCGACAAGGTGCAGCGACCGGTCATCGAAACCATCTGGTTCGAAATGGTCGTGCCAGGACTTCAAAGATCCAACTAAAGGAGGAAAACCATGAAACGAGTTGGACTCATTGTGACGATCGCGGCCGTCACGGCCGTGATGGGATGCACGTCGATGACCCCGCAGCAGCAGGGAACGGTGAGCGGGGCGGCAATTGGCGCCGCGGCGGGGGCTGGCATCGCGGCCATTTCCGGTGGCAGCGGCTGGACCGGCGCGGCCATCGGCGGCGTCGTGGGCGGTGTCGTCGGCAACATCAAGGGCGGCAAGCAGCAATGAACCTGGACTGCCAACGGCACGGACACGACCATCACGATTAACGCGTTGACGCATGCGGTTGCACTGATCACTGGGCAGGCAACGACATGCAAGTGTCGCAAGAAGGAGAACGCAATGGGCCGCAGGATTCGCGAGGATTTCCATGAGTAACAGCCCGAGTGACTTCGGCGGTGCCTGGTGGGCAAAGAATCTCGCGGACATCGATCGCGAGATCGTGCGGCTCGCGACCATCTGCAACGTGCGCATCCTGGATCCGGGCGTGATCGAGCGCGTTCTGCGGCACGACGAATCGGCCTGCGGCGCAAAGAACCCGATTGCATTCAAGAAGCTCGATGACGCGCTGATGATGCATTACCACGTCCGCGAAAAAGCCCGGGGAATAGTAGGCGAGACTGTAACCGCCGCCCTCATCGCGGAGATCGTCGAGAGCTTTCGTCAGAAATTTGGCAAACAGCTGGGCGGGCCTTCTTCGGACTGACGCCGGCGAACCGTCCCCTTAACTCAACTCGAGGGGACCTCGTCCCCCCAACATGAAGACAAGTGCCATGAACATCGCTCGCAGTCTGTCCGAAAGCCAGGCAATCACCACGAAGATTCCGGTCCTCTTGCAGAAGCGCGCCAAGGTGGCGCAGGAGCGCTTTGCCGAGCAGCTTCAGAAGGCTTTCAACGACAACCTGAGCGCGGTGTTGACCCACCCCGGATCCGCCGCGAACATCTGGTCGGATTGGTACAACTATGCTGTCGACGCCGGACAGCGATCGATCGTGTTCTGGGACACGATCCGCCAGCGCGGCAATAACTTCGTCGAGGCCACGCGGGAAGGTCTGGCGCCGGTCCTGCACTTCGCCTACGAAACGGTCGTCGACGGCCGCACGCTCGCGCAGCCGGTGAATTATGCGCTGGTGCGAATCGTCCCTCCCGAAGGCGTGACCGTGGATCCCAAGCGACGTCCGTACATTATCATCGACCCGCGCGCCGGCCATGGTCCCGGCATCGGCGGCTTCAAGGACGACTCGCAGGTCGGTGTCGCGCTGCGTGAGGGCCACACGGTCTACTTCGTCATCTTCTTTCGCGATCCCGAGCCGGGCCAGACTCTTCTTCACGTCTGCGAGGCGGAGAAGCAGTTCGTGCGCAAGGTGCGCGAGCTCCATCCGGGCAGCCCGAAGCCCGCGATCGTCGGCAACTGCCAGGGCGGCTGGGCGGCAATGATGCTCGCCGCGGCCGATCCCGACGATACGGGTCCTATCGTGATCAACGGCGCGCCAATGTCCTACTGGGGCGGAGCCTGGCAGGAAGGCGCGGGCGACAACCCCATGCGCTACTCGGGCGGCATGCTGGGCGGCACCTGGCTCGCTTCGCTGACGGCGGACCAGGGCAACGGCGTGTTCGACGGCGCCTATCTCGTCGAGAACTTCGAGAACCTCCATCCGGCCAACACCTTCTGGGACAAGTACTACCACCTATACACCAACATCGATACCGAGCCGCCGCGCTATCTCGACTTCGAACGCTGGTGGGGCGGCTTCTACCTCATGAATCGCGAGGAGATCGAGTGGATCACGCGCAACCTGTTCGTCGGCAACAAGCTCTGGTCGGGCCAGACGAAGGCGCAGGACGGACAGGCCTTCGACCTGCGCAAGATCAAGGCGCCCATCGTGCTCTTCGCGTCGATGGGCGACAACATCACGCCGCCGCAGCAAGCGTTCAACTGGGTCGCCGACGTCTATGGGTCGACGGAGGAGATCAAGGCGCGCGGCCAGGTCATCGTGGGACTGGTGCACGAGGACATCGGGCATCTCGGCATCTTCGTGTCGGGCAAGGTGGCCAAGAAGGAGCACGCGCAAATTGTCTCGGTACTGAAGTCGATCGAGATGCTGCCGCCGGGCCTGTACGCGATGGCAATCAAAGAGCGCAAGGGCCGGGATGGAAAAGTCGAGTACGAAGTGCAGTTCAGCGAGCGCCGGCTGGAGGAAATCGTCGCGCGCCTGAATCGGTTCGATCGGCGCGACGAAAAGCCGTTCGAAGCCGTCGCGGCGGTCTCCGAGTTCAACCAGCGCGCGTACGAGCTGTTCCTGCAGCCCTTGATCCAGTCGACGTCGAACGAATTCACGGCAAAGCTGCGCCGCCAGTTTCACCCTCTGCGCTTCCAGCGCTGGGCGTTGTCGGACCTCAATCCATGGCTCAGCTGGCTCGGCCCGACGGCGGAGCTGGTCAAGGCCCAGCGCGCTGGGATCGGCGACGACAATGTCGCGCTGAAGGTCGAGAAGGTCGCTTCGACGGCAATCAGCGCGTCGCTGGAGTACTACCGCGGAATGCGCGATGCCGCGAGCGAGGCTGCGTTCTTCCAGACCTACGGCAACGTGTTCTCGCTCTATGTGGCCGACAAGCGACAGGGCGACGCCAAGGCGACGGAACGGATGATCGAGCCGCACGAGCTTCCGTTCGTCCAGGAAGCGCTCGCGTCGATCGCGGAAGGAGGCTTTGCCGAGGCGCTCGCGCGTGTCGCGTGCCTGCTGGCGCGCAAAGGCGAGCCGCTCCTTTTGTCGCGGCTGCAGATGCGGCAGGCACTAAAAGCCGACTACGAGGCGCTGTTGCCCGCAATGCCACCCGATCAGTGGCGCCGCATTCGCGGCGAGCAGGAGATCATCGTGCGTTACGAGCCCGAGCAGGCGCTCGCGACACTGCCCAAGCTGCTCGCGGGTCAAGGCGATCGGGACAAGCTCGTGACGCTCGTCCGCCGCCTTCTTGCCGACGAACGCGTGCAGCGCGCGAAGCCGTCGACAGAGCAGCTTGCCCTGGTGCAGCACATCGGTGAAACGCTGGCGGTCGACGCAAAGGCATCGCCTCGGTCGCGGAAGGGACTCAAGCCCAAGAGCAAGTCCGTCGGCAGGCGCGGATCCACGAGGAAATGACGATGGAGACCAAGCACGTCAAGTATCAAAGACTGCTCGATTTCTGCAAATCGCTGCCGCCCACGCCGACGGCGGTCGCCCACCCCTGCGACGAAAGCTCGCTGCGCGGGGCGATCGAAGCGGGACAGCTCGGCTTGATCTCGCCGATACTCGTGGGACCGCAGACGCGCATCGAGGCGTTGGCCAAGAAGCACGGCATCGATCTCGCCAACGTTCCGATCGTCGATGCGCCCTACAGCGAGGCGTCGGCCGCAAAGGCGGTCGAGCTCGTGCGCGAAGGCAAGGCCGAAGCCCTGATGAAGGGCAGCTTGCACACCGACGAGCTCATGGCCGCGGTGGTCAGGCGCGAGACGGGCCTGCGCACAGCACGGCGCGTCAGCCACTGCTTCGTGATGGATGTGCCTTCCTATAGCGAGACGCTGATCGTCACAGACGCCGCGATCAACATCGCACCGACGATGGAAGACAAGGTGCACATCATCCAGAACGCGATCGACCTTGGGCACGCGTTGCGTTTCGCCGAGGTCCGGGTGGCGATCCTGTCGGCCATGGAGACTGTCAATCCCAAGGTGCCGACGACGGTCGAGGCCGGCGCATTGTGCAAGATGGCCGATCGGGGGCAAATCACGGGGGCGATTCTCGACGGTCCCCTTGCGCTGGACAACGCGATCAGTCTCGAATCGGTGAAGATCAAGAAGATCGACTCGCCGGTGGCCGGACGCGCGAACGTGCTGGTGGTCCCGGATCTCGAGTCGGGCAACATGCTCGCGAAGAGCTTGTCGTTTCTCGCCGGCGCCGACGCCGCCGGCATCGTGCTCGGGGCACGCGTCCCCATCATCCTGACGAGCCGTGCGGACTCCGTCATGACGCGACTCGCCTCCTGCGGAATTGCAGCACTGGTTGCGCACGCTCGACGCGAAGCCGCCACCAAGGCCGTGGCCTGAAGGAAAGCGACATGGCCAACGCCATCGCCGTACTGAATGCGGGCTCGTCGAGCTTCAAGTTCTCGCTGTTCGCCGACAGCGCGCAGGGACTCGCGCTCGTGTCGCGCGGACAAGCGGAAGGGCTGTATACGTCTCCGCGCTTTCTTGCCAAAGATGGGGCTGGCGCTACTCTCGACGAGAAGTCGTGGGGTGACGGCGTCTCGCTGGGACATGCCGGCGCGCTCGCTCACCTCGTGACCTTCCTGCGGCAGCGCCTCACCGAGCACCGGCTCGTCGGCGTGGGCCATCGCGTGGTGCACGGCGGACCCGAGTACGCCCAACCCGTACGCGTCAATGCGGCGGTGCTCGCGGCCCTCGAGAAATATGTGCCGCTCGCGCCGCTGCACCAGCCGCACAACCTGGCGCCTATCCGGGAACTGCTGGAACGCCTGCCGCAGCTCCCGCAGATTGCCTGCTTCGATACCGCCTTCCACAGAGGCCAGCCGCCGGTGGCGCAGGCGTTCGCGCTGCCGAAGGCAATTACGGAGCGAGGCGTGATCAGGTACGGCTTCCACGGACTGTCGTACGAGTATGTGGCCGGCGTCCTGCCCGAGCACGACGCCCGCGCCGCCGCCGGCAAGGTCGTCGTACTGCATCTGGGGAATGGATCGAGCATGTGTGCAATCGCAGGTGGCCGCAGCGTTGCGAGCACGATGGGATTCACCGCCGCCGACGGACTTCCAATGGGTACCCGATGCGGAAACCTGGATCCAGGGGTGGTGCTGTACCTGATGGACGAGCTTGCCATGGACGCGCGGGCGATCGAGAAGCTCATCTACCAGCAGTCCGGTCTGCTCGGTGTGTCGGGGATTTCAAGCGACATGCGGACGCTGGAGGCAAGCAACGAGCCGGGTGCGAAGGCGGCGATCGACCTCTACATCTATCGCATCGGCCGTGAGCTGGGCTCGCTCGTCGCTGCGCTCGGCGGACTCGACGCAATCGTCTTCACGGCGGGAATCGGCGAGAACAGCCGCAGCCTGCGCGAGCGCGTCTGCCGCGACGCCCAATGGCTGGGGGTAGAACTGGATGCCGATGCCAACAAGCGCGGCGCGGGACGAATCAGCACCGCCGCGAGTCGCGTGTCGGCGTGGGTCATTCCAACCAACGAGGAACTCATGATCGCTCGCCACACCCGCAGCGTGCTTGGTGCGCTGTCGCAACAGGAGCCCGCATGAGCGTGGAAATTCCGAGCCCGGTGCTGAAGGGCAAGAGGGCGCTTGTTGTAGGCATCGCCAACGAGCAGTCCATCGCCTACGGCTGCGCGAAGGCGTTCCGCGAGCTCGGCGCCGATCTCGCGATCACGTACCTCAACGAAAAGGCGCGCCCCTACGTCGAGCCGCTGGCGCGCGAGCTCGGCGCGCCATTGTTCCTGCCGCTCAACGTCGCCACGCCGGGGGAGCTCGAGGACGTATTCGCGGCGGTCGCCGCGCAATGGGGCTCGCTCGATATTCTCGTCCACTCGATCGCCTCCGCCCCCAAGGAAGACCTGCAGGGCGGACTCCTCAACTGCTCCGCAGAGGGCTTTGCCAACGCGATGGACGTGTCGTGCCACTCCTTCCTGCGCATGGCACGGCTCGCCGCGCCGCTCATGAACGACGGCGGATCGATGTTCGCGATGAGCTACCACGGCGCCAACAAGGTCGTGCCTACCTACAGCCTTATGGGGCCGGTGAAGGCCGCGCTCGAGGCGTGCTGCCGCTACCTCGCGTACGAGCTCGGCGGGAAAGGCATCCGGGTGCACGCCATTTCGCCGGGGCCGCTCAAGACGCGGGCGGCATCGGGGCTCAAGGACTTCGACCTGCTGCTGCACGAGGCCGCCGAGCGCGCGCCATTGGGAGAGCTGGTCGACATCATGGACGTCGGGTTCACGTGCGCGTTTCTTGCGACACCCTACGCGCGCCGGCTTTCGGGTGAAACGCTCTATGTCGATGGTGGCGTGAACATCATGGCGTGAGCGGCTGCGCGCTATCGAGCCACCAAATCATGAACCGCGCCCGCGATCTGTCGATCGATGACGTCCTCAAGGATGGCACCCGCGTCACCGTGCGCGCGATCCGGCCCGACGACCGGGACCGCTTCCTGGAAGCCTTCCAGCTGCTGGAAATGGATTCGATCTACACCCGGTTTTTCACTCCCCGAGTCAATCTGTCCGAAAGCGAGCTCGATCGCGCGGTCAGTGTCGACTTCGTGCGCGAAGTTGCGCTGGTCGTCACGACCGAGACGGAACGGGGCGAAACGATCATTGCCGCGGGTCGCTACATCGCCGGCGAAACGCCGGACACGGAGCGCTCGGCGGAGATCGCGTTTGTCGTCGAAGAGAACTATCAGGGTCGCGGAATTGCCTCACGCCTCCTCGCACAACTGGCCGCGCTCGCCCGTGGCCGGGGGCTCACCCACTTTGAGGCCGACGTGCTTAATCAGAACGGCGCGATGCTCGCAGTCTTCAAGCGCTGCGGTTTCCCCATGCGACAGCTGCGCGATGGCGGCGTCGTTCATCTAACCCTCGAGCTGGCCGCAAGCGATAGTGCGGTCGGCTAACCACCGAAGGAGGAATCATGGCAAGCATTCCGAAACCTGCGAGCGAGCGATGGGACATCGCATGGCGCGGCTTCGCACCTGGCAGTTGGCAGACCCGCGTGAACGTCCGCGAATTCATCCAGCGCAACTACACCCCCTACGAGGGTGACGGCGCCTTCCTGCAGGACGCGACCGAGCGCACCAAAGGCATGTGGCAGACGCTGCAACCGCTGCTCGCCAAGGAACGCGAGAAAGGCATCCTCGACGTATCGCAAATACCTTCGGGCATTCTCGCGCACGGGCCGGGCTACATCGACAAGCGCAACGAGATCATCGTCGGCCTGCAGACCGACGCGCCACTCAAGCGCGCGATCATGCCGTTCGGCGGCTGGCGCGTGGTCGCGGCGAGCCTCGAATCCTACGGGTACAAGCCGGACGAGCGTGTCGGCGAGATCTTCACCAAGTACCGCAAGACGCACAACGACGGCGTCTTCGATGCCTACACACCGGCCATTCGGGCGGCGCGCTCGTCGGGCATCGTGACCGGCCTGCCGGATGCATACGGTCGCGGGCGCATCATCGGGGATTACCGGCGCGTCGCGCTCTACGGCGTCGACTTCCTCATCGCCGACAAGGATCGGGAGAAGGCGGAGCTGGACAACCGCCATTCGACCGAGGAGGTGATCCGGTCGCGCGAGGAACTGTCCGAGCAGCTCCGGTCGCTGGAGGAGCTGAAGGAGATGGCATTGCGCTACGGGCATGACATCTCCGGGCCGGCGAACAACGCCCGCGAAGCCGTGCAGTGGACCTACTTCGGCTATCTCGCCGCCATCAAGCAGCAGAACGGCGCGGCAATGTCCGCCGGGCGCCTGTCCACGTTCTGGGACATCTACTTCGAGCGCGACTTTCGCGAAGGCACGCTGACGGAGTCGCAGGCCCAGGAGATAATCGACGACGTCGTCATCAAGTGGCGCATCGTGCGCTTCCTGCGTGCGCCGGAGTACAACGAGCTATTTTCCGGCGACCCGGTATGGGTCACCGAAGTGGTGGGCGGGATGGGCGAGGACGGCCGCACGCTCGTCACGAAGAGCGCGTTCCGGATGCTGCACACGCTCTACAACCTGGGCCCCGCGCCCGAGCCCAACATCACCGTCTTCTGGTCGCCGCGGCTGCCCGATGGCTTCAAGCGCTTCGCGTTCAAGACCTCGGTCGACACCAGCTCGATCCAGTACGAGTCCGACGACCTCATGCGGCCGAAATCCGGCGACGACTGCGCCATCGCGTGCTGCGTATCTGCGATGCGGGTCGGCAAGCAGATGCAGTTCTTCGGCGCCCGGGTGAACCTGCCGAAGACGATGCTGTACGCGTTGAACGGCGGTCGCGACGAGGTGACCGGCAAGCAGATCGGCCCGAAGCTCGCGCCGGTCACGGGCGACGTGCTCGAGTACGACGAGGTGATGGAGCGCCTCGACCCGATGCTGGACTGGCTCGCGGAGACCTACGTCAATGCGTTGAACTGCATCCATTACATGCACGACAAGTACTGCTACGAGGCAGTCGAGATGGCGCTGCACGACCGCGACGTCCTGCGCACGCTCGCATGCGGCATTGCCGGGCTGTCGCATGCGGCGGACAGCCTGTCCGCGATCAAGTACGCGAAGGTGAAGCCGGTGCGCGACGAGCGCGGGCTCATCGTGGACTTCGAGACCGAGGGCGAATTCCCGTTCTTCGGCAACAACGACGACCGCGCGGACGACCTGGCCACGATGCTGGTGTCGACGATGATGGGCAAGATCCGGATGTACCCTTCCTACCGGAATGCGACTCATACGCAGTCGGTGCTCACCATCACCTCCAACGTCGTATACGGGAAGAAGACAGGCAGCACGCCCGACGGCCGGAAGCTGGGCGAAGCGTTCGCGCCTGGCGCGAACCCGTCGAACGGGCGCGACTCGCACGGCGCGCTGGCGGCGCTGATGTCGGTCGCTAAAATCCCCTACGACGACGCCGAGGACGGGATCTCGCTCACGCTGTCGGTCGTCCCTTCCGCGCTCGGCAGCGCGGCTGAGCAGGCCGAGCGAGGGTCGAATGCGCTTGACGCGTATTTCTCGAGCGGCGGCTTCCACGTCAACATCAACGTGCTCAACCGCGACACGCTGCGCGACGCAATGAAGCATCCGGAAAAATATCCGCAGCTGACGATCCGGGTCTCCGGCTACGCGGTGAACTTCGTCAAGCTCTCGAAGGAGCAGCAGCTCGACGTCATCAACCGCACGTTCCACGGTTCCCTCACCGGGGCCGGCCATGGCTGAGCCGCGTGTAGGAAGCCGCTACGAGCTTCACCTCGCGCGCAAGGGCGCGAGCGAGAGCAAGGCGGCGCGGGACTACTACGCCGTGCACGCAGGCGATACCGAGGAGGTCAAGGAGGAAGACGATCTCGTCGGGTACCTGCACTCGTACGAGGTCGGCAGCACGGTAGACGGCCCCGGGATCCGCTTCGTCGCGTTTACCACAGGTTGCCTGCTGCGCTGCCAGTACTGCCACAACCCGGATACCTGGCACAAGTACAACGGCCACCCAGTGACCGTCTCGCGCGCGATGCAGGAGATTGGCAAGTACGCGCGGGTGCTCAAGATCACCAAAGGCGGCATCACGATCTCCGGGGGTGAGCCGATGCTGCAGCGAGCATTCGTGACGCGGATCTTTCGCCGCTGCAAGGAGCTTGGGATTCACACGTGCATGGACACGTCGGGCCGCCTGGGCGACAAGATGACCGACGAGGACCTGATGGATATCGACCTCAACCTCCTCGACATCAAGTCCGGCGATCCGGACATCTACAAGAAGGTCACGAGCCAGCCGCTGCAGCCGACGCTCGACTACGCGCTGAGACTCTCACGTCTCGGGCGCCCGATGTGGATCCGATACGTGCTGGTACCCGGCCTCACCGACGGCTACGACAACGTGCAGAAGGTGGCCGATTTTGTTGCCGGGCTGAAGACTGTCGAGCGCGTCGAGATCCTGCGCTTCCACCAGATGGGCAGCGACAAGTGGCGCAGGCTCAACCTTGAATATCCGCTGGAGAACTTCGAGTCGCCAGATGCCGAGCTCACCGAGCGTGTACGCGGGCAGTTCCGCAGCCATGGATTGACCGTCTACTGAAAACAGGGGGAGGAACCATGGAATTCATTAAGACACTGCTCGAGCAGCAACCGCTGATGACCTTGTTTCTCACGATCGCCATCGGCTATCTCGTGGGGGAGATCAACATCAAGGGTTTTTCCCTGGGCGTGGGTGCGGTGCTGTTCGTCGCGCTCGCCGTGGGTTGGTTCGCGCCCAAGTCGGTTCCTGCGCCCATGGTTGGGACGCTCGGCCTTGCACTCTTCCTCTACGCCGTCGGCGTCCAGTACGGTAAGCAGTTTTTTCTTGGCCTTACCAGCGCCGCCGGCCGCAGGGCAAACGTCATAGCACTTGTCGGGGTATTGCTCTCCGGCGTGGTGAGCCTGCTGATCGTGCGGTGGATGGACCTGAAGCTCGGCTACGGGCTCGGCTTGTTCGCGGGTTCGGGTACCAGCACGCCGACGCTGCAGGCGGCCATCGCGACGCTCGGCAACGACGACCCCGCGATCGGCTACTCCGTGTCGTATCCGTTCGGCGTGGCGGGGCCGATCCTGCTCCTCTATATCGCCTTCATGATGCTCAAGCCGAAGATCGTGGCGCCTTCGGCCGCGGGCCTTGAGATGCTCGAGGTAGTGATCCGCAACCCGGATCACTACGGCCAGACAATCGGCGGGGTGATAAGCGGGTTGCCCGCAGGAGTGCAAATCGTGGCCCTGCGCAGGGAGCACCACAACGAGCCGGCCTCGCCGAATATCGTTCTCGCGGAGAACGACGTTGTACTCGTCACCGCTGCCGGCAAGGATGCGCTCGAGCAGGCGAGAAAAGGTCTCGGTGAGCCGGCGCCCGGCCGCGTGCTCAAGGACCGCAGCGATCTCGACTACATGCGCGTTTTCGCCTCACGGCCGACGGTAGTTGGCCGCGCGCTGGGCGACCTCGATCTGCCCGGAGACCGGGCGGCAACCCTCGTCCAGGTGCGGCGCGGCGACGCCGATATCATGCCGCGGCCTGATCTCGTACTAGAGTTCGGTGATCGCGTCGGCGTGTTTGCGCATCGCGGCGATTTTGCAGCAATGCGCAAGTACTTCGGCGACTCGATCAAAGGCACCGCGGAATTCAGCTACATTTCCATCGGCCTTGGCATGGCACTCGGCTTCCTGCTCGGCGCGATCCAGTTTCCGCTTCCGGGCGTCGGCAAGCTCGCCATCGGACTGGCAGGCGTGCTGATCGTAGCTTTGATCCTCGGCAATATGCGGCGCACGGGTGGTTTGAACTGGACCATTCCGCTCTCCGCCAACCTGGTGCTGCGCAATCTCGGGCTCACGCTGTTTCTGGCGCAGGTCGGAATGTCTTCGGGACCGAAGTTCGCCGCAACGGTTAGTGAAACCGGGTTGCTCATGCTCGGCCTCGGTGCGGTCGTGCTGTTGACGCTCGTGCTGCCGATTCTGGTGCTTGGCCTGTTCGTGTACCGGATGCCGTACGACGAGGTGGCGGGCATCGTCGCGGGCGCGTGCGGGAACCCTGCGATCCTCGCCTATGCGAACAAGCTCGCTCCGACAGACCGGCCGGACCTCGGCTACGCGATGATCTTCCCGGGCATGACCATTCTGAAGATACTGTTCGTGGATATCGTCCCGGCGTTCTTCCGATGACGAATCAAGTTCACGGCGAGGCGCATGCCGATTGTCAACGCGCGCGTGACGCGCTCGAAGCGCGATGAAGGCATACCAACTGCTCGCGTGGAAGGCGCCGCCTCGCCTGGTGGACATTCCGCAACCGGAACCCGGCACGAACCAGGTCCTGGTCAAGGTAGGCGGCAATGGCCTTTGCCATTCCGACCTGCACGACTCGAACGCGGAGCAGATCCGGGATGCGACGGCAGGCGCGGGTGTACAGGCAGTACTCGACTTTGTCGGCGTACAGCAGAGCATCGACCTCGGGCGTGAGGTCATTCGCGCGCTCGGACACATCGTCGTGGTCGGCCGCGGAGGCGGTTCCATCGACTTCGGCCCCGAGGGGCTGCCCTACGGGTCCTGCATCAGCTCCACCTATGGCGGCAGCAAGTCCGAATTGATGGAGCTCCTCGCGCTGGCCGAGGACGGCAGGATCGAGTGTCTCATCGAACGCCATCCGCTGAGTCGAGTCGAGGCTGTTTTCGACAAGCTTCGGCGACATGAAATTGTCGGTCGCGCCGTGATCGTGCCCGATGCCCAGTGGTCGTGAGCCGTCACGTCATGGCGAGGATAGTTGCTGTTCAACCCTGAAACGAAGGAGGAAGACATGAAGAAGATGCTCGTAACGCTGATCGCCGGAACATTCGCCGGCGCAGTTGCCGCGCAAGGCGCTGCCACGCAAGCCCCAGCCGATTCGCAAATGACAACCAAGCAAAAGCAGGAAGCCCTTAGATCGGCGACGACCTCGGGCTCGGATCGCAGGCCCGGCGAGGCCAAGGCACAGGAAGCCAACGTCAAAGCGTCGAAGGCCACGGAAAAAATGTCCACCGACGAGAAGAACAAAGCCATCAAGGACGTGAACACCAAGATGGTCAACCCCAACAATTCCGGCGGCGTCGAAGCTACGGCGAAGGCGCAAAAGGAAACAACCGCAGCGTCGAAGGAGCAACCCAGGCAGAAGGTGCAGCTCGGGACCCCGGAGGCGCAGAAGGCAATGCAGAAGGCCGCGACACCTTAATCTTGTTTCATGGGTGCTTCGGGCAGGTACGCGATCATCAGCGCCACTTGCCCGACCCCTGCGGCAGTCGACCTACGTGGATGCCCTATCCGGAAGCCGCCAAAGTTGCTGCCAGGAGTGCCAAGCTCGGATAGCGAAAACTTCCGCCGGGACGTGAAGTTTCGACCGATGGGAATGAAATTGGGTAGTCCAAAGACGAGGGTGGCAAGAGGTGACTCCCGTGCCGCACGAAAGCGACAATCCTGGATCGACATTCGCCGAGCGGAGGCGCCAGTTCCGGAGCTACGTTCGCGGCAGGGTGACCTGGGGCCGGGTGTACTGGTTGACCAGCTATCTCAAGTCCGCGCTATGGACGGTCCCGCTCATCGCCATCGCGCTCGAGTTGATGCTCTCCCCCATGATCCACGCGCTCGACACCTGGCAGCGCTGGAGACTCGCCGCGTTCCAGCCGGCCGGCGCGACGGCGCTGTATCAAACCGTCATCACGCTTGCACTATCGTTTCTGGTGTTCACGTTCGGCCAGCTGCTGGTGGCGATCCAGATCGCAGGCGGGCAACTAACGCCACGAATCATCGCCACTATCCTGCTGCGCAACAACGTCGTCCGCTACAGCGTCGGCCTGTTCGTCTTCACGCTGGTGTTCGCCGTCGGTGCGCTCAACCGGCAGGAAGAGGCGGTGCACCAGCTGGTCGCAACGGTCACCGCGACTATTGGGAATTGCATGCATCGCCGACTTCCTCTTCCTGATCGACTACGCGGCACGCCTGCTGCGCCCGGTCTCGGTCGTTGCCCGCGTCGGCGACGAGGGCACGGCCATGATCGATGGCCGTCTACCCGGACCCTGCGACCGCGCTACCGCCCGAGGAAGCCGCGCTCCGCGAAAAGCTCGGAACGCCCAGCCGTGCGGTCGAGCACCGCGAAACTTCCGAGATCGTGCTCGCGGTCGACGTCTCGACGCTGATGGCGCTTGCGCAGCTCCATGACGGCATGATCGAGTTCCTGCCGCAGGTCGGGGATTTCGTTGCCCGGGACGATCCGCTCTTCCTGCTCCACGGCGGCGCGATGGCGATCGACGACCGCACCTTACGCTCGACCGTGGCCTTCGGTCCCGAACGAACGCTCGAGCAGGACCCGATGTTCGCGTTCCGCATCATTGTCGACATCGCTTTGAAGGCGTTGTCGCCGGCGATCAACGACCCGACCACCGCGGTGCTCGCGATCGACCAGGTGCACCGGCTGCTCCGGCAGATCGGCCGGCGGAAGCTGCGCGGCGAGATCATCCTCGACGACAGCGGGCAGCCGCGCGTCGTTTTCCGTACGCCCAACTGGGAGCACTACGTCCAGGTCGCCTGCAACGAGATTCGCGCCTGCGGCGCCAACAACCTCCAGGTCGCGCGCCGCATGCGCGCGATGCTCCTCGACCTGCGCAGCACACTGCCGGAACACCGGCGCCCGTCACTGGACACGGAGCTCGACTTGCTGGACTGGGCGATCAGGACTCACTTCACCCGGCCCGAAGAACTCGCGCTGGCCATGGTCCCGGACAGGCAGGGTCTGGGTGGATCGTCACGGGCGCGCCTGTGAAGGTCTGGTGGACTGCACGACAGCAAAGACCGGCAATGCCGCCGCGCAGCGATGGCGCAGTCTTGACCGCGGAACGATGCGGCCACCAGGAGCGGCCTTGAATCAGCCTTTCGCCGAAAGCAAGTCAATGGACCAACGCGCCGCAGGATTTCGCCTCGACGTCGTTGCCGGTCTCACGGCCGCAGCGGTCGTTTTGCCCAAGGCCATGGCGTACGCGACGGTAGCCGGGTTGCCTGTCGCCGTGGGTCTTTATACTGCGTTCGTGCCGATGGCGGTCTACGCGGTCCTCGGCACGTCGCGCGTGCTCAGCGTCAGCTCTACCGCCACGCTGGCGATCCTGACCGCCACCCAGCTCGGTCTGGTCGTGCCGGACGGCGACCCGGCCAAGCTTGTCACGGCGACCGCGACTCTTGCCGCGCTGGTCGGCGTCTTGCTGATTCTGGCGCGGTTGATGCGCCTTGGATTCGTCGCCAATTTCATTTCCGCTCCGGTGCTGACCGGCTTCAAGGCAGGCATCGGACTTGTGATCGTGCTCGACCAGGTGCCGAAGCTCCTCGGCATCCACATCACCAAGCAAGGGTTCTTCGTCGATGTCCTCAGTGTCGTTCAGCATATTCCCGAGACCTCGCTGATCACGCTCGCGGTGGCGGCCGCGACGTTCCTCGTCCTGGTCGGAATGGAGCGCCTGTGGCCACATTCTCCCGCGCCGCTGATCGCAGTCGGTGGCGGTATTGCCGCCGCCTGGTTCTTCGGCCTGCAGGCACTGGGGGTCTCGACGGTCGGCCTGATCCCGCAGGGATTTCCTGCGCTCACGATGCCAAGTCTCGCATTGATTGAGCAATTGGCGCCCGGAGCGTTGGGGATCGCGCTCATGAGTTTCACCGAAACCATCGCGGCGGGTCGTGCCTTTGCCCGCCCTGGAGATCCTCCCATCGATGCGAATCGCGAGTTAATCGCCACCGGAGCGGCCAATCTCGCCGGCGCATTCCTTGGCGCGATGCCGGCAGGTGGCGGGACTTCGCAGACCGCAGTCGTGCGTTCGACCGGCGGACGGTCGCAACTCGCGTCGCTGGTTACCGCCGGCGTCGCGGTCGCGACCATGCTGCTGCTCGCACCGATTCTCGGCCTGCTGCCTCACGCGACGCTCGCGGCGGTTGTCATCGTCTACTCGATAGGACTGATCCAGCCGGCGGAATTCCTCGCCATTCGCAAAGTACGGACGATGGAGTTTGTCTGGGCGATCGTGGCCGCGCTCGGCGTCCTGGTGCTCGGTACGCTGAAGGGCATCGTGGTCGCGATCATCCTGTCGCTGATCGGCCTGGGCAGCCAGACTGCCAATCCGCGCGTGTCCGTCATCGGCCGCAAGCGTGGAGCCGACGTGTTGCGGCCGCTATCCCCGGAGAATCCGGACGACGAGACGTTCGAGGGCTTGCTGATCGTGCGGCCCGAGGGTCGCCTCTATTTCGTCAATGCGCAGAACGTCGTGCAACAGATCGACGCGCTGGTCACACGCTACGAGCCGCGCGTGGTTGCGTTGGATATGAGCCGGGTGCCCGATATCGAATACTCGGCATTGCAGGCGCTGATGGAGGGCGAGGAACGCGCGACTTCGCGCGGCGTCGTGGTATGGCTGGTCGGATTGAATCCCGGCGTACTGGAGGTCGTACGAAAGTGTGGGCTGGCCGAGCGGCTTGGCCCCGAGCGCTTGCTGTACAGCGCGCGCGCGGCGATAGAGCGCTATCAGTTGTAAGGCCAACGCGCCTCGAGGAGAAGGTGGGGTTGCCCGAGCGGCAGAAGGCGGGCGGCTGGCGCGCGCCGAGCCTCCGCATGCGTCACAGCCCCTGAGATGGCGCGCCGGATGCGCAGACGCTACAGCAGCCAATCGACGGGCAGGATGGAGAACACCGCCACGCCCATGCGCTGATGCCACGACGTGCCGGGCTCCGTGGAGTGGCGTACTTCGCCACGGTCGGTTCGCTCGATCCATTGGATGCCGTCCCGTGCCAGCCGAACCTCGTATGCAAGCCTGGGGATCACGTTGTCGAAGGCTTGCGAGAGCCGGTTGGCCAGCGCTGGGCTGTCGATCACCAATCCCATTTCGGTGTTGATGAACGCCGACCGCTGGTCGAAATTGAAGGAGCCGACGAAGATGCACCGTCCATCGATGGCAAATGTCTTTGTATGCAGTCCGGTCGACGAGCTGGCCCATGTCGCATGCTTGCGTTGCAATTCTTCTCCGACCGCGGCGGGTCTTAGCTCGTACAACGCAATGCCCGCGCGCAGCAAGTCGCGTCGGCGTTTCACATATCCGGAATGGACGACGCCTGCGTCGGAAGACACGAGCGAGTTGGTGAGAATTCTTATCCTGACGCCTCGTTCCGCGAGCGCGACGAGGGCCTGGGTGCCGGCTGCACCGGGTACGAAGTAAGGCGATACGAGATCGAACGACTCTTCCGCGCGACCCATCGCACGCACGACGTTCGGAAACATGAGGAGATCCTGCCGGTCGCTCCTGTCGACCGTCTTGGCGGGATCGTCGTAAATCGTTTTTGACGTCGTCCATTCGAGTGCGAGCTTCCGGTCGAGCAAATCGGCGATCATCGGCCGCGTTCGCACGGCCTCGATGTAAGCCAGCGAGTCCGGATCGGCACATATTGCCGCGAATTTCGCCTCCAGGTTGAAGGTGCGCCCTTTCGACTTCATGAGCCGGGCGGCGGGACAAGCGGACGGACTGTTCCAATACGTATCGAACTGCGTCGCCACTTCACGCACGGCCATGCCCACCAGGACGACGTCCAGGTCGATGAACATCGCGCCGGCGCCTGTACCATAGTACTCGTCGCCAATGTTGCGGCCGCCAACCACGGTCACGAGGCGGTCCACCGTGAACGACTTGTTGTGCATCCGGCGATTGATCCGCCTGGCATCCGTGATGAAGTTGAGCGCCCGAATGTTCCTGTGAACCATGGGGTTGTAGAGACGGACCTCGATGTTCGGATGCGCATCCAGCGCGGCGATCGTGTCGTCCAACCTGGTCGTGTTGAGATCGTCGAGCAACAGGCGCACGCGCACGCCACGTTGCGCCGCCTGCCACAGCGCCTGGAACATGAGGTACCCCACCCGGTCACCGTGCCAGATGTAGTACTGCGCATCGAGCGAGCTCTCCGCGCTCGCCGCCATGAGAATGCGAGCCGCGAACGCGTCGCGCGGATCGGTAAGCGGATGCACCCCCGTCTCGCCCGGATGCGCGCTGAAGACGGGAAGCACGGCGTGACCCAGTCGAGTGTCAGCCGTGCCGGGCATGGACTGTGTCGTCGTCCTGGTCGCTCAGCCGCCCAATTCCTCCTCGCGGAGCCTGGCACTGAAGTATTCCAGCGAAGACTTGGTCTTCGCAGACTGGTCGGCACCCAGCGCGATACCGTAGCGGCCGAGGTAGGCTTTGAAATCGGTGACGACCTGGAAGGCTTCTTTCGGAAGGCCTTGGTGGAAATTTCCATGACGCGCGAGCCATCTGGATAGAGCCACATTTCCACGGTGATCGGGCGGTCGAGCTCTTTCGCTTTCGGCTGGTGCTTGGCCTTGAGCAGGAAGGTGGGTCCCAGGATCACCAGCTTGTCCATCGTGATGCCCGCGGGCGCGTGCTCGTCATAGAAGGCGCGCTGTTCCTTCGAGAACAGCTTGCGCAAAGGCATCGCGCCGGCGCTCACGTCGAGCACCTCCTGGCCGGTGCAAACGCCCTTGAATGACGCCGAGCATACGAACCCGCCCGGCATTGAGTCCACCTCGATCTTGAACGACTTCGATCGGGAGAGCTCCGGATCGATGGTGGAGGGATTCACGGGGCGCAGCTTGATGACCGTGTCGGCGTCACCACCCTGGATACGCCGGGCCCGGACGACCACGCCGGCCCGGTTCAACGCGAGGTCGGGCGTGTCGAAGAAGAACGCCTGCCGCGGCTGGGCCTCGACCGGGTCGAGGCCGATGCCCTTGATCGTGGCGCGCTGGCCCGCAAGGGGAACCGACAACTTCATTTCGACGCTGGACGCCCCTTTGATGAGCTTGAAGACTTCGACCATTTGCTCCTTCGTAAATGGCTTTGCCAATGCGGGTTGATCGACTTTGGCGGCTTTCCGGGCCGCTGCCGTCTTCGTTGTCTTTACGGGCTTTGCGCGCGCCGTGGGCTTCACGCCTTTCTTGGCTGTCCTGGCAATCATGGCTTACATCCCTCTCGTTGTAAGAAGTGAAAATTCCGTCCTCGTCGGCAGGGCCTTCTCACGCAGCGCAACGTGCCCGTTAGGCTCCGAAACGCTCGGCCAGCACACCGTGGCGCAGGCCACGGTCGCTGACGGTGAAGCTCTGCTTGCCCAGCTTCTCCATGATGGTACGGACGATGCAGGCGCCGGCGAGGATGACTTCCGCCCGCTTCGGCTGGAGGCCGACGATGGCGCGGCGCGCGTCGGCATCCTGCGACCGGTAGAGCTCGATCTGGCGATCGATCTCGGCGCGGTCGAGGACGGTGCCCTGAACGACCTCGGGGTCATAGGTGGCGAGCCGATGCATGACCGCGGTGATATTGGTCACCGCGCCCCCCATTGCGACCAGCGCGTCGGGACTCGGGCGTCCCTCGATGCGAGCGAGGTCGGCCGAAATCGCCGCCATGGCTTCGCGCAGCACCTCGGGCGAAACGGCGTGGTCGAGCCGGTAGCGCTCGGTGTACCGCACGGCTCCGACATCGACGCTGAAGCGCTCGTCGACGCTGGCATCGTGCCCGAATGTGAACTGGGAACTGCCGCCGCCCGTGTCGAAGACGACGAGCGAGCCCTTGGTCAATCCGAGACCGGCCTTGGTGGCAACGTAGGCCAGCCGGCCTTCCTCTTCGCCCGAGATCACCTCGATGAGAACGCCGGTGCGCGCCTGGATGGCGGCTACGACCTGGCTGCCGTTCGAAGCGATCCGAAGGCCGGCCGTGCCCACGGCGGCGAGCGCCTGCACGCCGTACCGCTTCGCCTCCTCGACCATGCCTGCGATCGCTGTCGCCGTTCGCTCCAGCGCGGCGTCGATGATCGACCCCTGTCTGCCAGCCCCTCGCCAAGGCGAGTCAGTTCCGCGCGGTCGACGACCGTTCGCCACTTCCCGCCAGTGTCGCGTTCGCCGATGTGGAACTTGACGGAATTGGTGCCGGCGTCGATCACGGCGTAGCGCGCCGGTGCGTCATCGATCAAGGCCGCCAGTCCGAGGGGATAGCTGGTGTTCCTGTAGCCGCCCAAGCCAAGCTCCCTCACGGCACGGATGACTCCTGCCGCATCCTCCGACTCGACCGCGATCGTGCGCGTGGGCTTGCCGTTCGCAACCACGTCGGACAGTTCAGACATGCAGCCGCCGACCGTGTAGCGGGTCCGTCGCTTGTGGACCTTCACCGCACGAATCGCTCCACCCGGCGCGGCGACCTCTGCTATGAACTCGTCGAGCGTGTAGCCCTTCGGGGTCCGCGAAGGTGCCGGGAGCCGGAGCGCTTCGAACACCCTCGTCGCGTCGGCCGCACTGATCGGAAACCCCGCCTTCATGACCGGCGTCCACTGCTCGAGGCCGTCGGCGTTGACCTGCCGCAACTCCTTGATGTCCATCAGCGCCGCGCGGAACTTCACGTTGCCGCCGGAGCCCGTCAGCAGATAGACCTCATCGCTCTCCTGTATGCCGCTCGGCGTGAGCGCTGCCAACCGCTTCTCCGCTTCCCCGAACCGCGGACCGAACGACCGCCATTCCCAGCGTGGAGTGATTTCACTCATTGCATTGTGCTCACATTAAACAAGGTCACAGGCATGGAGCCATCGTCGCGTCGACTGCACCAGCCGCGTTCCATACCGGTCGAGCATTCCGTCGAGAGGCCGCGCTCTAGTTAGCCGCCGGTCTCGAATCCGGGGTAAAGGGTCATCCCACCATCGATGTACAGCGTGGTTCCGACGATTAATCGGTGAAGTCCGACGCAAGCCAGACTGCGGCACCGCCGATCTCCTCGACCTCGCCGATTCGCTTGTAGGGCACGAGCTTCATGAGATCGGCGTAGGCCTCGGGCGTTGCCCACGCTGCCATGTTGATGGGCGTGCGAATCGCGCCGGGAGCGATGGCGTTGACGCGAATGCGCTTCTCGGCGACCTCTTGCGCCAGGCTCTTCATCAGCATCGTGAGCCCACCCTTCGACGCCGCATAGTTCACGTGGCCGGCCCATGGAATGATGTCGTGCACGGAGCTGATGAAGATGATCTTGCCGGCCGCGACCGAAACCTCGGGACGCACGCCGCGGCGAAGATATTCGCGGACCGCCTCGCGTGAGCACAGGAATGCGCCGCGCAGGTTGACGTTCATCACCGCGTCCCACTGCGCGGTGGTATCTCGTGGAACGGCGCATTACGCTCCATGCCGGCGTTGCTGACCAGGATGTCGACGGTGCCGAACTCGCGCACGGCGGCGGCGAACATCGCCTGCACCTGCGTTTCGTCGCCGACGTCCGCCCGAACGGTCAACGCGCGCGAACCTACCTGCGAATTTCCTGGGCGACCGCTTCCGCATCCTCAGGCTTCACTACGTAGTTCACGACGACGTTGGCGCCCGCCTTGCCGAGAGAGAGCGCTATCGCGCGACCGATGCCGGAGTTTGCGCCGGTCACCAGCGCCGTCTGGCCCTTGAGAAGCGTGAGCGTCGGCAGCGTCGGAACGACCGGCTTCGGCAAGTTCATGTGCGCGTAATAGTCGTTCACGATCGGCCCCCTCCTCCAGCGCCCGCAGCGCCGCAGTTTCCACGCCGGGCGTGAGCAGCAGGTCCTTATTCATGACGGCGTTGGTCTGGATGATCCGCGCGATGCAGCCGGTCCATCCGGTTTGATGGCTCGCGCCGATGCCCGCACCCGTGTCGCCATGAAAGTACTCGTAGAAGAGAACGAGGTCCCGCCAGTGCGGATCGTCCTTGAATTTGTGCGCGGCGCCGTTGACCGGCCGGCGGCCGGAAGCATCCGGCAGGAAGGTTCGGCTCAAGCGCTCGCCAAGTTCCTTGGCCACCTCCAGCAGCGTCATGAGCTGCCCTGAGCCCGTCGGGCATTCGACCTTGAAGTCCTCGCCGTAGTAGGCGTAGAGGCGCAGCAGCGCGGTGTACAGGAGGAAATTGATCGGCATCCACACCGGTCCGCGCCAGTTGGAGTTGCCACCGAACATGCCGGTGTCGGAATCGCCGGGCACGTAGGCCACGCGATGTTCCTGTCCGTCGTGATTGAAGACGTACGGATGGTCGAGATGGAAGCGGGACAGCGCGCGGATGCCGTGCGGTCCGAAGAACTCGGACTCGTCCAGCATGCGCGCGAGAATGCGCCGCAGCTTGCCCTCGTCCACGATCGACAGCATCCGGCGGTTAGCGACGCCGGGCGGTTCGGCAGGTGCATGTTGGCGACGAGCTCGGGGTGACGCCCGCTGAACGCTCGGGTCGCGTCCCGGAACTTCGGCAGCTTCGCGATGATGTCGTCTTCGAAGACCGCCACCGCGGCGAGCGGCAGCAGCCCCACGATCGACCGCACCTTGAGACGGGTCGCGGAGCCGTCCGGAAAGCGCAGCACGTCGTAGAAGAAACCGTCCTCCTCGTCCCACATCTCGTCGTGACGCTCGCCGACCCGGTCCATGGCGCCGGCGATGTACAGCGTGTGCTGGAAGAACTTCTCGACGAACTCCTCGTATAGCGGCTCGTGCAGTGCGAGCTCGACCGCGATGCGCAGCATCTGCTGGCTGAAGAACACCATCCACGCCGTGCCGTCCGCCTGGTCGAGGTAGCCGCCCGTGGGCAACGGCGACGAGCGATCGAAGACGCCGATGTTGTCGAGGCCGAGAAAACCACCTTCGAAGACATTGGCGCCCGCGCGATCCTTGCGATTGACCCACCACGTGAAATTGACCAGCAGCTTGGAGAAGGCGTACTTGAGGAACTCGATGTCGCCGGTCCGCCCCGGCGTCTCCTTGTCGAACAGGTAAAGCTGCATCGTCGCCCACGCGTGCACCGGCGGATTGACGTCGCCGAAGTTCCACTCGTAGGCGGGCAGCTGGCCGTTCGGATGCAGGTAGTCGTTGCGCAGCATGAGATCGAGCTGATGCTTGGCGAAGTCGGGATCGACCATGCCCAGCGGAATCATGTGGAACGCAAGATCCCACGCGGCGTACCAGGGATATTCCCACTTGTCCGGCATCGAGATGATGTCGGCGTTGTACATATGCGCCCATTCGCTGTTGCGCACGCGCCGGCGCTCGTGTTCCGGCAACCGCGTCCCCGCACCATGTTCGTCGAGCCACGTGTCGAGGTCGTAGTTGAAGTACTGCTTGGTCCACAGCATGCCGGCCAGCGCCTGGCGCATGACGTTCGTGCGGTCGGGATCGTTGCGGATGGCGGGTGGCGTGATCGAGCGATAGAACGCATCGGCCTCGCGCACGCGGCTTGCGAACACCGCATCGAAGTCGTCGAACGGCTTGCTTCGACTTCGCCGGCGCGCTCGTCGTCAGCCGCAGCCGGATAACGTTCGTCGCCCCGAGGCCCACCGTCGCCTGGTAATGGGCGGCGACCTTTGTCCCCTCCTGCGCATCGTTCACCGCTGCCGCGTCGCCGTGGACGACGAACCGGTCGATGCCGTCCTTCACATAAGGCGACGCGTTGGCAGAACCGAAAAGTCGCGCGTGGTTGGTCTCGTTCTCGATGAATAGCAGCGGAACGTCGGCGTCGCAGTAGAAGTAGTAGTCCGCCAATGGCCCCAACAGCGGCGCCTCGGCAGGTTGAGCGTGGACCGCCGCGTGGCCGTCGAGCTTGCCGCCGATAGCCTTGGCTTAGCCCCGCCGCCCTGCCACGACCATGTGTTGCGAAACCACAGCGTCGGCAGTACGTGAAGCGCTGCCGCTTCAGGGCCGCGATTGCATGCGCTGATGCGGACCAGAATATCGTCGGGCGCCGCTTTGGCGTATTCGACGAAGACGTCGAAATACCGGTTGTCGTCAAAGACGCCGGTGTCGAGCAGCTCGTACTCGGCTTCGTGCTTGCCGCGGCTGCGGTTGGTGGTGACGAGGTCCTGGTACGGGTAAGCCGCCTGTGGATATTTGTACAGATACTTCATGTACGAGTGCGTCGGCGTCGAGTCGAGGTAGAAGTAGTACTCCTTGACGTCCTCGCCGTGGTTGCCCTCGCTGTTCGCCAGCCCGAAGGCGCGCTCCTTGAGGATCGGATCCTTGCCGTTCCAGAGCGCGAGTGCGAAGCACAGCCGCTGGTGATCGTCGCTGATGCCGGCGAGACCGTCCTCACCCCAGCGATACGCCCGCGAGCGCGCCTGGTCGTGGGTGAAGTAGTTCCACGCGTCGCCGTTATCGCTGTAGTCCTCACGTACCGTGCCCCACTGTCGCTCGCTGAGGTAGGGACCCCATCGTTTCCATTCCAGGCTGCCTTCGCGCGCCTCGTCGAGCCTTTGCTGCTCCGCGTCTTTGCTCACGACTAGAACCTTTCAGAACACGATCTTCAGGAACTGCTTGAGGAGATCTTCTAGCGAGATCATCGTGAGCAGCAGCGGCACGACCGGGAGCAGCGTCATCGCGACGAGCTGAACCACCATGTCCCGCGTGATGGGGATGGTGCGCATGTCGCGCACCACCTCGAAGCTGTTACCGAGATCGGCCAGCGACTGGATGTCCGCGCTTCCCACCAATGGCTCGTCCTTCGGCGCCCGCCCGCGCAGCCACTTGTCGTCGAAATCGTCGACGTAGCGCCGCGCAAGGTGGCCGTAATCGCGCAGCGCAGCTCGCTTGGCAGCGGCGAGAGGCGCGACGAACACGAGCAAAGGACCGAGAATAAAAAAAACCACCACCACGACCACGGCGACGATTTCCCCCTTGAAGGAAGTAAGGACCGCGCCAGAGAACAGTATCTTGTTGGCCAGTGTGCCGGCGAGCAACGCGCCTTGCGCGACCAGAATCGGTGCGAAAGCGTGGGTGACTCGCGCAAGAAAGCCGATGCCGCCCATTCGATCCGGATGCATTGGGGCATAAACGAGCGGCAGCCGCGATGCCTGCCAGAGAAAGCGCGTCCAGATGAACAGGCGAAAGTACCATCGCAGCAGAATGAACTGGAACATGGGCAGGCTGACGAGGAGATACCACCACCCGCCAAGTTGCGGCCGCAAGCTGCCTCCTTCCGGCGCTGCGTACCAGGTCGCGACGTCGAGAGCGTTGTAAGAGCGGAACACGATGAAGACGCCGACGACGTAGACGAACACGATGAGCACGACCTCGGCGACGATCGAATTGCGCAGCTTGAGCGCCCTCTCGAGCACGGAATCGAAGCGCGCGCGCAGCGTGTCCGGCACGAGGCCTTGCGACAGGAATTGTCCGACGACCATGCGGGTGCGCTCATGCACGACGAGCTCGGCCACGATCAGCAGCGGCAATGCCACCAGAAAGCGGACCTGCACATCGATGTCGAGCAGGAACGGGACTTTGACGGCCGTGCCCCAGGCCATGCCCTCGACGATGGAAACACGAGCAAGGGCACCCAGGCGAAGAGCGCGATGACGACGATGCGCCGCTTGACCAGCTCGAGCGCGCTGCCCGTGAGGCGCACGCGCCGGATGAACTGGAACAGCGGGCCACCGAGAACGAGGGAGAAATCGTTCGCCGCTTCGAATTGACGCGTGGCCGTGGGGGCTGATGCGGCGTTCATGTTGCTCGTATCGTGAGGGTGCAGCGGCGGCGCGATCAATTCGATGCCGGCGCCACCGGGCTCCACCCGGGGCCCGGGTCAAAGGTGGTCATCGCAGCGCCGATCTGGGCCGAGTTCTTTCCCAGGTCCTTCTCGAATATTTTCCCGTTGTTGCTGACGATGAACGTCATGACGCCGCTTTTGCCGTAGACGGCAGGAAACGCAACCATGGCAAAGCCCGCGATCATGCGACCATTGATCACGTAGCTATAGGCACCGCCCGGGGCGTTCTTGGCCTGCCGGTCGAGAATGTGGAAGTGATACCCGCGATACGCGTCGCCCGCCTTGTGTCCCTTGAGGTACGCCGCGCTCTCGGCGAGCAGCGGTCCGAAGGGACTGGTCTCCCCGTCTTCAGTCGTCGCTTCCCAATAGAGGCCGTCGTGCTTGCCCGGTGTGCTGCCAACCTTCCGCGCGTATTGAAGGACCTCGTCCCCGTCGCGGTCGCGCGAGGCGTATTGGCGCTGGGCATCGAGATAGGCGCGCAACACGACGATGGCGTTGAGCTCGTTGGCGCCAATGCGTCGATTGATGATCTCCTCTTCGCCTTCCTCCGTGGCAAAGCGCCACGTCGTCCCGTTGCGCACGAGCGGAATGGGCATGGGCCACGCCTGGTCCCCGACGTACAGCGTGCGGCGATCCGCTCCTGAACCCTGGAGATTGCGGAAGGCCTCCATCCTGACAAGCAGTTCGGCGCGGGACGCGGAGTTCGCCGCCTTGTCGGGCGTCACCACAAGGCTCTTATGCTTCTCGCCGAAGAGCGCCAGCATCGCCGCATCGTCATCCGCCTTGAGCGCTGCCATCAGCGCATCCACCGCCTGCTCGGGCGTGCAAACGTCTGCTGCTCCACCGCCGCGGCCGCCAGCGGTACCAGCAGCAGGAACAGCGACGCGATGCGGCGTACCGCATCAATCACATTGAAACGGTTCATGGCCGTTGTCACCTTGTCGTTTTGGTCTGCGCGATCCATTCGTAGCTCCCTAGCGACCGCGGCCGCCACGACCGCCACCGCCGCCTGCACGCCCGCCGCCCCCTGCACCTGCGCGCCCGCCGCCGCCTCCGCGGCCGGCGCCGCCTCCCGCTGGCATTTGCCGTGCACCTCCGCCTGACATGGAGCCACGGCTTGCCGCGCCTCGCGAGCTGTCCATTTGTGCTTGGCGCCCCGAACCATAGCCGCCGAACGCACCGCCGCCATCGCCGCCGCCCCGCCGCGACCACCATACGGTCGCGCGGTGACGCACTGAACGAGCCTCCCCCGTTGCGGCCCGCCATGCCGTCGCCGCCGCCGCCACGACCGCCGGATTCGTTGCGTGGCGAGGCATTGAACGAGCCTTGGTCATCGCGGCCGCCCATGCCGCCGCCGGCCCCCGCATGTTCGAGCCGGAACCCGTCGCCCGCCGGTCGGACACCGAGGCGCCGCCGCCACCGGGACGCGCATCACCCACTCGTCCACCGGATCGCGTACCGCCGCCGCTGACCTGCCCGGCCTTCTTGTTCGATTTCCACGCAGACGAGTCGCCGCTGCCTGGCCGGGACGATTCGCGCTTACGTCATTCCTGTTGATGTTGGTGTTGCGGTTGATCGTGATGTTGTTGTCGCCGCCCCACTGCGTAGCGTAGCGTCCGCCGTTCCAGGCGGCGCCGATCGCCGCGCCCCAGATGATGCCCGTTGCCAGTGCAGCGCCGGGCGCATACGGATAGTAGTAGGAGGGATACGGCGCCGGCCAGTAGCCGTAGACAGGCGCCGCGCTGTAGACACCACCGTGCTGGGGTCGTACTGGGGAACGTAGATCACCTGCGGATCGGCCGGAACGATCGTGACGAGCTCCTTCTCCACCGTGATCACTTGTTTGTCGTCGGTCTTGAGGTTTCCTGCCGACTGGGCCTTGCGCCGGAAGCTCTGGATCGCGTCGAGCACCGCGCCCTGGTCGTCTACAACCGCCTCTCCGAGTGCCGCCGTCCAGTCGAGGTCACGACTCATCATCTTCACGACGTCGGGGTAGTTGAGGAGCGACTTCACCGCGTCGTCCCATTTTTCGTCGACAGGCAGCTTGGGATCCGTCTTGCGTTTGTCCAGAAAGCGATCGGCCTGCACCAGTTCCAACGGGTTCGTCGCGGCCGGAAGGACGATGGCGACGAGGTCGTCGGGATAAAGCGCGATCGGCGCGACGAGCTTGTCCAGCTCTTGCACAGAGAGCGCAACGGGCACCCCGCCAGCGGCCGCGGGTGCCTGCGCCATCGCACCTGCGGCGCAGAACAACACCAGGAGCGCGGCAAGCAAGGAGCGCCAATTGAATCGCGCCCATGCGCACTCCGCTTCGAATCGATGCGTCTGCATTTTGCCGACTCCTGGTTGCGGCGCTATGGGGCCGGCGGCCTTCATCGCCGCGGGGTTGCGTCACAAGCGTTCCACCCAGATCCTTCAGCAGACGCTTGAACTCCGGCGAATCCATGATGATGGTGCCGCCCGCGGCGCGCAGCCGATCGACGGCCTCGGGTTCCAGCACGAACGTGGTCGGCTGCAGGTTCAGGTACTCGAGCTCCTTCTTGTCCTTCAGCGCGGAGAACGAGACGTCGATCGCGTAGATCTCGGCGGCCGGCACGCGCAAGGCTTGAGCCACCGCGGGGTCCTTGTTGGCTGCGAAGGCGGCGGAATTGCGGAGCAGGCGCATGGTCTGCCACCGCGCCGCCGTGTCCCGCAAGAATTCGATCGTCTCGTACGAAAACGCGTCGATCGGCGTGCCCGCCGACTTCAGCAGGATGTCGATCGTGCCCGGCGGGCTGAACGACTCGTCCCAATTGGTCGGCGGCGACGACAGCGAATTCACGACAAAGACGATGATCCTTTTCGCGCTGTCGAGCGGCGTTGGCAAGCCGGCCTCGTGCAACGCTTCGAGGACTTCCAGCGCATCGAGCACGCCGCGCATGCCGACGTTGTCGGATACGCCGCCGTCGACCAGATGCAGATAGGGCCGTTTGGCGCTGTCGCCATAGGCTTGCAGATTCTTCAGCGACCGGATCGCGCGCGCCGCTGGGCGTGGCGGGTTGTCGTTGTCGATGAAGAGCTTCGCCCACGGTGGCGGACTCCAGTTGCAGTTGCCACCGTAGTTCTTGACGGTAATGGACGACAGCACCACCGGCACCGCCGACGAGGCCGCGGCTGCACGCGAAAGCGGGACCGCATTGAGATCCGAGCAGATGATGTCGAACGTGCCCTGGTTGAAGACGAAGCGCGAGCCGGTCGAGATGTCCGTGGCCGACGCCAGGATCATCGGGCCATTGCCGCGGTTGAGATCGCCGAAGGTGGCGCCGTTGAACAGGATTTCGTCGTACAGCTGCGAAGCCAGTTCGGACCGGCCCCAGCCCTCCGACGACAGGTCTCCCCAGTAGCGCGGGCTGAAGGCGCGCGAGATGAGCTCGCCCTGCACGTTGCGCTTCAGGAACCGCTGCTCGTAGTCGTCGAAGAGCTTGTCGCCGTACAAGCCGTAGGCGAGCGCAGTGAAGCTGCCGCCCGAAACGCCGGTGATGACGTCAATGGAATCGAGTAGCCGGAACCTGGCGCCATTCGGTGCCGCAATCTCGGTGCGCTTCAGGAACTCGAGGACGCCATAGGAGAACGCCGCGGCGCGCGTCCCTCCGCCCGAAAAGGCGAGGATGACGAGATTTTCGTTGCTGTTCCTGCTCTGCGCCTGGCGCGTCTCGAAGCGATAGCCGGTGCGCGGGTCGGTCTGCGTGATCGGAGGATTCACCGGCCTGCTGGCGCACGCGCCGAGCAGCGACAGGAGCAGCAACGTCGACAGCGTGGTGGCGAGTCTCATGGCAGGTGGCTCCTTCGTCATGCGGCCGGAAATCCACGAATGCCCGGGGAAATGTATGTGTGGCCGTCGGCGACTGCGGCGACCGCATCGAGCATGTCCGTCGCAATCCCGCGCTTCAGCACGAATGCATCGACCCCCGTCGCCATCGCTGCGCGGGCGACCGACATCTCGTCGTACACGCTCAGGACGATCACCTTTGCGGCGGGTGACTTCTCCCGCAGTGTTCGCAGAAGCCGCAGCCAATCGCCCGCAGCCAGCGCGAGATCGACGATGACAACCGAAGGCGTCAATCGCTCCACGCCTTCGAGCAGGGACGCTTCGTCCGCGACCATGAAGATGGTCCCGAAAGCCGTTTCCAGCAATCCGCGGACGCCCTCGATCAGGCTGTGGTGCCGGTCGGCGAGCAGTACGCACTTCGCCGCGTGCTCGCGCACCGGGCGCCTGCTGCCTGAACCAGATTTTTCGCCATCGCGAGGCCACGTGCTCATGGCGGCTAGACTATTCGGTTCACCGCAGGCGGTGACCTCGCAAATCTACTGGGTTAGTGCACGGAAACTACGGGAACGAAAACGCTGCCGATCAGATCGACACGATCCCGTTCTTGATGGCAAAGTGCACCAGCTCCGCGTTGCCCTGCTGCTTCAGCGCATCCATCGAGCTGGTACTTGTGGAACTCGACCGTGCGCGGCGAGATGTCCAGCTGCGCCGCAATTTCCTTGGCCGACCGCCCTTCGGCCCCAGCTGCGGATTCCGCTCGCGCGGGTCATCCGCGACCGGCACTGCCGCCTGTGTACGCGAGCTGCCTGTCCCGCAACACCTCGCCCGCCAGCGCCGGCGTGATGAACACCTGGCCCTCCAGCGCAGCGCGCACCGCCAGGAACAGCTCCGCCTGCGCCGAGTGCTTCAGCACGTACCCGCTGGCACCCGCCTCCAGCGCGCGCCGGGCGTACCCGGCTTCCTTGTGCATGGTCAGGAACACCACCCGCACGTCAGGGTTGTCTCGCTTGAGCAGCGCTAGCGCGTCGATCCCGTTCAGGTGCGGCATCGAGATGTCGGCAATGATCACATCCGGCCGCAGCCGCTTCGCCGCTTCCACCAGCTCCCGCCCGTCTTCCACCACCCCCAGCAGCTCGTACTCTTCCTCGAGCAGGCTCTTCAACCCCTCAGCCACCAGGCGATGGTCATCGGCCAGCAGCACCCGCGCGCGCTTCATGCCCCGCTCATGCTGGTGGCCGCCGCCAGCGGCACCCACGCCGCGATCGTCGTGCCCTGCCCGGGCTTGCTCCGGATCTGCAGCCGGCCGCGCACCAGCCGGATGCGCTCTTCCATGCTGGCATGGCCCAGGCTGGGGTGGTCGGTCAGCGTGCCAGGGTCGAACCCGTGGCCGTTGTCTTCGATCTCGAGGACCAGCCCGCCGTCGCCCGGCGTCAGCGTCACCGTCGCCACCGACGCCTGCGCGTGCCGCACCACGTTGCGCAGCGCCTCCTGCGTCACCCGGAACAGGCACAGCGCGACATCCGGTGGCAGCTGGTGGGGTACCGCCTGCACGTCGACCTCCACCCGCACCCCGCCCTGGCGGGCCACGTGCTCGCCTTCCGCCTTCAGCGCCTCCTCCAGCCCCAGGTCGTCCAGGATCGAGGGTGCAGCCGGTACGACAGCGCATGCACGTCGTCGCTCAACCGCACCAGATCCGCGTGCACGTTTGGCCGGGCGCTGGACGGCGACACCCCTTGCGTGCTCTCCATGCGAGCCGCATCGTTGGCCAGCCGCGCCAGGCGCTGCGTCACATCGTCGTGCAGTTCGCGCGCCAGCCGGCGCCGCTCATCCTCGTGCACCGTCAGCAACCGCCCGCTCAACGCCGACGACTCGCCCTCGGCGCGACGCCGCTGGGAACGCTGCGCCAGCAGCGCCAGGATCAGTCCGGTCTGCACGACCAGCAGACCCAGCGCCGCCACAACAATCCGCTTGTGCTCCTCCCACATCGAGGGCGGTCGGAACAGCACCTCGCTGCCCGGCGGCAGCCTGCTCTCGTCAATGTTCCAGCGCTTCAACTCCCGCCAGTCGTAGCGCGGTGCAGTGGCGCTGACATAGGTCACGCGGTCATCGTTGGCCGGCTCCCCGCGAAGCATGCGAGTTGCAACCTTCGCGGCAACGGCAGCCGTTTCCAGGTTGGCAAGGAGCCTGCCGCCGACCACACCTTCGCCCATTTCGCCCTCGAAAAAACTGAACACCGGCACGTCCGCAGCGGCGCGCAATTCCGACAATGCGTAGTTCTCCCGGTAGGGAATTCCAGCAGCATCGACCATGAGAAGGCCGAACAGTGCCACCGTGCCGGGTTCCAGCGCAGCAATGCGTTCGCGCATTTCCGGAAGCGAGAGGTGGTTGAGCCACATGAACTTCACGCGGCCTTCGAACGGCGCGAAATCCTTGCGTATCTCGTTGACCCAGAATCGATCGACCGGCGAGTCACCAAAGACTACGGCGATGGTCCGGGTATCCGGCAGCAGGTTCAGGATGCCGTCCACGATCTGGGCTCCCGACGTCCTGATCCCTACGAAGGAATCGCGCGGTCAAGCAGTGTGAGCGGTGACCCGCGCCCGTTGCCGGTCTGCAACACCGGGACGTCGGGGAATAGATCGTCGCGATAGCGCACATAGAACTGCGCAGCCCTGGCGCCAACTGCGAGAACGAGGTCCATCCGCTGGTCGGCAAAGCGGGAGCGAAGGACTTGAACCAGGCCGTCCTCGTTGATTTGAAGACCGGGTAGCCAGCCGTCCAGCGCAACGTCATAGAATGCCGCCCTCGCCGGCCATGCGCGCAGCATTTGCGCTCGAAATGCCGAGTTGAAGGCTCCGAACGGGGAAGTGCCCTGCTCGAACGAATGCAGAAAGAGAATCCGCTTCGGTGCCGGTCCATTCGAGCTCGAGGCCGATCCGGCAAACAGCAATAGAGCCAGCCCAAGGACGGCGACGCCGACGCGCGAAGCAATGATCATGCGCACACGCAATGCTGACGCCAATCTGCGTCCTGCGCAAGGCGCGCAGATGCGCGTCCCCTTATGGATTCGCATGGCATCCGCGGCAATTCCGGAACGCATGCGTTTGAGGCCAGTAGTTTCCGGGTGGCAACCACGTAGGTTTTCGAGGTCACCGCGTGTCTCGGGTGCGTTAGTGTCGCCAGCATGGTTGGCTATTCGTCAAGGGCGAGTTGACGCGTCGCATCGAAGTTCCTCTCAACTCCTACCGGGAAGGTGGCAGAGCAAATGTGTAAATATCTCGTTGCTGCATCGATCCTCTCCGTGGCGTTTGCGTTGCCCGCCATCGCCCAGACGGGCGCCGCAGTCGTAGGAAAGGCTCCTGGAGTCGCCGGGGCCGCACGGACTGCCACCATGACAGCGACGATTGCCGCAATCGATGCGCCGACAAAGGCGATCACTCTGAAAGGCCCGCAGGGCAATGAAATTACCGTAACCGCCGGGCCGGACGTGAAAAACTTCGCCCAGATGAAGGTCGGCGATCGGGTCGACGTCGAGTACATCGAAGCACTGACGCTCGAACTCAAGAAGGGCGGCGGGAAAGCGGTCGCACGAACCGAGCAGTCGGGCGGAGCAGGAGCGAAACCCGGCGAACGTCCCGCAGGAATCGCGGGCCGCCAAGTGACGGTCGTCGCCGACGTTGTCGCCATAGACGCCGCGACACCAACGCTAACGCTGCGTGGACCGCAGCGCACGATAGAGCTCAAGGTCCGCGATCCGGAGCAATTCAAGCGGGTCGCGAAAGGCGACCAGGTCGAAGCGACCTACACCGAGGCGATCGCGGCCAAGATTACACCTGCCGCGAAGTAACCAATGGCCGCGCTCGCGTCGGCCTCGGATTCTGAATTGATCATCACATCAAGCGCTACAAGGAGGGCGGCAATGCGAGTCCCAAGCGGAGCACACCGGGCTTTGGCCGTGATCGTTGCAGTGATGTTCGCGGCCAACGCGTCTGCGCAGCAGTTCGTCTACCCGACAAAGGGCCAGTCGCCGGCGCAGCAGAAGAAAGACGAAGGCGAGTGCCGTACGTGGGCCGTTGCGCAAGCGAAGTACGACCCCGCAAAGCCGCCGCCGGCCGCGGCGGTGGCGAGCCCGCCGACCACGGCAACCGGCACGACGCCGGGCGCCGGCGTGCGCGGTGCGGCGCGCGGCGCGGTCGTGGGCGGCATTGTCGGCGACGCCGGTGCCGGTGCCGCCGCGGGCGCAGTGGCGGGCCGGGCCCAGAGCCGCCGCCAGAACAATGCGCAGGCGCAGCAACAACAGCAGGCCGCGACCCAGCAGGACCAGGCTGGCGTCGCCGCCTACGAAAAAGCGCGCGCCGCGTGTCTCGAAGGGCGCGGGTATAGCGTGAAGTAACCCGAGCGCTATTGAATGGTCAAGCCAACGTGCGGGGAAGCAGCATGAGGAACCTGTTGTGGCCGCTGATCGCCGCGGCGGTTTTGGTGGTCACGCCCGGATACGCCCAGGACGGGTCCGCCGGCAGGGACATGCAGATCCTCCGCGACAAGCTGAAAACGGAAAAGAAGGCCATCGTCGCGGCGAACATGCAACTGACCGATGCCGAGGCAAGGGCTTTCTGGCCGATCTACGACGCCTATCAGAAGGGCCTGGACGCAACGAGCGCGCGCTTGGGAAACATGATCACGTCCTATGCCGATGCGTACAAGTCCGGTTCGATCACGGATCAGACTGCAAAGAGGCTTCTGCAGGAATCGATCGCGATCGACGACGAGGAAATGAGGCTACGAAAGCGGTACGCAGCGAAGCTGGCCGCGGCGATTCCCGCGGCCAAGGCGGTGCGCCTTATGCAGATCGACAACAAGGTTCGCGCAGCGATTCGGTACGAGATCACAGCCAACATTCCGCTGGTCCAGTAGTGAGCCACTACGACACCGCGCTGCTCATGTCGACGCTCGCGGAGCTGGCGGGCTTGACATGAACTTTTGGATTGGAAAGCAACGGATGAGTGAACAAATTGCGGTGACTCGGACCCCGGCGTCCAGCTTCGGAGCAACCGAATGACGACGATCGATGGCACCTCGGTATGGGACACCCTGGACCACGCCTCGCTGCGGCAAAGGAGGTTCCTGCGCTTCCTGACTGCGACGCTCGTGGATCTCGTGGTGCTGAACCTCTTCATCCAATACCTTCCCCAGTACGTTGCCATCGACGCGTTCACGACCACGCTGCTCGCCGCCGTCGTGCTGCAAGTTCTCCTGAAGCTCACGCTCGTCCTGGAGCATCGGCTCGCCGCCTACTTCAACACGAGGCAGGGAGGTTCGGCCAGGTTCATGCGCGTGTTCACCGCCTGGCTCGTGCTGTTCGGCTCCAAGTTCGTGATTCTCGAAGCGCTCGCGCTTGCCCTCGGCGACCGCTTGCATTTCGGAGGAGCCTTCCATGGGATCGTGACGCTCATCGCGGTGGTGGTGGCGATGCTTGCAGTCGAGGTGCTCCTCGTCAAAGCCTACCGTTGGCTGGGCTGAAGATGGGCGGCGGACAATGGGCACGAGTCTTCGACGACCGTCTTTGCGCCGCCTCGAGCTGACTTGCCCGCGATGATCTGCAGCCAAGGGGCAACCGCGCTCGTCATGCCGCGCACGAACAGGCTGTGCATGCGGCTGGCCGGTCTTGCAGGCGCCATGGTGTTGAACGCCTGCACCACGGTTGGACCCGACGTCAAGGCGCCGCAGGTGCCCTGGCTCGCCAGCTGGACAGGTGGCTCTCTCCAGTCGCTGACCTCCGACCCGCGAATTCCGCGCGCCGGCCAAACGCAGGAATGGTGGCAAAACTTCAACGATCCCGTCCTCGCCCAGCTGGTTGCCGAGGCGCAGCGCGTCAATCCCAGCGTGAGGATCGCCGGCATGCGCATCATGGAAGCGCGCGCGCAACTCGGAATCGCCGGCAGCACGCTCTATCCGCAGGTGCAGCAGGCGACCGGGGCAGCGCTCGGCGCGGGGGAGGTCAGGTCGGGCGCGTCGGATACCACGTCACTAGCCTTGAACGCCGGGTTCGGCCTCAGCTGGGAAATCGATTTCTGGGGCAAGTTCAAGCGCGGCATCGAGTCCGCGGATGCGGGCTATTTCGCCAGCATTGCCCAGTACGATGACGTGCAGGTGCTGATGGCCGCGCAAGTGGCCGCCTTCTACTGTTCGATCCGTACCGTGGAAGTGCGGCTGGTGATCGCTCGCGAGAATGCCGCGCTGCAAAAACGCAGCCTGGAAATCACCGAGCGGATGTTCAGGAGCGGCAATGATTCCGAGTTGGACGTGCAGCAGGCGAAGGCCCAGTTTCTGGGCACGTTGGCCAGAATCCCGGAGTTGGAACTCATTCTGCGACAGACGCAGAATGCATTGAGCACATTGCTCGCAAGAGCCCCGGGACCGCTACCCGAGATGGCCGCGGGCAAAGCGGTCATCCCGCAGGCGGAGCTGGCCGTCATCGTCGACGTGCCCGCCGATTTGCTGCGGCGTCGCCCGGATGTCAGGGCTGCGGAAATGCAATTGGCAGCACAATCCGCCCTGATCGGCGTCGCCGTGGCGGATCTGTATCCGTCGATCTCGCTGCTGGGATCGGTAGGATTGTCAGCCGTGTCCCTGGGCGGATGGACGCAGGCGCTGACCTTGGGTGTCGGGCCAAGCCTCGTCTGGAACGTGTTCGACCATGGCCGCTTGACCAACCAGGTGCTGTTGCAGGATGCGCGGTTCCAGCAGCTCTACGCGCAATACCAGGACTCGGTCTTGCGGGCGGGGCGCGAGGTGGACGACGCGGCCGTCGGCTTTGCGAAGACAGGCGAGGAGGTCGTGTTGCTTGCAGAAGCCGTGAAGGCCGCGCGGCGGTCGCTTGAAATTGCCACCATCCAGTACCGCGAAGGGCTCACCGACTTCCAGCGCGTGCTCGACTCTCAACAAACGCTGTTCAGCCAGCAGGAGCGCCTGGTCATCAGCCGGGGCGATGTCACCCAGAACCTGATTGCCCTGTACAAGGCCATCGGCGGCGGCTGGAAACAGGGGCGAGGCCGGCCCGTGCTGGATGAACATACGGGGGAAGCCATGGGCAAAGCCACCGATTGGGAAAACCTGCGCGCGGACCCGCTACCGCCGCCTGGCGTGGATGCTCCACCCAACTATCCTGGAACGCCGACACCATGAGTGAAGACTCCGTCAAACCGGATGCTGCGCCGGCCTCGATTGAGGCGACATTGCCGTCGCCGGCAAAGCCAGGCAAGGGATCGCGTGTCGGTACGATCATCGTGGTGATGCTGATTTTCGTCAGCCTTGCCTGGTATTTCGTTTCGGATCGCCTCACCCCATATACGTCCCAGGCCAGGGTCCAGGCTTTCGTCGTGCCGGTGGCCGCCGAGGTATCGGGCACGGTGCTGAAGGTGCACGTCAAGAACAACGACGAGGTGCAGCGCGGACAGCCGCTGTTCGACATCGATCCAACCCAGTACCGGATCGCGCTGGCACGCAGCCGTTCGGATTACGCGTCGGTCAGTCTTTCGGTCAGTGCTGCGACATCGGCGGTGGATGCAGCCAGGGCGTCGCTGCAGGCGGCCGTGGCCAGTCAGGATTTCGCGGAACAGGATGCGACGCGACTGGAGCAAATCTACAAGGACGATCCAGGCGCGATCTCTGTTCGCCGGGTCGAGAATGCGCAGGCGAGTCGCGTCAAGGCCCGCAGCCAGGTCGAGGCCGCCAAGGCCGATTTGCGCCGCGCCCAGGATACGGCGGGCGAAAAGGGGGAAACGAACGCGCAACGGTTGAGTGCCCGCGCCGCAGTCGAAAAAGCAGAGCTCGACCTCAAGCGCACGTCCGTAGTCGCGCCTGCCGGGGGCTCGGTGACAGACCTGCGGACCGATGTCGGGCATTTTGCCCAGGCCGGCGCGCCGGCGATGACCCTGATTGCCATTCACGACGTCTGGATCAGCGCCGACATGACTGAAAACAACCTCGGCAACATCAAGCCGGGTAACAGGGTGGCGATCGTGCTCGACGTGATGCCGGGCGAAGTGTTCAAGGGGCGCGTGCGCAGCGTCGGCACCGGTATCAGTGCCGGCAACCAGCCTCAACCGGGCACTCTGCCCCAGGTGCAGAACAGCCGCGATTGGCTACGGCAGGCGCAGCGTTTCCCGGTGGCCGTCGAGTTCGACCCGTCCGAACGTGAGCGGCTGCGCGCGGTGCGAATAGGGGGGCAGGCCGATGTGCTGGTCTACACGGGAGACCATGACCTCATGAACTGGCTGGCAGGGTTCTTCATCAAGGCAATGAGCTACTTTTCGTATCTCTATTGATTGGCGATGGAGCGCGCTGACAAAGCGGTACTGCGGTTGGGCGTCGGCATGGGCCTGTCCGTGGCGGCCGCCTGGGGAGCCGGGCTGGAAGCAGCGTTCATGGCCCCCGTGATGACCATGACGTTGCTGGCCAAACCGGGACCGCCGATCCCGCTCGTGCAGGGCGTGGTGCTGGGCCTTGTCGTCGCCGCGTTGTTGCTGGCAGGGGATCTGACGGTCCCGATCCTGAAATACTACCCGGTGTCCGGCATCATGCTGACGGGCGCATTGTTCTACGCGGTTTCCTACACCAGCGCGCGCAAGGCAAACCCGTTGACGCTCTTCATGCATGTCGCCCTCGTGTTCATTCCCGTGGCTGGCGTCGCAGATCAGGCGGCGACCACGGTGCTGGCCCGGACTACCGGGATCGCGCTCGTCATAGGCGTGCTGGCGAGCGCCATCTCGCACGCCATGTTTCCCGATACTCGAGCGCCTGCGAAAGTCGCGGCGGCACCCGTCGGCGCAAGTCCGGAGGCGGCAAACTGGATCGCCCTTCAGGCTTGGTTGGTCGTGATGCCTGTATTCATGCTGGCGCTCATCAACCCGGCGATGTGGCTGCAGTGCGTCATGAAGACAGTCGGGCTGGGACACCAGGCCGGCGCGATGAACGCGCGGTCGGCCGCGGGCCAGCTCGTCGGATCCACATTGGTGGGGGCAGTACTGGCGATGGTGGTCTGGGGCGGCCTCTCGCTCCGGCCGAACTTGTGGATGTTCGCTTTATGGACCGCAGCCGTATCGCTCTGGATCGGCGTCAGGCTCTTTCGGGTCAAGGCCACGTCTTTTCCTCCATCGTATTGGCTCAACGCCCTGATGACGTTGTTCTTCGTGCTGGGCCCCGCCATCCAGGATTCCGCGAACGGCGCCGATGTCTACGTCGCTGCTGCAATGCGCGTAGGCCTGTTTGTCCTGATAGCGCTCTACGCATCGGCAATGGTGTGGGTACTCGAGCGGTGGCGTGCCTCAGGATCCAGATCACTCCTCCCGGAACGCAGGTAGGAAGCAGCGCATGAAAACCATTACCATAGAGCGAAAGAGGAAACATGAAACCGAAAGAGCAAGCAGGTTCTACACCCGCCCGTGAAGCCGGTCCGTGGGACAGCCCTGCGCTGGCCAAGGTTCGCGAATGGGACCCCGCCTGGGTCGACCAGTGCCTCAAATTTTCCGAAAGTCCGTGGACGAGCAACATCCTGCCGCGCAAGGATGTCGAGCTGATCAGCATCGCGGTGAACGCGGCCTGCACGAACCTGAGCGAAGGCGGAACCCGCCGCCACATTCGCGGCGCGCTCGAAGCCGGTGCGAGCCGCGAAGAGATTCTGATGATCCTCAAGATCGCGTCTCTTTTATCGCTCCATACGTGCAGCTTGGGCGCACCCATTCTGTTGGAAGAAGCGAACGCAGCCGGTGTGAAGGCAGGGCCGAAAGAGACGGCGGCGACGCCGGTCTGCAACAAGATGAAAGCCGCGGGTCAGTGGAATGCGGGTTGGGATGCGTTTTTCGAGATTGATCCGGCATGGACGGAAGCGATCATCGCCGCGAGCCTCCCGGTCTACACCAGCGGAATCCTCACGCCCAAGCTGGCGGAGTTCCTGAGCATCGCCGTCGACGCGTCGATCACGCACATGTATGCGCCCGGGACACGCCGCCACATCCAGTCGGCGCTGAAACTCGGCGCGACGACGGAGGAGATCATGGAAGTGCTCAAGATCTGTGTCTCCCAAGGTCTGCAGGCGAGCAATCTCGGCGTGCCGATTCTTGCTGAGGAACTGGAACGCATTGCGCACGACGCGTGAGGCTTGGCTGACTTGGTTGAAGCTGCACGCTGATCCTTCGGCGGCGACCAGCAGACGCAACGCGGACCATTCGCGCAGATGGCTTGCGACCGCATCACGCTCGGCGGTTACTGGTTCAACCCGGCGTCGAACGAGCAGGCGTTCGTCGGTACTATCGGCACAACGTGCTGAGCTCAGTCGACCCAGTGCACTGGGGTTAGGTTGAGCCCCAATGGCGAGCACGAACAGTGGGCATGACCCAGGGCTTGCACTTGAGTACTCGGGGCGGCATGCCGTAGCGCCGCCAGCCTTGCCATCGGACAGCGATTTCGCGAGCGCCTATCTGCTTTTCTCTTGGCGTGCTAGGGAGGGGTCCAGCGGGCTCGGTAGGGGACGGCACGTCGGAAGCGTAGTACTGGCGGCCTTTCCGCAAAGGTATGGCACGCACCCCCTTGGCTCGCGTGCCGCAAAAACCCATGTGCGGTGGTATTGGATAGATAGAGGATTCAGTGGTGGTTAGGGCGACAAAGCTGTCACCCCCCCAGTGGCAACGATGTCACCTCCGGCGCAGTTTCAGTGATCGGAGGGAGGTGACAAATCGCCGGGGGGCCGTTGAGCGCGAGCCGATAGCCGTTGCTGGTTTGTGCACGATTGTCGCGGAATCGCTGCTCCACGGTGAGATAGGAATCGGTCGTCAGCTTACGCAGGATCCGCTGCACACTGCGCTCATCCATGCTCACTTTCGCGGCGAGCGTAGAGATGCTTGGAAAGCAAAATCCGGTGTCGTCGGCGATGTCGGCCAGGGCCATCAGAACAAGCTTAGGTGCCGGCGACAGACACACCGTCCACGCCCAATTCATCACCCGAATGCTCACGGCAACAATTCGCCTAGAGGAGGCGCTCGAAGAGGCGTTGCTGCTTCCACATCTCGTACTCCGCCAACGGGAAGAGGCGCTTGCGGCCGTTCACGATCGACGGCGGGAAGGCGCGATCGCGGCGCGACAGACGGTTGCGAACGGTGCCCGGCCGAATGCGCAGCAACTCCGCGATCTCGTCGACGGTATGAAACTCCTTCAGCATGGATCACTCCGGTAGCTCGCGAGGTCACTGATCGCGACGCTTCGATGATGGCCACGCAGGGCGGCCATCGCAATCCACTCGGGCGAATTCCAGCGCACGGCAGCGTAGGCCACTACGCTCTACTTCGCTGCCGTGCGCCGTACTCGGTTTCGTTCCGTGCGCACGCTCGGCACACTCCGGTCGTTCACGCTCCCTCGCATCCCGATGGATGAATCGACCCTCCCTCGACCCACCGTGCGCTGCCTTACCAAACCCGAGGCCGCGCAGTATCTGGGCATCGGCATCACGATGCTCGAGTCATTGCGGATCCCCGCGATCCACTTCGGCAGGCGCTGCCTGTACGACCGCATTGACCTCGGCGCCTGGCTGGATGACTATAAGCGGCAAGGGCGGGCCGGAAAGGAGGTTCAATGGCCCGTGAAACCGGGGTCTACCGACGTGGCGACTCCAGTCACTGGTGGATTGCAACAACGCTACCGAACGGCCAGCGCATACGCCAAAGCGCTGGGACTCGCGACCGAAGTGAAGCCGAAGCTCTCCTCGCCAAGTTAAAGGTCGAGGCGTACCGCGAAGCGAACTTCGGAGTGAAGCCCGAGCACTCGTGGCAGGAGGCCGTGGTCCGGTATCTCTCAGGCAAGCAGCATCTGCGAAGCTTCAAGGACGTCCAGCGAATTTGCCGACGCCTCGATCCGTATTTGGGTGGACTGCAGCTGCGTCAGATCACAGGAGATTCGATCTGGCAAATCACGAGTTGAAGCGCGGCAACGAGCCGGCGACGGTGAATCGTTACCTAGCCACCGTCCGCAATCTGTTGCGCACTGCGCGTGATGAGTGGCAAGGGGTTGAGATGATTCCGAAGATTCGCTTGTTGTCCGGCGAGAATGAGCGTGATCGCTGGTTGACGCAGGCAGAAGCCGATCGTCTGATCGTGGCGGCAGCACCGCATCTGAAAGTGCTGATTCGCTTCGCGCTGGCGACTGGCTGCCGGGCACGAGAGATTACCGGCTTGGAGTGGGGTCGAGTGGACTTGGGGGCGAAGCACCGCCTGGCTCGACCACACCAAGAATGGAACGCCGCGAGGTGTTCCGTTGAACATGGACGCAGTTGTGGTGTTGGAAGCTGAGCGGGACAAACATCCGGTGTTCTGCTTCACGAATCGCGGCGAACCGATCGCATGGGAATTGACAAACAGCGCTTGGCAAAACGCGGTCCGCAAAGCAGGAATTACGGATTTCCGGTTCCACGACCTGCGGCATACGTGGGCATAGTGGCATGGCCAGGCCGGTACGAGCTGCGATGAGCTCAAGGACTTGGGCGGCTGGAAGTCGCGGGTGATGGTGGACCGCTACGCGAAGTTTGCGACCGAGCATTTAGCGGTCGCGGCAGCGCGGATCGAGCGCGGCCGTGACAGGAACGTGAGCAAATTGTCAGGTTTTTGTCACGTTCCTAAAAGACAAAGGGCTAGCCCTTGAGCTAACCCTTTGAAATTGTGGTAGGCCGTGCAAGGATCGAACTTGCGACCAACGGATTAAGAGTCCGCTGCTCTACCAGCTGAGCTAACGACCCACGGATTCACTTGGTCATCCCGGTTTCTTGGAATTCCTGCCCGGCGACGGTGTTCGTGAAGGGTCGCAATTTTAGCATCGGCCGGGCGGCCGGGGCAACGTAGCGGGTGCTCACCCACGCGGCGACGCACGCTTCTACGCACGCGGGCGGCCCCTCCTGCCGCCCCGCCTCATCGTCACATTTGTAGGGTTGACGACCGCCGCGTTCGGGCGCAGGCTTTTCACTCCAACCCCGCTTGGAGGTCGCCATGAATCGAGTCCTTTCCACCCTTGCCGCCGGCGCCCTCCTCGCCAGCGGATCCGCGCTTGCCTGCGACGACATGAAGATCACCGGTGATTACGACGGCGGTGTCATCGCCTCGCGCGCACCTGCCAAATCCGCCGCCACCACGCAGAAGGTCACCGAACCGCCACTCGTGGTGACGCAGAAGCAATCGCCGGTGAAGAAGTCCACGAACGCGGCCAAGCCGTTGCCGGAAGGCGTGATGGTGACGAAGACCGGCAGCTAGACGTTCGACTCTTCTTAGCGCAAAAGGCCCGCTGAAGCGGGCTTTTTTGTTGGGTCGGCTTCGATCTCGGCGCGAAGGGCCAAGAGTCGGTCACCCGCATGGGCCGTGCCGCGTTCAGGTTTCAGGGAAGCAACGAGAGCCTGACGAAGCAGCCCTGTGCTGGTTTTGGTAGGCCGTACTGGACTTGAACCAGTGACCAACGGATTAAAAGTCCGCTGCTCTACCAACTGAGCTAACGGCCCGCCGGAAGGACCTCGAATTATATCGCACCGGTCCCGCCTCAGTTACCGGCCGGCCCCGTCACGACTCCATCCGCTAGTGCTGATCCCGCGTCAGAAACGGCGGCAGCGACGTGAATTCGATGCCTTCGTCGGTCAGCGCTTCGGCTTCTTCCTTGGAGGCCTGGCCGCGGATCGCGCGGGCGGGCGCTTCGTCGTAGTGCATGCGGCGAGCTTCCTCGGGGAAGCGGGTGCCGACGTCCTCGGTCTTGCGCACGACTTCGCGCAGATGCGCGAGCACGTCGGGCGGCAGTCCCGCCGCGGCTTCGGATGCCGGCTTCTCCGGCTGGGCGTCCGGCTTGGCGGCCTTGGGCGTGCCCGATTTGGCTGCCCCGGCCTTGCGCACGCGCACCTGCGCCGACGGGCGCCGCACGATTTCGGCGCTGTCGCACAGCGGGCAATGCACGAGGTCGGCAGCCTTCTGGCGCTCGAACTCCTCGCCGGAGGCGAACCAGCCCTCGAAGCCGTGACCCTGCGCGCAACGAAGATCGAAGATGATCATGAGTGTTTAACGTTCGGGCCGGGCTTCCGGCCTACGCCATCCTGTCGAGACGCCATATCTGGTAGCGGACGGCGACAACGCAACCGGCGATGATCGAGGCGAACGCAAGGATCGAGCCCACCGCCAGCGTCGAGATTCCGGTCAGTCCCTGCCCTATGGTACAGCCGAGCGCGGTGACGCCGCCGAAACCCATCAGAATGCCGCCGACGATGTGGTTGCCCACGTCCTCGACCGAGCCGAAGCCCTCCCAGCGAAAGGTCTTCGACACCAGCGCGTAGGCGGCGGAGCCGGCGATCATGCCGAGCACGCCGGCGATGCCGAAGGTGACGATGCGAGACTGGTCGCTCCACAGCATCAGCAGCTCCAGCGTATAGGCCACCGGCGAGGTGAAGCTGTACGACTCGAGCCGGTTGGAGTTGGTGGCGACGAACTTCTCCTCCAGCGTGTTCGGATCCTCGGCCAAGTAGCCGATGTGGCCGGAGATATACCAGCCGCCGACGATGACCAGGCCGATGACGATGCCGCCGACGATGAAAGCGGGCGTAGTGCGGAATTCGCGGTCCTTGAACACGTAGACGGCGAGTGCGGCCGCCACCACGAAGGGCACCCACAGCTTGGCGGCCACGCCCAGGCCGGCGGCGGCGAGCAGCGTCGGCAGGTCGGAGGTGGCGGCGCCCCAGGCACCGAGGTCGATCCGCCACGGGTCGAGCGCCACGGTGCGCCAGACCGCGAAGAGCCCGCGCAGCGTCATGTAGGCGGCCACGCCCAGCACCACCAGCACGACCACGGACTTGAGGTTCCCGGCACCGGCCCGGATCAGCGTCTTGCTGCCGCAGCCGGATGAGAGCGTCATGCCGAAGCCGAAGAGGAAGCCGCCGACGATGGCCGACACCCAGGCCACTTTGGCGCCGGTGTAGATGGACTTGGACAGGTCGATCAGCCCGAGCGCGGCCAGAACGCCGCTGCCAGCTATGGCTACAGCGATAGCAAGCACCCACATACGCATGCGGCGCCAGTCGCTGAAGTTCACGATGTCGGTGACGGCACCCATGGTGCAGAAGTTGACCCGGTTGGCCACTGCACCAAAAACGAACGCGAGCGCGAACGCGAGCCCGGCGACCAGCGCGGGCAGTCTCGCCAGGTCGGCGGCCGATTCCATGGACGAAAATTATCGCATGGGGGTCAACCCCTTTTCGGCCGGGCTTTCGTTTAGAGCTTGCATGCCCGGCTGGCGAACTCGCGCCGGGCGGTTGACCTGCCACCGGCGACGCACATTGCCGGCCCACTCCACCGACATCGGGGATCGACGATGACCTCTACCAGCCTCCGCAACCTGACCTCACCCAGCCTTCGGCGCCGCAGCTTCCTGGCCGCCGTGCTGCTCGGCGCCGCCTGCGCGACCGCGCAAGCGCACAGCCCCCTCCCGGTCCCGCCCTATGTGAAGGCCCGGCTGGTCCAGGTCGACGTCTACGACCGCGTCGACGGCACGGCGCTGCCGGTGTACGGAAAGGACGGCCGCCACTACATCGTCGGCGTACCCGGCCACGAATATGCGGTGCGCATCCGCAACTGCACGGGCGCTCGCGTGCTGGCGGTGACTAGCGTCGACGGCGTCAACGTGATCTCGGGCGACACCGCCAATCCGGGGCAATCGGGCTACGTGCTCGAGCCATGGGGATCGGTCGAGATCACCGGCTGGCGCAAGAGCATGGAGCGCACCGCCGCGTTCTACTTCACCGACCTGGGCGACTCGTACGCGGCGCGCACCGGCCGGCCGATGAACGTCGGCGTGATCGGCGTGGCGGTGTTCCAGGAGCGGCCGCGCCGAGTGTCGTGGCGCGACGCCGAGATCACGCGCAAGAGCGAGAACGACTGGCCGTCCACACAGCCGGCCGAGCGCAAGGCCGACGCGCGCGGTGACCTGCCGGCGAGCCCGCCCGAGCCGATGGCCGCCCCGCGTGCGCAGGGGCCGGACACCGCAGCCTCCGCCGAAGGCCGCGCACGGCAGGAAAGTGCGGCAAACGACGCCGCGGGTCTCGGCCAGCCATTCGGCTCAACCGCGCGACCCGCCGCCAAGATCGGCACGGGCCACGGCCGCAGCGAGAATTCGCGCGTGACCACCGTGCAGTTCGAACGCGCGACCACGGCGCCGGCGGAAACCGTCGCGATCCAGTATGACCGGCGCGAGAACCTGGCTGCCCTCGGCGTACTGCCGGTGCCGGTGCCGTACTACGCGCGCCGTCAGCCCGATCCGTTTCCGGGAATGCGCTTCGCGCCCGATCCGACGCGGTGATGGGGCGAGGGCGGGGCTTCCTGCGGCAGACGCGGCGTCGCGTGCGAGACCGCCCGTACAACCGTGGCCGTGTGCGGCGCCGATTGCCGACGCGACAGCGAGCGCCGCGTACGCAGTGAACGCGCTTCCCCAATCCGCGCCCGGCGTTGTCACCCGCCGGGCGTATCCGCATACTGGCCGCGCAATGGAAGGCGTGGCCGCAGCGGACAATGACGACAGCGACGAGGCGCTGATGCTTGCGTACGGCGCCGGGCACGCGGGCGCCTTCGACATGCTGTACGCGCGGCACAAGGGCGGTGTGTATCGCTACCTGTTGCGCCACCTGCGCAACGCCGGCACCACCGACGAACTCTTCCAGGATGTGTGGATGAACGCGATCCGTGCCCGCAGCTCGTATGTGCCGACCGCGAAGTTCACGACGTGGCTGTACACGCTCGCGCGTCATCGTTTGGTGGACTACTGGCGGGTGAAGGGGCAGGCAGTGTTCGTGTCGATCGACGACGACAATGAAGACGCAGCGCGCACGATGGTGGAGACGCTGCCGGCCGCGACGCTCGAGGAGCCGGAGACCCGCGCGGAAAGCACCGAACTCGGCGATGCGCTGCGCGACGCGCTCGCCGCGCTGCCGGCCGAGCAGCGCGATGCGTTCCTGCTGCAGTACGAAGGCGGCCTGTCGCTCGCGGAGATCGCGCAAACGACAGGCGTGGGCACCGAGACCGTCAAGAGCCGCCTGCGCTACGCCGTCACCAAGCTGCGCGAGGCACTGGGACCATTGCACGAGACCTGGGCATGAGTACGCCAAACGACAAACACGGCGATCACCGCGACGATCGCGACCGCGACGCGTTCGACCGCGACCCCGCGCTCGCGAAGGCGTGGCGCGCGCACGCACAGGAGACGCCGCCGGCGCATCTAGATCAGGCGATCCTCGCGGCGGCACACCGCGCGGTGGGCAGCGCGCCGCAGGATGCGGCGCGGGCCGCGGCGCGAGCGGAATCCACCCGGCCGCAGCGCTGGTGGATGCCGCTCGCCGCGGCGGCGGTGATCGGCGTCGTCGCGATCGGCATCGTGCAGACGGTACCAGAGGAGACGCTGGTCGAACCGCGGCAGAAGATGGCGCCGGTGCCGGCGGCCAGGCCACACGTCGCGACGCAAGCGGTGCCGCAAGCCGCGACCGAGTCAGCGAAGAAGGCGGTGACGGAAGTCGCGGAGGAAACCAGAAGCGTGCGAGATACAGGCGTTGACGCCGGGCGCGCAGAGCGCAGCGCCGCGGAGCGCGAAGGAGGTCCCACCGGTGCATCGCGTTCGGTCGCGCCGTCAGCTCCCAGCGCCGCGGCGCCGGAGCCTGCGCGCAACGTCGCCCCTTCGGTGCCGCGTTCAGACGCACCCGCGCCGACTGGCAATGTCGTGCCGTCGCCCGCGCGTTCCGATGCACGGCAAGTGTCGCGCGATCGCGCGGCACCGGATACATCACGCGACACTGGCGCTTCGGCGATGCGCAAGGCCGTGCCTCCGCCACAGCCGCTAGCCCCGGTGCCTCCGCCACAAACGTCCGCGTCTGCGGAGTCCGCACCGGCAGTATCTGCATCGGGACCGAAGCCGGCCGCGCCGGCGGAGACGGAGACAGTCCCGAGCGCCAAGGTGACACAGCCGCTTGCGCAACGCGCGCCGTCCGCTGTCGGCAGCGCCGGCATGGCCGCACCCGTGCCGGATCCCTTCCCCGCCCGCACCGCCGAACAGAAGGCGGAAGCCCTCACAACTGCGCCCGCGCCACCACAGCCGGCACCGCGGAGCGAGCCCCTTCCCGCTGCGCCGGCGCCACCGGCACGCGCGGAATCCCTTCGCCCGCCCGCCCCGCAGAAACCACAGGTGTTCGCACCGACACCCTCAGGCGGGGCCGCGAACGATGCGGCGGCGTTGCGTGCGCCGGCCCCTGCACCTGCTGCACCGGCGCCGGCATCCGCGCCGCGCCGCGCGATGGCGGAAGGTGCAACGGCCGAGCGCCCGGGCGCCGCAGCGATGGGGCGGCTCACCGGCGACGCCGACCAGGAAGCGCGCGCGAAGGCACGCGATCCCGACGCGTGGCTGCTGCGCATCCGCAAACTGCACGACGCGGGCGACCTCGAGGCCGCGGCGCGCGAGCTGCGCGAATTTCGTCGTACGGTGCCGGACTCGGAGGCGCGCATTCCGCGCGACCTGCGCGCGTGGGCGCAGACGGTCCGCTAGCCTCACGCGATAGTTTCGGGGCGACGACAGTCCGCCCGTTCGACCAATGGCTTTCGGTCGACGACGGTCCGCGAGCTAACGGTCGGCGTGCTATCGCACGCTGCGCAATATCGTCCTGATCGGCGCAGGCAGCGCGGCGTGCAGCGCATCGCCGGGTGTGATCCAGACGACTCCGGGCTCGGCCGCGCGCGCGGGCCACGAGTCGACGGTGATCCGCTGCGGATGCAGCGTCAGGCCGAAATGCGTGAAACCGTGCACCACCGGCGGCAGCGCTTCGCTGCGCGCGACCTGCGCGGCAAAGCGTGTGAACACGATGCGGGACACGTCGTCGTCCAGCGCGCATTCCGGAAGGCTCCACAGCCCGCCCCAGATCCCTTGCAGCGGTCGCTTCTCGAGCAGCCACTCGCCGCTGCGCTCGAGCAGCAGCACGCGCAGCGCACGCTGCGGCAGGACCTTGCGCGGCCGCGGGGCCGGCAATTCGGCGATGCGTCCGGTGAGCCGCGCGACGCAGTCCGCCGACACTGGGCATTGTTCGCAGCGCGGTGCGGCGCGCGTGCAGAGCGTCGCGCCGAGATCCATCAGTCCCTGCGTATAGGTAGCTACATCGTCGGCCGCCGCGCCGGTCGCGACATCATCGGTGGCCACATCGCCGGGCGCTACATCTCCGGTCGTCACATTGCCGGTCGTTACATTGCCGGTCGTCACATTGCCGGTCGTTACATCCCTGGGCGCGACGGCGTCAGTCGCCACATCGCCGGTCTTTACGTTGTCTATCGCCCTAGCATCGGTCGCCGCATCCGCGCCCGAAACCCGCGCCTCGGCGATCGCCCAGAGCCGCGCCTCGACCTTCGGCGCGCCGGGCCACCCGTCGATGCCGGCGTGCCGCGCGAGCACGCGTTTGACGTTCCCGTCGAGGATGGCCGCGCGCGAACCGAAGGCCAGCGCGGCGATGGCCGCGGCGGTCGAGCGGCCGATGCCGGGCAAGGCCGCGAGGGCCTCGGGTTTGCGCGGGAACGCACCGTTGTGCGTGTCGACGACGACCTTCGCCGCCGCATGCAGGTGCTGCGCGCGCCGGTAGTAACCGAGCCCGCTCCACAACGAGAACACGTCGTCGAGCGGTGCACGCGCAAGCGCAGTCACGTCGGGGAACGCCGCAAGGAAGCGCTGGTAGTACGGGATGACCGCGCTCACCTGCGTCTGCTGCAGCATGATTTCCGAAAGCCAGATGCGATACGGATCGCGCGTGTTCTGCCACGGCAGGTCGTGGCGACCGTGCGCGCGCTGCCACGCGACGACGCGCGCAGCGAACGACGACTTTGCGCGCGGGCGGGCCACGCGCGCTAGCGCATGCCGAGACGCTGCTTCGCCTTGCCGGCGGCTTCCGAGCGCGGGTATTTGGTCATCAGTTCTTCGAGCGTGCGTCGCGCCGGTCCGCTCTCGCCCAGCTCGCCCTGCGCCGACGCGATGTTGAGCAGCGCGTCGGGCACCTTCTGGCTGTCGGGGAAGAGCGCGATCAGCTGCCGCTGCGCCGCGATGGCCGCGCGGTAATCCTTGCGGGCGTACTGCGCGTTGCCCACCCAGTATTGCGCGGACGGCGCGAGCGGGCTCCTCGGATACGTCTTGACGAACGAGCCGAAGCTCACGATGGAGCCGGCGTAATCGCCGCGCTTGAACTGGTCGAGCGCCGCGTCGTAGGCCTTCTGTTCGTTCGCCCCCGGAGGCGTCACGGGGACCGCCTGCGTCCCGCTGGCGGGCGTGGAAGCTGATGCGGGGGCGGAGGTCGGCGACATCGAACCCACCATGGGCGCGCCACCGGCTGCCGCATCGGGCGGCACGACCGCACCGGCAGGATCGAGCCCCCCGTCGGGCCGGCACCCGCGGGTGCGGGCACGGCTTCGAGCTTGCGCATGCGGGAGTCGAGATCGACGTACAGATCGCGCTGGCGCTTCTGCGCTTCGGCAAGCTCGTAGGTGAGCACTTCGATCTGGCCGCGGATGCGCGCGAGGTCGGCCTTGATGCCTTCGAGCTGGTTGAACAGGTCCAGCCCCTGCCCGCGCGACTGGTCCTCGACCGCGCCCAGGCGTGCATCGAGATCCTTTTGCAGCTTGTCGATGCGATCGTTGGTGATGACGATGCGCTTGCGCGCTTCCTCGTCATCGAACAGCGCGGCGTGCGCCGCGTGCACGCCGGCGAAGAGCACCAGGCTGACGACCGCGACGCGCACGCCGTTCATGTCACTCTCCTGCGTAGACGATATCCACGCGACGGTTCTCGGTCCAGGCGGCCTCGTCATGGCCCAGGTTCTTCGGCTTCTCCTCGCCGAAGCTCACCGTCTCGATCTGCAGTTCCTGCACGCCGAGCAGCGTCATCATCCGCTTCACCGCATCCGCGCGCTTCTGGCCCAGTGCGATGTTGTATTCACGCGCGCCGCGCTCGTCACCGTGCCCCTGCAGCGTGACCCGCGCGTTGCGGTTGCCGGCGAGGTAGCGCGCGTGCGATTCGATGATCGGCTTGTACTGCTCGTCGACCGTGAAGCTGTCGAATTCGAAGTAGATGCTGCGCTTGGACAGCACGTTGTTCGGATCGCGCAGCGGATTCACGCCGCCCGACCCGGCGGCGCCGCCGGAGGCGGAGCCGCTCACCCCGCCGGAACCGGCGCCGCTGGTGGAGGCGCCCCCCGCCCCTGCGGCGGCGTCTGTGGTCGCGGATTTCTCGTCGACCGGCGCGGTCGGCTGGGTGGAACAGCCGGCGACGAAGACCGCGACGAAGGCGGCGACGAGCGCTGCGCTTGAGATTCGATTCATGAGGCCTCCTGCTTCGGATAATTCGGAACGCGCGCAGCGCGCGCGGCGGAGAGGTACAACGGATTGAATGGGGCGGATGTGAACAGTCGGGCTGCGGCGACAGGCATGGCGGGATGGCGGAGGTGGCGTCAGGGCCGCGGGAAAGGACCCCACGCGGGTTCGCGCACATCGGCGGCGGCCGCGAGCAGGCGTTGCTTGATGCGCCCATCGCTCGAGACCGCGGCCAATATACCACGCCCCCCGACGTCGTTTGCGTAGAGGATCATCTTGCCGTTGGGTGCAACGCTCGGGCTTTCGTCGACCGGTCCCGACGTCAACACCTGCACCTGCCGGGTGGCGAAATCCTGCAGCGCGATCTGGAAGCGATTGCCATCGCGGCGGACGAACACGAAGCCCTTGCCGTCCGGCAGCGGCCGCGGCGACACGTTGTACGAACCCTCGAAGGTCAGGCGCTCGATCGCATTGCCGCCGAGCGTCAGCCGATAGATCTGCGGGCTGCCGCCACGATCGGACGTAAAGAGCAGCGACTTGCCGTCGGGCATGAACTGCGCCTCGGTGTCGATCGCACTCGACGACATCACCCGCTGCGCATTGGTGCCATCGGCGTTCATGATGAAGAGCTGCGAGCCGCCGTCCTTGGAGAGTGTCACCGCCAGGCGACGCCCGTCCGGCGACCACGCCGGCGAACTGTTGCTGCCGCGGAAGTTGGCCACGGCCTGCCGGCCTCCGGTGGAAAGGTTCTGCACATAGACCACCGGCTTCTTCTGCTCGAACGACACATAGGCGATACGCGTGCCGTCCGGCGACCAGCGCGGCGACAGCAACGGCTCGTTGGACGTGACGATCGTCTGCGGATCGCTGCCGTCGGCGTCGGCCACCAGCAGCTGGAAACGCGTCCCCGCCTTGGTGATGTACGCGATGCGGGTCGAAAAGATGCCCGGGTCGCCCGTCAACTTCTCGTAGATCACGTCGGCGATCTTGTGCGCGGTGACGCGGAACTGCGCCGGCGTCACCTGGTAGGTCATGCCGGTAAGCGCCATCTGCTTGACCACGTCGACCAGCGTGAAGCGCACCTCCACCCGGCCGTCGCCCAGCGGCCGCATGCTGCCGACCACCACGGCATCGGCGCCGCGCGCGCGCCACATTGCCGACTGCACGTCCTCGGCCCGCGACGGACGTGGCACCACGCCCTCGGCGTTGATCAGCTTGAACATCCCGGAGCGCGCGAGGTCGGCGCCCACCACCCCGGAGATGCCGAGCGGAAAGGCCGACTCGCCCTCGAAGGCGACGATGGAGATGGGGATGGTGGTGCCCGCGCCCCCGACGATCTCGATGGTGAGCTGCGCACGCGCGAGGGCGAACGGGAGAAGGGACAGCGCAAAGAGCGCCAGAAAAAATCGAAGAGTGCGTTGCATGCCGGTTGGGAGTTTATAACGAACGCTGGGCACGAGCGGGGTTGACCGCATTGCACGGAGCTTAGTTCCGCAATGCGCGCGTCGCTTGCGCGGCGTGACCGCCCAGGTGCGGCTGCGCCCGGCGCCTTCGTTCAGCGGGGTCGACGCCTCAGTAGGCATACCTTGCCGTACCGATCAGTGCGGCGCGATGGCCGTGGGCATCCCGAACGCATTCGTGATGCGGTCGGCGACCTGCTTCGCCTCGTCCCGTCCCGAATAGGGACCAACGTATACGCGGTAGAGCCCATTCACCTGCCTGACCTTTGGCTCGACTTCCGCCGACGCGAGCTGGCCCTGGACGTGCGCCAGGAACGACTGCGCGTTGCCGTAGTTCTGGAAGGCGCCCAATTGCACGGAGAACCCCGCGATGCCGTCCCGCCCGGGGGGCGTCGGCGTCACCGTGGGTTCCGGCGCCGGGTCCGTCGTCGCGGCCACCGGCGGCAGCGGCGGCTGCGCCGCCAGCATCGGGCTCGACCCCGGGATGATCGTCTCCACCTCGACCTCGCCGCTGCCCCTGGCGGCGATGCCGATCCGGTTCGCCGCCGCGTACGACAGGTCGATCACGCGCCCGTGCAGGAACGGCCCGCGATCGTTCACCCGTACCACCACCGTCTTGCCCGTCGCCACGTTGGTCACCCGCGCATAGGACGGCAGCGGCAGCGTCGGGTGCGCCGCCGTCATCGCGTACATGTCGTAGGTCTCGCCGATGGCGGTCTTCTGGCCGTGGAACTTGCGCCCGTACCACGAGGCAATGCCGCGCTCCTTGTATGGCCGCAGCGTCGAGGCCGGCACGAAGTCCTGCCCCAGCACCGTGTACGGGCGGTTGGCGAAGCGGTGCAGCGTCTCCAGCTTCGGCGTCGCGTCGGGAATCGTGTCGAGGTTGGCCGGCGGCGCCTCGCCCGGACCGTCGTCCTTGTAGTACTTGGAGGACAGCGGCGCCGACGGCGGGCGGGGGGCGGCGGACGGCGACTCCGCCGACGGCGACTTCGGCGGCGTGTTGCCGCAGCCAGCCAACGCGAGGGCGCACGCGCCAAGCACGACGCGTTGCAGACGGGACAGGGAACAAGGCATGCTGAGCGCCGAATCTACCAGCAACCCCGCGAGCGCGACAGCGCGGCAGCCCGCATGGCCACCTATCTTTTCGCCTGGAACCCTTCGCTGTGGTCGTGGCCCGAGCTGCCGGCCGACATCCGCAAGCTCAAGCGGCGCGGCCATGTCAGCACGCAATGGAGCGCCGGGCGCGTACGCAACATCGAAGTGGGCAGCCGCGCGTTCCTCGTGCGCGTGGGGGTGCCGCCCAAGGGGCTCTTCGGCGCCGGCTACACGTTGAGCGTGCCTGCCCCCGCACCGCATTGGCGCCCCGAGAAAGCCGCGCAGGGCGCGATGACCCAATACCTGCGCCTGCGCCTCGATTCCCTCCATCCGTTGCCGCCCGTTACCTACGACGATCTGGCCGTGCCGCCGTTCGCCCGGTTTCGGTGGGGCGTGCGCGCGTCGGGTGTGCGGGTGCCGGTGGCGCTGGCCGATGCGCTCGAGACGTTGTGGGAGGCACGCGGCGGACCGATGCCGCGTCGTTGAGGCGGGGTACCGTCGAGTGGGCGCGTCGCGTCAGAGGCGGTCGAGCGGACTGACCACGCCAAGGCCGCCGCGATTGAGCACGTGCGTGTAGATCATCGTCGTACTCACCTCGGAGTGCCCGAGCAATTCCTGCACCGTGCGGATGTCATAGCCGGCTTCGAGCAGATGCGTCGCGAAGGAATGCCGCAACGTGTGTGGCGTGGCCGGCTTGGCCAATCCCGCATCGTGCACTGCCTGCCGCATCGCCCGCTGGAATGCCTGCTCGCCCAGGTGATGCCGCCGCGCGGCGCGCGTGCGCGGGTCGATCGACTGCTGCGCGGCCGGGAAAATGTACTGCCAGCCCCAATCCCGCGCCGCATTCGGATATTTGCGGGCCAGCGCATGCGGCAACCATACGCTACCGAAACCCTGCGCCAAGTCGCACTCGTGCAATGTGCGCGCCCGCGCCAGCTGCGTCGCCAGCGGACGCGACAACCGGTCCGGCAGCACCGCGATCCGATCCTTCTGCCCCTTGCCATCGCGCACGACGATCAGACGCCGGGAGAATTCGACATCCTTCACCCGCAGGCGAACCCCTTCCATGATGCGCATGCCCGTGCCATAGAGCAGGTTGCCGACGAGGCCATGCACTCCTTTGAGCTGCCGGAGCACCGTAGCCACCTCTTCGCGCGTGAGGACCACCGGCAGGCGCCGCGGCGCCCGCGCCTTTTCGACGTGATCGAGCCAGGGCAACTCGGTGCCGAGCACCTCCTTGTAGAGAAACAGCAGCGCACTCTTCGCCTGATTCTGCGTTGCCGCCGCGACCTCGCGAACCGCCGCCAGATGCGTCAGGAACGCCTCTACATCCGACGCGCCGAGTTCGGACGGGTGGCGCTTGTGATGGAAATGGATGTAGCGTTTAATCCAGTCGACGTAAGCCTGCTCGGTGCGCAGGCTGTAGTGCTTCAGGCGGATCTTGTCGCGGACGCGATCGAGCAGACGCGGAGGCGCGGACGAGTCCATCGAGTGCGACGGGAGTCGTTAGGTTCCCGAACTGGGGCAGGGAGAGTTGATTTTGTGGGGCTTTGTGCGCAGTTCCTATCGGGCATTTGGATGATTGACGGGATGTTTTCCTTCGGGTTTAGGTTGTCTATTTTTCGTTAGGCGCCATTCCGGCCGATACGACACTTCCGACTGCTCAGCGCGTGGCACACTTGGCTTGCCTGAGCGGATCGTTCCGTTTCGTATCTGCAATGTGGTTCGAGCAGACCTGACCGACGCTGATTCGGCGCTCGAATGTGGACGGTACACCGGTCACTCGACTCAACGTCTTTTCCGCAGCTACCGCTACTGGCGCATTGTTGTCAGCAGTGGGCATTGCGTTTCTGCCAGCACTGGGCGCAGGTATCTGTCCTGCATACGGTGGTTATCGTCCTCGCGAGCAGCTCATTGTTGGCATCGCAGCCCTGCCGTATCTTTCTCGTGCGGTCGAGTATCGCCATGATGCGCGAGTCCGATGGTCTAGCGTTTGGAAGCCATGCGAGCGATGTTTCGGAGCAAGGATGACGCCTAACCCGGCGCTCAACCGGACGGGCCGGTACGCGGCTTCTGCTCGCGCGCGTCGGCGCGGCCCGCCGGTTAGCTAATTCGTTAGGCCCCACGGTGGCTCCGTTGCACAGCGCTTCGGCCAGCGACGGGCTCGCGCCCGATGCTCAACGCTTCGCCCCACCCAGCGGGCGTCGGCTCCTGCCCACTTCTGCATCAACCCTTGAGGCGTTCGCGGCAGCGACGCGCGGCGATCGTTCTCCGTTGCTACGCCATCGCGCCGGCGTTATCGTGCCGGTCATGTCGCAAATCATCTGGGGCCTAACCCGGCGCTCAAGCGGACCGGCCGGTACGTATCTTCACCTTCGGTCGCCGTCAGTCGCGGCCGGCCGCTTAGCTAGTTCGTTAGGTGGCAAACATCGCACTATCCGCAGAAGCAGTGGCCTTCATCCGAAAGGTTGCTCGTGATTCACAGTTTGAGCATCCGGCCTTGCGCATTGGCCGGACGATCGAGACCAAGGACCTGGTGCGTCGGTCCGATGGCAGAGCAGAATGGACGCTGACTAGGGAAAGTGACTGGTATGTTCACGTTGTTGGCCGACCCCTTCCGGCGTCCACCGTCGACGTAACTCCAATCAGTCAGTTCCCGGAGCTGGTGCTAGATATCGATGCTGCGACGAGCGCTCTATCGGGTACTTTGACCATCGATGTCTGGAACGGACACCTTGCAGTCACATCGATTGCCACCTAACCCGGCGGTCGAGCGGACCCGCTGGTACGGGGCTTCTCTTTCCGAGCGGCCGTGGCAGCGGTCCGCTCACCTAGTTCGTTAGGGCGCATGAGTCACCGTAGCAATGTGTGCTTGGTCCTGATCGCACTGAGCGCGATCGGGTGGCATACATACACTGGCATTGTCACATGGCATAGCGACTTCTCCAGGACAGCAGTTGTGTTCCACGTCTTGTTGTTTATCTGGTCCCTAACTCCATACGCGGTGTGCATAATTATCGTTATCGTTTACGGCCAAACGGTTCTGGTTAGCGCTGTAGCAACTGCTTCACTGCTTCTTGATATTGCCACCCATCATGCTGTGGTCACCTCCACAAATTCGACTGCCGCGTTGGGCTATTTGTTCGGGCCGTTTTGGAATCTTGTTCTAGCCTTGGTAATCTTGATCGTGGTCGCATTTTCGTCAATGAAAAAGCATCGTTCTTCCAAACATGCGCCCTAACCCGGCGCTCAACCGGACCTGCCGGCACGGGGCTGCGTCTTCGGTAGCCGCTGGTGGCGGCAGGCCGGTTAGCTAGTTCGTTAGGCCGCGATTTGAGTCGAATCGACCGTCGAGTGCATAATCCCCGACGTGAAGGTCAGCGAGATTCTTCGGTTGCTCGCGAACGACGGTTGGGTGCTGATTGCGACTCGCGGTAGCCATCGTCAGTTCAAGCACGCGGTGAAACCAGGACGCGTGACCGTTCCAGGCAAGCCAAGCGACGAACTCGCTCCGGGCACGCTCAACAGCATCAGGAAACAGGCAGGTTTCAAAAGGTGAGGCTCTCATGCGCTATGCGATCGTGATCGAGAACGCTGGGCCCAATTTTTCGGCATACGTGCCGGACCTGCCTGGCTGTGTTGCCACGGGTGCAACCGTTGAAGAAGCTGAGCGCGAAATTCGCGAGGCTATCGAGTTTCATCTTGAGGGTCTCCGCGAAGATGGCTCGCCCATTCCTCCGCCTTCCAGCGCCGTCCGCTACGTCGACATCGCGGCCTAACCCGGCGCTCAACCGGACGGGCCGGTACGCGGCTTCTTGCTCGCGTGCATCGGCGCGGCCCGCCGGTTAGCTAGATTCGTTAGGCCGCATCAGCATTGCGGCGCTTGACATACTATATATTGTATATACATAATATGCCATGTGGCAGATCTTCGAGCACCGTCGCGTTGACAAGCAATGTGCCGCGATACCTCAGGAGATACTCAAGCGATACGAGAAGTGGAAAGACATCGCGACAATCTCAGGCCCGCTCGGGTTGCGTCAGATTACCGGGTTCCACGACGAAGCCCTCTCCGGAGATTGGAAGGGTCATCGTTCTTCCCGCCTTGGTGATAAGTATCGTGTGATCTACCGTGCCCACCCCGACGAATTGATTTTTCAAGTCATGTCCTTAACAGCGCATGACTATCGGAGATCCTAGATGAAAGAGTTTCGCCCCGCCAAAAAGCGCGCCGAGGTTTCGGTTGGCGAATCAGTGCGCATTCTGCGCGAACTTCAAGGCTTGAGCCAGAATCGACTCGCGGAGCTCAGTGGTATTCCCCAGGCGACGCTTTCCGCCATCGAAAACGATCGCGTTCGTCTTGGCGTTGAGCGTGCAAAAGTACTTGCGCGTGCGCTTCGTTGCCATCCAGCCGTGCTGGTCTTCCCAGGCTGGGAAGTGCCAATTGAGACCGCGGCCTAACCCGGCGCTCAACCGGACGCGCCGGTACGCGGCTACTTGCTCGCGCGCATCGGCGCGGCCCGCCGGTTAGCTGGATTCGTTAGGCCGCATGAACGTCACGAGATCGCGCTTCTACGCTCTGGCCGTAATCTCTTTGGCTCTTGCGTTGCACGCTTACGAGCAACTTGCGAAGAGCTCCATGCCAAGCCTTGGCTTCTTTCTTTGGTCCATGGTGCCGTACGCCGTTTGCTTCGTCGTCCTTGTCCGAGCGCGGTCGGGCATTCCCGCCGCGCTGGGCGTGTCCGTGGCCTTTGCCCTCGATTTGCTAGCGCACTATGATGTGTTTGTGAACCCAACCAGTTCTACGGCAGCCCTCGCCTTAGTGGCGATCCCGCTTTGGAGCGCCTTGCTGTTTGCGCCGACGGTCATGCTCATCGCCTGGCTGGCTGTTCGGCGCCGTTCGCGCATGGGCAATGGCGCGGCCTAACCCGGCGGTCGAGCGGACCCGCTGGTACGGGGCTTCTCTTTCCCTTCAGCGGTGGCAGCGGTCCGCTCACCTAGTTCGTTAGGCGACACCAACAGCGCAAAATGGGCCAATGCCGACGGATATTTCGCCGAGTCTTGCTCAACCGACGTTTTGCTGGAACAGGTTCCAAGTTGGACTGTGGTAGCGGGCTTCGTGTAATCGAATGGGATCGAGAAATGGCATCATTGCGGCATCCAGTTTGCGCGTTGAGACCTGAGTCCGGTGTGTCCAGCGATCCTTGGGGCATATCGTCTAACGACGCGCGACATTATTGTCCGAGAACTTTTGGATGCTGCGTCTGCGCTATCCGGACACTAGCAACGGAGCACGAAGGATCTCTCCGACTGGTCGCAATCAAATTAATGCAAGACGCGCTTCAGTCACCAAAGAGTCCTATCGCCGAGAGTGGCCGGGACGGCACTTGAGAAACCGCCGAAGCTTCCGACCAGGCGCCTAACCCGGCGCTCAACCGGACGCTGCCGGTACGGGGCTCTTCTTCGGTAGCCATCGGTGGCGGCCCGTCCGGTTAGCTAGATTCGTTAGGCCCCAAAGTGACCACTACCGCCGGGCCTATCGACGCGGAAGTCGAAGTTCGTACGTTCGTTCCTAGCATGGCTGAGGACCTTAGGAATCTGTTTTTGTCGGATCCGTCAGCCAGCGGTTGCTGGTGCATGTGGTTCATCACTTCGGTCAAGGAATACCACGCCGCAGGCGCGGCCGGGAACCGGCAGAAGTTCGAAGCCTTGGCACTCGAGTCGAAGGAACCACTTGGACTTGTAGCTTATCGTCAGGGTGAACCTATCGCGTGGTGTGCCGTAGGGCCGAGAGAGCGGTTCGCGCGCGCCGTTCGTACTCCTACATTGAACGCGGCCTCTTCGGGTCGGGCTGAGATTGCCTGGCTCGTACCCTGCTTCTTTGTCCGCAGCGATCATCGCCGAACTGGAGTTACGCAGGCGCTGCTGAAGCGCGCTGTGGATCTAGCCGCTGAGCACGGAGCGAAGATCATGGAAGGCTTTCCCTTCTCTGGCAACAGGCCCCGCGCGAGCGGAGACAGGCAGGTTGGCACCGAGGAACTCTTTGCCAGCGTAGGCTTTGCTCCCGTACATCGCCCGTCCGAGAACCGCGTTGTCATGCAGCGCAGCGTGGGCAAGAAGTGATTCAACACACGGCGCAGAGGCCTAACCCGGCGGTCAACTCGGACGCGCCGTTTAGGGCTTCGTTCTTGTCATCAGCAACCGGCGCGCCGGTTACCTCGTTTCGTTAGGCAGCGCAAGACACCCGATGCCATTCGTTGCCATTGCTGGATCACCCGGTGCGGGCAAGACGACGCTGCTGGTCGAGCTTGCACGGCGAGGACACAAAACCGTCTCGGACTCCGCAAGAGAAGTCATCGTCGAGCGAAAGGCAACGGGCCTTTCACCTCGCCCAAATCCAGTTGAGTTTGCGCAAGAAGTCTACCGGCGCGACCTTGCCAAGTACCGATCATTCGCGGGAGCGAACGACATTGTCTTCTTCGAGCGAACTGCCATTGAATCCCGTGCAATGTTGCTCGGCGCTTTGCGGCAAGCTGGAAGCGAAGTAGACGTTGAGGCTGAAGAACTCGAGTTTGTCGATCCAGTGTTCGTGCTACCACCGTGGCGAGATATCTACCGAACCGACGAAGAACGGGATCACACATTCGAACACGCTCTTTGGGTTCACGAGCAGGTGGTCGCCTGCTATCTCGCACACGGCTATGAGGTGAACGAAGTCCCACGGTGTAGCCCCTCAGAACGGACTGACTATGTTCTTGCGAGCCTCTCGAAACACGCCGCCTAACCCGTCGTTCCAGCCGACCGCCTTCGGCGGCGGCTGAACTCCAACGTTAGGCCGCATGGTACGAACCGAGTCCGGCGCAGCGTCTTTCTACGACGAGCTCGCGCCGTTCTATCACCTTCTCTATCCGGACTGGGAGGCGGCGATCTCCAGACAAGGAAATGCGCTCACTGCATTGCTTCGGGAGCTTGACATTGAACCAGGCGACGCTGTCCTGGACGCTGCTTGTGGGATTGGGACCCAGGCGCTGGGCCTTCTGAAACATGGCTACGGCGTGACGGCATCTGATGTGTCGCCTGCGGCGATTGAGCGATTTACAGGTGAAGTCGAAGCGCGCGCGCTCCAAGCAACGGCGTACGTCGATGATATGCGGACATTGGCTCAAGCTAAATCGGGATCGGTAGCTGCGGTAATCGCTTGTGATAATAGCGTTCCACATCTGCTTTCCGACGCGGAAATCCTTGAAGCTTTTCGTAATTTTTATCGGTGTCTAAGGCCTGGCGGTTGCGTTGTCGTATCTGTACGTGACTACGCGTCCATCGAGCGCCACAACCCTGACGTCCGGCCTTATGGGCTGCGATACGACGGCGACCGTCGTTTTCTTGCTGTCCAGGTTTGGGAATGGGACGGCGACCAGTACGACTTGAGGGTGTACCTGACGTCTGAGTCGCCTCAGGGCATCTGCGAAACGCGCGTTCTGAAAAGCCGTTACTACGCCGTACCTATACTGCGGCTAATGCAGCTGTTGTCGGAGGCAGGCTTCGGCGAGGTTCAGCGTCGTGATGATGTAATTTTTCAGCCAGTGTTACTTGGCCGGCGGATAAATGCGGCCTAACCCCTCGCTCAAGCGGAGCGCCAGCGGCAGGCCGCCAGGCCCGGCCTGGCGGTACGCGGTACATTTTCGCCAGTCCGGCTCTGGCGGCCAATAGGAGATCACCCTATCATGCGTACAGCACTAATTCTTGCGGTCGGATTTCTCTTCCTCGCGGCTAGCACTATCTTCAGCAAGCTTTTCACCGAGCACTATCCAACCGCTACAACATGGACGGTTTACGCGTTTCTATCGCTTTGGTTCATTGCCACCGCCTTCAACATGTGGATCGGGGTTAGCAAGGCCGGCTACTCGATCGGTGAGGAACTTCCGATCATGCTGCTGCTGTTTGCGATACCCGCCCTGGCTGCCCTCGTGCTCAAGTGGAAGGTCCTCTAAGTACGGTCTGGCGCATCCGAGTGCGCCAGACTAAAAGAAGACAAAGGGTACAAAGTGGGAAAGACGAGACTTGAAGCGTTTAGTGACGGCGTTCTGGCGATCGTCATCACTATCATGGTTCTTGAACTGAAGGTGCCGCACGATCCGTCACTCACCGGACTGGCCCCACTGATTCCAGTGTTCCTCAGCTACGTGCTCAGCTTCGTCTACATTGGCATATATTGGAACAATCATCATCACATGCTGCATATCTGCAGCAAGGTCACAGGCAGCGTGCTATGGGCAAATCTGCATCTGCTTTTTTGGCTTTCGCTATTTCCGTTTGCGACTGGGTGGATGGGTGAGAACCACTTTGCTGCTTTGCCAACAGCGCTGTACGGGCTAGTTCTACTCGCGGCGGCAATCGCATATTGGATCTTGCAGCAGACGATCATCTCCGCCCAAGGTTCGACTTCCCCGCTGAAGCTGGCGATAGGCGGCGACTGGAAGGGTAAGCTCTCTCCTGTGCTTTATGTCTGTGGAATAGCCATATCTTTCGTCGTGCCGTGGGTGGCAACCGTGGTCTACGTGGCAGTTGCGTGCCTTTGGTTTGTACCCGATCGTCGAATCGAGCGCAGCTTGCGGAATGACGCCTAACCATTCGGTCAAGCGGACTTGCCGTCGGCAAGCCGCTTACCTCAAACGTTAGGCAACACAGGATGAGCGCCCCGCGAGTTGGGCTCGTGCACTTGAAGCCAGACGGCGAGCGGCTCGTCCCGAATCTCGAAGGGAGGACACCATAGGCCTCTTGACCTTCAGTATCAACGTCACGCTGGACGGCTGCGTCGATCACCAGGAAGGAATCGCCGACGACGAGACACACGCGTTCTTCACCCGCCTCATGGACGAGAGCGGGGCAATGCTGTGGGGCCGCCTCACCTACGAGATGATGGAGAGCTACTGGCCAGCAGTCGCCTGCGGCAACGCGGAAGCACCGCCGGCGATGCGCGAGTGGGCGGTCAAGCTGGAGGCAAAGCCGAAGTACGTGGTGTCCTCGACGCGAAAGGATTTCTCGTGGACCAACAGCCGCCACATCGCTGACGACCTGCGCACGGGTGTACAGAAGCTCAAGGACGCGACCCCGGACGGCGTACTCCTCGGCAGCGGCAGGCTCGCGACAGCGCTGGACCGGCTGGATCTGATCGACGAGTACAAGTTGCTTGTCCACCCCAGGATCGCCGGCCACGGCCCGACCCTGTACGAGAGAGGGCTGCCCATCGCGCGACGGCTCGAGTTAATCTCGGCGAAGCCGCTACGCAGCGGCGCAGTCGCCATGCACTACCGCCGCGCGCGCTGAAATTACTGTTCGACTCGACGAAGATTCGATCACCTGCTTCAAGGCTGTGTCCGAGGAAGCAGAAATTCCACATCAGAACCGGAGGCCAACTGGCCACCGTCCCCAACGGGCGATTTCTGGCTTTTATGCGGCTCTACTGGCCGAACGACAAAGATCCCACGATCCTGAACGGGTCTTGGCAACCCCCGGCTATCAAAAGGGTGAAGTGACCCTGTGGTCGGCCAGCACGTTGCCGCAGCCGACGCCACTATGCGGCGCGGCTGGGCTTGCACGTTAGGCGTCGCTACGTAAGACTGTCGCAATCCCTTCAGTGAGATATCCGGCCATGAGTATGAGAGCTCGCGTTTGCATCCTATCCCTGTGCCTTGTCGCCTCGAGCGCAATCGCTGCCGATGCCGGCGATCGCAAGTTCCTGCGTGAAGGAATGAGCGAAGGCGAAGTGATAATGAAGGTTGGCAAACCCGATAGCGAGAGCGTTGACTCGGGCGGCGGTGCGAAGGTGACGATAAAGCGCTGGATGTACTTTCCCGCGTCTGGGGATCCGCAGACGATTACGACCGTAACTATCCGGGACGGTAGGGTTACGGAGATTAGTCGCCAAGTCTCACGATGATGCCAACCTCCATCTGTTGACGCCTACCGCGGCGCTCGAGCGGACCGGCCGGTACGTATCTTCACCTTCGGTCACTGTCAGCACGACCGGCCGCCTATCCAATTCGTTAGGCGTCGCAATGCAGCCGCTTCAGCAAACCAACCGTCCACCCAAAGCGAAAGGAGTTGAAAATGACAACGGCAATCATATTTCACGACGTTCAGGATGGTGCAGCGTGGGCCAAGGCCTGGAAGAAAGGGCCCGGGAGCCGACATGAGATGTTCGGGAAACTTGGCATCAAATGCCGAAATTTCCGGGACCCCAACAACCCCAATGCGACGGGCGTCATGGTGGAGATTCCTGATATGGCGAAATTTCAGGAGTTGCTGCAGTCCGACGAAGGCCAGAAAGCGATGCGGGAGGACGGATTGAAGGTCGAGACGATGCGGATGTTGGTCGAGTTCACCCCATAGCCGGGGAACAGGTTGAAGTCCGCAATCGATCCTGAAAACGGTGCTCAGAATATGAACGCGACGGAACGAGTAACACTGTTTAAGGCACTGAAAGCGCGTTTTGAAACAAATGCGCGCAGACACGTCGGCGTCGAATGGGCCGAAGTGCAAGCCAGGCTCGAAGCCAAATCTGAAGCACTCAGGTCTCTACGAGAGATGGAGCGCACGGGCGGGGAGCCGGACGTCATTTCCCGCGACGGCGAGACTGGTCAGGTCACGTTCTGCGACTGCGCCCCCGAAAGTCCCATCGGACGCAGAAGCTATTGCTACGACGGCGAAGCGCTCGAATCCAGGAAAGAGAACAAACCGGCGGGCAGCGCGGTAGAAGTGGCAGCCGCGATGGGTATTAAACTTCTGACGGAGACGCAGTACCGAGAGTTGCAGCGACTCGGTGAATTTGATCTGAAGACTTCGAGTTGGGTCGATACGCCACCCGACGTTCGGGCACTGGGCGGCGCCCTGTTCTGCGACAGACGCTACGGCAAAGTATTCGTGTACCACAATGGCGCGCAATCGTACTACGCGAGCAGAGGCTTCCGCGGCTCGCTCCAGGTCTGAGCATTCTGTAACGTCGTGTCGTCATGAATCAAATCCGTCCAGAGGAAGTCGAGATCACCGCCGTGCGTGCGCAAGGTGCCGGTGGACAGAATGTCAACAAAGTCTCGAGCGCCGTGCACCTTCGCTTTGATATTCATTCGTCCTCTCTGGCCGATGAGCTCAAGCAGCGCCTGATATCGCATCCGGACCGACGCATCACCTCTGGAGGGGTGATCATTATCAAGGCGCAGAGGTACCGCACCCTGGAGAAGAATCGCGACGATGCCTTAGTGCGACTGCAGGAGATTGTCGACAAGGCTGCCACCCCGAGATTGCCTCGAAAGCGGACGCGCCCGACCAAAAGCTCGCAGCGGCGGCGTGTGGACGAAAAAATCCTGCGCGGCAAGACCAAGGCCACGCGACGGCGCCCTGACCTCGATTGAATCAGCGCAATTACACTCTTCCAAGTGCTAATCCAGGGCGCCTAACCCGTGCGCTGAACCAGACGGGCCGGTACGTGGCATGTCTCTTCCGCGCGTCGGTGCGGACGGCCGGTTAGCTGGCACGTAAGGATCCGTCAACGTGTCAATGTCGCGAACCCTTGAGCTTGTGCATCCCGGCATCGCGTTTCGCGACTCGTATCGCGATCTGGTCGCTGAATTCGTTGCAGCTGATGAGAGACTCGTCCCGTTCGTACTTTCGTTCGAGCATGCCGACTTTGACGCATTTCTCGCGAGGCTCGATGAATGCGCGCGCGGAGTTGGTCTCCCGGACGGCTTTGTTGCACATTCTACGTATTGGCTTGTGCGCGGACGGGAGGTCGTTGGCGTTTCGAATGTCCGACACGCGCTCACCGCGGCGCTCCGCCGCGAAGGCGGAAACATCGGTTACGGAATTCGGCCGAGCGCACGACGTCGTGGATATGGCAGCGCCATTCTGCATATGTCTTTGAATCAAGCGGCAACGCTAGGGCTAACGCGCGTTCTCGTCACCTGTGCCAAGGCGAATGTTGGGTCGTCGAAGGCCATAGTGCGCAACGGAGGGGTACTTGAATCCGAAGAGTTCCTGGCGGAACGCGGCGAGCTTGTACAGCGTTACTGGATCGAGAATGAGCGAGATGCCGGGGCCTAACGCGGCGCGGAACCGGACGGGCCGGTACGCGGCTTCTTGCCCGCACACATTGGCGCGGCCCGCGGGTTAGCTAGATTCGTTGGGCCCCAGTTCGGCTGTCAGGTGGCACAACAACCAGCGGAATACTCCCATGGACCACAAACAGCCAACACCCTCGTTACAAGGCTCCTGCCATTGCGGAGCGGTCCAACTTACGCTACCGACGGCGCCTGACAACGCCACGAGTTGCAACTGCTCGTTGTGCCGGCGCACGGGTGGAATATGGGCCTACTATCAATTCGGGACAGTGTCTATCAAAGGCCATCCTGAGCACACGGAAAGCTACATCTGGGGCGATCGAACCATGAGAAACGTACGCTGCAAAAGTTGCGGCGTCGTCACCCATTGGGAGCCGCTTCAAGCCGAGCCCGGCGCTCGCCACGGAGTGAACTTGCGCAATTTCGAACCGGCGCTTTTGCAGGCGGTAGTCGTCAGGCGCTTCGATGGAGCGGACACCTGGAAGTTCCTTGACTAAGCGCCTGCCGCGAGATGCCGCCTGACACATTCCTCAACCTGACCTGCCGGTACGGGCTGCGTCTTCGGCAGCTGCCGGCGGCGGCAGGCCGGCCAACTAGCTCGTCCAAGCCATGCTGACTATCGACGACATTCGCGCCGTGCCGCTGAGTACTACGCGATCGCCGCGGCATCGCCCGACATTTCTCTGAAGGTCGCGGCGTTGGCGCGCGAGCGCATCGGCGGCATGCAGGGCATCGAGGCCGAGACACACGTGCCGCGCGTCGTCATGATCGGTCACCGGCGGGACCGCACCTGCCGCAAGTTGCGTCAGTTCCTGGCGCGCAACCAGATCACCTTTGACTGGATGACTCCCGACGCGCCGGACCTGGCAACCCGCTGGTCCGCAGAACGTCCGGCGGAGAACGACTTCCCGGTCCTGAAGCTGTCCGACGGCACGCTTCTCAGCCGGCCGGCGCTGCGCGAGCTTGCCCAGCGCCTTGGCCTTCCGACCAGCCCGCGCTGTGCCGACTACGACACGGTGATCACTACCAGCGGTGGCACCTACGAGGCCGACTTCCTGGTGATCGCGCTTGGCGCCGACCTTGATGTGGCTGCGACCCCGGGGCTGGCCGAGGACGGCTACGAGTTCTACTCGGTAGCGGGCGCGAGCCGGGTACCCGTTTTTTCCAAAGGCCCGGCCATCGCCAGCGGACCAGCGTGGCCCGACCTCCTGTGCGTACGCGGCGAAGCGGGGCCACGATGCCTGGCGGACGTTCTCTATTGCGACGTCATCGCGACAGGGCTATCGTGCCGCACGTAATGTGGAATCCGCAGCATCTGGTCAACTCTTGGGGGGAACACCGATGAAGCCGGAGATGACGTTTTGGTCTGGGTCACGCGCGCCTCGTGCACTTCGTGGCCTATACGGTTCGCGTTGCCCTGGGTGCGCACACCCGCTCTTTTGGCGGCTTCATCGCTCAAGTACGGGCCTCAGGCGAACCTGTCATCGATGCCGTGACCGAGCCGATTATGCACGCGGCAATCTCTCGACGGCTCTGCCGGGCGCGAGTACGATTGTTTAGCATGCCCGTCGGCGGGAACATATTTCTCTCCATAAGTTTCTCAGGAATGTCACATGCGTCCATTTGACTCGTACTGCGCTGCAGGCGCCATTTGGATTCTCGTTGCCGGATGGGCCGGGGTTGCCTTCGCGGCGGACCCCGTACGTGGTTTCGCGCTCTTCCAGGCTCAGGAGCACGGGCCGTGCAGCCTTTGCCATGGCAATCCGAAGAACAATAAGCTGAAGATACTGAACGGCGCGAATAATCCGGCTGCGATCGCCGCCGCGGCAAAAAAAATTGGTGCGCCCATACCGCCGCAAGATGAACTCGATGATCTGGCAGCCTACCTGGGAACCTATGTTGCAGGCGACACCGTCGAGTCCCCCGCTGACCCTGTGGTGGTCGTCGAATACTTTCACGCTGTCTTCAATCACTTCTTCGTGACAATCCTGCAGGCGGAGATCGCCGCATTGGACAGCGGTGCGCAATCGGGCTGGATGCGCACTGGCAAGCAGTTCTACGCGTGGAAATCGATGGCTGATGCACCTCCCCAAGCGTCCCCGGTTTGCCGGTTCTACATTCCGCCCGCAAGCGGCGACTCACACTTCTATTCGGCGTCGCCTGCGGAATGCGCGATCGTAAACGCCCAATTTCCTTCATTCGATTACGAATCGCCTGAGGTCATGTACGTGCTGTTGCCGGATATTGCGACCGGTGCGTGCCCCGGCGTGACCGCCCCGGTATTCCGTCTGTGGAATGACCCGGCTGGCCACGGACGAACTGACAACAACCATCGGTTCACGACCGACACGACCACGTGGGATCAAATGACGGCGGTGGGATTCATTCCCGAAGGCTATGGCCCGAAAGGAGTGGGCATGTGCGCGCCAATTCCGCTTTTGAAATTCTGATCGACCAAACCCGCTGCGTCGTCTGCCTCCCTTCTCGGAGCCGCCATGCACAAGAGTCGCCTGAGCAACATCATCATCGATTGCCGAACCGATGACATTGAGGCTGCTGCCCGCTTCTGGTCGGCGGCAATCGGTCGCGTTGCGGAGCCCGACGCCGATTCGTCGGAACCCTATCGGCTGCTTGAAGGTCCTCCGGGCGAGATGAAGATCCTTGTTCAAGCTGTGCAGCATGAGAGCAGGGTTCATCTCGACATTGAAACCAACGACGTCGAGGCGGAGGCAACTCGACTGGAAGCGCTCGGTGCCAGGAGAATTGCCAAGGTAAGGACGTGGTGGGTTATGGAGGCACCAACGGGGCAGCGGTTCTGCGTCGTACGGCCTCAGAGAGCAGACTTCGAGGAGAACGCGAATGTCTGGCAGAGTGTAAGCAGCGCCTGACCCGGCGTTCCGGCCGACCGCCTGCTCCCAAGCGCTCGCAGATGATCAGGATGGCAAGAGCCGAACGATCACGGTTCATTGCTTGGACTAACCCATGACACGAGTTCGCGTTGAAAGCTTCACCATCTCGCTCGATGGATACGGAGCAGGCCCGGATCAAGACATCAGCAATCCGCTCGGCATTGGCGGAGCGGAACTGCACCAATGGCTGTTGCCAACACGCACGTTTCAGCGGGCCTTGTTCGGGAAGCACGACGGCACGACCGGGGTTGACGATGATTTCGCCGCTCGTGGCTTTGAGAACGTGGGGGCCTGGATTCTCGGGAGGAACATGTTCAGCCCCCTCCGTGGGCCCTGGGCGGACATGAACTGGAAAGGCTGGTGGGGAGACAATCCACCGTATCACGTTCCGGTGTTCATCCTGACGCATCATGCACGTCCACCCATCGAGATGGAAGGCGGCACGACGTTTCATTTCGTCTCGGGCGGTATTCGCGACGCGCTGGCAAGGGCACGCGAGGTGGCCGGCGGAATGGACGTGCGCATCGGCGGTGGGTCCAGCACCATCCAGCAGTACCTTCGCGCGGGCCTCATTGATGAGTTGCACGTTGCTATCGCACCCGTGCTGCTCGGCAGTGGAGAACGGCTGTTCGATGGGGTCGACTCGCGGGTGCTGGGCTACGAATGCGTCGAATTCGTAGCATCCGAAAAGGCCACGCATGTCGTCCTGCGACACCGGGGGCGCGCGGATGCCCAACAACCGGTCGCAGCCTCCGGCCATCCGCCCGGCCACTGAACCGGGCGTGCGGCCTCGCAGGCGACCCCCATCGCGCGGCCCTAACTGCGGGTGGCCAGGACAACGGCCCACCCGGCCTGCGCCCGCACTACCATCCGAACTACTATGCTGCTTTCGTCATTGGTCCGGACGGACACAACATCGAAGTGGTTTGCCATGAGCCCGAGACCTGACCCTCTACCGAATCGCGGAGATCGGCTTCTACCGAAGCGGTCACGGCGCTGACCGCCTATGCGTTCACTCATCTGCGTGCGGCGAGAGTGGCGATCATCACCGATGAAGAAAACACCGCGTCGCGCCGAGTCGCGGAGCGATGCAGTTTCTCCCTGGAAGGGACTCTTCGCAACGAACGTCGCGCGCCCGACGGCACGCTCCGCAACACCTGCATCTATGCACGCATTGCGCACGAGCGCTGATTCAGTGCGCAACCGGGCGCCACGTCGTGCGGCGCAATCCATTCGCCACCCAAAGGCCTCTCATGCCCACTCTTGCCTTCAATCATTTCAACCTGCGTGCTGACGGCGCAACCATCAAGAAGCTGCGCGACTTCTATGTCGACGTCGTGGGGATGACGGAAGGCTGGCGGCCGCCATTCCCGTTTCCCGGTCATTGGCTCTATTTGGGAGACCAGGCAGTGTTGCACCTGGTGGTAGACGACACGCCGAAGCCGCCATTGAAGGAGCCAGGCTCGACCTTCGATCACGTCGCCTTCACCTGTACCAATCTGTCAGAATTCGAAGAGCGCCTGCAAAGTGGCGGACTCGACTACCGTCGGGTCCTCGTACCGGGAACCACGCAGGTTCAACTTGTGGTCAGCGACCCGTCCGGCAATGGCGTGGAGCTCAACTTCGATTCCGACGCCGCCTGAGGTTCGGGATGAGGTCGTCTTCGATGACCGCCGACAGGTTCGGCGAGCAATCTGGCATCTTCACAAGTCTGCGAAAATCATGTCTACCTACTCTGCAACAATCCGATGGGATCGCGGCGAGCAGCCATTTACTGACAACAGGTACAGCCGGCGGCATACTTGGCACTTCGATGGTGGCATCGAGGTGCCGGCGTCATCGTCTCCCCATTCCGTGCCACTGCCGTATTCACACGCCAATGCGGTGGACCCGGAGGAAGCCTTTGTTGCCTCGCTGTCGAGTTGCCACATGCTCTGGTTCCTCTTCATCGCGGCAAAGCGGGGCTTCTGCGTCGATACCTATGTCGACGATGCCGAAGGCGTCATGGCCAAAGGCGCTTCGGGCAAACTGGCGATGACGCGGGTAACGCTCCGGCCAAGAGTCGCATTCGTCGGCGATCTGTTGCCGGCCCCAAGCGACATCGACTCGATGCATCACAGTGCGCATGCCGAGTGTTTCATTGCCAACTCGGTCAAGACCGAGGTGCTGTGTGAGCCAATCTACGCTGCCTAGGCACGCGGTTCACGGTTCCCGCGACAAGTGAGTTACCGCTCGCGGACTCCGGAATCAACATCCGGATGAAATCGGCACCGCTATACAAATCGAACGGGAGGCGAAGCATGCTTCAACTGCGCCCCAATTGCGAATGTTGCAACCGCGACCTACCGCCCGAGTCCACGCAAGCCCGCATCTGCTCGTTCGAATGCACATTCTGCGCGCCGTGTCGTGAGAATTGGCGCAGCGAGTTCTGATCCCACCGGAGGCAAGACGGATATGGCACACGCACTCGAATCGACTATCGCGGCCTACAATGAAGCCTGGAACGCCCACGACGTTGAGGCGATTCTCTCGATGCATACAGAGAATTCAGTATTCGAGAATCACACGAGCGGGGGAAAGGCTGTAGGCAAAGCAGCGATACGCGGGATTCTGGAAGGTGTTTTCGCCGCCTTCCCGGACATCACCTTCAGCGCTCGTCGCACGTATGTGCGCGATGACGTAGTGGCCCAGGAATGGACGGCCACGGGCACGCTGGCGATTCCGTATACCCGCGGCTCGATCACCGTCCAGCCCACCGGGAAGAAGATCGCATGGAACGGTGTCGATGTGATTCCGTTTGTTGGCGGCCTCATCGCGCGGAAAGACGTCTATGTCGATTCGATCGGCTTTCTGTCGGCGTTGGGTTTCGCACAGATCGTGCTGTGACCCGTCTTTGGACAAACCGGATTCAGCCGGAGTAATTCAGGATGCTATCGCGTAAACGCAATGCAAGTGTCACCCTCGCCGATCGGACCTCTCCCAAGACACGGTTCGCTCATCACCAGGCGGTCAGCGTCGGGGCAGGAGCCATCGGAGTGGGTGAAATGACATTTCCGTAGGAGTATGAGGATGACTTACCAAATCATCTATTCATCCCGGGCCACGGCCCCGATGTCGGTAGACGACCTTGAACGGATCCTGGTCGACGCTCGGGCGGGCAACGAAAAGCGGAACGTCACGGGCGCACTCGTGTACGTCGATGGGGTTTTCCTTCAAGTCATCGAGGGGGGCAAGGACGTTATCCTCAATTTGATGCGAAGCATCACCGACGACTCCAGGCATTCTTCCGTGAAGATATTTCATCAGGCAGAGATCGAAAAGCCAATGTTTGCCAACTGGCGGATGGCCTTCGTCAGTGCAACACCGGGACAAATGGCCATCTGGGCGGGCCTTCACGGGACGGCGCCGATCGAGGCGATCCTGGATGGCATCCATCGCACACCAAATGGCGGCTCACGGATGGCGGAAACCATTCTTCGTGCGCTTGCCCCCTGAGCCGCCTGCGGTCACGTCACCGCGTGCCTGCACGGAGCATCGAATGGAGAACGTCATCCGCTTCCTTCTCGAGAACTTCACGCTCACGCTGCTCGTACTCGGGCTGGTGGCGTCCGCGATCTCCCTGCTTCGCACGTCGCGGCCCTGGACGGCCTCCGTGGTCACCGAGGCGATCTTCTCGTACTTCATCCTTTTTTCCATTGCCTTCAGTTATCTCTACAACTTCGTGCTGCATGTCTTCTTCGGCGAAATGACGGCGCACTTCATAGGCTGGGCAGACAGCCCATTCCAGAGGGAAGTGGGCTTTGCCAGCCTGGGGTTCGCCGCGGTTGGCTTTCTTGCCTTTCGGGGGAGCTTCGACATGCGGGTAGCCGCCGTTGTCGGCCCTGCGTTCTTCCTGCTGGGTGCGGCCGGCGGGCACATCATGGAGATCGTGAAAACCGGCAACCTTGCACCCGGCAACGCGGGCGCGATTCTATATACCGACATCCTGCTTCCGTTGATCGGTATTGTCCTGCTTTGGCTTCAACATCGCCATTCGCGCGCAAGCGGCGCGATGTCGGCCGCGTAGACCCGATTGCCAGCGATGCGTCACACGAGCTTTTTTGCAATCGTTGCGCTGAGCTTTGCAATTGCTCTGTACGCGATCATGACCTATGGGTTCGGCCCTGGTGCCGCATGCTGGGTACCCAATCTGGTGATCGCGAACTGGCTTGCGAACGCTGCACCCCATGGTCGCCTCACCAGTCACGGTCTGCCGCTGGCAGATCGAGGGCGGGAACAACAACGGTGAAGCCTGCGCCAGCGGTGTCATGCCGGCGTCGCCATCGCAGTGCTGTCGCTTCTAGCGGTACCCGGGCTGCTGTATGCGCTGGTGATCGGCTCGGGTGCACGGTGGAACTAATGAATGGAGGGACTGGAGCATGTCGCAACCGATGACGCAGGTCACGCCCGAATTCCTGCAGGCGTTTGCCGATGCATGGAATCGTCACGACATCGATGCCCTCATGCATTTCATGACGGACGACTGTGTTTTCGAAGCCTCGGCGGGCACGGAGATCTGCGGGACCCGTTACTCGGGCCGTGCGGCCGTGCGCGCCGGCTTCGCCCAAGTCTGGGCAAGCTTCCCGGACGCACACTGGGGCGACGCGCAGCATCTTGTCGTCGGCGACCGCGGGGTCTCCGAGTGGACATTCACGGGAACGCGACCGGATGGCACGCGTGTCGAAGTTCACGGGTGTGACCTGTTCACATTCAAGGACGGGAAGATCGCGTTGAAGAATTCCTACCGCAAGAATCGACCGTCCGTAGATATCCCGCAACCTTGATCCTGTGCGCATGAACACCCCCCATCCCATGGAATACTCGATCGGACCGGGCGCCGCGGCCCCGTCTTGGGCCGGTCAATTCCGCCTCGAGCACACCGGATGAAGCTGGCTGCCACGGCCCTGGGCATGTTGATCGGCGTTGTCGGACTGGTCGGCATCGCTTCCCCCTCGACCCTGCTCGAGTTCGGCCGCTCGCTGCAGACACCGGCCGCGCTCTACGCTGTTGCGGTCGTGCGTCTCGTATTTGGCGCGGTATTGGTGTGGGTCGCTCCGGTCTCGCGTACACCGAAGACGCTTCGCGTACTCGGGACCCTCATCATCCTTGCCGCGCTTGTGACTCCCTACGTCGGCATCGAGCGCATGCAGGCCATGCTCGACTGGTGGTCGAGCCAGGGATCATCGTTCCAGCGCGCCTGGGCGGGCGTGGCCGTGTTGTTCGGGCTGTTCGTTGTCTACACCGTCAACCGTCCTCGCGGGGCCGGCCACTGACTGGAAGCCGGGAACAGCGTGAGACACGATGAAGCGAAGTTCGGGAAGGCGGTCGCGTCCGAACTGGACGAAGCGCAGGCGGCGCAATGAATGTTGACCGCGGTCCCGTTCGACGCGTAGGCGACATGGCCTGGCCCAGATCTGCCGGTCCGGTGACGCTGCGCCTGCTTCGTGCCGACGATTGGCGCGCCTTTCACGCGTATCGGCAGGACCCCGTCGTGGGCCGGTACCAGGGCTGGGCACCCGTGTCGGCGGCGGAAGCAGCCGTGTTCATTGAGCAAATGGCGAAAGTCGCGAGCCTTCGGCGCGGCGAATGGACGCAGCTTGCGATCGCCCGCACGGACGACGACGTCTTGGTCGGTGATCTCGGCATCCATGTCGCGGAACGCGGCGAGCAGGCCGAAATCGGCTTTACCCTCGCGCCAGGGCAGACTGGGCGCGGGTATGCGTCGGCGGCGGTTTCGGCAGCCATCGACCTGCTCTTCGAGCAGCCGGAAATCGAGCAGGTCGTTGGCATCACCGACGCTCGCAACACGCCATCGGTCGCCGTGCTCGAGCGTGTCGGCATGCGCCGCACGGCAATTCGTGAGACAGTTTTCAAGGGCGAGCCGTGTACGGAGTGGATCTATGCAAGGATGCGATGAAGGAGGGCTAACGCGGAGCGTCCAAGGGCGGCGACGGCGGGCGGATTTCGGGGCGATGGACAGCAGGCTCCTCGTGACCGCGCTCGAATTCTGCGCGAATAAGCAGTTGTTTGAATTGATCGTGCAAAGGACTGCGGACTGAGCAAACGCGATCGCGAGGCGATGCGGGCAACTTTGGAGATTGCGATGGAAAGGGTCACGGGCATTGGCGGCATCTTCTTCCAGGCGAAGCATCCCGACGAGCTGCGGAGTTGGTACAAGCAGCACCTTGGCATCGATGTCCAGGACTGGGGCGGCACCGCGTTCGCCTGGGCGGATGCGGCAGGAAAGCCGGTGAAAGGTACGACCATATGGTCCATCGCCGCCGCCGATGGCAATCCATATGCGCCGGGCACCGCACCTTTCATGATCAACTATCGCGTCGCGGATCTCGCCGCTGTCCTGCAGGCACTTCGCGACGAGGGATGCAACGTCCTGGAGAAGACCGAAGACTCGGAGTACGGCAAATTCGGCTGGGTGATCGACCCTGAAGGCAACAAGGTTGAACTCTGGCAGCCACCCGCCGGACAATGAATGCGTTCCATGTCGGCACGCCGCAACGCGTCGGCCCGGAGCCGGCGACCTGATGTCTCCGTCAGCTACCCGTCGGCGATGAAAATAGCCTCGATGCTGGTGCCGAATACCCGGGCGATCGCAAAGGCCAACGGCAGGCTCGGGTCGTAGCGGCCCGTTTCGATGGCATTGACCGTCTGTCGGGATACGTCGAGCAGATCCGCCAGCGCGGCCTGGCTCCAGCCGCGGCCGCTGCGCAATTCGCGTAGCCGGTTGTTCACCGGTGCCTGAGGTTGTCGAGGCAAGCCAGCACGCCCCAGACCGCGCCCATCACCGGCCACACGGTGAACATGCTGAGTCGCGGAAAGCCTGCGTTTTCGAGGAAGCCGTAGGTGAACGTCCACCCCGCGGTGACCGCCGCGGCAATCGCCAGGTGCTCGAGCGTCACCTTGCGCACGAATTCGTCCGCGCGCCTGATCTGCCGGACCACGGCCCAGACCGCGAGCATGAAGGGCAGCATCGGGCTGACGTAAAGGATGGTCCTCGCCGAGCCGGCCGGCAGGTGCTTGCCCGCCGAAAGCGCCGCGACCAGCACGATGACGTACAGCAGCAGCGCCCCGAATAGTTCCAAGTAGTATTGCCTGTTCCTCGTCCGCTCGTTCATGACCGACTCCGCCTGTATGTAAAGGATGCTTTACATATTAGCGAGGGGTCGGACCAATGTCAAGCGTCCTTTACATTGCGGGGCTTCTCCGATGGATTTCCGCGTCGACGACCTGTCCGGTCCCGAAATCGCTGCCTTGCTGCTCGACCATCTGCGCAGCGTAGCGTTGCACTCGCCGCCGGAAAGCGTGCACGCGCTCGACCTCGCGGGCTTGCGCCAACCCGGCGTGACGCTATGGACCGCGTGGGAACACGGGCAGCTGCTTGGCTGCGGCGCCTTGAAGGAACTGGATGCGCGGCACGCGGAGATCAAGTCGATGAAGACCCAGCCGGCGCATGAGCGGCGCGGCGTCGCCAAGGGAATTCTCGGTCACCTGATCGGTGAAGCGAGCAAGCGCGGCTATCGCCGATTGAGCCTGGAGACCGGCTCGATGGCGGCCTTCGAACCGGCGCGGCGTCTGTACGCCGGATTCGGGTTCACCTATTGCGGCCCCTTTGCCGACTACATCGAGGATCCGCATAGCGTTTTCATGACCCGGGCGGTCGGGGCTTCGCCGGGATGAGCCTACGGCAGGGGCCGCCGCAAGCGGTTGCGAACCAGCGCAACCGCGTCGTCGGCCCTGCGTGAAAGCTTGCGCGCAATCGGGTACCCTTGGAACTCCAACCTGACAACGGAGTGCACACTTGGCAAAACCAAACTACGCATTTGCAAAGCGGCAGAAGGATCTCGCCAAAAAGCAGAAAAAGGAAGCGAAGCGGCTGCGCAAGGCCGGTACTGACACGGCGCCGGAGCCGGAATCGACGAATGAACTGGCCGCGCCCGTGGAGAAGGCCGATTCCTGACGGCGAACAACGCTCGACAGGAAGCGGGCGCCTCGCGCCCTCCAGTGCCGCCAGACCTTCCCTGCCTCCATGAACCGCGAAGCGCGGTCGGCCGCGAAGGCGGCAGACATCCTGTGCACCTACCTGCACCTGGAAGACGACGGTCGCGCCGGGGCCATCGCGGTCCCGCAGACGTTCTGGGAAGACGTTGGTCGCGGCGACCATCCCGAGCTCGACCGCGGTCGCCTGATGTCAGCATTCACTTTCGAGGCCGCCTGGCCGACGTGGGAGCGCCACCCCGCGGGCGATGAAATCGTGATGCTGCTGACCGGCGCAGCCGTGGTCGTCCTCGAAGAACCTGCCGGCGCGCGCGAAATTTCGCTCGACCGGGCAGGCGCGTACGTGCTGATCCCTTGCGGCGTATGGCACACGGCGCGCACGACTGTCCCGACGACCATGCTGTTCGTGACACCGGGTGCGGGCACCGAGCATCGTCCCGTCTGACCCGATTGATGCCGACCCGGGTCGACGCCCCGCCTCGCGCTCACCGGAGCCTGCCTTGCGCACCATTGCCTCCGGGACATTGACGCTCGAACCGCAGGTCGCGGCGCACGCCGAGCCGATGTTCGACGTCCTGAGCGATCCCGCGATCTACCAATACGAGAACGAACCGCCGGCATCGGTGGCCTGGTTGCGCGAGCGCTTCAGGCGACTCGAATCCCGGCGCTCCGCCGATGGCCAGGAGCAGTGGCTCAACTGGGTGGTGCGCCTCAACCCGTCCGCGTTGATCGGCTACGTTCAAGCCTCGGTCACCGGCGGATACGCCGACATCGCCTACGTCTTCGGCAGCGCCTTCTGGGGTCGCGGATTGGCCGGTCAAGCGGTGGCCGCGATGCTCGCGGAACTGGAACACCACTACCAGGTCGACACCTTTTGCGCCGTCTTCAAGCGCGACAATTGCCGTTCGCAGCGGCTGCTCGAGCGGCTCGGCTTCGAGATCGCGACGGTGCCGCCGCACGCGGGGATCGACGTTGCCTGCGACGAAGCCCTGATGTGCCGGCGCGCAGGGTCGGACAGGACCGGCCCCGGGACCTGAAGCCGGCGACATTATCGACCGCAAGCAACTTTAGCCGCCGCCGGGCGCTCACTCGCCGGATGGCCCTGATGCAACTGCGCGGAGAACCACGCCATGTGTCGTAACATCCGAACGCTGTTCAACTTCGACCCGCCGGTGACCCAGTCGGAGATTCAGGCGGCCTCGCTGCAGTTCGTTCGCAAGATCAGCGGCTTTGGCAAGCCATCGAAGTCCAACGAAGCCGCTTTCAATGCGGCGGTCGAAGACATCGCCGCCGTCGCCGCGCGCCTGATCGGGGCACTGGAAACCTCGGCATCGCCGAAAAGCCGCGAAGAGGAGACAGCCAAGGCCCGTGCACGCGCGGCGCTGCGCTTTCCGGGCTGAGGGTCCGCGAAAGTCGAAAGACCGGAGACCGCAGGCGGCAATACCGGCCGCTGCTGCGGCAGCCAAGCGTCGAAGGCATCGCCAACCACCAGAAGCAATCAGCTGCCCATGCTGCCCAAACCTGCGCCACCACAGTTCACCGTCGATTCGCTGCGCGCGGTGGCGCTGGCAGGCGCCGACATGCCGCGGCTGCAGCGCTTCTTCGAAGACAACCCCGAATATTTCCTTGCGGTCGGCGACGCGGGACCCGCACCCGACGAAGCCATGCGGGAATGGCGAAGCCAGCCACCGCCGGAAATGCCGTTCGAATCCCGATGGATGTTCGGCTTTTTCGACCACGACGACCAGCTGGTGGCGATGGCCAACGGGCTGGGCGGCTTCCTGGCCGGCGATGTCTGGCACATCGGCCTCTTCATCGTTGCCTCGGCATTGCATGGCCGCGGCACCGCAGCCAGCATCTACGCGGGACTCGAGCGCTGGATGGTTGCGCAAGGCGCACAATGGATCCGGTTGGGCGTGGTAAAAGGCCACGTCAAGCCGGAACGCTTCTGGCACAAGGTTGGCTTCGTGCAGGTACGTGAACGCATCGGGACCGCAACCGCAACGCGTACCCATACGCTGCGCGTCATGGTGAAGCCGCTGGCCGCCGATGACCTGCGCGACTATCTTGCGCGCGTGCGCCGCGACAACCCGGGGCAACCGTGATGCAGCCGGCCCGCTCGCGGCCATGACGCCCTCGCCCATCACCGTGTGTCCGTTGTGCCACGGCAACAACGATTGCGCGCCCGCCCGGACCGGGGACTTCGCGGCGCCTTGCTGGTGCACCAGCGTCGCGATCGACCCGGCGGTGATCGAGGCGCTACCAGAGGCACTGCGAGGCAACGCGTGCCTGTGTCAGCGCTGTGCCACGGCGGGCGGTGCTGGCCGCGGACTTCGGCCCAGGGGCGTCACCAACCCATGATCGCAATCGATTGGCAGGCCTTCACGCCGTGGTCCGCGCTGGCGGGCATGGGCCTGTTCGAACTAAGCGAGCGCCGCCGCGCGAATCGCTCGGGTTAGACTGGCGAGCGTCGGTCAAGCCACGGAGGTCGCGATGAACGAGGAAAGCCTCAATCTGAGTATCCGCAAGTTCCTGAAGATGGTCGGTGTCAACTCGCAACGGGAGATCGAGCAGGCGGTCGCAAAGGCCATCGGCGACGGCACCATCAAGGGCAATGAATCCCTACCCGCGACGGTGACGCTGGACGTGGCGGGGCTCAAGCTGCACGTCACCTTCGACGGCAAGATCGAGCTCGAGTAAGCATCCCGATGTCGATGTCCGACTACGTCCGATCGCTGCGCGCGCGCATCGGTACCGACATCCTGCAGGTTCCTTCGGTGAGCATTCTCGCCATCGATGCCGACGATCGCGTGTTGCTGGTACGCCATGTCGAAGGCAACCTGTGGACGAGCCCCGGCGGCATGGTCGAGCCCGGCGAGACTCCGGCCGATGCGGCGGTGCGCGAGGCGTGGGAAGAGACCGGCCTGCACCTCGAGCTGACGCATATCGTCGGTGTATTCGGCGGGCCGCTGTGCACCGGCGTCTACGCCAATGGCGACCAGGTGTCCTGGATCTCGACCACGTTCGGTGCGCGGGTCATCGGCGGCACACCGCGACCCGACGGCAAGGAAACGCTCGAGGTGCGTTACGTGCCCCGCGACGAGATCGCGGACCTGCCGCGCAAGCCCCATCTGGACATGATCCTGGAGGCAGCATTCCGCTATCGCGGCACCTCGGCATTTCAGCCGGCAGGATGGACGCCGCAGGATCTCTGACCCCGGCGCCGTACGGTGCGCATATCCGCGTCCTGCAGGCGGACGATGCACCGGTGTACCACGCGCTGCGGTTGCGCATGCTGCGCATCTGTCCCGACGCGTTCACGTCGAGCTTCGAGGAAGACGAACGCAAGCCGCTGTCGTGGGTGGTGTCGCGGCTCGCCGCAGGCGCGCACGAGGGTGATAATTTCGTGCTGGGCGCGTTCACCGCGCCCGGCGTGTTGATTGGCAGCGTCGGCCTCGCGCGCGAGGCCCGCCGGAAGCAGCGGCACAAGGCGCTGCTCTTCGGCATGTTCGTGGCGCCCGAGCACGCGGCGCACGGCGTCGGGCGGCAACTGCTGGAAAGCTGCGTCGCGCGGGCACAGGCCACGCCCGGACTCGAACAGATCGAACTCACGGTCACCGCCACCAACGCGCGCGCGTGCCGGCTGTACGAAGCCGCGGGTTTTAGCGTGTTCGGGATGGACGAGCGCGCGCTCAAGATCGGCGATCGCTATCACCCCAAGGCGCACATGGTGCTGTACCTGCCGGCGGCACCGGGGCGTTAGCGGGGGGTGACGCCGGGACGATGCCGCGACCGCCGCGGCGCACCCGCGCAGGGCGGGAAGCGACGCTACACCAGGCGATTGAACCAGAGCAACGACAGCGCCGCCGACATCACGGCGAACGCCGCCGCCAGCGCCGCGAACAGCGCGGAAATCTCCGTGTCCTTGCGCTCCAGCGCGAAACGCGTGTTGAGGCCTTCGTAGACTTTCCTGAGGTCCGCTGCCGTACCCGCGTGGTAATACTCCGCCCGCGTGATCGCCGCGACCGACTTCAGCGTCTCCTCGTCGAAGCGCATGTAGATCGACATGCCATCGACGTCGACGTTGCCGCCAGTGGCCGAGCCGAAGCCGACGGTGAACACCCGGACGCCATGGTCCGCCGCCAGTTTCGCCGCGTCGAGCGGATCGGGACCGATGGTTCGGCGGCCGTCGGTGAGCAGCACGATCGCCGCCGACTTGAACGAGCCCGGTGGGACGCGCTTGACTTCCTTCTTCTCCGCTTTCGGCGCCTTGTCGAGCGAACTGCCCTTGCGTGGCGCATCGCGCGACGCGACGCTGCTGAACATCGCGCTTTCGTTGTCGATGCCCTCGTCGGGAAAGAGGGTGGCCAGAGAAACGACGATGCCGCTGCCGATGGCGGTATGGCGCTGCAACTGGAAGCGGTCGATCGCCGCCGCGAGTTCGTCGCGATCGTGCGTGGGCGGCTGCACCAGGACGGCGTTACCGGCGAAGGTGACGATGCCGGCACGCACGTCGCGCGGCAACTCCTGCACGAATTCCTTGGCGGCGGTCTGCGCCGCCACCATCCGGTTGGGGTCGACGTCGGTGGCGCGCATGCTGAGCGACACGTCGAAGGCCAGGATGATCGTGCGGGCGTCGCTCGGCAGCGTCACGACCGCACTGGGGCGCGCCACCGCCAGGATGGTCACCACGATCGCCAGCAGGAAGAGAAGCGGCGGCACGTGCCGGCGCCAGCGCTGTGCCGGGCCCAGTGCCTGCTTGACGAGACCGAGATCGGCGTAGCGGACCGCGACCTTGCGGCGCCGACGCAACACCAGCACATAGGCGCCGACGAGCGCCGGCGCAATCAACAGCAACCACAGGTATTCGGGCGAGAGGAAGTGCATCGGCCACCTTCCACGGCCTCCGCGGCGGGCCGCGGCGGAGAACCGTCCGCAGCGGCTGAAAAGGAGTGCCGAAGTTCTACTTTAGCACTCGTGGCGCCCGTCGGCGCACTTCCGGAAGTCCATTCAGCGGATCACAATGGTGCATGCCGATCGTGGAAATCGAATTGGTGGCAGGCGCGTCCGAGGGCCTGGCGCAGCCGCTGGCCGAGGCGGCCGCGACGGTGCTCGGTTCGGCGCCGGGAGAGACCTGGATTCGCCTGCGCACGCTCGAGCCCGGCTGCTACGCAGAGAACGGCGTGCGCGTCGCCAAGGCCGATGCACCGGTCTTCGTGACCGTCACCAGGCGCCGTCTGCCGCCACCGGCGGCGCGGGCGCAGGAGATCGCCGCGCTGACGCAGGCCATTGCGCGGGTCTGCCAGCGCTCGCCGCTCCGCGTGCACGTCGCGTATGCACCGGCCGCCGCAGGACGCGTCGCCTTCGGCGGTACCCTGGTCGAGTAAGGCGCCCGGTAGCACGCCTCGAGCCGGCACCCGACGCGATGCCGTGTGCTGGCTTTTGCCGGCGCGGACGCTCATCATCGTGCTTCAATCCCCATCGGAGCGGCACAACAATGGTCATATGCCCCGTCGCAATCGCCGTCGGCTGCAGGAAATGTCCGATCTTCAGCATCTGTCCGGTGAAAGGCGTGATCGGCGACTACAAGAAACAGGAACCGGACGTCCGGAACGACACCAAGACCGCCAAACCTGCGTCGCGCGGCAAGGCGAAATCCAGGAGGCGCTGACCACGCGATGATGCTGCGCCTGCTTGCCGATCTGACGGTCATCGCGCATCTGGCGTTCATTGTGTTCGTGGTCGCCGGCAGCGTGCTGGTCAGGATGCGCGCGGCATGGGCGTGGCTGCACCTGCCGGCGCTGGCCTGGGTCGCGTATGTCGAATTCACCGGCACCGTGTGCCCGCTCACGCCACTGGAGAACACGCTGCGCGAACACGCGGGCGACGCCGGCTATGCGGGCGGCTTCGTCGAGCACTACCTGCTGCCCGTCATCTATCCGACAGGTCTCACTGCGCGGATTCAGACGCTGCTCGGCATTGCCGTCGTGGCGCTGAACGCAGCGGCCTATTATTCCATCTACCGAACCTATCGGCGCCGCCGGCAGCACGAGGTGCCGCGTACGCGTCGCGCATGAGCGCGCGCGCGAAGCGTTGGCCGGATCCCGCAGCAAGCAGCCTCGCAGCAAGCATCGCGCGGGCCGCGATCCCGGTGCTGGTCGCGCTGGCAACGCTTGTCGCCTGCAGCAGCACGCCACGGCCGGACCTCGCGCGGCTCTATCGCATCGGGACCGAGGACGTCGACATCACGCCGGTGATCGTCATTCCGGGACTCTTCGGTTCGCGCCTGCGCGACCGCACTTCCGGCGTCGAGATGTGGCCGGGTGGCGTGCGGGACATCGTGTTCGGCGACTATCACCACCTGGCCCTGCAATTCGATCCGCAAACGCTCGCGGTGAAGCGCGATAACCTCGAGGCGTTCGGCCTCGCCGACCGTGTGCTTGGCCAGGACTTCTACGGACCGCTGATCAAGACGCTGCAGGACTTCGGCGGCTACGCGTACACCAAGCCCGGCACGCCCCTTGGCAAGCGGGAACGGCGCTATTACATTTTTCCCTACGACTGGCGCCAGGACAACGTAATGCATGCGCAGGCACTCGACCGGCTGATCGACCAGATCCGGCGGGACTATCACGACCCGGAGCTGCGCGTCGACCTGATCGCGCACAGCATGGGCGGCCTGATTGCCCGCTACTACCTGCGCTACGGCCCCATCGACGTGCTCGACTCCGCCACGTACCAGCCGGTGGTGCTCTACGGCGCGACACGCGTGCGCAAGCTGATCCAGCTCGGCACGCCGAACATGGGTTCCGCCGGCTCGTTGCACGCCTTCCTTACCGGCGAACCGATCGGCTTGAAGCGGATAGCGCCGGAAGTGCTCGCGACCATGCCCAGCGGCTACCAGCTATTCCCGCATCCGCTCGTCACCTGGGTCGTGGACGTCGACGGGCACGCGCTCGACCTCAACCTGTTCGACGGGGCCACGTGGCGGCGCTTCGGCTGGTCGGTCTTCGATCCGGCGATGTTCGCGGGCATTGCAGGAAAGCATGCGGATGGCAACGACTACGTCGAAGCACTGCACCGCTATTTCGACTACCGGCTCGAGCGAGGCCGCCGCTTCATGTGGTTCCTGTCGTCACCCGAACCGGCCGCACCCATCCGGTATGTCCTGTTCGGCGGCGATTGTTCGCTGACGCCCGCGCGGCTCGCGCTGGAAAAGATCGGCGACCGCTTTGAAGTCCGCCTCAATCCGCAGGACATTCGCCATCCGGTAGCCGGCGTGCGCTACGACGAGATCATGCTGGAGCCCGGCGATGGTCGCGTGACCAAACCATCGCTGCTCGCGCGCGAAACGCTCGATCCCATGGCGCCGCAGCACGAAGACGTGTTCCTGCCGATCGCCTACTGGTTTTTTCTCTGTGAGCAGCACGACCAGCTGACCAACAACATCAATTTCCAGGACAACCTGCTGAATGTCCTGCTCACGCGCAACCTGCCGTGGGAGGTGACCACCGCGCCGTGAAAGCCACGACCTTCGCCACCGTCAGCCGGCAAGCGGCGGACAGGCGAGCGGGAGGGGTAAACTCGGCGTGATGCGAGCGAAAGTCGGAATGGCCAGCGACGGCACGCCGGTGGAAGGCGTGGTGCTGGCCAATGGGGCGGGGATGGAGGTCACGCTCTGGTCGTGGGGTGCGCTGGTGCAGGGCATCCGCGTGCCGGACCGCAACGGAACTCCCGGTGACGTCGTCCTCGGCTTCGATACGTTGCCGCCTTATCTCGCGCGCAACCCCAATTTCGGCGTCACGGTCGGGCGCTACGCCAACCGGATCGCGCACGCGCGCTTCACGCTGGATGGCGTGGAGTATCCACTGGTGGCGAACAACGGACCCAACGCGCTGCATGGCGGGCCGACCGGCTTCGCCCACCGCAACTGGACGCTCGAAGCCGCCACCACGCACACGGCACGCTTCGCTTACACGAGCATCGACGGCGAGGAAGGCTACCCCGGCACGCTGCACGTCGCGGCCGTGTATACGCTCGACGAGGACAACGGCCTCGAGCTCGCTTACGAAGCGCGCACCGACCGGCCCACCATCGTCAATCTCACCAATCACAGTTACTTCAATCTCGCCGGCAGTGGCGACATCCTCGAGCACGAGGTCACGCTCTTCGCCAACGCCTTCCTGCCGGTCGACTCCGTGTCGATCCCGACCGGCGAACTGCGCGCAGTCGCGGGCACGCCGATGGATTTCCGGTCGCCGACACGCGTAGGTGCGCACATCGGCGCCCACGACGATCAGCTGCTGCGCGTGAACGGCGGCTACGACCACACGTTCGTGCTGGGCGCGTCGGGCGTCTTCAAGCACGCCGCGCGCGTGGCCGAGCGGCGATCGGGCCGGCTACTGGACGTGCACACGACACAGCCGGGCGTGCAGTTCTATACGGCCAACAACCTGGATGGCACCATGCATGGCAAAGGTGGCGCGGCGTACGGCAAGCACGCCGCGTTGTGCCTCGAAGCGCACCATTTCCCGGACTCGCCCAACCAGCCGGAATTCCCGACGACGGTGCTGCGCCCCGGCGACGTCTTCCGGCAGCGCACCGTTTATCGCTTCTCGGTCGACCGATCGCCTGCCTAGACGGTCGCGGCGCAGTGGCCGCAAAGGGCTTCAGCTGACCACGAGCTTGCGATGGGCCTGCACGCTCATCAGGATGCCGATGCCGATGAACAGCGACACCAGTGCGGTCCCGCCGTAGGACACCAGCGGCAGCGGCACGCCGACCACCGGCAGCAAGCCACTCACCATGCCCATGTTGACGAACGCATAGGTGAAGAACATGAGCGTGACCGCCCCGCCGAGCAGGCGCGCAAACACGGTGGATGCGTTGGCGGTGATCACCATCGCACGGCCGATCAGCAGGATGTAGAGCACGAGCAACAGCGCGTTGCCGATCAGCCCGAATTCCTCGCCGTACACCGCGAAGATGAAATCGGTGTGGCGCTCGGGCAGGAAGTCGAGGTGCGTCTGCGTGCCGTTGAGCCAGCCCTTGCCGATGACCCCGCCCGAGCCGATGGCGATCGACGCCTGCGTCGAGTGATACCCGGCACCCAGCGGATCACGAGTCGGATCGAGGAACGTCAGCACCCGCTCGCGCTGATAGTCGTGCAGGTGCGTCCACAGGAACGGCGCTGCGGCCGCGCCAGCTGCCGTAAGGCCCACGATCACCTTCCAGGACAGGCCGGCGAGGAAGAGCACGTAGAAGCCCGACGCGGCGATCAGCAACGACGTGCCGAGATCCGGCTGACGCTTGACCAGGAACGCGGGCACGATGATCAGAACCGCCGCGATCACGAAGTCCTTCCAGGAGAGGCGGCCTTCGAATTTCTGGAAATACCATGCGAGCAGCAACGGCACGGCGATCTTCATGAGTTCGGACGGCTGGATGCGCATGACGCCGAGGTTCAACCATCGCCGTGACCCGTTGACCGTCACGCCGATCAGTGCCACTGCCACCAGCAAGAGCACGCCCACCACGTACAGCGGCACCGCCACCCGCGCGAGGGTCTGCGGCGGCACATTGGCGACCAGCCACATGAGCACGAGCGCGAAGCCGCAGGACACGGCCTGGTTGGTCACGCGCGCCACGCTCTGGTCGGCCGCGGAAAACAGCGTGACAAGCCCGACCCCTACCAGCGCCAGCGCGCAGCCCAGCAGGAAACTGTCGATGGGCCGCGTCAGCACTTCCCAGACGCGGCCGATGAGCTCGAATGCACGCATCAGTCGCTCTGGTCTTCGCCTTCGTGCGTCGGCACTGCGACGGCAGGTCCCGGATCGGCGATGCCGAGGAGCGCGTAGTCCAGCACCTTGCGTGCGATCGGCGCTGCCGCCTGCGCGCCGAAGCCGCCATTCTCGACCAGTACCGACAACGCGATTCGCGGGCGGTCCGCCGGCGCATACGCGATGAACCAGGCGTGATCGCGCAGGCGCTCGTCGATCTTGTGCGCGCTGTATTTCTCGCCTTTGAGCGAATAAACCTGCGCCGTGCCCGTCTTGCCGGCCGACACATATCCGGCCTTGGCGAACGCCGCGGCGCTCGTTCCTTCCTTGTTCACGCCGACCAGCGCGTTCTTGATCATCGCGATGTACTCGGGCCGCGTGTTGACCGAGTGCGTCGATTGGGGCGCTACCGAGCGCTCCTCGCCAGTCTTGAGATTGACGATGTTCTTTACGAGGTGTGGCCGGAAGGCGACACCGTCGTTGGCAACCGTCGCCATCGCCACGGCGAGCTGCATGGGCGTGAAGCTGTTGTAACCCTGCCCGATACCCGCCGAGATCGAGTCGCCGAGGTACCACTTGCGGTCGTCGTCACGGTACTTGGGACCGGCGTATCGCGTGCGCTTCCATTCCCGCGAGGGCAGCACGCCGATCAGCTCGCCTTCGATGTCGACGCCGGTCTTGCGACCGAACGAAAGCTGGGACAGGAAACGCGCGGTGTCGTCGATGTCGGTCTCGCTCGCCAGCACGTAGTAGTAGGTATCGCAGGACACGACCACCGACTTGTACATGTCCACCGTGCCGTGCCCACCGGGCTTGTCGTCGCGAAAGCGGTACGACGAGCCGGGCAGCTGGAAGTAGCCGGGGTCGCTGATCGCCTGCTGCGGCGTGCGCTTGCCCGAAGTCAGCGCTGCCAGCGCAAGAAAGGGCTTGATGGTCGAGCCCGGCGGATAGGCACCGCGCAACGGCCGGTTGAGCAGCGGCTTGTCCGGCGACTCGTTGAGCGCCTCCCAGCTCGCCGTGTCGATGCCCTCGACGAAGAGATTCGGGTCGTAGCCGGGCTTGGACACGAACGCCAGTATGTCGCCGGTCGTCGGATCGATCGCGACCAGTGCGCCGCGCCTATCACCGAAGGCGGCTTCGGCCACCTGCTGCAGCTTGATGTCGAGCGACAGCCGCAGGTTGTTGCCGGAAATCGGCGGCGTACGCGACAGCGTGCGCACCGCCCGGCCCGCCGCATCGACTTCGACTTCCTCGACGCCGGTGGTGCCGTGCAACTCTCGCTCGTAGGATAGCTCGACCCCGACCTTGCCGATGTAGTCGGAACCCTTGTAGTTGGCCGTTTCCTCCCAGCCGGCAATGCGCTCGACATCGCGATCGTTGATGCGGCCGATATAGCCCAGCACATGCGACGCCACGTCGCCGAACGGGTACTGGCGGAACAAGCGCGCCTTGATGTCGACGCCAGGAAAGCGGTAGCGGTTGACCGCGAAGCGTGCTACTTCCTCGTCGGTAAGCCGCGTGCGCAGCGGCAGGCTCTCGAAATTCCTGGATTCCTCGAGCAGCTTGCGGAAGCGCCGGCGATCGCGCGGCTGCACGTCGACGATGGTGGCGAGTTCGTCGATGGTCGCGTCGAGATTCCTGATCTGCGCCGGCATGAGTTCCAGCGTGTAACCCGAGTAGCTTTGCGCCAGCACCACACCGTTGCGATCGGTGATGACGCCGCGGTTGGGCGCGATCGGCACGATCGCAATGCGGTTCGACTCGGCCAGGGTGCGGTAGTGCTCGTGTTGATACACCTGCAGGTAGACGAAGCGACCGAGCAAGCCAGCGAAGGCGAGAAAGGCGAACACCGCGGCGACGAAGAGCCGCCGCCGGAACAGGAAGAGTTCGCGCTCCGCGTTGCGCATCTCGGTCGAACCGAGGCCGCGGCCGCTGCCGAAGCCGTGGTCCCGCGATCCGAACAGGCGGCGGCCGGCCATCCTCTACAGGTCCGACGGTGAACGTGCCGGCCGTTGCGGCCATTGCAGCAGCACCGACACCAGCGGCCACAAAAGCGCGCCCACGACGCTGGGCAGCAGGTAATGCCATCCCGGCATCGGTGCGCCGCCTACAAAGCGCACGAGCAGCACCAGCGCCGCGCACAGCAACAACAACACCGCCACTTGCGGCGCCTGCTGCCACAGCGGAAAGCGCAGGACGCGGCGGCGGAAGTACTCGGCCGCGTAAGCCAGAAACGCGTACGCGAGCGCGTGCTGCCCGAACAGCGTCGCATCGGCCACGTCCATTACGAGGCCGAGCGTCCAGGCCACGCCTACGCCGACATAGCGCGGCTCCTGAATGCACCAGTAGAGGATGACCAACGCGAGAAAATCCGGCTTCAGCGCCAGCACGACGCCCGCGGCGGGAGCGATGTTCAGCAGCAATGCGAGCACGAACGTGAGCAGGATGAACCAGCCGTTGACCGGCCGCAGGATTTCCTCCGGCCGCGCCGGCGTGAAGGCTCCGGAGCGCGAGAACGCACTCAATTGCGCCTGCCCTTCGTGCGTCCCGACTTCTTGGCGGCCTCGCTGGCCGTCTCCTCCGGTCGCGGCGGCAGCGCCGCGCCCGGCCCCAGCACCAGCATGTACATGCTGTGATCCGGACCGGCCAGCGGGCGGACGGTGATTTTGGCGAACACCTGGCCGGTCCCGCGTTCGACCGCTTCGACCCGCGCGACCGCGAGGCCGGGCGGATAGGTGCCATCGATGCCCGACGTGTGCAGCAAATCGCCGACGCGTACATCGGCGTTGGGAGCCATGAAGCGCAGTTCCGGCGCGCGACCTGAACCCGTCCCGAAATAGATGCTGCGCACGCCGTTGCGCTCGATGCGCACCGGTACGGCCTGGTCCTTGTCGGTGACCAGCGTCACTTCGGCCATGTGCGGGAACACGCGTGTCACCTGGCCGACGACACCGAGTTCGTCAATGACCGCCTCGCCCGCCTTGATGCCCTCGTCGCTGCCGCGATTGACGAAGATCTTCTGGGCGAATGGATCGCGCCCCGTGTACAGCACTTCGACGGTGGTGGCCGAGCCGGGGTAGCGGGCACGAACCTCGAGCAGCGACTTGAGGCGCGCATTCTCGTCGCGCATGATCGCGAAGCCCTGCACCGCCGGCGCCTGCGCCACGAGATCCTGCCGCAAGCGGTCGTTGTCCTCGGCCAGCGCGCGCTTGGACGCGAAGTATTCGCCGACCCACGCTAGCGCCTCGCCGGGAAGCTGCACGGCGCGCTGCAGCGGGTACAACACGATGCTCGCGACCTGGCGGATGCCTTCGAGATAGCGATAGCGTGTATCGGCGAACATCAAGGCGATGGCCAGCACGCCAAAGAACGCGAGTCGCGCAAACGGCGACGGACCGCGATGAAAAAACGGTGGTGGATCGGTGGAGATCGGGCGCATCAGTTCAGCCGGACCTCATGCAGCTCCATCAGTCCGATGTGAAGATCGTCGCCAGCTTTTCCATGTTCTCGAGCGCCTTGCCGCAACCGCGCACGACGCAGGTCAATGGATCATCGGCCACGATCACCGGCAGGCCGGTTTCTTCCATCAGCAGGCGATCGAGGTCGCGCAGGAGCGCGCCGCCGCCGGTCAGCACCATGCCGCGCTCGGCGATGTCGGCCCCGAGCTCCGGTGGGGTGCGCTCGAGCGCACTCTTCACCGCGGACACGATGCTGTTCAAGGGATCGGTCAACGCTTCCAGGATCTCGTTCGACGACACCGTGAAACTGCGCGGGATGCCCTCGGCGAGATTGCGACCCTTGACTTCCATTTCCTTGACTTCGGAACCGGGGAATGCCGAACCGATCGTCTTCTTGATCATTTCGGCCGTGGTTTCGCCGATCAGCATGCCGTAGTTGCGGCGGATGTAGTTGACGATCGCCTCGTCGAATTTGTCACCGCCTACCCGCACGCTGCCCGAATAGACCATGCCCCCGAGCGAGATGACGCCGACCTCCGTGGTACCGCCGCCGATGTCGACCACCATCGAGCCGGTGGCATCCGAAATCGGCAGGTCCGCCCCGATCGCGGCCGCCATCGGCTCCTCGATCAGGTAGACCTTCGACGCGCCGGCGCCGAGTGCAGATTCGCGTATCGCGCGCCGCTCGACCTGCGTCGACCCGCAAGGTACGCAGATAATGATGCGCGGCGACGGGGAAAAAAGGCGCGAATCGAGCACCTTCTTGATGAACTGCTTCAGCATCTGCTCCGTCACCGTGAAGTCGGCGATGACGCCGTCCTTCATCGGACGGATGGCAGTGATGTTGCCTGGCGTGCGACCAAGCATCTGCTTGGCGGCGAGGCCCACTTCCTGGATGACTTTCTTGCCGTTGGGGCCGCCTTCCTGGCGGATCGCGACGACGGAAGGCTCGTTCAAGACGATGCCCTTGCCACGCACGTAGATCAGCGTGTTCGCGGTGCCGAGGTCGATCGCTAAGTCGCTACTGAAGTAACCTTTGAAAAACTCGAACATGAATACGAGAACCTGACGAAAAGGACTGCGCGACGGCGGCAGCGGAGGACCGGCGCAGCCCGACCTCTTCCCGCGAGGTCGCGCACGCTCACGAGTATCGATTATGATAACATCATCACCTTGCCTTCAGCACTGATTTGGCGCGGGTTTTTGCCGATTCCGGGCAGTTTCCGTCCTTCGCCGATGCCGGCCGCACGCCGGTCGCCCCGACAACTCGCAACCGCCGATTCGACCGGCTTCGATCCTGTCCGCAGAAGGATCGCCCGGACCCGCCCGCCATGGCCCTGACACTCGACGACGTCCACCGCATAGCGCATCTCGCCCGCATCGAGATCGACAATACGGCCGCCCAGGAAGTCCAGGTGAAGCTCAACACGATCTTCGCGATGATCAACGAGCTGCAGGCGGTGGACACGACCGGGATCACACCGATGGCACATGCGCAGGACGTGATGCTGCCGTTGCGCGACGACGTCGTCACCGACACCGACCGGCGTGCGCTGTACCAGGCCCAGGCGCCGGCCACCGAGGACGGTCTCTACCTGGTGCCGCGGGTGGTGGAATAGCGATGGTGGATGGCACGGTGGCGGCCCTGGCGGCCGACCTGAAAGCGAAGCGGATCTCCAGCGTCGAGGTCACGACCGCGGTGCTCGCTTGCATCGAAGCGGCGCAACCCACGCTCAACGCCTTCGTGACGATCGACCGCGCCGGCGCATTGGCGCAGGCGCAGGCGGCGGATGCGGCACTGGCGCGCGACGACGCCCCGCCGCTGGCCGGCGTGCCGATCGCGCACAAGGACGTGCTGATGACGGCCGGCCTGCCGACCACCTGCAGCTCGCGCATGCTGGCGAATTTCGTGGCCCCGTACGACGCGCACGTGGTGACCGGATTGCGCGCGTCGGGTACGGTCCTCGTCGGCAAGACCAACATGGACGAGTTCGCCATGGGCTCGTCCAACGAGACGTCGTGGTACGGACCGGTCAGGAATCCGTGGAACACCGACTACGTTCCCGGCGGCAGTTCCGGCGGGTCGGCCGCGTCGGTGGCGGCGCGGCTGGTCCCCGCGGCCACCGGCACCGACACCGGCGGCTCGATCCGGCAACCCGCATCGCTCACCGGCATTTGCGGACTCAAGCCCACCTACGGTGTGTGCTCGCGCTATGGGCTCATCGCGTTCGCGTCGAGCCTCGACACGCCGGGCATGTTCGCGCGCACGGCGCAGGACTGCGGCCTGCTGCTCAACGCCATGGCCGGCCACGACCCGCGCGACTCGACTTCGCTCGACCGCACGCCGGAGGATTACACGCGCGACCTCGACGCCCCGCTCGCCGGCCTGCGCATCGGCATGCCGGCCGAGTACTTCGGCAACGGTATCGACGCCGACGTGGCCGCGGCCGTCGACGCGGCGCTGGCCGAATTCCGCAAGCTCGGCGCCACCACCGTGCCCATCACGCTGCCGAACGTGAAGCTCTCGGTGCCGGTTTACTACGTGATCGCGCCGGCGGAAGCGTCGTCGAACCTGTCACGCTTCGATGGCGTGCGCTACGGCCACCGTGCCGGAAAGTACACCGACCTCCTCGACATGTACAAGAAGTCGCGCGCCGAGGGTTTCGGCGCCGAGGTCAAGCGGCGCATCCTGGTCGGCACCTACGTCCTGTCGCACGGCTATTACGACGCGTATTACCTGAAGGCACAGCAGGTCCGCCGCCTCATCGCCGACGACTTCGCGCGGGCTTACCAGCAGTGCGACGTCATCATGGGTCCGACCGCGCCTTCACCGGCGTTCAAGCTCGGCGACAAGACCGACGATCCGGTGCAGATGTACCTGAACGACATCTTCACCATCGCCGGCAACCTGACCGGCGCGCCGGCGATTTCGATTCCCTGCGGCTTCGATCGCCGCGGGCTGCCGATTGGGCTGCAGATCCAGGGTAACTATTTCAGCGAAGCGCGGCTGCTCAATGTCGCGCATCGGTTCCAGCAGGCGACCGACTGGCATGAAAGAGCTCCTGCATGACCTGGGAAGTGGTGATCGGCCTCGAGACGCACGCGCAGCTGTCGACGACGGCCAAGATCTTTTCCGGCGCGTCGACTGCGTTCGGCGCAGCGCCGAATTCGCAAGCGTCGGCGGTCGACCTCGCACTCCCCGGCGTGCTGCCGGTGCTCAACAAGGGCGCAGTCGAGCGCGCGATCAAGTTCGGTCTCTCGGTCGACGGTACGATCAATGCGCGCAGCGTGTTCGCGCGCAAGAATTATTTCTACCCGGACCTGCCGAAGGGCTACCAGATCTCGCAGTACGAGATTCCGGTGGTAGCAGGCGGAAGTGTCCCCATCGTGTCGCCGACGCGAGGCGCGATGCGCGTAACGCTCACGCGTGCGCACCTCGAAGAGGATGCGGGGAAGTCGTTGCATGAAGACTTTCACGGCATGTCCGGCATCGATCTCAACCGCGCCGGCACGCCGCTGCTCGAGATCGTGACCGAGCCCGACCTGCGCAGTTCCGATGAGGCGGTCGCGTACGCGAAGGAACTTCACGCGCGCGTACGCTGGATCGACATCTGCGACGGCAACATGCAAGAGGGAAGCTTCCGCTGCGATGCTAACGTGTCGGTGCGCCGCGTCGGAGAGCCGCTCGGTACCCGCTGCGAGATCAAGAACCTCAACAGCTTCCGCTTCATGAAGGAGGCCATCGACTTCGAAGTGCGTCGCCAGATCGAACTGATCGAGGACGGCGGCAAGGTCGTGCAGGAAACGCGGCTGTACGATCCGGATCGGCACGAGACGCGATCGATGCGCAGCAAGGAAGACGCGCAGGACTATCGCTACTTTCCCGATCCGGACCTGCCGCCGCTGCAGATCACCAGCGAGATGATCGAGCGCGTACGCGCCAGGATGCCGGAACCGCAGGAGGAGATGCAGACGCGTTTCGTCGAGGAACATGGATTGCCGCAGGCCGATGCCGTACTGCTCACGCAGAGCCGCGACCTCGCCAGCTACTTCGAAGCTGCGGTGCGCGCACTGGGCGGCGAGGCCAAGCTCGTGGCGAACTGGGTACTCGGTGACGTGGCAGCCGCGCTCAACCGCGCCGAGCTGGACATCGCTGCGTCACCGGTGGCCGCGGAAGAGCTGGCCGATCTGCTCAGAACGCTGCGCGCAAGTAAGGTCAACCGCGAACAGGCGAAACAGGTGTTCGACGAGTTGTGGCAGCACGGCCTGAAACACCGCCGGCTCGACGCGAAGACGGGCACGTTCGTGCTGGATGGCGGCGCGGCGCACTTGACGGTGGCCCAGGTCATCGCGGCCAGGGGACTGGAGCAGATCTCCGACGCCGGCGCGCTCGAGACGCTCGTTGCCGGCGCGATCGGCGCGAATCCCGGCATCGTCGCGGAGTTCCGCGCCGGCAAGGAAAGGGCTTTCAACGCGCTGGTCGGCAAGGTGATGGCGGCGTCGAAAGGCAAGGCCAATCCGGCGCAGGTCAACGCGATCCTGAAGCGCTTGCTGGGTTGATGCGGCCAGGTTCGGCTGTCACGTCAGTACCGGGTGGCAGCCGTAGGGGTACGCAGCGTCAGAAGCAGTCCGCCGCGCAACACCTGGAGACCGCGTCATCCTCGATAGCCGCCGTCGATCCGCATCTGCAGTGATTCGCGTTCACGTTGCGCGTCGCGCGATGCATCCCACGTGCTGAACCCGATGTCGCGCAATGTACGCGCGTCCAGTGCTTCGACGGCGTCGACGTGACGAAAGGCGACCAGACGACCGGGCCATTTCCGGTCAGCGCGAACCGCTGCGTCCCGGATCGCCTGAAGGATTTCGCCCGCACGCCTGAGGAAGTTGCCCGGCAGGGCGGTCGCAAGGCTGGTACCGGTGGCGTTCATTTTATGGCTCCCAAGCTGGGTTTTGATGCTGGTAAGCATAGGAGCCCAGAAGCCCACTGGGAATCAGTTTGTTCAGCGGGATTTGGTCAGCTATGCTTACCAACATGGCCCGCCTGCCGCTCAATACGCTTCCCGCCTTTCGGGCGGTAGCCGAAGCGCAGAACCTGCGGGCTGCCGCCGGGGTCCTGCACCTGACGCATAGCGCGGTCAGTCAGCAGATCCGCAGCCTGGAGGACCAGCTCGGCTTCGCCCTCTTCGAGCGGCGCGGCCGGCGCCTGATCCTGAAACCCGAAGGCGAAGCGCTGCTGCGCAGCGTGCAGGCAGCGCTGGCGCAACTCGAGGAAGGCGTGCAGGCAGCCGCGGCGGCGGCTAGCGGGACCGCGCAGCGCCTGCGTGTGACCGTGTTGCCCTCCTTTGCGCAGCGCTGGCTGCTGCCGCGTATCGGCCGATGGCACACGCTCCATCCCAAACTTGCGCTCGAGATCGACGCGTCGCAGCAGGTCGTGGATCTGCAGCGCGAAGGCTTTCACGCCGCGCTGCGCTATGGCAGCGGCCCGTGGCCGGGGCTCGCCGCCGAGCAACTGTTCACGCCACCCGTGCGCAAGATCGTCGTGGGCTCACCAGCGGCGGCACGCCGGTTGGCGGGCGCCTCACCTGATGCACTGGCGCGCGAGCCGCTGCTGGGGGATGCCAAGCTGTGGACGCGCTGGCTTCAGGTTGCCGGCGTGAACCTGCGGGTCGTGCCGGTCGCCGTGTTCAACGATGCCGGATTGATGCTGCAAGCGGCGGAGCAGAATCTCGGCATCGCCCTGAGTCGCGAGCTACTCGCCGCCGACGCGCTTGCCGATGGCCGCCTCGCGCAACTGTCACCGCACACCATCTTCGACGAACCGGCGTTCACATATCACCTGGTGTACCCGGCAAACCTCCGCGACTGGCCGCCATTGGCCGCATTGCGCGATTGGCTGCACGCTGAAATCGAGCGCTCGCGCAAGAGCCTGCCGCGTGCGCCGAGCGGCACCCGCAAACCAGCACGCAAGCGCTAGCGGCGATTGCGCCGCGGGGCCGCAGCCTGTCGTCAGAAGAGGAGCGCGACGACAAAGGATCCGACCATCGCGAAGACGATCCCGACCTTGGCCACCGTGCCGGCCAGGAGACCGAGCCAGGTCGCGAGCCCCACGTGGCCGGCTCGTCGCAGATTGCGCTGTGCGATGAATTCGCCGAGCGCCGCCCCGACCAGCGGCATGAATATCAGACCCCACAGGCCGGTGACGATGCCGAGCACCGTGCCGATCATCGCGCCGACCACCGCGTAGCGGCTCGCCCCGACCCGCTTCGCTCCGGCGGCGGCGGCGACGTAATCCACCAGCCATGCGAGCAGGGTGAGCACGCCGAGCACCACGACCAGCCACACCGGCACACGCGTGAAGTCGTCGATCCAGGCGCCGAGCACGATGCCGCCGAACACCAGCAACGCGCCGGGCAACGCCGGGAGGACGGTGCCGGCGATGCCGATCAGGATCAGCGCGACAGCGAGCAGCCAGAGCAGCACCGTCATCGCGCATCGCCACCGGGGAATGTCACGAAATCGTCATTGCGAGCCTCTAGCATCTGGGGCTCTTATGGACGTCACCATGAGCATCGTGGATTGGGCACACGTTGTCCTGCCGCTCCTCGGTCTGGGCTGGGGGGTGTGCTTGGTCGCTGTGCATCCCGACGTCATCGACAAATGGGTCGCGCGATTCAGCGTTTGGTGGGTCGAGAAGGTCGACCCGCCGCGGCATCGGCGCTAGCTGGCGTATTCGCCCACCATTACGACGCAGCCATCGTTGGCAGTACGCCCGGCGACCGGCCGACCCGCCGACGGAGCGGGTCCAACGTCGATCCATTGCGCGCGGGGGACCGGTCGTTCAACCGCCTCGCGGCCCGACGCCATTGCCGCAAGGCTGGAACGAAGGTAGCAACTGCTGAACCGGCCGGCCCCACACCATCGCAACGCCCAGCCGGTTCACTAATAGCCAAACTGTTGCCTGGGCGCGCGTTTAGAACCCGTCCGGAATTCCGGAGTCCACTGGCAAATCATAGGGCGCCGACGATCCGGTCAAGCTCTGCGACCTGACGAGGACATGACAGCGCCCCCCGGCGGCAATCGACGTAGCGCCCGCCACCGAATACGCTCCGACCCCGACGCGGAGCGGCAGATTCGCAGGCAAGGTGAATGTAGCCGGACTGCTCACGTTTCCAACATAGGTCGCGTCGAAACCGACCATCTCCGCGTTAGTATTGGGAAAGTCCCAATTCGCCCCGCCATCAGTCGAGTAAGTCGGTTGAATCCCAAGCGTGGCTTGGCCCGAAACGGTCTTCGCGGACAAGTGGGTGGAGAGCGTGATAGATCGCGGATACGGAACTGCCGCGAGCGCGTTTCCCTCGCATTGGATATTTGCTACCGCCAAGCTGGTCAAGGTATAGGCGCCCACAGCACTCTGTATATTCACTGCAGGCTGCACAATCGCGTCGGCAAGACGGTTCATGAACAAGGCCATCGAAGCCCGATTCACCGCGTCGTTCGGACAATAGTTGCCACCACCACACCCGAGGGTGATCTGGCGATTGGCCAACCATTGCACGTTGGTGCAATAGCTAGCACCCTGTGGCACATCAGAGAATGAAGACGCGCCAGTGCAGGCTGCCGCTTGAGAGTCCGGCGCCCAATGGGCGGCGGTCAAAATCAATAATGCCATGGCAATTCTTGTATTCATCGTCTTCCTCACGGATTGGAAGGTTAGCAAGACGAAAGCGCTCGCGAGATGGCGAGCTGTTCTCGGGGGGCAGCCGCGTCATACTAGAACACTGGCGTATCGAGAGCAACGCGAATATTCCACCGGTCGCAACACGCCGCTGCTGCCCTCGCTAATGGCGCCGCGCAACGATCTGAATGAAGCACGGCTATGCGGCACCGACGCCGACGCCGACGCCGCTTGATTCCCCCATGGGGTTCGCGGCGCGAGCCTCGCGACCCATCTGACTGATCTACATCAACCCCTTGTATCGGATGCGGTGCGGCTTCGCCGCTTCCTCGCCCAATCGCTTGCGCTTGTCCGCTTCGTATTCCTGGTAGTTGCCGACGAAGAACGACCATTGCGAATCACCCTCCGCGGCCAGGATGTGCGTGGCAATCCGGTCCAGGAACCAGCGGTCGTGCGAGATCACGAGCGCGCTGCCGGCGAACTCGAGGAGTGCGTCCTCGAGCGCACGCAGCGTCTCGACGTCGAGATCGTTGGACGGCTCGTCGAGCAGCAGCACGTTGCCGCCCTTGAGCAGCGTCGCCGCCAGATGCAGGCGGCCGCGCTCGCCGCCGGATAGCTGGCCGACGATCTTCTGCTGGTCGCCGCCCTTGAAATTGAATCGCCCGAGATAGGCGCGCGACGGCATCTCGAAACGGCCGACCGTCAGGATGTCTTGTCCGCCGGAAATCGCTTCCCACACGGTCTTGTCGTTGGGGAGCGATTCGCGCGTCTGGTCGACGACGGCGAGCTGCGCGGTGTGGCCGATGGTGATCTTGCCGGCATCGGGCTTTTCCTTGCCGGCGATCATCCGGAACAGCGTGGACTTGCCCGCCCCGTTGGGCCCAATGATGCCGACGATGGCGCCCGGCGGAATCGAGAAGCTAAGGTTGTCGATCAGGAGCTTGTCGCCATACGCCTTGCGCACGCCGTCGAACTCGATCACCTGGTTGCCGAGGCGCTCGGCGACCGGGATGAAGATTTCCTGCGTCTCGTTGCGCTGCTGGTGCTCGTACGACGACAGTTCTTCGAACCGGGCGATGCGCGCCTTGCTCTTCGACTGGCGCGCCTTGGCGTTCGAGCGCACCCACTCGAGTTCCTTCTGCATCGCCTTGATGCGCGCGCCTTCCTGCTTGGATTCGGTCAGCAGGCGCTTTTCCTTCTGCTCGAGCCAGGAGCTGTAATTACCCTTCCACGGAATGCCGTAGCCGCGATCGAGCTCGAGAATCCATTCCGCCGCGTTGTCGAGGAAGTAGCGATCGTGCGTGACCGCGATCACGGTGCCGGGAAACTTCTGCAGGAACTGCTCGAGCCAGTCGACGCTCTCGGCGTCGAGATGGTTGGTCGGTTCGTCCAGCAGCAGCATGGCGGGCTTGGACAGCAGCAGGCGGCACAAGGCGACGCGCCGCTTCTCACCGCCGGAGAGGTTGCCAATGGTCGCGTCCCACGGTGGCAGGCGCAGCGCATCGGCGGCGATTTCCATCTGCACGTCGGAGTCGGCCCCCGATGCCGCAATGATGCCTTCGAGGCGCGCCTGCTCGGCCGCCAGCGCGTCGAAGTCGGCGTCGGGTTCCGCGTAGGCGGCGTAGACCTCCTCGAGCTTCGTCTTGGCGGCGAGCACTTCGCCCATGCCTTCCTCGACCGCCTGCCGCACCGTCTGTTCGGGCGTCAGCTGCGGCTCCTGCGGCAGGAAGCCGATATTGAGGTCGGGCATCGGCACCGCTTCGCCGTCGAATTCGCGATCCTCGCCCGCCATGATGCGCAGCAGGCTCGACTTGCCGGAACCGTTGAGGCCGAGGACGCCGATCTTGGCGCCGGGAAAGAAGGACAGCGAAATGTCCTTGAGAATGACGCGCTTGGGGGGAACGGTCTTCCCCACGCGATTCATCGTGTAGACGTATTGGGCCATGGGCTTCCGGGTTGGATGTCGCGACCAAAGGCGCGATTATCGCAGGCAGGCGCCAGCGGCATGCGCAATGGGGACATTTCGAGCGCCAGCCGCTGCTGCCGGCACAACGGGCAGCGCGACTGCGCGCCCGGCGAGCGCTAGCGTTTGGCGGGGTAGGCGCCACGTTGATCGTGGCGCTGGCAGCCGCCTCGGACAGCGCGACCGCGCGCTCGGCGAGCCTTAGCGTTTGGCGGACGTAGGCGTCGCGTTGATCGTGGCGTTGGCAGCCGCCTCGGCTCGCGCGCGCAATTCCGTCCAGCGTCGGCGATCGAGGTCGTAGCGCGCGTTGACCACGACGATCTCTTTCTTTTTCGCGGCGATCAGGTCGGCCTGCTTCTGCAGTTCGGCGTGGATGTTGTCGAGCTCGCGTTCGAGCGCCGGCGGAACCGGCTTGCTGCCGAGGGCGGCCTTCTTGGTGTCGAGTTCAACCTTGCGTTTGTTGAGGAGCGCCGTGTAGCTGGCCGCGCCCTGCACCTGACCGTCGATGGTGTTCAGCGCGCGCGTACGCGCCAGATCGATCTCGCTTTCGGTGGTGTAGGTGGCGAGCAGTGCGCGATCGCGGCGATCGATTTCCTCGCGCTCCTTGGCGAGCTGCGCCTGCCGTGCTTCTTCCTGTTCGCGCGCACGGCGTTGCTCCGGCGTCGGTACCGGGTCGGTGCGCTTGACGGGAACACCCTGCTTGTTGATCTCGACGTTGCCCTTGTCGACGGCTTCGGTCGGAATCTTGTCCGTGTAATGAACCACGCCTTTTTCGTCGACCCACTTGTACGTGACCGCATGGGCGCGCGGCACGAGCATGCCCGTCAAGGCGAGCAGCAGGCTCGCGATCGCCACCGCACGGAGCGATTTCACTGTTGCCGCCGGTCGTGCGGCCACCGCGCCGGCACGGCGCGGCATTCCCGCCACGACGGCGCAGCCGCGCATGTCAGGCGACGCCATACTGCTGCCGGTACGCGGCGATGGCGTCGGCGTGCTCGTGCAACGCAGGCCGGCCGGCGATGAAGGTCATGAGATCGGTCAGCGTCGCGATCGCCACCACCGGAATGTTGAACATCTGGCGCACTTCCTCGACGGCCGACAACGCGCCCTGGCCGCGTTCCATCCGGTCGAGCGCGATCAGCACGCCTGCGGGCTGCGCACCGTGGTCGCGAATGGTGGTCACCGATTCGCGCACCGAGGTTCCGGCGGTGATGACGTCGTCGACGATCAATACCCGCCCGCGCAACGGCGCGCCGATGATCCGCCCGCCTTCGCCGTGGTCCTTCGCTTCCTTGCGGTTAAAGCTGAACGGCAAATTGTGACCTTTTTCGGCTAGCGCAATACCCGTCGCGGCGGCCAAGGTGATCCCCTTGTACGCCGGCCCGAAGAGCTGGTCGCAGGCGATTCCGGAGGCAAGGAACGCCTCGCCATAAAACTGCCCGAGACGGAGCAGGCTCTCGCCATCGTGGAACAAACCCGCGTTGAAGAAATATGGACTTGCGCGCCCCGCCTTGGTGGTGAATTCCCCGAAACGAAGCACGTCGCGTGCCAACGCAAACGCGAGGAATTCCTGGCGAAAATCTGACATGTTTTTGATTTTCCGACGTTTTGTCGATTATACCGCGCGCGGTCGGCGACGAAATCGCGCCGGTATTCGATACCGGCGCCGATTCCGCGGCCATCGGGCAGCCATGCATCCATCGTGTACACTGCGCCGCTTTTCGCGCGCGGTCATAGCGTTTCCGCGCGCTCCTTCGAGATTTTCGCGGTCATGCGCGTCATCACCTTCAACGTCAACGGCATCCGCGCCGCGGAGCGCAAGGGCTTCGCCCGCTGGCTGGCGCGGGTGCGCGCGTGGGACGTGGTGTGCCTACAGGAACTGAAGGCGCAGGCCAGCGACGTGCCGGCGTGCCTGCGTGCCCCGCGCCAATGCACGGCGTCGTTTCACCCGGCGCAGCGCCGCGGCTACGCCGGCGTAGCCATCTACGCACGTACGCCGGCGACGTTCACCACCGGCTTCGGCCATCCGGAATTCGACGGCGAAGGCCGCTACCTGCAGGCCGACTTCCGCGACTTGTCGATCATCAGCCTGTACCTGCCGTCCGGTTCCGCGGGGCCGCACCGGCAGGCGTCCAAGTTTCGGTTCCTCGAGGCGTTCCTGCCGCACCTCGCGTATTTGCGCCACGCGGGCCGGGAGATCCTGCTCTGCGGCGACTGGAACATCGCGCACCAGGCGATCGATCTCAAGAACTGGCGCAGCAACCAGAAGAATTCCGGATTCCTGCCCGAGGAACGCGCGTGGCTGACCGGCGTCTTCGCCGACCTGGGCTTCGTCGACGTGTTCCGCCAGCTCGATCCGCGGCCGGACCAATACACGTGGTGGTCCAACCGCGGCCAGGCCTGGGCGAAGAACGTCGGCTGGCGCATCGACTATCAGATCGCCACACCGGGCCTGGCCGCCCGTGCGCGCGCCGCCTCCATCTACAAGAGCCGTCGCTTTTCCGACCATGCGCCGTTGATCATCGACTACGATTTCGCGTTGCGCTAGCGAATACGAACCCGAACCCAATCGGCTGTCTACGCCTCTCGACCAACCTCTCGCTCTCACGCGGTACCAAGCGCCTGCTGGACGGGGCGCAGCTGACGGTGCACGCCGGGCACAAGGTCGGCCTCGTCGGCGCGAACGGCTGCGGCAAGTCGAGTCTGTTCGCCGCGTTGCGCCACGAGTTGCTGCCGGACGCCGGCACGATCGACCTGCCACCGGGATGGACCATCGCGCATGTGGCGCAGGAGACGCCGGCCGTGGCCATGCCGGCCCTCGACTACGTGCTCGACGGCGATGCCGAGTTGCGCGAGGTCGAGGTGACACTCGCCAGCGCGGAGGCCGAGGCCGAGGCGAACCACAACGGTCTCGCGCTCGCCGATCTGCACCAGCGCTTCGAGGCCATCGGCGGCTATCGCGCCCGTGCTCGCGCGGCGACATTGCTGGCGGGATTGGGCTTCGCCGAAGCGCGGCAGATGGAACCCGTGGCCAGCTTTTCCGGCGGCTGGCGCATGCGGTTGAATCTCGCGCAGGCGCTCATGTGTCGCTCCGATCTCCTGCTGCTCGACGAGCCCACGAATCACCTCGACCTCGACGCAGTGCTGTGGCTCGAGGACTGGCTCGGACGCTATCCCGGCACCCTGCTCCTGATCACGCACGACCGCGACTTTCTCGATGGCGTGGTGAACACCATCGTCCATGTCAATGCACGCAAGCTCACCGCCTACACCGGCAACTATGCGCAATTCGAGCGCGAACGCGCCCAGCAGCTGGCGCTGCAGCAGGCGACCTACAACAAGCAGCAGCGGCAGGTGGCGCATCTGCACGCCTTCATCGATCGCTTTCGCGCCAAGGCCACCAAGGCGAAGCAGGCACAGAGTCGGATCAAGGCGCTCGAACGGATGGAGCTCATCGCCGCCGCCCACGTCGACAGTCCGTTCGAGTTCACCTTTGCGCCGGTCGATACGACCGCGCGCCAGCTCGTTCTGCTCGAAGGTGCGGACCTGGGCTACGCGGCAGGTGCGCCGGTCCTGCGCAGCGTCGACTGGGGCGTGCTCGCGGGCGAGCGCATTGGTTTGCTCGGTCCCAACGGCGCCGGCAAATCCACGCTGCTGAAGACGATCGCCGGCGCGCTCGCGCCGCTTGGCGGTGAGCGCCATACGGCCAACGGTCTGCGGTTGGGCTATTTCGCGCAACACCAGGTGGAGCAGCTGCGCCACGACCATTCGCCGCTCTGGCACCTGCGGCAACTCGAAGCGGAGACGCGCGAACAGGAGTTCCGCGACTTCCTGGGCGGCTTCGACTTCCGTGGCGACATGGCGACCTCAGCCGTTGCCGATTTTTCCGGTGGTGAGAAGGCGCGCCTGGCGCTTGCACTTATCGTGCGCCAGCGGCCGAACCTGCTGCTGCTCGACGAACCCACGAACCACCTCGACATCGAGATGCGCGAGGCGCTGACCGAGGCGCTGCAGGATTTCGGCGGCGCACTCATCGTCGTCGCGCACGACCGCCATCTGTTGCGGGCGACGACCGATACGCTGTGGCTGGTAGCCGATGGCGCCATCGCGCCGTTCGACGGCGACCTCGACGACTACCGTGACTGGGTACTTGCGCAGAAGCGACGCGGGCGCACCGAAGGGGACGGCCGAAGCGATGCCTCGGCCGATCCAGCGGCGACAACGTCAATGCCCGGCGGCGATCGCAAGGCGCAGAAGCGGGCCGAAGCGCAGGCGCGGCAACGGCTCGCCGACGCGCGCAAGCCGCTGCTTGCGCGGCAGGCCGCGACCGAGCGGGAAATGGGCGCGCTGCAGCTGGACAAGGACGCGCTCGACGCCTGGCTCGCCAGCCCAGCTGCCTACGCCGCGGAAGCGAAGGAGGAACTCAAGGCGAAAATCGCGCGCCAGGGTGAACTCACCTGGCAGCTTGCCCGCCTCGAGTCCGAATGGCTCGAGCAGGCCGAAGCCCTGGAACGCATGGATGGCGGGACCGGCCGCGCCGACGCCTGAGTGCCGGACCCGGACACCCGGCGCCGACGCCTGAGCGCCGCCCGGCTACCCGGCGCCGCGCCTGCCGCTCCCTACCCCATCCGCGCGCCCGGACGGTAGAACAGATACACGGCGAAGCCCAGCGTGTCCCGGCCCCAGCGCATGTACGCATCACGCCACTTGCGGATGCGCTCCAGCATCGCGGGCACGTCGGGGTCTTCCGGCTGCTCGCGCGCATAGCGTTCGATCGAGCGGCAATACTTCCATTCGTATTCGTCCCACTCGTCGAGGTTGGCGGTGGTTGCATGCATGGGAATGAGGCCCGCGTCGATGCCCGCCTGCACATTGCCACGATGATCGAGATATTCGTTGTGGTCGCTGCCGAGTACCGCGAGATAGTCCGGATGGGCACGGGTGCGCCAGTAGCCTTCGCCGATCAGGATGTAGCCACCCGACCGGGTCCAGGTCTTCAACTGGTTGCAGATGCCGGCGATGCCGCCGGCGATGCCGCCGGCCCCCAGCATGACGCTCAAGTGAAACGTCTCCGGATCGGCGCGGTAAGTCACGGATGTCGACGTCGTCCAGATGAAGCTTGCCGAGCGCGCCGGTCCACTCCGCCCGTTCGCGCGCCTGGTCGAGCATCATCGACGAGCGATCGACTGCCACCACCGTGGAGCCGAAGCGCTCGATGATGCGCAGCGCCAGCTCGGCACGCCCGCAGCCGAGGTCCAGCACGCGCGATGTCTCGTCGAGCGGCAGCAGGTCGAGCAGGCGCTCGATCTTGGGTGCGGCCACCGGATTGCAGTAATCGTGGTCGCGATGGGCGATGGCGCTGAACTTGTACGGATTCATGGACGGGGCGGTTCGGCGGCACGATCATGCCATGGAGCCACACGCAAGAGTAATGCCATGCCCGGGAGCGCGAGCAGCGTGCACAGCAGGAAGAAATTGAACCATCCGGTCTGCGCGACGATCCAGCCCGTCGTCGCGTTGACCACCGTGCGCGGCAGGGCGGCGAGGCTCGTGAACAGCGCGTATTGCGTAGCGGTAAAACGCGGATCGGTGGTGCGCGCGATGTAGGCCACGAAGGCGACCGTGCCCAGCCCCACGCCCAGCGCCTCCACGGCGATCACCACCGCCAGCACCACGATGTCGGGCTGGGCCAGGCGCGCGAGCCACGCGAAGCCCAGGATCGAGACCAGCTGCACGACGCCGAACAGCCACAGCCCGCGGTTGATGCCGATCTTCACCATCCACAGGCCGCCGAGCATCCCGCCGATCACGCTCGCCCACAGCCCGGCATTCTTGGCGACCACGCCGATCTGGGTGCGGGTGAAGCCCAGGTCGAGGTAGAACGGCGTCGCCAGTGCGGTCGCCATGCTGTCGCCGAGCTTGTACAGGAAGATGAACGCGAGCACGAGCAGCGCCTGCCGCCAGCCGGCGCGGTCGATGAACTCGCGGAATGGCTCGACCACGGCCTCGCGCAGCGTGCGCGGCGCCGCCGCGGCCTTGTCCGGCTCGCGCACGACGAGGGTCATCACGAGGCCCGGCAGCATGAACAGCGCCGTGACGAGGAAGACACTGGACCAGGGCAGGTGATCCGACAGGATCAGCGACAGCGAGCCGGGCACCAGGCTCGCGACGCGGTACGCATTGACGTGGATCGAGTTCCCCAGGCCCAGCTCGGCATCCGGCAACAGTTCGCGGCGATACGCATCGAGCGCGATGTCGAGGCTGGCGGAGAAAAACGCCACCGCCGCCGCGAGGTAGGCGATGGTCCACAGGTCCGCCTGCGGATGCAGCAGGCCCAGCGCGGGGATCGACACCAGCAACGCGACATGCATCGCCGCCATCCAGCCACGGCGCCGCCCGAGCGGCAGCGCGAAGCGGTCGAGCAGCGGCGACCACAGGAACTTCCACGTGTACGGCAGCCCGATCAGCGCGAAGAGCCCGATGCTCTTCAGATCCACGCCCTCGGAGCGCAACCACGCCGGCAGCAGGTTGATCAGCAGGTACAGCGGGAGCCCGGACGAAAAACCGGTGAACACGCAGATCAGCATCCGGCGGTTGAACAGCGCCTGCCGCCAGGTCTCCTCAGGCATCGCGTGGGCGCATCATCGCCGCCGGAATCGGTAGATCGCGAGCTCGCCAGTCAGGTTGGGCCAGAAGGAAACCGCGCCGCCGCCGTTCAACACCACCCGGTCCAGCACGACGCAGCGCCGCTCGCGCAGGAAGGCATCGAAGTCCGCGACCGTGCACAGGTGGATGTTCGGCGTGTCGTACCACTGGTAGGGCAGGTTGTCGGACACCGGCATGCGGCCGCGCAGGATCTGCCACCGATGCGACCAGTGTCCGAAATTCGGAAAGGTGACGACCGCTTCGCGACCCACGCGCAGCATTTCGTCGACGATCTTCTCCGTATGATGCATCGCCTGCAGCGTCTGCGACAGGATGACGCAGTCGAACGAGGCGTCATCGAAGCCGGCGAGGCCGCTTTCGAGGTCGCTCTGCAGCACGTTGATGCCATTCTTCACGCTGGCGAGCACGCCGGCGTCGGCGATCTCGATGCCGTAGCCCTGCGCCTTGCGCTCGCGCATCAGGTAGTTGAGCAGGCTCCCGTCGGCGCAACCGAGGTCCAGTACCTGCGCGCCCTGCTTCAACCATCCGCCGATGGTCGCGTAGTCGCTGCGCTGCGCCAGCACCCCGCGGCGCTCCACTTCGCGCTTGACCTGCGCACCGAGGCGAAAGGTCGAATACGCCTTGGTCGCCGCCGCCACGTGCTCGAAGTACGCGCCCACCACGGCGTGATAGCGCGGATCGTCGAGCAGGAACGCGTCGTGTCCGTGCGGTGCGTCGATCTCCGCGTAGCAGACGTCGCGGCGATGATCGACGAGCGCCTTCACGATCTCGCGCGAACGCGCCGGCGAAAAGCGCCAGTCGGTCGTGAATGACACCACCAGGAACTTGCACAGCGCCGGCGCCAGCGCCCGCGTCAGGTCGCCCCCGGTCGCGCTGGCCGGGTCGAAGTAATCGAGCGCCTTGGTGATGCGCAGGTACGTGTTGGCATCGAAATACTCGGCGAATTTCTCGCCCTGGTGGCGCAGGTACGACTCGATCTGGAATTCCGGCGCGAAGGAGAACTTGAGCCCGTCGCGCAGCGACCGCCCGAATTTCTCCTCCATCTGCTGATCGGACAGGTAAGTGATGTGACCGACCATGCGCGCCACCCGCAACCCCCGCCGCGGCAGCGTCGCGTGCGCCGCGAAATGGCCGCCGTGAAAATCGGGATCGGTCAGGATGGCCTGCCGCGCCACTTCGTTGAAGGCGATGTTCTGCGCCGACAGGTTGGGCGCCGCCGCGATCACGATGGCGTGGCCGATGCGGTGCGGATAGCGCAGCGCCCAGGACAGCGCCTGCATGCCGCCCAGGCTGCCGCCCATCACGGCGGCGAAGCGTTCGATGCCCAGGTGGTCGGCGAGCCGCGCCTGCGCGTCGACCCAGTCTTCGACGGTCACCAGCGGGAAATCGTTGCCCCATGGTCGGCCCGTGGCCGGGTTGACCGACAGCGGGCCCGACGAGCCGAAGCAGCTCCCCAGGTTGTTGACGCCGATGACGAAGAATCGCGTCGTGTCCAGCGGCTTCCCGGGCCCGATCATGTTGTCCCACCAGCCCACGTTGTCCTCGTCGTCGGCGTAGTAGCCGGCGACGTGGTGCGACGCATTCAGGGCATGGCAGATCAGCACCGCGTTGGAACGGTCCGGGTTGAGCGCGCCGTAGGTCTCGTAGGCGAGTTCGAACTCCGGCAGCGTCGCGCCGGACGCGAGCTTCAGCGGTTGGGTGAAGCGGGCGCCGTGGGCGACGACAGCGCCAGCCGAGCGGGCGGGATCGCCTGGCACATCCGTGCCACCGGTGGTGGCCGCAAAAGAGGGTATCGGCAAGGCGCGTCTAGAAAATTCCGAGAAACCTTCGGAGATGACCGATCCATCACGGCTGCCGGTGCCCAGCGCCAACCGGCAGCAGGCACGCTGAGGCTTGGACCGTATTTGTGCGAAATCCCGACGATGCCGGGCGCTTCCACGGCCGCAAGCTGCTGCAAATCAGCGTGGAAGTGAAGTCTAGACCGGTTCGCCCTCCAGTGCACGTTTTGGCCGCCGCATCGTTACCCCTTTTCCAGCCGGTCCCGCGCCACCGATGCCCGCGCCGGCCGGCCCCCCACGCCGATCCGACGGTCTGCGCCCGCCCCCCCAACCACACCGCCGTTGGTCGGAAGCTCTATGACAGGGGGGTATGACAATGGGATACTGCCGGCTATACTTTCTGCCCGCCATCGCCCCCGCGCATGCGTCGGCGCGCTTCCCCTCTGGAGATTCGTAGATGAAGTGTTCGTCGTCGGGCCTGGTCCGCGGTCTGCTACTTCCGCTGGTGATGGCGTGGTCGGTGTCTGCGTGGGCGCAGAACAACTGCGCCAACGGGCGCACGCTCTATTTCAAGACGAATGCGTCCGTGCCCACCGCCTGCGCCAACAGCAACTGCCATGGCGCAAACGTCAATAAGAAGAATATCCAGAACGCGTCGGGCAATGCCGGCGTGATCGAGGCCGCGCTCGACGGCACGGGGGCGAACGAGGAAATGCTCGCGCTCGACCTGCGCCGCAACCTGCCGCTGTCCACCAGCGACATCGCCGACATCGCGCTATGGATCTTCTACGCCGGCCCGAACGGCACCGGTACCTGCCCGGCGGCAGCGCCGGTGCTGACCGCGGCGCCGGCGTCGCTCTCGTTCGGCACGGTCACGCTGCCGGCCACCAGCGCACCGCAGACGGTGACGGTGACCAATACCGGCGCCGCCAACGCCACCGGCCTCACGCGCAGCAACAGCAACGCAGCCGAATTCCTGGCCTCGGGCAGCTGCACCACGGTCACCTCGCTGGCGATGGGCGCGTCATGCACATTGAGCGTCTCGTACAAGCCATCGGCGGCCGGCGCCGACACGGCCAGCTACACCATCAGCAACGGTGCCGGCACCGCCACGGTCACCATCATGATGACCGGCACCGGGGCCGCGGCCGCCGGCGGTGGCCAGGGTGTGCTGTCGATGCCGGTCGGACAGACCATGCCGGACCAGGCCGTCGGCACAGTCAGCACCGCGCGCACGCTGACGCTGTCCAATACCGGCACCGCGGCCGTCGCGGTGTCGAGCATCGTCAGCAGCAACGCGGCGGAATTTCCATTGTCGGGACACAACTGCACCAGCGTGGCGGTGGGCGGAACGTGCACGCTGACGTTCACCTTCCAGCCCAATACCGTGGGCGCGCGCACCACGTCGATCATCGTCACCAGCAACGGCGCCGGAAGTCCGCAGGCGATCGTCGTCAATGGCAACGGCACCGGCGGCACGCCGCCCCCGCCGCCAACCGCTTCGACCGCGAACGTGATCGAGTACTACCATGCGGCGTTCGACCACTACTTCATCACGGCGATCACCGACGAAATCGCCAAGCTCGATACCGGCGTCTTCGTCGGCTGGGCACGCACCGGTCGCCAGTTCAAGGTGTATCCGACGGCGGGCGCCGGGACGTCGCCGGTGTGCCGCTTCTTCAGCACGGCGTTCGGCGCCAAGAGTTCGCATTTCTACACGGCCAACACGGCCGAATGCACGGCCGTGAAGTCGAATCCGAACTGGCAGTTCGAAGCGGAGGTGTTCAACATCCAGGTGCCGGCGTTCGATGGTTCGTGCCCGGTCGGCACGATTCCCGTCTATCGCATGTACAACCAAGGTTTGTCCGGCGCGCCGAACCACCGCTTCACCACCGACCTCAGCATCCGCGCGCAAATGCTGGCGTTGGGCTGGGTGCCGGAAGGCGAAGGCACCATCGGCGTTACGATGTGTTCGCCGCCCTAGCCACGACAAGTACGCCGCAGGCGCGGTAGCGGGACCCTTCGCGGGTCCCGCGTCATTTTCAGGCAGGCGCCGTCGCGTTTGTAGGCCCGGGGTTTCCCGGCCCGCACAGCGTTCCATCGGCCGCGACACCGAACCAGATCACGTCCTGGCCGTCGAGAAACGCCGCGGCGTCTTCTTCCAGCAGCATCGCGATCGTCGCGCAACTGCCGGCCACCACGCACAGCGGCGCCACGACGCTGATCGATTGCCAACAGCGCACCGGCATGCCGCTGCGCGCGTCGAGAATGTGGCAATAACGCTCGCCATCGATGACGATGCTGCGTTCGTAGTCACCGCTGGTTGCCAGGGCGCCCGTGGCGAGATCGATGCCGGCGATGGCGGCGTCCGCGCGGCGCGGGTGGCGGATGCCGATGCGCCACGGCGTGCCATCGCCCTGGGGGCCGAGCACGCGCAAGTCTCCGCTCAAGTTGACCAGGCCGTGGCGCACGCCGTGTTCGGCACAGATCGTCGCCACCCGATCCGCCGCGTACTCCTTGCCGATGCCGCCGAAGTCGATTTCCATCCCGGGGCGCGGCAGGCGGACCGCCCGATCGTCCCATTCGACGCTCGCCCACCCGATCATGGCCGTCACGCGCGCGAGGGCGTCCGGCGCCGGGAGGCGCGGCGTCGTGCTGCGGAAATCCCATACCCGGCGCAACACGCCCGACGTGATGTCGAAACGCCCGCCGCTCAGGCGATGACACCGGTCGGCATAGCGCAACAGCGCCACGGTCTCGGCGTCGATCGGCACCGGCGCGCCGCCCGCGGCTCGATTGATGCGCGTCGTCAGGCTGTCGTTGCGATAACGCGAGTACTTGGCCTCGATGCGCTGAACATCGGCGATCGCGGCATCGGCGGCTTGCGCCGCCTGGGCGCCGTCGGCGGCCCACACCGAAAGCGCCTGGTCGGCCGCCATGGCGCGAAAGCTGCGATGCAGGAATTCCACGGCGACATCTTACGAAATACGGCGGCGGCCGTGGCGGCGCGCGGTGATGGCGCGGCGACGATTCAGAACGTCCGGGCGAGCGTCAGCATCAACCAGCGGGCGGAAAAAGTCTTGATCCCCGGACTGCCGTCGCCACCGAGGCGCCAGCCCGTGTCCTGCCGGTAGTAGTCCGCGCGCAGCGCAACCCGCCAGCCATCCCACAGCACCTTGCTCACCGTCAATCCGCCGGTCAACGCGCCATACGCCGCGAGTCGCGTGTCCGCGCTGTATAACTGCCCGTCCACATAGCCGCGCGGCCACGGTGGATTGAAGTAGAACGAGGCGGCACTCTGCGTGTAGTAGCGCACCAGCGGCGTCACCGTGATGCCGTAGGGCAGCCCCTGTGCCCACGCCGCCTCGAACATGTTCGACGTGTCGCCGAAGGAGTCGAACAGCAGCCGATAGGCAAGCTTCAGAGTGGCATCCGGCGCCGGCAGGTACTGGTTGTAGCGCGTGAGCCACGCCGTGGTACGGCGCGTTGTCGGGCGGGTATCGAGCGTCTTGTAGGGATCCGAGTAGTAGCCGTGCCCGGTGTAGTAGGTGAGATTCGACTGCACGATCGCGGTAGGCGAAAGCGCCTGCGTGACGCCGACCAGGAACTCGACCGAGTTGCGCTTTTCGTTGACCGCGATCTCGTTGCTCGAATTGATCCGATCGTTGGTCCCAGCGATGCCGAAGGTCCACGTGCGGTTGCGATCGTCGCTGAACGCCTGCAAGGTTGCCGACGCACCGCGGGACAGGAAATCCTGTTCGGACGAAACCGCACCCGCGACGCTGACCGCGTAGTTGCCGAGATACTTGGTCACCTTGACGTCGCCGGCCGTGCGATAGTCGCCGATCGAGGCACCCGACAGCGTGTTGAAGAACAGCGGCGAGGCGCCGGACATCTGGTCGTACACCATCGCGGCTTCCACCACCGTCGTGTCCGACAGCGGCAACAGCGTATAGAACGAAGGCGCCTCCACCTTCATCCGGTCGGCGCCCGGCTGCCAGTCGCGGTAGTTGAGATAGGACAGCTCGAACAGCGCCTGGTCCGGGGCGGCCTGCGCCAGCGCAGCCATCGGCGCGACGCCGGGCAGTGCGAGGGCCGCCGCGAGCAGCGCGCGTCCGCCGTCAGTTGCAGCCACAGCCACCTCCGCCGACACCGTACCCGCCGCTCGCGCCTTCCTTGCTCGTGTAGATATGCAGTTGCGTGCGCGCGTCGAGACGGTCGTAGTCGAACTGCATCTCCGGCTTGGCGAGCTGCCCACGCTCCCACGGCTTGGGCGGGTCGAAGCTCGCGCAACCGCCAAGCGCGGCGAGCGCGCTCAGCGCGACGATGCACCGGACGATGCGCATGAGGTGTCGCGGCTGGTTCAGGATCGGGCCGCCAGCAGGGCCTTGATGCGCTCTTCGAGCGGGCCCTTGCTGTCGTCCAGGAAGCCGCGCTCGACGTAGGTGACCTTGCCCTGCGCGTCGATCAGGTAGGAGCTGGGCATGCCCTGCACCGCGTAGGCGAGCGGGGTCCGCCCGGCGTCGTCGAACACGATCGTGAAGTTGGCGGGAATCAGCGCGAGGAACTTGTCGGCGTCCGCCCGCTTCTTGTCGACGTTGACGCCGATGACGGTCAGGCCGCGGGCACCGTACTTCTGGTGCATTTCGTTCATCCAGGGGAACGAGCGGCGGCAAGGTCCGCACCACGATGCCCAGAAGTCCACGTACACGACCCTGCCGCGAAGTTGTTCGAGTGCGACGGCCTCGCCCTTCGCGGCGGGAAGCGCAAACAGCGGGGCCGCCTGGCCGGGTTCGACCGCAGGCGCCGGCAGCGTGACGCCGGCGAGCCCGCAAGCCAGCACCAGCCAGGTGAAAAAGCGCGCATTCATGACGTTGGCATTATGCATGAAGCATGCCGCCGCCACTACACGGTCCGGCGGACGGGAGGGTTAGCGACCGTTCAGGCGCTCCACCAATGCCGCGATCTTGTCCGGCTGACTCGCGCGGCGAATGCGCTCGACCAGCTGCTTGGCAGCCGCGACTTCGGAGGTCAGCACCCGCTGCTTGACGCTCAGCAGGTGGGCCGGATGCATCGAGAAATTGCGCAGACCCAACCCGAGGAGCAGGCGCGTCAGCGCGACCTCGCCGGCCATTTCGCCGCAGACGGCGATCGGCACCTTGGCCTTGTTGGCGGTCCCGATCGCCATGGCAAGCAGGCGGATGACCGCCGGGTGCAGCGGATCGTACAGATGGGCGACCGCCTCGTCGGCGCGATCCACCGCGAGCGTGTACTGGATCAGGTCGTTGGTGCCGATCGACAGGAAGGCGAGCTTGGCCACGAAGGCATCCATCGCTATCACGGCGGCCGGAATCTCGATCATCCCGCCGACCGCGATTCCGGCGTCGAACGGCACGTTCTGCTCGCGCAGGCTCTCCTTCGCCTGCTCCACAAACATCAAGGTTTGCGCGATCTCCCCCGACGAGGCGAGCATCGGCACCAGGATGCGCACCTGGCCGTAGTGCGACGCGCGCAGGATGGCGCGCAACTGCGTGAGGAACAGCCGCGGCTCGGCCAGGCAAAAACGGACCGCCCGCAAGCCCAGTGCCGGATTGGGGGCGACGCGCGCCAATCCGTCCAGGCCTTCCTTGTGCTTGTCCGCGCCGAGATCGAACGTGCGAATGGTCACCGGCCGGCCGTCCATGCCCTGCGCGACCGCGCGGTACGCCTCGAACTGCTCGTCTTCGCTGGGCAGGCCCGCGCGATTCAGGAACAGGAACTCCGAGCGAAACAGGCCAACGCCGGTGGCGCCGTTCTCGTGCGCGAGCACCAGGTCGTCGGGGAGTTCGATATTGGCGTGCAGTTCGACCAGGTGGCCGTCGATGGTTTCGGCGGGCTTGGTCCGCAGGCGCTTGAGCTTTTGCCGCTCGAGGCCGAGTTCGGTCTGTTTCAGGCGATACTCGGCGAGCACCGCCCGGTCGGGATTGATGATCACCACGCCGGCATTGCCGTCCACGACCAGCATTTCGCTGTCGCGGATCAGCATGCGGGCGTTGTGGGTGGCCACCACCGCCGGCACGTTGAGGCTGCGCGCGACGATAGCCGTGTGCGAAGTCACGCCGCCGACATCGGTCAGGAAGGCGCCGTAGTGGTGCTGCTTGAACTGGATGACGTCGGCCGGCGACAGGTCGTGCGCGACGACGATCGTCTGCTCCTCGACCACCGGTGCCGGCAGCGCGCCGGGGCGCCCCATCAGGCGCTTCAACACCCGCTCGCCGACTTGCACGATGTCGGCCTTGCGCTCGCGCAGGTACGTATCTTCGATCTGCTCGAACTGATCGACCAGCACCGACATTTGCTGCGTGAGCGCCCACTCCGCATTGCAGTGCTGGTCCTGGATCAGGCGTTTCGGCGCCTCGGACAGCGTCGGGTCGTTCAGGATCATCCAGTGCACGTCGAGGAAGGCGCCGAACTCCCCTGGCACGTCGCCGCTGGTCATCGCGGTGTGCAGACCCTCGAGTTCCTGCTGGACGTCATGGACCGCGTCGGCAAAGCGCTGGATTTCGGCATCCACCTTCGCGGCAGGAATCGTGTAGTGCGCGACCTCCAGCGTCGCGTGCGAGATGAGCTGTGCTCGGCCGATGGCGATGCCGCCGGAAACCCCGACACCATGCAGCGCGAAGCTCACCATGAGGACACTAGGTCCTCTCGCCGAAGCCGTCCTGGAAGAGTGCCGCGATTTCGCGCATGGCTTCGGCCTCGTCGGGCCCGTCTACCTCCAGCCGCACCGTGGTACCGACCGACGCCGTCAGCAGCATGACCGCGACGATGCTGCGCGCGCTCGCACGCTTGCCCTTGACCACCAGCGAAATCCGGGAACGAAACCGCGTGGAGATGTGAACGATGCGCGCGCAGGCCCGCGCATGCAGCCCGAGTGGATTGATTATGGCGATATGACGAATCTGCATTGGACACCATCAGGAGCGATTGAACGTGCGGACCCGGGCGCGCAGCACGCCCGGCGTTACGCTTGGTCGCCTGAAACTTCCGTTGGTTCCATGATGCCACCGGGCGCACGTTGCGCAATGTTGCCTCCCCCACATTTCCCGCATCTTGCAGTACGGTGAAATTTCAGCGCGATCCGTGTCGCCCGAGACGGCACGGCACGCGGGCCCGATGTGTGCGATTGCTCCGCGGCTACTGGCCCTCGCCAAAGCAGTCGCCGATCAGCGCCACGATCGCGTTCATCGCGTCGCCTTCGTCCGGACCTTCGACTTCGATCGTCACCACCGAGCCTTTGCCGGCAGCGAGCATCATCACGCCCATGATGCTCTTCGCGTTTACCTTACGGCCATTGCGGATCATCTGCACATCGCTTTGATACTTCGCGGCCAACTGGGTGAGCTTGGCCGAGGCGCGGGCGTGGAGCCCCAGCTTGTTGACGATCTCAACCTCGCGCTGCTGCATACACGGGATCGACTTCGATATGCAGCACGCCGTCGCGACCGCCAGAGATCGCCTTGGTGATCATGGTGTCCATGCCCTTGGCACGGTAGGTGAATGCCCTCACCAGCATCGGCAAGTTTACGCCAGCGACCACCTCGACCTGGCCGGGCATCAGCAGCTTGCCGGCGAGGTTGCACGGCGTGGCCCCGTAGATGTCCGAAAAGATCAGAACGCCAGTCCCCGTATCGAGCGCGCGGACCCGTTCCCGCGCCTCTGGCAGGAGGTCGAACGGATCATCGGTGGCCGCCACCGAAAACGTCTCGAACTGCGGCGGCCGAGCGCCGAGCACGTGCGTCACGGCCTTTACCAGGCTATCCGGCAAGGTGTCGTGCGCGATGATGAGAATGCCGATCATTCGGTTTTGCCGCGGCCTTCGGTCAACGTCGGCCAACCAGCACAAAATGGTAGCACGCAAGAGACATGCCGCGATGCGTGCCAGTGGATGGGCAGCCGGCGGGCATCACGCGACCAGCGCGGCCGCCAGCAGCGTCTGCGTGTACGGCTCGCGCGGCGCGGAGAACAGCGCCTCCGCCTCCCCCTGCTCGACGATGATGCCGTCCTTCATCACCAGGACGCGGTGGGCCATCGCCCGTACCACCGCCAGGTCGTGACTGATGAAAACGTAGCTCATTCCGTATTTGACCTGCAGCCCGGCCAGCAGTGCCAGCACCTGCTGCTGCACGGATACGTCCAGCGCCGAGGTCGGCTCGTCCAGCACCAGTACCTCCGGCTGCAGGATTACCGCACGCGCGATGGCGATGCGCTGTCGCTGCCCGCCGGAGAATTCGTGCGGATAGCGGGTCAGCACGTCGGTGATGCCCTGCTGTTCCGACAGCCCGACTTCGGCCAGCATGTCCAGGATGCGCTGCCGGCGTTGCTCCCTGGAAAGCTCAGGCATGTGCAGCGCCACGCCTTCGCCGACGATCTGGCCGATGGTCATGCGCGGCGACAGCGATCCGAACGGATCCTGGAACACGACCTGCAGCGTGCGCCGCATCGCACGCAGCGTCGTCCGGTCGGCGCCATCGACCCGCTTGCCGTCGACCGTCACGCTGCCCTCGGCGATCGGCTGCAGCGCCAGCAGCGCCATGCCCAGCGTGGTCTTGCCGGAACCCGATTCGCCGACGATGCCCAGCGTCTCGCCGCGCTTGAGCTCCAGCGTCGCGTCGCGCACGGCGCGGAAGACAGTCTTTCCGAACCAGCCCCGCGGCGACACGAAATCCACCGACACATCGCGGGCCGCTGCGAGCACCGGCGCATCCGCCGGGACCGGCTGCACCGCGCGCTGCGGCCGGCTGTTGATGAGCTTGATCGTGTACGGATCCTGCGGCCGGGCAAACACCTCGGCGGTCGCCCCTTGCTCGACCAGGCGGCCGCGTTCCATCACGCCGACGCGATGCGTGAAGCGCCGCACCAGGTTCAAATCATGCGTGATGAACAGGATCGCCATCCCATATTCCTGCTGCAGGTCGTCGAGCAGCGCCAGGATCTGCGCCTGGATGGTGACGTCGAGCGCCGTGGTCGGTTCGTCCGCGATCAGGAGCTTCGGCCGGCAGGCGAGCGCCATCGCGATCATCGCGCGCTGGCGCTGGCCGCCGGACAGCTGGTGCGGAAAGGCGTCCACGCGGCGCTCGGGTTCCGGAATGCCGGTGCGGCCGAGCAATTCGATCGCGCGCGCGTGCGCGTGCCGCTTGGACAGCCCCTCGTGCAGCTCCAGCACCTCCGCAATCTGGTTGCCGACCGTGTACAGCGGATTGAGCGCGGTCATCGGCTCCTGGAAAATCATCGCGATGTCGCGGCCGCGCAGCGCCTGCATCGCCCGCTCGCTCTTCGCCAGCACGTTCTCGCCGTGGAAGCGGATTTCGCCCTTGTACGTCGCCGACCCGATGAGCTTCAATACCGACAGCGCGGTGACCGATTTGCCGGAACCGGATTCGCCGACCAGCGCGAATTTCTCGCCGGCGTCGATGGTGAACGACACCTGGTCGACCACCCGCGACGGGCCAAAGTTGACGCACAGCCGGTCGACGGCGAGCAACGGAGTCTTGTCGTTCATGATTTGCGCGTGTCGAAGGCGTCGCGCAGCGCATCGCCGATGAAGGTCAGCAGCAGCAAGGTCAGCGAGAGCACGATGAAGGTCGGGATCGAAATCCACCACGCATCGAGGTTTTCCTTGCCTTCGCGCAAAAGATCGCCCAGTGACGGCAGCCCCGGGACGCCCAGGCCGAGGAAATCGAGCGCGGTCAGGAACAGGATCGCGGCACTCATCCGGAACGGCAGGAAGGTGATGACCGGCGTCATCGAGTTCGGCAGGATATGCCGCCACATGATCTGCCAGTTCGACAGGCCCATCGCCCGCGCCGCCTTGACGAACTCGAGGTTGCGGTTGCGCAGGAATTCCGCGCGCACGTAATCCGACAGGCCGATCCAGCCAAACAGCGCGAATACTCCGACCAGCAGCAACAGCGACGGCGCGAAGATCGTCGCGATGATGATGAGCAGATAGAGTTCTGGAATCGCGTTCCAGATCTCGATGATGCGCTGCGTGGTCAGGTCGATGCGACCGCCGAAGTAGCCTTGCAGCGCGCCGATCAGGACGCCGAGGATCGTGGCGACAAAGGTCAGCGCGAGGCCGAAGAAGATGCTGATGCGAAAGCCGTAGAGGAGCCGCGCGGTGATGTCGCGACCCGACGAGTCGGTCCCGAGCCAATGCCCTTGACTCGGCGGGACCGGGTCGGCGGCGCGGGCGTAATAGTCGAGCGTGCTGTCACCAAACTCGTTGAAGGTGAACAGCGCGAAGTTGCCATTCTTGGCGAACTGCTGGCGGATGAACGGGTCGTGCCAGTCGGTGGCGGTCTTGAAATCGCCGCCGAAGCGCGTTTCCGGCTGGTTGCCCAGAATTGGCAGGAACCACTCGCCCTGGTAGCGCGCGACGAGCGGCCGTTCGTTCGAAAACAGTTCGGCGAACGTGCCCACGACCAGCATCGCGACGAAAATGTACAGCGACACATAACCCAGGCGATTGCGCTTGAATCGTTCCCAGGCCCGCTGATTGGGCGACAGCGAGGTCGTGCGCCTGGGTTCGGCGTGCGCCTGCGCGACGGCCTCCGGCGTACCTTCGCCGATCGGCGGCAATGTTGCGAGGCTCATACGCGCCTCGACGGCGAAATCGTTCGTCTACCCGATTGCCGGTCCGCGCGCGCGCCCGGTTGCTCGGGTTGCATTCCCGCGTGCGCGCTCACTTCGCCACCGCGGTGAACTGCACGCGCGGATCCACCGCGACGTACATGAGGTCGCCGATCAACTTGACGACCAATCCGATCAGCGTGAAGAAATACAGCGTGCCCAGCACGACGGGGAAGTCACGCCGCGTCAGCGATTCGTAGGAGAGCAAGCCCAGTCCATCGAGCGAGAAGATCGTTTCGATCAGGATCGAGCCGGCGAAAAACGCCGCCACGAATGCCGCCGGGAAGCCGGTGATGATCGGGATCAGCGCATTACGAAACACGTGCTTGAACAGCACGCGCTTCTCAGCGAGGCCCTTGGAGCGCGCCACCAGCACGTATTGTTTACGGATCTCCTCGACGAACGTGTTCTTGGTCAGCAGCGTGACCACGGCGAAGCTGCCAATCGCGTAACAGGTGAGCGGCAGCACCAGGTGCCAGAAATAATCGACGATCCTGGCCGGCCACGACAGGCTCGCCCAGTTGTCGGAGGTGAGCCCGCGCAGCGGGAACCAGTCGAAGAACGAGCCCCCGGCGAACAGCACGATCAGCAGCACGCCCAGCACGAAGCCCGGGATCGCGAAGCCGATCAGCACGATGAGGGTGGTCAGCGTGTCGAAGCGCGAACCCTCGCGCACCGCCTTGGCAACGCCGAGCGGAATCGAAATGAGGTACGACACGAGGAAGGTCCACAGCCCCAGGCTGATCGACACCGGCATCTTTTCCTTGATCAGCGTCCACACGTCCTTGTTGCGCAGGAAACTTTTGCCGAGGTCGAACTGCGCGAAGCTCTTGAGCATCGCGAAGTAGCGTTCGAGCGGCGGCTTGTCGAAGCCGTAGAGCTTGCGCAGCTCCTCGACCTGCTTCTGGTCGACGTCGCGCCGCGCCGTATATCCACCCGTCTCGCCGCCCATACCGGCGCGCGCCTCGGCGAGGATCTGCTCGACCGGCCCGCCGGGCACCATCTGGATAATGAGGAAGGTTACCGTCAGCACCCCCAGCAGCGTGGGGATCATCAGGAGCAGGCGCTTGCCGATGTACGCGAGCATTCTGGTCTAGCTCATTTCTTGTCGAGGGACTTGTCCCACCATGCGGTGACCGCCCACTGCAGCCAGTCGCTGGGCGTGGCGATGGTGTAAAATTTGGGCACCGTCTTGGGAATGCCGAACTTGTCCCAGCGGGACACCCGGTTGGTGCCGGCGTACAGGTCGGGCACCACGTAATGCTCGTGCATGAACACGCGGTCAAGCGCGCGCGTCGCGTTGCGCAGATCGTCCATCGTCGTCGCCTGGTCCATCTTGTCGATCAGCGCGTCGATCACCTTGTTCTTGACCCCGCCCAGGTTGTTCGACCCCTGCTCGTCCGCAGCCGCACTGCCTTCCGACGCCTTCACGTCGGCGGCGTTGGGCATCGCCCAATCGGCGCTCTTGATGTTGATCATGTCGAAGTCGAACGTCTCCAGCCGCTTCCGATAGACGGCGAAGTCGACAAGGCGCAGGTTGAGCTTGATGCCGAGCATCGCGAGATTGCGCTGGTAGACGGCTTCGCGGCGACCGAGCGCGTCGCCGGCTTCCAGCCATTCGAATTCGAAGCGCTCGCCCTTGGCGTTGCGCAGCACGCCCTCGGCATCGACCTTCCAGCCGGCTTCCTCGAGCAGCTTGCGCGCGCGCTTCAAGTTGTTGCGCAGGCCGTTGGGATCGAGGTCGGTGCGCGGGTCCTGGAACGCCGGCCCGAAGACCGCCGGTGGTAGCTGATCCCGATAGGGCTCGAGCAATGCGAGTTCGCCCGGCGTCGGCAACCCCTTGGCCGCGAACTCGGAGTTGGCGAACACGCTGTTCACGCGCTTGTACTGCTTGTACACATTGATCGCCGCGAAGTCGTACGCGAGGCCGAGCGCCTCGCGTACGCGGCGGTCCTGGAACAGCGGCTTGCGCACGTTGAAGATATACGATTGCAGGCCCATGCCGAAGCCGGTCGGGAACTCCTCCTTGATGATCCGCTTGTCGTCCCACTTCGGCCCCGCATGCTGGCGCGCCCAGCGGCGCGCCGAGTATTCCATCAGGAAATCGAACTCGCCGGCCTTGAAGGCCTCGATCGCGATCGCGTTGTCCTGGTAGTAGCGGTACACGATGCGATCGAAGTTGTACTGGCCCTTCGCGAAGCCCTCGTCGCGGCCCCAATAGTTCGGATCGCGCTTGAAGTCGATGCGGCGCGCGGAATCCGTGCTGGCGATGGTGTACGGGCCCGAGGTGATCGGATATTCGTTGATGATCTGGTCGAGCTTCTTTTGCTTCCCGTCCGGCCCCTGCGTCCATTTCGGCGAGAACACGGGCATCCCGGCGGCATTGAAAACGGTGTCGGTGGTGCGCTCCTTGAGATCGAAGCGGATGGTTCGCGGATCGAGAACCGTAGTCCCCGCAATGCCGCTCAGGCCAGTGCGGACGGAAGGTGCCGATTCCTTGCTGGTCAGCATGTCGAACGAATGCTTGACGTCCGCCGCGGTGACCGGATCACCGTTGGTGAAGCGGGCCTTGGGATTGAGGCGAAACGCGACCCACGACTTGTCCGGCGCGACCTGGATCTCCTGCGCGAGCTGGCCGTAGATCGTGTCCGGTTCGTCGCCGGAGCGCACGGCCAGCGTCTCGAACATCAGCGTGACCAGCCCCGCGGGCGAGTTGCCCTTGATCGTGTAGGGATTGAACTTGTCGAAGCTGGTGCGGCGATCGGGCTGCGACAATTGCAGCGTGCCGCCCTTGGGCGCATCGGGATTGACGTAATCGAAGTGCGTGAACCCGCGCGGATACTTGGGCTGTCCATACGCCGCATAGGCGTGCGACCACTTGCCCTCGACGGGCGGCGGCGCGACTGCCTGGGTCTCCCGGGCCGCCGGTACCGGGTCGTCCTTGAGCGCCGGCGGCGCGGCGGCCACGCCTGCCGCCACCAGCAGCAGGGCGGGAATCAGGCGACGCAGCGGGGCAACGTTCTGGATCATCGGAATTTTGAGCATCGCTGCAGGGTACCGGCCATCGCTTAACACGGGCTTAGCGGCGGCAATCGCGCCGACCCACGGGTGGCGCGGTCACAGCGAGGGCGCCATCGGCGGCATCGAGCCGCGCGCGCTGCGAGCACGTAGGCGCGCATCCACGCCCGATCATACAAGCCGCCTGCAACAGCGCCGCGCGATGATCCCTGTTCCGGCGCAAAAGCGCAATCGCACCGCCGCTAGGGCCCTCCGAAGCGCCCACCCCACCCCGGTCCCGCAAAGGCGCCGGCCGGCCCCATGTACGGCCCCTCGCCGACGCCCACCCCGAGGCTCACGCCGCTGTTGCCCAGCGGGACGCTCTCACCCCAGTAGCCACCATTCATCGCGATGTCGAACGCGTTGTTCATCACCGCGTCGTGGTAGGTTCTGTACTCGGCACTGATGCCGCCGTCGCCACCCAGTGTGCGGCTGTAACCGCCGCTGCCGGCATCGCGCGCGCTCCAGCCGTCACCCGGCCCGTTGGCTAAAGCGCGTGTCGTTGCTCATGCCGTACGAGCCGGCCGCCTGCGCTGCCGCTTCCGCCCTGGCGCGCGCCTGCGCTTGCCCATTCACGTCTGGCGGCGCCGTGGAGGCGGGTTGCCAACCGCCCGGCGCCTGCTGCTGCCAGCCGTTCGCGGATTGCCGGTACACGCCTCCGCTGGCCGACGCATAGACGTGGTTGCCGACCGCGCCAGCGCTCCAGCCGCCGTTCTTGCGCAAGCTCGCGTAGTACGCATTGGCCGAGATGTAGGCTGGTGCCGCGGCTGCGCCTCCCGCTGCCGTGCCCGCGACCGGCGGATTGTCCTGGGTGGTGACCATCGACATGTCGTAGCCGCGCTGGGCGACCTGCGCATCGGTCGCGATCGTCGGCGGCGGTGGCTCGCCAGACGAATCCGCCGACGATCCGGCAACGGAGCCACCGCTTTCCGGCGCGCCTGCACGGTCCGCGCCCGGCGCCCGCACTGGTGCTGCCGTCGACGGCGGAGCGCGGCGCGCGGCCCCCTTGCCAGGCCCCGCCTGGCGCGCGGCGGCCCGCGCCCAGACACGATAGACGTTGGCGCTGGTACTCGCGCAACATGGATAGCGGCCCCAATATCCCGGGTGCAGGCGTACGCCTCCGGCAGCCAGCGCCGAGGCGGGCGTGCCGAGCCCGACGGCGAACGCGTACGTGTAGCCGACGCGCGGATTGAACACCGGTGTCGCGCCCACGCCGTAGGTCGTCGGCCCCGGGTACCACGCGCTGCCGAGCCATGGCGCATACGCATAGCCGGTTCCGTACACGACGGTGCCCGTCGGCGCCACCAGTGCCCCCAGGTAGCCGGGCGTGTAGCCCGTCGATACCACATCGGCCGTGGCAGCGTAGATGCGCACGAAGGTCACATAGAAGAGGGGTGACGACGGCGGAATCGCATAGATCGCCGCGGGGACGGACGTGGCGATCGACCACGGCCCCGAAGGCGCGGCCGCGCGGAACCAGATCCCTGCGCGCACCGCATAGTAGCCATCGGCTGCGGTGCGGAGCACCGGCACAGGTGCATTGCGCGCGTAGGCAATGGTCGTTCCCGGGATGTTTTCCCACTGCGGGGCGCCATCGAAGTGTGCCGCGAACGTCGGACCGCCCTTGCGCGGCACGGTCGCCGTCTGCGGAATGGAATTCTCGATCACCGCGACGCGGGCCTGCGGCGTGCCCGCGACCGCAGGCAGCACGGCGCCGGCCAGCGACATGGCGGGAATGCGCGCGAAATCGGCCGGCAGTGCATCGCTGCGCACGAACGTCCACGGACCCGTGAGCGCCGGCGCGGTGAACCACCGTCCCGCCAGCAGCACGAAGTATTGCCTGCTGGCCGTGTCGCGCAGCACGTCGCCGCGGGTGTTGGTCGCCCATTCGAGCGCCGTGCCGGCAAGCGGCACGAAGTCGGGCGCGCCGTCGAACACCAGCAGCTCGGCCGGCACCTGCGCCGTGAAGATGGTCGGGACCCCCTGGGCCAGCGTCAACCTGGGTGTCGCGCGGCGGCCGCCGGCCAACAGGTCGACCGCGCCGGTGGCGGCCACGGCCTTCGCGACGCCATCGATGCCCGGCGGCGGCAGGAACGGCTGGTTCCACGGGCCGTCGAAGGCATTCGCCATCAGCCAGCCGTCATAGACGTGCAGGAAGTATTGCGGCTCCGTCGGGCTTTTGAGGATCAGGGCGCGGGTGTTCTGCACGCGCTGCCAGCCGGGCGCGTTCGGCACGTCGATCATTTTCGGCACGCCGTCGATCGGTACCAGGATGGCCGGTGCCTGGCTGACGAGGACACGCGGCGGCGTGTTGTCGACCGTGACGGTCGGACGCATCTCGCCGGTGGCGGCAAGCGAAAACAAGACACGGTCCAGTGACACCATGCGCAGCGTGCCGGGCAGCGATGCCTTGAGTCTTGCCGCGACGCCGGCGCCATGGTCGGCGCGCAACGGAAAATCGACTTGCGTGATGGTGAGATCGGCGAGCGCGACGGTGCGCGACACACGATCGACCTGCGTCCGGGCCGAACCGGTGAGTACGCCGTACGACTCGCCGCTGCCGCCCGCCTCCTTGAGCGCCAGTGCGGCACGGAACTCGATCACGTTGTCGTTCCAGCGCGTGACTTGCGGCGCGTAAACGAGCAGCGCGACGTTGTCGAAGGTCAGCGTGCGGGGCCACGCGGCGACCACGCCAGGCGCCGGCCGTGCAGCCGGCTTGGTGCTCGCCGGTTGCGCCGGTGCTGCTGGCGCCTGCGCCCGCACCGGCAGCGCCAACGTCACGGCAAGGCCGCCAGCGGAGGCGAGCGCAATCCACGCTTCGCACCGGACGCTACGGAAAATTCTCAATGGATACGCTCGACAGGTTGGTCAGGGGAATGGAATTGCCGTCCGCACGCCGCAGGGGAAGCGCACGGTGACGATCGATCCGCCACGCGCATTTCAGTGCTGCGCGGCGCGCAGCAGCGCGTCGACGAAGAGCGCCGGGACGTCGAAGCCCGCTTGCTCGGTGATCTCGACAAAGCAGGTCGGCGAAGTGACGTTGACTTCGGTCAGGCAGTCGCCGATGACATCGAGGCCGACGATCAGCAGGCCTTCCGCCCACAGCGGTGCCGCCAGCGCGCGGGCGATCTCCCACTCGCGCGGCGTCAGCGGCCGCGCCTCGCCCCGTCCGCCCGCGGCGAGATTGCCACGCGTCTCGCCCGGTTTCGGGATGCGTGCCAGCGCGTACGGCACCACCTCGCCGCCGATGACCAGCACGCGCTTGTCGCCGTCGGCGATCGCGGGCAGGAATTTCTGCGCCATGACCGTGCGCTGCCCGTGCCACGAAACGGTCTCCACGATGACGTTGCGGTTGGGGTCGTCGGCGCGTACACGGAAGACGGAAGTACCGCCCATGCCATCGAGCGGCTTCACGACCACGTCGCGCTCAGTCTCGATGAAGTGGTGGATGCTTGCCGCATCGCGGGTGACCAGCGTGGGCGCAATGAACGTGTCGAACTTCGCGATCGCGAACTTCTCGTTGTGGTCGCGGATCGCACGGGGCCGGTTGAATACACGCGCACCCTCGCGCTCCGCGCTTTCGAGCAGGTACGTCGAGTACACGTACTCCATGTCGAACGGAGGGTCCTTGCGCATGATCACCGCGGCGAAATCCTTGAGCGCGCGGTTCTCGGCCTCGCCCTCGCGGTACCACGCGCCATCGTCGGCGAAAATCTCCAGCGGCCGGGCCCGGCCCCGCGTCACGCCCGCGTTCCACGACAGGTCGCCCTGCTCGAGCGCGAATACGCGATGCCCGCGCTGCGCGAGCGTGCGCATCATCGCGACACTCGAGTCCTTGTAGGCCTTGAGGTCGGGCAACGGGTCGAGGATGAACGCGAAATCCATTTATGCAGGAAATGACGGAGGCGATGCGAACGACGCAAACGCTGATTCTACTTGACAGGCCCGCGATCCCGGCGCGGGCCGGACCGCGTGGTGATGTGTGGGCCTCTTTGAGACATTGCGTTCAGCTTGCCGCGTCGCGCTCGGCTTCCCGCCACGGCATCACGTGGATCTCCTGCGCGAGCAGCGACACGCGCTGCGCGGAGCCTGGGCGCACCGCATTGCGCCGCGCGACGTGCGTCGGAATGCGCAGCCAGAGGAGCGTCCGCGCGCCTTCCAGCGCCAGCGCCACCGTGGTGTCGTCGCCCAGTTCGAGGCACTCGGCGACGGTTCCGCCCACCGGGTTCTCGTGCTCGCCCCGGGACGGCCGGTCGTGGCGATGCAACACGACGCCCGACACAGGGAGCGCCCAGTGCACGCGTTCGCCGGGCGCAAAGGCAGGCGCGACGACGGCTTCGAGCTCGATGCCGTTCCAGAGCAGGCGGCCGGCCGCGCCGACACTGCCGACGCGCGCCTCGAACACATTCTTCAGATCCACCAGGCGGGCCACCAGCGCATCGGCGGGTCGCGTCATGACCTCGAACGGCGTGCCGGTCTGCAGCGTGCGCCCGTGATGCAACAGCGTCATGCGGTCGGCCAGCATCGCGGCCTCGTCGAGGTCGTGCGTGACCAGCACGATCGGCATTGCCAGCGAACGGCGCAGCTCGGCGAGCTCGCGATAGAGCTTCTGGCGGGTGACCCGATCGACGGCCGAGAAGGGCTCGTCGAGCAGCAGCACCTGCGGATCGCGCGCCAGTGCCCGCGCCACCGCGACCCGCTGCTGCTGGCCACCCGACAGCGCGTGCGGTTTGCGCGTTTCGAGACCGCTCAGGTGGACGCGCGCGAGGAGCTCGCGCGCCCGCGCCACGCGCGCGTGCGGCGACAGGTGCGACAGCGCGGCCGCGACATTGTCCTGCGCCGACAGATGCGGGAACAGCGCGTAGCTCTGGAACACGAGCCCGGTCCGCCGCTGCTGCGGCGAGCGGTCGACGCCGGCGGCCGCATCGAACCAGACGTCGTGGTTGCACGCGATGGATCCGCCACCGGCACGATGCAAGCCGGCGATGCAGCGCAGCACCGTCGATTTGCCACTGCCGGATGGACCCACCAGCGCCAGCGTTTCGCCCGGCGCACAGGCGAGCCGTACTTCGAGCGCAATGGGCGCGCGCTGATCGAGCCGGACCACCAGCCCCTGCGCCGGAGGATCAGCCATGCAGGAAGTCGCGCTCGCGCGGGCGCGCGGTCGAGTACGCCACGGCGATGGCAACCAGCGACGCGCCGAGGAGCACCGCTGCCATGATGCCGGCACCCGTCGTATCGAACGCCTGCATGCGATCGTAGATCGCGATCGAGATCGTCTTGGTCTCGCCGGGAATGCTGCCGCCGACCATCAGCACGACACCGAATTCGCCCAGCGTGTGCGCGAAGGTCAGCACCATCGCCGACAACACGCCGGGCCATGCCAGCGGCAGCTCGATGCGCGCGAAAATGCGCCATGGCGACAGGCCGCAGCACGCGGCCGCGTTGCGCACGTCCACCGGAATCCCTTCGAAGGCGCGTTGCATCGGCTGGATGGCGAACGGCAGGTTGACGATCAGTGAGGCGAGCAGCAACCCGGCGAAACTGAAGGCGAGTGTGCTTCCCGTCAAAGCCCCGAAGGCACGGCCGAGCGGCGACTCCGCGCCAAAGGCGACCAGCAGGTAGAAACCGAGGACGGTCGGTGGCAGTACCAGCGGCAGCGCCAGCGCGGCCTCGACCCAGCGACGGCCGGTAAAGCGATGCCACGCCAGTGCGCGCGCAATCACGATGCCGAGCGGCAGCAGCACCAGTGTGGTGGCGGCAGCGAGTTGCAGCGACAGGCGCAGCGCGGGCCAGTCCATCAACACTCCACGCCGCGACGTTTCCCGGCGTGCCTGCGCGGCTTACTCATCCGGCAACGCGAAGCCATGACGTTGCAGGATCGTGCGCGCGGTCGACTGTTGCAGGTAGGCATAGAAAGCCTGCGCTGCCGGCGTCGCCCCGTTGATCAGCACCATGCGCTGCGCCAGCGGCGCATGCATGTACGCTGGCAGCAGCACGGCGTCGCCCTTCGCGGAGATCGCCGGCGCGAGTGCGAGCGAGTACGCGAAGATGCCGCCCTGGGCCGCGCCGCTTGCCGCGAATTGCGCCGCCTGCGACACGTTCTCGCCCAGGACCAGGCGCGGGACGATCGCCTCCCAGACCCCGGCGGCCGTCAGCGCCTCCCGCGCGGCACGGCCGTACGGTGCGTGGTCGGGATTGGCGATGGCAAAGCGCTTGACGCGGCCATCGGCAAGCGCCGCCTTGAGATCGGCGAGCGATGCGTCGGCCTTGAGCGCCGAGCCCGCCGGAACGAACAGCACGAGGCGACCCGTCGCGTAGCGCACGCCGGCGCCCAGGGTGCGGCCTTCGCGCGCGAGGGCATCGACATAGCGCTCGTCCGCCGACAGGAACAGCTCGAAGGGCGCGCCGGCGGCGATCTGCCTGCGGAAGTTGCCGGAGGATCCGAACGCGAGCCGCACGTCCTGTCCAGTGTCGCGCCGGAAGGCCGCGGCGATTTCCGTCAGCGCGAACTGCAGGTCCGACGCGGCAGCGATCGCGGGCAATGATCCCGGTGCAGCGGCAGGCGAAGGCGCCGCCGCCTGCGCCGGCAGCAGCAAACAGGCGAGTGCAAAAAAGAGCCACCGGTGCAAACACGAACGCCACCGCCGAAGCAACCACTGGTGCGCGCACCCACCGTCGAAACGGCCGATCGTCGTCATAACCATGCGTATGTTGCGGATTGCGGGTCTTTCACGGCGGTGGCAGGCCGGCCGCATCGACGATCGTGCTCGGCGGGTCGCCGGCCGGCACCGGCTCGGCCGCAACGCGGGCTGTGGCCGGCGCCGCGCCGAATGCGGCCGGATAAAGGTCCAGCAGCACCGCGCGCAGGAGGTCCTGCAGCAAGCCCTGCGCGGCATCATGCACGCGCGCGGCGTCGCTGTCCGGTGTGCGCAGCGCAAGCAGCCGCGCGAGCGCCGGTGCCCGCGCAGCCAGCGCGGCATCGACACGCGCATGCCAGAACGTCGGGAACTCGCTGGCCTTCCAGTCGCCGCGGCCGCGGCCGTAATGTGCGACGGCCAGATAGCGCAGCGACACCGTGATCACCAGCCCGCGCAGGAACGCATCGTCCCAGCGCACCACGTCCTCGGACTTCCCCCGCACGACATTGACGCCACGCGCGATCCCCGCACCACCGAGCGCGCCCAGCACGGCGCCCGTCAGGATGCCGGCGCCGAACGTGAGTCCACCCGCGGCCAGGTCGGCGGCAAGCCCGGTCATCGCGCCGGACACGATGCCGCCCACGGCGGCGGCCTTGCGCTCGTCCAGCCGCGCATCGGTGACGATGTCGGTGGCGACCCGCGCATCCACTTCGGGGCCGGCCCGTCCGTCGAGTTGATACACCGCCAGCAGGCGATCCAGGCTCTTGCGCAGCACCTCGTCGAGTTGCCGCGCCAGGGTAGTCAGCGCCTGCTTGCGTGCGGCATCGCCCTGCTCACGCCCAACGCCGATCGCTTCACCCAGCCGGCGCAGCATCGGCGCGGCCTGGAGTGGCACCCGCGCCGCGACCGCGGCGGCCAGGGGCGCTGCCAGGATGTCCATTGCCTCGTCGAACTGCGCCCAGCGGCGCTCCCGCCAGGCCTGCGCCAGCCGCGTGAACACGCGCTGCCGGTCCGGCGGCAGCACGGCGGCAATCGCGTCGAAGAGCACCAACTCCTGCACCCAGCAGCGCGCAAAGGCATCGAGCGAGAGCACGGTGCGCACCACGGGGAAAGGCTCGACCGCCTTGCGCCAGCGCCCGATCTCCGCCGCTTCATCCTCGCGCGGCCGGGGGCGGCCGGTCTGGTTGAGCAGCAGCACCACGGGCTTGTCCATCCACGCCAGCACGGCGAGCTCGGCGGCGAGATAGCCGGCTTCCTCCGGTGCCTCGGCCGCGTTCACGAGATAGAGCACCGCGTCGGCACTGTCGCGCACGTTGCGCACCGCGAGCTGGGTCAGGAAGAACGGCCGGTCGCGCAGGCGGTCCCAGACTTCCGACAGGAACCAGCCGATCGGATTGCCCTGCTGCTGCAGGCGTTTCGCCAGGCGTGCGCTGTCGCCGAAGCCCGGCGTGTCCCACAGGAGCAGACGATCGCCATCCTCGGTTTCGAGCAGCGTATAAGCCGCCACGTCGGTGGTCACGTGCGGGGCGTCGCGCACTTCTCCGACGTCGCGGGCGAGCAGCGTGCGCGCGAGCGTGGTCTTGCCCGCGTTGGTATGCGAGATGAGCGACAACGCGACGGTCGGCGAGGACATGGGATTCAGGCGGTAGCGCTCAGGACCGCATCGAGTGCCCGCTCGGCGGACGGGAAGTCCGGCGCCGCGAGATCGACGAAGACAGGTGTGCAATGGTAGTCGTCGCAGAGGTTGCGCCACAGTGTGCGACGCGCCTCGAGCCGCGTTGCGTCGTCGCCGTTGCGGGCGCGCCACGCCGCTTCGTCCAGCACCGCCAGCAACGCTTCGCCAGGCGGCGTCTGCTCGTGCAGCGCCGCCAGAAACGCGCCGTGCGTCTCGGCTTCGGGGGTCGCGGCGAGATTGAACAGCGCGACCGGCGCGCCGTCGCCACGCGGCGCGTGCACGTAAGCCTCTTCTTCGCCGTACGCCACCGTGGGCGCGACGACCACGGTGGCGCTGCCGCCCATGGCGCGTACCAGCAGCGCTTCGAGGTTGGCGCGCGCCGCGGCATCGGGAGTCGCACTGTAAGGCACGATGCGCAGGAGCGCGGGGCCGGCATGCAATCCCCGCAACAACCGCCGGAAGTACGCGTGCTCGAGCGGCAGCGCGAAATGCGTCGCACGATAGCGCTCGAGGAGGCCCGTGGCCGCGGCAAGCACGAGCCTCGGCACGATCACGACCAAGGCCAGCGTCGCCGCGATCAAGTGCAGCCAGGTTGCCGCATTGACGCTCGCCGGCGCTCGCATCGCCTCGACCTGCGCAACGTCCGGCACCGTCATGCCGGTGATCCACGCGCCGGGCGCGTACAGCACCGCGGCCAGCGCGCGAACCTGTGCCGCGTCCAGGAAGGTGCTCTCCCAGCTCGCGCGATACTCGAGCGCCAGGCCGCGCACATAGAGGCCAACGAGCACGCCCGCAGCCAGCGCGGCGGCGGCCAGGTGCAGCACCCGCGCCGCGCGCGCCGCGTAGAGCGATGCCGACTGTTGCGACCAGTCCTGCACGAAGGTAGCGACCGCGTCGGGTTGCGGATCGGCAGCGTCGCGGCGCGACGTGCGCGGCCGCGGCAGACGGCCCGCCCAGCCCGCCACTGCGCGCCGCAACGGGCCCATCGCGCTCGCTTCGCCATAGCGCACGACGAATCCCGCCCCCAGCACCGCATATACCGCAAGATTCCACAGCAGCAGCAGCCACACCGGTGGCGCCAGGATGTTGATGCGCTGCGCGTCGCCGATGCGATCGGCGGCAACGCCCGCGATGAAGGCGAAGACGATGATCGCCACGCCGACCCATGGACGCCACCGGGCCCCGCGCAGCACGCGCGCAAAATGCTTGGCCTTGGGCGCCAGGCGCCCGAGCGCGATGTGAGCCCGCCTGGCGACGAAATCGACTGGCGCCGCTTGCGCGCCGACCGCCTGCGCCGCGGTGGTGCTGGCCCAGGCACGATCGGCGTCGGTCCACAGCGTGCGCGGGCCGTCGGCGGCCTCCAGCGCGCGCACGGCGGCGACCTCGAGGGCACTATGCTCGTCCATGGCCGCCATGCTACTACCCGCCGCGGCAGCGGCCACGACCCGGCGCCGCGCCGGTGGCCGCCTGCGGCGAGGTGGCGCCCGCAGCGGGCGACAACGTAGCGCCGTTCGCCAGGGAAACCGCGCCGCGGCTCAGGACACCTGGCGTCGTCGTGGCGGCAGCGGCGGACAGGCGAGCTTCGGCCGCGGTCCGAAGTCCGGCACGCGCGGCGGATCTTTCGCGATAAGGTCCAGCGCAGTCGCGAGCGCCTTTTCGAGCTGGCGATCATGTCCATCGCGCGCGTCCTGCGGCGCATTGTCGATCTCCACGTCCGGGTCGGTACCGTAGTTCTCGACCCCGAAGCCGACGTCGTTGAACCAGAACGAGAATTCGGGCTGCGTCGTCTCCGACCGGTCCGCGAGTCCATGCCGCGGCCAGATGCCGACCACGCCGCCCCAGGTCCGCATGCCGAGCAGCGGCCCCAACCCCATCTGCTTGAAGTTGTGCGAGAAGATATCGCCATCCGATCCCGCGTGCTCGTTGGTCAGCGCCACCACCGGTCCCAGCGGCGACTCGTCCGGATACGACGAAGGCTTGAGCCAGCGCGACACGTTGTACGCGCGGCGTCTGCGGGCGATTTTCTCGAGCAGCAATTGCGACACGTGGCCACCGCGGTTGTAGCGAACGTCGACGATCAGTGCCTGCCGGTCGCACTCCCCGCCGAAGTAGCGATGGAATTCGGCGAAGCCCGCGGACTGCATGTCCGGCACGTGGAAATAGCCGACCTTGCCTTGCGACTGCGCGTGCACCCACTCGCGGTTGGACTCGACCCACTCGCGATAGCGCGCCGGCACTTCGTCGGCAAGCGTCTGGACCAGCACGGTCCGCCGGCCGGCGGGGCCGTCCAGCGCGACTTCCACCTTGGTCCCCGCCTGGTGCACGAGGAGAGACTGCGGCGGCGTATCGCGCGTGACCGGTTGTCCGTTCACGGCGACAATGCGCTCGCCCACCTGCGCCTCGACGCCGATGGCGTTGAGTGGCGAATCCGCGCCGGCATCCCACGGATCCCCGCGCACGATGCGCGTGATCTCGTAGGCCGCGCCGTCGTCGACGAGCTTGAATTCGGCGGCGAGATGGCCGAGAGGTACCGCCGGTGGCTTGCGATGGTCTCCACCGACTTCGTAGGCATGCGACGTACCGAGCTCGCCGTGTAACTCCCAGATGAGATCCGACAGTTCGGCCCGCGTGGCCGCGCGCGGCAACAGCGCCGCGTAGCGCGGATACATCGCGTCCCAGTCCACGCCCGACATGTCGGCCGTCCAGAATTGATCACGTTGCAGCCGCCAGGCTTCACGCAGCATCTGCGCCCACTCGCGCGGCGGCAGCACCGACGCCCGGATGCGACCCAGGTCGATCCAGCCGGTCTTGCGCGAAGGCGTGTCTGCCTGCACCGCCGGGTCGTTCTTGTCGAGCTTGCGGTTGGCCGGCAGCACACGCAAGCGCTTGTCGTCACGGATCGCCAGCGTGGTCGCGTCGGCCGCGACCACGAACGTATCGACGCGTTCGAGCAGTGTCTCTGCCTTCATCGTCTCGAAGTCGAAGAGTTCGAGACGGCCCGGGCCTTCCTTGTGGCCGCCGCGCCCATGCGCCCCCACCAGCGGCAGCGCCGACCACAGCACCTTGCCGCCGGCAACGCCGGCGATTTGCCCGAAGCGTCCTTCCGCCACGGGAAACGGCGCGACGCGCTGCATGATCCCGGGCAGATCCACCTTGAGCGGCGCGCGATTCGCGCCCGGCGAGGCCTCGCGCGCACGCGCTCCGTCATCTGCAGCCGCTGCCTTGCCCGCGCGGTCATCGGCGCGCATGCCCTTGGGCTGCGCATCGAACGGTGGATGGCCGCCGGCCTGCAGCGCCAGCAGATACGGCCGCATCGCGCGTGGAAAGCTCAACTCGAACTGCACGCTGTCGTACACCGGATCGAACGTTCGTACCGACAGGAAATAGAGATACTTGCCATCGGGATCGAAGGCCGGTGAGAAATCGCGAAATTCGGGCTGGGTCACCAGTGTGGCCGTCGCGTTCGCGACGTCGTAGAGCTTGATCGACGTATGGCGCGGGTCGGTCCAGACCGAGTAGGCGAGCCACGTGCCGTCGGGCGACCACACCGGATCCTCGGTGCGCCCGGAATCGCTGCGCTCGACCAGCGTCAACGTGCCGGCATCGAGGTCACCCAGCAGGATCTCGTTGCGATGGTTGGTGATTGCGACGCGCGCGCCGGTCGGTGCAGCCTTCATCGCCACCACGCGGCCGACATCCCACGGCAGCGTCGTCGTGGTTTCGTCCTTGAACATCTCGACGCGTTCCTCGCCCGACCCGTCACCGATCGCCACCACCGTCTTGCCGTCGGCCAGCCACTGGCCGAAGCGGTAGCGCGCGCCGTCGCGCATGCCGAGCTGGCGCACCCCACCCTCCCAATGCGCAAACGTGAAGAGCTTGCCGCGCACGTCCGCCACCAGGCTGTGGCCGTCCGGATGCACTTCGAAGCCGTTAAGATGGTCGCCGGTTGCCACGAACTTGCGCGCCGCCTGCGTCCGGTGCGCCGCGACCTCGATATCGACACGCGCCGTACGGTCGGTGGCCGGATCGTACAGCCAGATGTCGCCGGCGCAGTGGTAGACGATGCGCTTGCCGTCGGTGCTCGCGTTGCGCGCGAAGTACTCGGCGTGATCGCTGTGCCGACGCTGATCGCTGCCGTCCGGCAGGCAGGAGTAGAGATTGCCTACGCCTTCGCCGTCGGACAGGAAATACACCCGCTTGCCGATCCACATCGGGGAGGTGATGTTGCCGGCCAACTCGGTCATGCGCCGGAACTGGCCCTTGCCGGTGGCATCGATCCACAGGTGCCCAGCTTTGCCGCCCCGGTAGCGCTTCCAGCGCGCCGGATCGCCGGTGTTGCGTCCCAGCACCATCGCCTTGCCGGGGCCGAACGCGAGATGGTCCACCTGGCCCAGCGGCATGAGCTGCGGCGTGCCACCGGCGGGATCGAGCGTGAACGCACGGTAGTTGCGAAAGAACGGCTGGCCATACGTCGACACGAAGACGATATGGCCGGCCGGCGTGAAGCCGCGGACCTGCACGTCGGGACCGAGCCACGTCAGGCGCCGGGCCGGGCCGCCCTCGGCCGCCATCAGGTAGACCTCCGGATGCTGCTCGTCGCGACTCACGTAGGCGAGCGAGCGACCGTCCGGCGAGAACGCCGGGGTGGTCGGCTCGCCCAGTCCGGTGGTGAGGCGGCGGGCCACACCGCCGGCGGCATCGACGCGCCACAGATCATCGTCGCAGACAAAGGCGATGGTGTCGCCGTGCAGCGCGGGCACGCGCAGGTAGCCGGGTTCGCTCATGGGGAATATCCGAAAGGGTCTTGAGCCTGTCATGGTAGCGGACCCCGCAGACCGGCGCAGGCTGGATGACGGGTTGCGGCGGATGGCGACGAGCGCACGGCTCCGCGCGACGACCACGGGGTTTACCGGCCCGCGAGCGCGCGTCCCGTCACCGGCCCACGCGGCGCAGCCGCCCTTCTACGACGGCGCGTCCCGGCGCTTGGCCAATAGGCTGCGCTTCCGGGACGTGACGGTTGCAACGGCAGACTCCGCCGCCCTGGCCTCGTCGATCAGCCAGTCGCGGAACAGGGTCGCGGCCGGCGAGAGCGTGCGTACGTTGCGCCGCGGCCAGGCGAGGTAGATGCCGGTGCCGGTCGTGTAGGCGCGCGGGTCCAGGACCTCGAGCGTGCGCTGGGCGAGCTCGCGCTCGGCCAGGAACCGCGGCGTCAATGCCACCCCCTGACCGTCGATGGCCGCGTCAAGCGCCAACATCGTGTGGCTGAAGAACATGCCGCGTGCAAGATCGATGTCGCTCGCCCCCACGTGCGCGCACCAGTCGGGCCAGTAGTCGACGTTCACCTCGTGCAGCAGGCGCGCCCGGGTCCAGGCGATGGTCTTGCCGCGACCACGAAGGTGCCGCGCATACGCGGGACTCGCCACCGGCACCAGCGCGAGCGGGAACAGCAGCGCGCATTCGGCCTCCGGATACACGCCGCCGCCCTCGCGGATGGCGAGGTCGAACGGATCCCTGACGAGGTCGGCGAGTGCCGGCGCCGCGTCGATGCGCACCTCGATTTCCGGCGCGCGCGCAACAAACCTGGGCAGCCGCGGCACCAGCCAGCGCGACCCGAACGACGGGACGACGGTGACCTGGACCACCCGCCGTCCGGGCCGCACCCGCTCCGCGGCCATCGCGATGGCACGCAGGTGACGTGCGATCTCGCTGTGCCACGTGCGGCCGGAATCGGTGAGCAGCAGTCCGCGGCCGTGCCGCTGGGTGAGCGCGATGCCCAGATGTGCCTCGAGCACCCGCAGCTGTTGACTCACGGCGGCGGGCGTGACCGCGAGTTCGTCCGCCGCGGCGCGCACCGACCCCAGGCGCGCGACCGCATCGAAGGCACGCACGGCGTTTAACGGTGGCAGGCGCATCGCCCCTCCTGAATCATTCAGAAAATCTTAACAGATCCGGCTGAATTGATCGCTAGTCGCGGCCGCGTCGCGCGCCTATCGTGCAGCCATTGCATACGGCGATCGGTCGACGCTCCGACCGATGGCGATTTCCTCGGCGCAGCAGCGGGCATCCTCGTTTCGCCGAACCTGATGGAGAACGATCATGAACGAAGCACTTGCAGGCAACCTGATACGCAACGTCGACGCGGTGCTGCGCGCGGCAACGGCCGGCTTCTGGCAGCGCCATGCGAGGTTCGGCCGCGCGTTCCAGGACTGGCGCGAACGGCAGCGCGATCGCGTGTTCGGCCGGCGGGTCCGGCGCCGCGAATGGGAACTGCGGCAGCAGGAGGAGCGCTATGCCCGCGCTACGGACCTGCAGGAACTCGAGCGCATGGAGCGGGCGTTCGATCGTCGCGATGCCGGTGGCGTGCGCGACTGGGAGTGGCGCTGATCCGCATTGCGCTTCACGAATCGGCTGGAGCTGACGTTGCGGCGGTGATCTGCGTTCCGCCTCACGATGCGCGGAAGGGGGCCTTTGAGGCATGGTCCTGCAGGGCCTGGGCGATGCAGCAGGTGCTGCACTGGCGCGGTATATTGGCGTCTCCCGGAGAAGGAGATCCGCGCCATGCTCATGTCCGCCGCCGATTACCGCGAATCGCTGCGTCGCTACCATCCGGCGGTCTACGTCGACGGTGACGAAGTCCCCTGCGTAGCCGACGAGCCGCGCCTCGCCCCCGGCATCAACGGCATCGGTGTCACCTACGATTTCGCGTTGCGCGAGTCGAGCCGGCACCTCATGCGCTGCGCCACGCCGGACGGCGAGCGCCCCGTCAACCGGATGCTGGCGATTCCGCGCAGCAGCGCGGACCTGCTCAACAAGCTCGAGGCGGTGCGCCTCGTGTGCCAGGAAACCGGCTGCGCGCAGCGCTATCTGGCCGGCGATGCACTGTCCGCCATCCACCACGGCACGTTTCGCATCGATGCGGAGGAAGGCACGCACTACCACGAGCGGCTCCTCGCGTATCAGGCGCACGTGCAGGACGGGGATCTGGCACTCGGCATCGCGATGACCGACGCCAAGGGCGATCGCACGCGGCGCCCGTCGCAGCAGGCCAACGTCGATGCCTATGTGCACATCGTCGAGCGTCGCGCCGACGGCATCGTGATCAGCGGTACCAAGGCCATCGTCACCGCGGCGCCTTACGTGCATGAACTGCTGGTGATGCCCTGCCGCAACATGGGTGAGGCCGATGCGGCGTTCGCCGTGTGCTGCGCCGTGCCCATCGACGCGCCCGGACTCACGATCGTCGCGCGACCCGCCGGACGCCCGGGCGAGGCGGCCGCGAGCTTCAGCGGCAAATACGGGCAATCGACCGGCGTATGCCTGTTCGACCGCGTGTTCGTGCCGTGGGACCGCGTGTTCTGTGCCGGCGAATGGCGGCATGCGAGCGAGATTCTGTACAACTACACCGCGCAGCATCGGCACACCTGCATCGCCGCGCGCGCCGGTTTTGGTGATCTTCTGATCGGTGCGGGCGCGCTCGTCACCGAGGCCAACGGCGTCGACCTCGACCACGCGCATGGCCTGCGCGAGGCGATGGTGGAACTGATCAAGATCACCGAGGGCTTTTACGCCTGCGGCGTGGCCGCTTCGGTGTACTGCGAAGCGAGTGCGAGCGGCATCGTCACGCCGGACCCGGTGTTCTCCAACATCGGCAAGCTGCTGCTCGCGACCCAGATCTACGACATGCACCGTCTCGCGCATCACCTGTCCGGCGGGATGGTCGTCGCGCTGCCGGGGCCTGACGAGGACCATAATCCCGCGACCGCAGGACGCCTGTCCGAAGTGCTCACGGCGCGTTCCGACGTCCCCTACGAGAAGCGCATCGAGGTGGCCCGCTTCATCGAGGATCTGACCGCGTCGTACCAGGCCGGGTGGTATTCGCTGATCAGCCTGCACGGCGGCGGCTCGCCGGAGGCGATGAAGATGGAGATCTACCGCCGCTATCCGATCGGCAACAAGGTCGACCTGGTCGAGCGCCTGCTCGACCGCGGGGTGCTGGCCGATGCCACGCGCCAGATCACGCGCAACCGGCAGCCGGGGAAGTGCTGCGCAACCGGATGCTTCGCCGCAGATGCGCCGCAGATGGTGGCATTGCCGACACCGGCACGGTCGATGGCCGCCGCGCCGCCGCCGCGCGGGACGGCGAAGACCGTCGCGGCGGACTGACCGGCGCCACGTCAATGGCGGCCGCTCGTCCTGCCCAAGGCGCGCGCCTCGACCGCGACCGTAGCCTGCTGCTGATCATCGACATCCAGGAACGCCTTGCACCGCATATCGCGCAGCACGAAGCGCTGGTGGCGCGCGTGCAGGCGTTGCTGGCCACCGCGCAACGGCTGCGCGTGCCGGCGCTGCTCACCGAGCACTGCGCCGCGCAGATCGGCCCGGTGATCGCGCCGCTGCGCACGCAGTTCGCGGCAGAGATGATATTCGGCAAGACCTGTTTTGCCGCGACCGAACATCCCGAATTCGTGTCGTTGGTGCAGCGCCAGCAGCGTCCGCAGCTGGTCGTCGCCGGCATGGAGGCGCATGTCTGCGTGCTGCAAACGGTCCTCGGCCTGGTCGGGCTCCAGTACGACGTATTCCTGATCGGCGACGCGGTGGGCTCGCGTGGCGAACGTACCGCCGACCGGCAGTTCGCGCTGGAGCGCATGGCAGGCGCCGGCTGCACGCTGGTCGGGACCGAAACGGTGCTCTTCGAATGGACGCGTGCCGGCGACGATCCGGCATTTCGCGAGGTGCTGACGCTGGTGAAGAGCCTGCCCGCCTGAATTGACGCGTCGCGCCGATGGCGACGCTGGTACGACTTCGGTGCGACGCTGCTGCAGCTTCGGCGCGACGTTGGTGCAGCTTCGGCGCCGCGCTGACGCAGCGAACGTTTCGACGCGGCGTGTCAGGCCGGGTGCACCCCCGGCTCGCGGTGCTTGCGCCACACGGTGGCCAGCCATGGTTGCTGTTCACGCGGCAGGCCGGGCGGCCGGTAATAGTGGGCCAGCTCGGTGAAGCCGGCGGCCTCAAGATACCGCCGCCAGGCCTCGAGCGAGTGCCAGACGCCAAAGCGGCCGCCGCGCCAGCCTTCCTCGTCGTTGCCGCGCGGATTCGAACTGAACAGCACGCCGCCCGGTTTCAGTGCCGCCTGAAATTCACGTAGCACGCGCGGCAACTCCTGCGAAGGCACGTGAAAGAGCGACGCGTTGGCGAAGATGCCATCGAAATACTGCTGCGGCAGATCGAGTTCCAGGAAGTCCTGCGCCAGCACTTCGCACCCACTCGCCTCGCGCGCCATCGCGACGAACTCGGGCGTACCTTCGAGACCGATCGCGCGGTGGCCCCGCTGGGCGAAGGTGATGAGGTCGCGCCCCGGCCCGCAGCCGAAGTCGAGGATCATGAACGGCGCGGGCCCTTCGATGTGCTCGAGCAGCGCATCGATGTTCTGTACGACGTCATGACCGCGGGTGCCTTCCCGGAATGCGCGCGCCCCGCGCTGGTAGTGCCCGATCGTTTCGGCGGAAATCGCGCGCAGCTCGTCAGCCGCAAGCGGCGCGCGGGTCATGCGGCGCCCGCGCTTTCGCGCGACGTGCGAAGGGCGGCCCCCCGCATACCAGCCAGCGCTCGGTGGCCGGCGTGCACCGCGGACCGCGGCAGGATGCGTACGCGGTACCGCATGGATGCCGGCGAACGGTACCGGGGCTTGGGGCAGCGTGCGTCAGGCACGCGGTACGCCATGGATGCCGGCCAGCGGCGCAAGCCTGAGGAATGCCGCATCGCGACCGAGCATGAATTTCAGCAGGTCGTCCAATACGCCGTCGTCGATCGCGTTGCTGTGAAATTCCAGTGTCACGCGATCGAAGCGATCCACGTTGGACAACATGACGGCGACGAGCCCGGACTGGTAATCGACGCGGAACTGGACCGCCGCGGGAATGGCCGCCGGCACCGTGATCACGCACCGGGTGACGGTGCCGCCATGATCTTCCACGCGTCGCGCGCTGTACTGCAGTCCTGCCGCATCGAGCGCGCTTTCCGCCTCCTTGACCGCGCCTGCACCCGCCTCGATGGTCAGCGCCTTGGCCGCCGCGATCTCGTAGTAGATGTTGATCTCGTCGAGCACCGGAAAGCCGACGATGCGCCGCTCGTGCTGCCCGACATAGCCGCGGCTGAAGCGCGGCGCTTCGAAGACGAGTCCATGGCCAAGGTCGAAGCGGTGGGCGATCGGCGGCTTTACGCCGTCGAGGTAAGCCATGGCCTTGTCGAGCCAGGCATAGGCATGGCGCATGCGCTTGTTGATCACCTCGAAGCCCTCGACGTCGCTGGTCGGCTGTGCGGACGTGCGCCCGGCTTCATATTGCGTGCGCAACTCGTCGATAATCGATCCTGGTGGCGGCATGGAGGCCCGTGTGGATTCAATGGTGCGCCCATGGTGCACGGTGGCGGCGCGGGTGACCATAATTAACACAAGCCTCGGGGTCGCTTCAACGGGTCGCCGCACGGGATCGTCCGTGGGTGTACCTGAGGACAAAGCCACGACGGCCAGGGAGCGGCAACGGCGTATCCTTTCTCGACCGCCAGCGACGTTCGCGCTCCGGCTCCGGCATCCTGACGATTCAATGAGGAAGGCGTTTCGAATGACGATACCCTGGCGGCTACTGCCGCCCCGGCCGCGATGACCATGCGCGTATGCATCCTCGGCGCCGGATCGCTTGGCTGCGCGATCGGCGGCGCACTGGCGCTATCCGGCGCCGACGTCGTGCTGGTGAACCACAATGCCGAGCACGTGGACGCCATCAACCGCGATGGCCTGAAGATCACCGACGGAACCAACGGGCACACCGTCGCGGTGCGGGCGGCCGTCGACTGCGCGGACATCGCGCCGGTCGACCTCCTCGTCGTGCTGGTCAAGTCGTTCGATACGGTCGCAGCGATCGAGGCGGCGCGATCGCTCGTGGCGGCGCAAACCACGGTCCTGTCTTTGCAGAACGGGCTCGGGCACGAGGACATCATCGCGAATGCCGTCGGCCGGGCACCGATCATCGCCGGCAAGAGTTACGTCGGCGGCATGATGCTCGGGCCCGGCCGCGTTCTGGCAGGACTGCGCGACAAGCGCACCCTTATCGGCGAACTCGACGGCTCGGTGACGCCCCGCATCACGCGCATTTCCGACGCCTTCAATCGGGCCGGGCTCACGACGGCGATCAGCACCAACATCATCGGCGTCGTCTGGGACAAGCTCCTGGTGAACGCCGCGACCGGCGCCCTGAGCGGCATCACCCGCCTGCCCTACGGTGCGCTGTACAGCATGCCCGAAGTGCGCGCGTGCGCGCTCGCGGCGGTGACCGAAGGCATCGCGGTGGCGGAGGCAAGCGGGGTATCCATTTCCATTCACGACCCCGTCGAGGCCTGGAACATGGCCGGCGCCGGCCTCCCCTACGAATTCAAGCCATCGATCCTGCAGAGCCTCGAAAAGGGCTCGCGCACCGAAATCGACTTCATCAACGGGGCGCTGGTGCGCGAGGGTGCGCAGTGCGGCGTCGCGACCCCGGTCAATGCGACCTTGGTCGCCGCGATCAAGGGCATCGAGTACGGCATTGCGCAGGCGAGGGTTCACCAGGTGCCATGGCGGTAGTCCGGCGTCCGCGCGCCGGCCATCCGCTCCCAGCAATAGTTCCCGTTCGGGAAGACGATGTCGCTGGATGGTCGGCGACGAAGCTAAGGAGGGCGCGCGCGGGGTACGGCGGCATGCGCCTTTCCGCTGCCCTTACTCCTTCACGGCACCGGTGAGTCCGGATACGTAGTATTCGACGAAGAACGAATAGAGGATCGCGACCGGCAGCGACCCCAGGAGTGCGCCCGCCATCAGCGAGCCCCAGTGATAGACGTCGCCTTCGACGAGTTCGGTGATCACGCCGATGGGAACCGTCTTCACTTCCGAGGACGAGATGAACGTCAGCGCGTAGATGAACTCGTTCCACGACAGCGTGAACGCGAATATGCCCGCGGAGATGAGCCCCGGGACGGCCAGCGGCAGGATGATCTTCACCAGGATCTGCAGCCGCGAGGCGCCATCGATCAGCGCGCACTCCTCGAGCTCCTGCGGGATCGACTTGAAATAGCCCATCAGCAGCCAGGTACAGAACGGAATCAGGAACGTCGGGTACGTGAGGATCAGCGCCAGCCGCGTGTCGAAGAGCTGGAGCTTGTAGACGATGGCGGCGAGCGGAATGAACAGGATCGACGGCGGCACCAGGTAGGCGAGAAAAATGCTCATGCCGACGTAGCGGGAACCGTTGAAGCGCAGCCGCTCGATCGCGTACGCGGCCAGCACACTCGCGAGCAGCGACAGCGCGGTGGCCACGACCGATACCAGCATCGTGTTCCAAAGCCATTCCGGATACGCGGTGTCGAACAGCAGCTTCTTGACGTGGTCGAGCGTCGGGTTGTTCACCCAGAACGGATTGCCCTCGCGCGACAGCAACTCCTCGTTCGGCTTGAAGGTCGTGATGGCCATCCAGTAGAACGGAAAAAGCAGCACGAACAGGAAGACCCCCAGCGGAACATAGACCGTGACCACCTTGCGCGGGAGGGACACGAGATAGCTCATGCCCTGCGTATCGGCGGCAACCGGCGCCTTCTGGGCGATCGACGACGACTCGTTCATCGCATTCTCCGCGTACCGGCGGGCCACGAGCCCGCACAGGCCCCGTCAACGCGTCTACCGATACTCACTTGTCGCTCCCGCCCTGCTGCCACGCCCGGCGCTGCAGACCATAATACGAAAACATGATCGCCGCGAGCAGGAACGGCACCATCGCGGTGGCGATCGCCGCGCCTTCACCCAGACTGCCACCGGAGATCGCCCGCTGGAACGAGAGTGTCGCCATCAGGTGCGTCGCGTTCAGCGGGCCACCGCGTGTCAGCACGTAGATCAGCTGGAAGTCCGTGAACGTGAAGAGGACCGAGAAGGTCATGACGACGGCGATGATCGGCGTCAGCAGCGGCAGTGTCACGTAGCGGAACTGCTGCCAGTCGGACGCACCGTCGAGGCTCGCCGCCTCGTAGTACGACGGCGAGATCGTCTGCAACCCGGCCAGCAGACAGATCGCCACGAACGGCACGCCGCGCCAGATGTTGGCGGCGATGGTCGCGAAGCGGGCGTGCCACGGCTGGCCCAGGAAATCGATGTATTCGTCGATGATTCCCAGATGCTCCAGCGTCCAACTGATGATCGAGAACTGCGAATCGTAGATCCACCAGAAAGCGATCGCCGACAGCGCCGTCGGCACGATGAACGGCAGCAGCACCACGGCGCGGAACGCCGCCTTGAACGGAATGTGCTTGTTGAGCAGCAGCGCGAGCCACAGACCCAGTCCGAACTTGATGACGCTCGCCACGACCGTGTAGAAGAGTGTGTTGAACACCGCGAGGCGCATTACCGCGTCGCCCCACAGGTATTGGTAGTTCTCGAGACCGATCCACACCCCCGGCCGGCCGACCCTGGCGTCGGTGAAGCCCAGCCACGTGCCGAGGCCGAGCGGATACGTCAGGAACACGATAAGCAGCGCCGCCGCCGGCAGCAGGAACAGGGCACCGAGCAGGTGCCGGTTGTCGAACGCGCGGGAAAGAGCGGAGGACTGCGTCGCCATCAGGGGGACACGATCGCGCGGAAAAGTGCGGAAGACTGCAGTGCCATCAGCTGGACTCGATCGCGCGCAAAGGCGCAGAAGACTGCGGTGCCATCAGGTGGATTCGATCGCGATATGAATCAGCGTGACCGAACATCGAAAATTTCGCACAACGCCAACCAAGGTTCGGACCCCCTGCATACACCCGAACAACAGTTCGAATGAGTCCGTATCGGTTGCACACTGGCGTTGCGCGAGTTAAGCGTCGTCGGAGCCTCACCCCGACGACGCTTCAACGAGCGAAGGTATGGCGTCGGCCAAACACCACCTACCCACACAACACTGCCAGCCCAGCAGCCGACGCTATACCTTGTAATAGCGCTCCGCCCGCTTCTGCGCCCGTTCCGCCGCTTCCTTCGGCGACTTCGAGCCGGACGCAGCCTCCGCGACCATGTTCGGGATGATGAAGTCCGCGATGCACGCCGCCGACGCGTAACCCATCTTGCCGGCATAGCCGCCCGGGGTTCCGTTCTTGAAGCAATCGCGGTACGGCGTCTTCTTCGGGTCCGCCGTCCAGAACGCGCTCTTCTCGTAGGCGGCCAGCGGATGGCAGACGTAGCCGATCGAAGCCTCCTGCCACGGCACGTATTGCTCCTTCTCCATCATGAAGCGCAGGTATTCCTTGGCGGCATTCGGGTACTTCGAATACTTGAAGATCATCATCGGGAACACGAGATTCAGCTCGCGCGACTTGCCGTCGAGCCCGACCGGGAAGTACGCGTGCTGGATATCGTTGGCCATTTCCTGCAGCTTCGGGTCCTTCGAGGTCTTTGCCGCGTAGTACACCGAGATGCCGTTGGCGGTCAGGAACAGCTGCCCGTCGAGGAACGCCTTGTTGTTGTTCGGATCGAGCCACGACAGCGTGCCCGGGATGAACGTGTCGTAGAGCTCCTTCGAGTACTCGAGCGCAGCAACCGTCTGCGGGCTGTTGATCACGACGTTGTTGTTGGCGTCGACCAGCTTGCCGCCGTGCGACCAGACCAGCCAATGGCACCAGCTGGAGTCGCCGGTCGCATTGCCCAGCGCGAAGCCAGCTGGCGTGCCCTTCGCTTTCAGCGCCTGGCAGAGCTTGAGGAACCCGGCCATATCCTTCGGCACAGAATCGAAGCCCGCGGCCTTCACGGCGCTATCACGGTAGACGATCGCGTTGCCGGCGGCGCCCATCATGATCGCCACCCACTTGTTGCCGTGCATCGCGTAGTCCTTGGCGAGCGGATACCAGCCGCCGTATTTGGCGCCGAGGTAGTTCGCGAGGTCGGAGACATCGACCAGCTTCTCCGGATACTGGTGGGCGTCTTCCATCGTGCTGATGATGATGTCGGGGCCGCTACCGACGTTGGCGGCCACGGCCGCCTTCGGACGCACGTCCTCCCATCCTTCCGCATCGACCCGCACTTCGATGCCGGTCATGTCGGTGAACTTCTTCGTATTTGCGGCCCACACGTCCTCGTCACCCTGCACGAAGCGCTTCCAGCGCAGCACGCGCAGCTTGGCGCCCTTCTCGGGCTTGACGTTCCAGGTCTGCGCCGCCGCCTCACCGGCGAAAAGCCCCGCTCCGCCGCCCAGCATGCTGCCCACCGCCACCCCGGCGGTGGTCTTCAGGAAATCACGACGATTGCTGTCACTCATATCTTCCTCCTCGGGTTGTGGGCCTTCAACGGACCCTGTACTTGCTCATGCGCAAAGTCGCATTCCGCTCGCCGCATCGAACACGTGGGCGCGCGGCTGATCGGGGATCAGTTCGATGCGATCGCCAGGCCGGACGCCGACCCGGTCGCGCATCATGGCCGTGACCTCCTGGCCATTGAATCGGCAGTAAAGCTGCGTATCGGCGCCCGTGGGCTCGACCACGACCACGTCGACGGCCAGGCCGCCCACATTGCCCACCGCGCAGTGTTCGGGCCGGATGCCGTAGAGCACCTGCTGACCATCGTCGGCACGCGCGTCCGGCGGCAGCGCCACCGACGCGCCGGTGGCGAAGTCCACCTGCGGCCTGCCACCCACGACCCGCGCCGTGCCGGGGATGATGTTCATCGCCGGCGAGCCGATGAAGCTCGCGACGAACGTGTTGACCGGGGCATCGTAGAGCCCCAACGGATCACCAGTCTGCTCGACGATGCCGTCGCGCATCACGACTATGCGGTCGGCCATGGTCATCGCCTCGATCTGGTCGTGCGTGACGTAGATCGACGTGGTCTTGAGGCGCTGGTGCAGGTCCTTGATCTCGGTGCGCATCTGTACCCGCAGCTTGGCGTCGAGGTTGGACAGCGGCTCGTCGAACAGGAACACCTGCGGATCGCGCACGATCGCCCGCCCCATCGCCACGCGCTGGCGCTGGCCGCCGGAGAGTTGCCGCGGATAACGGTCCAGATACGGTGCGAGGCCCAGGATGTCGGCTGCCTTGCTGACCTGCGCTTCGATGACGGTCTTGGGCTGCTTGGCCAGCGACAGCGCGAACGACATGTTGTCGCGCACCGTCATGTGCGGGTAAAGCGCGTAGTTCTGGAACACCATCGCGATGTCCCGCTCCTTGGGCATCAGCTGGTTCACCACCCGATCGCCGATCGCGATCTCGCCCTGGGTGATTTCCTCCAGCCCGGCGATCATGCGCAGCAGCGTGGACTTGCCGCAGCCAGAAGGCCCGACCAGCACGCAAAATTCGCCGTCCGCGATGGCAACGTCGACGCCACGAATGATATGCGTCGCGCCGAAATACTTGTGCACGCCGGAAATCCTGACTGCGGCCATGCTTCCTCCTCGCCTTCTTGTGATTTTGGTGGCGCGCTCGGCGAATGGCGCGACACCGGACAGGCGCAAACTTTGGCGGCGCCGCCCGTGGGCGGGCGAAGCGGACAAGTCTCCGACTATCCCGGATAGTGGGCGCAAGCGTACGGGCGAACCGCCGCGGTGGTCAAGTGGCTAGACCGATTTTGCCGGAATCATTGCCCGATGCCTTGCCATTCCCCTCGCCGTTGATTGACCGCGACAGGAACCTGCCTCGATACTCCGCTGCGCTGCTGCGCCGGATTCAAGCACCAGCAAGTTGAACCTGCCTGGAGGGAATACCCGACCGCGCGAGCAACGCGCGTGCGCGCACCCGCAGCCTACAGCCTACACCGGCTAACGCCAGCAGGCCGATGACGAGAGGAACGAGGTTGGAAACCGCATTTCACGGCATCTATCCGATGCTCTACACGTTCTACGACGAACGCGGCGCGCTCGATCGCCGCGCATTCGAGCGGCAACTGGAGGCCTGCATCGCCGCGGGCGTGCATGGAATTGCGCTTCTCGGCATCGTGGGCGAGTACAACAAGCTCAATCTGCACGAGAAGATGCAGATCGTCGAATGGACGATGCAAGCGACAAGAAGGCGTGTTCCGGTCGCGGTGACGGTAAGCGAGCAAAGCGAGCGTGGACAGGTCGATTTCGCGCGGACGGTCCAGGCGCTCCATCCGGACTGGCTGATCCTGCAGCCGCCGGCCATCCGCAACGTGCCCGAGCGCGAGTTCGTGCGATTGTTCGGAGCCGTGGCCGATGCGGTGGACCTGCCGATCGCCATCCAGAACAACCCTGTCAATCTGGACATCGTGCTTTCCGTCGCCGCGCTGAAAACGCTCAACGGCAATCATCCCAACGTGTGCCTGCTCAAGGGCGAAGGACCAATCGCGTACGTGCAGCGACTGGTCGACGAGACCCAGGGGGCGTTGCGTATCTTCAACGGCCGTGGCGGCCTCGAGCTGCCTGCCAGCGTCGACGCGGGTTGCGTGGGTCTCATCCCGGCGCCCGACGTGGCCGACGTGCTCGCCCGCTGCTGGGACCTGTTGACGTCGGGCGCAGCGGCATCCCGGACGCAGGGGGAGGAATTGCACAGGCAGGTACTGCCGCTGCTTACCTATGTGATGGCTTCGCCCGAGCACATGCTGTGCTACGGCCGGCAGCTTTTTGCTGCACGCGCTTCGATCGCACCGGTCCACCAGCGACACCCGTGTGCCACCGCGGACGCCTTCGGCCTGGCCCTGCTCGAACGCTTGGCGGCGGGCCTGCCGGCGCTCACCGACGCGACACACGCACAGTGACCCTTGCGACGGCGCTGCTCGTTGGCGGCATCGGGCTGTTGATCGGCACCGTCGGACTGGGTGGCTTCCTGCTGGTCCCGGTGCTGATGCTCCTCGAAGGCGCCGCGGTGCATCAGGCGGTCGTCGTGGCGGCCGCGGCGTTTTTCGCCTCCGGACTCGTGTCCCTCTTGCTGTGGCGGCAACGCACGCCGGCGCAGCCGTCCTATCGTGCTTTCCTCCTCGGCGCGGCGCCCGGGGCCATGGGTGGTGCCCTGGTCGTCACCGCGTTGGCTGGTGGTGTGCTCACGTTGTTGATCGCCGGTGCGTTCCTGTGCGCCGGCATTTGCGAATGGCTCGGATGGCCGCGGACCACGCGTGCGCCGTCGCTTCCGCGCGTGGCCGCCGCCGCGGGCGGCGCCGCCGCCGGATTCGGCTCGGCGCTCACCGGCACGTCCGGGCCGATGGTGGCGCTGCCGCTCCTCGCCTGGGCCGGCATGCCGCTACGCGAGCGCATCGCACTGGCGCAGGTGGCGCAGATCCCGATCGCGCTTGGCGCCACGCTGATGTTCGCGAGCCTCGGCGACGTGCCATGGCTATTGGCGGCGTGGAGCAGTCTCGCCTTGTGCACGGGACTCGCGCTCGGTATTGCGCTTGCGCCGCGGGCCGGGGTGACGTGGCTGCGCCGCCTTGCCGCGCTGCTCATGATCGGCGCAGCCACCGCCATGCTGGCCAGGTTCTAGGAGACCCCCGCTTGCAGGCAACCCGCCACGACATGGCGTTCACCATCGCAGACGTGACGAGCGTGCGCGTGCGTGCGCCAGGACCGGATTATTGGCGTGGTTTCCTTCGCCACGACGAGACCGCGAAGACGACGAACCGCTTCCACTTCTCGCCGCCTTGGCGCACCGTGTATGCGCGCGAGGTCGAGTCCGCGCTGGTACGCGTGCGCCTGGCCGACGGGACGATCGGCTGGGGCGAGGCGACCTGCCCGATCGCGCCGGAAGTGATCTGTACGCTGGTGAACGGATTCGTGCGCGAGCTGGTCGAGGCCCAAGCCTATCCATCGGTCGACGCGCTGGTGGATGCGCTTTACGACGCGCAGCGCTGTCGCGGCTACCTCGCCGGCCACTACCAGGATGCCGTCGCCGCCCTCGATATCGCGCTGCACGACGCGCTCGCACGGCGCGCGCACTGCCCGGTCAGCGCGCTGTTCACCGCTACGGCGTCCCCGGTGCTGCCTGCCTACCTGTCGGGTGCGCGCGCACCGACGCAGCCCGAACGCGTCCGCTTGCTGCAGCAATGGGCGGCGACGGGCGCCCGCGCGGCGAAGCTTTTCCTGCGGGGCACGCTCGGCACGGACGTGCAGGAATTCGCCGCGCTGCGCGATGCCGTACCTGAAATAGACTGGTGGGCGGTGGACGCGCTGTGGACCTACGAGGATGCGGCGACTGCTGCGCGCGCCAAGTCGGCCTTCGGCGAGCACGGTGCGCAGTGGCTCGAGTGCCCGATGCTGCCCGAGGACTTGGCTGGCCACGCGGCCTTGCGCCCGCTGCCCGGAGCGCGTATCGCGCTCGGCGAGCACTTTCGCACGGCGCTGCAAGTGGCGCCATGGCTCGACGCCGCGGCGCTCGACATCCTGCAACCGGATATCGGCCGCACCGGTTTCGTGCTGGGCGGCCGCCTGTACGCGGCGGCAACCGCCCGCGGCGTTGCCGTCACGCCGCACATGGGCGGCGCGCTCGACGTCATGCAGGCCGCAACCCTGCATTTCGCCGCGGCCTCCGCGAGCGCCTTGCCTTGTGAATATCAGCACGGCCTCGCGCGACGGCTGGAACCGGCGATCCGGTCGCACTGGCGCCTCGGCGCGGGCGGTTTCCAATTGCCGGCGCTGCCGGGACTCGGGATCGAAGTCGATCAAGACGCGCTGCAGGCGTTCATCGTGCAGTAGCTGCCGCGGCGCGCCCGCCGGCGTCTCAGCGCACGCGCCTGATCATGCTCATGCCGTCGCCGACCGGCAGCATCACCACCTCGACCTCCACATTTTTTTTAACCCACT
>CAVWPC010000013.1:0-46575 GCA_963756765.1 uncultured beta proteobacterium | reverse complement strand
CGCAGCATCGGCGTGATTTTCGATCGCCAGCAAGCAGGGCCGGTGCTGGGCTGGACGTCGGCGGTCGCCGCCTACGGCGCCTTCGTCGCGCCGGTCGTCATCGGTGAGCAGATCAAGGCCGGCACGCCGCAGGCGGCGATGTATGGGTTCGCGGTGTTCTACGCGCTGTGCCTGATCCTCAATTGGTGGTTCTACCTGCGCGCGAACGCGTATGTGAAGAACCCATGATCCGTTCTCGACGCGCTTGCTGCGGAGACCTCCCATGAGCCACTTTCTCGACCGCCTCAACTACTTCGCGCTGCCGCGCGAGTCCTTCGCCGACGGCCACGGCGTCACCACGGGCGAGGACCGTACCTGGGAGGACGCCTACCGCGACCGCTGGGCGCACGACAAGATCGTGCGCTCGACGCACGGCGTCAACTGCACAGGGTCCTGCTCATGGAAGATCTACGTCAAGGGCGGCATCGTGACCTGGGAGACGCAGCAGACCGACTACCCGCGCACGCGCCCGGACATGCCCAACCATGAGCCACGGGGTTGCGCGCGCGGCGCGTCGTACAGCTGGTACCTGTATAGCGCCAACCGCGTCAAGCATCCGATGGTGCGCGGACGGCTGCTGAAGCACTGGCGCGCGGCGCGCCAGCAGCACGGCCCGGTCGAGGCGTGGGCGTCGATCGTGCAGGACGAGTCCAAGCGTCGCGATTACCAGCAGATCCGCGGCCTCGGCGGCTTCGTGCGTTCGACCTGGGACGAAGTCAACGAGATCGTCGCCGCGGCCAACGTCTATACGGCCAAGGCCTGGGGTCCCGATCGCGTGATCGGCTTCTCGCCGATTCCAGCGATGAGCATGGTCAGCTATGCCGCGGGCTCGCGCTACCTGTCGTTGATCGGCGGCGTCTGCATGAGTTTCTACGACTGGTATTGCGACCTGCCGCCGGCAAGTCCGCAGGTGTGGGGTGAGCAGACCGACGTGCCGGAATCGGCCGACTGGTACAACTCGACGTACATCATCGCGTGGGGCAGCAACGTGCCGCAGACACGCACCCCCGACGCGCACTTTTTCACCGAGGTGCGCTACCGCGGCGCCAAGACGGTGGCCGTCACGCCGGACTACTCCGAAGTCGCCAAGCTGGCGGACCTCTGGATGCATCCCAAGCAAGGTACCGATGCCGCGGTGGCGATGGCGATGGGCCACGTGGTGCTACGCGAGTACTTCATCGACCAGCCGTTCTCCTTACTTCGACGACTACGCGCGCCGGTACACCGACCTGCCGATGCTGGTGATGCTCAAAGAGACGGTCACGCCCGATGGCGGCACCATCCTCGTGCCCGATCGCTACCTGCGTGCGTCGGACCTCGCCGGCAGCCTGGACCAGGCAAACAATCCCGAGTGGAAAACGCTCGCGCTGGACGAGGGCGGCAACATCGTGCTGCCAAACGGCGCCATCGGCTTTCGCTGGGGCCCCGACGGCCGCACCGACCAGGGTCTGTGGAATCTGGAGGCCAAGGAGGCAAAGCATGGGCAGGAAGTGAAGCTCAGGCTGTCGCTGCTCGAAGGTGACCAGGCTGGCGAAGTCCCGACTGCGCGGGTCGGCTTTCCCTACTTCGGCGGTATTGCCAGTGCACACTTCCCGGCCAACCCGGGCCAGGACGTACTGGTGCGGACCGTGCCGGTCCGGCGCGTCACGCTGGGCACCGAGGACAGCGCGCGCGACGCGACGGTGGCGACAGTGTTCGACCTCCAGCTGGCGCAATACGGCGTCGCACGCGGCCTCGCGGGCGAGCAGGCCGCGCGCGACTTCGACGACGACACACCGTACACGCCGGCGTGGCAGGAGAAGATCACCGGCGTACCTCGCAGCCAGGTCATCACGGTCGCGCGCCAGTTCGCCGAAAACGCGGACAAGACGCAGGGGAAGTCGATGGTGATCATCGGCGCGGCGATGAACCACTGGTATCACAGCGACATGAACTACCGCGGCGTCATCAACCTGCTGATGCTCTGCGGCTGCATCGGCAAGAGCGGGGGCGGCTGGGCGCACTACGTGGGACAGGAAAAGCTGCGGCCGCAGACCGGCTGGACGGCGCTGGCGTTCGCGCTCGACTGGATCCGCCCGCCTCGGCAGCAGAACAGCACCAGCTTCTTCTACGCGCACACCGACCAGTGGCGCTACGAAAAACTGGGCATGGAGGAGGTGATCTCCCCGCTGGCCGACCGCAAGCGCTACGCCGGCAGCATGATCGACTACAACGTGCGCGCGGAGCGCATGGGCTGGCTTCCGTCGGCGCCGCAGCTCAAGACCAATCCGTTGCAGGTCGTGCGCGACGCGCAGGCCGCCGGCATGGAACCGAAGGACTACGTGGTCCGGTCGCTCAAGGACGGCACGCTCGCCATGAGCTGCACCGACCCGGACGATCCCGCGAACTGGCCGCGCAACCTGTTCGTGTGGCGGTCGAACCTGCTCGGTTCCAGCGGCAAGGGACACGAGTATTTCCTGAAGCACCTGCTCGGCACCAGCAACGGCGTGCAGGGCAAGGACCTGGGTTCCGAATTCGATGCCGCCGCGGCGCCGCACGGTTCCTCCACCGGGCGCTCACCCGGGGCCGGGCGGGACGGTAAGCCCACCGAAGTCGCCTGGCACGACCACGCGCCGGAAGGGAAGCTCGACCTGCTGGTGACGATCGACTTCCGGATGAGCACGACGTGCCTGTACTCCGACATCGTGCTGCCCACGGCCACCTGGTACGAAAAGAACGACCTCAATACCAGCGACATGCATCCGTTCATCCATCCGCTGTCGACGGCGGTGGATCCAGCCTGGCAGAGCCGCAGCGACTGGGACATCTACAAGGGCTTCGCCAAACGGTACAGCGAGGTGTGCGTCGGCCACCTCGGCGTGGAACGCGAAGTGGTGCTGACGCCCCTGATGCACGACAGTCCGGGCGAACTCGGCCAGCCGTTCGAGGTGCGCGACTGGAAGCGCGGCGAGTGCGATCTGATCCCGGGCAAGACGGCGCCGCAGGTCACCGTGGTCGAGCGCGACTTTCCAAACGTCTACAAGCGCTTCACCGCACTCGGGCCGCTGATGGGCAAGGTGGGCAACGGCGGCAAGGGCATCGCGTGGAACACGCAGACCGAAGTCAGGCAGCTGGGCGAGCTCAACGGAGTGGTGCGGGACGAAGGGGCGACCTGCGGCATGCCGAGGATCGAGTCCGACATCGACGCGTGCGAGGTCGTGATGATGCTGGCGCCCGAGACCAACGGGCATGTGGCGGTCAAGGCCTGGGAGGCCTTGTCGAAGATCACCGGCCGCGAGCACAAGCATCTTGCGCTGTACCGCGAGGACGAGAAAATCCGCTTCCGCGACATCCAGGCGCAGCCGCGCAAGATCATCAGCTCGCCCACATGGAGCGGCATCGAGAGCGAGACCGTCTCGTACAACGCCGGCTACACCAACGTGCACGAGTTGATCCCGTGGCGAACGCTCACCGGCCGACAGCAGTTCTACCAGGATCACCCGTGGATGATCGCGTTCGGCGAGGGATTCTCGTCGTATCGCCCTCCGGTGGATCTCAAGACCACCGGCGCCATCCACAACAAGCGCGGCAACGGCAATCCGGAGATCCTGCTCAACTTCATCACACCGCACCAGAAGTGGGGCATCCACAGCACCTACACCGACAACCTGATGATGCTCACGCTTTCGCGCGGCGGCCCGATCATCTGGCTGTCCGAGACCGACGCCAAGGCGGCCGACGTGGTCGACAACGACTGGGTCGAGCTCTTCAACGTCAACGGCGCGATCGCGGCCCGGGCGGTGGTCAGCCAGCGGGTCAAGCCGGGCATGGTGATGATGTACCACGCGCAGGAGAAGATCGTGAACACGCCGGGCGCCGAGATCACCGGCGTGCGGGGCGGCATCCACAACTCGGTGACCCGCATCGTGCTCAAGCCGACGCACATGATCGGCGGCTACGCACAGCTCTCGTACGGCTTCAACTACTACGGGACGATCGGCACCAACCGGGACGAGTTCGTCGTCGTGCGCAAGATGAACCGGATCGACTGGCTCGACACACCTGTCGCCGCCGAACGCATCGCACTGGTCCAGGCCCAGGGGGAGAACCCGTGAACTACGACGCCCAAGCATCCGCGATGCGGCGGGAGGCTTCATGAAGGTTCGCGCGCAGATCGGCATGGTGCTGAATCTCGACAAGTGCATCGGCTGCCACACCTGCAGCGTCACCTGCAAGAACGTGTGGACAAGCCGGCCGGGCATGGAGTACGCGTGGTTCAACAACGTCGAGACCAAGCCGGGCATCGGCTACCCGAAAGAATGGGAGAACCAGGACAAGTGGAACGGCGGCTGGATCCGCAAGGCCGACGGCACGATCGAGCCTCGCCAGGGCGGCAAGTGGAAGCTGCTGATGCGCATCTTCGCCAACCCCAACCTACCGCAGATCGACGACTACTACGAGCCGTTCACGTTCGACTACGACCATCTGCAAAGCGCGCCGGAGATGAAGGCGAGCCCGACCGCACGGCCGCGCAGCCTGATCACCGGCATGCAGATGGACAAGATCGTCTGGGGCCCGAACTGGGAGGAAATCCTCGGAGGCGAGTTCAGCAAGCGCAGCGCCGATCGCAATTTCGACGGTTTCGAAGCAGCGCAGAAGGCGATGGTCGGTGAGTTCGAGAACACCTTCATGATGTACCTGCCGCGGCTGTGCGAGCACTGCCTCAATCCCTCTTGTGTGGCGAGCTGCCCGTCGGGATCGATCTACAAGCGCGAGGAGGATGGCATCGTGCTGATCGACCAGGACAAGTGCCGCGGCTGGCGCATGTGCGTGTCCGGCTGCCCGTACAAGAAGATCTACTACAACTGGAAGAGTGGCAAGGCGGAGAAGTGCATCTTCTGCTATCCGCGCATCGAGGCGGGGCAGCCCACCGTGTGCTCGGAGACCTGCGTGGGTCGCATTCGCTACCTCGGCGTGATGCTCTACGACGCGGATCGCATCGAGCAGGCGGCGAGCGTCGAGCGCGATCGCGACCTGTACCAAGCGCAGTGCGACATCTTCCTCGATCCCAACGATCCCGCGGTGATCGCGCAGGCCCGCCGCGATGGCGTACCGGATGCATGGCTGGAGGGCGCGCGCAAAAGCCCGGTGTGGAAGATGGCGATGGACTGGAAAGTGGCCTTGCCGCTGCACCCGGAGTATCGGACGCTGCCGATGGTCTGGTACGTGCCGCCCCTGTCGCCGATCAGTGCCGCGGCCAACGCCGGCCATGTCGGCGCCAACGGCCAGATCCCCGATGTCACCTCGCTGCGCATTCCCGTCAACTACCTCGCCAACATGCTCACGGCCGGCGACACGGCGCCGGTGATCCGCGCGCTCGAGCGCATGCTCGCCATGCGCGCGTACCAGCGAGACAAGCATGTGGACAAGCGCGCCAACGTCGAGGTGCTGGCGCAGGTCGGGTTGACGGAACGCGAGGTCGAGGACATGTACCACGTGATGGCCATCGCCAACTACGAGGACCGCTTCGTGATCCCCAGCACGCATCGCGAGTATGCCGAGAACACGTTCAATGTCCGGGGTGGATGCGGCTTCTCGTTCGGCAACGGGTGTTCCGACGGCGTCGGTGAGACCAGTCTCTTCGGGAGCGAGAAACGTCGCACGATTCCCATCAAGGCCAAAGTATGACTAGCCACCGAAGTCCGGCGCTGACGCTGCGCGTCCTCGCCCGCCTCCTCGCGTATCCCGGCGCCGACCTCCGTGCGCATCTGCCGGAAATGCGTGCGATCCTCCACCGTGAAGCCGTGCTGAGCGAGGCGCGGCTGGCCGACCTCGATGCGCTGATCGCCGGCATCCAGGCCCGGAGCGACCTCGATGCCGAGGCCGACTACGTGCAGCTCTTCGACAGCGGCCGCCGGACGTCGCTGCACCTGTTCGAGCACGTGCACGGCGATTCGCGCGACCGCGGTCCCGCGATGATCGATCTTGCGCAGACCTACGAGAAGGCGGGCCTGTACCTGCGCGAGGGGGAAATGCCCGATCACCTGCCGGTCGTGCTCGAGTACGCGTCGACGCAGCCGGCGGCCGAAGCGCGCGCGTTCCTGGCGGAACTCGCGCACATCCTCAACGGCATCTTCAACGCCCTCGACCAGCGTTGCAGCCGGTACGCCAGCATCGCTAGGCGCGTTGCTCGAGCTCGCCGGCGAAAGAGTTCAAGCGATGCGCGTGCCGGAAGATGAGCCGCTGGACGCGACCTGGGCCGAGCCTGCCGCATTCGACGGCTGCTCCGCCAGGGGCCAGGCGCGGCCCGGAACGCCACAACCGATCAATCTCGTCCGCAGGGATGGACCTGCGAAAGGAGCGCGCGCATGAGCACGGTGCACGGTTTCCTCTTTGGCGTCTATCCGTACATCTGCCTGACGGTCTTCCTGGTCGGCAGCCTGATGCGTTTCGACCGCGACCAGTACACGTGGAAGAGCGATTCGTCGCAGCTGCTGCGACCAGGGCTCCTGCGCTGGGGCAGCAATCTGTTCCACATCGGCATCCTGTTCCTGTTCTTCGGTCACCTGTTCGGCCTGCTGACGCCGCACTGGTTCTACGGGCATTTCCTGCAGGCGGACATCAAGCAGAAGCTGGCCATCTACTCGGGCGGCTTCTTCGGCGTGCTGTGCTTCATCGGCTTGTCGATGCTGATCTATCGTCGCGTGTTCGATCCGCGCATCCGGCGCACCAGCCACCGTACCGACATCGCCATCCTGGTCATCCTGTGGGTCCAGCTATCGATCGGCCTCATCACGCTGCCGTATTCGTGGGCGCACTCGGACGGCAGCGTGATGCTGATCCTCGCCGACTGGGCGCAGCGCATCCTCACGTTGCGCCACGTCGACGCGGAGTTGCTGTCGGGCATGCCCTGGCCGTATCTGCTGCACATCGTCCTCGGCATGACGATCTTCCTGCTGATCCCTTTCAGCCGTCTCGTGCACGTGTGGAGCGGGTTCGCCACCGTCGGCTACCTGTTCCGACCCTACCAGGTGGTGCGCTCGCGGCGCCTCAATCTGCCGGCCGGACACATCACGCCACCTGGGCAGAACTGACGGGACGCCATGAATACGACCACGCTCTCGACGCCGCCGGCGAGTATCAACGGTACGGCGCTGCACGCGCCGGAGGAAGTACTCGAGGCCCCGGCCCTGCGCCAGCGCGCATGTACGGAGTTGCTGCGCCAGGCCGCGCAACGCGCCGGTCTCCTCGCGGTGGACGACGCCCCGGCGGTGGACGGGGTCGCCAGTGAAAGCGCTTCGGTCGCCATCGAGGCGCTGCTGACGCGGGCGATCACGGTTCCCGAACCGTCCGACGAAGCTTGCCGCCGTCACTTCGCCGCGCATGCCGCAGACTATCGACCGGGCGAGCGTGTCCGCGCGCGCCACATCCTGTTCGCGGTGACGCCGGGCGCGGACGTGCGCGCACTGCGCCAGCGCGCGGAGGCCGCGTTGCTCGATGTGCGCTGCCATCGCGATGGTGAAGCGGACCGCTTCGCCGCCGCGGCCGGTGAGCTGTCCAACTGCCCGACCGGCGCGCAGGGTGGCGACCTGGGCTGGCTCACCCGTGACGACTGCGCACCGGAGTTCGCCCGCGAGATCTTCGGTAAGCCCGAGATCGGCGTTCTGCCACGCCTTGTGCACAGCCGCTTCGGACTGCATGTGGTGGAAGTTCTGGCGCGCGACGCCGGTGCCGAAGCCGCGTTCGAAGCCGTGCGTGGCGCGCTGATGATGACGCTTCGGCGCCAGGCGTACGTGACGGCGCTGCGCCAGTACCTGCAGCTGCTGGCGGGTGAGGCAGAAGTGCGAGGGGTCGACCTCGACAGCGCCGCGACGCCGCTGGTGCAATAGCTACCATCACCGCACCGAGTTCGCGACGCCGTCCCCGCGAACACCATGCCGGACGGCGCTGCACCACACGCCGTCCGGGGACCTTGCGAGACTACTCGGGCGCCGCGAACTTCCCCGCCTGGTAGTCGCCGACCGCCTGCATGATCTCGTCCTTCGTGTTCATCACGAACGGACCATATTGCGCGATCGGCTCCCGGAGCGGCTTGCCCGCGATCAGCAGCGCGCGTGTCGGCTGGTCCGCGCGCAGCACCACGCCGTCGCGGTCCTCGCCATTGCGCAGGATCGCCATGCGTTGTGCCGGCACGTGCGTGCCGCCGATCTGCAACGCCCCGCGATACGCATAGACAAACGCATTGTGCGATGCCGGCAGCGTCTGCTCGAACGACGTCCCCGCCGGCAACTCGAGATCGAGGTAAAGCGGCTCGGTCGTTTCGCGCGCCATCGCGCCCGCAATCCCGTGGCTCGCCCCCGCGATCACGCGCACCTTCACGCCCTCGGGGGTCGTGAACTCCGGGATCTCCGCGCTCTGGATGTCGCGGTACCACGGCGCGCGCATCTTGTCCTTGCCGGCGAGGTTCAACCACAGCTGGAAGCCTTCCATGCGGCCGTCTTCCTGCTCCGGCAACTCGGAGTGGACCACACCGCGCCCGGCCGTCATCCATTGCACGCCGCCGTTCGACAGAAGTCCCTCGTTGCCACCGCTGTCGCGATGACGCATGCGTCCGGCGATCATGTACGTCACGGTTTCGAAGCCGCGGTGCGGATGGTCCGGAAAGCCGCCGATGTAGTCCTGCGGATTGTCGGTGCCGAAGGCATCGAGCATCAGGAACGGATCGAGGCGACGCTGCAGCGGTTGTGTCAGCACGCGCGTGAGCTTGACGCCGGCGCCATCGGACGTCGGCTGTCCCGCCACGAGCTGTTCGACGTCGCGCGCATGGTGCACACTCTCGCGCACCTCGGGCGCAAGCGTCACGTTCACGATCGGCGTGTTCGTGTTGATGGTGGTGGTGGTCGTCATTGCTCTCTCCTTTATTGCATTGAAGCGGTGCCAGGAATCGTTCCCGTGGGCACCACTGTGCTGCGTCGATGCGGTGCCAGGAATCGTTCCCCGGGAGCGCTGTACCGCGTTGACTCGCCAAACTTCCTACGCCGCGATCGCCTCGGGGGCGAGCACGTCGTCGATCTCGCGCCGCGCCGATGCCATCGCTTCGTTGGCCGCCTCGGCGCCCATCGCCAGCCCTTCCGCGTACACGAACTGGATGTCGGTCATGCCGAGGAAGCCCAGCACTGTCTTGAGATAGGGTACCTGCGTGTCCGCCGGCGTGTTGCGGTACTTGCCGCCGCGCGTCAGCGCCACGTAGACCTTCTTTCCCTTGAGCAGCCCCTCCGGCCCGGCCGCCGTGTAGCGGAACGTCGACCCGGCGCGGGCGATTGCATCGATCCAGTTCTTGAGCTGCGCCGAAACGCCGAAGTTATACATCGGGACCCCAAGCACGACCACATCTGCGGCCTTGATCTCAGTGATCAAGGTGTCGTCGCGCGCGACGCGCTCGGCCTGGTCCGGCGTCCGGTCGGCCGCCGGCGCGAACAGCGCCTGCAAGGCCGACGCGTCGAGCTCCGGAATGGGGGCCATGGCGAGATCGCGCACCGTCAGCTTCGCGGCTGGTTCGACCGCGCGAATGCGGGCCACGATGGCCTCGGCCAACAGCGTCGACTGCGAACCTTCGCGACGGGCGCTGGAATTGATCTGCAGGATGTTCATCTGGGTTTCCTTGTGTGGTTGAACGTCGGTGCAGACAATATATTTGTTGCCGCATCCGACCAGAAGCCCTTGGAATGGATATGATTGTTCCCCACATGGCACAATAGCGATACCGCTCGGGGTTAGCGCGGCTACCCGTCCCTACTACCAGCCCGCCTCCCGAAGGAACTGCACCATGTCCGTCGCCGCCACAATTCCGCGCCCCGAAGGGCGAACTCCGTCGAGGGAAACCCCCGCGATGAAGGTGGAACCCAACGACCTGCTGCTCTTCGCGCAGGTAGCCGACGCCGGCAGCTTCAGCCGCGCGGCCGAGCAATTGAGTCTCCCCAAATCCACGGTGTCGCGACGCATCGCTGCACTCGAGGCCCAACTGGGAGAACGCCTGCTCCTGCGCACGACGCGCAAGCTGGCGATCACGGACTTCGGTCGCAGCGTGCTCGACCACGCGCATCACGTGGCCGAAGAGGTCGAAGCGGCGACGTCGCTCGCGCTGCAGCGCAAGGCCCAACCGAGCGGACGCCTGCGAGTGTCGATGCCGGGCGATCTCGCGAACACCGTGTTCAGCGACATCTTTGCCGACTTCGTCGCCCGCTACCCGGCGATCTCGTTGGAGGTTGACCTGTCGGCACGGCGGGTGGATCTGATCGGCGAGAATTTCGACGTCGCCATTCGCATGGGCGATTTGACCGACGACGCGTCGCTCGCGGCGCGGCGCATCGCCACGTGGTCGGTGGGCCTCTTCGCGGCGCCCGCCTACATCGCGCGCCGTGGCCAACCGTCGGAGCCAGAGGCGCTGATGGAGCACGACACCCTGCGTCTGCTGATGCGCTCCGGCGAGCCGAGGATGTGGACGCTCAGGCGCGGCGAGCAGCGCTGGGAGGGCAGCCCGCCGGGTCGGGCGACCGCCAATTCACCGGATCTGCTGCTCCACCTGGCGCGCAACGGCGCAGGCATCACCGTAGTCGAGCATCACTTCGCGGAACCGTACGTGCGCGGCGGCGAACTCGTTCCGGTACTTCCGGACTGGCAGTTTCCGGCCACGGACGCATGGGCAGTCTTCCCGGGCCGCCGGCTGATGCCGGCGCGCACGCGCGTGTTCCTCGACGCGATCACGGCCAAGTTCTCGGGACCGGAATGCCAGGCGGTCGAGGCGAGGACGCAGGCGACCATGGAAAAAGTGGCAGCGAGGCGCGCGACCGAATGATGCGGACGGCGGTTGCCATCCGTTCGATCGCAGCCGCAATGGCGGTGCAGGAATCTGCATGCCGTCGGGCGTCCTGCGGCAGTCGCCCCCGGGCGATGGAGCCTACGGTGACGCGGTGCGGCGATCACCTCGGCATGCGTGATTTCGGAGCACAATGGCGGCGGATCGCGGGCACCCGCAATGTTACAGTTTGCCCCGCTCACTTGTTACCGGAGAATTGAAATGTCGCGCAACACAAAACGCATCGCCACGTTGCTGGCTTCCATCGCCTTGACCATGGTCGTTGCCGCATGTGAGAAGGAAGGTCCGGCGGAACGCGCCGGCAAACAAGTCGACAAGGCAGTCGAGAGCGTCAAGGACGCCGTGAAGAAGTAATCTCGCGACGCGAGTGAAGCAGCGTCGCCGGACGGGCCCCGTCTTCTCCGAATGCTGCCGCCTCACCGTCGTTTGGCCGTTGCCGAAAGGCAATTTGCGATTCCTGCCAAAGGCGCGGGCGGATTCTCGCCGCATTCGTCGAAGCTGGGCATCGCCACCAACGACCACTACGTCGGCCGGGTCATCGTCGGCGATACCAATGGCCGCTATTTCGAACCGCGCCGGGCCGCAACTGGTTAGTGGGGGTAAGCGTGGAGGCCGCGATCCGGTGATGTTCATGACACTGGGTCTCAACCGACGACTGAATCGTTCGCCCTACGCGACCCGCAGTACCGTCGCGGCGACTCGTTCCACGGCCGCCTCGGGCGTCGCAACGTGCAGTACGCCATCCACGCGTGCCGCGCCTTCGAGGCCGATGACGACCTTGCCGAATTGGCGCCCGAGTGCGACCTCGGAGAGGGTGCCGAAACTGTCGCCGATGGCGATCAGACAAAACGAAGCGCGCGCCACCAATGCATTGCGCGCCTCGCCGATCCCGGTGGCCAGTGCCACAGTCACGAACGGGTTCGCCAGTGCCGGATCGGCGTCCGGCAACAAGCCAATCGATAAGCCGCCCACGCGCGCCACGCCTTCGCACACCGATTGCATCACGCCGTGGCGACCACCGCAGATCACCGTGAAGCCGCAATCCGCCAACAGTTCACCGACACGCAGCGCCGCCGCCAGCTGTGCCGACGACGCGTCGCGCGGGCCGATGACACCTACGGGAACACGCAGCGGGGATGCGCTTTCCTTTTGCAGCCATGCCGCGGCCGCGAGCAAGTCGACCTTCTCGCGGCCGTCGCGCTTTGGCGTGACACCCGGCGACGTCCATTCACGCATCCCGGCGTCGAAACGGCGACCATCCGCATCGTAGAGCTCCTGCGCGCCACGATCCAGATCAAAGAAATCGTTCATGCCGGGTACCAATCCATTCGCCCACCGTGAGAACGCTCGAGCATACGGCGGTGATGAGCAGCGCCAGCGCAGCTGCGGCAGGAAAGTCGGTGCCGGATTCGGAAATGAGACTGAAGAGGCGTAGCGGCAGGATCGGCAGCTGCGTGCCGACCAGCGCCAGCGCGGTTCCGTAGGCGCCGAACACGACGGCCGCGACCAGGCAGAAGGAGGCGAGCACGGGCGCCGCAATCTGCGGCAGCAGCACGTGGCGGAATGCCTGCGCACCGGAAGCACCCAACGACTCGGCCGCGGCGAGCTGCGCGCGGTCGAAGTTCACGAGCACCGGCAGAATGCCGATGACTACGCGCGGGATCAGATAGTACGACGACGCAAATGCGAGTCCCGTGGGCGTGAACAACGCGCCGCCAATGACTGCGGCATCGAGGCCGAGTACCGCCAGCATCTGCGTGACGAAACCCGCTCGCCCATAGCCAAGGATGAATCCATACGCGACGATCAGGCCGGAAAATGTCAGCGGCAGCGCGATTACGAACGACAAAATAGTGCGCCGGCGCAGCGGCAGACGCGACAAATGCAGCGCGACTGCCAGACCCACACCCGTCGAAAGTGTCGAGGCCACCAGGGTCAGCGCCAGGCTGCCGCGCAGGGCGCTCCAGAATCCCGGTGCTTCGAATACCCGCGCGAACGCCGCTCCGCCTTCCCGAAGAGCGTCGACCGCGACCGCCGCCACCGGCAATGCGAAAAACAGCAGCAGCGCCAGGATTGCGGGCAGCGCGAGCGCGAGTTGCGTTCGGTAGCGAACCATTATCAGGACTCAATCCGCATCGCGAATGCGCATACACGCGCAGGAGGGCCAGCGCATCGTCGCTGGCCCCCTACGCGCATGCCGCAAGGCGGCGGCAGCGGGGCGGGAAACGAAGCGAGCACGCCCCCGCTAGGCACCACTTACTTCGTTCCGCTGGCAGCTGCCCAGCCCTTGTCGACATCCGCCTTCTTGGCCGCAGCGGCCTTGACATCGAGCGGGCGGACCTGGGGTGCAGCGGGGAGCTTGTCTGCAACATTGTCCGGCAACTTGACCCCGGGCACCGACGGGCGCACGAATCCCTGCGCGAAGATGCCCTGCCCCATATCGGTCATGATGAAGTTGAGCCACAGCTTCCCGGCATTGGGGTTGGGTCCATTTTTGACCAGACTGATGCCATACGGAGCCGCGGCGGAGGCTTCCTTCGGGATGACCACGGCAACTGCGTCACCCAGTCCATCGGTGTACTTGGCCTTGAGACCATCGTTCTCGTAGGAGATCCAGATCGGGATTTCGCCCTTGACGAACTGCGCATAGGGCGTGGTGCCCAGCACGCGCAGCACGTTTCCCGATTGATGCAGCTTTGAAAGATAGTCGAAGCCTGGCTTGAGATTGTTCATGTCGCCGCCCGCACCGAAGTTGGCGGCAAAAGTCATCACCTGGCCCACACCGGTGGAGCGCGGATCGAGATACACGATCGAGTTCTTGTATTCGGGCTTCAACAGGTCCGCCCATGACTGCGGCACGTTCTTGACGACTTTGGTATTCACGATAAAGGCCACGGTTAGGGTGTGGATCGTGAACCATTTGCCGTCCGGATCGCGAAATACCGCGGGCAGCTTTTCGAAATTGACCGGCTTGAACGGCGCGACCAGGTCCTTGTTGGTCGCGTCGATCGCGGAAGCGGCGAAGTAATACGCAGTGTCGGCCTGGGGCCGGTTACGGGCCTTGTCCAACGCAACAACCGTGGCGCCGGAGCCCAGATCGTTGTAGGTGATCTCGACGTCCGGGTAGCGCTGCTTGAAGGCACGGAATTCCGCCGCCCAGTTGGCCCAGGTGGGGCCGGTATCGAAACTTACGACGATGCCTTCCTTCTTCGCGGCTTCGTAGAGCGCCTTTTCTCCGGCGTAGAGTTCCGGGCCATCGGCAGCCGTCTGCGCCAGTGTGGTGGCGGTGGCAAGCACAAGGGCGGCGGTGACAGTCCATCGTGTCAACGGGCGGATCGTGAGCAACATGATGTTCTCCTCCTTTGTTTTCAGGGGCCCTGCAGGAACTGGACGGCATCGCGCGGAATGCGGATGCGCTCGATAGTATCGCGCGCATTCGTTTCGATTTCGAGCCGTCCTCCCGCGACGACGGCTTCCACACGGCGTGCCGCACCGAAAAAACGATCGCGCGCGGCGTGGGCGAGGAACACATTCTCACCGGCACCGTCGGGTGCCAGTTCGATCCGCTCGGGGCGGACAAGAATGCGGACCGCGCTGCCCCGCGGCCGGCCGTGATCAGGGGTGACCAGTTGCCCGATGGCGGTGTCGACCGACGTCGGGCCCGTGGCGACGCCATCGAGCAGGTTGGCACGGCCGACAAAATCGGCCACGAATTCATCGGCGGGGGCGTCGTAGATGACCTGCGGCGGCGCATCCTGCAGAACGCGCCCGTCACGCATGACGATGACGCGGTCGGCGAGCGATAGCGCCTCGTCCTGATCGTGGGTGATGAGCAGCGAAGCAATATTGTGCTCGCGCTGGATGCGACGAATTTCGTCGCGCATCGCCATCCGCGTCGACGCGTCGAGCGCGGACAGGGGCTCGTCGAGCAGCAACGCACGGGGGCCGAAGACCAGCGCGCGCGCCAGCGCGACCCGCTGCTGCTGCCCCCCCGAGAGTTGCGCCGGGAGCCGGTCGCCAAAGCCCGCCAGCCCGACCTGATCGAGGGTAGCGATCGCGCGGCGCTCCCGCTCTTCGATCGGCACCCGACGCACCCGCAGCGGATACGCCACGTTTTCCCATACCCGCATGTGCGGGAACAACGCATAGCTCTGAAACACGATCCCGCACTCACGCCCGCGCGGAGGAAGCGTACTCACATCGGCACCCTGCAACCGGATGGTCCCGCTGTCCGGTGTCAGGAAGCCAGCAATGAGGCGCAGCAACGTAGTCTTGCCGCAGCCCGACGGACCGATGCACACGACCAATTCTCCCGCCGCAATGACCAGCGACAGATCGCGCACACCGGCCTGCGTTCCCGGATACCGGTAACTGACCGCCTCGACGGCCACGGCGTTCATGCGACAGCCGTCCGCATGCGTCCCGCGCTGCCGCTGACCATGCCGCCTGCAACCGCCGCGGCCAGTGCAAGCAGCAACAGGATGACCGTAGCCGCACACGCGAATCCGGTCGCGCCGTAAAACGCCTGTAGCAGCACGACCGGGTAAGTACGGTTGAGAAAACCGGCAATCAGGTTGGAGAACTGGAACTCGCCTAGCGATAACGCAGCGACGATGATCAGCCCCGCCAGGATCGAATGTCGCAGCGATGGCACGACGACAAAGAAAAAGCGCTGCCAGCCATTGCTGCCCAGCGATTCGGCGGCCTCTTCCAGTGCGCCGAGACCAAGGCGCTGCATGTCGGCCACGACGGTATGCAGGAAATACGGCAGCCCGAGGACGACGTGGCCGGCGGCGAGAAGCCACAGGCTGCCCAGCCAGGGTAGCGTATCCGACGAGAACACCAGGATGAACCCGAAGGCCAGTACCAGCGGCGGGAGAGCGACCGGCAACTGATATAGCACCCGTGACAACGAGCGGACGAAGGGATTGCGGGCGCGGAAAATGGCGTAGCCAAGCGGCAGACCGACCGCCACGCAGGCAATGCAGGCACTCGCCGCCACCACGAGGCTCGACAGGAAGGCGCGGCGAAAGCTCGGGTCCGCAATCACCTCTCGATACCACTTGAGCGTGGTACCGCTGGGCAATAGCGTGTTCAGCCACAGTTCGCCGAACGAACCGATCACCAGCAACGCGATGGGAATCGCGAGATAGACGAGATAAAACGCGGTTATCCAACGGGGGAACATGAGCCGAAGCAACGCGGTAGGCCACCCGAGGCCTGATCGCGGATGCTACCACCGGGCGCACCATCGGCCTCCCGAGCCTCCTCGGAGGCTGACCGCATCAAAGTGGCAGGATGGCGTCTGCACTGACAATTCCCGGTGCAGCGAGTGGTGGGCTCGGATCCGTGCCTTCTGCCGGCGCGGCCGCAGCAGGCCGGCAAACTGCTGGCGCGCGTGGGACTCGCGGAAAAATTCGACGCGTGGCCCGATCAGCTGTCGGGCGGACAGCAGCAGCGCGTGGCCATCGCCCGGGCGCTGGCGATGGAGCCGGCGGTGATGTTGCGCGACGAGATCCCTCGGCGCTCGAGCCCGAACTCGTCGGCGAAATGCTGCGCGTCGTGGAATCGCTCGCCGCCGAAGACATGACACTGATGATGGTCACGCACGAGATGACCTTCGCGCGCAGGGTGAGCGACCGCCGGATGTTCATGCATGCCGGGCGTATCCACGAGATCGGCCCGCCGGACGAACTGTTCAAGGCGCCGAAGACCAAGGAGCTCACCCAGTTCCTATCCGCCTTGCACGGTTGACACGCGACGCCGGCGAGGCGCGCCGCCAGCGCTAACCGGCGAGTGCCTCCAGCACGGCCGACGCGTTGCGACTCTCCGCGTCGGCGCGCCGGGCGACGAAGGCGATCTGGCGGGAGAGCCGCCGGCGGCCGAGTTCGACGGCGCGCACGCGATGTGCGTCAAGCAGCGCCTGCCGGGGCTGCGGCACGATCGATACACCAAGCCCCGCCGACACCATCGCGATGATCGCGTCGATCGACCGCACGTCCATCGTCACCTTCGCGCGCGGAAACACTTCGCGCAGGTAGCGCGCCGCAATTCGCCCGCCGGTGAGCGCCGGGTCGTAGCGGATCACGGGATGGCGCTGCACGATCTCCTGCGGCGTTCGCGTGCCGACCCACCCCGGAGCCAGCAGTACGTAGGGCTGGCTGCGCAGGTTGCGCCAGTAGAGGCGCCGCGAGCCGCCTGCCGCGGGACGCACCACCACCGCGGCATCGAGCCGTCCGGATTTGACGGCAGCGATCAGCGCATCGGAATCGGCGAGCATCAGCTCGACGTCGAGCGCCGGGTATCGGTCGCGCAGACGCTTGAGCGCCTCCGGGAGGACGTCGGCTTGTATCGTAGCGATCGCACCCAGGCGCACGCGACCCGCCACAACTACCGCCGGCCGCGTCCGGAGCGCGGCGAGCCGCGCCACGACCTCACGCGCGATCGCCGCGGCGTCCCGTCCGAATGGCGTCGGCCGCACCGACCGGGTCGAACGATCGAACAGCGGCCGGCCGAACCAGCCTTCCAGCTGCTTCACCTGCAGGCTCACGGCGCTCGGCGTGCGGCCCACCGCTTCCGCCGCGGCTGCGAAGCTCCCGCGGTCGACGATCGCGACAAGCGTGGCGAGGTGCCCGATATTCATGATTATTCCTGATGATTAAAATCTAAATGACTTGATTCTCTCACTGGCTGCGACGCCGTAGCATGCTCCCCATGCACGACTTCCGCAGCGACACCGTGACGCTTCCGACGCCGGCGATGATGGCGGCGATGGCGAGCGCCGATCTGGGCGACGCCGCCCGCGGCGACGACCCGACGGTCGCCGCGCTCGAGGAACGCGTGCGCGATCTGACCGGCAAGGCAGACGCGCTGCTGCTGCCGTCCGGAACGATGGCGAATCTAGCCGCGTTGATCGCGCACGGCGTCCGCGGCGGCAGCGTGGTGGCGGATGCCGATGCGCACCTTTGCCGCAGTGAAGGCGACGGCTATGCGTTGGCCGCCGGCGCCTCGCTCACGCCACTCGGCGGCGAACGCGGCATCCTTGCCGCGGACGCGGTCGCCGACGCCCTCGCCGCTGCACCGAGCCCCAGGCTCGTCTGCCTCGAGAACACGCACAACGGGGGCGGCGGCTCGGTGTACCCGATGGCCGAGCTCGAAGCCATTGGCACGACCGCTCGCCGCGCCGGCGTCCCCGTCCACGTCGACGGCGCGCGACTGTTCAACGCCGCGGCCTGCCTCGACCGGCCGATTCGCGACCTTGCCGCGCCCGCCGATTCGATCTGGTTCGCGCTTTGCAAGGGGTTGGGCTGTCCGATCGGGGCGGTCCTGGCGGGCGACGCTCGCTTCATGCGCAAGGCGCGCAGCGCCGCCCGCATGCTTGGCGGTGCCATGCGCCAGGCGGGCCTGATCGCCGCGCCGGCCCTGGTGGCCCTCGACGACGATCCGCTCGCCCGCCATCGTCGCGACCACGAACTCGCCTACCGGCTCGCGCTCGCTTTCGCGAACATCGACGCGCGACTGGTGGATCCCGCGCAGGTGCCAACCAATATCGTCTATGCGCGACTCGGTCACCTCGGCGTGGAAGCAGATGCTTTGCGTAGCGCGCTCGAACAGCGCGGCGTTCGCGCGCTGACGCGTGGTGCCACGCTGCGTTTCGTCACCCATCGCGACGTCGACGACAGCTCGGTGGACGCGGCCGCCGCTGCGCTCGCCGCACTGTTGCGCGAATTGCCGCGGTGCGCCGCGACCGCGTCCCTTTCGACCCCAAACCCGCCCGTCCTCGAGGAGCCAACATGATCACGACCCTTCGCCGCAGCCGTTCCACCTTCGTCGCGAGTGTCGTCGCCTGCGCGGCCTTCGCCTTTCCGTTCGTCGTCTCGGCACAGGCCTATCCCGACCGGCCGATCCGGATGCTGGTGCCGAGTCCCCCCGGCGGGGGCACCGACGGCATCTCGCGGATTCTAGGCAACGCCGTCGGCGAACACGAAGGCTGGACGATCGTCGCCGACAATCGGCCCGGCGCTGGTGGCAACATCGGCATGGACGCCGCCGCCAAGGCGGCGCCCGACGGCTATACGATTGTTATGGGCGAGTCGGCCAACCTCGCCATCAATCCGTACCTCTACAAGTCGCTGCCCTTCGATCCCGCCAAGGACGTCGTACCGGTGGCGCTGGCGGGTACGGTACCGCTCGTGCTCGTCGTGGCGAGCACGTCGCCGATCGATTCGGTCGCCGCGCTGGTTGCCGAAGCGAAGAAGCGCAAGCTGTCGTTCGCCTCGTCGGGCAACGGCACTGTGGGCCACCTCGCGGGCGAGAGCTTCAAGCGCGCCGCCGGTGTCGATTACCTGCACGTTCCATACAAAGGCGCGGGGCCGGTGATGACCGATCTCGTAGGGGGCCAAGTCGATCTTCACTTCGCCTCGCTGCCCGCCGCGCTGGCCCTCGTCAAAGGCGGCAAGCTGCGCGCGCTCGCCGTGACCTCGGACAAGCGGGCGCCGCAGCTGCCGGACGTGCCGACGCTGGTCGAGTCGGGGTACCCAGGGTTCACGTTCCAGGTGTTCTATGGCGTGATGGCACCGGCGGGTACACCTCCGGAGCGCGTCGCGCGGCTTAACACCGCCTTCGAGCGCGCGCTCGCGACACCCGCGGTGCGCGACAAGCTGGCCGGCATCGGCGTGAACGTGCATCCGGGCTCGCCGGACGACTTCGGCAAGTTCCTCGCGAGCGAGCGCAGCAAGTATGCCGAAGCGGTGAAGGCCTCCGGCGCCAAGATCGACTAGCGCGAACGGCTTACGCCGCGGGGGTGTGGCCGCACGCAGTGCCGCTCTCGTCCGCCGGCGCGGATGCCTCCGCTTCGAACGGCTTCCACAGGAGCGCCACGCCGATGCCCGCCGCGACGATCGACGCTGCGAACACCGCAATCTTGGCGGCGGCAAAATCTTCCGTCGCCGGGAAGGCCTGGCCCGCGATGAACAGCGACATCGTGAACCCGATGCCGGCGAGCGCGCCGGCGCCCGTCAGCTGACGCCACGAGTACTGCGCGGGCTTCGCCGCAAGACGGAGCCACACCGCCAGCACTCCGAGGAGCAGGAATCCCGCGGGCTTGCCGACGACGAGTCCGAGCGCAATCGCCAGAACCAACGGTTCACGGCCGGCGAAGACGTGGGTCGACAGTGCGACCCCGGCATTGGCGAGCGCGAACAGCGGCAGCACCACGAAGCTCGACCACGGCTCGATCGCGCGCAGCGTGCGATCGGCCGGCGATTCGAGGCGTTCGTGAATGGCATCGAGCGCCTGCAGCGCCGGCTCGGAGGGGCCATGGCGAAGTACGCCGGAACCGCGCGCTTCGGCGTTGAGAATCGCGTTCGCCTGAGCCAGCAGGGCCGCGAGATTCGGCGGCGGCCGCGTCGGAATGAACAGCGCCAGCACCACGCCGGCGAGTGTTGCGTGCAGGCCGCCGGCGTGCAGGCAGGCCCACAACGCGATGCCCAGCAGCGCATAGGGCAAGGCCCGGTAGACGCCGGAACGGTTGAGTGCCGCCAGTGCGCCGACGACGGCCAGCGCGCCCACCAGGTACGTCCACACCAGCTCGCCCGAGTAGAACAGCGCCACCACTACGATCGCCCCGATGTCGTCGACGATCGATGCCGCCGTCAGGAACACCCGCAGTTCGACCGGAACGCGCCGCCCCAGCATCACGATCAGGGCGATCGCGAACGCAGTGTCGGTGGCCATCGGCACGCCCCAGCCGCGGCTCCAGATACCGCTGGGGATCACCAGTGCATACAGCAGTGCCGGCACCGCCATCCCACCGATGGCCGCCGCGATCGGAAACGCGGCGGCGCGGGCGTTCGCGAGCCGGCCCACCGTGAACTCGCGCTTGATCTCCAGGCCCACCAGCAGGAAGAAAATCGTCAGCAGCGCGTCGTTGACCCAGTGCAGCAGCGGCATGCGAAAGACCGCGACGCCGAACTCGAGCCCGAACGGCATTTCCCAGAAATGCATGAACCCCGGTCCGAGTGGTGAATTGACGATCACCACCGCCAGGACCGACATCAGCAACAGCAACGCGCCGGTCGACGGCGCCCAGCGCGCGAAATCGACCGCGGCCGCATGCACGCGATGCCCGAGCGTACCGAGCATCGCTTCGGCCAGCGCGGTCTCGTCCCACGGACCGTCGTAACGACGGCCGTTGATGAAGAACGTCGGCGTCACGTGGACACCGCTGCCGTGCGCGCTCGCGATATCGGCCTCGACCTTCTCCTCCCCGCGTCGGTGCGCCGCGGCGTCGACCGGGGCACCGGCCGCCGCCTCCAGCTCGCGTGCCACGACTGCCAGGTCGTCCTCGGCCAGCGACGGCGAACGCGTCATCAACTCGACATGCGCACGCCAGAAGCTCTGCTCGTCCGGCGCCGACTCGGCGAGCTCGGCAGCCCGGCGCGCGATGTCGCTGTCGGTCAACGGTCGCTGCCGGAAGACATAGCGCAGCCGATTGCCGAACCGGTCACGCAGTTTCGCGACCTCGTCGTTGGCGGCTCGGCAATACGGGCAGGCGTAGCTGCCATACTCGACCAGCGTCAGTTCGGCATTTCCCGAACCCAGGATGTGGTCGCGCCCGGGGTCGGCCGGGCGGTCGAGACGGTTCGATGACGTGGCGTTGGTCATGACGCGGACCGGCGTAAAAGTGAGTGGTTCGAGCGTAGCATCCGGATGGCCGCGCGCCACACGCAGCCACGTGCGCGGTGCTGGCCCGTACCGCAAGCGCCGATTTTCTACATCGACAGGAACATTCCCGTGCCCCTGCACCAAGTCGCCATCTTCCTGCTCACCGCGGTCATCGTCGTGCCGCTGTTTCGCCGCCTGCAGCTGGGCGCCGTCCTCGGCTACCTCGCCGCCGGTGCGTTGATCGGTCCCTGGGGCCTGGGGCTCATCGCCGAAGCCGAGAACACGCTGCATTTCGCCGAACTGGGCGTCGTGCTGTTGTTGTTCCTGGTCGGACTCGAGCTCGAGCCGTCGCGCCTGTGGGCGCTGCGCCAGCCGGTGTTTGGATTGGGCGGCGCGCAGGTGCTGGTGTGCGGCCTGGCACTCGGGGTCGCCGCGCACCTGCTGGGATTGCCGTGGCAGACGGCCATCATCGTCGGCTTCGGCCTCGCCATGTCGTCGACCGCGATTGTGCTCGCTTGGCTCGGCGAACGCGGCGAGTTGTCCCAGCCCCACGGGCGCAAGACCTTCGCGGTGCTGCTGTTCCAGGACCTCGCGGTGATTCCGCTGATCGCGCTGCTGCCGCTGTTCTCGCCGGACGGCGCCGCCGCCGGCAGCGGTTGGCAACTCGCCGGCAAGGGGATCGCAGCCATTGCGCTGGTCATCGTCGTCAGCCGGCTGGCCATCCGGCCGCTGCTCAAGATCGTGGCGCAATACGGCGGGCGCGAAGTGTTCACCGCCGCTGCGTTGCTGGTGGTGATCGGCGCGGCGATGCTGATGGAAGCCATCGGCCTGTCGATGTCGCTCGGCGCGTTCCTGGCCGGCGTGCTGCTGGCCGACTCCGAGTTCCGGCACGAACTCGAGGCCGACGTCGAGCCGTTCAAGGGCTTGCTGATGGGGCTCTTTTTCATGGCCGTGGGGATGAGCGCCAACCTCGCGCTCTTTGTCGAGCAGCCGTTCGCGGTGCTCGGCACGGCGCTCGGCCTGCTGCTCGTCAAGGCGCTGCTCATGTACGGCGTGGCGCGTGTCTTCGGGACGGGCAACGAGGATGCGCAACGCATCGCGGTGCTGCTGGCGCAGGGCGGCGAGTTCGCGTTCGTGCTCTTCACCGCAGCCCAGGCCGCCGGCATCCTCGCTGGCGCACCGGCGCAGTTCCTGGTGCTCGCGGTCACGGTCTCCATGCTGCTGGCGCCGGTGTCGTTCGTGTTGCACGAGCGGGTGCTCAAGCGCTGGCAGGAGCGCCGCAAGCCCCCGGAGTTCGACCTGATCGACGGGCCTGGCAACCCGGTGATCATCGCCGGTTACGGACGCTACGGGCAGATCGTCTCGCGCGTGCTGCGCATGGCCGGCATCCCGTTCACCGCGATCGACGTGTCGTATCAGCAGGTGGATTTCGTGCGCCGGTTCGGCAACAAGGTCTACTACGGTGACGCCTCGCGGCTGGAGCTGCTGGAGTCGGCCAAGGCGCGCGACGCCAAGCTCTTCGTGCTCGCCATCGACGACGTCGAGGCATCGGTCAAGACCGCCGCGATGGTGCGCAAGCACTTCCCCAACCTACCCATCCTCGCCCGCGCGCGCAACCGCCTGCACTACTTCCGACTGCGCGACCTGGACATCGATGCCGTGGAGCGCGAAACCTTCCTGTCGAGCCTGGAGACCGCGCGGTTGGCGCTCGAACGGACCGGCATGGACAGCACGCAGGCCGCCCGGGCGGTACAGATCTTCCGCGATCACGACGTTCGGCTGCTGGACGTGCAATACGCGGTGCGGCAGGACGAGCAGCAGTTTGTGCAGACGACGACCCAGGCGGCCGCGCAGCTGCAGGAGTTGTTCGAGGCGGATGTGGCCGATCCGCCGATAGCCAAGCGCTCACTCGCTGCAAACGATTAGGCTATCGCACCCTCGCCCCGGACCGATTCGGTTATCCGGTCGTGGCGTGCGGTACCCGGGGGGTCTTGCCCGCGCGCGGGCGTGACGCCGCTTCGCTTGGAAGCATTTGGCCGAGAAGCCAGCGTCGCCGAGCCGGACCCCTTTAGCGACGAGAACTGATACTCACCGCTTGCGCGGATCATCAACATGGAATAGCATTCAATCATTGATCGACATATCGTCTATCTGGTCATTGCCGCAGCGGCCAAGCATCGATACGAGCCGCAGTGCACCGGTGGTCGCGGTCGGAGGAGGATGCAATGCCGCAAGATTCGTCGGCGCGCACGGCCGACATTCGTGACGCCCGCGCTGTGCAGCCAACCGTGTCGCCGAAGGTCGCGAATGCGGTGAGTGCGCCCAGACCGTCCCGCACCGTGCGCAAGCTGAAGCGTCTCGGGTGGAACCTGCTGCCGCCGCTGACCTTCGTCGCGCTCGTCGCGCTATGGGCCGCGGCCATTCCGATCTTCAATATCCCCGCCTATCTGCTGCCCGGCCCGGGTGCCGTGTTTTCGCGCGTTGTATCCGATGCGCCGATGCTCTGGACGCACTCGATGGTGACGCTTACCGAGATCGTGCTCGGGTTCGCGCTGACCGTGGTGACCGCCATTCCCCTGGGACTGTGGATCGCGCTGTCGCCACTCGCCAAGCAGATCGGCTACCCACCGCTGATGCTGATGCAGCTCGTGCCGAAGATCGCGGTCGCGCCGCTGTTCCTCGTCTGGCTCGGGTTCGGCATGGAATCAAAAGTGCTGCTCACAGTGTTGATGACGTTCTTCCCGCTGCTCCTTGCGAGCATCAGCGGGTTCCAGATTCTCGATACGCGTCTGCTGTATCTGACCCGGTCCATGGGCGCAACGCGGTGGCAGACGTTCCGCTACCTGCGGTTCCCCGCCGCCTTGCCCGTGATCTTCGCCGGGATCAAGACGTCGGCGACCATCGCCGCCACGGCCGCCATCGTGGCCGAATTCGTCGGCGCGAACAAAGGCCTGGGCTACGTGCTGCTACGAGGCACGAGCACGATGGATATCGAACTCACTTTCGCGGTGCTGGTGGTCCTCACCATCATCGGCATCGCGATCAATTACGCAGTGGAGTTCAGTGAGTGGGCGATGACGCCCTGGCAACGTACCAAGAACAATTAGCCAGATCACGCGCGCAGCTCGAACCAGTAACGCGGGCAGCGATCCAGCCCGTCCGTCACACCAGAGGAGATGCCATGTTTATGTCGATCAGGAGTAACTTGCTGGCCGTAGCGGTCACGACCGGCCTCGCGCTGGGCGCCGTCACCGCGCAGGCGCAGACCCCGCTCACGTTCCAGTTGAATTGGGTGGCCGGCGGCGCCAATGCCGGGTTCGCGGCCGCCGTCGCCGAAGGCTTCTACAAGGAGGCCGGGCTCGACGTGACGGTAGTGCAAGGGAACGGTTCGGGAAATACGGCGCAGATGGTAGCGGCCGGACGCGCGCAGGTGGCCTACGCGGACGCCGTCGCGGTCAGCCAGCTGATCGCCAAGGGCGCGCCGATGAAGATCGTGTCCACGATCTACCAGTCGAATCCCAACGAGGTCTCGGCACTCAAAAAGACCGGCATCAAGTCGATCGGTGACCTCAAGGGCAAGAAAGTGGGCGTGCCGTCCGGATCCTCGCAGACCACGATGCTGCCGCTGTTCCTCAAGGCCAACAAGCTCACCGAAGCCGAGGTCAACCTGGTGAACATGCCTTCGACCGCAATGGTGCCCTCACTTCTGCAGGGTCAGGTCGACGCCATCCTCGGTTCGATGGATGCTTATCAGATTCAGCTTGAGGCACAAGGCGCGGAACTCGACAACTTTCGCTTCGCCGACTATGGCGTACCCACAGTGAGCACGTCGATATTCGCGAGTGACGCTTTCATCAAGGAGCACCCCGAGGTATTGCGCAAGTTCATCGCGGCGAGTCTCAAGGGATGGAGCTTCGCGCTCGACAACCCGGCCAAGGCCGTCAAGGACTTGAAGCAGGTATTCCCGGAAATGAACGAGAAGCTCGCGGCGTCGGAACTTGCCGCCATCCCGTCACTCTTCTGCAGCGGCGGCGCCAAGTACATCGGCCGCGCGGAAGATTCGCAGTGGGTGAAGACGCAGGAACTTCTGTCCGAGGTGAAACTGCTGCCTGCAGGTCAGGATCCTAAGAGCTACTACACCAACGACTACCTGCCACCGGTGGCGCAAATGCGCGCCTGCAAGTGAACGCCACGACCAAGGGACCAGGGCCGTGACCGATCAACGACGCTCCGGACTGCAGTTCGCCGATCTCCATGTGGGATTGGCGTTCCGCAGCCCTGGTCGCACGATCACCGAGGCCGATGTCGTAGCCTTCGCGGGCCTGACTGGCGATTACTCCGAACTGCACACGAGCGATGTCTACGCGAAGGCCAGTCAGTTCGGTCGACGCGTTGCGCACGGCATGCTGGGCCTCGCCTTCGCCCATGGCCTCATGTGGCCGCGCACCGGCGAGTTGCGCGAAACGGCCATCGCCTTCCTCGGCATCACCGACTGGAAGTTCGTGGGCCCGATCTTCCTCGGCGATACCATCTTCGTGAACTACACGATCGGCGAGTTGCGCGACAGCAAGTCGAAGCCGACACAGGCCATCGCGACCTTCGACGTGACGATCGTCAACCAGCAAGACCAGGTGGTGCAGAGCGGCCGCAAGGCGCTGCTGGTGTCCAAGGTGCCGCTGGCCGCCGTTGCCGCGTCGACCGGTCCCGACCGCGGCGGCGCCACGCCGGAGGCATCGTCCTGATGAGCGCAGCGGTCACCGCGAGGGTCAAGGCAGGCGTGCCGATTCGCTTGACCGGCGTGTCCAAATCCTTCGGCGAGGATGAGCCGTTCCTGGCGCTGAAGGAAGTCACTACCGACATCGAGGTGGGCGAATTCGTGTCGGTGGTCGGGGCATCCGGATGCGGCAAGAGCACGCTGATGCTGATGGTGGCGGGTCTGCTCGCGCGCAGCAGCGGCGACATCATGATCGCCGGCGAGTCGGTCACCAGGCCGATCACTGATGTGGGCATCGCCTTCCAGGATCACTTGCTGCTCGACTTCCGCACCGCCTTGCAGAACGTGACGCTGCAGGCCGACATCCGCGACCTGCCCAGGAAGCAGATCGAAGACCGCGCCCGCGAATTGTTCGAGCAGCTGCGGCTGACGCACGCGATGCACAAGTATCCGCGCCAGTTGTCGGGCGGCATGCGCCAGCGCGTCTCGCTGGTGCGCACCCTGGTGCACGATCCTTCGCTGCTTCTGATGGACGAACCGTTCGGTGCGCTCGACGCGTTGACCAGGCTGCAGGTCCGCATGGACCTCGAGGCGCTCTGGTTGCGCCGCCGTCCGACCGTACTGTTCATCACGCACAGTGTGGAGGAAGCGGTTGGCCTGTCCGACCGCATCCTGGTGATGAGCCCGAGCCCGGGCGAAGTCGTCGACGAGATCAGGGTCGACCTGCCACGGCCACGGCCGACGCTGCTCGGTGACGCACCCGAGTTCGGCGGCTACGTCGACCGGATCCATCGGCACTTCGAGCGCATGGGCGTGTTGCACGGCGTCGAAGTTGCTCACAACGAGGCGATCGCATCGTGAATACGACGCACGCCGCGACCACGGCTGGCGAATCGGCGGCAGTCGCCGTTGCCTTCAACGGTACCGTCGCCGAGATCGCGATCAGCAGCGGTCCGATCAACCTGGTCAACAAGGATCTGCTGCGCGCGTTGAGGCAGGCGGTCACCGACATCGCCGCACGCCCGGACATACGCTGTGTCATCCTGCACGGTGGCACGGCGCGGGCTTTTTGCGCCGGCAGCGACATCAAGGAATTCGCGCACCTGCGGCACGATGCAAGCGAACACAAGATCCTGTTCGAGGATATGGTGTTGCGCAACCTCGCGAACCTGCCGATGCCGACCATCGCGGCGATCGATGGGCCTGCGCTCGGCGGCGGCCTGGAGCTCGCACTCGCGTGCGATCTGCGCGTGGCCCGGCGCGGCGTCGCGCTCGGACTTCCGGAATCGCGCCTGGGGGGGCTCGCCGGCAGCGGGGCAATCAGGCTCACCCGCCTCGTCGGCCCTGCGCGCGCCAAGCAGATGCTGTTCACCGGCGAAACGGTCACCGACGAGCGGGCGCTCGCCTGGGGGCTCGTCAACGAACTGGTCAGCGAAGGCACCGCCCTCGACGCGGCACGGCGTCTCGCGGCGACCATCGCGGCGCGCGGGCCGGTTTCCAACCGTCTGGCCAAGGAACTGGTCGACGTGGCGCAGGACAGTGCGCTCGACGCCGGATTGTCCTCGGCCACCGTTTTGCAGCAGCGGATTTTCGACAGCACAGACCTGCATGAGGGTGTGGCCGCCTTCTTTGCCAAGCGGCCACCGCAATTCAAGGGCCGCTAGCGCGGCTCATCTTCGCAACGGAATCGACCAAGGCATGATGGAGAAGATCACAGCGGAGGAAGCGGCCGGCCTGGTGGCCGACGGCGACTCGATCCTGATCAGTGGCTCGGGAGGCGGGCATGCGGTCCCGGAAGCCCTGCTGGCCGCGGTCGAACAGCGCTTTCTCACCGAAGGCAAGCCGCGCGGGCTCACCTCCGTCAGCGTTGTCGGCGTGGGCGACCGCGCCGCACTGGGTGCGAGCCACCTGGCGCATGAAGGATTGCTGAAGCGCGCCATCACCAGCGCGCTGGTGGATTCTCCGGGTCTCGTGCAGTTGGCGGCTGAAGACAAGATCGAGGCCTACACGCTGCCGCAGGGCGTGCTGTCGCAGTTGATGCGCGACATGGCGGCCGGGCGGCCGGGCCTCATCACCAAGACCGGCCTCCACAGCTTCGTCGACCCGCGGCAGCAGGGTGCCCGGCAAAGCCCGCGTACCCCCCCGGATTTCGTCGAAGTCGTTCACCTCGTCGGCGAGGAGTGGCTGCTGTTCAAGCCCGTGCCCCTGAACGTGGCCTTCCTGCGCGGTACCACGGCCGACGAGGACGGCAACATCACGATGGAACAGGAGGCGGTGCTCGGCGAAATGCTGGCGATGGCGCAGGCAACCCGCCGCGCCGGTGGCACAGTCATCGTGCAGGTCAAGCGCATGGCGCGCCGCGGCACCTTGCACGCGAAGGACGTGAGGATTCCCGGCATCCTGGTCGACTTCGTAGTCGTCGACGCGGCACAGCGGCAGACCTATGCCACCGACTACGATCCCAGTTACTCGGGCGAGCTGCGAATTCCTGTCGGGGACATCAAGCCATTACCCTTCGGCCCGCGCAAGGTCATCGTGCGGCGTGCGGCGATGGAACTCTTTCCCGGCGCGATCTGCAACCTGGGCGCCGGCGTGTCGACCGGCCTGTCGACGATCGCGGCCGAAGAAGGGCTGCTGGACGCTGTGCATCTCACCAACGAACAGGGCATCATCGGCGGCGCGCCGATCACCGGCCGTGACTCCGGCGGCGGGCAGAACTTCGCGGCGATGATCGAACAACCGGCACAGTTCGACTTCTACGATGGCGGCGGACTGGACGTGGCGTTCCTGTCGTTCGCCGAAGTCGACGCGCAGGGCAACGTCAATGTGAGCCGGTTCGGCGACCGGATCATCGGCGTGGGTGGCTTCATCAACATCGCGCAAAACGCGCGCTGCGTCGTGTTCAACGGCACGCTGACCGCCGGTGGACTCGATGTCACTTGGGAAGCCGGACGCACCGTCATCAAGCAGGAGGGCAGGCATCGCAAGTTCGTCCGCAAACTGGAACAGATCTGCTACAGCGCCGCCATCGGGCGCGAGCGCGGCCAGGTCACGCTGTTCGTCACGGAACGCGCGGTGTTCCGGATCGGCGCGGACGGTCTGGAATTGATCGAGGTCGCCCCCGGTCTCGACGTCGAACGCGATATCTTCGCCCACATGGACATTCGCCCGCGCGTCGCACCCGATTTGCAGCCGATGGACGCCCGCATCTTCGCGCCGGGGCTCATGGGACTCGGCGAGTTCGTCCACGCCAAGCCGCGTGGCTATCGATCCGCGCGGGTCGCCCGGTGGCACGCGGCACGCGCAAACCGCGGGCACAGCTAGATGCGCCCGGCCGAACCTATGAGCTGCTGACATGGCCCACACCCCCGCCGAGCGCTGTCTGGCCATCATCGAGTTGCTGGCCGATACCGCGGCCAACATGCCGCTGGGCGAGATCGCCGAACGCCTCGAACTTCCCAAGAGCGGCGCGCACCGCCTGCTGGCGACGCTCATCGACCTGGGGTGGGCCGAGAAGGATCCCGAGACCAGCTTCTACCGCTTGACCATGCGGCTTGCGGTCCTCGGCCAGCGCTTCTATGACGCGACGGGCATTCCGGATATCTGCCAGCCGCTGCTCGACCAGCTCGCCAGGCAATGCCGCGAGTTTGCGCGCCTGGCAGTCGTCGACGGCGATTCGCTGGTCTGGGTGGCCCAGGCGCAGGGGGCGACCGGCGGTCTCGTCTACCAGCCGTCGCTGGCGAGCAATACGGTTCCGTTGTACGCCACCGCGAGCGGAAAGGCCTGGCTGGCCACGCTCGTCACCGAGGAAGCCGTGCAAAAGGTGGTGCGCAACGGCGGTTTCCAGGCCGCCGATAAGTACGGTCCCAACGCGATTCGCTCGATCGAGGCGCTGTTGCGCGAGCTGGCAGTCACCGCGCAGCGCGGCTTCGGGATTGCCATCAACGAGGCCGAGCCGGGCATCACCGCGCTGGCGGCGACCATCCGGGCAGTGGGCGGCACTGCGGCGCTCGGGACGGTGAGCATTGCCGGGCCCAGCTTGCGGATGACCGAGGGCAAAGTCGCCGAGTTGGCGCCGCTGGTTACCCAAACCGCTGCCGAGCTGTCGAATCTGTGGCCGCTGCGCCTGCGTTCCGGCACTTACGCCAGCGCCAAGGCAGTCGCCCGGGCTGCGTAGCGCGAGCCGGTTCACGCGATGCGCCCTCGAAAGAGGCCGCCGGGCTTGGCCGGGCCATTCCGGCAATTCTGCTATAATGGTCGGCTGGATTGCATCTAACCCTTTGATTTCACGACCACACGTCTACGCAACATCAAGCAGAACCTCGGGAGACCTTAGAGCGCATCCAAGCAACAACATGACCTCGGCTTACTTGGCGGCGGCAACGCAGCTTGGTGCAATGCAACCTCGTTGCGGCCGGGAGAGACGTGAGGAGTGTTGAGCATGTACGCCGTAAACCTAGCAGATCTTGGTGTCCTCGAAAGCGAGGGCAGCCATCCCTGGGGCCGAAGTCGCCCACTGATTGCGCTGTTGGGCCTGGTCGCAGCGCTGTTTCTCGTGTCCGGCTCCGCGAACTACGCACCGCGGATGCCTGCGACACCCAAGATTGCGCCCGCGCCCGTCCCGGCGCCGGCGCCAATGGCGATCCCGGCCAGTGTCCCGCCGGCCAAGGCCGCCGACGGCGACCGCCGCGCCATCGACGCACTGTCCTCGGTCATCGCCCGCAAATACCGGATCTCGCGCGGCGCCACCCGCGAATACCTGGGTCACGCCTACCGCGAAGCCGCGCGCCTCGGTCTCGATCCCCTGCTGGTGGTGGCGGTCATCTCGGTCGAGTCGAATTTCAACCCGATCGCCGAGAGTACTGCCGGTGCGGTCGGCCTGATGCAGGTGATTCCGCGCTTCCACCAGGACAAATTCGAGCCCGACCGCGAATCGATCCTCCAGCCGTCGACCAACATCCGGATTGGTGCGCTGGTCCTGAAGCAGTACATCCGGCGGGCTGGCGGGCTGGTGGAAGGGCTACAGCTTTACAATGGTTCAGCAGACGACGAAAACAATGCCTACGCCAACAAGGTGCTGGGTGAGAAAGACCGCCTGCGGGCGGCGCTCAAGGGCGTCGTCGACGTCGGCGCCTGATCGCGGGCGCGTCACCCGACCGGGCTCCCGGTCGGTCCTGAAATGCGATGAATGTCCCCGTTGGCGCGAACCGGCCGGTTCCGCGCCAGCCGGGCAAGCTGGTCAAATTCGCTAGGGATTGCGCGTGTTCGCCTGGTTCGAACGTCTGGTCAATCCGTACCCGGACGCGCCGCCCGCGCGGCCGCCGCAGGGATTCCTCGCCTTTCTCTGGGCCTGCTCGGAGGGACTGCGTCCCTACCTGCTGATCACCATCGTGCTGACCGCGATCATCGGTGCCTTCGAGGCGCTGCTGTTCAGCATGATGGGGAGCATCGTGGACTGGCTGGCGAAGGTCCCGCCGCTGGAATTGTGGACGCTGGAACGCCCGCGCCTGTTGCTGCTCGCCGCGGTGCTCGCCGGCAGCATCCTGCTGGTCGCGCTGCAGTCTGCCGTCAAGCAGCAGGGACTCTTCGGCAATTTCCCGATGCTCCTGCGCTGGAATTTCCACCGGCTGCTGCTCGGCCAGAGCATGCATTTCTACCAGGACGAATTCGCCGGGCGCATCGCCACCAAAGTCATGCAGACCGCGCTCGCCGTGCGCGACACCTGGCTCATCGTCTGCGAGCTCCTGGTCTTCGTCGTCATCTATTTCGTCACCATGCTGGCGGTGCTGGGCCGTTTCGACCTCTGGCTGCTGCTCCCGTTCCTGGTCTGGGTGGCGTTCTACATCGTCGCGTTGTGGTACTTCGTGCCGCAACTCGGCCGGGTGGCCAAGGCGCAGGCCGACGCGCGCTCGCTGATGACCGGGCGCATCACCGACGCGTACACCAACATCGCGACGGTGAAGCTTTTCTCGCACGCCCGGCGCGAGTCGGGCTACGTGCGCTCGGCGATGCAGGAGTTCCTCACTACCGTGCACACGCAGATGCGGCTCGTGACCGCCTTCGAGATCGTCAATCACGCACTCAGCATGGGACTCATCGCCGCCACGGCCGGCGCCGCGCTGTTCCTGTGGACGCAGGGCACGGCGTCGGTCGGCGCGGTGGCCGCCGCCACGGCGATGGCGCTGCGCCTCAACGGCATCTCGCACTGGGTGATGTGGGAAATGGCCGCGCTGTTTGAGCATATTGGCACCGTGCAGGACGGCATCAACACGCTGTCGCGGCCGCAGGTGGTCGTCGATGCGCCTGACGCGGTGCCGCTCGCCGTCACGCGCGGCGAGATTCGCTTCGAGCACGTGAATTTCGCCTACGGCGGGGATCTCAACGTCATCGACGACCTGTCGCTCGACATCCGTCCCGGCGAGAAAGTGGGCCTGGTTGGCCGTTCGGGCGCCGGCAAGTCGACCATCGTGAACCTGTTGCTGCGCTTCTACGACTTGAGCAGCGGCCGGATCGCCATCGACGGCCAGGACATCGCGCACGTCACGCAGGACAGCCTCCGCGCGCAGATCGGCATGGTGACACAGGACACTTCGCTGCTGCACCGGTCGGTGCGCGAGAACATCGTCTACGGCCGGCCCGACGCGACCGAGGACGACCTGATCGCGGCCGCGCGGCGTGCCGAGGCCCACGACTTCATCGCCGACCTCGCCGACCCCAAGGGGCGCCGCGCCTACGATGCGCATGTCGGCGAGCGCGGCGTCAAGCTGTCCGGTGGCCAGCGCCAGCGCATCGCCATCGCCCGCGTGATGCTCAAGGATGCGCCGATCCTGCTATTGGACGAGGCCACCAGCGCGCTCGACTCGGAAGTCGAGACGGCGATCCAGAAAAGCCTGTACCGGCTGATGCAGGGAAAGACCGTCGTGGCCATCGCGCACCGGCTGTCGACGATCGCCGCGATGGACAGGCTCATCGTACTCGACCGTGGCCGGGTGGTGGAGGAAGGCGACCACAAGAGCCTGCTCGCCCACGGCGGCCTGTATGCGCGGCTGTGGGCTCACCAGAGCGGCGGCTTCCTCGGCGAGGAAGACGAAGCGGCGATCGCCGTCGATCAACCGGTAGCAGACAGTGTCGCGCTGGCCGAGGCCGTCGACACGGCAGCGAGCACGCCGCGCCTCGAGCCGGCGCGCATCGGCCACGACCGGCCGACCGGGACCGAGCCGCCGCTGCATTGATAATCAACCGGGCATCTCGACAATCCCGGCTTTGAACCGCAGGATGCCGGCATGTCCCTGCATCGCGACCTCGGCGTCACCCATGTCATCAACGCCGCCGGCACCTACACGCCGCTGGGCGTTTCGCGTTCCTCGCCCAACGTCCGCGCCGCCGCGAGCGCCGCGCTCGGGGAGTTCTTCGTCATCGAAGAATTGCTCGACGCGTTGAGTGCAAGGCTCGCGCGCGACACGGGCGCGGAAGCGGGCACCGCCGCCCATTGCGTGGCCGCCGGCATCACACTGTGTGTCGCTGCCGCCATGACAGGCACGGCGCCGGAAGCCATCGCCGCGCTCCCGGATACGAGCGGCCTGCGCAACCGCGTGGTCATTCCGGCGGGCCACGCGGTTGACTACGGACATCCGATCCTTACCGACATCCGCCTTGCCGGCGCACAGCCCGTCGTTGCCGGCACGCCGCGCGAATGTACGTTGAATGTGCTCGACGCCGCGCTGGCGCAAGATCGTGTCGCGGCGCTGCTGCTGGTTTCGTCACGGCTGACCACGGGCGCGCCGCTCGATTTCGCTGCTGCGGTCGATTGCGCCCATCGTCACGGCTTGCCTGTCATCATCGACGGCGCGGCCCAGGACATGCGCGTCCGCGAACTGCTGGCAACTGGTACCGATTTGCTCCTGTTCAGCGCGCAGAAGTACCTCGCAGGCCCGACTGCGGGGCTCATCGTCGGGCGCAAGGCGCTGATCGACGCGGTGCGCGCGCAGCAACGCGGCATCGGCCGCGCGTTGAAGCCTACCAAGGAAGCCATCGTTGGCGCGCTGGCTGCGCTCGAAGAGCGCCAGCAAATCGAACCGGCCGATTGGCAGTCGGAGCAGACGCGCAAGGTCGAAGCATTCGTGGCGCGGGCCGCGCGCATCCGCGGCATTGCTGCCGAGGCCGAGCCGGACGCCGCCGGCATGCCGTTCGCCCGCGCGCGCCTGCAGGTCGCGCCTGCGGCTTACCAAGGCGGCGCGCGCGCACTCGCCGCCGCGCTGGCGGCCGGCGATCCTTCCATCCGGGTCATGGAGCAGGCGGTGGGTGAAGGAGCGCTGATCCTGGAACTGGTACCGCTCACCGACGAAGAGCTCGGCGTCGTGCTCGCCCGGATCGACGCCGCGATGTCCGCGTCAGCGTAGCGGCCTCTCGCCTCAACGTAGCGCCTTCTCGCGTCGGCCCAGCGTCTTCTCGCTTCAGCGTAGTGTCTTCGCCGCCGCGAAAGCCTGGGCGCGCCCATCGAGTTCGGCCCACCGTTCGAATCGGGTCGCCAGCAGGCGCTCGATCTCGGTTGCCCGCTGGCGGTCGGCCTTGATCGCCTCCGCCCCGTTCTTGTGATAATCGACGGCACTCATGCGCTGCGTCAGCGCGAGCTGCTCCCGCTCCAGTGTCTCGAGTTCTTCAGGCAACGCGTCGAGTTCACGCTGCTCCTTGAACGAGAGCTTGCCCGGTAACCGTTTGCCGGCGGCGCCCACGGCGGCGTCATCGGCGACCGGCGGCGCTACCGGATCACGCTTGCGCGTCGGCATCTCGGCCCCGGCGCGCCCAGCCCCTGATCCCGCCGATGCGGGTCGCTGCGCCACCCAATCGGTGTAGCCACCGACGTATTCCTTCCATCGTCCGGATCCCGCCTCTTCCATTGCGAGCGTCTGTGTAACGACGTTGTCCAGGAACCTGCGGTCGTGGCTCACCAGCAGCAAGGTGCCCGAATAGTCCTGCAGCGTGTCCTCCAGCAACTCGAGCGACTCGATGTCGAGGTCGTTGGTCGGCTCGTCCAGCACCAGGAGGTTGGCCGGCTGCGCGAAGAGCCGGGCGAGCAGCAGCCGGTTGCGTTCGCCTCCGGAAAGCATCCTCACCGGCGAATTCGCGCGTTGCGGAGGGAACAGGAAATCGCCAAGGTAGGAGAGCACGTGCTTGCGGCCCTGCGCCGTCTCGACCCATTCGGATCCGGGGCTGATCGTGTCGGCCAGCGTGCGCTCGGGATCGAGCTGGGCGCGCATCTGATCGAAATACGCCACCTGCAGCTTGGTGCCCAGCCTGACTTCGCCGGCGTCGGGCGCGAGCGTACCCAGGATCAGCTTCAGAAGCGTGGTCTTGCCCGCGCCGTTGGGGCCGATCACGCCCAGGCGGTCGCCGCGCAGCACGCGCAGGTCGAGATCGCGCACGAGCACCGTGTCGCCGAAGGCCTTGCACACGCCGGTGAGTTCGGCCACGAGCTTGCCGGACCGTTCTCCGGCATCGAGCGCGAGCTTGACGTTGCCGACGCGTTCGCGGCGCTGCGCTCGCTCGCCCCGCAGTGCTTCCAACCGTCGCACGCGGCCCATGTCGCGCGTGCGCCGCGCCTCGATGCCCTTGCGAATCCAGGCCTCCTCCTGTTTCCAGAACGTGTCGAACTTGCGATTGGCCACGTCTTCCGCCGCCAGTTCATCCGCCTTGCGCGCTTCGTAGGCAGCAAAGTTTCCTGGATAGGAGCGCAGCAGCCCGCGGTCGAGCTCGACGATGCGCGTGGTGACGCGATCGAGAAAAGTGCGATCGTGGGTGATAACGATCGATGTCGGCTGCCTGACCAGCAGGTCCTCGACCAGCGCAATGCCGTCGAGATCCAGATGGTTGGTGGGCTCGTCGAGCAGCAACAGGTCCGGCGCCAGCGCAAAGGCCAGCGCGAGCGCGGCGCGCTTGCGCTCGCCGCCCGAGGCCGATGCCGGCGCCGTGGCTTCGTCCAGCCCGAAGCGATGCAGATACTCGACGATCCTCGCCTCGACGCGCCAGTGCTCGCGGTCGTCGGGATAGGCGTCGACGCGGACATTCGCGTCGCCAGGGTCCGATCCGGGTATGCGGACCAGGCCAGCGCGAATCACCAGGCTCTCCCGCAATGTCGAGGCCGCGGGCAATTGCGGCTCCTGCTCCACCAGCGCCACGCGCAGCGCATCCGGACGCTGGACTTCCCCGTCGTCGAGTTGCGCGCCGCCGGCGAGCACAGACAGCAGCGACGACTTTCCGGTGCCGTTGCGGCCGATGAGTCCGATCCGCTCGCCGGCGTCGATGACGAGCGCGGCCCGGTCGAGCAGCGGATGCAGGCCGAAGGCAAGTTCGGCATCCTTGAGAGTGATGAGCGGCATCTGGCAAGCATAGCCTGTCGCCGCAAATCCGCATCCGTGGAGGCTTGCGCGGGGTGGCGACGCACCTCGACGCCGCCACCGTTCGTCGGCTGGACGCACGCCGACGAATATTCACGCGAATACGCGTGGACGGGTGCGTGTCCCGCCGGCACGCAGCCGGTCTACCGCACGTACAACGACGGCGCGCGCGGCGATCCCAACCACCGTTACTCGCTCGACGCCGGGCAGCTGCAGGCGATGCCGGGCTGGTCGTTCGAAGGCTTGGTGATGTGCGTGCCGCAGGGCGCGAGCTCGACGCTGCCGCCGACCATGGGTGCCTGCGGCGCGGACTGCCCGCCCGCCACGCCGCTCGGCAACGGCGTCGGCCTGGTCAATATCGTCGTGCAGATCGTGAACACGTCGAGCGGACCGCTCGAGATCGTCATCCCCGCCGGCCAGACTTTCATCGCCACCCCGGTCAGCGTGCAGAACGGCATCGCGCTCGAACGCCTGCAAGCGACCATCGCGCCGGGGGCGACGCGCACGCTGATCCTGCGTTTGTTCTGCATCAATGCTTCGCGCTCGGCTTCGAACGACGAATCGACCTACGCGCCCGGCCCGATCACCAGCAACCCGAACCTGCTCGAACTCGCCGCGCTCGCCGACGGCAAGCTCGGACCGGTCGCCGATCCGCTGCAGATCCGGGAATCCGTCATGCAGTTCGCGGTGTGGGAAATTACCGACGGCCCTGGCGCGCTGACGCCGACGCAGCGCGCGCTGCTGACCGCCATCATGTCCGCCGCGGGTACCGACCCGGCGCTTCCCGACCTCCTGCTGCAGTTCATGGCGATCTTGTCGATCGTGCCATGACACACGACGGTCGGCGCTTTCAGTGCGGCAACAGCGCCAGGGACAGCATGGGCAGATAACCCACCGCCACGGCGACGATGACCATCGTGATCACGAACGGCACGGCTCGCCTTGCGATCGCGATGATCGGCACGCCGGTCAGCCCCGACATCACGAAGAGATTGAGCCCCATCGGCGGCGTGATGAAGCCCAGGCCCAGTGACGTGATCATGAACACGCAGAAATGGATCGGGTCCATGCCGATCTCGCGCGCGACCGGCTCCAGCAGCGGCGCGAGGATCACGATGTTCGGCGTGGTTTCCATGAACATGCCGGCGATGATGAAAATCGCCAGCATGATCGCGACGAGCACCGTGCGGTCCGTGGTCAGCGAAGTGAGTCCCGACACGAGCGTCTGCGGCACATTGAGCACGGTCAGCGCCTGCGCGAACAGGATCGCTACGGCAATGATCGGGAGGATGACGCCGTTGACGCGCGCCGAAGTCTCCAGCATGGCGGGAAAATCGCGCACGCGGATCGTGCGCTGCAGGAGACCGACGAGCAGCGCCACGGCGACCGCCACGGCCGCTGACTCGGTCGGCGTGAATACGCCCGAATAGATACCACCCAGGATGATGAACGGGATTGTCAGTGCGTACTTGGCGTCGTTTAAGGCGCCGAGCCAGCGTCGCCACGAGAAGGGGCGGCGCGAGTTCTCATAGTTGCGCAGCCGGTTGACGACGACGTTGGTCACGACGACGGCGAGCAGCACGATGACGCCCGGGATGAGCGCGGCCGTGAACAGTGTGGTCGACGAGAGGCCCAGCACCAGCCCGATGATGATGTAGGAAATCGACGGCGGAATCAGGATGCCCGTGCAGGCGCCCGCCGCCACCAGTGCACATGCGTAAGGCTTGGGATAGCCGCGCTCGATCAGTCGGGCCATCGTGATGCGGCCGACCGCCGCCGCGTCGGCCGCATCGGAGCCTGAAATACAGGCGAAAAAGCCGCATCCCAGTGCGGTCGACGTGCCGAAGCCGGTACGCCAGCCACCGGTCGTCGCCTCGGCGAAATCGAGCAGCTTGTTGGCGAGACCGGAGCGCACCATCACATCCCCGGTAAGCACGAACAATGGAATCGCAATCAGCGCGAACGAGTCCACACCCTGGAACAGCGCCTCGCCCATCAGCGAGAGCGGGAGCGCGCCGGTGCCGAGCAGCAGCACGACCGTTCCGAGACCGAGCGCCACCCAGAACGGCACCGCGAGCAATAGCAGTACGACGATGAAAATGAGGCCGAAGGCGAGTGCCATGGGGCTGCGGGCTTGTCGTCGAGCTGCCGGCCGGGTTTCAGTCGAACAGCAACGCGCCGGCGAACGGTGGACGGCCGGCCCGAAGGTTTGCGAGATCACGCAACGCCGACTGCACGACGCGCACGATCATCATCGAGAAGCCGAGCGGCACGGCCGCGGCGAACCACGCCTGCGAAATGCGCAGCGCCGGCGCCAGCGCGTCGAACTGCATCATCGTCAGCATGGTGTGCATGGACCAGTACAACGCAAAGCAGGCGAATACCAGCGTGGCCAGCTCCGCGAACAGGAACACTGCGCATGCCGCACGCGGCGCCAGCGACCGCGACACCGCGTCGAAGCGGATGTGCGCCCGCTGCTTCACCGCGTACGACGCGCCGATCCAGCCAAGGTAGATGAACGCGAACCGCGCAGCTTCCTCGCCCCACAGCGACGAGAAATCGAATACGAAGCGGCGGACCACCTCGGCAACGATCACGAACACGATGAAGCAGTACAGCACGAGCATCAGGTAACGCTCACCGTTGTCGTCGATTCTTCGCAGGAATTTGAGCACGCACACTCCTTCGCCGGAACGGCGGTGAGCCGTCCCGGGTGTCAGCCATCCACGGGAACCGCTACCCCGTGTAGTCGTTGACGGTGAACTTGCCCTTGGTATTGGCCGCCGTCTTCAACTTGTCGAAGTTGGCGGTCGAGCCTGCGAGTTCCTTCTTGATGTCGTTCCATTCCGGGCGCTGCTCACCCGCCGCGTCGACCCAGGCCTTGTGCTCGGCCGCAGTCGGCTTGTAGAACTTGACGCCGACCTTGCCGAACGCGTCCATCGACGCCTTGCGCGCGACCGGGATCTGCGCGAAGGAATCGCCCTGGGTCTTCTCGCTCGCCTGCTCGAACGCGCGTTGCAAATCCTTCGGCATCGCTTCGAACCAGGCGAAGTTGGCCGCGAACATCTGCGCATCGGGGACCGAGTCCACCAGCGTGATCGATTCGAGGATGTCGAGGAAGCCGAACGTGTACAGCGCGCCGACCGCCGGATCGAGCGCGTCGGCCACGCCCTGCTTCAGCGCGGTGGGCGTCTCGCCCCAGGCGACGACGGTTGGATTGGCGCCGGTCAACCGGTAGAACTGCTGCAGCAGCTTGGACGAGGGCACTCGCATCTTGAGCCCGCGCATGTCGTTTGGCGTCTTGATCTGCTTGCCCAGACCCTTGCGTGCCGCCACCGTCCGGGGATCGACGGTGAAGTAGAACATCGGCTTGTAGCCCTTGGCCGTGACTTTCGGCGTGATCTCGTTGTTCCACGCGGCCGACGTCACCAGGTTGGCGAAGCGCTGGTTCTCCCCGCACCAGAACGGGATGTTGATGACATCGACCACCGGCGCGAACGGCGAGAAATTGGACAGCGACACCGAGCCGCCCTGCACGGTCCCGGCCTGGATCTTCTGGGCCAGCGCACTGCCGACCCCGAGCTGCCCCGCCGGAAACAGGCGCACATACACGGCGCCCTTGCTGATCGTCTGCAGGTTCTCCTTGAACTGGGTCTGCATGATCGGATAGGTCAGGTACGCGTCTTCCTTGTACTCGGTGGCGAAGACCATGGTCTGCCGCGCGGCCTTCTGTCTGGCGGCTTCGTCGTCGGCCGCATACGCGACCTCGGCATCGGACCACAGGTAGCCGCCGGTGGCGGCGAGCACCGCGGTCGTGAAGCCATAGCGGGTCGAAACCTCCAGAAAACGCCGGCGCTGCGGGGCCGCCACATTCGAAGCCCTCGATACCTTTTTCATCGCACTCCTCCTTCAGGTTGGATTACCGTTCTCTGCCTTCAATTCCGGATCTTGTGTCCGCTCTTCGTCAATCAGCAGTCCGGCCACGAAAAATGCCATGGCGGACAGTACCAGAACAAATTCGCCCACATCGGGCAGGCGCCACAGCGCCAGTCCCTGTTTGACGACCAGCATGCCGAGCACGATGTTCACCGCATACCCCAGCAGCAGGACCCCGGCGAGCGTGAACAGCGCCCGCGCGGGACTGCCGACCAAACGAGCATGCGGAGCAGTCATGCTTCCTTCGTCAATCCCGCCGGGCCGTCCCAAGGGATTGATGCGCCCCCTCCGGGGGCAGCGAGCAACGCGAGCGTGGGAGTCGTCATCATGGCCGCAGAAGGATCTTCGCGGCGGCGCTGCGTCCAGCATCGAGATCCGCAAAGGCCGCTGCGCCCTCGGCCAGCGTACGCTCCTCCACCCATTCGAGGCGACCGAACGCGCCCGCATGCAGCGCCGCAACCGTCGCGCGCAAATCGGCTGTCGAATACGTGTACGTACCGATCAACGTGATTTCCGCCAGCGTCAGCTTGCGCATGTCGATCTCGGAGGCCCAGTCGAGCAATCCGATGTGGGTGATGACACCGCCCGGCTTCACCGCCGCGAATGCCGCCTGGCGTGTCGCCTTGGCGCCTACGGCATCGATTACGAGATCGAACCCGTTCTCCAGCCGTGCGCCGGGCTCGGCGGGATCGGCCACGCGCAGGTCGCCGGCACGCTGCGCGGCGGCGCGACGCAGCGCATTCGTCTCGGCCACCGTCACGTCACGGCATCCATACGCACGCGCCAGCAGCGCAGTGAGGAGTCCGACCGCGCCGGCGCCGATCACCAGCAGGCGCGCCTCCGGTAACGGTCGCGCCAACGCGCGCATTGCCAGGTTGAGAGCATGCAGTGCGGTGGCGGCCGGTTCGGTCAGCGCCGCCGCGCGCGCCGACATGTCCGGCGGAATCTCTATCAGCGTGCGCCGTGGCACCGCCAGTCGCTCGGCGAAGCCACCCGGGCGCGTCATGCCGATCATCGTGCGATGCGCGCACAGGTTGTCGCGGCCGGTCACGCAGTACTCGCAGGTGCCGCACACGATCAGCGGATTGACCGTGACGCGGCGCCCGTCGGCATCGCCACCCACCACGCGCGCGGCGAGTTCGTGCCCGAGGATCAACGGGGGATTGCGTCGCGGATCGCGGCCGTGAAAGGCGTGCATGTCGGAACCGCAGATGCCCGCCGCCTCGACCGCGAGCATCACGTCATCGTCGCCGGCAACCGGGTCCGGCTCGTCACGGTAGGTGACTTCGTTGGGTGCGGTGTAAACCAGCGCTTTCACGGTTGTGTCGTGGCCTTTCCGGGTTGCGTGGAGAGGGAACGTGTCGATCGAGGGTCAGGATAGAGGCGCATGCCGTCAGCCCGCCGTGAAACCGCCGTCGACGAACAACGTCTGGCCGGTTACGTAGTCGGAGGCTCGGCTGGCAAGATACACGAGCGTACCGCGCAGGTCGTCGAGTTCGCCATTGCGACCGATCATGGTCCGCGCCGCCAGGTCGCGTGCCCGCGCCGGATCGGCGAAAACGCGCGCCGTGAGTTCGGTCGGAAAGAACCCCGGTGCGATGGCGTTGCAGTTCACGCCGCGCGGCGACCAGGCCTGCGCCAGCGCGCGCGTCAGCTGCATGATGCCGCCCTTCGACGCCCCATACGGCGCGCCATCGGCGAAGGCCCGTACCGATTGCAGCGAGGCGATGTTGATGATGCGGCCCCAGCCGCGTGCACACATCGCCGGCGCCAGCCGCTGCGCCAGCAGAAAGGGCACGGTGAGGTTGATCTCGAGGGTCGTATCCCATTCCTGCGCGGTCAGCGCGTCGATCGGCCGGCGTGGATTGATGCCGGCGGCGTTGACCAGGATGTCGATGGCACCCATCGCCTCGACCGCGCGATCCGCCGCGTCGACCAGCGCCGCCCGGTCGGCGAGATCGCAGGACACGACAGCGGCCTTGCGACCGGCGCCGACGATCCCCTTGGCGACCGCCGCGAGTTCCGACTCGCGCCGCGCCACCAGCGCCACGTCGGCTCCGGCATCCGCCAGCGCCTGCGCCATCGCCCGTCCGATCCCCGAACTCGCGCCGGTCACCAGCGCGCCGCGACCGCGCAGTGAAAACAGTTCGAGCGGCGGTACCTGCATCATCGCGTTCTAATGCGCGTCCGCACGATCGTCGCCCGTTCCATATTTTTGCAGCCGGTCGTCCGCCGTGCGCGCATGCGCTTCCATGCCTTCGTGGCGCGAGATGCGCGCGGTGACGCCGGCGATCTGCGCGGTAGCGCCGCGGGTCATGCGCTGCCAGGTGACGGTCTTGAGGAACTTGCCCACCGACAACCCACCGGAATACCGCGCTGCCTTGAGCGTAGGCAGGATGTGGTTCGGTCCCGAGGTCTTGTCGCCATAGGCAACGGTGGTCTCCTCGCCGAGAAAGAGCGAACCGTAGTTGGTCAGCCGTTCGAGCCACCAGTCGAGGTCCTGGGCATGCACTTCGAGGTGTTCCGGCGCGTAGTCGTCGCTTACCTGCGCCGCTTCCTCGCGACTGTCGGTCACCACCACTTCCCCGTAGTCCCGCCATGCCGCACCCGCGGCAGCTGCCGCATCGGCAGGCAGTGCGGCGATGAGTGCGGGCATGCGCTCGATCACCGCTTGCGCCAGCGCAGTCGAGGTCGACACCAGCCACGCCGGTGACTCGACGCCATGTTCGGCCTGCCCAACGAGGTCCGAAGCCACGAGCGCCGGGTCGGCCGATTCGTCGGCGATGACACAGATCTCGCTGGGACCGGCGAAGACATCGATGCCGACGCGCCCGAAGAGGATCCGCTTGGCTTCGGCCACGTATTTGTTGCCAGGGCCGGCGATCACATCCGCAGGGCGGCCGGTGAAGAGTCCCAGCGTCATTGCCGCGATCGCCTGCACGCCGCCGAGCGTCAGGATCACGTCGGCGCCGGAGATCGCCATCGCATGCAGCACCACGGGATGGATGCCACGCCGCTGGTACGACGGCGAGCACGCCACGATGAACGGCACGCCAGCGGCCTTGGCGGTGGTGACACTCATGATGGCCGACGCGATGTGTGCGTAGCGGCCGCTGGGGACGTAGCAGCCGGCGACGTTCACGGGGATCAGGCGCTGGCCCGCGATCAGTCCCGGATAGAGCTCGGTCTGGAATTCGTGCAGGCTCGCCCGCTGCCGGCACGCGAACTCGTACACCTGCCGGTGCGCGAAGGCGATGTCCTCGCGCAGTTGCGCCGACATGCCGGCGCCCGCACGCGCGATGTCGTCCTGCGTGACGACGAATTCGCCGGTCCAGCCGTCGAAGCGCTCGGCGTACTCGCGTACGGCCGCTTCACCGCGCACCTCGACGTCGTGCAGGATTGCCTCGACCGTGGCACGGGTCTGCGCGGTGTCGCTCTCCGGACGCGGGATGGATCGCTTCAGGTAGGTAATCGCCACGTGCCGCTCCAGTTGTTGCAATCGATTGCAGCTACCGTACGCCGAGCACAGCGCCGCTGTCAAGCCACTTGGCATAGCCAAATACTTCTCCGGAACCGTTTGCCGAGGTCGACCTGGGCACCCCGTTTATCAAATTCGTTGAAATCGATCACAGTCGACGCCTATACTCGGCCGGACGGCACCGCAATTCGCGGCCGGCGAAGCCCGGTTACAAGCCGCGCGGAAGGTAGACGCGGTCGGCGCGACCATCCGGGGCCGGCGTCGGAAGTGGGCGGCCAGCCGTCACCGGAGGAGTTGCGATGCGAACGAGGCGAGCCGTTACCCTGCTCGACGTGGCGCGCGAAGCGGGCGTTTCGGCGGCGACGGTTTCGCGCGCGCTTGCCGCACCCGCGATGGTCCGGCCAGCCACGTTGCAGCGGGTGCTGGCAGTCGCGCGGGCACGCGGCTACGTGCTGGACGGCGCGGCGCGTGCGCTGCGTTCGCGCCGGACGCGCACGATCGGCGCGATCATCCCGACGCTCGACAACGCGATCTTTGCCAACGCGACCCATGCGTTGCAGAAGACTCTCGACCAGAGCGGCTACACGCTGCTGCTGGCCTGCCACGAGTTCGACCTCGACGCCGAGGTGCAACTGGCGCGGCAACTCGTCGAGCGTGGCGTCGACGGGCTGGTCCTGGTCGGGTTGGACCACCGCGACGCGCTGTTCACGACCGTGGCGGCAGCGGGCGTCCCCTATGTCGCCACATGGTCGCTCGACCGCTCCGGCACGCATCCTTGCGTTGGGTTCGACAACAAGGCGGCGGCGATGCGCGTCGTGCACTACCTGGCCGACCTCGGTCATCGCGACTTTGCGATGATCGCCGGGGAAACCGCGCACAACGACCGGGCCCGTGGACGCGTCGCCGGCGTGTCGGCTGCTCTGTCCGCGCGCGGACTGCCGCTGCCCGCGTCGCACATAGTCGAGCGACCCTATACGTTCGCAGCGGGCCGCGACGGGATGCGCGCACTGGCGGACCTGTCACCCCGTCCGACGGCCATCGTTTGCGGCAACGACGTGCTGGCGATCGGCGCACTTGCCCAGTGCCGCACGATGGAGCTGCGCGTTCCGCAGGACGTATCGCTGACCGGATTCGACGACCTCGAGATCGCCGCGATGACCACGCCGGCGTTGACGACCCTGCATGTGCCGACGCGCGAACTCGGCATCGCTGCGGCGCAGGCCATGCTCAAGCTGGTCGATGGCGTGGAAGCGATGCGCTGCCACGAACTGGCGATCGACCTGATCGTCCGCGAGACGACGGCCCCCCCGCCCCGGGCAGCCGGCCGGCTTTCCGGAACAGCGTGATTGCAATCGCCAGATTGACGAGGTTCCAGGCAATGCCATGCACGAACGCGGCGGTGTACGAGCCGGTCAAATCGAAGATCTTGCCGGATACCCAGCCGCCCAGCGCCATGCCGAGCAGCGTGAACATGATGACGGTGCCGACGCGCGCGCTCGCTTCCCGGGGCGAAAAATACTCGCGCACGATGATCGCGTACGACGGCACGATGCCACCCTGGAACAGGCCGAACAGCGCGGAGATCACGAACAGCGACGTCAGCCCGTCGAAGGGCAGGAACAGCACCAGCGCCACGCCTTGCAGCACCGAGCCGAGCAGCAGCGTGCGCAGGCCGCCGATACGGTCGCAGATGTAGCCGGAGATGAGCCGGCTCGCAATACCGAACGCGAGCATCAGCGACAGCATCTGCGCACCGCGCGCGGGGCCGTAGCCCAGGTCCGCGCACAACGCGACGATATGCACTTGCGGCATGGACATTGCGACGCAGCAGGCGAGGCCGGCCACGCACAGCAATGCCTGCGCGCGCCCCGGCGTCATGCCGAACGGACGATTGGACGCGAGCGCCGAAGCACTGCCCGCCGCCGGCATGTCGACGAGCGGCGGCCGCGGCCGCATCAGCAGCGCGAGGCCGCCCATCGCCAGCGTGGAAAAGATGCCGATGCCGATGTAGGTGGCTCGCCAACCACTCACTTCCACGAAATGCTGGACGATCGGCGGCCATACTGCGCCGGCGAGATAATTGCCGCTGGCGCAGACGGCGACCGCCATCCCCCGCCGCCGGACGAACCACAGCGACGTGTCCGCAATCAATGGCGCGAACACCGACGCGCAGCCGGCAAACCCGATCAGCACGCCGTGCGCGAGCGCGAACATCGCGATGCCGCCGGCGTACCCGGCGAAGATATAGCCCATACCAGTGCCGGCCGCACCCAGCAGCAGCGGCACCATCACGCCGAAGCGGTCGGCCAGCTTGCCCATCACGATGCCGCCCAGGCCGAATCCGATCAGCAGCAGCGTGTACGGCAGCGAGGCATCGGCACGCGTGACGCCGAACTCGGCCTGCGCCGCAGGCAGGACGACGACCACCACCCACATCCCCGCTTGCCGATGGTCATCAGCATCAGCGCGACCAGCAACCGAAAGCCGGCGTAGC
>CAVWPC010000012.1:0-25237 GCA_963756765.1 uncultured beta proteobacterium | reverse complement strand
GTGAAGCAAGTGCCCGACGAGTAGCCCCACTTCCTCGCATGCGGCCGCCCGACGAGGCGGCGACGCGCCCCGCCGATCTGCGCCGATCGAGGGGTGCGTCTTATGCGGACATTCGCTACTGGGTCTTGATGTTCGCGGACTTAATGAGCTTGCCCCACTTCTCCGAATCGTCCCGGATCAGCGCGCCGAACTGTTCGGGCGTACCGCCGGCAGGCTCGATGCCCTGCGCGGCAAACTGGCTCTTGATGTCCGGGGAGGCGACGATCTTCTGCAATTCGGCGTTGAGGCGCGTGACGACCGCGCTGGGCGTTCCCGCGGGCGCGAGGATCCCGTACCACGTGCCCGCCTGGAAGTTCGCAACGCCTGCCTCGATCATGGTCGGAAGTTCCGGCAGCACGGTCGAGCGCGTCTTTCCGGTCACGGCGATCCCGTTGAGCTTGCCGGCCTTGAGGTGCGGCGAGACCAGGCCCACGTCGGCGAACAGGATCTGCAACTGGCCGCCGAGGAGATCGGTGATCGCCGGCGCCAAACCCTTGTAAGGTACGTGCACGATGTCAACGCCCGCCGTGCTCTTGTACAGCTCGCCCGCGAGATGCGGCGCGCCACCGTTTCCCGACGAGCCGAAGTTGAATTTGCCTGGGTTGGCCTTGATCAGCGCGGTCAGCTCGGTGACGCTAGTCGCAGGGACAGAAGGCGCCAACGTGAGCACGAACGGGCTCGAGCCGACGAGCCCGATCGGCGCGAAGTCTTTGACCGAATCGAATGGCACCTTCTCCTGGACATTGGGCAGAATTGTGAGCGTGCCCGCAGCGCCGAGCAGCAGCGTGTAGCCGTCGGCCGGCGCTTTGGCCACGAACTCGGCGCCGATCGCGCCACCGGCGCCGGCGCGATTCTCGACCAACACGGTCTGGCCGAGCGCGTCGCCGAGCTTGGCCGCGACGACGCGCGCGACAAAGTCCGCGCCGCCCCCGGCCGCAAACGTGACCACAATCTTGATTGGCTTGTTGGGATAGGGCTGCGCCGTAGCCGGCGCCGCAACCGCCAGCGCCATTGCGCCTACGAGAACTACCAGAAATGCACGTGCCTTCATTTGAGTCTCCTTTGCGAAGGTAATGCCATCAGGAATCGAGCCTAAACACCGCCGCCTGCTCGTCGGTCCAAGCGATGTCGCGCGGTAATCGCCTGGCCATCGCTACGGCGTGCGGCGCCGACTCGAGCAGCAGCGCAAGCGACGTTGCATCGAGCTCGAGGCCGGCATGGCGGACGGCAGCGTCCACCTGGGCGCGTATCGCGGGATCGACGTCGGCGGGCGCGATCCCGCCCTCGCCGGTGTCGATCGGAGCCGACCGCGCGTGCGGCATCAACGCGGGATGCCGCTCGAACCAGCGCGCGGCCTGCTCGTACGCATGCCCAATCGCGAGTAGTGTCGCATCTTCGAACGGCCGGCCCGCGAGCTGCATGCCGAGCGGCAGGCCGCTCTTGGAAAATCCGCAAGGCAGCGCAAGCGCCGGCGCCCCGGTGACACTGAACATCGTGCCCATGCTGGGCGTGCTCCATTTTTGCGCGGCGCCGATGCTGCGGTGGGCATTGAGATGCGGCGCAGGACCGGCGCCGGGCGTGACAAGCGCGTCGTACCGCGCGTACAGCGGCTGCATCTCGTCGATGATGCGCCGGCGCTCACGCTGTGCGGCAAGGTAGTCTGCGCCCGAGAACAGTGTCGCCGCCAGGGTCCGGCCGAGGAAGTGGTGCCCGTAGTCCGAGGCGTGCCTGCGCAGACGATGCTGATGGCGGGCGAAAAGCTCGGATTCGGTCAGCATTACGCGAACGCCGTAGTACTCGTGGAGCGAGCGCACCCGAACGTCCTCGACCGTCGCTCCGAGATCGCGCAGGACACCCAGCGCCATCTCCAGCGCCCCCACCAGCTCGGCGTTGGGATGGGTGTCCTCCTCGAAGTGATGGCGCAGTACGCCGAAGCGCATCCCGCGAATGCCGCGCGCAAGTCCTGCACTAAAGTCGGGCACGGGACGCCGCGAGCTGCCGAGGTCCCTTTCATCGTGGCCGGCAATGACCTGTAGCACCAGCGCCGCATCCTCCACAGTGCGCGTCAGCGGTCCCACATGATCGCAGCTCGCCGAGAACGGGATGACGCCGCCGCGGCCCACGAGGCCGAACGTCGGCTTGAAGCCGACGACGCCGCACATCCATGCGGGCGTGCGCACCGAACCGCCGGTGTCGGTACCGAGCGCGAACGCGCCCAATCCTGCGGCCACCGCCGCACCCGACCCCGTGCTTGAGCTTCCCGTGTAGTGGCCGGTGTGCCACGGGTTGCGCGCGGGCGGCCAAGGGAGGTCAAACGAAGGGCCGCCGTGCGCGAACTCGTGCAACGCCTGCTTGCCGAGCAGTATCGCGCCCGCATCGTACAGCCGCTTCGCCACGCTTGCGTCTGCCACCGGCACGTTGCGCGCGAGCACCTTGGAGTGCGCCGTGGTCAGCACGCCACGCGTGTCGATCATGTCTTTCAGGCCGAAGGCGATGCCGTGCAGCGGCCCGCGGTACCTCCCTTTGACGATCTCGGACTCCGCGGTGCGTGCCTGCTTGCGGGCGAGGTCGGCGGTCACCGTGATGAAGGCATTGAGCTGCGCGTCGACGGCCGCGATGCGGGCAAGATACGCGTCGGTCAGCTCGACCGGCGACAGCGTGCGCGCGCGAATGTGCCTGGCAGCCTCGGCGATGGACAGGTAGCACAGATCGTCGGACATGGCCCTAGGTGGATGGTACTCGCTGCGCTGTCTACTGAGTAGCCGCGTCGTGTAAGTACAACCAGATATGAATCCGGCTGGTCAGGGCCCCGCAGAAGAATTGGCTTGCCGTCTCGATTGGCGCGGGCCGCCGCAAGGCTGAAATCGGCAAACTGATCGGCGGCCACCTCGACTAGCGTCCGACCAGCGCGGTTTGCAGAATGCGTGATTCGGCCCAAGTTGAACGCTTCGCTGCTCAGGAACGACTGGATGACAAGGCGATGCGTGCCATCTCCGACGTCAAAGCCGTTGGCCAGCGTTACGCCACATGCGTGAACTGGACCTGAGCCGGGTCGTATCCGGGCCATTCTGCACGATGCTCCTTGGCGTTGTCGGCGCCGAGGTCATCAAGATCGAGGAGCCACGTACCTGCGACTAAAGCCGGCACTTCCGCCCTGGTTCGTCGGCGGGGAGAGTGCGTACTTCCTCTCGGTCAATCGCAACAAGAAGAGCCTGCACTCTCAGAAAGTGAGTTTGAAAGAAAAACGGCCCCGCTCGGGGGCCGTCATTCTTGCAAGTGGTGGAGGTGGCGAGAATCGAACTCGCGTCCGAAGATGCTCCACAGTCAGGACTACATGCTTAGTCGAGTCATTGTGCTCTCATCCCGCAACCGTTGACGGACAGACGGCGGCAGGACCAGTCACCTTGCTTTAACGCCTTGCCCAAGTGACCCGGACAGACGCGATCGCTCGAAATGTCCTTGCTGTGACTACACTGTTGCCAGCTTCACCCGGGCTGAGCGCCACCCGGTGCAAGGTCCGGCGGGATTAAGCCGCCAGAGCGTAGTTTTCGTCGTTCGCAGTTAAGTTTGCGATTGCCAAAGATTTACGAGGATTGACGCCTCGGCATGCCCCAAGCTGCTTCACGATCCCCGTCGAGACCAGTTCACCCCCGGTGATCGATACGACCCCGCTGCAGCGCGGGGCTTATGACAATTTTACCATCGTGAACACGTTCAATCTGCGAAGTTGGGTCGGGGTCCGGAAATTCAATGGAAATGCCGCCGCATCAGGGAAGGGCACGCCGCCCGGCCGCATCGCTCCCGGGACAACCGGGGTTCGCGGTAACATCGACTGCCTGACCCTTTCGGATTTTCGCCCCATGCCGTCTGCCGCACCTGCCGCAGCAATTGTCCCAGTCATCCTTTCCGGCGGTGCCGGAACGCGCCTCTGGCCGCTGTCGCGCGAGGCGGCGCCGAAGCCGTTCATGCTACTGCCCGACGGCGAAACCCTGCTCGGGAAGACGGCGCGGCGCGCGGCGCGACTGGCGGGTGCGCAAGGTCTGGTCACGGTGACCAACCGCGATTACTACTTCCAGACCAAGGATGTCTACGCCGGCCTCGCGGACGACGAGCCGCCCAATGCCATCTATCTGCTGGAGCCGTTCGGCCGCAACACGGCCCCGGCCATCGCGCTGGCAGCCCATCTCGTACGGGCGCGATTCGGCGACGATGCCATCATGCTGGTGCTGGCGGCAGACCACCTGATCCGCGACGAGGAAGCCTTTGCGCAAGCGATCGCCTGCGCGGTTCCGGCCGCACGTTCCGGGCAGCTCGCCACGTTCGGCATCACGCCCACGCTGCCGGAGACGGGTTTTGGCTACATCGAATGCGGTGCCGAAACCGGTGAGCGCAGTTTCGCGGCTACGCGCTTCGTGGAAAAGCCGCCGCTGGCGCGAGCGCGCGACTACCTGGCCGCCGGCAACTACGTGTGGAATTCAGGGATGTTCGCGTTCACGCCGGGCGCCATCCTCGCCGCATTCGACCGCTTCGCCCCGGTGGTCGGCGCCGCCGCCCGGACGGCCTGGCAGTCCTTGGCGGGGCACGCGCGCGACGCGATGCTCGAGATCGACGCCGCCACGTTCGCGAGCGCGCCGGACCTTTCGATCGACTACGCGGTCATGGAGCAGGCGGCGCAAGCCGGGCTGGTCACGGTCGTGCGCGGCGACTTCGACTGGAGCGACGTCGGGTCGTGGCAATCGGTGTCGGAACTTTCCAGCGCCGATGCACAGGGCAATCGCGGCAGCGGCAAGCGCGTCACCATCGATACCAGGGGCACTTTTGTCCACGCCGAGGACCGGATCGTCGCGACGATTGGCGTGGAGAATCTCGTCATCGTCGACACGCCGGACGCCGTGCTGATCGCGCATCGCGACCAGTTGCAGCGCGTGAAGGAAGTCGTCGGTGAACTCAAGGCACGCGGTGACGACGCCTATCGCGCGCATCGTACGGTAGCGCGGCCCTGGGGCACGTATACGGTGCTGGAAGAAGGACCCGGCTTCAAGATCAAGCGCATCGAGGTCAAGCCCGGTGCCTCGTTGTCGCTGCAGCTCCATCATCGACGCAGCGAGCATTGGGTCGTCGTGCGCGGTACGGCACGCGTTACGCGGGGCGAGCGCGTGTTCGACCTGCCTGCCGGAGAGTCGACCTTCATTCCGATCGAAACCAGGCACCGCCTGGAAAATGCCGGCAGCGAGGTACTCGCCATCATCGAGGTTGCCTGCGGCGACTACATCGCCGAAGACGACATCGTCCGCTTCGATGACAAGTACGGCCGGCTAGTCACGTAGGCGCGGACGCGGTGGAATCGGCGTGGATCGCGATCGACCGCCAGGACCCGGCGCAATAGCGGTTGCCGCTGATGGGCGCCTGACCATGCCTTCGCCCGTGGAACCCGCCAAGGACGAAGCGCGCGCCGCGTCGCTGGTGCCGGCCCGCGAGACACGGCGGCCGGTAAAGCGTCTGGGCACGCGCCTCGCCGCGACACGCCGACGCCAGAACCTGCTGGTCATCGGGTTGTGCGTGATCGTGGTAGCCGCCGGCGCGTGGATGTATCTGGGGGTCGAGCGTTCGCTGCGCGAACTGCGGGCGCAAGGCTTGCCTGCGTTGCTCGATGCCAAGACCAAGTCCATCGAGGTCTTCGTCGCCGAGCGGCGGGCTGACGGCGAACGCTGGGCGAGCGATCCCCAGGTCGCCGCGTTGACCATCGATCTCGCGCAGCGCGCACGCACCACCGATCTCGCCGCCCTGTGCGGCAGCGCCGAGGAACAGAAGTGGCGCGAGCTGTTCGCCCCGCTGCTGCGCGACGAGGCGGTCGTCGCAGTCAACGCGGTCGATCGCAACGGACGCATCTTTGCGTCGACCCTCGCCGGAGTGTGCGGATTGCAGGCGCAGCCGCGGAACGTGGCGCCGCAACTCGCGCAGGTCTTTGCCGGGCATACCCAGTTCATCAGGCCATTCGCGGCCGACACCAGGCTGGTGGCAGCGCAGCCATTCCTGGGCAAGCGCCCGCTGGCGTGGATCGAAACGCCGGTGCGAAGCCAGGGCAACGTCATTGCCGCGGTCGGCTTTGCCACCTACGTCGATCGCAATTTCGAAAGCATTCTGTCCAGCGCGCGTCCAGGCGACACCGGGGAAGCCTACGCGTTCGACGAGAGCGGCACCTTGCTGTCCGAAGTACGCGACACGCGTGGCCTGCGCAATGCCGGCCTGCTCCCCGCCGGCGCCACCAATGCCGCGTTCCAGCTCAAGGTTCGTGACCCGGGCGCGGAACTTGAAAGCGGTAAGCCCGCACGGGGGGTTCCGAGCGAATGGCCGTTGACTCGCCCCGTCGCTGCAGCGCTCGCCGCAGGCGCCGGGGCGGCCACCAGCACGCCGTTGCGTGGCGTGATCCTCGATCCCTATCGCAACTATCGCGGCGCCGAGGTCATCGGTGCATGGCGCTGGCTTCCCGACGAACGCCTGGGCGTGGTGGCGGAAATCGGACTCGACGAAGCCTACGCGCCGTTGCGGTACGTGCGCCTGGCGCTGGGGGGCGTGCTCTCGCTGCTGGTGTTGACGGCGGGCTGGGCCGCGTGGTCGACGCTACAGCTGGCGCGCCTTTCCGCAAAGCCGGCCGCCGGCCGGCGCATCGGTGCGTATCGCCTCGAGCGCGAACTCGCCGAAGGCGGCGCGGCGACCGTGCACCTTGCGCGACATGCACTGCTGAAAAGGCCGACGGCCATCAAGATTCTCAAGCGGCACATGGCCACCGACGAATTTGCTGCCCGCTTCGAGCGCGAGGTGCGCCTGGTCAGCGAACTGCGACATCCCAATACCATCGAAATCTACGACTACGGCCACACTTCGGATGGCCTGCTCTATTACGCGATGGAGTTTGTCGACGGCCTCACGCTCGAGGCACTGATCGCCCGCGAACGCGTGCTGCCGCTGGAACGCATGCGCCATATCGTGCTGCAGGTCTGCGCGGCGCTGGCCGAGGTTCATGCAAAGGGCATGATCCACCGCGATATCAAGCCGGAGAACGTGATGGTGTGCGAGCGAGGAGGCGAGTTCGACTTCGTCAAACTGCTCGACTTCGGCATCGTCAAGCGGGTCGAGGTGACCGCCGACGCACATCCTAACGAGGCGCGCGTTCTGACGCGCCAGGTGAAGTTGCTCGGCACGCCCGGCTACATGGCCCCGGAGCGCATCGGGGCCCCGTCCGGAGTGGATGCGCGCGCCGACATCTACGGTGTCGGCGCACTGATTTTCTTTCTCGTCGCGGGGCGACCGCTGTTCGAGGGTGACGACGAAGCGTCGTTGCTGCGCCAGGTGATCGCCGACCCGGTGCCGCGGCTTGGCAGTCTTGTCGACGGCGTGCCGGCACAGCTCGACGACCTGGTGGCACGATGCCTGGCGAAGTCGCCCGTCGAGCGACCCGGCACCGTGGGTGACATCGCCATGGTCCTCGAAGGACTGCGGCTGCCGCCCTGGACGCGCGATGATGCCCGCAGCTGGTGGGAACTGTGGCGGGAAAGCGAGCGCCGGCGCAACGCCGACGAAGTTGCCTACGCAGGAACGTCAGGGTCGAACTGACGCTCGAGGAACGCGACCCGGTCCTTGAGCAGCAGCTTGCGCCGCTTCAGTCGGCGCAACTGCAGTTCGTCGTGGGCAGGATCCTGCTCGAGCCTGGTGATGGCGGTGTCCAGGTCGCGATGTTCGAGCTTCAACTCGACGAGCTGCCGCTGGAAGGCTACGCGGTCGGGATCGCCGATGCTGGTGCCCCGGTCGTCGCCATCGACGTCGCCGCCTCCGCCCTCACCACCGTTGGCGATCAATCGGTCCCCACTGCCGCCGCCTCTTCCATATCGGGACGCTTGCGCGTGTAACGGCTGGTGAGCCAGATACCGGACAGGATGAGCACGATTCCCGCCACGTGATAGGGCGCCAGCCCCTCGTCCAGAAACAGCCACGCCAGCACCACACCGAAGACCGGCATCAGGTGCACGAACAACCCGGCGACGCTGGCGCCGACTTCCGCCACGCCTCGGTTCCAGAACAGATACGCGAGTACCGATGAGAACAAGGCGACGGACAGCATGGCAGCGATGTTAGTCCACGACCAGTGGACGTAGTATCCCAGTGCCATTTCGCCGAGCCAGAGCGGCAACACGCAGGCATTGCCGATGATGGAGATCACCAGCAGGAACGACATCACATGCAGGCCTGCCGGCCGCCAGCGCAGGCCGATCGTGTACACCGACCACATGAGCATCGACAGGATGACGAACAGGTCGCCACTGTTGAGGCGCAACGTCGCCAGACGCGCCAGCGAGCCCTCGGTCAGGATGGCCATGACGCCGACGAACGACACGACGACGCCAATCACCTGCAAGGTCGTCAGCCGCTCGCGCAGGAATATCCATGACAGGAGGATGATCATGATCGGGATCGACGAGTTCAGGATCACGCCGTTGGTGGCGGTCGTGAAATTGAGTCCCAGGTAGGCAAGTCCGTTGTGCGTGCCGATGCCGATTGCACCGAGCACGACCAGCACCTTCCAGTTGGACGTGATCGTGGGCCAGTCGCGTCGTACGTGCGGCCAGGCGAAAGGCGCCAGTAGCAGGATGGCGAACAGCCAGCGAAAGAAGGTCATCGCCATCGGCGGGATGTCGCTGTGCAGTGCACGGCCGATGATCCAGTTGCAGGCCCAGAACAGTGGCGCCAGCGTCAACATCAGGTAGGGCGAGGTCTTCAAGGATGCTGACATCGCGCCAGTATAATTGCATCCTTGAAAACCGACGCTTCCCCGCTCACGCCGCCGACCGCCGCCCCGATTCCAGCGCGCGCGCCATTGCCCATGCTCATCGACGGTTGGCCCGATGCCGGCCAGAGGTTGCGCGCAGGTCCTTTTGCCGGCTCCTCCGATGCGCTCGCGCTGGCCGACCTCGCGCGCCGTACCGCGGCGGCGCGCCGGATGCTGACCATCGTAAGTGCGGACCCGCTTTCCGCGCAACGATTGACCGAGGAGATCCCGTGGTTTGCGCCGGAGCTGCGTGTCGCGCTGCTACCCGATTGGGAAACACTTCCTTACGACCATTTCTCGCCGCACCAGGATCTGGTCTCGGAGCGACTGTCCACCCTGTACCGGGCGACGCGCGGTGAATGTGACGTGCTGGTGGTGGCCGCTACGACCGCGCTGTATCGTCTCGCGCCGCCGGCGTACCTGGCGGCCTACACGTTCTTCCTGAAGCAAGGCGCAGCGCTCGACGTCGAAGCCTTGCGTGCCCAGATGGCGCTGGCCGGTTACGCGCACGTCACGCAGGTGGTCTCGCCCGGCGAGTACAGCGTGCGGGGGGGCTTGATCGACCTGTTCCCGATGGGCTCGGCGCTGCCGTATCGCCTCGACCTCTTCGACAACGATGTCGAGAGCATCAAGACCTTCGACATCGACACGCAGCGCACACTCTATCCGGTGCCGGAGGTCCGGCTGCTGCCCGCACGCGAGTTTCCACTCGACGATGGCGGCCGCGCGCGCTTTCGCGGCCGTTTCCGCGAGGTGTTCGAAGGCGACCCCTCCAAGTCGGCGTTGTACAAGGACATCACGCACGGCGTGGTACCCGGTGGCATCGAGTATTACCTGCCGCTCTTCTTCGACGCCACGGCGACCGTGGCCGAGTACCTGCCGGCCGATGCAATCCTGGCCCTCCACGGCGACCTCGAGGGCGCCGTCGGCCACTTCTGGCAGGACACGGAGGCGCGCTATCGCCTGCTGCGCGGCGACAAGGCGCGCCCGCTGCTGCCGCCGACCGAATTGTTCCTCCCCGCGGATGCCTTCAATGGCATGTTGAAACCATTCGCGCGCATCGAATTGCGCCGGGACGGCGACGGGCCAACCACGCGCTTGCCGGCGATCCAGGTGGAACGGCGTGCGGACGATCCGCTTGCCGCCCTGAAGCGCTTCCTGGCGACGACGCCTGCGCGGGTTGCCATCGTCGCCGAAGGCCTCGGCCGGCGCGAAACCATGCAGCAGTACTTCGCCGAATACGACGTGCATCCCGTCCTTGTCGAGGACTTCGCCACCGCGGCGGCCGGCACGCAGCGACTGGCGTTGCTGGCCGGTCCGCTCGCGTCAGGCTTCGCCTGGCCCGAAGCGCAGCTGGCCATCGTCACCGAGGCCGAACTGTATGCAGGTGTGGTGCGGCGGACGGCGCGCGAAGCCGCCAAGCGGTCGAACGTCGACGCCATGGTGCGCGACCTGTCCGAGGTACGCATCGGCGATCCGGTGGTCCATGAGGAGCATGGCATCGGGCGGTATCTGGGTCTCGTCACGCTCGATCTCGGCGATGGTGCCAACGAATTCCTGCAACTGGTCTACGCCAACGACGCCAAGCTCTACGTGCCGGTCTCGAACCTGCACCTGATCAGCCGCTACAGCGGCGCTTCGCCGGATGCCGCGCCGCTGCACGAGCTCGGCAGCGGTCAGTGGGAGAAAGCGAAGAAGAAGGCTGCACAGCAGGCGCACGACACCGCGGCGGAGCTGCTGAACCTCTACGCGCAGCGCGCGGCGCGCAAGGGCTACGCGTTCGGGTTCAAGCCGCACGACTACGAAGCGTTTGCCGAAGGCTTTGGCTTCGAGGAGACGGGGGACCAGGCCGGCGCGATCGAAGCCGTGATTACCGACATGACGTCCGGCCGGCCGATGGACCGCCTGGTCTGCGGCGACGTGGGCTTCGGCAAGACCGAGGTCGCGCTGCGGGCCGCATTCGTGGCGCTCGCCGACGGCAAGCAGGTCGCCTTGCTGGTGCCTACCACGCTGTTGGCCGAGCAGCATTTCCAGACGTTCTCCGACCGCTTCGCCGACTTGCCGGTGCGCATCGCCGAACTATCGCGATTTCGCACCGCCAGTGAAACCAAAACAGCGCTCGAAGGATTGCGCCACGGACGCATCGACCTCGTGATCGGCACGCACAAGCTGCTGCAGTCCGATGTGAAGTTCAGCAACCTCGGCCTGGTGATCATCGACGAGGAGCACCGCTTCGGGGTCCGCCAGAAGGAACGGCTGAAACAGTTGCGCGCGGAGGTCGATGTATTGACGCTGACCGCGACGCCCATTCCGCGTACGCTGGCCATGTCGCTCGAAGGCATCCGCGATTTCTCGGTTATCGCCACCGCGCCGCAGCGGCGCCTCGCCATCAAGACCTTCGTCGCCGCCTATTCGCCGGGCATCGTGCGCGAGGCCGCGCTGCGCGAGCTCAACCGCGGCGGCCAGATTTATTTCTTGCACAACGAAGTGGACACCATCGCCACGCGCGCGGAGACGCTGGCCAAGCTGGTGCCGGAGGCACGGATCGCCGTGGCGCACGGCCAGATGGCCGAGCGCGAGCTGGAGCACGTGATGCGCGACTTCTACCAGCAGCGTGTGAATCTGCTCTTGTGCTCGACCATCATCGAAACCGGCATCGACGTTCCAACCGCCAATACCATCATCATGGATCGCGCCGATCGCTTCGGCCTCGCCCAGCTGCATCAGCTGCGCGGCCGCGTCGGTCGCTCGCACCACCAGGCATATGCCTATCTGCTGACGCCGCCGGGCGACGCCCTGTCGGCGCAGGCGAAAAAGCGCCTCGAAGCCATCCAGATGATGGAGGATCTGGGCTCCGGCTTCTACCTGGCCATGCACGACCTGGAAATACGCGGCGCCGGCGAAGTCCTCGGGGACTCGCAGTCGGGTGAAATGCAGCAGGTCGGCTTCCAGCTGTACAACGACATGCTGCGCGCTTCGGTGTCCGCGCTCAGGTCCGGGCGCGAACCCGACCTGGGCGAGCCGCTGCTCGTCACAACCGAAATCAACCTGCACGTCCCGGCGCTGCTCCCGTCTGCCTATTGCAACGACGTGCACGAGCGGCTCGTCCTCTACAAGCGCCTTGCCAGTGCGGAGACGATCGACGAACTGCAAAGCATCCAGGAGGAACTGGTCGACCGCTTCGGCCCCACGCCGGACCAGGCGATGGCGCTGCTTGCCTGCCATCGGCTGCGGCTGGCCGGCAAGAAGCTCGGCGTTGCCAAGATCGATGCCAGTGCAGAGCGGACCACCATCCAGTTCGTCAAGCGTCCGCCGTTCGATGCGGGTGCGCTTATCCTGCTGGTGCAAAAGGACGGGCGCATCCGCTTCGCCGGCCAGGACCGGCTGCGCATCGAGCGTGCGGCCCCTACGCTGGGCGATCGCATCGCGCTGGTGACCGACTTCCTGCGCCGGCTCGCCTGAACGGCGACCGCACCCGCGAACCTGTCGCCATGCGCCACGACCTTCCGCCGGGTGTCCATGTGTTCGTGCGCGACTGGCTCTCGGCGAACAACGTGCTGCTGACGGGCGATGAACGACCGGTGCTGATCGATTCCGGCTATGGCCGACATGCATCACTGACGCTGGCGCTGCTGGCAGCATCACCGGCGGTACGTGATCATGGCCTCGCCAAGCTGGTCAATACGCACTGCCACTCCGATCACATGGGCGGAAACGCGGCCATCCGGCGCGCTTACGATTGCCCGATAGCGCTTCCCGTAGGGGAAGTGCCGGTAGTCGACGCGTGGGATGGCCGGGCGCTGCTGCTGGACTACGCCGATCAGGAGGCCGAGCGCTTCGACGCGAACGAGTCGCTGGCGCCGGGGTCGACCCATATGTGGGGCGACCTCGAGTGGCAGGTGCTCGGAGCCCCGGGCCACGACATGCGGGCCGTCGTCTTTTTCAATGCCCGGCACGGCATCCTGATTTCGGGCGACGCTCTATGGGAAAACGGCTACGGCTTCGTGATGCCGCAGGCGATCGACGCCGAGGCCCTGCCGGCGGCGCGCGCGACACTCGACATGATTGCGGGCCTGCCCGTGAGGGTCGTGATCCCGGGGCACGGCGACGTATTCACCGGCGTGACCGGTGCACTCGAGCGCGCCTACCGGCGTACCGATGCATTCGAGGCCGACGACGGCCGCATGGCCCGCTTCGCGCTCAAGGCGCTGCTGGCCTTCCGCTTGCTCGACCGTCGTCGAATGGCGCTGGCCGACCTGCCCGCGTACGTCGACCGGGTGGCGATCTTCCGGGATTTCAACGCCACCTGCCTGCATCTGACGCCGGCTGCGCTTGCGTCGCTGCTGGTGGCGGAACTCGAACGCGCCGGTGCGGTCCGCCGGGAAGGCGACGATCTCGTAGCGGCAGTGTCTTCGCGGGCGGAATAAAGTGGTACAGATGCTGTTAGGCGCTTGCAGTATGGTTTGGCCGCGCTTGCAGAAGGAGGCCGATTGCGGTTCAATCGCGGCGCACCGTTGGTCAAGGTTCGATTCATTAATTCTTGCGGAGGCTTCATGAAGCGAAATGTCGTTCCGGTCCTGAGCGCAGTTGCCGTCATCGCCACATTTTCGGCCGCGGTGATCGCGCAGGAAATGAAGCCGGATCGCGCCATCAAGTATCGCCAGGGCATCCTCCAGGCGATGGGCTGGAACATGGGCATCCTGGGCGGCATGGCCAAGGGTGAGATTCCCTACAACAAGGATCAGGCCGTGCGTGCCGCCACGTTCGTCCACGAGCTGTCGGCCATGCCCTGGGACGGTTTCACTCCCGTCTCCGACACCGGCGCCCCGACCAAGGCCAAACCCGAGATATGGAAGGACAAGGCCAGGTTCGACAAATTGGCGCAGGAACTGCAGGTCGAGACCGCCAAGCTCGAGACGGCGGCCAAGGCCGGTGACCTCGCGCAATTGCGCGCCGCGCTCGGACCTACCGGCAAGGCGTGCTCCAATTGCCACGACGATTTCCGCAACAAGTAACCGATCGTGCATCGCAAAAAAGGCCGGGCGGTGCCCGGCTTTTTTGTTGCAGCGAGCCGGTGGCGCAGGGACTACAGCCGGTTGAACATCCACCAGACGAGGGCGCCACACAACGCCAGCACTACCAGCGCCTTGCCCGTCGACGCCACCCCTGCGGCCGGATTCGCCGCGCCGGACGGCAGGATCTTCTCGCCCGACACCATCGGATAGACGAGGTTGTCCTTCAGCACCAAGTAATAGGAAAGCACGGCAAGGATATGCGCGACGGCCAGCCCGGCGACCACCCACCAGCCACGCCGGTGCCATGAGCTGATCGAATCGGACAGATCCTTGCTGATCAGCTTCACCAGCGGGCCGTCGTTCAGGATGTCGTCGTTGGTGAAGAGACCGGCACCCGCCTGGAACAGCATCGCCAGCAGCAGCGCAACCACCATCCAGCCACCGATCGGGTTGTGCGTAGCATGAATTTCGTGCGGCGGCCGCACGAGCGAACGCAGGTACGCCAGTACCGCCCCTGGCCCCCGTACGAATGAAGCGAAGCGGGCGTTGCCGCTGCCGATGAAGCCCCAGACGATGCGGAAGATTACCAGCGCCAGCAGCGTCCCGCCGGCACGCATGTGCCAGGCCAGCGCCTCGTTGCCGATGAGGCCGGTGGCGATCAGGATGACCACCAGCATCACTATCGCCCAGTGCACCAACCGCACCGGCCAGTCCCACACTTTGACCGCGACGCGATCAGCCACGTCGTTCGTCATGCAGCTCTCCTCTCATGAATACCGGAAATCTCCTGCGACCGCGGTGAGGCCGTGCACCGACACCGCGCTACATCCCATCTTCCCATTCCCGCGCCAGACCACGGCACCGCGCCCACGCTCAATGCAGCTTCACCCGTGGCTCCAGGCGTTCGCGCAAGAACCGCCCGATGGTATCGAACACCACCCGCAACATGCCGTGGATGGAGACCTGGTGCATCTTGTACAAGGAGGCGTACATCATCCGCGCAATGAGTCCCTGAATCAGCAGGCTGCCGCCAAGCAAACGTCCCATCAGGCTGCCGACCGCGGAGAGTTCCCCCAAGGACACCAGCGAGCCGAAATCGTGGAAGCGGAATTCGGGCAATGGCTTGCCCTTCAGGCGCGCCTGGATGGCGCGCCGGAGGAACGTTGCCTGTTGATGCGCCACCTGCGCGCGCGGCGGCAGAATGGTCCCTTCCTTCTGATGCCCGAGCCATGGCGCCGCCGCGCAGTCGCCAAAGGCGAAGATGTCGGGATCGCGGGTCGTCTGCAGCGTTGGCAGCACGATGAGCTGGTGCGCGCGATTGACCTCGAGCCCGTCGAGATGGGCCAGGAATTCTGGCGCCATGATGCCGGCCGCCCATACGATGAGATCCGCCGGGTAGAACGCGCCCGACGCCGTGTGCACGCCGTCGGCAAGAACTTCCGTTACCCGCTCCCCGGCCTTGACGCTGACGTCGAGACGCGCGAGGAGTTCGGTGGCCGCGACCGCGACGCGCTCCGCCAGCGGCGGCAGGATCCGCGGCGATGCCTCGAGCAGCGTCAGCCGGATGTCCTTGGCCGGATCGAGATAGTCGAGCCCGTAGCCCGCATGGGCGCGCGTCGTTTGGCGGATCTCGGCGGCCAGTTCCACGCCCGTCGCGCCAGCGCCAATGATCACGATGTCGACCTGCGCGGGAAGGCCGTCGCCGGCGCGTCCATCCGCCCGTACGCAGGCGGCCAGGAGCTTGCGATGGAAGCGCTCGGCATCAGCCAGCGTGTCGAGTGAAATCGGGTGCTCGGCGACACCCGGGATCCCGAAGTCGTTGCTGACACTGCCCACGCAAATGACCAGCGTATCGTAGCCGAGCTTGCGTTGCGGCAGCACCTCCTCGCCGTCGGGCGACGCTACGGCGTCGATCGTGATTTCGCGGCGCGCGCGATCGAGCGCCGACACGGCGCCCTGACGGAACCGGAAGCCGTGCCAATGGGCGATCGCCAGGTAATCGAGATCGTGCGCGTCGGCGTCCATCCGGCCCGCCGCCACTTCGTGCAGCAGCGGCTTCCAGACGTGTGTCGCGTTGGCATCGACGAGCGTGACCTGCACCTTGCCGTCGCGTCCGTAGCGGTCGCCGAGCCGTGTGGCGAGCGGCAGGCCGCCCGCCCCGCCACCGACAATGACGAGGCGGTGCGGCGCAGCACTCAGCTCGCGGGCATTCACGATGAATGTCTCATTCCAGGCAATCGCTCGCATGCGGCCAGGAGACAGGGACAGGACAGGACCCGCGCGTCCCGCTCAATGCCCCATCACCAGCCCCTCCCGTCGGGGATCCGCCCCGCCGCGCCATCCGGCGCGCGTGCGCACGATCGCCTGCACGCCGCTGGTGAAATCGATGACCCGGACCGGCGACCCGAGCGCCTGCAGTTTCGGCACGAGCATCGCCACCGGCGTGTCCTTCTCGAGTTCGGTCGGGCCATTGCGGCTGCCGAAGTTGGGCAGGTCGATCGCAGTCTGCACGTCCAGGTTCCAGTCGATGATCCCGATCAGGGTCTTGGCCACGTAGTTGATGATCGCACTGCCGCCGGGCGAACCGACGACAATGGCGACGCGTCCGTGCGCATCGTACGCGATCGTGGGGGCCATCGACGAGCGCGGTCGCTTGCCCGCCTCGACGCGATTGGCCACGGGCTTGCCGTCTTCCACCGGCTGGAACGCAAAATCGGTGAGTTCGTTGTTGAGCAGGAAGCCGCCTTCGGTCATCAGGCGGCTGCCGAAAGCATCCTCGATCGTGGTGGTCATGGCTACCGCGCTGCCATAGCGATCGACGATCGACATGTGTGAAGTCGACGGCAGTTCGAGCGAGTTGTCGGCCCCGAGCGCCACGCGCGGCGCTGGTCGAGCCCGCTCGGGTGGCTGACCCGGTGGCGCGCGGCCGATGCTGGCAGTCGGTTGGATCAACAGCGACCGGTCCGCGAGGTAGCCCGGGTCCAGCAGGCCCGCGGGCGGCGTGTAGAACGCGGGATCCGCCTCGTAGACACCGCGATCCGCAAAGGCCAGGCGTCCCGCTTCGCTGATGAAGTGCACGCTCCAGAAACTCGCTGCCCCCATCGACGCCACATCGAAGCGCTCGAGCATGCCGAGCATCTGCAAAACGGTGATCCCACCCGACGAAGGTAGCGGGAAACCGCATACCCGATAGGCGCGATAGGGTCCGCAGACCGGCTCGCGCACGACCACCCGGTAGGCGGCGAGATCCTCGAGCGTCATGTCACCGGGATTCCACGGATGTCCATTGACGCTGGCCACGATGTCGCGCGCGATCGCGCCGGTGTAGAAGGCGTTCGCACCATCGCGCGCCAGGGTCCGCAACGTCGCCGCGTACGCCGGGTTACGCAACATGGTACCGACGGTCAGGGCCTTGCCGTTGGCGTCGTAGAAATACGCGCGGGCGCGCGGCTGCGTCAGGTATTTCTCCAGACCGATCGACGTGTGCAGCCGCGGCGATACCTCGAAGCCCTGCTCCGCCAGCGCAATCGCCGGCGCGAAGAGCTCCGCCCAGCGCAGGCGTCCGTGCCGGCGATGCGTCACTTCCATGAGCCGCACGACCCCGGGCACGCCAACAGCCTTGCCGCCAACCACTGCATCGTGAAACTGCAGCGGCTTGCCGTCCTTCAGGAAACGGTCCGGCCGGGCGGCAGCGGGTGCAGTTTCGCGTCCGTCATAGGCGAGGAGTCGCTTCGAGCGACCGTCATGCACAAGGGCGAAGGCACCGCCGCCGAGGCCGGAACTTTGCGGCTCCACGAGGCCGAGAACGAGTTGCGCGGCGATGGCGGCGTCCACGGCGCTGCCACCCCGGGCAAGCATCTGCATGCCTGCCCGGGTCGCCAATGGGTTGGCCGTGGCCACCATTTCGTGGCGCGCCGAGACGGCAACCTTCGGCGTCCATCCCGACGGATGCTCGGGTGCCAGCGGCTGCGCTGCGACGACCGTCGCGAGGAAGGCCGACGTGAGTACCACCACCCTGGTCAACCGCAGGGGAAACATCACCACCGGGAAGCGCAGCGCATGATGCGGGGATTGTAAGGTAGTCGCTGTTGAAACCTCGATCCGTGTCCGGGAACCACGAAGGCATGGCCGTTGTCCGACTGCGGAATCGGTGGGCCGATGACATTCGGCACACGATGGTCGGCGCAACGTTCCGGCATGTCGGCATCAGCACCCCTCCATCTCCTCGCCTACGCCCCTCTTCCCGTACCCAACGGGACGGCGCGACAGGCGGAACTCGACTGGCTGCGCGGCCTCATGCTGGTGCTCATGACGATCACCCACCTGCCGACCTGGTTCAGCGGCCACGTAGGACAGCCCTTCGGCTTCGTTTCAGCGGCGGAGGGCTTCGTGTTCCTCTCCGGTTACCTGGTAGGCAGCGTGTACACCCGTACTGCGTTGAAGGACGGTCCAGCGGCCATGCGCGCAGCCGTATGGAGGCGTGCGTTGCAGGTGTATGCGACGCATGTCGCGTTGTTGCTGGGGCTGTTTTTCCTGCTGATACCGCTCGGACTTCACTACGACGCCAAGCCACTGACCAATCTCGCGTCGTTCTATCTCGCGCATCCGGATACGGCACTGGTGGCCGGGTTGCTCCTTGCGTACAACCCCCCGTTGCTCGATATCCTGCCGATGTACGTGGTGTTCCTCGTCCTATCGCCCTGGCTGCTCGCGCGGGGACTGCGCCGCGGCTGGGGAATGATCCTGGCCGCCAGTGGCACCTTCTGGCTGCTCGCCCAGCTGGGCGCCGGCCACGGTATCCACCATTGGCTCGCGAACCTGATCGCCTGGCCCATCCCGTACGGCCAGACCGGCGCGTTCGGATGGCTCGCATGGCAACTCCTGTGGATCGCTGGACTCCGGATGGGCGCGTACGCAACGCGAGGCCGGGTGCAGGCACGCCAGGCGGCGGCTTGGCCACGGCCCGTCCTTTGGACAGCGCTGGCGATTGCGATCGCGCTCTTCGTGTGGCGGCATCTGGCCGGACAAGTGCCGTTCGGTTCCGACGTGGAACTCAACGCGCTGTTCGACAAATGGCAACTCGGCCCGCTGCGCCTGCTGAATTTCGTTGCGCTCGCCACCCTCGCGGTCTGGGGGCGACGCCGGCTGGCCGACTTGGCGCAGGACTCGCCGATCGCGACGCTGGGGCGCGCTTCGTTACCCGTGTTTGCCGCGCATCTCGTCGTATGCCTGACCCTGCTCGCCACCGGGATCGGCCGCCCCGATGCCTACCGGCTCGAACTGCCGGATGCGATGCTGCTGCTAGGTACCCTGGTGATGCTGCTGGGTGTCGCGCGACTGGTCGAGCTTCAGCAGCGCCCGTCGCGCAACCGCAACGACCGGACCGACGCAGCATCGCGACAGGTCGGGTTCAGCGAACGTGCGGTGCAATAGCCTGCTTCCAAAGCGCGTAACCCGCCGCATTGAGATGCAATGCATCGGCCCGGAAGAGTTCGGGACGGGGTTGGCCGTCGGCATCGACCATTGGGGTATAGATGTCGATGAACGCCACGCGCTCCTGCGCACCGGCGTAGTCCTTGATCAGGGCGTTGGCCTCGCGGATGCTGGGCAGCAGCGCTTTGCGGGATGGACTCGGCTTGATCGAGATGAACGCGACCCGGGTGTCGGGGAGTTCGCGCCTGACGCCGGTTACAAAGGCGGCGAAGCGCCGGGCGACCTCCTGGGGTGTCGTACCCGCCGCCAGGTCATTGTCCCCGGCATAGACCAGCACCGTGCGTGGCCGGTAACGCACGACGAGGCGATTCAAATGCTCAACGCAGTCGGATAGCTTGGAGCCGCCAAAGCCACGCTTGATCACCGGCGCCGTGTCGAACTGATGCTCCAGATCGTTCCACAGCCGGATCGAGGAACTGCCCACGAACAGGACACCGCCCGCTGGCCGCGGGTGCAGCCGATCGGCATCCGCGAATTCCGCGAAGGCCGTGTCCCATTTGCTGCCGCCGGCCGCGGAGGAAACTGCTGCCGGAGCAACGACTGACGGCGAATCCGCTACGTTCGCAACCGCTGCCGTGGAGACCGGCGTCGATGCCGACGCAACGGTTTCGTTGGCGTCGGCGGACCCGGCCGCCGACAAGGCCAGCATCACCGCAACAAATGTGAATCTGTGTCGCATGGATTGGTAAGGCAACCGGGAACGCCTGCTTGGTCAATGCAGCTTGGACTAAGGTTCGCATTTTCCACGAAGTTCGGCCAGGAAACACCCTGGCCGCCTCCCTTTGAAGGCTCCACAGACGACCGGCGGAGGATCGGATACCGGAAGGCGCGGAGATGCGGACGACCGGGCGGACCGGATCGGTTGGTTGGGCGGGATCGGGATCCTCCATTCCTACAAACCTGAGCGGTGGAGTCCCACGCGCTGCTACCACAAGCCCCGGATCACGCCGGCATAGGAATTCACTATCGTGGTCCCAAGCGATTGAGCAGGCGATTGAGCACTGGCGACGAGCAGGCAAATTAGCAGGCAAATGAGCAGGCAATTGAGCAGGCAATTAAGCCACGGACCGGGAGCCGGCACGATGACATTCAGAACCGACGCTTTACTCGATCATCCGGCACGCGGTGTGCGAGCCTGGACCCGTTCGGGGTCGCGATGAGCGCGCTCGTGGCATTCGGCGCCGCGGTCGCTCTCGCTGCGCTGGCGGGCAGCCGCTTCAAACCGGACGCGTGGTATCGGGGGCTCCGGAAGCCAGCCTGGAATCCACCCGATTGGCTGTTCGGTCCGGTATGGCTCGCCCTGTATGTCGCGATCGCGTTTGCCGGATGGCTGGTCTGGTGGGCGAACGCCGATGCATGGAGCCTGCCGCTCACGTTGTGGAGCGTGCAACTCGTACTGAACGGTGCGTGGCCCTGGCTCTTCTTCGGCCGCCACGATGCAAAAGCCGCGCTGATCGACATCGGGCTGCTGCTGCTGGTGATCATCGGCTTCGCGGTGACGGCAGCCGACTACAGTCCGGCGGCGGCGTGGCTGTTCGTCCCGTATGCCGTCTGGGTCGCATTCGCGACAGTCCTCAATTACGCGATCTGGAAGTTGAACGCCGGCGCGCCGACACCCCAACCCCGGCGCCCATTGAACCGCATCAACTTCTGAGTCGACCGCCGGCAAAAAAGAGGCGGCGCCTTCCGGCGCCGCCCTTCCCATCCCTGGTCCCGTCGGACCGTTACTGGAGCAGCAATACCTCGACGCGGCGGGCTTGCGCGGCGTCGCCCGCTGCTTGCGTCATCGCCGGCTTGTCGAGCTCGATGTTGGCTTCGTTCACGCCGGCCGTCTTGAGCTGCTCTCGCACGCCAAGGGCGCGCTGCTTGGCGAGCTCCTGGTTCTGCTCGAGACTGCCGGTAGCGTCGTGGTAGCCCGAGACCTTGACCTTCTTGCCCGAGGTCTTGGCCGTGTCGGCGAGCGAGGCCAGCTTCATCGGCGCATCGGCCGGGAGATCCGCCTTGCCCGACTCGAAGAACAACACCACGGCGGCGACCATAGGTGCGCCGGCCGCCGGCGTTGCCGCAGCAGGCGCCGCGGCCGCCTGCACCGGCGGCGTCAGCATCGGCATGCCGACCTTCGTTTCCGCCTTGCCCATACCCCAGCTTGCGAGCAGCGGCACGATCATCAGCGCGACGATGTTGATGATCTTGATCAGCGGATTCACCGCCGGGCCGGCGGTGTCCTTGTACGGGTCGCCGACGGTGTCGCCGGTGACGGCCGCCTTGTGCGCCTCGGAGCCCTTGCCGCCGAAGTGGCCGTCCTCGATGTACTTCTTGGCGTTATCCCAGGCACCACCGCCGGTGGTCATCGAAATCGCGACAAAGATGCCGGTGATGATCGTGCCCATCAACAGGCCGCCCAGCGCCTGCGGTCCCAGCACGAGGCCTACGACCACCGGCACCAGCACCGGGAGGAGCGACGGCACGATCATTTCCTTGATCGCCGCCTTGGTCAGCATGTCGACGGCCACGCCGTACTCCGGCTTGCCGGTACCGTCCATGATGCCCTTGATCTCCTTGAACTGGCGGCGCACCTCGACCACCACCGCACCGGCGGCGCGGCCGACCGCTTCCATCGCCATCGCACCGAAGAGATAAGGAATCAAGCCGCCGATGAAGAGGCCGACGATCACCATGTGATTGGACAGGTCGAACGACTGCGACAGGCCAACCGAATCGAGCGCATGCGTGTAGTCGGCGAAGAGCACCAGCGCCGCCAGGCCCGCAGAGCCGATGGCGTAACCCTTGGTGACAGCCTTCGTCGTGTTGCCGACCGCGTCCAGCGGATCGGTGATCGCGCGTACGGAATCCGGCAGATCCGACATCTCGGCGATGCCGCCCGCGTTGTCGGTGATGGGGCCGTAGGCGTCGAGGGCCACGATGATGCCCGCCATCGACAGCATGGCGGTGGCCGCGATGGCGATGCCGTACAGGCCCGCGAGCCAGTACGACGCCAGAATCGCCGCGCAGACCGCAAGCACCGGCCAGGCCGTCGAACGCATCGACACGCCCAGGCCCGCGATGATGTTGGTACCGTGGCCGGTGGTCGACGCCTGGGCCACATGGCGCACTGGCTTGTACTCGGTGCCGGTGTAGTACTCGGTGATGACCACCATCGCTGCGGTCAGCACGAGGCCGACCATCGCCGCGCCCCACAGGTGCATGGTCGTAAGCTGCGGCGCGACGGCGGTGACGCCGCCCATCATCCGCTCGGTGATCACCCAGAAGCCGATCGCCGAGATGATGCCGGCGACGGCGAGGCCCTTGTACAGGGCATTCATGATCTTGCCGCCGGGGGTCGCCTTGACGAAGTAGCAGCCGACGATCGATGCGAGGATCGAGAACCCACCCAGTACCAGCGGATAGGTGACCGCCGCCTCGGCCGCGCCGGGAATCAGCAACGCCCCGAGCAGCATCGTGGCGACGATCGTCACCGCGTAGGTCTCGAACAGGTCCGCGGCCATGCCGGCGCAGTCGCCCACGTTGTCGCCGACGTTGTCGGCGATCACCGCCGGATTGCGCGGATCGTCCTCCGGAATGCCGGCTTCGACCTTGCCGACCAGATCGGCGCCGACGTCAGCGCCCTTGGTGAAGATGCCGCCTCCCAGCCGTGCGAAGATGGAAATGAGCGACCCGCCGAAGGCCAGACCGACCAGCGGCTGGATGGCGTGGTGCAAGCCCTCCTTCATCAGGTTGGGCGCCCCGTGCGCCGAGCCAAGCAGGAACCAGTAGAAACCGGCCACACCGAGCAGCGCCAGCCCCACGACCAGCATTCCGGTGATCGCACCACCGCGAAAGGCCACGCTTAGCGCTTCATTGAGCCCGGTACGCGCCGCTTCGGCCGTGCGCACGTTCGCGCGTACCGACACGTTCATGCCGATGTAGCCGGTCAAGCCCGACAGGATCGCGCCGACGGCGAAGCCGCCGGCCGTACGTCCGCCCAGCGCCCACCAGATGATGACGAACAGGATCACGCCGACGATGCCGATCGTCAGGTACTGGCGATTGAGGTACGCCTTGGCGCCGGCCTGGATCGCCGCGGCAATCTCCTGCATCCGCGCATTGCCCGCGGGCTTGGCGAGAATCCATTTGATGGAAAGACCGCCATAGACGATCGCCGCCACCGCGCAGACAAGCGCGAAGATAAGTCCTGTGGACATGGCTTTGTTGCTCCCTTTGAAAAGTGGCTATCGGTGGTACGCGTTGAGCGCCTTCGGACGGGCGCCCTTCGCTGATTCGGAGGGCAGAAACGCGCTTGTAGTTGTCCGCACGGCTCGCTTGCATGCGCGCCGCGCGGCAGCCCGCCGAACCGGACCTACCCCTGGCAAACTACGGCTGGACCAGGCCAGCCGACAAAAGCACGCTATTTTGCCAGTTTGCGGGCCAGGAAGTCCAACCGGTCCTGTCCCCAGAACGGTTCGTCCTGGTAGACGTAGGTGGGTGCGCCGAAGATCTGGCGCTCGATCGCCTCCTGGGTCAGGGCGTCGAATTGTGCGGCCACCGCAGGCTTCGCTGCGGCGGTGGCGATGGCATCCGGGTCGAGACCGACATCACGCGCCAGCGACTGCAGCGTGGCCTCGTCGGAAACGTCACGTTCTTCCGCCCAGCGGGCACGCATGACCGCGCTCGCCAGCCGCATCGCGGAATCCGGGTCCGACGCCGCTGCGGCAAGGATCCAGCGCGACGCAAGGTCGGTGCTGACACCACCGAATTTGGGCTGGACGTTCAGTGGAACCCCCAGAAAATCGCGCCAGCGGGCGAGCTCGACCAGTCGATAGGCCTGGCGCTGCGGCGCGCGCTTGGGCAGCGGCAAGCCGCCGGAGACGGGAAAGACCTTGCCCAGGTCGATCGGCTTGAGTTCGAGCTTCGCGCCGTGTTCCTTGGCCAACGCGTGCAGCCGGTCATGGCCGAGGTAGGACCACGGCGAGCCTGGCGTGAAGAAATACTCGATCCTTTTTTGCATGTCCATCCTGTTGAGTTGGTTGAGCTGGGGTGGCTGGCGGCTAGACCAATGCGCGGACCGCCCACGCCCGGGCACCGAGGTCGATCGTGCCGTCCGCGCTTATCGGCAGGCGCTCCTGCAAGCGGTCGCGCAGGCGCTTGCGCGCGTCATCATCGAGCGACATGGCGTAGGCTGGCGCCGGTCCCTGTCCTCCGAGGAACGGTTGCCAGAGATCGTCGAAGCTCTCGAACTTGGTCGCAATTTCGATCGCGGTGGTCTGCGCGGCACGAAGCCCCGCGCCTGCGAACTGCTCGACCAGCGCCTCCGGGCGGCAGGACGAGAATCGCACGCCTTCATCCAGGCGCCGCGCGCTGCCGTCGAGTTCGACCGCCGTGTCCCAGAAATGCCGCATCAGTTCCATCCCGTCCGCATAATCCCAGACATAGGCTGCCACGGTCCCGCCACTGCGCGTAACGCGGGCCATTTCGACCAGCGCTGCGCGTTGCTCCGGAATGAAGTTGAACACCAGCCCGGACACCACCACATCCACGGCGGCGTCGCCGAGCGGAATGGCCTCCGCGCCGGCGCGATGAAACGTTACCCGGCCCGCGAGATGCTGCCGGGCAATCTGCAGGAATCCTTCCGAAGGCTCCACCGCAGTCACCGCAGACGGCGCGCAGCCGTCGACGATCGCGCCGCAGAGCGCTCCGGTTCCGCAGCCAACGTCGAGCCAGCGTCGCCCATGCGGAATCTGCAGCCAGGCGAGAAACAGAGGCGCTACTTGCCGACTCCACCGCCCTACATACTGTTCGTAGGGATTTCCCTGCTTCCATACGTCGGCAGTCTGCATGTTCGCTGGATGGCTATCCGGCAACGCGCGGC
>CAVWPC010000011.1:0-481350 GCA_963756765.1 uncultured beta proteobacterium | reverse complement strand
CGGCTGTTCGAACTGCTCGCCATCGAGCCGGCAATCCGGGCGCCTGCGCATCCTGTGGCGCTGCCGGACCGGGCGCAGGGCGTCGTCCAATTTCGCGATGTCACCTTTCACTATCCGTCGCGGCCGGACACGGCCGCGCTGGCCGCGTTCTCGCTGGAGGTGCGCGCGGGGGAGAAGGTCGCACTGGTCGGGCCGTCGGGCGCAGGCAAGACTACGGTGTTCCAGTTGCTTCTGCGCTTCTACGATCCGCAGCGCGGCGCGATCACGATCGATGGCGTAGCGCTCGATGCGGCGGATCCGGCGCAGATCCGCAACCGCCTGGCTCTGGTGCCGCAGGAGCCCGTCATCTTCGCTGCCAGCGTGCTCGACAACGTGCGCTACGGGCGACCCGAGGCGAGCGACGCCGAAGTCGAAGCCGCTTGCGCAGCGGCGTTCGCTACCGAGTTCATCGAAATGCTGCCCGATCGGTACCATGCATTTCTCGGCGAACGCGGCGTGCGGTTGTCGGGCGGGCAACGGCAGCGGCTCGCCATCGCGCGGGCAATCCTGGCCGACCGTCCGATCCTGCTTCTCGACGAGGCCACCAGTGCGCTCGACGCACAGAGCGAGCGCATGGTGCAGCTCGCGCTGGAGCGTCTGATGGTCGGGCGCACGGTGCTGATCATCGCGCATCGACTGGCAACCATTCGCCACGCCGACCGGATTGCCGTGATTGAGCAGGGGCGGATCATCGCGACCGGCACCCATGACGAGCTCGTTCGCGACAACGCGCTGTACGCACGCTTGGCCGCATTGCAGTTCGGTGACCGGCCTGCCGCGCAACGCATGGCCGCGGACAGCGCTTTGTAGGGGTGGTCGGACATCGCATGCCGATGGGATCCTGGCCTGGATGGCAACGTTGGCGCAGCGAGGTCGCGCCGACGGTGCGAGCGGCAGTACAATAGCCGGTTGCCCTGCACGAGCCCTGTCGTCCCATGCCACTGACGTTTCCGAACAGCCCCTACGAGCTGCATCAAACCTTTGCGCCGGCGGGCGATCAGCCCGAAGCAATCGCCAAGTTGGTCGACGGTCTGACCGATGGGCTGTCGTTCCAGACATTGCTCGGGGTGACCGGGTCCGGCAAGACCTTCACGATGGCCAACGTGATCGCGCGCACCGGTCGCCCGGCCATGGTCATCGCCCCTAACAAGACGCTGGCGGCGCAGCTCTATTCCGAATTTCGCGAGTTCTTTCCCAACAATTGCGTCGAGTACTTCGTCTCGTACTACGACTACTACCAGCCGGAAGCCTACGTCCCGTCGCGTGACCTGTACATCGAGAAGGACTCGTCGATCAACGAACACATCGAGCAGATGCGTCTCTCGGCGACCAAGGCCATCCTCGAGCGCCCCGACTGCATCATCGTCGCCACCGTGTCGGCCATCTACGGGATCGGCGACCCGTCCGAATACCACAGCATGATCCTGCACCTGAAGCAGGGCGAACGTTTTTCGCAGCGGGATGTCATCAAGCGCCTCACCGAAATGCAGTACACGCGCAACGACGTCGATTTCAAACGCGGTGTGTTCCGTGTGCGTGGCGACGTCCTCGATATCTTCCCTGCCGAGAATGCCGAGAATGCCATCCGTGTATCGCTGTTCGACGACGAGGTCGAGACGCTGCAGCTCTTCGATCCGCTGACCGGGCACCTGAAGCAGAAGCTGGCGCGCTACACCGTATTTCCATCGTCCCACTACGTAACGGGCCGCCAGAAGGTGCTCTCCGCGATCGACCAGATCAAGGTGGAACTCGCCGGGCAAAAGGAATACTTCGTCGGGCAGATGAAGCTGATCGAGGCCCAGCGCATCGAGCAGCGCACGCGCTACGACCTGGAGATGATGACGGAGATCGGCTATTGCAAAGGCATCGAGAACTACTCCCGCTACCTTTCGGGGCGGTCCGCCGGTGAGCCGCCGCCGACGCTGATCGATTACCTGCCCGGCAACTCGCTGATGTTCGTCGACGAGAGTCATGTCACCATTCCGCAGGTCGGCGGCATGTACAAGGGTGACCGCGCGCGAAAGGAAAACCTCGTCAACTACGGGTTTCGCCTGCCGTCCGCGCTGGACAACCGGCCGTTGCGTTTCGACGAGTTCGAGAAGTTGCTGCCGCAGACCATTTTCGTGTCGGCGACGCCAGCCCAGTACGAAAATACGCACGCGGGCCAGGTCGTCGAGCAACTGGTCCGGCCCACGGGGCTGGTCGATCCGATCCTTTCGGTGCGCCCGGCCGCGACGCAGGTGGACGACTTGCTGTCGGAAATTCGCCTCCGCGTCGAGCGCAACGAGCGGGTCCTGGTGACCACGCTTACCAAGCGCATGGCCGAGGATCTGACCGACTACCTGGCCGAGAACGGCGTCAAGGTGCGCTACCTGCATTCGGACATCGATACCGTCGAACGCGTCGAAATCATTCGCGACCTTCGCCTTGGCGAGTTCGACGTCGTCGTCGGCATCAATCTCTTGCGCGAAGGGCTCGACATCCCGGAGGTATCGCTGGTGGCCATTCTGGATGCGGACAAGGAGGGATTCCTGCGCGCCGAACGGTCGCTGATCCAGACCATCGGGCGCGCGGCGCGCCACCTCAATGGCATGGCGATCCTGTATGGGGACACGATGACCGACTCGATGAAGGCGGCGATCGGCGAGACCGAGCGTCGCCGCGTGCGGCAGCTCGCCTGGAACGAGAAAATGGGCATCACCCCGGTAGGGGTACAGAAGCGCATCAAGGACATCATCGAAGGCGTCTACGATCCCGACGAGGCCAGGAAGGAACAACGCGCGGCGCAGGCACGGGCAAAATACCATTCGATGCCGGAGAAGGATCTGGAGCGCGAGTTGAAGCAGCTGGAGAAGCAGATGCTCGACGCCGCGCGCAACCTGGAATTCGAGAAGGCAGCGGAATTGCGCGATCGGCTGGCGCTCCTGAAGCAGCAACTCTTTGGCGTGGCCTTGCCGATCGATTCGTGAGGGCAATCGGTTCCGGGGGTCTGCGATGAGCCGCGTATGCTGCTATGCAGCATTCGACGCTATACTGTGCCAGAGGGGGCTCGGACGCACCGCCGATAGGCGGGGCGCCGACGGACCTACCCATAGAAGCGACGGCGCGTCCAGGCGTCCGGCCGCTTCCATCAGGCGAGGACGCGGATCATGAAACTCAAGGGTAAGGTCGCCATTGTCACCGGGGCGGCCAGTGGCATCGGCAAGGCGATTGCCGTTCGCTACGCGCAGGAAGGCGCGCACGTTGCCATCGCAGATCTCAACAAGCAGGCGGCCGATGCTGCCGCCGCCGGCGATCGAAGCCGACGGGGGACGCGCGATAGGCATCGCGCATGGACGTTACCGATGAGCAAAGCGTCGGCGACGGCGTGGCGGCGATCGTGGCGGCGTTCGGCGGGGTCGACATCCTGGTCAGTAACGCAGGCATCCAGATCGTGCATCCGCTGGAGGAGTTCACCTACGACGAGTGGAAGAAGATGATGGCGATCCACGTCGATGGTGCGTTCCTGACCACGCGCGCGTGCCTGCCGCATATGTATCGCGGGGGCCGCGGCGGTAGCATCATCTTCATGGGCTCGGTGCATTCGAAAGAGGCATCACAGTTGAAGGCGCCGTACGTCACGGCCAAGCACGGACTTATCGGCCTTGCGAAAGTGATTGCCAAGGAAGGCGCCAAGCACGGCGTACGAGCCAACGTGATTTGCCCGGGCTTCGTGCGTACGCCGCTGGTCGACAAGCAGATACCCGAGCAGGCGCGTCAGTTCGGCATTTCCGAGGAGGACGTGATCAAGAAGATCATGCTGAAGGACACGGTCGACGGCGAGTTCACGACCGTTGACGACGTGGCCGAAGTGGCATTGCTGTTCGCAAGCTTTCCGAGCAACGCCTTGACTGGCCAGTCGCTGATCGTCAGTCACGGCTGGTCGATGGAATAGTGCGCAAGCGGTGATGCAGAGCGTGCGGCGTGCGTGGTGGGCCATCGGCTGGTTCGGCGTAGCGCTGGTCATCTACCTGTCGTTGATTCCGGACCCCCCATCGATCGACGTGGCGGGTGGCGACAAGCTGGAACACATCGCGGCCTACGCCGTTCTGATGTTCTGGTTTGCCCATCTGGGCGCTTCCGTACGTGACCGGTCGCTGACCGCCGTCGCGCTGGTCCTTCTTGGCGTCGCCATCGAATTCGCGCAACGCGCGACCGGCTATCGGGATTTCGAGATTGCCGACATGGTGGCCGGCGCGACAGGAGTGTTGATAGGCTGGCTTGCGGCGCCGCCGCGGGTGCCTGATCTGCTGGCCCGCGCCAGTCGCGTATGGGTCTCGAAGACCGCGGGTGCCGGCAGCGATGGGGGTGGCGCCGATCGATGATGCGCCGGATCCTGCGCTAGAGTGCTGGCTATGACGGATTCGCCAACGCCAACGCCGCCGCCACTGCAACGCGCACCATCGCCCCCCGGGTATCCTGTTCGTCTGCATGGGCAACATCTGCCGTTCGCCCACTGCTGAAGCAGTCCTGCGCACGGCGCTCGCCAAAGCCGGAGTGCGGGGTATCGCGGTCGATTCGGCCGGTACGCACGGCTACCATGCGGGTGAGCCGCCCGATCGGCGCGCCATCCAGGCCGCCAAAGGCCGCAGCTACGATCTGACCTCCCTCCGGGCGCGGGCACTCGTGCGTGAGGACTTTGACCGGTACGGTTGGATCTTCGCGATGGACCGCGCGAATCTGCGCCACCTGGACGAAATGCGGCCGGATGACCACGAAGGACACGTCGGGTTGTATCTCGAGGTGCTGCCCTCGCTGGGCATCGACGAAATGCCCGATCCCTACTACGGCAACCTGCAGGGTTTCGAGCGCGTGCTCGACCTTTCCGAACAGGTGACGCCGGTCCTGGTCGCAAGTCTTGCTCGCACCATGCGAACGTAAGCCGGACCGCCGGCTACCGCTGTCGTCACGGACGCGGCGGCCGGAGGCAACGAGGTCCGAGCGTAGCCTTAGCGGCGGGCTCGCTTGCTCTCGACAGGTGGACCGGAGCGAACGACGGGTGTCATCCACTCCGATCCGACGTGACCCGCAGTTCTACGCAGGCGGTCCCGCATCCTTGCGGGTTTCGATGATCTCGAGCGGCTCGCTGGTCACCTCGGCACGCGGCGGTCGTACGCGCTTGGGTCGCGGTGCAACCTCGTCGGCCTCCGCAAGCGGCGCGGCGAACCGCGTTTCGACCAGCTCCAACCCGGAATCCGTCGGCAAAGCGAGCTGAACCGGCGGAATCTCGATGGGTGCAGGCATTGGTGCTGCTACGTCGGCTGGGCGATCGAGCGATGGTGCTGCCGCTGCCAGGGGCGTTGGCGATCGATCAAGCGATGGTGCTGCCGCTGCCAGGGGCGTTGGCGGTGGTTCGACCGAAGCGCGCGGCGAAGCTGTTGCTCCGGTCGCCGCGACTGTTGCCGGCTCCGGCATTGCCGTCACCATTGCATCAGTGTCGCTATCGGACGGCGGGACCGCCGACGGTTCGCGCTGCGCTCGGGGCGGTCGTGGTTCCCGCGGCGCCTTGGGCGGGCGCGGCTCGCGCGGGGTGACGGTTGTTGCGATCGGCGGCGCGGCGTCCGCCACCATCTCCACCACTTCCGCTACGTTGGGTCCGGCCTCATCCTCGCCGGCGAATGTCGACCCGGCATCCTGGTCCTGCGGACGGGCGGGACGATCTCCGCCGCGACCGCCGCGGCGCCCCCGCCGCCGGCGGTTGCCGCCGTCCCGCGATTCGGGCATCCCGGCAACGCCCACTGTCTCGCTGGCGGAGACTTCGACGCCGGCAATCTCGGCAACCGGGGCAGCTTCACTGCGCGATTCACGCGGCACGCGTTGCGGCTCGCGCGGCGCACTGCGCGTGGCGTCGCGGCGTTCGTCGCGACGCGCAGACTGTTGCGCGCCGGCCGCCCCCGAGCGGGCCTGGCCCGCCGGCTTCGCCGCGTCCGCGCGTCCGTCACGACCTTCCGCCCGCCCGTCGCGCCGATCGCGATGGTCGTTGCGCCGGGTTTCGCGGGATTCTTCGCGCCGCGGTTCGCCGCGACGGCCCTCGGAGCGGTTGCGATCGCGTTGGTCGCCGGGACGTCCGTCGCGCCGGGCGTCGCGCCGTTCGCCCGGGCGAACTTCGCCGGCCGGTTTCACCGCCGGCGCGGGCGCCGCTTCCGGCTTGACCCGGAACCAATCCATCACGCGGGAGAACCAGGTGCCGTTGGGGCGTGCGGCAGGCGGTGGCGCTGCAGCTGCCTTCTGCATTGGAGTCGGTGCCGGCAAGGCAGGCGTGATGCCCTTGACGACGGCTTCCTGGCGAGGCGGCGCATCGTCCTTGACCTGCCGCGCCGGATCGAGTGCCTCCGGCTGACGCACCATTTCGAATGATGGCGGCAGGGGTTCGCTTTGATTCAGGTCGTCGTGACGCAGCCGCTCGATCGAATAGTTCGGGGTCTCGAGGTGTCGATTCGGAACCAGCAATACGTTGACCTTGAAGCGGGTCTCGATCGTGAGCACGTCGGTGCGCTTTTCGTTCAGCAGGAACGTGGCGACGTCGACCGGGACCTGCGCCACGACCTGCGCGGTGTTGTCCTTCATCGCCTCTTCCTGCACGATGCGCAGAATGTGCAGCGCGGTGGATTCGGTGCCGCGGATGTGCCCGATCCCATGGCAGCGCGGGCAGGGGATGTGGGCCGCTTCGGCGAGTGCCGGGCGCAGCCGCTGCCGTGACAACTCCATCAGGCCAAACCTCGAGATCTTGCCCAGCTGGACGCGGGCACGGTCGTATTTCAAGGCGTCACGGAGGCAGTTCTCGACCTCGCGCTGGTTCTTCGCACTCTCCATGTCGATGAAGTCGATGACGATCAACCCCCCGAGGTCGCGCAGGCGCAGCTGGCGCGCAATCTCTTCGGCGGCTTCGAGGTTGGTGTTGAACGCCGTCGTTTCGATGTCGCCACCCTTGGTCGCGCGCGCCGAATTGACGTCGATCGAGACCAGCGCCTCGGTATGGTCGATCACGATGGCACCGCCCGCAGGCAACGGCACCTGCCGCGCGTAGGCGGTCTCGATCTGGTGCTCGATCTGAAAGCGCGAGAAAAGCGGTACATCGTCCTTGTAGAGCTTGACGCGGTTCACGTTGGCGGGCATCACGTGGCCCATGAACTGTTGCGCCTGCTCGAATATGGACTCGGTATCGATCAGCAGTTCGCCGATATCCGGATGGAAATAGTCGCGGATGGCGCGAATGACCAGGCTCGATTCCTGGTAGATGAGGTAGGCGCCGGCTTGCATCTTGGCCGCGTCTTCGACCGCGCGCCACAACTGCATCAGGTAGTTCAAGTCCCATTGCAGTTCTTCCGTGGTGCGGCCGATGCCGGCGGTGCGCGCGATCACGCTCATGCCACCCGGGACCTCGAGACCGTTGATGGCGTCGCGCAATTCATTGCGTTCCTCGCCTTCAACCCGGCGTGAAACGCCGCCGCCACGCGGATTGTTCGGCATCAGCACGAGGTAGCGACCCGCCAGCGAAATGTAGGTCGTAAGCGCCGCCCCCTTGTTGCCTCGCTCGTCCTTGTCGACCTGGACGATGAGCTCCTGGCCTTCCTTCAACTGGTCCTGGATGCGCGCGCGGCTCGGATCGGCGTCGCGGTCGCGAAAATAGGTGCGGGACACCTCCTTGAACGGGAGGAATCCGTGGCGGTCGGTCCCGTAATCGACGAAGCATGCTTCGAGCGAGGGCTCGACGCGGGTGACGACAGCCTTGTAGATATTGCTTTTGCGTTGTTCCTTGGCGGCGGATTCGATGTCGAGGTCTACGAGCTTCTGGCCATCGACGATCGCCACCCGGAGTTCTTCCGCCTGGGTGGCATTGAACAGCATGCGTTTCATGGGCTTTTCCCGGCGCAATGCGCCGCGGGCAGCGGTGAGGCGAAGCACGACACGCCGCAATAAGCCGCGGCGAATACCAGGCGCTAGCTAACGGCGGTCGCTGGAGAAGACAGCATTGCGAGCAGTGACAACTGCTCGCCGGCGAGAGCGGCATGCGAGCGCATCGATGCGCTCGGCATTGGGACATTCCCTGTATTGACGGGGCAATGATCTCTCATCGAAATGCTTATCTTCGTGCGAACAAGCGTTCGGTCCGGCGGCCGCCGTTTCCGCGCGACAGCGCAGCGGAAGGGGCGGCCGAGTACAGAAATTTTCGCTTTGGGCGCCGCGCAATGCGCCGCTTCGAACCGGCCGCTGCCGGGTGCGGAGACTGCGCTCATCCTTTACCATCGCTACTTTCCCGGGCAGAACCCGACCGGCGAGCGACAAAAGCCGGATTTTCCCGCCGGCCTAAACCCGTACGGGACTGCGTCAAGCACAGGCAACCTATGGCGGATTACACCCTTGCGGGTCCGCGCCAAGTTCGTGCGTGTTGGCGACGCAGTTCAAAGACAATTATAAGCGAATGAACGAGTTAAGCAAGGAATCTGTAAATTGGCTCGTCGTTGGCGAGGACGCGGCCGGGCAGCGTATCGACAACTTTCTCACCCGCATCATGAAGGGCGTCCCGAAGAGCCATATTTATCGAATCTTGCGCAGCGGCGAAGTGCGGGTGAACAAGGGGCGGGTTGGACCGGACGCGCGGCTTGTTCTCGGCGACCACGTTCGGGTTCCGCCCGTTCGGACCGCAACCAAGGTGGCGGGCTCGGCTCCAGCCCTGCACCACAAGCGTGCAGGCGCGGCGTTGCGCATCCTGTTCGAGGACGACGCATTGATCGCCATCGACAAGCCATCGGGGCTGGCGGTCCACGGCGGCAGCGGCATCTCCGCCGGACTGATCGAGCAACTTCGGGCCGCCCGCCCCGAAGCACGCTTCCTGGAGCTCGTGCATCGCCTCGACCGCGATACCTCCGGCGTCATGCTGGTCGCCAAGAAGCGCTCCGCGCTGGTTGCGCTCCATGCCCAATTGCGCGACGGTGGGTTCGACAAGCGTTACGTTGTCCTCGTCCGTGGCCGTTGGCGGGACGAAATGCGGCGAGTCAACCTCGCCTTGCATCGCTATTCGACGCCCGAGGGAGAGCGTCGTGTGCGAGTGGAAGAAGCGTCCGGACAAGCGGCGGCAACGGTCTTTCGCCGTCACTCGACATGGTCACGGCATGAGCCACCGTTGGCCTTGCTCGAGGCCGAGCTGCTGACGGGCAGGACGCACCAGATCCGCGTCCACCTGGCGCATCTTGGATTCCCTTTGGCGGGAGATGACAAATATGGCGATTTTGCGTGGAACAAGGAGCTCCGCCGCGAAGGGTTGCGGCGGATGTTTCTGCATGCCCGGTCGCTTGCGTTGCGGCATCCCCTGACCAACGAGGCCATTGCCTTCGAAGCGCCACTCGCTACGGAACTGGCCGCATACCTCGGCCAGTTGGGTCCCGAAGGCTAGTCATCGCGATGGGCGACCCGCAAGCGCGACGGTTCAGATTGGTCGTGTTCGACTGGGATGGAACGCTCGTCGATTCGACCGCGATGATTGGTTCCGCGATCCAGTCAGCATGCCGTGACCTGGGTGAGGCTATACCCGACGATCAAGCCGCGCGCTTCGTGATTGGATTAGGCCTTGCCGACGCAATACGAATGGTTGCGCCGGCCCTGCCGGCAGATCGCCACGCCGAATTCGCCGCAAGGTATCGAAAGCATTACCTGCACCGAGAGCGGGATATACCCCTGTTCGACGGGGTACACGAGCTCCTAAGCGAGCTGGTGAAGGCGAATTACCTCCTGGCGATCGCGACCGGCAAGTCGCGTTTCGGACTCGATCGCGCATTGGAGCGCAGCGGAGTCGCGCACCGCTTTCATGCCACCCGGTGCGCTGACGAAGGCAAGCCCAAACCGCATCCGGAGATGTTGTTGCACCTCATGGATTGCCTGGGCGTAGTACCACAGGAAACCTTGATGATCGGCGACACGACGCATGATCTGGAGTTGGCCCGAAATGCCGGGGTGGCGGCTTTGGCGGTTGCCTACGGAGCCCATCGAGGCGACGGGCTGGCACGATGCGAGCCGTTGGCGATTGTCGATTCGATCGATGAACTGCGAAGGTGGCTGCGGCGGGAAGGGTAAGAATGGCAACTGCGGTGATTGCAACGAATTTGCATCTGGCCTTGAGGCCTATCCACGTAACGCCCACGCCCCTGGTGGCGGACTGTATAAGCCAAGGGCGATTGCGCGCGCAATCGCCTCACCGCGGTTCAATGCGTGTAGCTTGGCGATAATATTGCCGAAGTGAAAATTCGCCGTACGCTGAGCAATACCTAACTTTGTACCTATGTCGGCACTCGTCATGCCATTGGCAGCCATTGCCAGGCATTCGGACTCGCGAGCGGTAAGTCGAACACTCCCCGCCATGGCGAAATTCTGAAATTGCGGTCGTGACCAGATCAGTTCCACCAACAGTGCAGAGACCAATGTCAGCTTGTCGAGTGCCTGCAGAATCATCTGTTGCCGTTCGACCGAAGGGTGGCGAGACAAGTCCCAGCATATTACGGCGCGGCCGCCCAGTGCCCTCGAAACCGACACAGCAACGCCGCCGAGGATTCTGTGGTGAATTCCGCATTCGGCGTCCGATCGCCGCGGGGAGGCAAGCGCCCCCCACACCAATGGCACCAAGTCGTCGGAAGATTGTTTCAATCTCGGATCATCTTGGTGAAGCGAATTGCGTCGATAGAAACGCAGCCAACTTTCGTCGGACGTGCTCCAATGGGTTGCTGGCCTACGATCAGTGGTGTCGGTGAATAGAAAATACGATGCCCCATCAAAGCCAAACGCGGTAGCCAAGCCTGCCATTCTGAGCTGCCACTCGGAAGGCATGCGGGTAACTCTGTCCAGTGATCCTTTGGGTAGCGCTGTTGTTCCAGTCCCCTTGCAATTCGGATCCGAAGTGGTGCCCCGCATGACGGTCTCCCTGGTCTGGATGCGTACCGGAAATCGCCCTTTTGTGCTTAGGGCAGAAAGAGATTACGAAATGTTTGCCAAGCGTGATACTGGAGTACAGGCCAGATAGGTTCCCCGTACGGATCATGTGACCGCAGACGTGTGTCACCGGGCAATCGTTTGATTTACAAAGGGAACGATAAACGGGACCAACTGCCGGGGACCTGTAGATTTCTACAGGTCCCACGCGCCCAGGCCCGGATTGGCGTCCCAGGAGCTTCTAGGATTGGAAGGTGCTACGCGCACAGGAATTCGCGTATAAACACCCGTCGAATCGGGACGAGCGAGGCCGCGTCATTTCCCAGGAGTCAACGGTACCTGAATGCCGCCAGTGAGCCGGCGGCATTTTGAATTCCTTAGCCAGCTCGGACAATTCCCCCCTGCACCGCGAGAGCAATCGCTTCCTGTCGATTGGATGCACCTAGTTTGCTGCGGATGCTGTCAAAGTGAAATTGCACGGTTCGCGCACGAATTTCCAGCTTATAGGCGATATCGTCACTGGTCATTCCGTGGGCAGCCAACGCTAAGCATTCACGTTCACGCTTCGATAGCGGGGCACCAGCGGCCTTCGGCGCTATGCCAGCTTCCACAACCGAGCGCATGAAAATTTCGTGGAAGTAATGACCGAACATCAAAATATCTGGCATGTTCCGACCGACCGCTTCTCGACGGAGATGGTCCATATGCGGCACCGCAGAATTTAGAGCGACCAGTACGTGGCTGTCCCTCGGTCCGTGAAACATGAAGCTCACGCCGCTTGCAATGCCGTGATTCAATGCGTCGTCCAGGAACGCATCGGATCGTTCGCCCCTTCCGCGCACGTTAGCTTGGTCCCAAATCAGAGGGATGGCACTGTCCCAAGTGATGACAATCCTTGGATCTACTTCCACATACGCCATTTGGTCGTATCGGACTACCCATTGAAGCGGCATGGTCGTGTAGACATAAGCCTTGCCTTCCTGATGGGGTCGCGCCATTGCTGATGCTGCGTACAGAAACGTGTCAAACCCAAAGTGTTTGGTGATGGACGCTACGTGGGGCAGTAGGTCTATTCCGGGTCGCGCCGCGGCAACTAGCGCGGAGAGAAATGGAGGCACATACTGGTCCGAACGAAGATTCATTCGACCCGGTGCTAGCGGCTCAAGCATTGCGTCTCCTGGCCATCAAATTGCCAACTCGGCAGATTGCGGCGCTCAACAAGAAGAGCGGCATCACGGCCAAACCGGAAAAAAATGGCGTGACATCGCCTTGGCAGGAATCCTAGGCAATGTCTGACGAAGCTAGCCAACTATCCGACCAACGGCGGACCGCCGTAGAGTCCATCTCGTGCTTCAGAAGCGCTGCTATCTGCTCAATTTGATTGTTTTTTAATTTAGCTACAATCGACTAAGATCAATTCTTTATGTTTTGCTTGAGTTGTCGACCATATCCTCTCGCTCATGTGCACATCACCTTCCCGCCTTCGGCAACCCGCGCGACCTCGGCACCGGGTTCTATGTTTCGCTCGGCAAACCAGCCTTTGCGCATCTCCAGCGCGAACTTGGCTGGGCCCCTCGACGAGTGGGAAATCTCCGTCTGCGGCTTCATGTCCTCAATGTTGAGAATGCGACCGCTTTCGTCGATAAAGGCGATTGAAAGGGCAACGTAGGTATTTTTCATCCAGAAGCCCAGCGGTTCCGGGCGCTCGAACACGAACAGCATCCCGTGATCCGGCTTGAGGCTGAAGCGATGCATCAGGCCTACCGCGCGCTGGTCCGGTGTATTGGCGACCTCGGCTATCAGCTTGTGGGTACCGATCGTCAATGCCGTTGTCGGCAATTCCGTGACGGTAGCGCCGAACGCCAAGTTCGAAGTGAAGAAGGCAACGCATAGCGTGAGTGGATATTTCATGGGGTCCCTACACTAGAGCGAAAAATGGATCTGCAGATTGACCGAGGCTCGGCAACTCGAAGGGCTAAATACGCTTTGACGGAGAGGGTTCGCTCCTGCTCACCAGAATGACCAGGCCAATTGTGCTCCGCGATGCATCGACCCTTCCGCTGTCGAACGCGCATCGGGTAGCTTCCGCTTCTCAGCCGCGCAAGTTATCCGCGGTGTTCTTCAATGCGGCATCGACCGCGGCACGATCGTATTGCGGAGCGAAGAGTTCGATGAATGCGTACACATAACCGCGCACGAATGCACCCGCCCGCAGACCGAGACGGGTAGTCGATGGCGCGAACAGGTGGCCGACGTCGAGCTTGTCGAAAGCACCATCGCGTGACGGATCGTAGGCCATCTGCGCCACGATCCCGATGCCCATGCCAAGATCGACGTAGGTCTTGATGACATCGGAATCGAGCGCCGTGAGTACGATATTCGGCTCGAGTCCTTTAGCCGCGAACGCGGCGTTGATCGCGGATCGCCCAGTGAACGTGAAATCGTAAGTGACGATCGGGAACTTCGCCAGCGCCTCCAGCGTCACTGGCTTGGCGCGCGTGAGCGGATGCTGCTTGGGGACCAGGACGACGCGATTCCATTGGTAGCAGGGTAGCGTCACGATCTGCGGGTGGTCGGCCAGTGCTTCGGTCGCGATGCCGACGTCGGCTTCGCCCCGGGCGGTCTGCTCGGCAACCTGGACCGGATTTCCCTGGTGCAGCACCAGGCGCACCTTGGGATAGCGACTGGCGAATTCGCGCAGGACCTGCGGCAGTACGTAGCGAGCCTGGGTGTGCGTGGTCGCGATGGAGAGCGTCCCCACGTCGTCGCCGCGAAACTCGTCCGCGACGCGCCTGAGGTTGCCGATTTCGCGCATGGCCCGGCGTGCCGTGTCCAGCACGATCTGTCCGGCGGGTGTCAGTGACGCCAGGCGTTTGCCCTGGCGGACGAAGACGGTGAGGCCTAGCTCATCTTCGAGCTGGCGGATCTGCTTGCTGATGCCGGGTTGCGAGGTAAACAGTGCTTCGGCTGCCGCCGACACGTTGAGGCCGTGATCGGCCACCGCGCAAAGATATCGGAGCTGCTGGAGGTTCAACGCTTTATAACCAATAGCTAGTACAATGCCAGCATTATATATCAAGTGGCGCTAACAAGATTTTGCCATGGCGCAGTATTTCACCGTTCATCCAACGCATCCGCAGCCCAGGCTGATGCATCTGGCCGCCGCCATGCTGCGCGACGGCGGAATCGTCGCTTACCCGACGGACTCGAGCTACGCACTTGGGTGCCTGCTGGACGCCGATGGCGCGGCCAAGCGGATCCGGGCAATTCGTGGCCTCGAAGATGGTCACCACCTGACTCTGGTATGCCGAGACATGGCGGACGCAGGCCGCTTCGCCCGCATCGACAACTGGCAGTTCCGCATCGTCCGTCAAGGTATCCCCGGACCGTTTGTCTTCCTTCTTCCGGCGACGCGTGAGGTCCCCCGGCGGCTGCAGCATCCAAAGCGCAGCACGATCGGCGTACGGGTGTCCGAGCATCCGGTCGTACGTGCATTGCTGGCCGAGGTTGGCGGCCCCATGCTGTCGGCGACCCTCATCCTGCCGGGAGACCTCGCCCCGCTCAACGATCCGGACGAGATTCGCGAGCGCCTGGAGAAACAGGTTGACCTGGTCATAGACGCCGGCCCATGTCCCGCAATTCCGACCACGATCGTGGACCTCGCGGTAGAGCCACCGGTAATCATCAGGCAGGGCGCCGGCGACCCGGTTCGCCTGGGACTTTCGGCGTGACCGATTCGGGCTTGCCTTGGCGACTTCCGCAGTTCAGGTAAACTAGCGATTGAATGGATTTTTCGCTTGAGACCGTTGCGCTGGCAGTGGTGCCGGTGGTCCTGGCGATTGCCCTGCACGAGGCCGCTCACGGCTACGTCGCCAGGATATTCGGCGACCAGACGGCGTGGATGCTTGGCCGAGTAACGCTGAATCCGCTCCGGCACATCGACCCCATCGGCACGGTGGTCGTGCCAGGCATGTTGCTGCTGACAGGCGCGCCCTTTTTGTTTGGATGGGCGAAGCCGGTGCCGGTGAATTTCGGGAATCTGCGCCACCCGAAGCGGGACATGATCTGGGTTGCCGCAGCCGGGCCGGCCGCCAACTTCGTCATGGCTGCGGCGTGGGCGCTGATCTTTCAGGGGGCTTTGCCCGCTGGAATTCTTGCCAGCGAAGGCATCGCGCGCATGGCGCAGATCGGAATTTCGATCAATCTCGTTTTGATGGTGTTGAACCTGTTGCCCATTCCACCGCTCGATGGCGGCCGTATTGCAATTGGCTTGCTCCCGGAGCGAATGGCGAATGCGTTGTCACGCCTGGAGCCTTTTGGTTTCATCGTCATCATTCTGTTGCTGGTCACCGGAGTTCTAAGTGACGTCCTGCGCCCGCTGCTGCGGGGTGCGGTTTACCTGTTGTCATTGCTGACCGGGCTTTGAGCCGCTACGGCCGCCCAGGAAAACATCAATTTGTCCATGTTCGCTGACCGCGTGTTGTCGGGGATGCGCCCGACGGGCCGCATGCATATCGGCCACTACCACGGCGCACTCAAGAACTGGGTGCGGCTGCAGGAGGAATACGAGTGCCTGTTCTTCGCTGCCGACTGGCATGCGCTGACGACGCACTACGAATCGCCCGAGAACATAGCCGCTTCGGTCTGGGAAATGATGGTGGATTGGCTCGCGGCAGGACTCGACCCAACGCGCGCAACACTGTTTGTCCAGTCACAGATCATGGAGCACGCGGAATTGTCATTGCTGCTGGGAATGATGACGCCGATCGGTTGGCTGGAGCGGGTGCCGACGTACAAGGATCAGCAACAAAGGCTTGCCGACCGGGATCTTTCGACCTATGGCTTTCTCGGCTATCCGGTGATGCAGGGCGCGGACATCCTCATCTACCGGGCCAACATGGTTCCGGTGGGCGAAGATCAGGTCTCGCATGTGGAACTCGTGCGCGAGATGGCGCGTCGCTTCAACCACATCTATGGGCGCGAGCCGGGGTTCGAGGACAAGGCGCGGGCGGCGGTGAAGAAATTGGGAGCGAAGAAAGCTCGCCGCTACGACGAGTTGCGCACGGCATTCCAGGAAAAGGGCGACGAAGCGGCGCTCGAGACGGCCAAGGACCTGCTCAACGAAACGCAGAATCTTGCGCTGGGCGACCGCGAGCGCCTGTTCGGCTATCTCGAAGGTTCGCGCCGGGTGATCCTGCCCGAGCCGGAGGCCTTGCTGACGGACAATCCGAAGGTGCCGGGACTCGACGGCCAGAAGATGTCGAAGTCGTACGGCAATGCGTTGCTGATGCGTGAGGATCCTGCCGAGGTGACGCGCAAGATCCGGACGATGCAGACCGACCCGGCGCGCGCGCGACGCAGCGATCCCGGCAATCCGGAGCATTGTCCGGTATGGCCCTTGCACCGCATCTATTCGAGCCAGGCGACTCAGGACTGGGTCGTGCAGGGGTGCACGACCGCCGGCATCGGATGCCTCGAATGCAAGCAACCGGTGATCGACGCGATCATCAAGGAGCAGGCGCCACTGCATGAACGGGCGCAAAAATTCCTGGATGACCCTTCGCTCGTACGCAACATCGTGGCCGACGGCTGCGAGCGGGCGCGCAAGCTGGCCGACGAAACGATGCGCGATGTGCGCTCGGCCATGGGACTCGCTTATGACTGACGCTGAAATCGATCTCGCGCATCCTTCGCCCGAGCCGAAGCCCTTGGCCCGCGTGTATGGCGAGGCGCTCACCGAGCTTCCGCAGGACCTTTACATTCCGCCGGAGGCCCTCGAGGTGTTCCTCGAATCGTTCGAGGGCCCGCTCGACCTGCTCCTGTATCTGATCCGCAAGCAGAACATCAACGTGCTCGATATTCCGATGGCGGATCTCACGCGTCAGTACCTGGGCTATGTCGAGATGATGCGACGCACGCAGCTCGAGCTGGCGGCGGAGTATCTGCTCATGGCCGCGGTATTGATCGAGATCAAATCGCGACTGTTGCTGCCCAAGCCACCGGCGCCTCCGGGCGAGGAGGGAGCGGATCCGCGCGCTGAGCTCGTGCGCCGGCTGCTCGAGTACGAGCGCATGAAGCAGGCAGCGCGGGCATTGGATGAACATCCGCAGGTCGACCGCGATTTCGCCAGCGTCCGTATCTGGTTCGACCGGGTGGCCGCGGCGCGGCTACCCGATGTGCATCCGGAGGATCTGCGGCAGGCCTGGGTTGCGCTGATCCAGCGGGCACGGGTCAATCGGCATCATCTGGTCACCCGCGAACAGCTGTCGGTGCGCAGCGAGATGAGCCGTGTGCTCAAGATGCTCGAGCCTTCGCGCTACCTCGAGTTCACGGCGCTGTTCGCCTTGCATGCCGACATCGCCCACCTGGTCGTGACCTTCCTGGCCCTACTCGAACTGGCGCGTGAGCAGATGGTCACCATAGCGCAGGCGGAACCTTATGCCCCGATCCACGTACAACTGAAAGGCGCGCCAGCCTTCGCCCTCGCGAGCGACGACGCATGAACGAAGACATTACGGACCAGACCCCGTCCGACACCGAGATGTCGACGGAAGGTGATCTCACCGAGATCAAGGGTGTGCTGGAAGCAGCATTGCTGGTCGCCGGCGAACCCGTTCCCGTGCCGCAGCTTGCCCGGCTCTTCGAGCCAGCCCTCGAGCACGAAACGGTCCGCAAGCTGCTGGACGCGCTCAAGGAAGACTGGCGCGGACGCAAGGTCGATCTCGTGCAAGTCGCGAGCGGCTGGCGCTTTCAGGGATCGCCGGGCGTACAGACCTATATCGACCGGCTGTCGCCCGAACGTCCGCCGCGCTACTCGCGTGCGGTCATGGAAACATTGGCGATCATCGCCTATCAGCAACCTGTCACCCGCGGAGACATCGAAGCCATCCGCGGCGTTGCCGTATCCACGAACGTCATCAAGTCGCTCGAGGATCGGCAATGGGTGGAGGCCGTCGGCCATCGCGAAACGCCCGGGCGACCGGCGCTCTACGCGACGACCAAGACCTTCCTCGATGACCTCGGCCTCCGCTCGCTGGCAGAACTCCCCCCTCTCGCCGAGCTCGATTCATCCCACCTCCTGGAGATGCCTGATGCCCCCACCAAGGCCGCCGAGACGGCACTCGCACTCGCGAGTCCGCTCCTCGGGAACGATGCAGCAGCCGAACCTGGCGCTGAACGCGATCAACGAGAGCCTCCCGCCGCCGAAACACAAACGCTCCACTGACGAGGTCTTCAATGAACCGCAGCGCCTGCACAAGGTACTTGCCTCGTGCGGCTTCGGCTCGCGCCGCGCCATGGAGGACATGATCGTGGCGGGCCGCATCACGGTGAATCGCCTGCCCGCGGAAGTCGGACAGAAGGTCGGCCCGGGCGACGAGGTTCGCATCAATGGCGACCTCGTGAAGGTGCGCTTCAGCGAGCCGCGTCCCCGGGTACTGATGTATCACAAGCCGGCGGGCGAGATCGTGACGCGCGACGATCCCGAGGGACGTCCCACCGTATTCGCCAAGTTGCCCAACATCGGCAACGGCCGCTGGATCAACGTCGGCCGGCTCGACTACAACACGGAAGGCCTGCTGCTGTTCACCAATTCTGGTGAGCTCGCGAACCGTCTGATGCATCCTCGGTACGAGGTCGAACGCGAATATGCGGTGCGCATCATGGGTCGCCTGACGGACGAGCAAATACAGGCGCTGACCATCGGTGTACCGCTCGAGGATGGCCTTGCGAAGTGCGAGAAGGTGGAGGACGGTGGCGGCGAGGAGGACGGGGCGAATCACTGGTACCACGTTGTTCTGAAGGAGGGCCGCAACCGCGAAGTGCGACGGCTGTTCGAAGCGCTGGGATTGCAGGTATCGCGCCTGATTCGTACCCGGTATGGAACGCTGGCGATGCCTTCGGTCATGAAACGCAGCGATATCCTCGAACTCGAAGCGCAGGAAGTCGGCTCGGTCATGGAAGGCGCGGGCCTGCGTCAGGGTGGCGCGCCCGCGGGCGCACGCCCGCCAGGCGGACGTGCTGGCGGACAGGGCCAGCCAAGTCAATCCCGCCGCCATGGACAAGGTGGTCCGTCGCGCCAGGGTGACGCGAAGCGTGCCGGCGGACACCCGCAACAACGTCCGCCCAAGGGTCCGCGACCGCAAGCCAAGGACGGTCCACGCAGCGGCCAGCCAGGGAGCCATCAGGGCGGGAGGCGTCCTCAAGGCGAGCGTCCGGACTTCGACACGACACAGCCGCAAAGCAACGCCAACGCAATCGGTCTGCGACCTTCCGGAGGCGGGCCGCGTCGCAACAGTGGCCATGGCGGGAGCAAGGGTGCCGGAGGGGCGGGGCCGCGTCACCCGCGCTCGCACGTCAACTTCGACGAGAACCAACCGCAAAGCAACGCCAACGCGTCCCCGTTCGGCCGCTCGACTTTGACGGTGCCGGGCGGCGGGCCACGCGGCGCTGGCCCAGGCGCGGGCGGCTTCGCCGCGCGTGGCAACCGCAGCGGTCCGCGCGGCAGGCCGGGAGGCGCGGGCAAAGGTAACGGGGTCCCGGGGCGTGGCAAGCACGCGCACGGGCCGCAGCGGCACCGCCAGGCTGGCGAGGCCAACGGCAACGTTGCACCCAGCGCGGATGGTCGGCCGGCGTCGGATGAGGCCAACGGCAATGTGGCGCTACCACCCACGAGGGCGCCGCGCGATGACGACGAATAGGTAACGCGCAGCATGCCCGCGCCGAATCCCGCAGGCGCGCTCGTCAGAGAAACAGGTCAGGGAGCGGTACTTCGCCTGCGTTGACGGCATAGATCGAGAAATCGGTGATGCCGGTCTCCCGCAGGACGTCCTCGTCGAGAAAGAAATTGCCGGTCGTGGTTCGGGCGTCGCGGAGCAGGATGGCGTGTGCGGCGTCGGCCATGATCTCGGGCTTGCGCGTCCGCTCGAGTTGTTCGCGTGCCCCGGGAACGAGCGCCAGCGCGGCGGTTGCGATCACCGTCCGTGGCCAGAGTGCGTTGATGCCGATCCCGTCGGCCTTGAACTCTTCGGCCATGCCCAGCACGCACATGCTCATGCCGTACTTGGCGATTGTGTAGGCGACGTGCGGCGCAAACCACTTCGGGTCCAGGTTCAACGGCGGCGACAATGTCAGGATGTGCGGATTGCGGCCGGCGGCCGCGGCGCGCTTGAGGTGCGGCAGGCAGGCCTGCGAGCAGGCGAAGGTGCCACGCGCATCCACTTGCTGCAGCAGGTCATAGCGTTTCATGGAGGTCGCCAACGTCCCCGTCAGGCTAATGGCGCTGGCGTTGTTCACCAGGATGTCGATGCCTCCGAACCGCACGACCGCGGCCTCAACCGCCGCCAGCACCGCGTTTTCGTCGCGGATGTCGCAGGCGACCGGCAAGGCGCGCCCGCCGGCCGCCTCGATCTCCGCAGCGGCGGTGAAGATCGTGCCAGGCAGCTTCGGATTGGGCTGCGCAGTCTTCGCCGCAATCACCACATTCGCGCCGTCGCGTGCCGCGCGCAACGCAATGGTAAGACCGATGCCACGCGACCCGCCGCTGATGAACATGGTGCTGCCGTGCAAATCGCGCATTGGCATCTAGGTGTCGTGCCCGAACCGGGCCGGACGCTTTTCCAGGAATGCGCCGATCCCCTCGGCAAAGTCGTTCGTGGCGGCGCAGGCACCGAAGCTCGTCGCTTCGGCATCGAGTTGGACCGATAGCGCATTGTCGAGCGAAGCGCGCACCAGCCGCTTGGCATTGCGGATGGCGAGGACTGGTGCCGTCACCAGAGAATTCACCATCGCATCGGTAGCGTCGCGCAATTCGGCGGCGGGTACCACGCGATTGACCAGCCCGATCTCCAGGGCACGTCGTGCGTCGAAGCGCTCTCCCAGCAGCATGATTTCCATGGCGCGGCGAACGCCGACGAGCCGCGGCAACGACCACGACCCGCCCCCGTCGGGCGTCAGTCCGATGTTGCGATAGGCGGAGGCAAAGTAGGCGTCGTCGGCGGCGATCACCAGGTCGCAGGCATTCATCAGCGATAGCCCGAACCCGGCGACAGCACCCTGCACCGAAGCGACGACGGGGTGAGGCATTCGATGCAGCGTTTCGACGGCACTGTGCAGGTGCGCGATCATGCGACGAAAGTCGGCATTGCGCTGGGCGGGAGGCTTGCTCAACTCGCCCGCGAACGTGCGCAGATCACCCCCGGCCATGAAATGCTTGCCGGCGCCACGAATCACCACCGCGCGCAGGCCATCGTCCGCGGCTACCTCCGCCGCGGCCGCGACGAGCGCATCCATCAACGCAAAGTCGAGTGTATTGAGCGACGACGGACGGTTGAGCGTTAGCGTCGCTACGACGCCTGAGCGTTCGACAAGCAGCGGAGAATCAGGCATGGATGGCCGCGGGAATTCGGCGCGATCGTGCGCGAGAAAAGTCTAGCATGGAGGCCCTTGTCGGGGCGGCGCGCGCAAGCCGCGCAAGGCGTCCGACCGATCAGGCGGACGTCGGGTCAGGCATGCCGCGATAGGGAGACGCTTCCTCGAGCTCGTGCAGCGAATGGGCCACGTCGGTACGCTCGTGCGCACAGAACTCGGCAATGGCAGCGGCGAACGCGCGATCGCCGATCAGGTGAAGCGAGTTCGTCGCTACGGGCAGGAGCCCGCGGGCAAGCTTGTGCAGTCCCTGCGCGCCACCTTCGAATCGGTCGATGCGCTGCGCGATGCAGAACTCGATGGCCTGGTAGTAGCATGCTTCGAAGTGCAGCCCTGAGACGTATTCGGTCGTTCCCCAGTAGCGCCCCCAGAGCGTGTTGGCATCGAAGATATCCAGGGCTGCACACAGGCGCCTGCCACCTCGATGGCCGATGACGAGAAGAATGTTGTCAGCGAGGGATCGGCCAATGCGCGCAAAGAAGTCGGGCGACAGATAGGGTGTTGAATGGTGGGCGTGATAAGTGCCTTCGTAGCACTGCCAGAAGAAGGCCCAGTCGGCCGGCGAGATTTCTGCGCCGCGCCGGCGCTCGAACGTGACGCCGGCCTCGGCCAGCCGACGCCGTTCCTGCTTCACCTTCTTGCGCTTGTCATGCGAAAAGGTGGCGAGGAAGTCAGCGAAGTCTCGATAACCCGCATTGGTCCAGTGAAACTGCACCCCGCGGCGCAGCGTGAAGCCGGCTGCTTCACCTTCCGCGGCTTCGACCGGCGGCGGATACAGGACGTGCAATGACGAATATTCGCCGTCGCGTACCAGGTCGGCGGCATGCATGAGCAGGGCACGCCGGGTGATCGCGTTGGCTGCAAGGATGCGCGGACCAGGTACCGGCGTGAACGGAATCGTGGCGACCAGCTTGGGGTAGTACTTGCGACCATGCCGGCGATAGGCTTCCGCCCATCCCCAGTCGAACACGTACTCACCATAGCTGTGCATCTTGGCATAGAGCGGCACTGCACCCACGAGCGCATCGTCGTGCCACGCGGTCAGGTAGCGCTGGGTCCAGCCCGTGGAGGGCGCAGCGCAACCACTCGCATGCAGCGCATCGAGAAACGCGTGTGACAGGAATGGCTGCCCGTCGGTCAGCGCATCCCATGCATGCGGTGCGATCGATTGCAGGTCGCGGTCGTCGCGGATCGACGGGATCGCGCCTGCCGGCAACATTGTTTGGCCATCGGAACGGTTCGATTGCATGGGTGTGACGCTGATTCTGGCGGCAATCGCGCGCGTACTCAACAGGACATCCGCGTGGCCTGGGCCAATTCCGCGATGCTAGAATCAAGCGATGCGGCTCGCGATCGCGCAGCTCAACCAGACCGTCGGCGATCTCGGGGCGAATGCACGGAGCATCCTCGACGCTCTCCGGCGGGCCGAACGTGCCGGGGCTGCCCTGGTCGTGACGCCCGAACTCTCGCTTTGCGGATATCCGCCCGAAGACCTGGTGTTGCGACCGGCGTTTGTCGAAGCCTGCGCCAGGGAACTGGGCGCATTGGCGGGCCAGGTGGGCGCCGCCGCGCTCCTGGTCGGATTTCCCGAGGCCGAGGGCGGCCGGTGCTACAACGCCGTGGCGGTGTTGCGCCAGGGCCGCATCGAGCGTATCTACCGCAAGCAGTTCCTGCCGAACTATACGGTGTTCGACGAGGAACGCTATTTCCATCCCGGCATGGATCCCTGCGTCTTCGAAGTCGACGGCGTGCGCTGCGGCATCATCATCTGTGAGGATGTCTGGTTCGCGGAGCCGGCGGGGCGGGCCAGGACCGCAGGCGCGCAGCTGCTGATCGTTCCCAACGGTTCCCCGTACCATACCAGGCAGCAGGCGCTGCGCCGCGACCAGGTCGGCGCGCGGGCGCGTGAGTGCGGACTGCCGGTCGTTTACGTCAACCGCGTCGGCGGCCAGGACGAGCTCGTGTTCGACGGTGCATCCTTCGTGGTTGATGCTTCGGCGCAGCTCACGCAGCAGGTTCCGGCATGGGAGGAAGCGCTGACACTGGTCGACTTCGATGGCACTTCGCCACGGCCTGTGCGAGGGAAACTCGACGGCGCGCTCGAGCCGCACGTGTACGCAGCGCTGGTCATGGGCGTGCGCGACTATGTCGGCAAGAATCGCTTTCCGGGCGTACTGCTCGGGCTTTCCGGTGGCGTGGATTCGGCGCTGACGCTGGCGATTGCGGTGGACGCCCTGGGCCGGGAGCGCGTGCGCGCCCTGATGTTGCCCTCGCCGTACAATGCCGCCATCAGCCTCGAAGACGCGCGGTCGATGGCGGGCATCGTTGGCGTTCGCTATGACGAACTGTCGATCGAACCTGTCTTTGCCGCCTTCCTCGAGACGCTGGCAGGCGAGTTCGGCGAGCTGGCGCCCGATGCGACGGAGGAGAACATCCAGGCCCGTATCCGGGGTACCCTGCTCATGGCGCTGTCGAACAAGTTCGGCTCGATCGTGCTCACGACAGGCAACAAGTCCGAGATGGCGGTGGGCTACGCCACGCTCTACGGGGACATGGCCGGGGGATTTGCCGTGCTCAAGGACATTCCGAAGACGCTCGTCTATCGCCTGTCCAACTATCGCAATTCGCTCGGCCGGGTCATTCCGGAGCGCATCATCACGCGGCCGCCATCGGCTGAACTGCGTGCGGACCAGACCGACCAGGATTCACTGCCGCCGTATGACGTGCTCGACGGCATTCTCGAAGCATATGTTGAACGTGACCGCAGCCCAGCGCAGATCGTGGCGATGGGATATCCGCGCGAAGCCGTCGCCAAGGTCGTGCGCCTCATCAAGTTGAGCGAATACAAACGCCGGCAGTCCGCCGTTGGAATTCGCATCACGCCGCGTGGTTTCGGCAAGGACTGGCGCTATCCGATCACATCCGCCTGGAATGATTGGGCCGAGCTCCACTAGCAGGATCGCAACTGGAACCGGCGAATTTCATCGTGTAAGCTTGCCGAAGACACGCTTCCGGCACTATCGACAAGGGTCGCGACATGAAGAAGATCGAAGCCATCGTCAAGCCGTTCAAGCTGGACGAAGTGCGTGAAACACTGTCCGAACTGGGCGTCACCGGCCTGACCGTTACTGAAGTCAAGGGCTTCGGGCGCCAGAAGGGGCACACCGAGCTCTATCGCGGTGCCGAATATGTCGTGGATTTCCTGCCGAAGGTGAAGGTCGAGGTGGTGCTCCCCGACGCCCTTGCCGAACGGGCGATCGAAGCGATCGTCAAGGCGGCCCGCACGGGCAAGATCGGCGACGGAAAGATCTTCGTCACCTCGGTGGAGCAGGTCATCCGGATCCGGACCGGCGAGTCCGGCGAAGTCGCGGTCTAACCATACCAAGGGGCGGCGATGTCAATGCTGACGGAGTTTCGCGATTTTGCCGTCAAGGGCAATGTGATCGATCTGGCGGTTGCGGTCATCATCGGTGGGGCGTTCGGCAAGATCGTGGATTCGCTGGTGCGGGACATCATCATGCCGGTGATCGGTCGTATCTTTGGCGGTCTCGACTTTTCGAACTACTACATCATGCTCGGAAGTCCTCCCGCCGGCTACAACGGGCCGATGACCTATGAGGCCCTGACGAAGGCCGGCGTTCCGCTTCTCGCATGGGGCAACTTCGTTACCATCGTCATCAACTTCATCATCCTGGCGTTCGTGATTTTCTGGATGGTCAAGCGTTTATCGGCCGCGAAGGCGCGGCTGGACAAGCCGGCGGCGGCGCCGGCGACTCCCGAGGACGTTCTTTTGCTGCGCGAGATTCGCGACAGCCTGAAGAAGTAGCGAAGGATCGGCGGGCGTCGTGCAGGACGCGCATCACGATCGCAGGTGTTCGAAGCTCTCGGGGCCGCTCCGCGGCCGATGGCTGGCGATCGCGTTCGCAACCGGGCTGGGATCGGGGGTCGCCGCGGCGGCGCCGAACTGGACCGTAGCGGCCTCCGGCTTGAACGCTCCGATCGAGATCGTGCACGCCGGCGACGGCACGCAGCGCCTGTTCGTGGTGGAACAGGGCGGCCGCATCCGGGTCCTCAAGAATGGTCAACCGGTGGGGACGCCGTTCCTCGATCTCGGTGGACTGACAGCCCGGGACGGAGAGCGCGGATTGCTCGGCGCCGCCTTTCATCCGCGCTACGCAACCGACGGCCGATTCTTCGTCAACTACACGCGCGCGGCAGACGGGGCGACGGTAATCGCGAGCTACCGGGCTTCCGCCGCCAATCCGGACCGGGCAGACGCCGCGTCGGCAGTGGTGCTGTTGACCATTCCGCAGCCGTATTCCAACCACAATGGCGGCGCGCTCAAATTCGGGCCGGATGGAATGTTGTACATCGGAATGGGCGACGGTGGCTCGGGCAACGATCCCGAAGGCCGCGCACAGGACCCCGCCTCGCTGCTGGGCAAGATCCTCCGGATCGATGTCGACCATGGCAACCCGTACACGATCCCGCCCGGCAACCCATTTGTGGCAGGCGGCGGCCGCCCGGAGATCTTCGCGCTGGGTGTGCGCAATCCCTGGCGCATGTCGTTCGACCGGGCCACCGGCGATCTGTGGATCGGTGATGTCGGTCAGGATGCCTTCGAAGAGATCGATCGCCTGCCGGTTAGCACGGGCGCGGGTGCCAACCTGGGCTGGCGCGTTCTGGAAGGCAACCGCTGCACCGGCCTGTCGGGACCGGTGACGTGTACCAATACGACGTTGAGCGGTCCGGTCATCACGTACGGCCATGGCGAGGGATGCTCGGTCACCGGCGGCTACGTTTACCGCGGCTCCGGAATGCCGGTTCTGCAAGGGCAATACCTCTATGCCGATTTCTGTTCGGGCAGGCTCTGGGCGGCGCGGCGCGACGGGACCGGCGCCTGGGTGCCGCAGCTGCTCGACGATACGCCGTATTCGATCAGCGGCTTTGGCGAGGATGAGGCAGGCGAACTCTACTTCGCGGACTACGCGTCGGGTAGCATCTACCGCATGAGCGACACCGGGCCGGTTGCGGCGCTGGAGTTTTACCACGCGGCGTTCGATCACTATTTTGTGACCACGCTTCCCGCGGAACTCGCCGCGCTCGACTCGGGACGACTTTCCGGATGGATGCGCACCGGCCTTTGGTTCACCGCCTATGGCACCGCGCAGCCCGGGACGCTTCCGGTCTGTCGGTATTACCTGCCACCCGCCGCGGGCGACTCGCACTTCTTCTCGGCGAGCGCGGCGGAGTGCGCGGAGGTTGGCATCCGCTTTCCCTTGTTTACGCTGGAGACAGCGGCGGCGATGTACATGTTTCTGCCCGATCCGGTGACCGGCGCCTGCCCGGCAGGAACCACCCCCGTCTATCGTCTGTGGAATGGACGCAGCGATTCGAACCATCGTTATACGACCTCGGCGCCGGTGCGCGATGCGATGCTCGCGCAAGGGCATGTCGCCGAAGGCTATGGTCCAGGCGCCGTGGCCATGTGCGCGCCTTGACCGGTGGCCCCTTCGCGGGGCGACTCCTTCAAATTTGGCGATTTGACCGTACCTGGGGGCTTTGCCAGAATCGTCCGGGGCGCCCGCAAGAGGCGGCCCGTGTGAACGTTGGTCTTTGCAGAATCAATCTTCGGAGGAAGCCATGAAGCATGCAGTGAGCTTGTCGACGCTGGCACTGGTCGTCGGAATGACGGCGGCGCCGATGGCGGTCGCCGACGTCACCGTCGGGGTTACGCTGTCCGCAACCGGTCCGGCTGCCTCGCTGGGCATTCCGCAGAAGAACACCATCGACCTGCTGCCGACGTCGATCGGCGGCGAGAAGATCAACTGGATCGTCCTCGATGACGGCTCCGATACGACCAAAGCCGTCACCAACGCGCGCAAGCTGGTGGCCGAGGACAAGGTCGACGTCATCGTCGGGTCCTCGATCACGCCCAATTCGCTGGCCATGCGGGAGGTCGCCGCCGATTCCGGCACCCCGATGATCTCGATGGCCGCCTCGGCGCAGATCATCAATCCGACCGACCCGAAGACCCGCTGGGTGTTCAAGACACCCCAGAACGACGCGCTTATGGCGGATGCGATCGCCGTCAGCATGAAGGCGAACGGGATCAAGACCATGGGCTACATCGGTTTTGCCGACGCCTACGGGGATGGCTGGCTCGCCGAAATGAAGCGCTCGGCGCAGACGGCCGGCATCAAGGTTGTGGCAGAGGAAAAATACAACCGCAACGACCCTTCGGTGACGGGCCAGGTGCTGAAGCTCATCGCCGCCAATCCGGACGCGATCCTCATCGGCGCGGCAGGCACGCCGGGGGCGACACCGCAGAAGGAACTCGTGGCGCGCGGCTACAAGGGCAAGATCTACCAGACTCATGGCGTGGGCAATCCGGATTTCCTTCGCGTCGTCGGCAAGGATGGCAACGGGACGCTGCTGCCGGTAGGGCCCATGCTGGTGTTCGAGCAGCTGCCCGATTCGAATCCGGTCAAGAAATCGGCGGCCGAATACGTCACCAAGTACGAGCAGAAGTTCGGTACCCGCACGACGTTCGGCGGACACCTGTGGGACGCCTACCAGATCCTGGCGCAGGCGATTCCCGAAGCGCTGAAGAAGGCCAAGCCCGGGACGCCGCAATTCAGGGCAGCCTTGCGCGACGCCCTCGAGAACTCCAACGTGGTCGGTGCGCATGGCGTGTTCGTGATGAACGCGAACGATCACAACGGGCTCGACAACCGCGCGCGCGTCATGGTGCGCATCGAAGACGGCAAGTGGGTGCTGCAAAAGTAACGGCATGACGGCGGTGGTGCACGCGAGCGACCGTTGCAGGCGGTGACTGCGGCGGTCGCCGGTGGAGGCCGGCGGCCCTTTCGGCGCGGCGCCGGGAAGCGATAACAAGTGGACCTGACGATTGCCGCGCTGCTGACGCAGGATGGCATCACCAACGGCGCCATCTATGCGCTGTTGTCATTGGCACTGGTACTGGTGTTCACGGTGACCCGCGTGATCTGGGTTCCTTCCGGCGAATTCGTCGCGTGGAGCACGCTGACGCTGGCGGGCCTGCAGCTCGGCAAGGCCACCGGCATCGTCTGGCTTCTTGGCGGCATGGGCCTCGTCGCCGGTGCCCTCGAATGCTGGACCTGCGTGCGCCGGCGTGAATGGCGTCGCCTGCCGAAACGGCTCGCGTGGTGGACCGGCGTGCCATTGGGCATTGCGGCGATGCTATGGTGGCTCGCCCCGCTGCAGCTGCCGCTGCCGGTCCAGGTACTGCTGACGCTGCTGGCGATCACGGCGCTGGGTCCGCTGCTGTACCGGATCGCGTACCAGCCGGTGGCTTCCGCGAGTGTGCTGGTGCTGCTCATCATCTCCGTCGCGCTGCACTTTGCGATGCTCGGCTTCGGCTTGCTGTTCTTCGGCGCGGAGGGCTCGCGCACGCCGGCCTTCTCGTCCACCACCTTCATGGTGGCGGGCATCAATATCAGCGTGCAGAGCCTGCTGGTGGTCGGAACCAGTATCGGGCTGATCGCGGCGCTGGCGCTGTTCTTCGGCCGTACGCTCTATGGCAAGGCGCTGCGTGCCACCGCGGTCAACCGCACCGGGGCCCGGCTGTGCGGCATATCACCGGATTTCGCGGGCGTCCTGACCTTTACGCTGGCGGCGCTGTTGTGTGCGTTCGGGGGCGTACTGATCGGACCGATCACCACCGTGTACTACGACTCCGGCTTCCTGGTGAGCCTCAAGGGATTCGTCGGCGCGATCATCGGCGGGCTTGCCAGCTACCCGCTCGCCGCCGCGGGCGCGTTGTTGGTCGGCCTCATCGAGTCGTTCTCCTCCTTCTGGGCCAGCGCATTCAAGGAAGTGATCGTATTCACGCTGATCATCCCGGTGCTGCTCTGGCGCAGCCTGACCACGCATCATCACGAGGACGAGGAATAGGCGATGGGCCGGCTGGGATCGCGTCTCTGGTTTGCGGGCTTCGCGGCCGCGCTGGCGCTCGTGCCGATGCTGGCGCCGCAGTTCTGGGTGACGCTTGGCAACTACATCGGTCTGTACAGCATCGTCGCGCTGGGCCTCGTGCTCCTCACCGGCGTCGCCGGGCAGACATCGTTCGGCCAGGCTGCCTTCGTAGGCCTCGGCGCGTATGCGACGGCATACCTGACGACGCACCATGGTGCGTCGCCGTGGGTGACGCTGCTCGTCGGAATCGTGCTCACGACCGCCGTGGCGCTGTTTCTCGGCTTTATCACGCTGCGTATGAAGGGGCACTACCTGCCGCTGGCCACGATTGCCTGGGGCATGAGCCTCTTCTACATCTTCGGCAACCTGGAGATGCTGGGCGGTCACACCGGCGTGACCGGCATCCCGGCGCTGAGCCTCGCCGGATTCGAACTCAAGGACGAGCGGCGCTATTTCTACCTGATCTGGCTGATCGCGCTGGCCGCACTCTGGGCGACCGACAATCTGCTGGACTCGCGTCCCGGACGGGCCATACGCGCGCTCAAGGGCGGACTGGAGATGGCGGAGGCCTTTGGCGTCGATGCGGCGAGGCTCAAGATCGTGGTGTTCGTCTACGCGGCGCTGCTTGCCTGCATCTCGGGCTGGTTATACGCCCACCTGCAACGCTTCGTGAATCCGACACCGTTCGGGATCAATCAGGGGATCGAGTATCTGTTCATGGCGGTCGTCGGCGGCGCCGGCAGCGTGTGGGGCGCCGTCATCGGCGCGACGCTGATAACGCTGCTGAAAGAGATGCTGCAGGATGTGCTGCCCGCTCTCCTGGGGCGCGCCGGCAACTTCGAGTTGATCGTCTTCGGGCTGCTGATGGTATTGCTGCTGCAGTTCGCGCGTGATGGGGTATGGCCCTGGCTTGCCCGATGGCTTCCCGCGCGACGGACGGGTGCCGTTCCCGACGCGCCGGGACTCGAAGGTCGCAGCCACCAGCGGTCGCCGGGTCCGTTGCTCGAAGTGCGCGCGCTGCGCAAGGAATTCGGCGGCCTGGTAGCGGTCAACGACCTGTCGTTCGTGGTGCGCCCGGGCGAAATCGTCGGGCTGATCGGACCCAATGGCGCCGGCAAGAGCACGACGTTTGCGCTGCTCTCCGGCGCCCTCCGGCCAACTGCGGGCGAGATCCTGTTTCGCGGCAGCGCGATCGCCGGGCGCGCGCCGTACGAGATCGCCCGCCGGGGACTGGCGCGCACCTTCCAGCATGTGAAACTCATCGCGCCTATGAGCGTGCTCGACAACGTCGCGCTCGGTGCGTACCTCCGCGCGAAGGCCGGAGTCCTGCGCGCCGCCGCGCGGCTCGATCGCGCGGAGGAAGCGCGCGTGCGGGCCGAGGCGGCACGCGCCATTGACCGCGTCGGCCTGACCGAGCACATGTTCGCGGCAGCCGGCAGCCTGGCGCTCGGGCAGCAGCGCATCGTGGAGATCGCCCGCGCGCTGGCGTCCGATCCGCTGCTGCTGCTGCTCGACGAGCCGGCCGCGGGGCTGCGCTTTCGCGAGAAGCAGGAACTGGCGCGGCTGCTGCGCGCGCTCAAAGGCGAAGGCATGACGGTCCTGCTGGTCGAGCACGACATGGAATTCGTAATGGGCCTGACCGATCGCCTGGTGGTGATGGACTTCGGCGAGATGCTGGCGGAAGGTCTTCCGGCGGACATTCAGCGCAATTCCGCGGTGCGCGAAGCCTACCTCGGCGGGGTCGCCTGAAGTGCGTGTCGCCACCGCATCATGACCCGCCTGCTCGACGTGCGCGACCTCGCTGTTGCCTATGGCAAGGTGTCGGCGATCGACCGCGTTTCGCTGCAGGTCGACGAAGGACAGATCGTGACGGTCATCGGGCCCAACGGCGCCGGCAAGACGACGCTGCTGGCGGCGATCATGGGCGTACTGCCGTCGCATGGCGTGATCGAGTATCGTGGGGAGGCGATCAACGCGCTGTCGGTGGAGGAGCGGGTAGCCCAGGGTTTGGTGCTGGTACCCGAGCGGCGCGAGCTCTTCGCGACCATGAAGGTGTCGGAAAACCTGGAACTCGGCGCTTTCGCGCGCATCCGCCGGAGGGATCGCGAAGCGTTGCGCAAGCTGGACGATGTCTATGCGCGGTTTCCGCGCCTGGCCGAGCGACGCGGCCAGCTTGCCGGCACGCTGTCGGGCGGCGAACGGCAGATGTTGGCACTTGGCCGTGCACTGATGGCCCAGCCGCGACTGCTGCTGCTCGACGAACCCTCGCTGGGTCTCGCCCCACTGGTGGTGCGGGAGATCTTCAGCATCATTACCGCATTGAAAGCGTTGGGCGTCGCGATTCTGCTGGTCGAGCAGAATGCACGGGCCGCACTGCAGGTAGCCGACCACGGGTACGTTCTCGAGACCGGCGAGATCTCGGTCACGGGCCGGAGTGACGATCTGGCGCGCAATCCGCAGGTGGCGGCGGCCTATCTGGGCCAGAACGCGGGCGCACCGACGGGTTGAACCACGGGTGGAGCGGCCGCACGTTAAAATGGGCGCCTCGTCGTAGTCGAAGCGCCTCGGAGCATCCGGGGCGCGAGAAAGGTCTTAGCCGTGACTGATCTTGCCGTTCCGCCCGTTTCCGCCGCGTTGCTCGCGGAAGCGGAACACCTGCTGCTCGCACCCAGCGGTCTCGACCGTGCGCAATTGTCCGACGTGATCGCCACGATCCATGCGCACGACGTCGAGTTCGCCGATCTCTATTTCCAGCACGCACGCTTCGAGAGCTGGAGTCTCGAGGAGGGCATCGTCAAGTCGGGAACATTCAGCATTGACCGCGGCGTCGGCGTGCGCGCGGTGAGCGGCGAAAAGCAGGCGTATGCCTATTCGGACGACATATCGCTGGTCGCCCTGCTCGATGCGGCAAAGGCAGTGCGGGCGATTGCCCGGCAGGGGCAGTCGGCGGCCGCGGCCGTCGCGCGCACGGCGGCAGCGCGGGCGCTGTACCCGATGACCGATCCGGTTGGCAGTCTTACGGAAGCGCAGAAGGTGGCATTGCTGGAACGTGTCGAGGGGTTGGCACGCGCGCGAGACCCGCGGGTCGTGCAGGTGATGGCGTCGCTGGCCGGTGAGCACGAGACGATCCTCATTGTGCGCAGCGACGGACAGTTGGCGGCCGACGTACGGCCGCTGGTCCGCGTGTCGATCACCGCTATCGTCGAGGCCGACGGTCGGCGCGAGCAGGGCTCCGCCGGCGGCGGCGGCCGCTTCGACTACGCGTACTTCACCGATGCCGTGCTCGATCGCTACGCGCGGGAAGCGGTCGACCAGGCGGTGCTCAATTTGTCGGCGCGGGCGGCGCCCGCGGGGAACATGACGGTGGTGCTCGGCAGCGGCTGGCCGGGCATCCTGCTGCACGAAGCGATCGGCCACGGCCTCGAAGGTGACTTCAACCGCAAGGGCACCAGCGCGTTTTCCGGGCGCGTCGGTCAGCGCGTGGCGGCAGCTGGCGTCACCGTGGTCGACGATGGCACGCTCGCCGACCGCCGGGGCTCGCTCAATGTCGACGATGAAGGCAATGCCACGCAGCGTACCGTGCTGATCGAAGACGGCATTCTGCGCGGCTATCTGCACGACCGGCTCAACTCCGGCCTCATGGGGGTGGCGACGACGGGCAATGGCCGGCGCGAATCGTTCGCGCACCTGCCGATGCCGCGCATGACGAATACCCTGATGCTGGGTGGCGACCGCGATCCGGCCGAAATCATCGCTTCGGTGAAAAAGGGACTCTACGCGCCGAACTTCGGCGGTGGGCAGGTCGATATCACCAGCGGCAAGTTCGTGTTCGCCGCCTCCGAGGCCTGGATGATCGAGGACGGCAAGCTGACGTATCCGGTGAAGGGCGCGACCCTCATCGGCAACGGGCCGGACGCGCTCACCAAGGTATCGATGATCGGCAACGACATGGCGCTCGATCCCGGCGTGGGAACCTGCGGCAAGGACGGGCAGAGCGTTCCGGTCGGCGTCGGCCAGCCTACGCTGCGCATCGACGGCCTTACCGTCGGCGGCACCGCTTAGGTTCGCGCGCGGGGGCGCGTCGCTCAGTGCAGCGGCCCGCTCGGCCCGGGCATGATCACCGTGGATACCGGGGATGCGTGATGGCACACCATCCGCCAGCCCGACGGTGTGCGCATGAACACGTTGGTGGCCGCCGCACTTCCGCGCGCCGTCCCGTCGGCGGAGTACACCTGCTCGATGGCCGATTGCATCGCGAGGCCGACTGTCTCGAGGACCACGATCTGTTCGAGCCGGAAGGAAAGCTTGGCGTCACCGGCGAACAGTTGCTCCCAGCCGCTGCGTACTGCGTCGTATCCCACCAGACGCGCACCGCCGGGATGCACGCACACGATGTCTTCATCGTCGGCCCACGCGGTCATCATCGCGTCGATGTCCTGCGCCTCGAAGGCGCGATAGAACGCCAGCGCCGCGTCCTGTGGCGAGGTGTAGATCGAGACCGAGCGAACCTTGGCCATGTCGCGATTGCTCAATACCGGTGCAGATCGGGCGGGATATACGCGGGAAGCGCTTCGCGCGCAAAATTGTAGACCATCGGCGGCTTCAGCTCGCGCATGCACTTGAAGTGTCCGAGCGGGCACTCCCGCTTGAAGCATGGGCTGCACGCGATGTCGATGCGCGCCACATGCGCGACGGGCGAGAGCGGCGGCGTGTACGCGGGCGACGACGAGCCGAACAACGCAACCAGCGGGACACCCACGGCAGCAGCGGCGTGCATGAGACCGGAGTCGTTGCTGACCACCAGCGACGCCGATGAAAGGATGTCGATTGCCGTGCCGAGGTCGGTGCGGGCCGTGAGATCGCGCACCTTGGCGATGTCGGCGCCCATCGAATTCAGCACGGCCTCGGCAGCGATCTTGTCGTTGGGCGAGCCCACAATCCAGACCTGCAGACCGTCCTCGAGGAACATGCCGGCAAGTTCGGCAAACTGGTTGGGCGGCCAGCGCTTGGCGGCACCGAACTCGGCGCCGGGGCAAAGGACGACGACCGGCCGATCGGTCTTGAGGCGCAGCGCCCGCATCGCCGCAGCGCGATTGACGGCATCGGGGACCAGCACCGGCGCGGTCGGCAGTGTGGTCAGCGCGCCGCGCGTCGACGCCAGTGCCGCGAAGCGATCCACCAGCCGTGGCATCGCCTTGCGATCCAGTCGCCGGGCGTCGGTCAACAGGCCAAAGCGGCCTTCGCCGATGTAGCCGATGCGCTTGGGAATGCGCGCGAAGAACGGGACCAGCGCCGACTTCCAGGAATTCGGCAGCACGATGGCATGCGAATAGTTCTCGTCGCGGAGCTTGCGGCCGAGCGCGCGTCGGCCGCCAAGATCGAATTTGCCATGCCCGAGCGGATTCTCGATGATGCGGCGGATGCCGCGCATGCGCGCGTAGACGGGCGCACACCAGGAATGTGCCAGCACGTCGACAATCGGATCCTTGTACGGCTCGCGCAGCAGCGCGACCAATGGCTCCGAGAGGATCGCGTCGCCGACCCACGAAGGAGCGACGATCAGGATGCGTTCGCCGGCCATTGGGTTCTAGACTCGTCGCGCGGGCGGTGGCGGGCTGGTCACGCGTAGCGCGTGGCGTGATGCGCGCTAGTGTCCGGGCAGCGGTCCGCCGGCGAGCACGTAGCGAGTGCCGCAATACGGGCACATGGTTTCTCCCGCATCGGCGATTTCGAGGAACACGCGCGGATGCGACGACCAGAGCGGCATCGACGGATTCGGGCAATACACCGGCAGGTCGGCGGGTTTCACCGTGACCGGAGGGATGGCGGCGGCATCGGTCATGAGTTGACGAGCGACAGCCAGGCCCGGTGTTTCGGATCGCGGCCGTGCACCGCATCGAAGTAGAGTGTTTGCAGGCGCTCGGTCACGGGGCCACGCGTGCCGGCGCCGATGGTGCGGTTGTCGAGTTCGCGGATGGGCGTCACTTCGGCAGCCGTGCCGGTAAAGAACGCCTCGTCGGCGCAGTAGACCTCGTCGCGCGTGATGCGTCGCTCATGCACCGCGATTCCCAGCTCACGCGCGAAGGCGAAGATCGTATCGCGGGTGATACCCCGCAGCGCGCCCGAGGACAAGTCCGGCGTGTGCAGCGCGCCATCGACGACGAGGAACACGTTTTCGCCCGAGCCTTCGGATATGAAGCCCTGCGGATCGAGCAGCATCGCCTCGTCGTACCCGTCGTGCGTGGCTTCCTGGTTGGCCAGGATCGAATTGAGATAGTTGGCGCATGCCTTGGCACCCGTAAGATGGATGTTGACGTGATGCCGGGTGAACGACGAGGTCTTGACGCGGATGCCACGTTCCATGCCTTCGGCCCCCAGGTAGGCACCCCAAGGCCAGGCGGCAATGGCCACGCGCACCGGATTGGATTTCGCCGCCACCCCCATCGCCGTGGAGCCGTAGAAGGCCAGCGGGCGCAAGTAGCACGAGTCGAGTTTGTTGTCGCGCACACACGCGAGCTGCGCGGCGTCGATCTCGTCGCGATTGAACGGGATGGTCATGCCGAAGATATGCGCCGAACGAAACAGCCGGTTGGTATGGTCGCGCAGCCGGAAAATGGCCGGGCCGGCGTCGGTCTTGTAGCACCGAACGCCCTCGAAGACGCCCATCCCGTAATGCAGCGTGTGGGTGAGGACGTGCGTGGTCGCATCACGCCACGGCACCATCTTGCCGTCGTACCAGATCCATCCATCGCGGTCGGACATCGACATGCGGGCAACTCCAGGGGGCGAAACGGCGATTTTAGCCGATTTACTCCGGCAAGCCGACGGTGGGCTTGCTCTGCCAGGGTGCGCCGAAGACGACCGTCCACAGCGCCTGCACGGCTTGGCGCCGTAACAGTTCCGGTGCCGGATCGACGCGCGCGTGCGCGGCGCCGGTCAGGCGAACCTTATGCTGCAGGCGGCGGAAGTCGCGATAAGCGTCGGCGACCGGGGCCGCGAGATCGGCGGGCACGAGGCCGAGTTCACCCGCCAGCGCGAGCAAGCCGATGTTTCCCGCGTTACGCGTCAGCACCGCATGACGATGCGCGTGCGCGAGGATCAGGAATTGCACGGTGAACTCGATGTCGACCATGCCGCCCGGATCGTGCTTGAGGTCGAACAGCGGCGAAGGGTTGGGATGCCCGGCGTACATCTTCCGGCGCATCGCGACCACTTCAGCGGCGAGCGCCTGGGCGTCCCGCGGCAGGCGCAGGATCGCGTCGCGTTCGGCCTCGAACGCCGTGCCGACAGTGGCGTCGCCGGCCACGAACCGGGCGCGGGTGAGTGCCTGGTGTTCCCAGAGCCACGCATGCTCGCGCTGGTACTTGCGCAAGCCGCGCAGGCTCGTGACCAGCAGGCCCTTGGCGCCGTCCGGCCGCAGGCGCAGGTCGGTGTCGTAGAGCGGGCCGGCAGCGGTCGTGCTGTTGAGCCAGGTGTTGAGCCGCTGCCCCAGGCGCGTGTAACGGGTCTCCAGCGCATCGGCGTCGGGTGCTTCAGCATCGACGTCGAACACGAACACGACATCGAGGTCGGAGGCGTAGCCCAGTTCCTTGCCACCGAGTTTCCCGTAGCCGATGATGGCGAAGCGTGGCGCAGTCGCATCCTCGCCCGCCAGTGTCCGCCAGCACGCGGTGAGCGCAGCGTCGAGGACGATGTCGGCCAGGGCGGACAGGTGGTCGGCCAGGCGTTCGACGCTCAAGTGACCACCCAAATCCTGCGCGAGCAGCCGAAAAGTCTGCGCGTGCTGGAAATGGCGCAGCACATCCATCTGGTGCTCGGTGTCGTCTGGCCTGCCGGCAAGCAGCTGGGCCAGTTCCGCTCGCCATTCGGTCCAGTCCGGTTCGGCCAGCAGCGCGCGTGCGTCGAGCAGTTCGTCGAGTAACAGCGGATGCCGCGTCAGGTAGTCGGCGGCCCAGGCCGACGCACTCATCAGGTTGGCCAGTCGCGGCAGGAGGGGCGGATGCTCGATGACCAGCGCGAGATAGGCGCTGCGCCGCGCCACGGTCTCGAGCAACGCCAGCAGGCGTTCGAACACGATCTGCGCACCTTCGAGGCCGGGATGCGCAGCGGCGACGCGCAGCAGCTGCGGCACCAGCGCGTCGAAGCGCTGGCGTGACGGGACGGGCAGCTGGGCGTAGCGACTCGACGTGCGTACGCGGGCCAAAGTCGATGCGATGGCCTCCGGGTCGACGTAACCGGCGGCCTGCAATCGTTCGGCAATGTCCGGCGTCCACTCCGCTTCGTCCCAGGCGAACCGGTAGGCGTCGTCGACCGCGCCATCGACCGCCGTGCCGCTGTCGCCGAGGATCTGCGCGAAGGTCATCGCCACGAAGTCCCGATGCGCCGCAAGGGCCTGCTCGAGCGCGCGATACGACGTGTAGCCCATGACATCGGCCAGCGACGCCTGCTCTTCGGGGTCATCCGGCAACTGGTGCGTCTGGTGATCGTCGCGATACTGGAGACGATGCTCGACCTTGCGCAGGAATGCGTAGGCGTCGCGCAGCGCGTCCGCCGCCTGCACCGGCAGCAGGTCGCGGGCTGCCAGCGCCTCGAGCGCGGGCAGCGTTCCGCGCACCTGCAGCGCCGGTTCCCGCCCACCGCGAACGATCTGCAAGGCCTGCGCGATGAACTCGATTTCGCGAATGCCGCCCTCGCAGAGTTTCACGTTGCCGGCATAGTCGCGCCGCGCGCCCTGTTCGCGGATCTGCCGGTGGATGCCCCGCAGGCCCTCATAGGCATCGTAGTCGAGGTATTTGCGATAGACGAAGGGCGTTACCAGCGCGAGCAGGGCGTCGGTTGCGCCGGCGGTGACCGGGCGCGCCTTCAGCCACGCGTAGCGTTCCCACGCGCGGCCCTGGGTGACCAGATACTGCTCGAGCCCGACGAACGAGGTGGTCAGCGGTCCGCTGGCGCCGTAGGGGCGCAGGCGCATGTCGACTCGAAACACGAAGCCGTCTGCCGTGACTTCGTTGAGCGTCGCGATGACCTGGCGGCCGAGGCGGTCGAAGAATTCGCGATTCGAGATGCGCCGGGTGCCGCGCGTTTCGCCCTCATCCGCATACGCAAATACGAGGTCGATGTCCGACGACACGTTGAGTTCACCACCCCCCAGCTTGCCCATGCCGACGACGATCAGCGCCTGTTCCTCGCCGGTCTCCTCGGCGGCGGGAACGCCGTGGACCTTCGCCAGCAACCGCGCATGCAGCGCAGTCGCCGCCTGGATCGCGCAATCGGCCAGCGCCGTCATCGTCACGCAGACTTCGTCGAGCGACGCCTGACCATTCAAATCGCGCGCCATCGTGTGCAGGACCACCCGCTGCCGCAGTCGCCGCAGTTCGACCCCCAGCGCGTCCGGGTCCTCGATGGCGAACACGCGCTCCCGCACGGGAGGCCATGCCCACGGCTGATCCCCGGCCGCCTCGAGTTCAGCTGCCATTGCGGGCGTCGCCGCCAGCACCCGGCTGGCATAGCGGCTGAAGGATCGCGTGCGCTGGAGGTTCATGGGAGGCGGTGACGACGCCGGGCAACTGGCCGTATGGTGCACGGGTCGTCGGCTACAATCGAACTGTCTGGTCGCACATTATGCCCGCGGCCCGGTCGTGTCCCCTTCGATCCTTGGTCCGCTCGCTCACACTTTCGACACTTCGCTTCGCCTGGAAGGCGATCGTCCTTCTGGTTGCGCTTTTCTGTGCGTTGCTGCTGGTCATCCGGTACCTGGTCTTCCCGAACATCGACGCGTACCGCGACCAGATCGCCGGGAAGCTGGCGGCCCAGCTGGGACAGCCGGTTGCAATCGAGGCGATCGACACCGGCTGGGACGGCTGGAATCCGCGACTTGCCGTCACCAACCTCGCGGTCCGGGATGCCGCCGACCCGTCGGGCCCCCCGGTGCTGCTGCTGCCGCATGTGCAATTCGTGGTTTCCTGGACCTCGCTCCTGGTCGCCGACCTGCGGGTCAAGGAACTGACGATCGATCGTCCGCGTCTGTCGATTCGCCGCGATCCCGAGGGGCATCTGCACTTCGCCGGCATCAAGATCGACGCGGGCAGCCGGGACGACACAGCGTCACCGGTCACGGAATGGCTGCTGCGACAGCGGGAAATCAGCGTCAGCGATGCCCTGGTCACGTGGGATGACCAGTTGCGCGCAGTGCCGCAACTCGTGCTCGATCACGTGTCGTTTCGCGTGCAACAGAGCTTCGGCCGCCTCCGCTTCGGCCTGGTCGGACAGCCGCCGAGCGCCCTGGCTTCGCCGATCGATTTTCGCGGCGAGATCAGTTCCATGGCAGCCAATGACTGGAAGAAGGCCAAAGGACACTTCTACGTCCAGCTCGAGTATGCCGACGTTGCGCTGTGGCGCGAATGGGTTCCCCCGCTGCGTCCGCTGGAAAGCGGCAAGGGCGCCTTGCGCGTCTGGTTCGACATCGAGGCGGGTGTACCCACCAGCGTCACCGCGGACGTCGAGCTGACGGACGTGCGCGCCCGCCTGGCCAAGGAATTGCCCCAACTCGACTTGACGCGCGTGGGCGGGCGCATCCTGTGGCAGGCGAGCCCGGGCAAGCGTCAACTCGGTGGTCGCAATCTTGCCTTCCTGGTGCCCGATGGTCCGGAGCTCCCTCCGATGACGTTTTCGCTTGCGTGGGACGAGAATCCCGATGGCGCGATTACGGCGGGCACGCTGACCTTCGACCAGGTGGACGTGGCACCGTTGTCCATGCTCGCCGGTCACCTGCCTCTCAAGGAGACGTGGCGGCAACACATCGCCAGCTACGCGCTGCGCGGTCGCGTGACACAGGGCCAGTTCGGCTGGCGGGGCGCGCCCGACGCGCCGGAAGGCCTTTCCGGCAGCGGCGTGTTCTCGCAGGTCGGGCTCGCCGCCAGCGAATCACTTCCCGGCGCTGCCGGGGTTTCCGGCAGTTTCACGTTCGACGAACTGCATGGCGAGCTCAAGCTCGATAGCCGCGACATGCGCCTGTCTCTCCCGCGCGTATTCGCCGAGCCCATGGTGTTCGAAACGGCGAGCGGGACCGTGGGATGGACCCGCGGCAAGGATGGGCTTGGCCTCAATTTCGACAGCATCCGCTTCGCGACGCCGCATACGTCGGGCGCCGCAAGCGCAACCTGGCGGGCGCGACCCAAGGGTCCCGGGGTGCTGGATCTGAAGGCGACCCTGAACCGGGCGCAGGCACAGCACGTCTATCGCTACCTGCCACTGACGCTCGATCCGCACCTTCGCGACTGGCTGCGCCTGAGCATCAAGGAAGGCGTCGCCAGCGATATCAAGATAGTGATAGCCGGTGACCTTGCCGACTTTCCCTTCGCCGACACCAAGCGCGGAAAATTCGGTGCCACGTTCAAGGTCAATGGTGCCACGCTCGATTATGCCGACGGCTGGCCGGTGGTGAATGACATCGTGGCGGACGTCCGCTTCGAAGGCCCAGGCATGCAGATCGTGGCGAGCAGCGCCCGCATCCTCGATGTGCGAACCGGGGCCGTCAAGGTCGACGTGCCGGATTTCGGGGTGACCTATCCACTGCTGAACGTGGCCGGGGAGGCGGCAGGCCCCGCCGCGTCGTTTCTCGCGTTTGTCGCGCAGAGTCCGGTGGCTGGCTGGACCGAGCACGCGGCGGCCGGGATCGAGGCGGAAGGCGGCGCGCGGCTGACGCTGGATTTCACGCTGCCGCTGGGCAAGGGCGATGGAGCGCGCGTCGCCGGCAGTTACCAGTTCGACGGCAATACGCTGCGGTTCCCGGACCGGCCACCATTGACCCAGGTGCGCGGCGCGCTGGCGTTCACCGAGAATTCGATGCAGTCGCGCGACCTCACCGCCGAAGTGTTCGGGGGTCCGCTACGAATGACACTGGCAAGCGCGGAGGGTGGGGTTACGCTGTCCGCGACCGGGAACGCGCAACTCGCCTTGGTCAAGCGCGAGCTGGAATTGCCGCTGATGCATCGGGTGACCGGGACTGCGGATTGGCAGCTCGACGCGCGCACGCGCGGCGCAGCGTCGACCTGGACATTGACATCGAACCTCAAGGGCGTCGCCGTCGAGCTTCCGGCTCCGTTGGGCAAGGCGGCGGACGAGAGCCTCGCGCTGCGCGTTGAACGGCGCGAGCTGCCCGGGAAACCGGCCGAAGACTTGATCGTCGTCGATTACGGGCCCGAGCAGCACGCCGTGCTGCATCGCGCCACGCGCAACGAGACGACGCTGATCGACCGCGTGCTCGTGCTGTTCGGCTCGGCCGTCGCGAGAAATGCGGTGCCGGAGCGGCCCGGGATCTGGGTCCGCGGAAACTTGCCGGAACTCGACCTGGATGAGTGGCTGGCGCTGTATCACAAGGAGAACAGCCCGCCCAACACGGCGGTCAAGAAATCTCCCGCACTGGAACTCAACGGCGTCGATCTCGCAGCGGGACGTCTCGACGTTTTCGGGCGCGCGCTGCACGAATTGAAGGTCGTCGCTTCGCGCAGCGGCGGTGATGACTGGCGCTTGCGCCTGGCCGGCCAGGAAGTGGAGGGCACCGCGGTCTGGAGGGCGCCGACGCCGGCACTCCCGAATGGTCGCGTCATGGCGCGGCTGACCCGTTTGATTCCGCCCGGCCCGGACGAGATCCATCCCGCCCGCAGCGAAGTCGAGACCGGGGAGCAATCGAAGAACACCTGGCCCGAACTCGATATCGTCGCGGATGCATTCATCTCGCGCGACCATGACCTCGGGCGCTTCGAACTGCTGGCCAAGCCATCCGGCCCCGATTGGAACATCTCCAAAATGGCACTTGCCAACCCCGCCGGACGGATCGACGCCAACGGCTGGTGGCGTATTGCCCGCGCGCGACAGGCCACCGAGCTCGACGTCACCGTGGTGACCGAGGATGCCGGAGCCTTCCTCGAGCGGTTTGGCTATCCGGTCGCCGTCAAGAGCGCGCCCAGCCGCATTGCCGGCAAGCTCGCATGGAGCGGTGCGCCCAACGACTTCGACTACCCGACGCTGTCGGGGACGTTCAAACTGACCACCGGTGCCGGGCAGTTCACCAAGATCGACCCCGGCATCGGCAAGCTCCTTGGCGTGTTGTCGCTGCAGGCTCTGCCACGTCGGTTGACGCTGGACTTCCGCGATGTGTTCAGCGAGGGATTCGCCTTCGACGACATCAACGGTGACTTCGCGATTCGCGAAGGCCTGATGCATACCGACAACCTCAAGCTGCAGGGACCCGCGGCGGCGGTGCGGATCGTGGGTGACATCGATCTCGCCAACGAAACGCAGCGGCTCGACGTGCGCGTCAGTCCGGCGTTGTCCACTGGCGTATCGGCGGGCGCCGCCGTGTTGTTCCTGGCCAATCCAATTGTCGGTGCGGCGGTCGGAGCGGGCACGTTTCTCGCGCAAAAGATGCTCGACCACCCGATCGACCAGATATTCAGCTTCGAGTATCGCGTGACCGGATCGTGGTCGGATCCCCAGGTCGAACGTGCCGGTCGCCAGCTGCCCGGCGCAGCGGCGGTCACCGGGGACGCGGCGGCACCCAGGCCATAGCCTGCGCTTCGCGCCGGCACGCGCTTCAGCGACCCTTGAGCAGGACCAGCAGGGCGCCGCCGCCCCCAGCGTGCTGCGGCGCCTCGGCGTACGCCAGCACGTCGTCCCAGTGCGCGAGCCACCGGCGTACCTTGCCCTTCAGAACGGGTTCCTTGTTCGGCGAGGTGAGCCCCTTGCCGTGGATCACCCGGACGCAGCGCATGCCATGGGCGCGCGCGTCGCCGACGAAATCGGCGAGCGTGTCGTGCGCTTCGGCGCTGGTCAGTCCGTGGAGATCGATCTCCGCCTGCACCGACCAGTGACCGCGTCGCAGCTTGCCCGCGACGTCCGGTCCGATGCCCTTGCGCACGAACGTCTGCTCGTGTTCGTACTCCTGGCCAATGTCCCAGGATTGCGGCGCCGGATCATGGCCGTATTTCGACGCCTCCATCACGGCGTGTTCGTCGGCCAGCGTGTGCCGCGGAATCGGTGGAGGATAGGCACGCGCGGCGCGCGCGCGATTGGCCGGCGGTAGCGGCGCGACGTCGGCGAAGGCTTGCGCGAGGTCGATATCGGCCGTGGCGTGCTTGCCGGCGGCGATCGCGTGCTTGGGTGCCGTCGGGCGGCGGGAGACTTCGGGTACTGGCGGCTGCCGTTGCGGCCGCGGATCTGCACGACTGGGTCGAGCCGCTTCGCCGGCCGACTGGCGCTCGCGGGCGGCGTCCACGAGCTGTTTGAGGTCCGTGAGCTTGGCCATCGCGAGGCGGTCAGCCGAGCGCCTCGAGGTAGGCCTCCGCGTCCAGAGCAGCCATGCAGCCTGTACCCGCGGAAGTCACCGCCTGGCGATAGACATGGTCGGCGACGTCGCCCGCCGCGAACACGCCCGCAACCGAAGTTGCGGTCGCGTTGCCTTCCGAGCCACCGCGAACCTTGATGTAGCCGCCCGCCATCTCGACCTGACCCTCGAAGATCTGCGTATTGGGGGTGTGACCGATCGCAATGAACACGCCATGCACTGGCAGGTCCTGGGTCGTCCCCGATTGGGTGGACTTCAACCGTGCGCCGGTGACGCCGGTGGCATCGCCCAGTACTTCGTCCAGCGTATGGTCCCATAGCACGCGCATATTGCCGCCCCGGGTCTTGGCCATCAGCCGGTCGACGAGGATGGCCTCGGCGCGAAACTTGTCGCGGCGATGCACCACGGTCACCTGCTTCGCGATATTGGACAGATAGAGCGCCTCTTCGACAGCGGTGTTGCCACCGCCGACCACGACCACGTCCTGCCCCTTGTAGAAAAATCCATCGCAGGTCGCGCAGGCCGACACCCCCTTGCCCATGAAGGATTCTTCCGATGGCAACCCGAGGTACCTAGCGGAAGCACCGGTGGCGATGATCAGCGCGTCGCACGTGTATTCGCCGGCGTCGCCGGCGAGGTGCAGCGGGCGCCGGTTGAGGTCGACCGTGTGGATGTGGTCGAAGATCAATTCGGTGGCGAAGCGCTCGGCGTGCTTCTGGAACCGCGCCATGAGGTCAGGCCCCTGCACGCCGTCGGCGTCCGCCGGCCAGTTGTCGACGTCGGTGGTGGTCATCAGCTGGCCGCCTTGCGCGAGCCCCGTCAGCAGCACCGGCTTCAAGTTGGCACGCGCGGCGTATACTGCCGCGGTGTAACCGGCCGGCCCGGAGCCCAGGATCATCAGGCGGGCGTGCTTGGCGGACATGACATTCTCGCAATGCAAAAAAGAGGGGAGTGTAGCCGATGTGCGGGCACTCCCGGCCGGTCAGAAGGCCCGGCACCGGACGCTCGTCCGCTGCCCTTCGACCTCGCTTTGCCGTGCCGATGCGGCGTATAATGTAAGTTATCATAAAACTTCGGCAAGTTAATGTTTTTCAAGCGTAACCAATCCAACAAAAGACGCGTTCCGGCGACGGAAACAACCCTGTCGCCGCGCTTTGCACGCCTGGTGCGCGAGTCGTGGTGGCTGCTGGTGGTGGCCCTGTTCGTCTACCTGAGCCTCATCCTCGCGAGTTACACGCGGACCGACCCTGGCTGGTCGTTCTCCGGCACCGGCGCACCGCTGGCCAACCGGGGCGGTGCCGTCGGCGCCTGGCTCGCCGACTTGATGCTCTACCTGTTCGGACTGTCGGCATGGTGGTGGGTGGTCGGCGGGTTGGTGTTGGTCATCGCGGGCTACCGGCGTGTCGTGCATCCGGAACGCACCACCGACCATCCGCTCGCGCTCGGCGCCTTCGGCTTCGGCCTGGTCCTGGTCGCGAGTGCCGGAATCGAGTCGATCCGGCTGTGGCGCATGCCGGCGACACTGCCCCTCGCACCGGGAGGCGCGCTCGGCGACGCCGTGGGCAGCAGCCTGTCGCGGGCATTCGGCTTCAATGGCGCCACGCTCATGCTGCTGGTGTTGTTCCTGGTCGGCTCCTCGCTGCTGTTCGGCATCTCGTGGCTACGCGTCATGGAGCGCATCGGTGCGGGCTTCGAACGACTGCTCGCGTGGGGGCGGCGCAAGCGCGACGAAGCGGTCGACCGGCGCATCGGCGCCGAGCGCACGGCCGAGCGCGAATTCGTGGTCGAGCAGCTGCGCGAAGAGGACCTCGAGCGCGAGCCGATCGTCGTCGTGCCGCCCGCGGTGACCGTGCAGCGCTCCGAGCGCGTGGTCAAGGAAAAGCAGCGGCCGTTGTTCACCGACATGCCGGATTCACCGCTGCCGCCGCTGGCGCTGCTGGAGGAGGCACCGCCCGCGCAGGAAACTGTCAGCAACGATACCCTCGATTTCACGTCGCGCCTGATCGAACGCAAGCTCGCCGATTTCGGTGTGAGCGCGAAGGTGCTGGCCGCGTATCCGGGTCCGGTGATCACGCGCTATGAAATCGAGCCGGCGGTGGGGGTCAAGGGTGCGCAGATCGTCAACCTCATCAAGGATCTGGCGCGCGCACTTTCGGTGGTGTCGATCCGCGTCGTCGAGACCATCCCCGGCAAGTCCTGCATGGGCCTCGAACTGCCGAACCCGCGGCGGCAGGTCGTGAAACTGGTCGAGATCCTGGCCTCGACCACCTACAACGACACGCCGGGCGTGTTGACGCTGGCGCTGGGCAAGGACATCGCCGGCAAGCCTGTGGTCGCGGATCTGACGCGCATGCCGCACCTGCTGGTGGCGGGCACCACGGGGTCGGGCAAGTCTGTCGCGGTCAACGCGATGATCCTGTCGCTGCTGTACAAGGCCGAGCCACGGCAGGTGCGCCTCATCCTGATCGACCCCAAGATGCTCGAACTGTCGATGTACGAAGGCGTGCCGCACCTGCTGGCACCGGTGGTCACCGACATGAAGCAGGCCCCCAACGCGCTCAACTGGTGTGTGGGGGAGATGGAGCGGCGCTACAAGCTGATGTCGCAGCTCGGCGTACGCAATCTCGCCGGCTACAACGCCAAGGTCGCCGATGGGAAGAAGACGGGCAAGGCGCTCACCAATCCGCTGTCGCTGACGCCGGAGGCGCCGGAGCCGCTCGAGGAAATGCCGCTGATCGTCGTGGTCGTCGACGAACTCGCCGACCTGATGATGGTCACGGGCAAGAAGATCGAGGAGCTCATCGCGCGCATCGCGCAAAAGGCGCGCGCCGCCGGCATTCACCTGATTCTCGCCACGCAGCGCCCCTCGGTGGACGTCATCACTGGCCTCATCAAGGCGAACATCCCGTCGCGCATCGCCTTCCAGGTCGCGAGCAAAGTGGATTCGCGCACGATTCTCGATCAGATGGGTGCGGAAGCGCTGCTCGGCCAGGGCGACATGCTGTACCTGCCGCCGGGTACCGGCTATCCGCTGCGGGTGCACGGCGCCTTCGTGTCCGACGGTGAAGTGCATCGGGTCGTAGAACATCTGAAGAGCCTGGGCGAACCCCAGTACATCGAAGGGCTGCTCGAGGGCGGCATTGCGGGCAGCGAAGGCGAGGATGGCGCAACCATCGATAACAGTCGATGTCGGAAGCGGATCCGATGTACGACCAGGCCGTTGCCGTGGTCCTGAAGACGAGGCGTCCTTCCATTTCGCTGGTCCAGCGGCACCTGCGCATTGGCTACAACCGGGCGGCGCGACTGATCGAGCAGATGGAGCGCGCGGGTCTCGTGTCGCCGATGCAGACCAACGGCAATCGTGACGTTCTGGTACCGGCCGGCAAGGCCGACGCATGAGTCGGGCGAGCGGAGCATTCCTGCGGATGCGGCGGCGGGCAGCGCGACCACCGGCCTTTCCCGGGAGCGCGTCAAGTGCGGCGCCGCGCTGACGACGATGACGCGCGGCCTCGAGCCCCGGGGGCTGGTCCGGTATCTCGTCGCACTGGCCATGGCGCTGGCAGCACCGGTGATGGCCGGCCCGGTCGACCTCTACCTCGACGGTCCCCGCTTCTGTCCGCACGATGTGCCCCCCGGCGCGGTGCGAATCAACGAGGTGCAGGCCATCGCGCGGACCCGCACCATGCTGCCCGTCGAATTTTGCGGTCCGAATACGTTCGTGTCCGGCTGTACGTTCGATACCGACAATCAATACGACTCATGGCGCATTTACGTGCATCAATACAAGTTGGTGGGTGGCGCCAGGGAGAAGGGCGGCCTTGCCCACACCTACCTGATCCTCGACGCGGTGGGCAATTGCCTCGCGCACATCCCGGGCACCGAATTCGGAGCAAGCAATTGAAGCGACTGCAGACGATCCTTGTGGCCCTGTTCACCGCCTCGGTGTTGCTGCCGACGCAGGTCGGCGCAGCCGACCTCGAGCGGCTGCGCGCCTTCGTGCGCGACACCCAGACTGCGCGCGCGCAGTTCACGCAGACCGTCGTGGACCGCAGTGGACGGGTGACGCAGACGGCCAAGGGTGAATTCCTGCTGGCCCGGCCGGGCAAATTCCGCTGGAGCGTCCAGCAGCCGTACAAGCAACTGCTGGTCGGCGACGGCCAGCGCGTCTGGATCTTCGACGAGGATCTCAACCAGGTGATCGTGCGCAGGCTGGGCGACGCGCTCGGCGCCACGCCGGCGGCGCTGCTGTCCGGGAACCAGGAAGTGGAACGCGCCTTTACCTGGAACGACCTGCCGCCGGCTGACGGGCTCGACTGGCTGTCGGCGACGCCCATCGCGCAGGAGACGACCTTCGCGCAGATCAAGCTCGGGTTCAACGCGCAGGGTCTCGCCGCGCTGGAACTCCTCGATGCCTTCGGACAGAAGAGCACCGTCAAGTTCTCGAGCTTCGAGCGCAATCCGAAACTCGGCAACGCACCGTTCACGTTCGTGCCGCCCAAGGGCGCGGACGTCATCGGCGACAAGTAGCGATCAGGGCACCCGCTTGCCTCGCGCCGACAGCACATTGCGCAGGCGGTCGGGATAGTCCGTAATGATGCCGTCGACCTGCCAGTCGATCAGGCGGCCCATTTCGACCGGATCGTTGACGGTCCACGGAATCACCAGCAACCCGATCGCGTGCGCTTCGGTCACCGCCTCCGGCGTCAGGTTGCGCCAGAACATCGACCAGGTGCTGCAGCCTGCAGCCTTTACAAGGCGCGGCAGCGAGCCGTTGTGATCCCCCAGCGCCAATCCCGCATGCCAAGGCGACGCCTTGCCCGACGCGCGCTGTACCGTGTCGAAATTCGCGGACTCGATCGTCAGGCATCCGGTGGCGATTTCCGGGGCAATCCTGTTCACTTCGCGCAACGTTCGCCAGTCGAACGACTGGATGGTGGCGCGTTGCGCGAAGTCCCGCGGTGCGGATGGCCTCGACGACCAGCATGGCGAATGGTTCGGGCTCCAGGGTCTGGTGCGCCTGGTCCGGAGTGAGCTTGGTCTCGATGTTGAAGCGGACCTTGTTGCCGGTACCCAACGCCAGCACCGCGGCGAGGGTAGGGATGCGCTGGCCATCGATGGGTTGTTGAACGGGAAACTGCTTGGCGTACGTGCTGCCAGGATCGAGCCGGCCGACGTCGTAGGCCGCCAGTTGCGCCAGTGTCAGCGTACGGATCGCCGGGCCTGGCCCTGCCAGCCACGCGCCGTCCGGACCGCGGACCAGGGCCGGGTTGAGATACGGGTCGTGCGCGATCACCGGCACACCGTCCCTGGTGACGGCGACGTCGATTTCGAGCGTGTCCACGCCGATCGCGAGGGCGCGCTCGAATGCGGCGATGGTGTTTTCCGGCGCGAGGCCGCGTGCACCGCGGTGGCCCTGCACGTCGAAGGCCACCGTGATTCCGGGAAACAGCGCAAACAGCGCGCACGCCCAGGCCTGCATGCGCGAGAATTCGCACTGCCCAGCAATACGTTTTGCTGCCGCCGCGGTGTCGTGCGGGCATGCCGGTTGCGCCCGCTATGATTCCTAGGCGCGCAGCCAGGTCCGCACGCGCTCGTGGGCCAGCACGTCGCGGTTGACGACGAACTCCGGCGGCCTTCCCGACAACGCATCCACGATGCTCTTGAGCCCGGTGGACGCCATATTGTGAAAACACTCGTCGGTCCAGCACAGCGAGTGCGGGGTCACGATCACGTTTTCCATCGCGAGCAGCGGGTTGCCCGGATCCACCGGTTCCTGCTCGAACACGTCGAGCGCCGCACCGGCGATCCGTTGCGCCCGCAAGGCGTCGATCAATGCCGCCTCGTCCACCACCGGTCCGCGGGAGACATTGATGAAGTAGGCGGTGGGTTTCATCATCGCGAATTCTTTGGCCCCGAGCAGGTGGCGCGTGTGCTCGTTGAGCAGTGTGATGGCGATGACGAAGTCGGCCTCGCGCAACAGCGTCGGCAGGTCGACCTTGCGGGCGCCCAGGTAGCCCAATTCGATCTCGTTGACGTAGGGGTCGGCGGCGAGGAGGTTCAGGTCGAACGTGCGCGCCATGCGCAGGATCTCCTTGCCGATGCCGCCGGCACCGACCACGCCAAGCGTGCGTCCGGTGAGGCCCATGCCCATGTTGTCCATGCGCTCGTTCCAGCGCCCCGTGCGGGTCAGCTTGTCCTTGAGGAGCAGGCGTCCCGCCAGCGCGAGCACGAACGTCAACGCCGTGGTGGCCACCGGACGCGGCATCGCCGTCGGCGTGTTGGTGACGAGAATGCCGGCCTTGGTCATCGCCGGGACATCGACCGAGTCGTAGCCAACGCCGTGCCGCGCCACCACGCGCAACCGGAGGTCGGCGCCGCCCACCGCAGCGGCTGGCGTGCGCACCATGTTGACATAGAGACCGTCGTAATGCGCCGCATGCTCCGGCGTAACTTCGGTCACGACCTTCGGCAGGTACTCCCATTCGATGCCGGGGGCTTCGTCGAGGATGCGCAACGCCTTGCGTCCGAAAGCGGGTTCGCCGCGCGAATCGAGTACGTCGCGGCTGATGCCGACGCGCATGGGTTGGGTCATGCCGGTGCTCCTGTCGATTGCCGCAGAATTTCGAGTCCCTGGTGCAGTGCATTCTGCAGCATCGCCTGGTCGAGCCCGTAGGCGAAGAGGCGAAAGCCGTGCGTCACGTATTCGCGCGCCCATGCCTCGTCGGTCGCGAGGAAACCGGCAGTCTTGCCGTGCGTGGTGCAGGCGCTGACGATGCGGCGCACCGCGGCCAGGTAGTCCGGATGCCGGAATTCGCCGGGGATGCCCAGGAAGTTGGTGAGATCGAAGTGGCCGAGCCACAGCGCGTCCACGCCAGGGACCGCGGCGATCGCTTCCACCTCGGCGAGTCCGGCGGCCGTTTCGATCTGGGGAATCACCATGGTGCGCGCATGCAGCGCGGCGATCTTCGCGGCCACGTCACCGCCGCTGTACTCGTCATGCGCGAATCCGAATGCGGCGCCGCGGCGACCCGCCGGCGGGTAGCGCGTGCAGGCAACGACGTGTGCCGCCTCGGCGGCGCTCTCGACCATCGGCACCATCACGCCGAGTGCGCCGACATCGAGCGCACGCGCGATGAAATGATATTCGCCCCGCGGCACGCGAACCAGCGGAACGACGCCCAGGCCGCGGCAATGGGCCACCTGCGCCTTCAGCGTCTCGAACGACAGGCCGCTGTGCTCCATGTCGTAGAGCACGAACTCGGCGCCGGCGTTCTGGCAGATCTGCGGCAGTCCCGGCGTGAAGAACTCGAACACCATCGCACCGCAAACGCGCTCGCCCGCCGCGAGCCGGGCCTTGACGGGATTGTCACGCATGCGGGGCGGGTGTGGCTCGAGGAAAGGGACGAAGGGCGGGGTTCGCGCGCCAAAATTGCGGCGCATCCATGCAAGGGCGGACTCTACGCCGCATAATCGGGGCAGGCAAACGCGCCCATGTCGCGGCTGGCGACGCGATAAGACGTCCGGGCGCATGGGTTGGCCGCTGGGTTGAGCGTATTGTCCAGCACGCATTCCTGCGGTTCCCGGCATCAGGTACGAGTCCTTGACCGATCTCTTCAGCACCCCGGAACGCATGAGCGCCACGACGCCGCTGGCCGAGCGCTTGCGTCCGCGCCGGATCGATGACGTCATTGGCCAGCGCCACCTGCTGGCGCCGGGCAAGCCGCTCGCCGTTGCGTTCGCGTCGGGCAAGCTCCACTCGATGATCCTGTGGGGTCCGCCTGGCGTGGGAAAGACGACGCTGGCGCGACTGATGGCCGATGCGTTCGGCGCCCAGTTCATCGCGCTGTCGGCCGTGCTTTCCGGCGTCAAGGACATCCGCGACGCCGTGGCGCGCGCCGAGGCGCTGCTCGCGCAGTCCGGGCGCGCCACCATCCTCTTCGTCGACGAAGTGCACCGCTTCAACAAGGGGCAGCAGGACGCGTTCCTGCCGTATGTGGAGCGCGGTACCGTGACGTTCGTGGGTGCCACGACGGAGAATCCGTCATTCGAGGTGAACAGTGCGCTGCTGTCGCGCGCTGCGGTCTATGTGCTCGAACCGCTCGATTCCCCGGAACTGGCGCAATTGCTCGACCGGGCGTTGACGCTCGCGGCCCCGGACCTGACGGTCGATCAGCCATCGCGCGATGCATTGATCGCGTACGCGGACGGCGACGGCCGGCGGCTCGCCAACCTGGTCGAGCAGCTTGCCGTGGCGGCGCCCGAAGCGAAACGAAACACCGTGGACCTGCCCTTCGTCGAGGCCACGATTGCGCGCAGCCTGCGCCGTTTCGACAAAGGTGGCGAAGCGTTCTACGACCAGATCTCCGCGTTGCACAAGGCGGTGCGCGGGTCGGATCCCGATGCGGCGCTGTACTGGATGTGCCGGATGCTCGACGGCGGTGCCGATCCACTCTATGTCGCGCGCCGGGTGATTCGCATGGCCAGCGAAGACATCGGGCTCGCCGATCCGCGCGCGCTGCGCATGGCTCTCGACGCCGCGGAGACGTACGAGCGGCTGGGGTCGCCCGAAGGCGAACTGGCGCTCGCCGAATGCGTGCTGTATCTGGCCGCCGCGCCCAAATCCAACGCCGCCTACGTTGCCTACAATGCGGCGCGTGCGTTCATCGCCACGGACGGTTCGCGTCCGGTGCCGATGCATCTGCGCAACGCGCCGACGCGGCTGATGAAGGGGCTCGGCTATGGCAAGGGTTATCGCTACGCGCACGACGAGGCGGATGCGTACGCTGCGGGCGAGACCTACCTGCCGGAAGGCATGCCACGACAGCAGTTCTACGCGCCGACGGAGCGCGGTCTGGAAGCCCGGATTCGCGAACGCCTCGCCCAATTGCGCGAGCGCGATGCGCGCGTCCGCGGACCAACCGACGAAGAACGCTGAAGCGGCACATCGCGACCCATGGCAGGCTTGGCGTCAAATTGTGGCGCATGCCTCTGCTAGAATTCACGCATGCTCGATGTGCAACTTTTTCGCGCCGATTTGCCCGGCGTAGCGGCTGCGCTGGCCAATCGCGGCGTGGTGCTCGACACCGCTCGCTTCGAGGCGCTCGAGGCGGCACGCCGCAATGTGCAGGTGCGTACGCAGGACTTGCAGGCGGCGCGCAATGCGGCGTCGAAGGATATCGGCATCGCCAAGAGCCGCGGCGAGGACACGGCACCGCTGCTGGCCAGGGTCGCGGGCTTGGGTGACGAGGTGAAGGCGCTGGAGACCGAACTCGAGCGGGTGCAAGGCGACCTGCGTGACTTTCTGCTCGGCCTGCCCAACCTCACGCACGCGAGCACACCCGTCGGAAAGTCGGCGGACGACAACGTCGAAGTGCGCCGCTGGGGCACTCCGCCCGAATTCCGGTTTGCGCCCAAGGACCACGCCGACCTCGGGGAAGCCCTGGGCCTGCTCGACTTCGCGACCGCGGCGAAGCTGTCGGGTGCGCGCTTTTCGTTCCTCCGCGGCGACCTCGCGCGACTGCACCGGGCGCTCGCGCAGTTCATGCTCGACACGCATACGCAGGAGCACGGCTATACCGAGTGCTATACGCCGTACGTGGTCAATGCGGATGCGCTGATCGGCACCACGCAGCTGCCGAAGTTCGAAGCCGATATGTTCGCCGTGCAGAAGGGCGGGGCGGAGAGCGCGGCGGAACGCATGTACCTGATCTCGACCTCGGAGATCACGCTCACCAACTCCGTGCGCGAAGAAATCCTGGCGCCGGAAGTGCTGCCGCTCAAGCTGACCGCGCACACGCCGTGCTTTCGCTCGGAAGCCGGCAGCTACGGCAAGGACACCCGCGGCATGATCCGCCAGCACCAGTTCGACAAGGTCGAACTGGTCCAGGTCACGCATCCATCGCGGTCCTACGAGGCGCTGGAGGAACTGACGCACCACGCGGAAGTGATCCTGCAGCGCCTGGGCCTGCCTTTTCGCGTGATGGCGCTGTGCACCGGCGACATTGGTTTCGCCGCCGCCAAGACCTACGACCTCGAAGTCTGGCTACCGGCGCAGCGCACGTATCGCGAAATTTCGTCCTGCTCGAACTGCGAGACCTTCCAGGCACGCCGGATGCAGGCGCGCTTTCGCAACGCGCAGGGTAAGCCGGAACTCGTGCACACGCTGAACGGCTCCGGCCTTGCCGTGGGTCGCACGCTGGTCGCCGTCATGGAGAACTATCAGCAGGGCGACGGATCGATCGAGGTGCCCGAAGCGCTGCGCCCTTATATGGGCGGGCAGGTGCACGTCATGAAGGCGCCCGCCGCAAAGGGACCTCGCTAAGGCGAGATCTCCCGGAGGCCCGGCGTGCGCGCCGCGATGCCTGCGCCTCAGCGCAGGTTGCCGGTGTGGCCGAGCGAATACCGGCCCGGCTGCGGCCACACGGTCAGCCCGTGCGGTTCCTTGCCCACCGGGATGATTTTGACTTCACCGCTATCCGTGTTGAAGACATACACGACGTTGTCGTAGCGTCCGGATAGCCACAGCCACTTGCCGTCGGCGCTGACGTTGCCCATGTCGGGACTGCCGCCGCCGGGAATCGGCCATTTGGCGACGACCTTGCGCGTGGCGAAGTCGATCACCGACACGCCGCCCTTGCCCTTCGGCGCGCCGTGGATCTTGTTGGATCCGCGGTCGGCCACGTAGAGCTTGGTACCGTCGCGGCTTGGGTACAGGCCGTGCGTGCCTTTGCCCGTTTCGATGAACCCGACTTGCCGGAACGACTCGAAGTCGACCACGTGCACGCCATCGGCCATCATGTCGGCCACATAGTAGAGCTTGCCGTCGGGTGACGCGCGGATGTCCTGCGGCATCCCCTTCCATGTCGTGCAGATCTCCTCGTCGCGGCCGTCCGGTCCCTTGACGATCGTCTTGGGCCGCCCGGGCTGGATCACCTGCGTGTAGCCCAGCACCTTGCGGTTGACCATGTCGATCTTGGCGACCGTGCCGGCGAATTCGCAGGTGAAGATCGCGTAGCGCCCATCGATCGAGAAATCGGCGTGGTTGATCCCCGCGCAGCGCGGCACGTCGATCGAGTACTGCAGCTTCATCGTTACCGGATCGCGGAAATCGAGCCGCTTCATGGCCTCCGCCACGACGATCGCCGACTTGCCGTCGGGCGAGAAGTACATGTTGTACGGATCGTCCACGGGAATGGCCTTGCCGGGCTTGCCGGTACGCGGATCCACCGGGATCACGCTGCCCCTGTTCGTGTTTTCGGCGTTGTTGGCGACCCACAGCGTGCGCAAGTCCCACGACGGCACCACGTGCTGCGGATTGAGTCCGACATTGAATTTGCCGACGACCGTGAAGGTGGCCGGATCGATCACGTAGACATCGTTGGACTGCACGTGCGGGACGTAGACGCGCGGGAGGTCGTTGGCCACGGCGGGGCTCAGCTTCGCCGCGGTGGTTTCGCTGTAGAGATTGGTCGGATCGACGACGGGCGGCATGCCCGGGACGGTCGCGACAGGCGCGGGCTGCGCCGCGACGAGCAGCGTCACGGCGGCGAGCAAACCCGGCGACGCTTTCAGTCGACGGGCAATGAATTGCAGCTTCAAGTATTGCTCCTTGCTTCGGACCACGGGGATTGAAAAGGGGAAGCGACGGCCCGACGAGGCGTCATTCTAGCGATGCGCCACCGACTGGTGAATTGCCGCTACCGTCTGGGCGACGATGGCATCGACCGCGACCTGGCCCAGCGCGGCGCTGGCCTGGGACGGATCGCCGCGCACGCCTTCCGCCCTGGACGGGCGATTGGCGCGGACCAGTTCGGGGGCGAGGGCCATGGTCAGCGACGTATCCGCAAGCCCGGCGTGGGTGCCGATCTCGTCGCGCGAATGGCCCTGGTCCACCAGCCATTGCGTGAACCAGGCGGTGGGTACCGCGTAGTACTGCCTGATCGCATGCACGCGCACTGGCGACGTCGACCACTCCTTGTTGAGCTTGGCGGCGACGGCCTGATTGTCGCCCTGGTAGTCGCCCGAATCGCCCAGAAACACGATGTCGCGGAAGCCATGCAGGCGAAAACTGCGCGCCGCGTATTCGAGCATGGTGCGATAGGCGGCCGCGGGCAGGGTGATGGAGCCCGGGTAGCGCATGTGGCCGGCAGGCGGATTCACGCTGCCTTCGGGCACGTAGGCGATCACCGGGGCCACGATGGCGTTGCCCAGTTGCGCGGCGATCCGCTCGGCGAGCAGGCGCACCCGGACATTGTGCTTGCCCAGTGCCATGTGCGGACCGTTCTGCTCGGTGCCGCCGATCGGCACCAGGATGGTCGTGGCACCGGCGCGGATGCGCGCGGCGAGCTCCGGCGAGGTCATGGCTTCGAGAAACACCGTGTCCGCCGCTTGGCCGGGTCCAGCGAGCGCGATGATGACCAAGGCTGCGAGGCAGGCGTGCACGAGCTTCATCGCCGCATTTTACGTGAGCGGCAGGCGGCATCCGGCACGCGCGCATTTGCGCACGGGGCGCGGGGCCGATTGCGGGAAGCGATCGCGGCTATAATGCGGGTCTGCGCAGTGCGCACCCGATCAACGGCGGGTCGCCCCGCATCGCAGGGTCGTGAATCTGGTCAGGTCCGGAAGGAAGCAGCCACAGCGAACTCCTGTGAGTGCCGGGATCACGGCTCGCCACCTATTGCCCAAGCGTTCCCGCCGCCGCCCGACACGATTGCCGCACTTCGAATGAGCTACCAGGTTCTCGCGCGCAAGTGGCGGCCCATGAAGTTCGCGGAACTGTCGGGCCAGGAGCACGTGGTTACCGCGCTCGCCAATTCCCTGACGCGGGGCCGCCTGCACCATGCCTACTTGCTGACCGGTACGCGCGGCGTCGGCAAGACGACCATCGCGCGCATCCTCGCCAAGAGCCTCAATTGCGTGACCGGCGTCTCCGCCACGCCCTGCGGCGTGTGCGCGGCGTGCACGGCCATCGACGCCGGACGCTTCGTCGACCTGCTCGAACTCGATGCCGCATCCAACACCGGCATCGACAACATGCGGGAAATCCTGGACAACGCGCGCTACGCGCCGACCGTGGGCCGCTACAAGGTCTACCTGATCGACGAAGTGCACATGCTGTCCAAGGCGGCGTTCAATTCCATGCTGAAGACGCTGGAGGAGCCGCCCGAACACGTGAAATTCGTCCTCGCCACGACCGATCCGCAGAAGATTCCGGTCACGGTGCTGTCGCGCTGCCTGCAGTTCACGTTGAAGCCGCTGACCCCGGCGCTGATCGGGGCGCGGATCGAGCACATCCTCGAAGCCGAAGGGGTGGCCCGCGACCCGGCGGCGGTAGCCTTGATCGCGCGCGCGGCGCATGGCTCGCTTCGCGATGGCCTGTCGCTGCTCGATCAGGCCATTGCGTTCGGTGGTGGCGAAGTGCGCGAGGCCGTCGTGCGGACGATGCTCGGCGTGGTCGATCGCGATTATGTCTACCGCATCGCCGATGCGCTGGCGGACGCCGACGGACCGGCGTTGCTGCGGGAAGCCGACGCGCTGGCGGAGCGCGGCGTGGATTTCGACGCGGCGCTGGACGAATTGGGTGCGCTGTTCCACCGCATTGCCGTCGCCCAGGCCGTGCCGGCGGCGACGTCCCAGTTCGACGATGCCGAGCGCGTCGACCTCTATCGGGCGCGCTTTTCGCCCGAGCTCGTCCAGCTCGTCTACCAGATCGCGCTGCAGGGCCATGCCGACCTTGCCATGACCACCGACGCCTCGACGGCGTTCACGATGACCTTGCTGCGCATGCTCGCGTTCGGTCCTGACGCCGCGTCGGCGCCATCGCCGCGTCCCGAACGCGCCGCGGCCGCCTCGGTGGCAACCCGGCAATCAGTGCCCGCGACACCGGCGCGTGAGGTCGGCGGGCGCGCGGATTACCCGGTCGCAGGCAGGAACCTGGACAACCCGGTGGCGGACGAACCCGGTGCGACCGAGCGATCGCGGATCGCCTTGCCCGAAATCGTGGCGGACTGGCCGGCATTCATTGGCCGGCTCAACCTCTCGGGCATGGCCGCGCAGCTTGCTGCGCAGACCGAGCTCAAGACCATTGCGGGTAACGTATTGACGCTCGCGTTGCCGGCGGTGCACAAGCATCTCGCCGATCGCCAGTATGCGGACAAGTTGAAGCGGGCGCTGGAGCAGGCGACCGGGCGCAAGCTCCTGCTGGCGTTCGAGGTGGGTATCGCCGCCGAAGGTTCGCTGGCCGCCAGCGAGCGACGGGCGCAGGCCGAGGCGCACGCGAAGGGCGAGGCGGCATTTCGCGACGAGCCGTTCGTGCGCGACCTCATTGCGCAGTTCGACGGCCGGGTGAAGGCGGAAACGATCGTGCCGCTCGGGCGCGAACCGGAATCGAAGTAACGGAAAGGCGGCATCGATGATGAAGAATCAGTTGGCCGGGCTCATGAAGCAGGCCCAGCAGATGCAGGACAACATGAAGCGTGCGCAGGAAGAGCTGGCGCTGCTCGAGGTCGAGGGACAGGCGGGCGCGGGACTGGTGAAGGTCGTGATGACCTGCCGCCACGACGTGAAGCGGGTCAGCATCGATCCGTCGCTGCTCGCCGAAGACCGGGACATGCTGGAGGATCTGGTCGCCGCGGCAATGAACGATGCGGTCCGGCGGGCGGAAGCGACCACGCAGGAAAAGATGTCGGGCCTGACCGCGGGCATGCCGCTGCCGCCCGGCTTCAAGTTGCCGTTCTAGGGGCGCTGTGCCGCAGTTCGCCCGCAGCCGGCCGGCGCGCGCATGACCGGACCGGCCCCGCCGATCAAGGAACCGCTGTCGAGCCTCGACGGGCTCGCGCGTGCGTTGCGCTGCCTGCCGGGAGTGGGTCCGAAGGCGGCGCAGCGCATGGCGCTGCACCTGATGCAGCACGACCGGGAGGGCGCACGCGCGCTGGCGCGCTCGCTCGCGCACGCGGCCGACGCGATCGTGCATTGCGAGCGCTGCAACACCCTGACCGAGGAACCGGTGTGTGCGCTGTGCCGCTCCGGCAAGCGCGATGCTACGCAGCTTTGCGTGGTCGAAACCCCGGCTGACCTGCTGGTGGTCGAGCATACGCAGGCGTATGCAGGCCTGTATTTCGTGCTGATGGGGCGGCTGTCGCCCCTCGATGGCATCGGTCCGAAGGAAATTCGCCTCGATCGCCTGATCAAGCGCGCCGCCGACGGTGTCGTGCGCGAGGTGATACTTGCCACCAACTTCACCAACGAGGGTGAAGCCACGGCGCATTACATCGGGCAGCTGCTGGCCACCCGTGGGCTCAATGTAAGTCGGCTGGCGCGCGGCGTGCCTGTCGGTGGCGAACTCGAATATGTCGATGCGGGAACGCTCGCCCAGGCGCTGCGGGAACGCCGGCCGCTGGCGGATTGAACAGGCAACAACAAGGGAGGAAGCATGACCGACCAGACCCGACCGCGCCTACCCGCGCGACGCCGATTCGTAACCGCTGCGCTGGGGACGGGCGCCGGTGCCGCCGTACTGGGCACACCGTACGTGGCTCGCGCGCAGGGACCGCTGACGATGCGGTGGCAAAGTGCCTGGACCGCCAAGGATGTCTTCCAGGAATTCGCGCTCGATTTTGCCAAGCGGGTCAACGACCTGACCGGGGGCGAAGTCCGGATCGAAGTCCTGCCCGCGGGGTCCGTGGTCCCTGCGTTCGCACTGCTCGATGCCGTGTCCAAGGGCACGCTCGACGGCGGGCACGGCGTGCTCGCCTACCACTACGGCAAGCAAAGCGCCCTGGCCCTGTGGGGATCGGGGCCGGCCTACGGCATGAACGCCAACATGCTGCTGGCGTGGCACCGCTACGGCGGCGGACGCGAATTGCTGGCCAAGGTGTACGCGGAGATCGGCGCCAACGTCGTATCCTTTCCCTACGGGCCGATGCCCACTCAGCCGCTGGGCTGGTTTCGCAAGCCAGTGACGAAAGTCGACGATTTCAAGGGCCTCAAGTTCCGCACCGTCGGCATCTCGGTCGATGTCTTCACCGCGATGGGTTCGGTGGTCAGCGCGCTGCCGGACGATGAAATCGTCCCGGCGCTGGGGCAGGGCAAGCTCGAGGCTGCCGAGTTCAACAATGCCACGTCGGATCGCGGTCTCGGCTTCCCTGAGGTCTCCAGGATCTGCATGCTGCAGAGTTTTCACCAGAATGCAGAGCAGTTCGAGATCCTCGTCAACAAGGCCAAATACGACGCGCTGCCGGAGAAATTGCGCGCCGTGCTCGCCGCTGCGGTAGATGCGAGTTCCGCGGACATGGCCTGGAAGGCGGTCGACCGCTATTCGAAGGACTACGAAGCCATGCAGGCGACGGACAAGGTCAAGTTCTACAAGACTCCGGATGTCGTGCTGAATGCCCAGCTCGACGCCTTCGACAAGGTCGCGGCCGGCAAGGGGGCCGACAACGCCCTGTTCCGCGAAATCGAGGCATCGCAAAAAGAATTCGCGGCGCGGGTGGTGAAGTGGGACCTCGACACGAATGCGAATCGCCGGATGGCCTACAACCACTACTTCGGGCCGAAGCGACCTGCCGCCAAATCCTGAATACCCGACCGCCTCATGGCTATTGGGCGGGGAGAATGGCGGGTCGGGGCGCCGTTTCCCCGCAATCCGGGTTCGATCGATCGCCATTGCGCTTTGGCGGATCGCGAGAGTAACCTCGAGAAACCCGGTTTCCGGCGAAGCGCCGGCAAGGAGGCGCCATGTTGGTGAGCGAGATTCTGCGCATCAAGGGCAATACGCTGTTCACGACGACGCCTGACGGCAAGGCGATCGATGCCGTCAGCGTGATGGCCGAGCACGACATCGGCTCGCTCGTGGTCATGGACCACGGACGCATTGCCGGGATCCTCACGTTCCGGGAGATCCTGGCGGCGCTGGCGAGCAGCGGTGGCTCGCTGGGTACGGTCAAGGTCTCCGACATCTTCGAACGCGATCCGCTGACCGCGACCCCAAAACTCGACGTCATGGAACTGCGCCGCAACATGCTCGAGCGGCACGCGCGCTATGTGCCGATAATGGACGGCACGACGCTGCTGGGCGTCGTGTCGTTCCACGACGTCGCCAAGGCGGTCTACGAAGAGCAGAGTTTCGAGAACCGCATGCTCAAGAGCTACATCAAGGACTGGCCGGACGCCGAAGCTTCCTAGGCATCCGCGCCGGCGACAGTGGCCGCGGCATTGCGGCGCGGACTGCCCGCGTCGAACACCGGCGCGCAGGCGCGCTTCCTTCAGGCCTCGACGATGAAGATCGCCGGGCGCTTCGCAAACCGCGCGGTGTTTTCCCGTGCCCACGCGGCCGCCGATCGTCGTTCGACGACAGCGGTCGGCAGCGTGAGATCCGCGGCGACGCACACCACGGTCGACGGCCGGAGCACCTCACCGATGGTCCGCAGCATAGCCTCGTTGCGGTAGGGCGTTTCGATGAAGATCTGGGCGCACTGGCCCGTGCGCGATTCGCTTTCGAGCCGTCGCAGCGCTTCGGCGCGGGCTTCCGCCGGGACCGGCAGGTAGCCGTGAAAGGCAAAGCGCTGGCCGTTCATGCCCGAGGCCATCAGCGCCAGCAGCAGCGACGACGGGCCCACCAGCGGCACCACGGCAATGCCCAGCGCGTGTGCGGTGGCCACCAGTCGCGCGCCGGGGTCGGCCACCGCGGGGCAGCCGGCGTCCGACAGGAGACCGACCGCCTCCCCGGCCCGGGCTGGCGCAAGCAGCGCTTCGAGCGCGGGGCGGGCCGCGTTGGCGGGAAGTTCCTGCAGGTCGAGTTCGGCGATCGGCGTACCGACTTCGAGAGCCTTCAGGAAGGCGCGGGCCGGCTTCGGCGTCTCGACGACCCAATGCTTGAGTTCCCTGGCAACCGCGATCGTGCGTTCAGGCAGCACCTCCGTCGGCGCCACGAGGCCCAGCAGATTGGGCACGAGGAACAGCGTTCCCGAACGATTCACGCCAGCACCCTGACGCCTTCGGCGCGGAGCATGCGGGTCAGCGCGATCAGCGGCAAGCCGACGAGTGCCGTGGGGTCGTCGCTGACGATGCGCTCGAAGAGGGCGATGCCGAGCGCCTCCGACTTGACGGAACCGGCGCAATCGAACGGCGCCTCCCGCTCGAGGTAGGTCGTGATCTCGGCATCGTCCAGGGTCCGGAACGTGCTGGTCACGTCGACGACCGTGGACTGGCAGCGGCCGCTGGCGGCGTCGATCAGCGCCACCGCCGTGTGAAAGACAATCGTGCGCCCGGACAAGGCGCGCAATTGCGCTACGGCCGCATCGTAGTGGCCGGGCTTGCTGACGGCGGCTCCAGCGCAGTCGGCCACCTGGTCGGAGCCGATTACCAGGGCCTGGCCATAGCGCGCGGCCACGGCGCGGGCCTTCGCTTCGGCCAGGCGCAGGGCGGTCGCCGCGGGCAATTCGGCCACGAGCGGTGTCTCGTCGACGTCCGGCGCGGCGACCTCGAACGGCAGGCGCAGGCGCAGGAGCAGCTCGCGCCGATACGTCGACGTGGATCCGAGAATGAGCGGCCGCAGTTCGTTCGCCATTGTTTTTGCTGGCATTTCTTTGACAGGGTTGGGGAATTGGGCTATTATCGCGTGTTTGGGTTTGTGGCCAAACCGCGCGCCGTGCCGGCAACCCTGCAGTAGCCAAGTGGTAACTGACTGGCAACTGAGTGTGGGAACTGAGCGGAACCAAGCGAACGTCGCGACACGCCGCAAGCAGGAGCAGCACGCATGGCAGGCCATCGCGACCAGCAGCCGCGCCGCGCCGGCGAATTCGATGCCCTTCGTCTGGCGCGTGAACAACGTTCCCTGGCGGGGGTCGTCGATGTCGCGCAGCTTTCCCGGCTCGACGACCGTGTGGCGGATGGGCCAGGGAGCGTCGCCTGGCGCATCGACGGCGCAACCGACGGCAGCGGACGTCCGGCGCTGGCGATCTCGCTGGAAGGGCATGTGCCGCTGGAATGCCAGCGTTGCCTGGCGGTGTTCGAGGCGCCGGTCGCCCAGCGCACACTGACGTTGTTGGCGCGCAGCGAGGCGGAAGCCGATTCGCTGGATGCCGACAGCGAGGATGAAGTGCTGGTGGCCGATCATCCGATCGATCCGTTGGTGCTGGTCGAAGACGAATTGCTGCTGTGCCTGCCGTACGCCCCGATGCACGCGGACGGTGCCTGCGAGTCACGAAGCGACGATGCCTAGGCAAGCGGTATAGCAGGCGATGGAATGCGACACTCCGATTCGAACCGGGGTGTCGGGAGCGCAAATCAACGGGCCGGCGCCCTAAATATCCGTGCGAGCGGAACGCCGCGTCCACGCAATGGGAGTATTTCATGGCTGTCCAACAGAACAAGAAATCACCGTCGAAGCGCGGGATGCATCGCGCCCACGACTTCCTGAGTGCACCGACCCTCGGCGTCGAGCCGGTCAGCGGCGAAGTGCATCTACGCCATCACATCAGCCCGAACGGTTACTATCGCGGCAAGAAGGTCGTCAAGACCAAAGCCGACGAGTAGTCCGCGCGCCTGCGTGCCCGGGACGTTCCCGGGCCGGGCGTGCGCGGCAGGTTGCCGGATGTGCTGCCGTCCGGCATCAACCGTGGACATGACGACGCGAGCGCGTTGCGCGGTCGCGCCGGAGCATGCCTGACAGGCTCATTCGAGCGGCATCTAACTGCGGAGGATGCGCATAGGCATGGCCGTCACCGTTGCCGTCGATGCGATGGGGGGCGATCACGGTCCCTCGGTCACCGTCCCCGCGGCGCTTGCTTTTCTCGAAGCCAAGCCGGACGCACGCATCATCCTCGTCGGGCTGGAGGCGCCGCTGACGACGGCGCTCGCGAAGGCGCGCTCGCCTGCGCGCGACCGGATCACAGTCGTCGCCGCCAGCGAAGTGGTGGCCATGGACGAGCCGCCGGCGGACGCCTTGCGCAAGAAGAAGGACTCGTCGATGCGCGTGGCGATCAACCTGGTCAAGGACGGCACGGCGCAGGCCTGCGTATCGGCGGGCAACACGGGTGCGCTGATGGCGATCGCCCGCTTCGTGTTGAAGACGCTGCCCGGCATCGACCGGCCGGCGATTGCCTCGCAACTGCCGACGCGCAAGGGCATCACGACTGCGCTCGACCTGGGTGCGAACGTCAACTGCTCGGCCGAGCAGTTGATGCAATTCGCGGTGATGGGCAGCGCGCTGGTGAAGGCCGTGGAAGGCATCGAGCGTCCGACCGTGGGCTTGCTCAACATCGGCGAAGAGGACATCAAGGGCAACGACGTGGTCAAGCAGACCGCGGAACTGCTGAAGGTGTCGCCGCTGAATTTCTACGGCAACATCGAAGGTGACGACCTGTACAACGGCACGACCGACGTCGTGGTGTGCGATGGCTTCGTGGGCAACGTCGCCCTCAAGGCCTCCGAGGGCCTGGTGGGAATGCTTTACGATTTTCTGAAGGCCGAGTTCACGCGCAATCCGCTCACCAAGCTGGCCGCGCTGGTGGCGTATCCGGTGCTGATGGCGTTCAAGCGACGCGTCGATCCGCGCAACTACAATGGTGCCACTTTGGTGGGGCTCAAGGGTGTCGTCGTGAAGAGTCATGGCGGAGCCGATGCTCTGGGCTTCGCGACCGCGTTGCACAAGGCCCACGCCGAGGCGGCGAACGGCGTGCTCGAGCGAATCGCGCAGTCCATGGCGTCCATGCCCACCGCGGCGACCGCACCGCTTCCCGCGTCGCTGAGCGCGACCGATGTCTAGTCGCATTGCGGGGACCGGCCGGTACCTGCCGGCACGCGTGCTCACCAACGACGAGCTCGCGCGGCGCGTCGACACGAGCGACGAATGGATCCGGACGCGTACGGGCATCCGCCAGCGCCACATCGCCGCCGACGACGAGACAACGTCCGATCTGGCACTGCATGCGTCGCGGGCGGCACTTGCGGCCGCGCACCTGGCACCGGAGGACGTCGACCTGATCGTCGTCGCCACGGCAACGCCGGACATGGTGTTTCCGTCCACCGCTTGCATTCTGCAGGATAAGCTCGGTGTCCATGGAGGCGCTGCATTCGACGTGCAGGCCGTTTGCTCCGGCTTCGTGTACGCGCTGGCGCTCGCCGACAAGATGGTCAGCAGCGGTGCGGCGCGCAACGCGTTGGTGGTGGGCGCCGAAATCTATTCCCGCATCCTGGACTGGAACGACCGCGGGACCTGCGTGCTGTTCGGTGACGGCGCGGGCGCGGTGGTTGTCGTGCCAGCGAAGGAGCCGGGCATCCTCACCGCGCACCTGCACGCCGACGGAAGCTATCGCGACATCCTCTGTGTGCCGGGGCAGGTGCAGCACGGTGCCGTCACCGGAACGCCGTTTCTGCAGATGGATGGAACGGCCGTGTTCAAATTCGCGGTGAAGGTCCTTGCCGATGTCGCCAACGAAGCGCTCGAAGCCGTCGACATGGTGGCCACGCAGATCGACTGGGTGATCCCGCACCAGGCGAACATCCGCATCATGGACGCGACGATGAAGAAGCTGCACTTGCCGTCCGAGCGGCTGATCGTGACGGTGGATCATCACGGCAACACGTCGGCCGCGTCCATTCCACTCGCGCTCGACATCGCCGTGCGCGACGGGCGCATCGCGCCGGGCCACCACGTCATGCTGCTCGGAGTCGGTGGCGGGTTCACGTGGGGTTCCGTCTTCGTGAGGTGGTGACATGCAGGATGGCAAAAAGCTGGCGATGGTTTTTCCGGGACAGGGCTCGCAGGCCATCGGGATGATGGACGGTTTCGCCGCGCACCCGGTCGTGCAGGCGACCTTTGCCGAAGCGTCCGACGTGCTGGGGGAAGACCTGTGGAAGCTGGCCGCAGAGGGTCCGGCGGAGGCACTGGCGCTTACCACCAACACCCAGCCGTTGATGCTCACTGCCGGCGTTTCGGTATGGCGCGCCTGGCAGGCGGCGGGGGGGCCGTTGCCGGCGGTCGTCGCCGGGCACAGTCTGGGCGAGTATTCCGCGCTGGTCGCGGCCGGTGCGCTGGAATTTGGCGACGCCCTGCCGCTGGTGCGCTTTCGTGCGCAGGCTATGCAGGACGCCGTTCCCGCGGGCGTCGGCGCGATGGCGGCACTCATGGGCGGCGACGATGAAGCGGTGCGCGCAGCGTGCGCGGAGGCCGCGCAGGGGCAGGTCGTCGAGCCCGTCAATTTCAATGCGCCGGGGCAGATCGTGATCGCCGGCCACCGCGAAGCCGTCGAGCGGGCCATTGCGCTCGCCAGGCAGAAGGGCGCCAAGCGCGGGGTGCTGCTGCCCGTGTCGGCGCCGTTCCACAGTACCCTGCTGCGTCCGGCGGCGGAACAGCTCGCTTCGCGGCTTGCGCAAATCACTTTGCGACCCCCGACCATCCCGGTGCTGCACAACGTCGACGTCGCCGAGCACCACTCGCCGGAGGAAATCCGCGACGCGCTCGCGCGTCAGGCCGCGCACCCGGTGCGCTGGACCGAGACTGTCCAGGCATTCGCACAACGCGGTGTCACGGTAGTGGTCGAGTGCGGCCCGGGCAAGGTGCTGGCCGGCCTCGCCCGACGCATAGACGACACGCTGTCCGCCTACGCGCTGACGGACAGCGAAGCCATCGCCAGCACCCTGGGCGAGGTGACGCAGGCATGAGTGCACGACGCAACCTGGGGAGGTCGCACGCATGATGCAAGCAACACTCGCTGGACAGACCGCGCTCGTCACCGGCGCCACTCGCGGGATCGGCCTCGCGATCGCGCTGCGGCTGGGCGCGGACGGTGCGGCCGTGGTGGGCACGGCGACGACGGACGAGGGCGCCGCCACGATCACCGCGCGCCTCGGGGAGGCCGGATGCAAGGGTACGGGGATGCGCCTCGATGTTACCGACTCCGCCGCGACCGAGGCGGCGCTGGCTGCCATCGACGCGCAATACGGCGCGGTCACGATCCTGGTCAACAACGCCGGGATCACCCGCGACAACCTGCTGCTGCGCATGAGCGACGACGAATGGGATGCGGTGATGGCAACCAATCTCAAGCCCGCGTTCCGTCTCGCCAAGGCCGTACTACGCGGCATGATCAAGGCACGGCAGGGCCGCATCATCCACATCGGCAGCGTCGTGGGCTCGAGCGGCAACGCCGGCCAGGCCAACTATGCCGCAGCCAAGGCGGGCCTCATCGGATTCACACGTTCACTGGCGCAGGAGGTGGCGAGCCGCAAGATCACGGTCAACTGCGTTGCGCCGGGCTTCGTCGATACCGACATGACGCGCAATTTGCCCGAGGCAACCCGGGCCGCGCTGCTCGCGCGGGTGCCGCTGGCCCGCCTGGGAACGCCGGAGGACATCGCGCACGCGGTAGGTTACCTCGCCAGTCCAGCGGCGGGCTACGTCACCGGTGTGACGTTGCATGTCAACGGCGGGATGTACATGGCATAAAAACACATGGCGTAACGCGCCAAATTCGGACGGCAGGATCTTCGGCAAGCCGTAAACAGGGTGCTTCTGGTAGAATCGCGAGGTTTGTTTCTAGGGGCCCCGCACGGGGAGGAAAGCATGGAAAACGTGGAACAGCGAGTCAAGAAAATCGTCGCCGAGCAGTTGGGCGTCAACGAAGCAGAAATCAAGAACGAGTCGTCGTTCGTGGACGACCTGGGGGCGGATTCGCTCGATACAGTCGAACTCGTGATGGCATTGGAGGAAGAGTTCGAAACCGAGATTCCGGACGAAGAAGCCGAGAAGATCACCACCGTGCAACAGGCGATCGACTACGTCGGCAGTCACGTCAAGAAGTAAGTCCATTCCGGGGCGCGGGCCCAGACGGCGCGCGCTCCGATTGCCCGCTTCGCCCGGCAGGCCTTGCCAGGCCCGGATGCGCGGCAGCTGCATTTACCCCTCGTTGCTGACCATCGACCCATGACCCGCCGTCGCGTCGTCGTCACTGGCTTAGGCATCATCGCCCCCGTCGGTATCGGGGTTGCCGACGCGTGGGTGAACATCCTGGCCGGCCAATCCGGCATCGCCCGCATCACGCGGTTCGACGCATCGGCATTTCCCTCGCAGATTGCCGGCGAAGTGAAGGGCTTCGACGTCACGCAGTACTTGTCCGGCAAGGAAGCGCGCCGGTACGACACCTTCATCCATTACGGATTGGTGGCGACGATGGAGGCGGTGAAAGATGCCGGCCTCGATGCGTATACGGGTGACAAGGAAAGCGTCGGCGTATGCATCGGCTCCGGCATCGGCGGCCTGCCGATGATCGAAGAAACACACACGGCGTACGTCGAGGGTGGCCTGCGCAAGATCTCCCCGTTCTTCGTGCCGGGCTCGATCATCAACATGATCTCCGGCCTGGTGTCGATCCATTACGGGTTCAAGGGACCCAACCTCGCTACGGTCAGCGCATGTTCCACGGCCAATCACAGCATCGGCGAGGCCGCGCGCATCATCGAATACGGTGACGCCGACATCATGCTTGCCGGTGGGTCGGAAGCGACGGTGTCGCCGCTCGGCGTAGGGGGCTTTTGCGCCTCGCGCGCACTGTCCACCCGTAACGACGACCCGGCGACCGCCAGCCGCCCGTGGGACGTCGGCCGCGATGGCTTCGTGCTGGGCGAAGGGGCCGGCGTCCTCGTGCTCGAGGAACTGGAACACGCCAGGGCACGCGGGGCGCGCATCTACTGCGAGTTGACCGGTTACGGGATGAGTGCGGACGCGCACCACATCACCGCGCCGCCCGACGACGGCGACGGCGCGCGCCGCAGCATGGTCATCGCGCTGAAGAACGCCGGCATGGCGCCGACCGACATCGACTACATCAACGCGCACGGCACCTCGACGCCGCTCGGCGACGTGGCCGAATGCACGGCGGTCAAGCGTGCCTTTGGCGACCATGCGGGCAAGCTCGCCGTGTCGTCGACCAAGTCGATGACCGGGCACCTGCTGGGTGCGGCCGGCGGCATCGAAGCCGTCTTCACCGTGCTGGCCATCCGCGACCAGATCGCGCCGCCGACCGCCAATCTCATCGATGTCGATCCGAGCTGCGACCTCGACTTCGTGCCCCTGGTCGCGCGCAGGATGAAGATCGAAGGCGCGTTGTCCAATTCCTTCGGCTTCGGCGGCACCAACGCAACGCTCGTGTTTCGAGCTGTCCGCTGACCCGGCGCGACGTGACCGCAGCGTGATGGCATGGCGTTGATCGTCCAGAAATATGGTGGCACATCGGTCGGCACGACCGAGCGCATCAAGAACGTCGCGCGTCGTGTCGCGCACTATCGCAAGCTCGGGCACGACGTCGTGGTGGTCGTCTCGGCGATGTCCGGCGAAACCAATCGCCTGCTCGGCCTTGCCCGCGAAATATCCGCCCAGCCCGATCCGCGCGAACTTGACGTCATTGCGGCGACCGGAGAGCAGGTCACCATCGGGCTGCTCGCCATCGCGTTGCAGGAACTGGGCATCGGCGCGCGCAGCTACACCGGCGGCCAGGTGCGCATCCTCACCGACAGTGCGTTCACCAAGGCGCGCATCCTCGCCATCGACGAAGCAGCGATGCGGCGTGACCTGAGTGCCGGCAAGGTGGTCATCGTCGCCGGCTTCCAGGGCGTGGATGCCGACGGCAACATCACCACGCTTGGCCGCGGCGGGTCGGACACCTCCGGCGTGGCGCTGGCGGCGGCCTTGAAGGCCGACGAATGCCAGATCTATACCGACGTCGACGGCGTCTACACGACCGACCCCCGGATCGTGCCGGGCGCGCGGCGGCTGGCCACCGTGACGTTCGAGGAAATGCTGGAGATGGCGAGCCTGGGATCGAAGGTCCTGCAGATCCGCTCGGTCGAATTCGCCGGCAAGTACAAGGTCAAGCTCCGCGTGCTGTCATCGTTCGACGACCCCGAATCGGCGGCGACCGGCACGCTGATCACTTTCGAGGAAGACGAAACCATGGAACAGGCGATCATCTCCGGCATCGCATTCAACCGCGACGAAGCCAAGATCTCGGTGATGGGCGTCGAGGACAAGCCGGGCATCGCCTACAGCATCGTGGGTCCGGTGGCGGCCGCGAATCTCGACGTCGACATGATCGTGCAGAACATCGGGGCGTCGGGCCACACCGACTTCTCGTTCACGGTCAATCGCAGCGAATACGCGAAGACGCTGGAAGTGCTGGAGCAGCAGCGCGGCAAGAGCTTCACTGCGCGCGAGATCATCGGCGACAACCGGATCTGCAAGGTGTCCGTGGTCGGCATCGGCATGCGTTCGCATGTCGGCATCGCTTCCAAGATGTTCAAGGCGCTGGCGGAGGAGGGCATCAACATCCAGATGATCTCCACGTCGGAAATCAAGATCTCGGTCGTGATCGACGAGAAGTACCTGGAGCTCGCGGTGCGCGTGCTGCACAAGGCGTTCGAGCTGGAAAAAGAGCAGGTGTAGGTCACGCGCTGCGCCGAACCACGGGAGACGACATGAATACAACATCCAAGCCACGGGTAGGGATCATCGGAACTGGCTTCGGCGCGCTGGTGCACCTGCCCGCGTTCCAGTCCGAAGGCTGGGACGTGGTGGCACTGGCCGGCCGCAGCCTGGACAAGGCACGCGCGGCCGCGGACGCCGCGGCTGTGGAGTTTGCCTACGCGGATCCGCTCGAACTCATCGCGCGCGACGATCTGTCCGCGGTCGCGATCAGTACGCCGCCGCGGACGCATCGTCCGCTGGCCATCGCCGCGCTCGAGGCGGGCAAGCATGTGCTGTGTGAAAAACCCTTCGCACTGGATGTTCGCGAGGCAGCCGAAATGCGCGACACCGCGGCGCGCTGCAAGCGCACTGCCATGGTCGCGCACGAATTCCGTTACGCGCCGCAACGTTCGTACGTGAAGGAGCTTTTGCAGCAAGGACACGTCGGCCGCTTCCATCTGTGCACGATCGAGCTTTTCCTCGATCGTTACGTGACCGCGCAGCCGCGGCCCCTGACGTGGCAGGCCTCCGAGGCGGAAGGCGGCGGGCTCCTCGGTGCGCTCGGCTCGCATTACGTCGATGGTCTGCGCGCGTGGTTCGGCGAAGTGGCCACCGTCACCGGACACCTCGCGAACTTGCGTCCGGACGTGCACGACGAAGCGAACGCAAAGATCGTGCAGGCCGAAACCGACGACACCTTCTCGTTTACCCTCGAGTTCGTCGACGGCGGCGTGGCCACGATGGTAGCGTCGTTCGCAACGACGCCGACGCGCGGCACGCGCATTGCCGTCATGGGCAGCGAAGGCACGCTGCATCTGGAGCAGGCCGGCCCCAATCCCACCGACGACGGGGTCGTCATGGCCAGCCGCAACGGCGCGCCGTTCGCGCCCCTCGCGACGCCGAAAAAGTTCCAGCTGCAGGCCGACCCCCGCGATCACCGGCTGATGGCGTTCCGGATGCTCGTACAGGAATTTGCGCAAGGCATTGCGCAGGGAGTTTCACCGAGTCCCAATTTCACGGACGGATGGCGTTGCCAGCAGGTACTGGATGCGGTGCGGGAGTCGGCCGCGTCCGGACGTCGCGTCAAACTGGCGTAGGCAGAGTAACCCACGGATTTTGCAGCGAATTCGTGACGCTGCGATAGACCGCGGAGGCGTTCGGACGTACAATCGCAAGCTTGGAGACGTGGCCGAGTGGTCGAAGGCACTCCCCTGCTAAGGGAGCATACGGGCCAAAACCTGTATCCAGGGTTCGAATCCCTGCGTCTCCGCCAGAAATGGCAATGTGTAGCCCTGAGACATGGGTTACATGGCGTACCTAAGACATAGGTAACAACCGCGTGCCGAACGGGTTGTCGCGAGGTTGCAGGGTTTTCTGCTCCAAGTCGATGTAGCCTAGGTCATAGTGCATGAAGCTGACCAGCCAAATGCCCTCGTCGACCTCCTTGATGCCGACGCGCTGACCGGCCAGGACATGGGAGATGCTGATCCGTTTGCGGTGCATGCACAGGCGGCCGCAGGCGGTGATCAGTACATCGCGATGATGTAACGGGGAGCTGAGCTCAGGCAAGCCACGATAGCGCGTGGCCGCGGCTGAGTAAACCTCGGCCGGGGTCTTCATGGCCAATGCCGCTCTGCTGCGGATGGATGGCCACGCCCAGGCGCAGCCATCTGGAGAGGGTGAACAGGGCGTTCCGGCTCGCGAAGGGGACGCCGTTGTCGGAGCGGGCGGCCGCAGGGAGGCGGCGCCCGTATAGCTATCCTGCACTTCGACATCGCCATCCTCGAAGTGGACGTTCCCGACATGGACGGCCCTGCGCCCGGGCCTCGCCTGCACGCGCTCGACACCGCCATGCCGCTCGCGCTCTTCACGACGAGAGAGCGCCTCAGGATGACATCAGCTACGCGTTCACAGACGCACACACCCCGATGACATAGAGCGATGGCGCCGTGGCACCGCGTGATCCGTTACTTGGTTGCGAATACGCTCCTGTCGGGCAATTGCTTCTTGACATCTCCTATCAGTCCGCACCACTCGGTGATCGCGATGAACATATGATCACCACAGGGGGCCCCCGCTGCCCGCACTGAGTAGTAGCGATGGTAGACGGCCTCCATTCCCCAGATGCGAATGACATAGCTGACTAGGAAAATCGTCGCGAGCGGTCCGTTGAGCGGGAATAGCAATAGCGCAACGAGAGCGCCAGCATGGCGCAGGATAACGTGCCCGGTCGAGAACCAACGGGGAGGTCCAACCTCCGGTAGCCGGATTGGGAGGCATAGTCTGTTGCGGCTTGTTACGCTGCTTCCGAAGCTAACGTCAAGCACAATTTGTGATGCTCTCCCGGGATGGAGGCGCGTGGTTGAAAGGATGTATAGATGCGGAGGGTTCGGCATTTACTACCTGGTAGAGCGTTGGTGGGCAAACAAATTCTATCCACCCCATGTGCTCGATCAGAAGCTACGCAAACGCGCCTTTCGCGATTTCGCGCTGGTCATGTCATGGCTATTGGCCCTGTGCTGCAGCGTGATTTTTTTAGGCACGCAGTACGGTCATTCCTGGTGGTCATCACTTCTCTGGGGCGTAGTTCTACCGTTCTTCATATGGAACACCTCGATGGGTTTAACGGTATATCTTCAACATACGCACCACCTAGTTCCTTGGTTTCGAACGGAGGCTGAGGCTCATCGGTACGGTGGCCAGGAGGAGTTGACGATTCATGTACGGTATCCGCGCTGGTATGGCATTCTGTCGCACGAAATCATGGAACACCCCGCTCACCATATCAACCCACTGATACCGTTTTACCGTTTGCACGCGGCCCAGAGTCGTCTCAACCAGCTTCTAGGGCGCGACGCGATCGTCGAGTACGTCGGACTTCGATATATTGCAAACTTGCTGCGAAGATGCAAACTCTACGACTACGAACGTCAAGAGTGGACCGATTTTTCGGGCAGAACAACTGGTCAGACGCATGCGGCGTTCTCGCCAGAGGCGCCAGGATCAAGCTAATCCTTCGGGATGGTTAGCCATCGCGGTGTCGTTTTGGCGATGTACGCGCCGACGTAAAGGGTACGGACGCGGGGGCATGTGCACCTACGAGTTACATTCTCGTCTCGCTGAACGTTCGTGGATTCGAAAAGCAAGGCGGCGCTCGGTGCCGGAGGGGCAATATTAGGTGCAGGCGGAGACGCCAGTACCGGTCATGGTGAGCGCGAACGTCTCGCTGTTGATCTGTATGGACGTGCTAGTGGACTTCAGCCCCTAGTATGGTGAGGTGAAAAATAAGTGAATGATGCAGGTACCACCGGGAGAAGGGTACTGGCGTCGTAGGAAGACCCGAACAATGCCCTTGGACTCGACACAATCACGTCCCCGCGCTGGGTATCTGGAGCGCCAGCAAGCCTCTCTTGCTTGGTTTGCGGAAGCGTCGCAATGCCTCGGCTACGCCTAATGACGCAGGTACCCGCGGCCTCGCAGCCTCCGGCAACATTAGCGGCGAGTTTGCGATACCCGTCGGCGTCGAGGTGTACCGAGTCCGAGCGCAGCTTGTCGTCGCCGGGCAGCTCAGAGCCGCGGCACGCGTACGCGCAAGTTACATTGTCGCGTCGCCGAGAAGTATTGCCGATACATCGGCACCGTAGCCTTGGAGGCCTGGCTCGTTGGAGTCAGGATCTTTTGCAAGGAGTACGGTCATGGATGCAAACAGCAAGGCGGCCGAACCTGCCGCTCGATGTGTGTTGGAGGGTGACGGAAGCGAGGGCAATCTCCGGGTCGCCACGAACGTCTTCAGCGCGGGCACTGCCGCCGGGACATACGGCTTCGGGATTCCTGTCGCCAGGCTCGGCCTGCCGGCGCTCGTCGTCGCGGCGGCCTTACTGAGTGCAGCGGCAATCGGGCAGCCGCATTGGGAGGACCGCCTTCCGGATCTTCCACAACCGGTGATCATGGCAGCGAGCGGCTTGTACCCCACGGCGTGGATCGAGGCCGCGAGCAACCAAGAGCCGCCATCCGGGTTTGCTGGCGTACCAGCAGATCGGCGGCACTGACGCGGCTACCTGTCGCTCTCGAGCGTCTCCGACACCGAGGTATGCGAATACCCGGACTCACAGAAGATTGGCGTGTCGCGAGTACATCGCCGACGTCCGGCGTGCGCAAACTGTTCCTAGCTGAAGCAGCGGTCGACTACTACGACCGTGAATCCATGGACCCGCCGGCCAGCGACACCTAGTCGTTTCCTTTGCCCTGCTTTTTGCCATGCCCTTGCCCATGGCCCTTGCCTTCGCGATAGCGCGGGACGTACACGTTGTTATACCAATTCTCCTGCACGAAGTAGACCGGTTGTCCGCACGCGTTGTATTTGCGGCAGTGCTTGCCCCAGTCTTTTGCGTGCCCCGGCGGGACATGGAGGTAAATTGGTTGCCGCACGACGCCCACGGGCGCTCGCTGGATGGTCACGGGTTCCCGATAGATCAGCACCGGCGGCGGGTAATTGTTGATGTCGATGCGCCCGTAGAAACCCGGCTGGCCGATCTGAATCGATACGCCTACGTCGGCGGCGAATGCCCAGGTGGTTGCCGCAAATGGCGTCGTAGTTACAGCACATAGGATGGCCGTGCGGGCCAGGCGCTTCATTTGCGAGGCTCCAGCGCTGTCTCGGTATGCGCGACGCATCGCCAGGTACCGTCTTGCGACTTGATCCAGGTTGAGGTGTCCGTCATCTCCTGCGTCTTCGTATTCGAACGTCCGCGATCGGCTACCTCCTGCCTCACGCGATAAGTGAGGACGGCCGTCGTGTCATTCGGAAAGACGGCTTGCATCTCACTCAAGTCGAACGCAGTCAATTCCATGGATCCCTGCTCCACCATCTTGCGGTACCCGGCGTGGTCAAACTTCATCGCGCCGTGAGAACTCACCATGAGCGCGGGTTCGGAAAGCAGTGACACCGCTGTGGCAGTGTCCTTGTCGACGATGGATTGCCAGAACTTCTTTTCAAGATCCATGAGGGCTTGGCTGGACGGTTGCACGGCGATCTCCTCGGAAATTTCCCTATCTTCGCTGTAGCCTGGCTGTGAGGTGATCAGTCCGGGTCGCACTTTGCCGTAGGGCCAGTCCTACGTCGTGTTCACTGCGCGAGTTGACGGCTCACTCCACCGAGCGACGGCATTCGTCGAACCAAGGACTTCGAAGGCTGGTCAGCGAGATCTCGTATGAAAAGCCCGGGCCATCGCTTTCGCGACGAACCGGGCTCGGGCATCGGTGCTGCGTTAGCCTATTGCTGGAAGCAGCTAAAGTCTGGACGGTCTGGCTGCCACCTTGGCTGCGGCGGCCGATCGGAGGAAAGTAAGCCCACTGCACTACCTCCTTGGCTTCATCCTCCGTGTCCACGGTCGGTACGACCAGCACCATTGCCCCACCGTCGAGCGCATGCTGGCTCTTGCGCGGCCGCCGGACCCGACCAGACGGAGACACCGGTGCTGGATAGCGTGTCGCACGTCCCGCATGACCTTGCGGGACCTAGTGACGCAGATATCCGAGCCGGCGTAATTCGTCCGCAACGTTGGCGGCGAGTTTGCGATACCCGTCGGCGTTGAGATGCACCGAGTCCGAGCGCAGCTTGTCGTCGCCCAGCAGCTTGCCGAGTTGAGGTGACAGGTAGCCGACCTTCGACGACTTGGCCACGCCTTCGAACAGCGGCGCGTCGGAGAAGCCCGCGAATTCGAACCGCGGCACAGCGAACAGAACCATCGGCACCTTGGCGCGGTGGGCCACTTGCGCGCAATGGTCGAGGCCGTCGGTCAGTGCCTGGATCGATCCGCGGCGCAGTATGTCGTTGCCGCCGAGAAAAACGAGGATCAGTTCGGGGCGATGCTCGGTGATCAGCGGCGCGAGACGCGCACAGCCCTGCTGCGCGGTTTCGCCCGCAACGCCGGCGTTGACGACGGTCCACTTGGTCGACGCCGCGAGATAGGCGGGGTAACTCGTCTCGGGCGTCGCGCCCGTCCCGTAGGTGAGACTATCGCCCAGCGCCAGCACGCGCGAGCCCGGACCCAGCGCGTCGACCTTCGCAGAACCACAGCCTGCCAGCAGGGACGCCACGAGAAGGGCGAGCGCCACCAACGCTTGGCCTTGCTGCGGCAATTGCGGTGCGAAATCGGGACGGCCGGCGAAGCGAGGTACCATGCCCCAAGTATCGCCAATGGAGGGGACTTCGGGCAATGGCCAACCAGCACTCCTGCCGCGGCCGATGACCAAGACTGAAGTGCCGCTGAGCAGCTCACCAATGTTGTCCGGGATCACGTCGTCCGCGGGCACCGAGGCGGATCGCTTCGACCGTGCGTTTGCGCGTGCGGCCGGTGCGCAGCCGACGACCGGCAACGACGTCCACCTGCTCCTTGACTGCCGCGAGAACTTTCCGGCCTGGCTCTCCGCCATCGAGGGCGCCGCGAACTATGTGCTCTTCGAGAGCTACATCGTCGCGGACGACAGCGTAGGCCGGCGCTTCGCCGAGGCATTGGCGGCGCGTGCCCGCGCTGGCGTGCGCGTGTGCGTGCTGTACGACTGGCTCGGCTCGACCATGGCGCGAAGCCTGTGGGGTCACATGCGCGATGCCGGGGTCGAAGTCGTCTGCTTCAATCCACCGAGCTTCGACAGTCCGCTGGCCTGGCTCACCCGCGATCACCGCAAGTCCATCGTCGTCGATGGCACGGTTGCCTTCGTAAGCGGCTTGTGCGTGAGTGCCAAGTGGGAAGGCAATCCGGTCAAGCGTCTGGAGCCATGGCGCGACACCGGCGTGGAAATCCACGGTCCGGCCGTGGCCGAGGTCGAGCATGCGTTTCGCCAGGTGTGGTCGGCCGCCGGAGGCAACGATCTCGATCTTGGCAGAATCAAGGCCGAAGCCGCGGCCGGCGACATGCGGGTGCGCGTCATCGCCGGCGTGCCGAATGCTGCAGGGGCGTATCGCACCGATCTCCTGATCGCGTCCCTCGCACGCGAGCACTTGTGGCTCACCGACGCGTATTTCGTGGCCACCGCAGCGTACACGCAGGCGTTGCGCGCGGCGGCACGCGACGGCGTCGACGTGCGGCTGCTGGTGCCTGGCGCCAGCGACATCCCGGCGCTGTCGCCGCTGTCGCGCTCCGGCTATCGCACGCTGCTCGAGTCGGGCGTGCGCGTGTTCGAGTGGAACGGCACCATGCTGCATGCCAAAACCGCAGTCGCCGACGATCGTTGGTCGCGGGTCGGGTCGACCAATCTCAACCTTGCGAGCTGGATGGCGAACTACGAACTCGATGTGGCGATCGAGAACACGGACTTCGCGCGCCGCATGGCCGCGCAGTACGAGGCCGATCTCGAACGCGCGACCGAAGTGGTGCTGACCCGGCGCAACCGCGTGCGGCGTACCGAGGCGCGACCGGGGGGCGAAGGCGGCGAGGGCAAGGCTCGTCGCGCGGTGTCGGGCAGCGCCGGCCGGGCCGCCGCCGGCGCGGTGAGCGTCGGCAGCGCGTTGGGCGCGGCCTTGACCAATCGCCGCGCCCTCGGGCCGGCGGAAGTCAGCCTGCTCGGGACCATGTCCGTCGTCACGCTGGCGATTGCGTTGGTTGCGCTGTGGGAGCCACGCCTGCTCGCCTATCCGATCGCCGTGCTCGCGGCCTGGTTCGGCATCGCGTGGGCCTTCAAGGCCTGGGGGCTATGGCGGCGGGGCCAACGGACCGCGGGTGCGCCGCCCTCGCTGGATACGCCGCTGGGTAGCCCGGAACGGCTCGGCAATGATAGAATCGAGAGCTAAGCGCCCGTAGCTCAGTTGGATAGAGTACCTGGCTACGAACCAGGGGGTCGTGGGTTCGAATCCTGCCGGGCGCGCCAATATATCAAGTGTACGGACCGGAGACATCGGTAACAGTCCGTACCTAAGACATGGGTAACAACCTCGGGCCGAACGGGTTGTCGAGGGGTTGCAGGGTCTTCTGCTCCAGGTCGATGTAGCCGAGATCGTACTGCATGAAGCTTACGATCCAGATGCCGTCGTCGACTTCCTTGATGCCGACGCGCTGGCCGGCCAGCGTGTACGAGATGCTGATCTTCTTGCGGTGCATGCAGATGCGGCCGCAAGCGGTCACCAGGGCATCACGATCGTGCAACGGGTAGGTCAGCTCGGGTAAACCAAGATACGGTCGTGGCGAGGGCGCGTAGCGCTCGTTGGGCGTTTTCATGCCCAGTGCCTCGTGCGGCCGCTCGTCGTTGAATTCGCTGACAAAGGCATCGAAGCGGGCCTGTTGCTGGAGGCTGTTCATGCCAGGCGGTCGAGTGGCTTCCTGTTTCAAGGTGAGATGCATGCGCTCGTGCCGGCCATTCTGCTGCGGATGGCCGGGCTTGATGCGCTCGATGGCGATGCCCAGGCGCAGCCACCAGACGGCAAGCTTGGAGAGGTTGAACAGCGCATTCGGGCTGGCGAACGGGACGCCGTTGTCGGAGCGAATGGCGGTGGGCAGGCCACGCTCGAGGAACAGCTGCTGGAAGGCGGTGATGGCGGTGTCCTCCCGGACCGAATCCAAGGCCTCACATAGCAGCAGATAACGCGAGGCGTGGTCGGTGACGGTGAGCGGATAACAGTATTCGCCCGTTGCCGAGCTTGAATTCGCCCTTGAAGTCGGCGCACCAAAGATCGTTGGGCGCGAGGCCGGGCGACAGCGCCGTGCCGGTGGCGCGCGAGCGCGGCCGGCGGAGTCCTTTGACCAGTCCATGCCGGTGCAAGACGGCGTGGATGGTGCTCTTGGCGGGGATGCGGACATCACCGGCCAAGCGGCGCACCAGGAGCTCGCGAATCTTGCGGGCACCCCAATGCGGCTTCTCCTGCTTGAAGGTGACGATTTGCCGCTCGATCTGGGGCGGCAGCTGGTTGGCGTACCGCACCGGACGCCGCGACCGATCAGTCAGCGCTTCAAGCCCTTGATCTTTATAGCGGGTGAAGACCTTGTAGCCGGTCTTGCGGGAAATCCCAAACTCCCGGCAAACCTCCGACATCGATTCGCCGTCCAGCAGCCTGGCCACCAATCGCAGGCGCTCGTCCATCACCGAACACTCCTTCCACGGCATAGACACCTCCCCGGGTAACCGGGAAAGTGTTACCTATGTGTCCGGTACGTTTTGGAACCTATGTCTCGGTCCGCTCAAAGGGGTTAGGTAATCGACCTAGCCCCTTGCCCATTCTGGGCTACCCGTGGGCTACCGTGGGCTGTGCCTGCTTTATGCTCCCGTCAGTTTTGGGTTCTCCATTTCGTGTTGGGCGTCACGCGAATCCGCTTGAGTGGCTTAAGGGGACGACTTCGTGAAGCAGGTGTATCTGTTGACCTATCCATCCGGCAAGATTTGCGTTGGGAAGGACAGCGTGGGTAGCGCGAGATACATGGGCAGCCCTGACCCGACCTTGGTCAATGCCGACTTTCAGACACTCCCAGACGACGTAAGGCGCGACTACACCGTTCGCAAGCAGATTCTTTGGGAGTCGGATACAGCAAGTGAGGCGGAACTTTCTGCCAAAGAAGTCGAGATGATTCGGAAATATCGTTCGAACGATCCAGCTATTGGGTTCTATCGATGGCCAAAGCCAAGTCCGGATTCAGCCCACAAGTGACGCCCAACTCTGCGCTCAACCGGACGGGCCGATGACAGCATGAGCGCCACCATGCTCCGCCCATGTCCCTTTTGCGCCAACGCCAGCCTCATCGTTGTCCACGCCGATGGCGGGCGCACGATCGTCGTCATGTGTAGCGAGTGCAAGGCTACCGGACCGCGCGCGACGAACACGGACCCGCCCGGCCACGCTGAGGACGTGTGGAATACCCGCTTCGGCGTCGAGCATTAGTAACTTCGGAAGCCATCGACGGTGTCAAGCGCCAAGTACGGGAACAAGAGGCAGCATTTCGTCCCAACGTGCTACCTGAAGGCTTGGCTCGATCCGTCAGCACCCCGTACCAACACGCGAACGCCGTATGTCTGGATGTTCGACAAGGACGGAACCAACCCTCGAAACAAGTCTCCGGAGAAGATCTTCCACGAAACGGACATGTATACGCTGCGGCTTCCCGATGGCGGCTGAGACTTGCGGCTGGAAAAAGGCCTTTCCGAGGTCGAGTCCAAGTTCGCAACTGTCCGAACTAGCAAACTGAAATTCAGGCGTGATTTGACTGATCTTGATTGGCTATGGGTCTGTGCCTTTGCAGCGTTTACCTATACGCGCACGGCCTCCACTCGGGACCATTTTGTCGGACAGCTCAATAACGTAAAAGACATGTTTGAAATGGTCGCTGGATCAGATTGGGAGACCAAGCCGGTGACGCCTACGCCTGCCTCAGACTCTGATAGATCGAGAAGGTACGTTCCGCAGCCAGGCGATTTCGACAATCTAAAAGAGACCACGATCACCGCGCTGCTTTCTGCGGCGGTAAAAGGCGTGTTACCCATACTCATGCAGATGCACAAAACAATACTGTGCACTAGAGATCCGCTAGGCTTTCTCACAAGCGACGCGCCTGGGACATGGGGTGATCCGACGGCGTACCGCAGGCACCCTATGTTGCGGAGCGCTGGGCTAACTTCGCCCGACATGGAGGTCAGCCTTCCAATATCGCCACAACAGTGTCTAGTGCTCACGCACAATCCGCTCGGGCGCCCACTCTACTTTGACGTGCCCGACGAATGGGTCGATATATTCAATCACCGGCACAGAGCCTGGGCCCCGACGACTATTGTTACTTGCCGGAACGAGACGCGAAAGCGATGGTTTGAGGAGGTCGATGTACCGAGTGACTCTTGGGAGGCTCGCAATCATCCTGCCTGATGACCAAGGGCTGCCCGACCTTGCAGTTGCGCCGTAGCACGCCAGCGGATGAACTGACACGCCCGAGGAGACGGGTGTACCTAGCCTCAATCGCGCGCAAGCGGCTCCGCGCTCGGTCGACGGCCGCCAGTCAACGAGAGTACGCGAAGCCTCAAACGTTGCCGGCAACGCTCGCATGTGCGGTGCGCGGCGTGCGGATCGCGGTAGCTGCCGCAGATGTTGCATGCCCGCGCCGGAATGACTGGCAATGCGCGGTGCGCCTTCACGCGCGCCCCCGCCGTATCCAGTTCCCATCGCGCTCGGCGGAAGCGTCCTTGATGCGGCGAGTGCGCGGCCCCAGCGCGAAGGCACGGCCGAGCCCGATCGCGCTTTCGGCGTCGTCGTCATCCATCTCAAGTACCTCGCCTGGAGCCACGACGCGGCCAGCATGGTAGAAGCCTGCGAGAATCTTGACCTTCATTACGTGATGCCAACGACGGCGGCGAACGATTCTGGGCGCAACGTCAATACGTCGCACGAATAGAGCGCGCGAATCCCAACCCGGCCGGTCCGGAACAGCGTCGACCCAGGATCGGCGCTCATCACGGCAACCTCGAGCACGCCCCACTGCGCAATCGCGACGCCGGACCAATCGCCGTAAACGAGCGTGCCAGCCCGGACACTGTTGGAAACGACGGCGGGTCGACCATCAATCCGCCCGTCCGCCAAAATGAATTCGCCCGCGTCCGTGGCCTTGTCGCGCGTCCGCAATATCTCCGCCGTGTCCGGTGCCACGGCAAAGCCGGTGCGCGCCGGATCGGTCACGCCGTTGGCAGCTTCTACAGCCTTGACCAGGGCGCAGACGTTGGGCCAGGTGAGGGACGTGCCCGTGCCCACGGAGAGCGCGCCGAGGATGCCCGCGGGCTCGCCGCCCGTGCCTGGACCGGCAATCATCGCGCCGTCAACTGCGCGGGCAGCGATTAAATTACAATAAAACCAATGTGTTACAGTCAAAACTCTGCCGGGCGCGCCAAAAGCTCGCTTTAAGTCAAGCGCTTGCCGCGACCGCGGTTGTGCGCTTTTCTTCAGCATCACCAGTGCGGCAGTTTTGCGGGCTTGTCCCTCGCACACTCTTGCGTGAATCACTCCGCTCGAATCCTACCTTTGGAGGTGGGGACATCGACCACAAACATTGCCAGCATTCACGCGTTGCGCATCTGCGCACCACGATCCCGACACTGTGTGCCCACGCAGTAGAAAACTAGACTGGTTTCGTGCCCGCAGAGCAACAGGTCGGCGGGCGTCCTTCTTCTTTGGTGCCGCTGCCCAATAGCCATGACGCGGCGGGACCTCATTGTATTGTTTGGCGCACTATTGTCCGGATGGCACGTCGGGGCACGGGCCCAACAGCTCGGGCAAGTTCCTAGAGTAGGGCTGTTGGCCACTTCGCCGCTGCCGCCGATCCAGAATTTCAAGTCAAAGCTGCTGGAGCTTGGCTATGTCGACGGCAAGAATCTGGTCATGGAAAATCGCTACGCGGAGGGCAGGGACGACCGCTATCCGGCGTTCGCCGCAGAGCTGGCTGCGTTGCCGGTAGACGTGATCGTCGCGTGGGGAACGCCTGCTGCCTTGGCCGCAAAGCGTGCCACCACTAGGATTCCTACCGTAGTCGTTGCCGGCGATGTGTTCAATACGGGCATCGTCGAAAATCTCGCCCGCCCGGAAGCAAACATCACCGGTTTCATCGCGATCAATGTCGAGCTGGAAGCGAAACGCATTGAGTTGCTCAAAGAGGTCGTTCCGGGAATGACACGCTTGGCGGTGCTGGTGAATTCCCGCAATCCTTTGAACAGTATCAACCTGGAAACGGCTCGTCGCATCGCGCAAGACCTCTCCGTAACTGTCGAGGTGTTCGAGGTTCAGAGCGGTCGAGATGTGGAGGGTGCGTTGCAACGGCTCGTAGCATCGCGGCCGCACGCGGTGTTACTGGCCTCCGACATCCTCCTCCTGGGCAACCGAAAACAGATTGCCGAGGCGATGGCGCTGCACCGAATTCCCGCCATCTATCCGTTCCGTGAGTATTCGGACGTTGGTGGTTTCATCACCTATGGCGCCAACATCTCGATCTTGTTCCAACGTGCTGCCGAATACGTGGAAAGAATTCTGAAAGGCGAGCGGCCCAGCAATCTGCCTGTTCAGCAGGCAACGGCTTTCGAGCTTGTTATCAATCGGAAGGCCGCCGCGGGACTTGGTCTGAAGGTTCCACCGAAGGTGCTGGTCCGCGCCGATGAGGTCGTTGAATAGCATGCGCACCGTGGTTGTGCACCACCCCCTTGTGCGACCTTTGATCGACGGGTCGTGGAAGTCGGCACCATCGTGGGCCTGTCGTCCGAGCCGGAGACGCGCGCTGAACTCGAGATCGGCGGCGTCGTGCCGCCGAACGGCGCCGCGAGCGCGGCGGGTTCGTTTGCAACCACCGATCCCGCTTCGTTCCTCGACATCGAAACGAAGTTCGACAACGTCGCGATGCCGCAGCTGTCGCCCTACACCGCCACGTTCGCGGGACGCAAGGTTGCAGCCGGACGCCTGTGGCTGGATGTCGACTACGAGATCGTCGACTCGCAACTGCGCGGCCAAAACAACATCACGATGTCCGACCTCGAGCTCGGCGAACGCGTCGAGTCGCCCACTGCAATGGACCTGCCGCTCGAGCTCGCCGTCGCACTGGTGAAGGACGGGGACGGACGGATCCGTCTCGCGGTTTAGGTGCGTGGCGACGTCGGCCGTCCCGAGTTCGACTACGCTGCGGTGATCCGGCAGGCACTCGCCAGCGCGGTGACCGCATCGTGTCGGCACCGTTCCGTGCGCTTGCAAGCGCGCTCGGAGGAAAAGCGAACGAAGAACTGCGCAGCGTCGGCTTCGAAGCCGGGCGCGCCGATCTGGCGCCGCCGATGCGGGAGCGCCTGCAAAAGGTGGCTAAAGCGCTGCAAGCGCGCCCGCAACTCAAGCTCGTCGTTCACGGGGCGTACGCGCCGGAAGCGGACGCGCGCGCACTGCGCGAGGCGACCGTGCGGGAGTCGATTGCGCTGGCGCTCGGTGTCGAACGGAGCAAGGGAGAGGTCGCCGACCCGGTCGCCTTCGACGACCCGCAGACGCAGCGCGTGCTCGAGCGGCTGCTGCAGGCCCGGCAGGGCGAAGGCGCGATGGAGAAGTTCGTCGAAGGATATGTGGACACGACGGGCAAGCAAGCGCACCGCGTCGATTCACCGGAACCGACGGGCGGGGAGCGGGGCGCATCGTCAACGACCTCACCGCCCCCGATCGGTCCGGGACTTTCCGGGGCGGCGCAACTCTTGTACCGCGGCCAAGCCAGGCACCACACGGGGCAACGGGTCATTGCCGATTCCACTTCCGGGGCGGCGGCTACACGACGGAGTTTAGGGAAGCTCCATGCAATAGAACTTTGCCGCGTTATCGTGGAAGAGTCGTCGCCGATCGGAATGCGCAAAGCCTTCCGTCATCCGTTTGAAGTCGTCGAACATCACCCGGAAGGACACCCGTAGTCCGTCCACCGGGAAGTTGGAGGCGAACATGCAACGCTCGACGCCGAAGATCTTGATGGCCTCCATGACGATGGCGCGGTTGTCGTTGTAGTTCCAGTCGCCGTCCAGCAGGCACAGGCAGGACAGCTTGCAATGACAGTTGGTGCAGGCGGCGAGCTTGCGCATGCCGGCGCGCCACAGCGCGAGTCCCGCGGTCGAGCGATCCCATGGGAAGCCGGTGTGATTGAGCACGACCGGGATGTCGGAATGGGCGCCAACAACCTCGGCGGCCTCTTCCAGGTGCCAGGTCGGCACGCGCAGGTCCCAAGAGAATCCGAACTTGCGCAGCAACTGGTAGCCCTCGAGCCACGCGGGATCCTGCATGGACCCGCGCACGTCGGGCAATTCCATGTCGGGCGCGCGCCGCGTCACCGGCTTGGACCGAATCCCCCGCACCAGCGGAAACGCGGCCTGCTGCGCGAGCACGCTCGCCGCGTTGTCGGTGTGGAACCATGCATGCGCGACGATGGCGCTCGGCATTCCGTGTGCGGCATTCTGCGCGGTCAGCCAGCGTGTCTCCTCGACTTGCTGCTCGCGACTGCACTCGGCCTCGACGTGCACGGTTGCGACGATGTCGTGACCGGCGGCGTCGCGGCGGTAGTCGGCAGGGAGGTAGTCGCGCTTGAGCGGCGCCTGGTCGCCGAGGAAGTGCGCTTCGGCCTGCGGATCCTGGAGCCAGGGGTAGTGCAGCGGCCCTTGAGTAAGGTCCCACAGGTGATGGTGCGCATCGACGATCGGCAGGTCCGTATGCGCCATGGATCAACCAAAAAAGCGCGCGTCCTGTTCCTCGCGCAAGGCCCAAAGCACCGAATCGTGCGGGGGCTCGATATGGTCACGGCGCAGGATCTCGCCTGCGGGGACGTTCGTGCGTAACGCGTGGCCGGCAGCCATGTAATAGGGGATCGGCTTCTCGTTGCCCACGGCCTGGGCGGGCTGCAGCAGCGGCTCCATGTTGGCGATGGCGTGTCGTTCGCCAAGCGTGAGGCGCGTACCGGCAGGCAGTGCCGTGCGTGCGCGCGCCACCAGGTCGAAGCGCGGAGTCAGCATGCCCGCTGGCCTTCCGAACGCCAGCGCGCTGAATAATGTGAGCGGCGCTTCGATACCCAGTAGATGCACTGGATTGTGCAAAAGGGCGGTCCGGCCGTCGACGCTGGTCGGAATGCCCTTGCCCTGCAGCACGCCCCAGGTCGCCGGGTCGTCGCAGTGCACCACCACGAACACCCCGCCGGCGAAACTGACTTCGTCGGGGCGCCGCAAACAGTTGAACGTGTCGAGCCTGCCCGTGCCCTGCAGCAATCCGCCCTCGGACGCGAGCCGCAGCAGGTCGGGCAACTCGAGCGTGCGCGCAATCGGCGCGTGCAGCGCCGGCGTGTCGGGCACGAGCTCAGTTGCGTTGGCTATGATGCCCAACTCACACAGGTCCGGCACCGTCTTGTGCGGCCACGCGGCAAGGATCCGGGCACGTCGCTCGACACCGTCGCGAAGCTCGCCGGGCGGCAGCGACCACAGGTGCCGTATTCCCGGCGCAGGTAGTGCGCAACCGACGGCCGTCACGCTGTCGCGCTCGAGGTCCACCACGAAGTCGTATTCGCTGGCCTTGCCGGCGCAGATGACGTCGAGGCCGAGCGTGCGGGCCCAGGTCACCAGTCCTATCGCAAGGCTCGGCTGGTCGCCATCGACGGCGGTGCAAATGAGGCCAGCCGCCGCGGCGCGGGCCTGCAGGATCGGGCCCACGACCGAGTCGCACTCCTTGCTGACCATCGCCACGTGCTTGCCGGCCGCGGTCGCCAGCGCGGCGATCCGGGCCGCGGACTCGGGCGCGCCGGTCGCCTCGACGACGAAATCCAGTGGCAGCGCGACGAGGACTTCGGCGTGGCGGGTGGCGACGAACTGCCCGCGCTCATACGCGCCGAGCGCGTCACCGGCGGTCTCGCAGCGGGCGATGCGATCCTCGGCGAAGCCGGCGCGTATTGCTGCACGCACGACACGCTCGAGATCGGGATCGGCCGCGGCCGGAACCCGCAGGTTGCGGGCGCGGGCGCCACGGAAGAGGAAGGACGCGCCGAACTCGCCTACGCCCACCAAGCCAGCGCGCAGCGGCGCATCGTGGCTTCGCGCGAGCAGTGATTCGTAGTCCATGCCGGCCGCCTCCTCACGCCACCCGGATCGGCCGGCGCAGGATGCGCACCGGCCGGGCGGCGTTGGCGTCGAGCTCGTCGCGCACCAGCGCGCGCGTCACACGCCAGCCGTTACGCAGATGCGAGTGCAGCAACTGGCGCAGCAGGGCGCCGTCGCGCTGACGAAGCGCGTCGAGGAAGTGTTCGTGTTCGGTCAGCGCCTGTTCCCAGCGCTCGCTTTCGCGATTGCCGATGAAGCGATAGCGGCGGATGCGCGCCAGCAATGAGCGGTAAATGGTGCTCGCCACCGGATTGTCCGCGGCATCGACGATCGCCTCGTGAATAGCCTGGTTCAGCTTGAAGTAGCCCATCAGGTCACGATCGCGGCGGCGCGCGACCATCTGCCGATGCAAGTCTTCGATGGCGGCGAGCTTGGCGTCCGTCATCGTTTCGCAGGCGGCGACGGCGGCCAAGCCCTCCAGCGCGTCGATCACCTTGACCACGTCGTCGACGTCCTTGAGCGTCAAGGCCGCCACGACCGCGCCGCGATTGGGCAGCAGGTTCACGAGACCTTCCGACCCCAGCGCCTTCAGCGCCTCGCGCAGGGGTGTGCGCGAGATGCCAAAGCGCTCGCACAGCGTGCGTTCCGGGATGTGGGCGCCGGGCGCGAGTTCGCCCTCGACGATCATGTCGCGCAGGCGTGCGAGGACGTCTTCGTGAACCGGTCGGCGAGGTGCGGGGGCGATTCGAATGGCCATGGTGAATGCAAATAAGAGGCTCTGATGGCAATTATGGCAGATAATCTATTGACCATGGCATAATTTGCATGCAAAATAATTTCGCATCCGGTACTCGACCGGAAAGGAGGACGTCATGCATTTCGCCGCAATTACGCTTCTGGGCGCGCTCGCGGTGGCTGCCCAGGTTCAAGCGCAGACCACCCTGAAGCTGGCCCATACCCAGTCGACTACCGACACCCACCACCAGGCGGCCCTCTACTTCGCCGACGAAGTGAAGAAGCGAACGAATGGTGCGGTGACCGTTTCGGTGCATCCGTCGGGCGAACTCGGCAACGACGCGGCGACACTCGAAGGCGTCCGGCTCGGGACGATCGACTTGGGCATGACCGGCAATCCGTTCTTCACCCGCTTCGACAAGAAGCTCAATGTGCTCGACCTGCCTTACCTCTTTGTCGACCACGACCACGTATACCGGGTCGTCGACGGCGACATCGGCAAGCAGTTGCTGGCGGACCTCGACAAGAACCGCATGAAGGGTCTCGCGTTCTGGGAGATTGGTTTTCGCCACGTCACCAATTCGAAGCGGCCGATTCGCGAGCCCAAGGACCTGCAGGGCCTGAAGATCCGCACGACGCCCAATCCGGCGCACGTCGAGGCGTTCAAACTGCTGGGCGCCAATCCGACGCCGATGGCGTTCACGGAGGTGTACCTGGCGCTCGAGACGGGCACGGTCGACGGCCAGGAGAATCCGATCGGGATCATCCGCTCGCAGCGCTTCAATGAAGTGCAGAAGCACCTGTCGTTGACCGGGCACGCTTATACGGTGTCGATCCTGGCGATGAACCTCGATCGCTTCCAGAAGCTCACGCCCGCGCAGCAGCAAGCGATCGTCGCGGCAGCACGCGATGCCGCGGTGTACCAGCGCAAACTCAATCGTGAGATCGAGGGCAAGGCGCTGGCGGAGATGAAGGAGAAAGGGCTCGCCGTGGTCGAGAAGGTGGATGTTCCGGCGTTCCAGGCGGCGGTTGCGCAGAAAACGGCGGACACCTACGTCAAGGAATTCGGGCCTGATCTGGTCAATGCCATTCGCGCCCAGCAAAAGTAGCCTGTCGGCGGCAGCGCGCCGGTTGGTCGACGGGGCCAGCGCGCTGTTGCTGATCGCAGTTCTCGTCGTAACTCTGCTTCAGGTCGGGGCGCGTTATGTGTTCAACTGGCCGATGCCCTGGAGCGAAGAACTGACGCGGCTCATCTTCGTGTGGCTGGTGATGATCGCCGCGGTGGGGTCCGCGCATATGCGCATCGAGTTCTTCGCGCAACGGTTGCCGGCGGGCGTGCGGCGCGTCGTCGCCGTCGCTCTGGCGTTGCTCGGTATTGCGCTGCTGGCGGTTATGGCCTGGAAGTCTCTGGGGTTGATCGAACTGACCCGCAACGACCGCTACTCCGCGCTCGGCGTGTCGGTGTCGCTGCTGTACTGGGCGGCGTTGACCGGTTGCACCCTCTGGATCGTCTCCATCGCCGCGCAGGTCGCCGGCGACTTGTGCACGCGGCGCTGAAGCGGTGGCGCTGGCTCTCCTGATCGGCAGTATGCTGGTGCTGGCGGCACTCGGCTTGCCGCTGGTGTTCGCCATTCTCGCCGCCAGCCTGCTCACGCTATTCGTGGTGCGCCCGGGCACGCCACTCGAGCTTCTGCCACAGCTCTTCGTCAGCGGGATCGACAATTTTCCGCTGCTGGCGATCGCCTTCTTCTTCCTGGCCGGCGAGCTGATGAACGCCAGCGGAATCACTGACCGAATCCTGCGCTTCGCCAACGCCCTGATCGGCCACGTCAGGGGAGGGCTGTGCCAGGTCGGCATCGTCACCAGCATGGTGTTCGCCGGAATTTCCGGCTCCGCCGTCGCGGATGCGGCGGCCGTCGGATCGGTACTGATTCCCGCCATGAAGCGCGCCGGCTATCCGGCCGCCTTCTCCGCGGGATTGATCCAGACGGCCTCGGTGATGGGGCCGATCATTCCACCATCGATCCCGATGATCATCTATGCGGTCATTGCCGAGGTGTCGGTTGGCCGGATGTTTCTTGCGGGCATCGTGCCAGGGCTGCTGATCGCCGGAGGGCTGGCGGGACTCAGTGTCTGTATCAGTCACCGGCGTGGCTTCCCGCGCGGCGAGCAGGCAACCTGGCGCGAGAGACTGCGTGCCTCGCGCGATGCGGCACTCGCACTGGCGTCGCCGCTGATCATTCTCGGCGGCATTCTCGGCGGGGTGTTCACCGCCACCGAAGCGGGCGCCATCGCCGCGCTGTACGTGCTATTGCTCGGCGTGCTCGTCTATCGCTCGCTGCCGCTCGAACGGATCTGGCACGCATTGGTGACATCGGCGCGGGGTACGGCGACGGTGCTGGTGATTCTGGGCGCGTCGTCGATCTTCGCGTGGATCGTGGCGGACCAGAAGATCGGCCAGCAGACTGTGAAGCTTGTGTTCGAGATCTCGCGCGAACCGTGGGTGGTCTTGCTGCTGATCAATGGCGTGTTCTTCGTGGCCGGATTGTTCCTGGACCCACTGGCGGCGCTTATCATCTTGGTGCCGATCTTCCTGCCGCTCGCCTCCGCCATTGGGCTCGACCTGGTCCACTTCGGCCTGATCGTGGTGTTCAACCTGATGATCGGATTGTGCACGCCACCCGTCGGCTATCTTATCTACCTCACCGCGCGAATTGCCGATGCGCCGGCAGAGCAGGTCGTGCGCGAGTCGCTACCCTATCTCGGGGTGCTGTTGATCGTGCTGGTGATCGTCACTTACGTGCCGTGGGTGAGCCTGGGCGTGCCCAATCTATTGAGGTAGATCATGCAGATGCTTTCGGACGATGCGCGGCGGTATATCGCGGCCGGTGACGCTTGCATGGTCCCGGGGACGCTGCTGGGGACACTGGCACCGCACGATTAAGGGTCGTCGCTCCGTTGGAGGCGACACGATGGCGGCTCCATTGCGGGATCGTCGGACGCATGTCCGATAGCGAAGTGGTGGCACCTCCTTCGGACGTGATCCACCGATTTCCTGCGCCTCAACAACGACCGTCGGATTGAATCGTTTCCATTTGCGCCTGACTCAATTTCTGTCTTTCGCGGTGCGCCAGTAATACCGCTCCACGCTCAGCAGGTGAGCCGACATCACTTCCTCCGCCGCATCGGGGTCGTGCGCGGCGATTGCATCGAAGATCCTGGCATGAAACCGGTGGGCCGCCTTGAGCGCGCCTCGTTGCATCAGCGAAACGCTTCGCTGCTGGGTGAGCCAGCCGACGGTCGCCTGATGAAGCGCGGCAAAGATGGGATTGCCGGCCAGAAGCGCGAGCTCGTAATGGAAGCCGACGTCGGTGCGCTCGAACGCAACCGGGTCATCGAGTGCGCGCTGGTTTGCTTCAAGGCGCGCACGCAGGCGCACCATGCCCGCCTTGTCAATATCGACCGCTACCAATCGCACCAGCGCGCACTCGAAAAAGCGGCGGGCGTGCTGCAGGTCGCGTACGCCCTTCGGTTCCCCGAGGAGGAGCGCCACGGAACCCGAGACCCCCTGGACGATCGCTTCGAAAGTGGGGCGTGAAACGCGGGTTCGTTCACCGGCGCCTACGCGAACCAGCCCCTTCTTGGAAAGAGACAGGAGCGCGTCGCGAATCGAGGGACGTCCTACGCCGAACCGCAGCATGAGGTCGCGCTCGGCAGGGATGGCGTCGCCAGCGCGCAGCCGCCCATCCCTGATCTCGTCTTCGATGCGGCGCTCCACTTCCTCGTACAGCCGCCTTCTCGGGATGGGGCGCTCTTCCGGGCTCGTCTCGCTGGTCATCGATTGGTGTCCTGTGCGTTCATCGGCCCACGCGTCGACCTAACGATCCAGGCTCGGCCCGCGGCCAGAAGCGCGGCGCGCCCGGTACGCAACGGCGCGCGCGCGAGACCATACGGACCAAGGACGCGGGCGCGTGCCGTTGTAGCTTGGGTCCGCCACTGCGCACCCGCGCGCGCCGGGGTCAGAATTGTCCAGCGCAGGGGCGGACCTGGGAGTGTACGGCGCACCCCGGACAGATCGACCAGCCATAGCCACTCCTCCAGCCCCCTCACCACGAACGCCGCGCCATGATGTACGTCGAGGCCGACGACTTCGACTTCGCGTGCCGAATCCTGCGCCAGGGCCTGGAGAACACCGAACGCTGGCGTCCGGCATGCCTTGCTGTTGGCGGTCCGGCCACTCACGAGGCCGCGCGGGCCGGCGGCCTCGAACGTGCACAGCGCTTCGACACGACCCGCGGCGGCTTCCGCCACGACGCAGGCGAGCCACGCGCCAGCGATTGACGACGTCTGCCGAGGGTCCACGTCCCTTGGCCGCCCGAATGCGTCCGGCGAGTCGGGGGCTGCGCTACGCGGCATCAGCCGGCGGCGCAACGCACACGGACCCGCATCGAGCGGCCGCGAAGCTGCGACGGTGTGCGCCTGTGCGAAGACGTCGGGCAGGGATTCGAGTGACTCCACGAGGGACTGGTCGTCGTTCGCATGTACGGTGGGACACAAGGCGAATACGGCGCGGGCGGCGTCGGGCGCGACGCCATCGCGATGCAGGTGTACGAAATCGCCGAACGTACCTCCTTGCACGGCAGCACTGGGAAATCGCTTCGCCGCGCGCGCGAGTGCCTCCCCGACGTGCCGGTGGACCGCGAAAGTCTCCACCAGGGCGGCATGCTGGCCCATGGCGTCGGCACAGGCATCCACGAGCGACGCGTCCGCGGCAATGAACTCGAGGCGCAGCGACGTCCCCAGCGCAAGTGCGAGCGCCGCGGCGTCCGCGGCATCGCGTGCCGCGGTGACCCGTTGCAACAGGAAGGCGGGCTGAATCTCGCGGAGCGCCGCGCGCGTCGGCTCGTCGACGCGCGCGCCTCCAGGCGCGAGCGCCAGGCCAAGGCGGGGCAGCACGCCGTGTCGCGGGGGTGGGCGCGTGGCGGCGTGGCGAACGGGGGCCCGCACACGCGTGATCCGGATGCGATGCATCACGCGCTCGCCATCGCGCAGCAGGTAGGGGGCGGGCGCCGCGAGCGGGCGGCTGTAGATCTTAAACGAGGGATCGAGCCAGTTGCGCTGGTCCTCGGCTTCGAAGACCTCGCCCTCGAAGTCGATCTGCACCTCGCCCTCGTCACGCAGCCGAATTTCGAGACCGCTCACGTCGTGCATGGGCTGATGCGCTGCGATTGCTGTCGGCAGGACCGTGGCCGTGCGACCGCCTCCGGTATGCAACACCGTCACCCGCGCATCGCTGTATCGCGCGGTGGGCAGTAAGAGCACGAGGCCGGCCCGGTTGATTTGCACGGGGCCTTCCGCGACCAGCGTGGCCTCCGCGGTCAAGGAGCCTCGATCGGCGTGCCAAACGACACGCCACCGCAGCGCGCTTTCGCCGAGCCTGGTCCGGCCGGACACGGCGAGGCTGTCCGGGGCAAGCGTGCGGCGCAACCGCAACGGGTCCTCGGTACGCCATTCGGTGTCGCGGATGACGAGACCGACACCGCGTGCGTCCTCGCCGCCCTCGTCGTATTCGATACGCCGGAGCATGGAACCGACCAGCGTGGCGCGGTAAGGGCCAATGCGTACCGGCGTTTCGCTCAGTCGCCGGTCAGGCATCACGCGGCGGTCCGGCGCGGCGGCGCAGCTTGTCGCGAAACGCGGGCTGCTCGAGTACCGTGGCATTGACGACATGCGGCGGCGGGTCGCCGCGCGCCACCATGGCGATCGCGTCGAGGCAAGCGCCGCCGATCGCCGCGAATCCCTGGTCGGTCCATGACAGTGCGTGTGGCGCGAGTATCACGTTGTCGAGGCCAAGGATGCGCGATCCCGCGGGAGCCGGTTCGGGATCGAGGACGTCGAGACCGGCACCGGCAATCGTGCCTGCCAGCAGCGCTTCCTCGAGCGCAGGCTGGTCGACGATCTGCCCGCGGGCGGTGTTGACGACGAAGGCCGTGCGTTTCATGGTAGCTAGACGCGCCGCATCCACCATCCGACGCGTTTGGGGCGTGAACGGGCAATTGATGGCCAGAAAGTCCGCCTCACGAAAGGCCGTGTCGAGATCCACCAGCATCACGCCAAGCTCGCGCGCCGTCTTTGCGTCGGCATACGGATCGTGCGCGATGTGGCGCATGCCGAAAGGCCGCATCAGCCGGAACATTTCGGCCCCGATGTTGCCGATGCCAAGACTCGCCAGCGTACGTCCGACGAGCCCAACCCCCATGTGATCCGTACGGCGCGCAAATCCTGCCGGCCCCTCGCGGGTCAAGCGGTCCTTGGTGAGAAGCCGTCCGGCAAGGGCAAGCACGAGCGTCACTGCGGCGACGGCAACCGGTCGCCGCACTGCTTCGGGTGTGATGGTGAGGGCCACGGCGGCCCGGGTGCAGGCGTCGACGTCGACCTTGTCGTAGCCGACACCGAATCGTGCGACCACCGCAAGACGGCCGTCCGGGGGAAGGCTCGACGCCTTGAGGCTTTCACCCGCAAGTAGAAGCGCATCGAATCCGGCCAGGTCTGCGGGCTCGAGGACGGAATCGTTCGCGAGCTGCACGACGTCGAATGCGGGGTCGCGCGTGAGGCGATCGAGATCGAATCCGGGGAAGTTCCAGGCGCCATCCGCGCGGCGGAAGGCGGCACTGACCGCGGTCCGGAAGGTGCTCACTGCTCGCCCCGTGCGCGCAGATCCTTCATCGCGGCGGCGAGCGCATTCAGGTAGACCTGCGTGTCCGTGCCGATGGCGAGGCAGTCGAACCCGGCGGCCAGAAGTGCTGCGCCTTGCTCGGCCGTGGGCGCCAGTCGGCCAGCACGCTTGCCGTGCCTTCGCGCGGCTTCGATGACCGTGCGGACCGCGGCTTCGAACTGCGGCGTGTCGAATCGCCCGGGCGTGCCGAATGAGCAGGACAGATCCATGTGGCCGATCCAGAGGCAGTCGACGCCCGGTATCCCCGCAATCGCGTCCGCAGCGGCCACACCGTTGACCGATTCGATCTGCAGGATCACGGTCATCGCGGCGTTGGCGGTCGCCGCTTTGTCCGCGAATGGACCGAGGCGATACGCGTCGTGCATCTGCACCTGGCCCACGCCGCGCCGGCCCTCCGGTACGTATTTGGCTGCCGCAACTATCGCCGAGGCTTCCTCGGCAGATTCGACATTGGGCGCCATGATGCCGTCGGCGCCGATGTCACAGGCGCGTGCAATGTCCTTGATGTCGCGCGACGGTACGCGCACTACGACCGGCAGTCCTGCCGCCCGGCCGCTCAGCACCACCAGCTTGGCGGTTTCGAAGGAGAGACCGCTGTGCTCCAGATCGAGCACCATGAAGTCGGCGCCGGCGTTGCGAATCAGGTAGCCGATGCCGGGCGTGGCAAACTCGAATACCAGATGGCCGATCGCGGGTCGCTTGGTAGCGAGGAGGGTGCGTAGATTCATGGGGGTAGTGGGACGGTAAGGTTAGAAATCGGCCCGGCTTCGGCCGTCGATTGCAAACCTGTCAACTGGTATGATAGGTTTGATCTCAGCTTACCTCGGATGCCGCGGGAACGACAAGCGTGTCCACGCAAGCTGCAAAGCCCGCAACGAGAGAGGAGGCCACTGCTTGCGAGTGCATTTCTAACGGACGTCCCGGCTCCGACAGCGCGGCCCAATGCGCGGCAAGCCCGGTAGATCCTAAGGAGGAGTCACCATGCAGAACGAATATCAACGGGGCCGCCGCAAAATGCTCGGCGGGATCGCCGCCGCCGCCGCCCTGCCGATTGTCGGTACCGCTCCCGTGCGCGCGCAAGCGGGCCCGACGCGCATCACGTTCGGTTGGCCGTTCGCCAACGGCACAGCGGGTGTGGAAGAACTGGCCAAGCGCTTCTCCGAGGAGAAGAAGTCGATCCAGGTCGAGGTGCAGGTGATTCCCCAGGCGCAGGTGATTCCCCGGCTCACGACCGCCTTTTCCGGCGGCCAGGCGCCGGATTGCATGGGAATGTCCGATGCGTGGCTCGTGCAATTCGCAACCCCGGGCTGGCTGGACAACCTGGAGCGCGAGATTAGGGCGAGCGGACTCGACAAGCAGATCGTGCCGGCATCGATGCAGCTCGCGCGCATGATCAAGGGCGAAGCGCACTATGTCGGATTCGTGGTCGAGCCATATGCTGCCTATTACAACCGCAAGATGTTCTCCGATGCGGGTATCGCGAGCTTTCCTCGCGACGTCGACGAATTCCGCAGGACGGCGGTCAAGCTCACCGACGCTGCGAAGAATCGTTACGGGTACTACGTGCTCGGCGGGTCGGGATGGCAATTCCAGCAATGGGCCGGTTTCATGATGAACTACGGTGGGCCTGGCGTGGACAACACCTTCTACGACGCACAGGGCAAGCCGGTCATTGACAGCCCGCGCCACATACAGGGATTGCAGGAGTGGATAGCGCTTTACCAGAAAGACAAGGTTTCGCCGCCCGCGTCGGCGACATCCACGTTCCAGGACCAAACCAATGCATTCAACGCCCAGCAGATCGGCATGGTCATGGGCTGGGGTGCCTACCTGACGATGCTACCGAAGGCGCTTGGCGAAGCCAACGTCGGTACTGCGATGCCGCCGGCGGGACCGGCGGGCCAGTATTATTTCTACGGCGGCAATGGCTACGCGATCAACGCCTCTTCGAAGCACAAGGAGGCGTGCTGGGAGTTCATCCGCTACCTCCTCAAGCCCGAACACAATTCGAGCTGGAATGAGCAATATGGTGCCATTCCCACCGTCGAGGCAGCATGGACCGCCGAGTGGCTAAAGGCCCCGAAGTACCAGGCGCCGCTGCAAATGCTGCGTAACACGAAGGCTTTGCTCAGCAATCCGCGGTACCTGCCGGGGTATGCGAGTTTCCAGAACCAATTCTGTCCCGAGCAGGTCCAGAAGACGCTGCTCGGACGCCAGACGGCCGAGGAGCAGGCCAAGGCGGTTGCCGTCGCGCTTGCGGACCTGCGCGCGAAAGCGCGTTGAGCCGCAGGACTTAGCGGATGCAGACCGCGGCCCCGGCGGCCCCCGAACCTGGGCCGCCGCGCCGGTCGCGGTGGCGCCGTTTCTGGAAGCGCGAGGGACTGCCGTGGCTTTTCACCGCCCCAGTCGCGATCCTGGTCGCGATCGGTGTGCTGTTTCCGCTCGGATACGTCCTGGTTCTGGGCAGTCAGGACTACTCCCCCTACCTAGGCCAGGCATCTAAGTACGTCGGGTTCGACAATTACCGGGCGGTTTTCGCCGACTCGGCGTTCTGGCGTGCCCTCGTCGCTTCGGTCATCTGGGTGCTCGGATCAGTCGTGCCGCAGTTCCTGCTCGGGCTCGCAATGGCCCTTGTGCTGAACGAGACCTTTCGTGGCCGGGGAATCGTGCGCACCATCATCCTCGCACCCTGGGCGGTGTCGGGTGTGGTCACGGGGTTCATCTGGATGTGGCTGTTCGACGGCACGATCGGTGTCGTCAACGATCTTCTGATGCGCGCCGGCGTCGTTGACGCGCCGGTGCCGTGGGGAATCTACGAGGGGACGACATGGACGATGGTGTTTATCGCCAACGCATGGCGCGGGGCGCCGTTTTTCGCGATCGTGATCCTCGCCGCATTGCAGTCGATTGACGCCGTGCTCTACGAAGCGGCATCAATCGATGGGGCGTCGCGCTGGCAGAAGTTCCGCTACGTCACCTGGCCGCTCATCCTCAACGCGGTGGTGATATCGACCTTGCTGCGGGCGTTATGGACCTTCAACTTCATCGATCTGCTCTGGACGATGACACGCGGGGGGCCAGCGGGATCCACCACCACGCTGCCCATCTACATCTTCGACGTGGTCTACCAGAAAGGGCAATTTGGCTATGGCGCTGCCCTTTCGGTCGTGCTGTGTCTGTTGCTCATCGCCTTCAGCGCGGGGTATTGGCAACTGAACCGCCTCACTCGCTCGTCATGACGGCCGCCCGATCCAGAACCAGAGGCAGCCATATCGATCGGGTGTTGACGATCTGGGTACCTGTCGGGTTCTTCCTCTCATTCACCCTCTTTCCGGTGTACTGGCTGGTGAACTCGTCGCTGAAGCCGGCGGGCGAGCTCTTCACCTTTCCGCCCCGCTATTGGCCCGATGCGCCGACGCTCGCGAACTACGTGAATGCCATGCTGGAAACGCGGCTTGGTGCGCTCTACCTCAACAGCCTGATTGTCGCCACCTTGACGTGCCTCGCGCTTTTCGTCCTGATCGTGTTCGCGGGCTACGCGATGGCCCGGTTCAATTTCCGCGGCCGGACCACGCTGATCACGCTCTTCCTGCTCGGGCAGGTACTTCCGCATGTGGTGATGCTGATACCCGCCTTCGTTCTGCTCAAGTTCGTCGGACTCCTGAATACGCGCATCTCGCTTATCCTGGTCTATGTCGTCATTCTTCTGCCGTTCTCGGTGATGACGATGCGCGGCTTCTATCAGTCGATTCCGCGCGACCTCGAAGAGGCGGCGATGATCGATGGGTGCTCGCGGGTCTCAGCGTTGTTCAGAGTCGTGCTGCCAGCGGCGCTCCCCGGCCTTGTCGCCACCACGGTCTATGGCTTTATCAACGCGTGGAACGAACTCATTTTCGCCGTGATTCTGATTGCCAGCCCCCGATTGCAAACGCTCCCGGTCGGCCTTATGAGCCTGTCCGACGAGATGCGCACGGAATACGGTTTGATGCTTGCGACCGCGGTGCTTTCGCTCATTCCCACGCTTGTCCTCTTCGGCTATATCCAGCGTTTCCTAACCGGCGGTCTGTCTGCTGGTGCGGTCAAGGGCTGAGTGGCTGGCAGGCCGCGGCGACTGAACTGCATTGTCCCAACCGAACCTCGCGAGCTAACCTGCATGGCCTCAGTCTCTTTCCAGAGTGTCGAGAAATCGTTCGGAACGACGCGCGTGATCTGCGGCGTGTCATTCGACATCCAGGACGGCGAATTCATGGTGCTGGTGGGCCCGTCCGGGTGCGGAAAATCAACGCTGTTGCGGATGCTGGCCGGACTGGAAGAAATCGGCGAGGGTGTGATCGCCATCGACGGCAGGGAAGTGAACGATGTGGAGAGCAAGGACCGCGACATCGCGATGGTGTTCCAGTCGTACGCCTTGTATCCGCATATGACTGTGGCACAGAACATGGTGTTCAGCCTGAAGTTGAGGCGCGCCCCGGCGGAGATGGTCGAGGAGCGGTTAGCGAATGCCGCGCGAATCCTCAACCTGCAGCCCTACCTGCAACGGTATCCGCGGGAGCTTTCGGGCGGGCAGCGCCAACGGGTTGCGATGGGGCGGGCGATCGTTCGTGATCCTAAGGTGTTCCTGTTCGACGAGCCGCTGTCGAACCTCGATGCGAAGCTGCGCGTGACCATGCGAGCCGAGATCAAGGCGCTGCATCAGCGACTGAAGACGACGACTGTCTACGTGACCCACGACCAGGTGGAAGCGATGACAATGGCGGACCGGATCGTCGTGATGAACGACGGGCGAATCGAGCAGATCGGCACTCCGCTCGAACTCTACGATTTCCCAGCGAACTTGTTTGTTGCGCAATTCATCGGATCGCCGGCGATGAATATGATCGTGGGGACTCGCCGTTGCCAGCAACGACCCCAACTCGGCGACGCAGCTGAAGGAGCTCACCGACGCGTTCGGGGTCCGGCGTATGAGCGGGCCGACAAACGCCTCCATCTCACGCAGGCGGGGGAGGTACACCGACACCATCGTGCAATTGTTGAAGGGGCGCTCCTCTGATTTGATGCCTCACGGACCGGCGCAAACCTTGACAAGGAGGGTGGGAGAATGGAGAGAATATCCCTATGTCTGATCGGAACGGCTGTAGCAACGTGCGTGGGAATCGCCGTTGTTGTGCTACCGATGTCCGCGGTGGGCGCGTCCCTCAGGGCAAACGATGTTGCGGACGCCCAAGGGAATCTCCACGTGCCTGCGAACTATCGGCGCACCTACGAATTTCTGGGTGCATGGGCTATCGCGGCCGACACGGGACCTGGTTCGAAGGCAATGCACGTCGTATACGCGTCTCCGGGCACTGTTTCCGCGTACCGAAAGACCGGCAAGTTTCCCACGGGCGCAGTTCTGGTCAAAGAGGTGTTCGACGCAGCTAGCGCTCCGATGACCACCGGAGCAGCTGTTAGCCATGCTGAAGGCCTGAAGGGTTGGTTTGTGATGATCAAGGGCGATAACAGGTCACATCCCGCGAACCCACTGTGGGGAGACGGATGGGGTTGGTCGTGGTTTGATGCAAAAGATCCGAACGCAACGACGTCGAAAAGTTACGTCGAAGACTGCCAAGGCTGCCACGCTCCAGCCACGCGCACGGACAAGGTTTACGTGCAGGGATATCCCGCTCTAACCCAATAGAGAGGCTATTGAGCTGCCGTCACATTGGCAGCAGGCGGGTCAGCCGCTTTAATTTGATCGGCGAAGCCGGTCACCGCCGCGAGCGCGATGATCACATCCTGTTCCACGGTTCCTCCACTCGCGCCGACGGCGCCGATCACGACACCATCCACGCTGATCGGAATGCCGCCGCCGAATATCACCACCTTGGAGTGATTAGTGGTGTTGAGACCAAAGCCGGGTTGTCCGCTTTGAGTAAGCTGGGAGAGGTCTTCGGTTGACATGTCAAATGCTCGGGCTGTCCATGCCTTGCCAATCGCGATATCCACGCTACCGAGCCATGCGCCATCCATCCGGACGTGCGCGACGAGTGCACCTCCTGCATCAACAACTGCGATGTTGTAAGCGATGTTCATCTCAGCAGCCTTACGTTCACCTGCGGCGATGGCACGCCGGGCGTCAGCAAGATCCAGAGTACGCAATTTCCGTGTCATCCCGAGCTCCTTTCTGATGGTGTAATCAAGTGAGCGCCGGCGGACATCGTCGCCATGGACGCGACAGTTGTTGAGTTCGCCGCTATTTCCGCGCGATCTCCTAGCCACGTGTCAGATCGAAACAGATGCAATGATCCAATTCCAACACGTGCGTAAAGCGGGGCCAATCAGACGATGGTATTGGCGCGGTCAGTCCAGGTTGGCCAATATACGGAGGTGGCGCTGGACGCTTTCAACGTTGGTACACCTGAGTCCCGACTCTCCAACGCGTAGCTAAGAATTTGCACCTCACAAATCGATGACGAGGTCGCTGCTTGGCTGCGAGCAGCAGACGAGAAAATTGCCTTCGGCCGGCTCGTCGATCGGCTGCGGATCGTACCCGACGTTCCCCGCAATGAGGCCGGTCTCACAGCTATGACAAACACCGCTCCGACACGACCAACGAACTGGAACGTCGCATGCCTCGGCAAGTTCCAAAATACTTCCGTAGGCTGATGCCTTCCAATGTGCCGCAATGCCGCTGCGAGCGAACGACACCACTGGACCGCTGTTGGCGTCGTCCGCCGGTAGGTGCGGAGTTCGCGTCGCGGTGCCGACGACGCCCGGGGCCATCGAGAGACCGCCGTTGAAAATCTCAACGTGAATCCGCTCCGCTGCCATGCCCAACATTACAAGCGTTTCTCGCATATCTGCCATGAAGCGAGCAGGCCCGCAGAGGTGGGCATTGGCCTCTGGTGGGACGCCGACCTGGTCGAAGACCGATCGCGAAAGGTGACCCGTTGCGTCAAAATCGATGCCCTTCCGGTCGCGCAAGCCGGGCCGGCTATAACAGACGAAACTGCGACCGTGCGGAAGCGCAAGCATCAGGTTGCGAACCTCGCCGGCGAAGGGATGATGCTCCCCGTCACGAGCCGCATGCAGCCAGAGGACTCGCCGCGTCGAGTGTGCCGCTGCCAGAGTGTGCAACATTGCAAGAAGCGGCGTCGCTCCAATGCCTGCGCTCATCAGCACTACAGGCTGCTCTCCAGGCTGTAAGATGAAGCTTCCGCGAGGCGCACTGACGTCGATAGTATCGCCCACCCCCACATGCTTCCGCAGATAATTGCCGGCCGCTCCATTCGGTTCGACCTTTACGCTGATTCGATAGCGCTCCGTCGACGTTGGACCCGAGAGCGAGTAGCTGCGAAAGAGTGGCGAGCCGCCTGCATCACATTGAAGGCGCACGACCACGTATTGGCCGGGCATTGCCGTTGGCAGCGGCGCAGCATCGAGACTGCGCATCGTGAATGATTGGACGTCCGCGGACTCCTGAGCGATCTCTACCACCTCGAGCGGCCGAAATCCTGGCGCAGCCGGATGCGCAGCCGCGTCGGGCATAAGCCCCGCATTGCCGCTTGTGGAGCTCTGCAGCAATGCCTCAAATGACGAGCGCCATCCGGGTGATAGCGCCTCGATCCGCAACGCGCCTTGCAATCGATCGCGCGCATGGTGCGGCGAATAGAGCAGGGCGTTGATCTCGGCGACCGTCATACGTACTTTAGCTTCGCCCACCTTCAGGATTTTGTCTCCGCCGCTAACCTCGCCCTCCTGCAAGACGCGCATGTAGAATCCTGGGCGTCCGCTTGACGTGAGCAATGCCGGCATCCGCGGTTCGTTCATCCGAATGCCGACGCGGTAGCAGGTAACGCGCGGCTGCGTGACCTCGAACAGCGCGCTGCCGATCTGATAACGGTCGCCGATGCACACGGCGTCGTCAGCTAACCCGTCGATTGTGAAGTTCTCGCCGAACTGTCCGTAGGCGAATTCGGTCCTCTTCAGTTGCTCCTGCCAGTAACCATACGACTCGACCTGGTAGACGAAGACGGCGCGCTGCTCACCCCCATGCCCACCCAGGTCGCCTTGACCGTCTCCCTCGAGATTCAGCCGGGCGACCCGACAGCGCCCACGCAACCGGATCCTTCCAGATCCCGGTGTGCACCGTGCGCCCCTTCCACTCAATGTCGCGGGGCAGTCCGACGTTCACCGATACCAATTGAGCCAAGTTGCTTGCCTAGGGGATTGCGGTATTGTCGATGGAGTTGCGAAAGGGGGTAAAGGGCGTTGCACCTCTTGCCTTCATGGCAACAGAGGCTTCATCGATACCGCGGAAGAAGTCACTTCCCGGACAGGCGCTTGGCGAACGAAACCGCGTACGCCGGGGAGCGAAACAGCAACACGGGGTCGTTCGTCGGTGCGATGCCATCAGCCATTCTAAGGGGGTCAAAGTTGATCGGCTCACAAGCCGTGCCCTTTTGTTGCGGCGTTGCTTGTTTGATTCTGAGAGTGCCAGCGGTGAAGTGCTTGCGGCTTTCCGGCCACGCCAACGTGGGGTCGTCCTGCGGGTCGCCGGGATCGCCGACGTAGACGACCATATCCCATATTGCCGGTCCCGTGCGGGTGCGCTCGATGAGATTCTTCTCCAGGAAGTCGCGGGGCGCGGCCTTCATTTCCGCGGCGGTCATCTCTTTCGTGCCATCGCGGGGGACGAAGCGCCACCTTACCAAATGCTCGGTGCTGTTCGCATCGATGAACTTGAACGTGTGAATGCTGAAGTACGTTGCCTGATAGTAATTTGCCGTCGGAGTATGGTGTCTCGCAAGCTCTGTCCCAGCCATCGCGTCGGGATGCGTGGCGGCATAGGCTTTGAGCCTCTCGGTGTCGGGCTGACCCGTCTTGGGATCCGGCTTCGCGGCCAGGAGGAAATCGCGGAAGGACGCCGGTGACGCTGTGGCGAATATCGGGGCGTCGATCATGGTGATGTGCTGCAAGGCGCCGTCAGGAAGGCGGAACTCCAGCGCCATGCCGCGGGGCGCCGGCGCTGCGTCCGGTACTTCAGGATTGCCTCCTCCGAGTGAAAAGCGCCCGATCACGGGGATGGTTTTGCCCGAGAAAAGCGCCGAACGGCTTAAGGCGGCTGCGTCGGTCGTCCCGACGAACTCGCCTGCCGCACAAGTTCCTTTGGCATGGTTCCTGCGCTGGCCGGGATGGACGCCGAAGTCACCTTCGAAGGCGTCGATCATTTCCGGTGCGGTAACCTCTGGGCTTTCGGGCCGCGCCCCGAATGCCATCGAGCTGGCGCCGGCTACTGCTGACGCAAGGATCAGGAACAGCAATCGCACGCCGTAGTGATGACAAGGCGATTTCATTTGTACGACCTCCGTCGATGAACGAGGTAAGCGATCCTCTTGGACAATTGCGCGTCCACTGCGATTGAGGCTAAGCAAGTTAGAACTCGCTGGTCCTTCTTGGCACCACTTACCGTTAGAGCACTCGAAGCTTCGTCGATGTTCGGCACGTCGGCGATGATCGGTCAAGCCGAATGCTTCAACGCGGCAGCGTCGACCGGCGGTTTTCGAAGCCGCGTGCCGGTTGCCGCAAAGATCGCGTTGGTCACCGCCGGGACAATCGCCGAAGTCCCCGCCTCACCCATTCCTCCGGGCGGTTCCGTGCTCTTCACGATGTGAACCTCGATTGCAGGCATCTCGTTCATCCTGAGCATTAGGTAATCATGGAAATTGCTTTGTTCGACGCGGCCGTCCTTTAGGGTGATCAGTCCATACAGCGCCGCCGTGATCCCAAAAACTATCGCGCCCTGGATCTGTGCCTGGACCGTATCGGGATTTACGACGGTGCCACAATCCACCGCACAAACAACGCGCCGGACACGTACCGCTCCCTCCCTCGACACCTCGACCTCGGCAACTTGCGCCAAATAGGTTCCGAAGACGAACTGGACAGAGACGCCGCGACCGACTCTTTCGGGTAACGGCTTTCCCCAGCCGGCCTTTTGGGCTGCGAGATCGAGGACCGCTTTGGCGCGGGGCGCTTTGTCCAGCAGGGCGCGGCGATAGGCGACCGGGTCCTGCTTCGCCGCATGTGCGAGTTCGTCAATAAAGCTTTCGGTCACAAAGACGTTGTGCGACGGCCCGACACTGCGCCAGAAAGCTGTCGGGATTCCCGGAGGTTCCACCTGCAGATACTCGACGTGCGAGTTGGGGATGGCATAGACGAGATCGATCGCACCCTCGGTGGTGTCCGGGTCAAGCCCATCCTTGAACGCCGGCGGGAGGTATCGTGCGATGATCGAAGAGCCGGCGAAGCGATTGTTCCAGGCGACGGGCAATCCCTTGTCATCGAGACCAGCGGAAATCCGGTCGAAGAAATAGGGTCGATACATATCGTGCTGAATGTCTTCCTCGCGGGTCCATATGACCTTGACCGGACCGTCCACTTGCATGGCGATCTGTACGGCGCGAGCGACGCCATCGCTTTCCAGTCGCCGGCCAAAGCCTCCGCCGATCAAGTGGTTGTGAAGCAGCACCTTGTCCAATGGCAGGCCGGTGACCATTGCAGCCACCGCCTGGCAGCGCGCGATCGCCTGGTTGCCAACCCAGATCTCGCAACTGTCCTTGCGGACATGAACGGTACAGTTCATAGGTTCCAGCGCGGCGTGGGCAAGGAATGGAACCTGGTAGATGGCTTCGACCCTGGTGACGGCGCCTGCCATCGCGCGTTTCATATCGCCGACGCCTTGCGCCACGGGACCTGAGTTGAGCGTTGCTTTCTCGAGATCGGCCGCGATGTCGTTGGTATTGAGCTTGGCGTAGTGCCCGTCGTCCCAATCGATCACCAAGGCCGCAAGCCCTTTCTTTGCGGCCCCCATATGGTCGGCCACCACGGCAACTGCATCATCGAGCCGCACGATCTGGCGCACCCCCTTGATGGCTTTCGCTGCCGTATCGTCCACGCCCTTCAGGCGACCGCCGAACACGGGTGATTGCGCGAGAGTTGCGATCTTGACGCCCGGTGGCCGGGCGTCGATGCCATAGATGGCTGTGCCGTTGACCTTTGACGGCGTGTCAAGGCGCTTAGCCGGAGTGCCAATGAGCCTGAAGTCTTTCGCTTGCTTCAACGCCACTTTCTCAGGTACCGGAGTGCGGGCGGCATCGGTGGCAAGGTCGCCGTACTTCAACTTTCTGCCGGTCGGCAGGTGAACCACTTCACCGCTTCGGGCACGACATAACGCTGGATCGACGTTCCAGCGCATTGCCGCCGCCGCCACTAGCATGACTCTCGCGGTCGCGCCGGCTTGGCGCAGCGGCTGCCATGCACCTCGTATTGCATTCGAGTTGCCCGTCGCCTGCACGCCGAGCAGGGGATTCGCGTAAAGCTTTTCGTTCGGCGGAGCATGCTCCAGCCGCACCTGCTTGAGGTCCACCTCCAATTCTTCGGCGATCAGCATCGGGATAGAGGTGTAGGTTCCCTGACCCATTTCGACATAGGGCATCGTTAGGGTGATTTGGCCTTTCGGATCGATCCGGATAAAGGCATTGGGAAAAAATGGCTCGCTCGCGATTTTCTCTGGAGCGCGCGCGGCAATAGCTGACCTTCCAGTGGCAAACCCGATCAGCAACCCGCCACCCAGCGCCACGTTGGCGGTCAGGAACTGACGGCGAGAGAAACTCGGCGCAGGGTGGCGTTCAACGGCGTCTCTGGTTTGCGCGCAGGTCATGTCACGTCTCCTTCCCGCCGCTGGCCACGAGATGCGCTGCCTGCCTGATACCCTTACGAATGCGCGCATAGGTGCCGCAGCGACAGATGTTTCCGGACATTGCGTTGTCAATGTCAGCGTCGCTCGGATTTGGGTTGGAAGCGAGCAATGCGGCAGCGGACATGATCTGGCCCGACTGGCAGTAGCCACATTGCGGCACTTCCAATTCCACCCAAGACTGCTGAATACGCTTGCCGACGACCGTGGCGCCAATGGCCTCGATCGTGGTGACGCGCTTGCCGCTCGCTGCGGAAGCCGGCGTTAGACATGAACGCGCTGGCTTGCCATCAAGATGAATCGTGCATGCCCCACACAAACCCGAGCCCACAGCCGAATTTGGTCCCGGTCATGCCGAGCACGTCGCGCAGTACCCAAAGCATTGGAGTATCGCCGTCGACATCGACGCTTCGAGGTTGTCCGTTAACTCGAAAGTTGAATGGCATGCCGTTCGCTCCGTTTCTGGCTTTCCGCGCACACGCTGCCTAACGATGCAGCGTGGCTCCGGTAAGTGCATGCACAAATGTTCGCTTCGGTCACGGAATGGGTCTATAGGACGATAGTGTCGGCGATACTTTGGTCTCGGATCGATCCCGTGCGCTTATGCGGGTACGCCTGGGAGAACGGAACTCAGCGCTGTGGAGGGGCGCCCGGGGACTTCGGCAGATTCAGCGTCGTGGCCATATTGACAAGCGCGGGAAGCGAGCGGGCCTGCATCTTGCGCATCAACCTGCCACGATGCGCCTTTACGGTAATCTCGCTAATGCCAAGTTCACCACCCACCTGCTTGTTCAAAAGCCCGGAGACAACCAGCGCCATCACTTCGCGTTCGCGACGGCTAAGTGACGCGTAGCACTCGCGGAACGCGCGCATCTGCGACTGCTGTTGAAGTGCGATTCTGCTGCGCTCGATCGCCTGCTCGATGGCGCTCAACAGCTCATCTCCGCCGAGCGGCTTCGTCAAGAACTCCACCGCACCGGCCTTCATGGCCTTGACCGTCGTTGGCACGTCCCCGAAACCAGAGATAAAAATGACGGGCATTTCCGCACGGTCCATGGCCACACGCTTCTGCAGATCCAGGCCGTTGATGTCCGGAAGTGTAAGGTCAAGGATCAGGCAGCTTGGCCCCTTGGTTAGTGGCACTTCCGGACATGAGAGGAATTCTTGTCCCGAGGCGAACGCGGCCGGCTGCCAGCCCACCGAATCGATCAGCATTTCCAGCGAGTTGCGTACCGAATCGTCATCGTCGACAACGAAGATGATCGGGGTGGAGCGCGCCAGGGTAGACGAGCTACACTGATTGGCAGGTGTACTCGGCAGCGTCATCGCCATCTCCGATCTGGTAATGCGATGCCGCACATACTCGGCTCATGGGCGGCTTGTGCGCTATCACATCTTTCTATTAGATACGCCTGCGCTTCGTCTCAAGATAATTGAAGACATGTCCGCCCATTCGCCCAGCGCCACTATCGCGGTAGTAGATGATGATCAGCGAATTCTCGAGTCTCTGGGGACTTTGCTGGAATCGGCCGACTACTTGGTGCGCTCATTCTCTTCTGGTTCAGTGTTCCTCGGCAGCGGAAGGCTCGCGGAGATCGACTGCCTGATCTCCGATATCGACATGCCCGGAATGGATGGCCTCGAACTTTCGCGGGTGGTGCGCGCGGCTTGGCCCGATCTGCCAATCATCCTCATCACCGGTCACCCCGACATGCTGATGCGCTTACCGCCATTGGAATCGGATCGGTGCCGTGTATTCAAGAAGCCGTTCCATGGACACGAACTTCTTACGGCCATCAGCGATGTTTTGACATGCCCGCCGCGACGCCGATTGGAGTTGTGAAGGGGTGGCCGCGCGCCAGCGGGGACGCAAATGCAATGTGGAGATTTCGGCATAAAATGCGAGTTCTGGCGACGCTGCCGAATGCGCTCGCCCATCTCGCAACATTCGGGTGCTGCAGCGGCGATTCGCACCGATGCTAGAGTCTACCGCCCTCATTCTGGAGGAACAGCGTTTCCTCCTCTCCAGCTTGTCGCCCGGCAAGGCGCAAAGAAGACTGGCGCTTGTTTTCGTCGTCTGCTTCTTTGCCGTATTCATCTTGATCGTCGCGGGTCCACTGTCGGGCGTCAGGCTTCGCGCGGTCGATGCCTTCGTCCCAGCATATGCGACGGCGATGTTCGTATGCGACTCGATCACTGCGATCCTCCTTTTCGTGCAGTTTTCCATCCTGCGCTCGCGCGCCATCCTCGTGATTGCGAACGGATATCTTTTCACTGCGCTCATACTGATTCCATTCGTGCTGGTTTTCCCAGGCATATTTGTGCCGGGACGAGGCCTATTGGGAGGCTTGCAAAGTACGTCATGGATCTGGTGCGTTTGGCACGCAGGGTTCCCAATGTTCGTTATCGGCTACGCCGTGCTAAAGGACGCGGACCCGAGCAAGCGATTAGGACAGGGCACCGTGGGTGTACAGATCGCGATTAGCGCGACAATTACGGCTGCTGCCGTCTGCACGGTGGGCGTTGTGTTCACGGCAGAAAATGCGCTTCTAGCGCCGGTAGCGTCGGATGCCCGGCAATTTAGTCCGCTATGGCCCTATTTCATTGGGGCCCCGGTAGCCTTCGCCAATGTTTTCGCCCTCATTGTGCTCTGGGGACGGCGACGCTCGATGCTCGATCTATGGCTGATCGTCGTGATTTGCCTTGGCTTGGTCGAGGTACCTCTAAGCTACTACCCTGACCCGGAACGCTTCAGCGTTGGCTGGTATACCGTCCGGGTGTTCGGCGTCATATCTAGTTGTCTCGTTCTTGTTGTTCTGCTGTACGAGATTGAAACGCTCTATGCCAAGTTACTCAGCGCGGTGCGGGACCACCAACGCGAGCGTGAGGCACGGCTGATGACTGGCGACGCCGTCGCGGCCTCGATTGCGCACGAGGTCAAACAACCGCTAACCGCAATGGTAACGACCGCCGACGCGGGCTTCCGCTTCCTCGATCGCAGTACGCCCAATCTCGACAGAGCCAAGCAAGCATTCAAGCTAATTGCCGCTGACGGTCACCGTGCCGGCGAGGTGGTGGAGAATATTCGCGCGAACTTCAGGAATGACGAGCGGACGAGAACGTCGCTGGACCTCAACGCGCTCATCCGCGAGGCATTAAATCTCGAACGAAGCGCGATCGAGAAGCACCGGATAGTGGTCCATGCGGAGCCAAACATGAACCTGCCGATAGTGTGGGGAAATCGCATCCTGCTGCAACAGGTGCTCCTCAACCTGATCACGAACGCCATCGATGCGATGGCGGCGAAGGAAGAGCCCCGTGTACTGTCGGTGAAGTCCGAGACGCAAGACGGCGACAAAGTGAAGGTTTCCGTTTTGGATACCGGAGCAGGCATTGAATCGGAGAATATCGAGCGGATATTCAATCCACTCTTTACTACCAAAGCTAAAGGCATGGGCATGGGGCTTTCGATATGCCGAGCGATCATCCAGGGGCACGACGGCCAACTGTGGGTAACTTCGAATACTCCACGCGGCGCAATATTCAGTTTTGTCCTGCGCGCAAACGCGGCGGCGCCCTCAGGTGCCTGAAAGCCAGCTTTAGAGGCGCCGCGAGTGCGTCACCGGTATTTCCAAAGCGCTGGCCATTCTTACCAGTTCGGCAAGCGAGGCGACCCGCATTTTCTGCATGATCTTGCCGCGATGGATCTGGAGCGTGACCTCGCTGATGCCCAACTCAGCGGCTGCCTGTTTGTTGAGCAAGCCACTCACAATAAGGGGTAGGGCTTCGCGCTCTCGCGGCGTGAGGGTCGAAAGCCGTTGACGCCATTCGCTGAGCTCGATTCTCCTTCTCCTCGCCTGGCGATCCTGGGCAATTGCATCGTGGATCGCCCGCATCAGGTGCGCCTCTTTGAACGGCTTGGGCAGAAAATCGATCGCGCCTGCCTTGATTGCGCGTACGGAAGTGGGGATGTCGCCGTGACCGGTGATGAACACGATCGGCGGATGATTCCCCCCCGAGGTCTGGCTTTGGAGATCCAGTCCGTTGATGTCCGGCAGTTCTACGTCCAGGATGAGGCAAGCCGGCACATCAGGCTTCGGATAAGCCAGGTACTCCGCGGCCGAACCAAATACGGCCGTTTGCAAATCGAACGTCGACAGAAGCACGGCCAACGATGCTCGAATACGACTGTCATCATCGACGACGAAGACGATATGGTCTTGCTCGTTCACTTGCGGGCCATGACGGTCAGTGCAATGGATGCGCGTGCGCGGCTCGGGCTCGTTCCAAAGTCGCCATTAGTCCCTCATAAGAGTTGCTCGGGTACGAACGGTCCAAACAGGATGTTCTGCAGTCGCATCAGCGGCGTCGCCTCAGGTTCCTGCCTCAGAACGATTTCGCCGGCGTCCGAGGTCGTTAGCCACTCGAGCGTCGTACCGTCATTCGCAAAGCGCAGCCGATACGAGTTCCCGCGCTGCGTCGCCTCGATAACTTGGATGACCTGATTTGCCAATTCCGGACAGTCCGCAAGCATGCCAAGTTCGGTGTTGGTGCTTTCCGATCGGGGGTCGAGGTTTACCGAGCCGAGGTAGACGATCGTTTCGTCGATCACTGCCGCCTTTGTATGCAGGCGGCCGAGTATCATCGTCGGTAGAGAAGTTCCAGGAGTGTGCCACATCCGCGTCGGACTGAGTTCGTACAGTTCCACGCCGCTGCGAAGCAGGTCGGGTCGATAACGAGCGTATCCAGCGTGCACGATTGGCACATCGTTCGCCGCCAGCGAATTCGTGAGAATCGCAACCTTGACGTTGCGCTTGATCAAATTGCCGAAGGCCTCGACGCCGGCCTTACCCGGCACCAAGTAGGGCGACGCGATGACCACGCTCCGCCTCGACGCGCTTACCCGATCCATGATATTCATCTGCGCGCTCATTGACTGCGCCGTATTGGCGGAGGTCGCGTGGACCTTTTCCGGCAGATCTGCGAACGCGATCGCTGTCCCCCACGCCAGCTGCAGCCGCCCTGCATCGAACTCGCCACCAATAGGATGGTAGCCAAGCATATCGGTCTCGGGTGCCGGGATCGACGTCATTTGGTCCCCATCCTCGACGAGATGACTGAATTCGCGTTGCGAATGCGTAGGATCATCGCTCGCCGTAACGATGCTTTCGATGGAATAGGCTTCGTGGCTGTTCCAATACAGATCAAAGATATTTCGCAGCCGTTGTAGCGCACCGCCTACCAAAAGCACGTCCATATCGACGAAATTGCTCGTTGGGCTCCGGGTAAAGTATTCGTCGGCGATGTTTCGCCCGCCCATAACCGCAACCACTCCGTCGGCGATGAAAAGTTTATTGTGCATGCGATGATTCAGGCGTCGAAAGTCGGCGAGCGACGCCAGGTATTTTGCGGCGACACTTTGGCGGCCACAGCAGAATGGATTGAAAACCCGCACTTCGACGTTGGGGAACGCGGCAAAGCTGCGAAGCATCTTGTCGCCACCAATCGTATGGAGGTCGTCCACGAGGAGGCGCACGCGCACGCCGCGTAGCGCGGCATCGCGGAGGCTGCGCATGAAAAGACGTCCGGTACGATCGTTTGCAATGAGGTAGTACTGAACGTCAATCGAGTGCACGGCGCGGCGCGCAAGGGAGACTCTTGCGTCCAGCGATGTGAAGCCGATGGGCATCAGCCGGAAGCCGGTCATGTTCGGGCTTGGGATCGTGTCCTGAACTGCACGTACAAGGGTGCTGTCGGCGGCGGGCGGAAGCGCGGACGACGTTGGGCGATCGGGCATCGCTGGGAGAACTCCGCAGGCGGGCAGCAGCAGGAACACCATCAGCCATGCCGACCCCGCATGAGAATGCGAGACCGGGCGCGCCATCTGTTTGCATATCTCAGTCATGCCGTCACCGGCGGCGCCATGGTTAGTGCATTGACACGTCCATCACCGCCTGGGCAAATGCCTGTGGCGCTTCCTGCGGCAGGTTGTGGCCGATCCCACCTTTGATGAGGCGATGCGAATAGCTGCCGGAGAACTTCCTCGCATAGGCAGCGGGGTCAGGATGCGGCGCGCCATTGGCGTCGCCTTCGAGCGTAATCGTGGGAATCGTGATGATTGGACCTTCAGCAAGCCTCTTTTCGAGCGAATCATACTTCGATTCGCCTTCAGCGAGTGAGAGGCGCCACCGATAGTTGTGGATCGTGATCGCGACATGATCCGAATTATCCAGGGACGCCGCACTGCGATCGAACGTCGCATCGTCGAACTTCCACTTGGGAGAGGCGAGCTGCCAGATGAGCTTCGCAAAGTCGTGACGGTTCCTGTCGTAGCCGATTCGGCCGCGCTCCGTTGCGAAGTAGAACTGATACCACCATTGCAGCTCGGCCGCAGGTGGCAACGGCTTCTTACCGCCTTCCTGGCTGCCGATCAGATAGCCGCTCACAGACACCATTGCCTTGCAGCGCTCCGGCCAGAGTGCCGCGATGATATTTGCCGTGCGCGCGCCCCAATCGAATCCGGCGAGCGTCGCCCTGTCGATGCTAAGCGCATCCATGAAGGCAACGATGTCGGTTGCGATCGCCGAGGGCTGGCCATTGCGGAACGTATCGCTCGCAAGAAAACGCGTGGGACCGTATCCACGCAGATACGGCACTAAGACCCGATAACCCGCTGACACAAGTAGTGGGACGACATCGACAAAGCTATGAATGTCATACGGCCAGCCGTGGAGAAGGACGACGACCGGTCCATTTGGCGGGCCAGCTTCAGCGTAACCGACGCTCAAGACGCCCGCGTCTACGTGCTTCAGCGTCGGGAATGACTTGTTGGTCTCTGGTCCGATCGGTCTGGCTTTCCTTGGCTGTGCGTGGGCCAGGCCGGTCATGGCGAACTCAGTTGTCGCAACCGAGAGCAGTGCGGTTCCTACGAACCTGCGGCGCGCGTGGTTTATTTCGTCTTGCATCAAGGTCTCCTTCAATGGGCATGAGAACGCGTCCACCGCAATTCACGGACGCCCTTTGCTCGTTAAGTCACTCATTTGGAGGATCAATGAGACTCCACGTGCCGGATCGAATCCATTGGACGATGGTATTGGGTACCCGGCGGGGTTGCTAGCACCACCGATACCTTCGTCCAATCGACTCTGGTCGTTTCGGCTGTTGGAATTGGCGCCACGTTGCTGCGCGCATACGGTGAATGTTGGCGGGGTTCTAACTCCCGCATGTGCGCGGGTGCGGCCGCGATCCCGTCCGGTCGCGCAGTCGAGGGAGATCAAGGTCGCTTGGATCATGGATGCATCGCTGATCACGCTAGGCGCACAGGCGCCCGATGTTGCACTCACACTCAATCGCGTGGCGCTGGGAGTGTTTTTCGCGATCAGTGGCTACCTGAAGCTGTTCAATGCCACTCGGCACGCGGCACTGGTGCGCACGTTGCAGGATGCGGGCGTGCGCGCGGTACCGATCATGCAATGGATCGTGCCCGGCGTTGAGTTGAGCGCCGGACTTGCGCTCATTGTGGGGCTGTTGTCCGCGCTGGCGGCGTTCGGCCTCTTCGTAATTTGTCTCTTTGCCTTCAAGCTCGATGCCGTCAAGCGCATCGACGGATGGGGGCCAATCAATCGTGCCGATTGGGTCGGTGACCTGCTCTACCTGCCCGAGGCGCTCTATTGCATTGGATTGGCCGTCGTGATGCTTGCCGGGCCGGGCCCCTGGAGCCTGGACGTAACGATTGCTGCGCTCTTCGCAACCTGATCGCTCATCGCTTACGCCACTCACCACCAACAACGGAGTTCACATGAGTACAAAAGTGAGCAATGAGCGCGCAAGTAAGGACACGGGCACGGCGATGGTCGATCTGCGGCTCGAGGTCGTTGTCATCCCCGTGTCCGACGTCGATCGCGCCAAGCGCTTTTATGGGAACCTGGGATGGCGGCTTGACGCAGACTTCACCAACGGCGAGAACTGGCGGGTGGTGCAACTGACGCCTCCCGGCTCACTGTGCTCGATTCACTTCGGCAAAGGGGTCACTACCGCAGTTCCAGGGTCGTTCAAGAACCTGTACCTCGTCGTGTCCGAAGTCGAAGCAGCATGCCGGGAGCTCGTCGGCCGTGGCGTCGAAGTGAGTGGGACTTTCCACTTCCCTGCTCCCGGGGGACCAAGCGTTTCCGGTCCCGACCCCGACGGGCGCTCCTATGGCACGTTTGCCACGTTCAGCGACCCAGACGGTAACAGCTGGCTACTGCAGGAGATCAAGTCGCGGCTTCCCGGGCGTGGACTCAGCTGGGATGTCCCTACCTTGACCGAACTCCTCCAGGAGGCCGAGGAGTTCCACGGTGAGTACGAGCCAACTGCTCCAAAACACCGCTGGTCAAAGTGGTACGCCGCCTACGTCGTAGCCCGCGAGCGTGGAACGGCTCCGAGAGAAGCAGCCCAAGGCGCGGCACGCCACGTCGAAGGCGAACGTCGATGAGGGCAGACATCGTTCCTGGCGCAGTCTTTTCCGACTACGAGCTTCCCGACCATCGCGGCAAACAGCGAACGCTGTCGGAATTGCAGCAAGGCGACCCGATGGTACTGGTGCTCTCCCGCGGTGGCTATTGTCCGAAGGAGCGCCGGCAACACGAAGGTCTGCTGCAACTCCACCGGGAGATGCGTGTCGGCTATTGCCGTCTGGTGACCGTGTCCACCGACAACCTGCTCGAGACCAATGAATTCCGTACAGGCGTCGGTGCGGACTGGACGTTTCTCTCCGACACCATGCGCAAGCTACAGAAGGATCTTGACATCGCGGAGTACACCGACCCCCATCACGATCCGATGATCCCGCATACGCTGGTACTCGAGCCGGGCCTGCGTGTGTACAGGATCCACAACGGCTACTGGTTCTTTGGCCGGCCGACGGTGGAGGAGCTGCGACTTGAGCTACGTGCCGTACTGCAGCGCTGTCGTCCCGATTGGAACATCGATAGCACTGACCAGCGCGCCCGCTGGGCTAAGGGGGAGAAGGCAGAGTTCTTCCCTTATGGGAAAACGCGGGCGCAACTGCTGGGTGAACAGGACTGATCACGTGGAATCAGCCATTCCCGATAATGTGCCACCCGCAGTATCGAGCCGATGGCACCAGATGTTCCCCGTGCTGGCCGAACCGGAGATTGCGTCCGTCGGCCGGTTCGGCTTTGTCCACCGCTACCAACGCGGTGCGCGCCTGTTAGCGGCAGGTGAGCCAAGTCCGGGCATGTTCGTCGTGTTAAGGGGGCCTGGCGCTCAACCAGCATTAGGCTCGCAATCTGAGAAGATGACCGCCATACAAACTGAGATGCAAGGTGAAGGGAAATGAGAGTTGCAAGAGTTCGACGTAGCTTTTTTGAGCGAGAGCCGCTTGAGGTTGGCCGATCGCTCATCGGTTTGGAACTGGGATCAGAATTGTCCAAGAGCGTGTGCGGTGGACTGATTGTCGAGACAGAGGTGTATGTCGGTCCGGAGGATCGCGCTTCTCATGCGTGGAACGCGCGCAGAACACTCCGCACTGAGGTCCTGTTTGGTCCTCGTGGCCACTCATATGTCTTTCAGATCTACGGCGCGCACTATTGCTTCAATATTGTCGTTGGGGCAGGGCGAGTGCCTGCGGCAGTATTGATCAGGGCGTTGCGGCCCACGTTAGGCTTGGAAACCATGGCGATTAACCGCGGTCTCTCGAGCGTGCCGGCAAACCTACGCAAGCTCACATCCGGCCCTGGACGGTTGGCGCAGGCACTTGGGATTGATCGCCGGGTTAATGGGGTAGATCTATGTGAGGCGCCGCTGTGGGTCCGGCGTTCTCCGGCTGGGCGCCGTCTAACTGTCATCCATGGAATCCAAGCCGGGGCCCGCATCAACGTGGATTATGCTGGCGACTGGGCCAAGCGAAACTGGCGATTCACGCTCTCGGAAGACCGATTTGTCAGCGTTTGACAGCGATTCGACCGGGCTCCGAAATTTGACGTTGACCCATGCGGGGGCGGCGGGCAAGGCCGCGATACCCCTCAGTGGCCGGTGGTATCGCCTTCGCGAGCCGCCTCGAAGAGAAACCAGGTCCGTCTCTCTGACTCGTCGATCCAGGTCTCCAGAAGACTGGCGGTCCCGATATCGCCATGCTCGTCACAAACGCCATGCGCCTCTCGCAACCTCGCGACCAGGGACTGGTTGTCCTCGCGAAGCTCAGCCAACATGTCGAGCGGCTGTACGTAGTCAGCGTCGTTATCCTGCACGCGCTGCAGGCGCGCGATATGGCCGATGGACCGCAACGTCACACCGCCGACCTTGCGAATCCGCTCCGCAATGGGATCGGTCATCGCGTACAGCTGGTCTGCCTGGTCGTCGAGAAGCAGGTGATAGTCGCGAAAATGCGGACCACTCATATGCCAATGAAAGTTCTTGGTCTTGAGGTAGAGGGCGAACACGTCCGCCAGGATTGCATTCATGGCTCCGCCGATGTCCCTCGTTGCACCTGTGCTGAGGTCGGTGGGAGTGGTGAGGGGAGACCGCCGAATTTGCCGCAGTTCCTGCACTTTGTTGGGACTTGGCTTTTTCATGCTGTGTCCTTCGTCATGTAGTGTGATGTTGTGATCAAAGGGAGCTCCCCCGCAAGGGGCTCACCCGAATGTGAACGCGAATGCCTCTGCGCCAGAATCGAGGAACTCGATCTCGAATAGGCGAGCGGCGATAGGCTTCGGCTGCCGGACCAGCTGGTACAGCCTCTGTCCGGTCACCGTGCCCATTCCCTGCGCGTCCACGTCGCTGCCGTGTGCCGCGCCCGGGGGCTGTCCATCGATGAGCACGCGAAATCGAACGGAGGTGGCTGGCGCGACCGGACCCATGACCAGATGAAGATCTCGGGCGTGAAATCGATATGCGATGCGCCCGTTCGCCCGGTTCGATATCACGGCCCCTTTGGTCATAGTCCAGTCTCCCGATAGCGCCCAATGGTTGAGCTGCAAACGTCCGGGCGCCGTATATGCGCGCGGCTCGTCTCGCAATGGACCGCCTGACGACGAAAAATTAACGGTACGACCGTAGCCCACGTAGTTCTCAGGCGATTGCAAGTCGCTCCAAGCCGCTGGAGCCTCTGATCCAGACGCATCAACCGTACCAACCGTGACGAGGTTCTGGTCGACGCCGCTTTTTCCCGCCTCGCGCAGAAGTTGCTGGATGGCCCGCTCGGTTTGGTCGGTACCACCCTCGCCGAACTGGTGATAGCGAATGCGTCCTTGCGCGTCGACGAGGTATACCGCGGGCCAATATCGATTGTTGAGTGCCTTCCAGATCGCGAATTGATTATCGATCGCAACTGGATAGGCGACGTGCATCTCGGTGGTGGCCCGGCGTACGTTCGCGATGTCGTGCTCAAAGGGGAACTCGGGCGAATGCACGCCGATCACCACCAGCCCCTGCTCTTTGTACTTGGCGGCCCATGCACGCACGTAGGGAAGCGTGCGAAGCCAGTTGATGCAGGTATAGGTCCAGACGTCGAGCAGCACGACCTTCCCGCGTAGCTCGGCCGGCGACAATGCGGGTGAATTGAGCCAAGCGCTTGCACCCACGAGAGACGGCATCGTTCCGTCGACGGGTAATTCGGCCAGCGCGTCGATCGGACCCGCAATCGATCCGGCGACTATCGCGGCCATCAGCAGTTTCCTGAAAGTCATGACGGTACTCGATGTATCGGGCACTTGCAGAAATGAGTCTGCGCCTGGGTAAAGATCGCCTGCAGCACTAGGTCAAGGCACATTTTGGGGCGGCACTTAGGGTTCAACGCTTTTGGTACGGGTGGAAGATGTAGTCCTTCGCCTTCACCGCCACATGGCACACGTGCCCACAATTCGCGGGAGCCGGGTCGGTCGTCATCTTGCCGGCCGCCACGTCGTGGTTGAAGAGGGCATATCCCCAGCCTCCGGTGTTCGGAAACCGTTTGCTGTCCTTTTCAATGAGGAAAGCTTGCGTGGGCTCATCCGGTACATCCACTGCGAAGGTGGCCTCCCCACTCTTCTTGAAACTCCACTGCAGCTTCGCGATCTTGGAGCCTTCCGGAAAAAGCTGGCCGTTACCGGGCACGCCGGCCTTGTACGCACTGATCATGATGGGATTGGCCACAATGACCTTGAGCACTTCATCGGTCCGGGCAGACGAGACCACTGCCCAGTCCTCGTATCCGCTGAAGTCGGAGAACGCGATCCCGCTTGGTGATTTCAGCGAGTACTTGTCCTGTGCGTAAACAGTGGTGCACAGACCAGCAAGCATTGCCGTGGTTATCGCGATTGTAAGTACGCATTTGCACTTCATTGCTGATCCCCTCCTGGGTGTCGTGAATGCGCGTTATTTGCCCCGCGAACTGAATGTCACTGTCTGTGCAGTCAGGACGCGGCCCTTGGCTTTCCTGGTAGTGGGCGGACTAGCCAGAGCAACACCATGAGATCTAACCAGACTCAACGCGGGGGGTCGATTGGACCAAGGTATTGGGCCGGTCCTTCCGAAAGAACCGATATCGAGCTGATTTCGTCGCCCAGAGTGCTGCGGTGCCTCAGTGTGAGGGGTGGCAACGCTCTCGAATCTGGTTGCAAATTTCTGAATGGCCCACATCGCATGCGAAATGACTGCCGTTGAGAATGTGAACTTGCACGCGTTGTGAAAGGAAGCTGTTTTCCGCAAATCTAGGGAAACCTTGGCCGCAGGGTTGACGAGCGATTGCGTGAGTTTTGCGGATTTCGGTTGCGCACAGTGCTGACCGGTGATGCGGAACAGGGCAACGGGCGCCCGCATTGGTTACAACCGAATCAATACATTACGCTGCAGGGACGCGAACTACGAACCAGGGCGGTCGTGGCTTCGAATCCTGCCGGGCGCGCCAACTAATCAATTACTTAGGCCGAGATTTCTCAGCCTTCTTCATGTCCGCGTCTCCCTGGGCTACTGGGGGGCTACCGATCGTGGCTTGCTCCAAATTCTGAGAGGCTATAACAACACCGCTGCTAAGGCGAGACGCAACGTGATGTTGCTCTCGTGTGGTCTCATCCTTTACACGGTCGCGGGAGCGCGACTCGAGAGGGTCCCGACCTATGGAGATTGGATCCAAGTCAACAATCTGGCTGTCGCCTATTGGTTCGCCTGGCTTAACGCATCGATCGGCACGAACATGTTGCCCCCAGACTCCTTGCGGCCGGGTATAGCTTCTGGCAGTAACAGCGAACCGACTCCGACGATCGTGCCTCTGCTGTCCACGAGCGCAGCGCCGCTCCAGCCCGTCGTTCCGGACCCGTGAAGATGGCCTCGTCGAGATGTACTCCCAATTTGAGGTAAACGGACGGCGGGAGACGACATACGCGCGCACCGTATCCGGATACCACCCAACCGGCGATGAGGATAGTCTAGCCATTCGAGAGCTTGGAAGAGTCTCCAAGTGCTGCCGGCAAGTCCTTGCTCAGTCAGTTTGCATCACCACTTCATTTCGCCTTTGTTAACCTTGGCGCCGATCTCGAGTGCGACCATCAGGCCCGCTGTGGGATAGGCCGACTTCATCGCCTCGATCAGCGCGGCCGAGTTGGGCGCCTTCGCCAGTTCTGATTCAAAGCGGGTCAGGTAGGACTGCGTATAGGCAAGCTGCGAAGCGTCTTGCTTCTGTCCGGGGAGCATGTGGCCAGGGACGACGGTGGTTGGCTGAAGCGCTGCCATGGCGCCCAGTTTCCTGCTCCAGTCGGCCCGTTCCTGCGCGGTCTGGGTGTCAGCCGTCCACACATGCAGACCGGCGAAAACATTGACCCCTCCCACAATGGCTTTCAAAGAAGGAATCCATACGTAGCTGCGGTGCGGGAGGGAATCATCCAGCCCCTTGATTTCGAGCGTCTGGCCTTCCAGCATGATCGTGTTCCCGAACATGACATCAGGCGCCGGAACATCGGTCGGCGCATTGGCGCCCAGTCGCGGCCCCCACACCTGCAGCTTGGTGGGTAGCGTCGCCTGGATCTTCTTCACGGTGGGCGCACTCGCGATCAGCGTCGCTTCGGGAAACAACGTCTTCAATGCACCCGCGCCGAAGTAGAAGTCCGGGTCGGCCTGGCTGATGTAGATGGTCTTCAGCGTCTTGCGGCTGTCGAGAACCATCGCGGCGATCCGGTGCGCGTCTGCCTGAGTGAACCCGGTATCGATGAGCACTGCGTCCGTCTTGCCGGATATCAGGACCGCGTTGACGTGGAAGCTGCCTGCGTCGGCGTTGTAGACCTGGAGGGACAGGGCGGCCGGACTCGGTTGTGCAACGGCCTCGTTGGCGACTACGCCGAGGGTCAGGCTGGCAAACAGCGGAAGGAAAGGCTTGATCATGGAATCGCTCGCGCGGTTGGGGGATGGCGCCACTCTATTCGATACTAAACAGTAGATAAACATTAAAATGAGCGATACTTTGTCTACTGGATCGATCTAATCTATGGACCGAATCACTGCCATGCAGGTGTTCACCGAAGTGGCTGACCGCGCCAGCCTGACCGAGGCGGCCAGAGCATTGGACATGTCACGGGCCATGGTTTCGCGCTATCTCGAAAGCTTTGAGCGTTGGCTCGGAGTACGAGTACTGCATCGAACGACAAGGCGAGTAAGCCTTACAGATGCCGGCGAGGAAGCGCTGCAGCGCTGCCGCCAGATGCTCGAACTTTCTCATGACGTACAAAGCGTGGCAGGTGCAAGGCGCGCGGCGCCCGGGGGCAAGCTGCGGATCACCACCAGCACTTCCTTCGCTGCGGCCTACCTCGCCGACGTTGTGGCGGAGTTCCTTACTCGGTATCCGCAGACGCAGGTGGAACTGATCGCACTGGAGCGAACCGTCAACCTTGTGGAGGAACGCATTGACCTGGCAGTGCGGATCGGCAACGTGCTCGACGACTCGCTGGTAGCGCGCAGGCTGGGCGTGTGCCGGTCCGTTGTTTGTGCGTCGCCGGCATACATCAAGGTCAGCGGTACCCCCAGCATTCCGGACGATCTTCGAAGCCACCGATGCATTACCCACGCCTACGTTGGGCGCACCGAGTTCCGCCTCCAACGAAATGGCCAGACACTCCGGATTCCCGTGAGAGGACCACTGCAGAGCAACGAGGCGGCCGTCACGCGCCGAGCCGCCCTTGCGGGCGGCGGGATTGCGATGTTGCCGACCTATTTTGTCAGCGCGGACTTAGCCTCCGGTGAACTCATTCGTCTGCTACCCGACTGCGAGCCAGAGCCTCTTGGTATACACGCCGTGTATTTGTCTCGCCAGCATCAGCCACAGCTGCTGAGGATGATGGTCGACTTTCTGGCAGATCGCATGAAAGGTGAAGTGGCGCCATGGGACAGGGTAATCGCCTCGGCAGCGAAGAAGGCGACCTCAATCGCCAAGTCCCGAGGCAGCGCCAATGGAATAGTGCGGCGCAGACCCAAAGCGAGTTGACGACGGATCGCACGCGCCGCTGCCGTGTCGTATCGTAATCGGTGCTCCGCTCGGCCCTCATGGAAGCGGACCATCGAGGCGTACTGCGCGCGGGTCGAGGCGGGATAGATCGGCAACGTGTTGCTGCTTCGAGGGCGCTGCGCATCGATGGCTTGCGCGGGTTTGATGACCGGCTGCAATCACGTAGGCTTGGCGACCGCGCCTGCCGCGGCGACAATAGTAGTTCACGGCTCACATAGAGCCTCACCACGGAGGCAACGATGGACAAGTTTCTAGTTCTTTACAAGGCGCCCAATGCGGTCATCGATGAATGGATGAAGAAGCCCGAGCAGGAGCGCAAGCCTGACGAGACCAAGATGATGGACGCGTGGAAAAAATGGATGAGCGCGAACGCCAGCAAGTTCAGTGACAAGGGCGCTGGCGCCGGAAAGCCCAAAGTCGTGTCTTCATCGGGCGTGAAGGATGCACGCAACGACATTATGATGTATCAGATCGTCCAGGCGAACTCTGCCGATGAGGCGGCGAAGATGTTCGTGGACCATCCGCATTTCGGCATCCCGCAGGCGACAATTGAGGTGATGCCACTAAACGCCGTGGAAGGCTAGATTTCTCGGCGTACCGCGAACTCGTTAGCACGGCCACGACCTGCGCCTGGCGACCAGTTCGAGGATCACTTCTCGTTCTCCCCGCTGGTGTCGGTGTCCTCCTTGTCATGTCATCGCCGATCTCTCGCCCCACACAGGTTCAAGATCGAACGACGCGACAACTATCCTGGCACAGGGGGCCGGTACGTTTTGGAACCTATGTCTCGGGCCGCTCAAGGTAACGGTCCGTACATTAGGTAATAACGTCGCCACATCGCCGAACGCGAAATGGCGGACGTCGCTGCTGAGCTCATCAGCCGCACTTGCTTAGAAGGCAAGGTCGATCCGCGCGGCGTGGTACTGCGCTCCGATAACGGCAAGGCCATGCGCGGCAACACGAAGATCTCGACCTCGCAGTTGGCTGGGGTGAATCCCGTTCATCCGTCCCAGGTCTCTGCCCACAACCCGTATTCAGAGGCCCCCTGCGACCGCATTCCGCTCAGTCCGCACTATGAAAGTCACCGGCGACGTGGCCTATTCACCTATGGTGAACCAATGTTCGGCGCGACGCCGTCAAAAGGCTTTTGGCTGTTTGGATCGAACAAATAATCCAGCAGGTCCCTGCGATGCGGCTTGGAGTCGTTCAATATCACGCTGATTCCACCAGTGACTTCTAGAATCGCAACCTCTACCTGAGACAAGGCTACCGCGTTATGTTCTCGAAGAGCGGCGTAGAGTTCGCGCTCGGTAGTCCTTTCGCTTTTCAAGGCGTCGAAGTCTATGCGGCCGTTGTGGATCAGAATGCGTGGTCGAGCTTCGAGGTAATCCCGGACGGGCCGCGAGCGAATAGCAAGAAATTCAAGAGCGATCGTCAACCCAGTGACGCCGATCAATACGAGCGCCGCGTAGGCGATTGCGATCTTTGGATACAGCATGACATCGCCAGCCGCGGAGCCAAGGGCGATCATCAGCAACTGCTGCATCGGACTGAGACTTTGCTGGTCGCGTTTTCCAAGCAGCCGCAACACCAACAGCAGAATCATGAACAATATCAGGATCCGGAGCGCGATCTCGGCGAGATAGAGCGGCGGAGTCAGTCCAACGAACAAGCGCTGCCAGTTGAATGGCGTGATATCCGTGTCCATTGATGCGGGCCCTCCTATGATCAGGAAGCCGCATTCTGCGCTGGTCACGGGGCTCGGTAGCCTAGTCGAACCCGCCTGCGGTGATGCTCGCGCTCGAAGCCGCGTGAGCCGCACGGCACGCTCGCCTCGTCCGGGCCCGGCCTGATCGGACGGCGCGGCCGCTCGTCGCAAGCGTGAGTCAGGGGTCGCGCCCCGAATTTCCGTTTCCGTCCTACGCATTCGAGCGCCATCTCCGATACCGGACGCGATCGGCCGGGGCCACACTCTGTCAACATCGAGCTTTCCCCGCCGAGCCCTTGCTTATGAATCGGACCCACATCGCCGTCGTGCTCGCCCTGCCTCGCCTCTCGATCGGGTCCGCCACGACTGCCGGGTCTCCTTCTCCAGCGTGTGCTTGCCGTCGAACGCTGACCTGACGATGCCCAAATTCATTGTGGTGCTGCGGCACGCCGAAGAGCCACCGCCCGAGTCGAACAGCGCCGACTTGTCGAAGTCGGGGAGGCGCCGTGCGGACAAGCTTGTCAAGTACATCGTGGAGACGTTCGGCCCGCCAACCCACCTGTTTGTCGCCGAGCCCAGCGGAAGCAGCGTGCGCCCGTATCTCACGTTGCGGCCGCTCGCCGATGCGAGCGGACTTGTGATCGACGCGAGCTACGGATCGCGCGAGTTCGCCCAGCTCGCCCTCAAGCTGCTGCACGACCCGCAGTTCGACGATTCGATCGTCGTCATCGTCTGGACGCACAAGGAATTGCCATCGCTCGCCTCGGCGCTTGGCGCCCCCCGCGACGCGTTCCCCGAGCATTGGGCCGAGGACCTCTTCGACCCGTGCTTTCGATTCTCGTACAAGAAGACCGGGCAACCGAGGGTGCGCCGCTTCCAGCAGCCGTTCTAGCGCCGAGCGTGCGGCCGCATCACCGCACGAACGCCGTCGCGCCCGGCGCTCTTCGCTGGCGTCCTGCTGGGGATCGCGACGACACAGCTCCAGCTATTCTCCTACCACAATGTCCCGTACGTCCAAGCGAAAATGAGATTCCATCCTACATGTTGTCGCTCAGAAATGCGTTCAGATATCACACGTGACCCTTAGCGGGCGCTTTGATCAAGGAGAACAGCATGGGCAGTTCAACATTGGCACTTCTGGCGGGATTCACGTTTCTCGCAGTACTGGCTTTGGCGATATGGGACCTGATCAATACCCGTACGGCAGGTACGGCAACCGGACGTGAGCGGCAGTATGACGGTATCGTCAACGACCTCGCCGCCCCCGAGCGGTACGGGAGTATGCCGGGCGGGGCAACTCTGGCCCCGCGGGCACCTCGATCCTAGCGCCAAGCAAGGGAGTACACAGGGCACTTCCATACGCGGTGCATAAATGCGCACGGTCAGCGACTTCATCATCCAACGCCTCGTGCTGCGCCGCGGCATGATGGCGTCGCTCTCTGGCGGCCTCGCGACTAAGGGTCCCGCGGTGCCGTACGCCATCGCGGCCAAATTCGCGTACCCGGACCGGCCGGTCGTCGCGATCGCGGGCGACGGCGCGATGCAGATGAACGGCATGGCGGAGCTCATCACCGTATGTCGGTCGAAGCACTGCCGGATACGGGGAAGCATCGCCGGCACGGCGATGGCCGTCAGGCGCGAGAGGAGGACGATGGGAATGGCGGTCAACCCCGCGACTACGTGGCGCATACCCAGCGGGACAGCACGCCGTTCAGCATTGCATCGACGAGTCCCCCGAACGTATCGAGGTTATGGCGCGTGGTCGGCGACATCGCTCATGCACGCCCCTTGCTGCCGATGATGAGTCCCGATACGACGGTCGCCTAGGGGCCGAGATTCCCAGTCTCTCGGCTGCGGGATAATCCCCGGCGACCAGCGCCACATTGAGCAAAATCTCGCCGTTTTAGTCGTCGATCCGGTGCAGCAGGAACAGCGCAATGTAGCCCAGCGCGAATCCGAACGCGATGCCGCCGCCAGCCTCCTTCATGAGAAAGGTCATGCTCGTCGTAGCGGAGTATGTCGGTGTCCGTCCGGCGCGACCGTCAGTCGAAACCGCAACCGCAACCGCTTGCGACCCGTGAAATCTTATGAGGGGACCCGAATGATCCCCTGCGGCGCACGCGGCAGCTCGGTTCGGACAGCCCGCCTGGAGCGGAGTGCATTGATGCGGCGCAGGTTGCTTGCCGGTGGCCTTGCTCGGCTCGCAGAATGCGTAAGGCAACTTGTGGATGCTGCGCGCGTATATTCGCTTACATGCATGGGCCTCCGCCACAGTCGCCGCCCTGGCGCGTGATCGCATGGACACTGGCGATCGTCAGCGTTGGAGTGGCCCTTGCCAATCTCGCGCTCGTCGTACCGTTTGTGGCGCCGTTGACTTGGGCGCTCACTCTCGCGGTCGCGACCTTTCCACTCCATCGACGCATTGCTCGCTGGATCGACCAACCTTCCATCGCCGCCGGGTGTTCCACGCTGATCGTAGCGGTGGTGATCTGCGCGCCGTTCATGTATGCGGGCACCATGATGGTGGAGGAGGCGCTCGACGCAGCGCAGAGCATGCAGGAGGCCGTGAACGAAGGCGCGATTCAAACGGCGGTGCCGCCGGAGTCCGCGTTGCGCCCTGCCGCGGATTGGCTTTCGCGGCAGCTCGAACGCGGCGGCTATCGGCAGGAGGCCGCGGGCATGCTCGTGAGTGGCGCGCAATTGGCGGCGTCGCGTTCGCTGTATGTCGTCACGGAGTCCCTGATCACGATATTCTTGCTCTTCTACTTCTTCCGCGATGGTCGCGTGTTTCTGTGTCGTGCGCCGCGCGTGCTGCCGCTTTCCGTGCGAGAAACGTTTCTCGTTCGCAACCGAATCGCGAGCATGATTCAGGCAATGGTCTATGGCACCCTCGCTGTTGCGCTATTGCAGGGCGCGCTCGGAGCGGTAGCGTTCTGGTGGCTCGAATTGCCCGCGCCATTCCTGTGGGGTGGTGTCATGGCATTGCTCTCGATACTTCCTGTATTCGGCTCCGCCCTTGTGTGGGTGCCCGTGGCGTTGTATTTGATGGTGCAGGGTGACTTCGCGTCGGCACTTATCTTGACCGCGTGGGGAACCGTGGTGATCGGGCTCGCGGACAACCTGCTGAAGCCGAAGCTCGTCAACCAACAGGTGCACCTGCACACGCTCGTGATCTTCATCGCCGTACTCGGCGGGCTTGTCGCTTACGGACCGACCGGCGTCATGCTGGGGCCGATCGTGGTGGCCACTGGCGTTGCGCTGTGGGACGTGTGGCGCCGCCGGCTCGCCTCGGAGGGGACGCAAAGGACAGGATGACGTGGTATGTCTTACCGGTAATTATTGCTGAATCGAGCGCGGCGTCCTCGATATCGCTCCGAGAGCGAAGCTTTGGCGCAGATTGTGTAGCCAGCGGCGCAGACGAACGCCGACCATAGGAACGAAACTTGCCTCTGTTCTCAGCAGCGTCGACATTGCGTCGATGTTGAGCGTAGATGCGCAACCTATCCAACCGAGCAGAGATACTCGACGAACGTTCCAGTGTAACGGCACCCAACGGCGGTTCACCCGATGCGCCGCGGGCAGCGGTATATCGGCTCCTCTCGGGGCTGCTTTCCGGGCCCCCGTCAACCGATGTCCTTCGTGCGCTTGCAACACTCGATGCTGGTGCGCCCTCGGACACACGCGAAGATTCCATGTTGCCGGCCTGGGCCGACCTGAGGCAGGTGGCCGCCGAAGCCGAGGCAGCAGACGTCGACGACGAATTCCACGCCTTGTTCATCGGCGTGAGCCGCGGCGAATTACTTCCCTATGGATCGTGGTACGTGACGGGATCGATCATGGCGGCGCCGCTTGCGCGCTTGCGCAGCGACCTTGGCCGGCTTGGCATCGAGCGTGAGGAAGGCGTGTGCGAAACGGAGGATCACGCCGCCTGCACGTGCGAGGCAATGGGGTTGCTGATTGAAAGCGCCGAGGAGATCCCGTCGGACGTTCAGCGACGATTCTTCGACGATCACGTCGGCAATTGGATGGGGCAGTTCTTCAGGGATCTGAGGCTCGCGAAAGCGGCGCAGTTCTACGCTCCGGTGGGGGCGCTGGGCGAGCGTTTCATCGCGCTCGAAAGGCAGTACACGGCGCTGTTGACCTGAGCGAAGGCGCCGGCTCAGAGAAAGGGAAAGGACCATGCACACGACACCACGCGTCCTTGCACTGCGGGTCCCCAGGCGGCGCGGCTTTCTTTTCGCGAGCCTCGCGCTGGCAGGTGGTGCGATTGCCGTCGTCGCCGGCCGCTCCGCTGCGGCGTCGGCATCGCCGTGGCGAGCCACTCCTGCATCGACGGCGGGGGGTGAGCAGGGCTATCGCGAGACTGCGCACGTGCGCGCCTATTACCACAGCACGCGCGGCTAGCAATGACAGGGGCCGCATCCTGGCCTGGGATCAGCACAGAGGTCGCCCATGAAACTGATCAGGACCAATGAGCCGACGATCGTACCCGTACGACTGACACGGCGGGGCGCTGGCAGCGGCCTCGATCGCCGGACGTTCCTGCGGCGCTCCGGCATTGCGGCGGGCGCTGCCGCCGGTGCCGCCATCGCGCTGCCCGCAATGATGCGCAAGGCGCGCGCCTACGACCGCATGGTGTACGCGCCCGACCCTTCTGTCGAGGCCGAAGTACGCCACTCGGTGTGCACGCACTGTTCAGTGGGATGCGGCGTTGTCGCGCTCGTTCAAAACGGAATCTGGACAGGCCAGGAGCCCGATTTCGACTCGCCGCTCAACCTTGGCTCCCATTGCGCCAAGGGCGCGTCGGTACGCGACCACGGCATGGGCGACAAGCGCATCAAGTATCCGATGAAGCTTACCGACGGCAAGTGGAAGCGCATCAGTTGGGAGCAGGCCATCGACGAGATCGGCAGCAAGCTGCTGCAGATCCGCAAGGAATCGGGGCCTGACTCGTTCTGGTTCGCCGGATCGTCGAAGGCGAGCAACGAGGGCTCTTACCTGCAGCGCAAGTTCGCCGCGTTCTGGGGCAGCAACAACTGCGACCATCAGGCGCGCATCTGTCATTCGACCACGGTTGCAGGCGTCGCCAACACCTGGGGCTATGGCGCGATGACCAATTCGTACAACGACATGCACAACTGCAAGGCCATGCTGTTCGTCGGCAGCAATGCCGCCGAGGCGCATCCGGTGGCCATGCAACACGTGCTTCGCGGCAAGGAGAACGGCGCGAAGATGATCGTCGTGGACCCGCGGTTCACGCGTACCGCGGCTCATGCCAACCAGTACATCCGCATCCGCTCTGGCACCGACGTGCCTTTCGTCTGGGGCCTTCTGTGGCACGTTTTCAAGAACCAGTGGGAGGACAAGGAGTACATCGCCGCCCGCGTCTACGGCATGGACGATATCCGCAAGGAGGTCGCGAAATGGGACCCCAAGACGGTGGAGGACGTGACCGGCATTCCGGAGAAGGAGATGTACCAGTGCGCCAGGACGATGGCGGAAAACCGGCCGGGCACGATCGTCTGGTGCATGGGGGGCACCCAGCACCATACGGGCAACAACAACACGCGCGCGTACTGCGTGTTCCAGCTCGCACTCGGCAACATCGGCGTGGCGGGAGGGGGCGCGAACATTTTCCGCGGTCACGATAACGTCCAGGGCGCCACCGACGTCGGTCCGAACAGCCACTCGCTTCCCGGCTACTACGGGTTGTCGGAGGGGGCCTGGAAGCATTGGGCGCGCGTGTGGGACGTCGACTTCGAATGGCTCAAGGCCCGCTTCGACAACACCGGCGAGTACCCGACCGGTGACGGCAAGAAGTCGCACCCGATGAACATGGAAGGCATCCCGGTGTCCCGCTGGTACGACGGGATCAACGAGGACAAGGCGCATGTGGCGCAACGCGACGTCATCCGCGCGATCATGTTCCAGGGCCATGCGATCAACAGCCAGGTGCGCTCGCCCGACCAGAAGAAGGCCCTCGAGAAGGTCGAGCTCATCGTGGTGGCCGATCCCTATCCGACGGTGCTGTCAGTGCTCTCCGATCGGCGCGACAACATCTACTTGCTGCCTTCGTGCACGCAGTTCGAGACCCGGGGCTCGGTGACTGCGTCGAACCGCTCGCTGCAATGGCGCGAGCAGGTCATCGCGCCGCTGTTCGAATCGAAGCCCGACCATGTCGTCCTCTACCTGCTGGCCAAAAAGCTCGGCTTCGCCGACGAGATGTTCAAGCACATCGCGATCGAGAACGGCGAGCCGTCGATCGAGGACACGCTGCGCGAGATCAATCGCGGCACATGGACCATCGGCTACACGGGCCAGAGTCCCGAACGGCTCAAGCTGCAGCAGAAGCACAAACACACGTTCAATACGACGACGCTGCGCGCGGAAGGCGGTCCCTGCGACGGCGAGTACTACGGTCTGCCGTGGCCCTGTTGGGGAACGCCGGAGATGAAGCATCCGGGCACGCCCATCCTCTATGACCTCAGCAAGCCGGTGTCGGAGGGTGGGCTTACGTTCAGGGCCCGCTTCGGCGTCAAGCGCAATGGCAAGAGCCTGCTCGCGGGAGACGGCGTCCATAGCGTCGACTCCGATCTCTCCGACGGCTATCCCGAGTTCAGCTTCGCCATCCTGCAGAAGCTCGGCTGGGACAAGGAGCTCACCCAGGATGAACTCGCGATGATTCGCAGGGTTGCCGGCGTTGACCAGGCGAGCGGCGAGGAAACCGACGCGAAGGAATCGCACGGCGATGACGGCAACCTCGGCCAGGTCAACTGGAAGACCGACCTGTCCGGCGGCATCCAGCGGGTGTGCATCAGGCACGAGGTTGCGCCGTTCGGCAACGCGCGGGCGCGGGCGGTGGTGTGGACTTTTCCGGACCCTGTGCCGGTTCACCGCGAGCCGCTATACACGCCGCGCTACGACCTCGTCGGCAGGTACCCCACCTACCCGGACCGCAAGGTGTTCTGGCGCCTGCCTACGTTGTACGCCTCGATCCAGAAGGTCGACCACTCCAAGCAATACCCGCTGATCTTCACCAGCGGGCGGCTGGTCGAACACGAGGGCGGGGGCGGCGAGACCCGCTCGAACCGTTGGCTCGCTGAGCTGCAGCAGAACATGTTCGTCGAGATCAACCCGGCCGACGCGAATGATCGCGGCATCAAGGACGGGCAGTGGATCTGGCTGGAGGGCGCCGACGGCGCCTCGATCCGGGTCATGGCCATGATCACGCGGCGCGTCGGGCGCGGCACCGTGTGGACGCCATTTCATTTCGGCGGGTGGTACCAGGGCAAGGACTTGGCCGCCCACTACCCCGAGGACACGGTGCCTTTCGTGCGCGGCGAAGCATGTAACAACGCGACTACTTACGGCTACGACTCGGTGACCCAGATGCAGGAGACCAAAGCCACCTTGTGCCAGCTCAGGGCATAGGGTGCACATAAGGGAGGGCAGCACATGGCTCGCATGAAATTCCTTTGTGACGCGGACCGCTGCATCGAGTGCAATGGCTGCGTCGTTGCCTGCAAGAATGTGAACGAGGTCCCCTGGGGCGTCAACCGCCGCCGCGTGATCACGCTCAATGACGGCATGCCGGGCGAGAAATCGATCTCGGTCGCCTGCATGCATTGCACCGATGCCCCATGCGCTGCGGTGTGCCCGGTCGATTGCTTCTACACGACCGCCGATGGCATCGTGTTGCACGACAAGGACTTGTGCATCGGCTGCGGCTATTGCTTCTATGCCTGTCCGTTCGGCGCGCCGCAGTTTCCGCGGGAGTCGGCCCTCGGGGTCCGCGGCAAGATGGACAAATGTACGTTCTGCGCGGGCGGCCCGGCGGCGGACAATTCGCGTGCCGAATACGACAAATATGGCGCAAACCGCGTCGCGGAAGGCAAGCTGCCGGCGTGCGCCGAGATGTGCGCCACCAAAGCGCTGCTCGCAGGCGACGGCGACGTGGTGTCGGACATCTACCGCGAACGCGTCACCAAGCGCGGCGGGCGGCCGAGTTTCTGGGGCTGGGATGCGGCGTACCGGTTTGATTGACCGCAACGCGACGGACCCTCGCGCCACCCTGCGGGTTCTCGTGCGGGCGGGCGCTGCGTGGGTGCTTGCCGCAGCCGCGTTGCTCCCACTGGCCGCGTGCTACGAGTCGCCGCGTCCCAGGATTTACGAGCCCGGCGAATACAAGGGGGAGCCTGACCCTCTGGTTCAGCTTTCAAAAACGACGGAGCACGATCGCAAAGTGCGCGAGCGCTTCGATCTCGTGCAACGCGATCGGTAGCCGCAACGATGGTCAGGTCCGGAACCCAGGTCATTCACATGGCGGTGTTCGCGCTCGCCCTTTCGATGGTTGCCGGATGCGATCCGGTTGCATCGCCGTGGGATAGCACCGGCTATTTCAAGGCAGCGCGCGAGCGCTCGGCCGTCCAGGCCGAGGAGTTGCGGCAGCGCGCCAAGCTGCAGCGCGACCGCACGCACGCATAACGGATCGCCCGTCCGCCAATGACCGAATGGAGCCGAATATGACCAGCCAGAACCCTGCGCCGTCGCGAGCCCGACGCCTTCGCGGGATCGCGGCGTTCTATCTAGCCATGGTCGCCGCCGCGCTCGCGGTGCCGCTGGCGACGTACGCGGTCATCGAGCTGACAGGTCCCGCACTCGCGCAAGGCGCGCAGGGCGACCAGCCCGGGTCACCAGGCAATGGAAGCAGCAATGGCATCGGCAATGGCAGCGCGGCGGACGCCGCCAACGGTCACGACGGCGAACCTGCGGCAAACCCGCGAGCGAATATGTGGCGCGGGGTGCGGGACGGCGCCCATGGCTACACGGCCGCGTCCGGTCCTTACACCACCGACGTGTTCATCAACAACGGCGGCGAGAATTTCCGCCTGATTCGCAACGGGTGGCTGTCGAGCATCGCCCCCTGGGTGCTGGCGGGCGTGCTGCTCGCGATTGGCCTGTTTCACTTCACGATCGGACCCTCGCGGGTGGAAGGGCCAATCTCCGGCCGGACGATGCCCCGCTGGACGCTTGGCGAGCGCGTGATGCACTGGTATACCGCAGTCCTTTTCATCGCAATGGGAATCACCGGCTTCAGCCTGCTGTTCGGCCGGGCGGTCCTGATTCCGGTGCTGGGCCTGCCGGCGAACGCGGTGTGGGCGGATTTCGCCAAGATGCTTCACAACGTGCTCGGCCCGTTCTTTCTTGCCGGCGTTCTGCTCGAAGTCATCGTGTGGATGCGCTACAACCTCATCAATCGGGACGACATCCGCTGGCTCGCGCGACTGGGCGGCATGTTCAACCACACGCATCCGCAAGCCGGTCGCGCCAACGGCGGCGAAAAGGTGTGGTTCTGGTTCATCGCCACGTTCGGCCTTCTCGGCGTGGGTATCACCGGCCTCATCCTGGACTTCCCGGGGCTGGGCCAAAACCGCCTGGTGATGGAAATCTCGCAGGTCATCCACGCGAGCCTGGCCGCGCTGTGGACGGCGATCCTGTTCGGTCATATCTATCTCGGCATCTGGGGCCTGCCCGGCACCTTGCGCGGCATGACGCGTGGCTACGTCTCCGAAGAGTGGATGAAAACGCATCACGACCGCTGGTACGCGAAGATGAAGCGCCAAGGCGAAAACCCCGACCCGCGCGGGGCGCCTTCGCCTGCACCGCCCTCCCAGGCGCGGCCGAGCGCGGCGGATTGAGCGCCATGGCCAGCGCCGCGCGACGGTGGGGCGATAGCCCAACAGCGCAAATTCCGCGGCGGCAGGTCGCCGCGCACGCTTGAGACTCGCGACCATGGTGCGCTTTCCGGTCGACGTCGTCCTCGAGCGCGTTCCGCTGGAGAGCCAGTGGGCGGAGGCGCAATGGCGACTTGTCACCGTGGCGGCCGCTGCGCGGCACGACGAATCTGCCGTCGATACCTGGTCGGCGACCTGCCTCGAAGGCGGCGAGCGCGCACGCTGGCGTTTCTCCGGCGGAGCAATCGAGCTGCGTCCCGGCGACGCCGAAAGCTATTGCCTCAACGTGTCTGCGCCCGTACCGGTAGTTTTCGTGCTGTTGCGCGAAGTTGGCGAGTCCGTGCCGCGGGCGCCTCCGTATCCGATGCTCGTCACGGTGGACTACGACGAAGCGGCACGTCTGCTCGATGCCGACGAGATCGTCGAATCGGTGCCGATGCCGGACGAAATTGCCGCGCTCGTCAATTCCTTCGTCGAAGCGCACTTTCGGCCCGATATGCAGCGGAAGAGGAAGCGTGAAGGCGGCGATACCGCCGCCGTGGAGACTCCGCAATCCGCTGCGCGCAGGGAGAGCCACGATGGCGATCTCTGACCAGGGCAACGAGCCCCTGACGCTCCGACGCTGGCTGCATCGCAAGCGCGATGCGGCAGCCGTTGGTACCGTGCCCGCCGACCACAATTCAGCTACACCGGTTGCCGCGACCACTCCCGCGCTTCCGCCTGTCGAATCCTTGACGTTCGATTCGAACTTTGCGCCGTTCGTTAGGCCGGACGTCGATGCCGCGCTCCGCCGGCTGGCGCTGCGCAAGCTGTTCGCGGATCCGAAGCTCAACGCGACGGACGGACTCGATGTGTATGCCGGCGATTACACGGCGTTCGAGCCACTGGCACCTGAGCTCCTAGCAACGCTGGCGCATGCACGTGGGGCCGTGGCCGTGCCCCGCGTCGACGTTACGCCAGGCCCGAGCGAAGAAACTGCTGCGGGCCGTTCGTCGCCTTCGTCCGAATCCATGCCTATTGCGGAAGAAGTCGTCGACCAACCTGCGGATACGGGGAGTGCGGCCAGCATGACGAGCCCGGCGAGAAAAGCCCAGCACGGTGATGCTTCCTCCGCCACTGATCCCACCCCACTCGCGGGTTCGCCGCCATCAGGGCACCCGTCACCCGAGAGGGCCGATCCCGCTGCGTGAGCGCGCTGAGGGCGAGGACACGCAAGCGATATGGCACACAGCGACAAGCAGCGGAGCAAGCAGGTAACGCAGCCCGACGAGGAACGCGCCGTCGAGGAGCGTTCCGCCCTGCGCACACCGGTCATCTACGAGATTGTCCGCAAGCTCGGCGACGAGGAGATGGCGCGGCCCGCCGTTTCGCTGTGGTGGTCGGGGGTGGCGGCCGGGCTTTCGATAAGCTTTTCGCTGCTCGCGCAAAGCATTCTCCAGTTGCATCTTCCCGACGCGCCCTGGCGCCCGCTGTTGAGCAGTCTCGGCTATGCGGTTGGATTCCTGATGGTCGTGCTGAGCCGCCAGCAGCTTTTTACCGAAACGACGATCACGGCCGTGTTGCCGGTGATGGCCGAGTTCAACCTCTCGAATCTATGGCGCCTGGCCCGCATGTGGGCGATCGTATGGGTCGCGAACACCGTCGGCACCGGTGTCGCGGCGCTATTCTGCACGTTCACGCCCGTCATCACACCGGATCTGCTGGCCGCGATGCTCGAGGTCAGCGCGGAGCTCATGAAGAACGCATGGCTCGAGATGTTCTTCAAGGCGATCTCTGCGGGATTTCTGATCGCCGCGATGGTATGGCTGCTGCCGAGCGCGGAAAACGCCCAGTTCTGGGTCGTCACGCTGATGACCTATCTGATCGCAGCAGGCGGTTTTGCGCACATCGTTGCCGGCAGTATGGAAGCGTTCATGCTGGTGGCGAACGGACAGCTCGGGATTCTGCCGATGTTCGTGAACTTCGTGGCGCCTGTACTTTTCGGCAACATCGTTGGAGGAACGGCGCTGTTCGCGCTTCTTTCGTACGCCCAGGTGATGAAGGAAATCTAAATCCGGCGACTGATGCCCCAGCGCCTATGACACTCGCCGCCCGAGGCGAACGGCGAGATAGATGGACCACAGTGCAGCGAGCCCCACGAGCACGTAGACGATGCGCTCCACGGTGCTGTTGCCATCCAGCGCGCTTGCCACGAGGTTGAGGTTCAGCAAGCCGACCAACCCCCAATTGATCCCGCCGACGATCAACAGGATCAGGGCGATCCAATCGACCAGATTAAGCGCGGGATCGGTGATCGAGGTGCGCGACGCCGGCTCGGTAGCGGGACGATCCGTAGTCGAGCCGACGTTCCGATAGTTTGCTTCAGCCATGATTTCTTCTCCTCCGCTTGAGGTTGATTCGGGAAAGTGCTCGACGCTAAGCGATCTCGAGATCCTCACGCGCCAACTCCGTCCCCGGCGTCCATGAATACGCCTGCGAGACGATCTCCGATGGCGAGCCTTCGGCGTTGACTTCGCGCCGGTAGACGAGCGAGCCTTCTCCTTCCTCCGATTCGCCGACGAACGAGGTCCCGCGTTTCCGCAACTGGGTTTCAGTCGCCACTACCTCGCGCACGAAATCGCGCTGGCTTTCGAAGCGGATGAATGGGGGCAGGTCCGCCTTGCCCAGGATCTCCTGCGGATCGCGGCGTTCGGAATCCTTGAAAAGCTGCAGCGCGACCTGGAACTGCCCGAGTTCATAGTCGAGGAAGCGCTCCCAGATGGCCTTGATCCTTGGGTTGCTCTCCTGCTCGAGGCAACCGGCGTAATTCCAGACTTCGCAGGCTTCGCACAAGAGCAGCTTCTCGAGCGGCGTCTCCATGGGATTGAGCATCGAGCCGTAGTGCGTAATGTGCTGGGACTCCACCGATGCGATCTCGGCATAGAGCTGGCGCGCGAGCGCGTCGGCGAACAGCGGACCGATGTTCATGTAGTAGTCGTGCGTCTGATATTCGCCCCCAGTGAGCGTCAATGCGTGGAGCTTCGTCGCGAGCGTGGCATCGATACCGTACGGCTCCAGTAGCTCGTGCTCGGGCGCTCGATGATGCACGCGCGTCGGCCGAGCAGGAACGATGTCCGTATATCCTTGGGTAATATTGTTGGGATCCTTGCCTTCCAGGCGATCCAACAGTGCGGAGTAGCGGTAAAGGTGGTCGAAGTCCTCGAGGAGCGCGTAGCGATACCCTTGCGCCAGGTACTCGTCGGGTTCGAGCTGCGCGACCGAGGCGGTGACCTCGATGGCGGTCTGCTCGTAGCCGATGGTAGTTTCGATCGGCGAGTGGTCGGCACCGATCAACCAGTTGATCGTTGTGGCCTGATGCTGCTCCACGCGCATGAGTTGCGCGAGGGTCCGGCGGGCGTCAAGATTGCAGCGCAGCGCCACCTGCTTGGTGCGCAGCGAATCGAGCTCAAGCCCATTCATCAGGATGATCCGGACCCGCGTGAAGGCGTCATCGTCCAGCTTGCTGATCGGCTTGCCGACCATGTCCTTCCAGCTCATCCGCTGGCGGTCGAGACCAACACCCTTGTCGTGCAATAGATTGATAGCCATGAAAAGCGTTCTCCAAATATGGTTCAGACCGCTGCCGTACCGGCGCCGTTGACCACAAGGTATTGAAGCCAGGCCCGCACGATTACGAAGTGTTGTCTTTCGGCATTCATCGCGGTTGTGAATCGCTCCGCCAGTTCGGTTTGACCCGCGCCAATGGCGAGGCGGATGAGCAGATCCCATCCCGCGTTGTCTGTTAGCTCGACCGCCAGCATGGTGTTGAGGCATTGGGCCAGCGTCGTGCGCGGATCGCTCAGGACCTGGACAAATCCCAACGACGCGGTTGCTGTCACATCGGCACAGGGTGTCTGCGATGTCGGATCACCACCGAGATCCGCCGCCGCCTGGGAGAGGAGCTTGAAGTGCTCATGCTCATCGGACAGGATCCTATGGAGAGTCTCCAGCGCGGATTCGGCCTCAAATGCTGAGGTGGATACATCCGGATCGGACTCGGCGAGGGCCTCGGCCGCGGTGGGAAGCACGGCGGGATCGCCCGCGCGCAATGCTTCGTACTTCGTCAGCAACGCTTGATAGAGACGAACACCACTGCGCTCAAACGCCAAGCGCTCACCGATCTTATCCAGCAGAACTATTGACTCGCTCCCGGCCGACTTTGCGAGTCTGCTCTTGCCGGCGCGCTTGCGTGCTGGGGGCGGGACCGAACCCACGCTCTCCGCCGACTCGATATATCCGATCCGATCGGCCTTGCTAGGCGCCATGTCAACTTCGGTGCGGGGGGTAATATCCGCCGCGATGTCGAGCATCGCCTGCGTGCTATCCGGATTGGTCGCGCGCCCAGTGCGATTGTTACCTGTCGTCGTCGCTTGCATTTCGACACCCTCGGAATGATTGACAGGAGGCGCATTGCAAGCCGCGTGCCATATCGAGCATCGCCGAGCGATCTGGACAATTGTTGGCAGCGCGCTGTGCTAATCAACCGTCAGGCGCATTCGATCACGATTCGCCGGAGAGGATGTTCGGGAATTGTTACCGGAAGTAATTGCGGGCATACGGCTTCGGTCGCCCCGGCTTTGGTGAGCCCGCGCAGCAGAGATCCGGACGCATGGACCACGTGCCGGCAGCGGCCCCCCTTGCGAATTCAGCGGTTCGATTGCGTGCCCATCTGCTGTCGCTTCTGAGCGGCATCTCGCTGGAACAAAGCTTGCACAGAGAGTTGACGGCAACCAGGCACGGCGCTGCGCGCCTGTGCTCTCAATGCCCGTTCAATCAACTCAGGAGGTTCAAATGATCAAGCAAAAACTGATCGTGGCGGCGCTCACAGCCACTGCCGTGGTCTCGACCATCGGTTACGCTACGGCGCAGTCGGGCGGCGCGTCATCCAGCGGCGGCGCTACCAGCAGTGCCGCTACCAGCGGTGGCGACACCAACTCGCGCACCGATCCCAACGCGGCCGGTACTGCCGGGATGAACCGCACACCCGCAACGACGAACCCCGGCATGACGACGAATTCCGGCACGACGAACTCCGGGATGACGCAGGGTTCGCGGCCCACCAACCAAACCACCGCTCAGACCAACCAAACCACCGGCCAGACCAACGCCATGTCCGAGGCCAACCAAGGCATGGCCACGACAGGCGGTGACCGCAATACGTTCGACAGTTCGGCGCGCGGTGCACGTGCCGATCGCAACTAGCGGAGCGAAGGTTCGGGGCGCCTCGCTGGAGGCGAGGGCAATTCCATGAAATGGGCATGGCAAAGTCGGGGAAGCAGCGGTGCATTTCCCGAAGTGGTTGGCATCGCGATCATGTTCATGGCTGCGATTGCTCACGCCGATCCTCGCCTGCCGCCGCACGACGGCGAGGCAAGCCATGACCTCCAGATCCTTGGGGACCAGAGCCGCCCCGATACCTTCTCCGCCGACGCCACGTTGTTGCGCGGATTGATTGCCACCAGCGGTGATGCACGGGGGCACCCGTTTGCCATGGTGGACAAGCGAAACGCGACGGTGCATCTGTTCGATTCAGCGGGGACGTGGAAGGGCAGTGCGCCGGTCCTTCTTGGAAGCAAGCGGGGCGACCATACGGTACCGGGTGTGGGTGAGAAGCCCATACGCGACGTGCTTCCCCACGAAAGGACGACACCAGCGGGCCGCTTTGTTGCGGAAACGGGTCGCAACGCCCGCAATGAGGAAGTGATCTGGATCGACTACGACGCCGGTGTTTCGATGCATCCGGTATTGACGGTGAATGCGTGGGAACGTCGCGTCGAGCGCCTGGCGACACCAACGCCCCGCGACAACCGCGTGTCGTACGGGTGCGTCAATGTGCCCACGAAGTTCTACGACGAAGTCGCATTGCCACTGCTTCGCCGACCGGGCGCGATCATCTATGTGCTTCCGGAAGTGCGCCGCATCGAAGACGCCTTTCCGGGCCTGGTCGATCCGCGCCGAGAGGCGCGCCGACGAGTGGGCCGGCGCGAGCTTCGGCGAGGCACGACGCAAGGAGCAGCGGTGGCAGGCAGCTGACAGTGCGTCCGCCAAGCGCCGGCTCTCCCGCGGCCGATTGGCTTCCCGCGGCCTGATCACTATAGGGCGCCATGACCAGACTGCGTCCCGCGCTGCTGCTCATCGATTTTTTTCATCCTTGCAGCTACGCCGGGATGGGAAGGATCGGGCCTTCGGCCGCACGCGCGGCGTCGCGCACCGTGGTTCTGCGCGCGCGGGCGCGACGCCAGGGCATCCCGGTCATTTACGTAAACGACAACTTCGGCGACTGGGCTAGCAATTTTGCACGCCTCGTACATGCTTGCGCTCAACTTGGGTCGGCAGCGGGCACGGTAGCCAGAGCGCTCGCCCCGGCGGGGGAGCCTTTTGTCCTGAAGCCGCGGCACTCGGCATTTTATGGGACGCCGCTGGAGTTTCTGCTCGACGAACTGAAGGTCAATGCGCTCGTGCTCACGGGGCTTGCCACCGACGCATGCATCACGATGACCGCGCTCGACGCGCATGTGCGCAGGTTCGAGCTGTGGATTCCGCGGGATTGCGTCGCGGCGTCGTCCGATGCGACGTCCCGCGCGGCGTTGCGACAGATCGCACGCGTTACGTCGGCGTCGACTGCGGCGTCGAGGGCCGGTGGACAGCAATCGCATCAGCGCACGGTCGTGCAGCGTAGGAGTCCGCGCGCTTGAGATCGAAATCCTTCCGCAGTGGCGCAACGATTACCGGAAAAAAATTCCGGCGCAGCGACGATTCAGCTGCCACTACAAGGAGCCATTGCGCGGCATGATAGTTGCGGACGTGATGACGGCATCCTTTGATGCGATGGCGATCTTCAATCTATCAGGAGTTGGCAAATGGCAAATCGGAATTCGCAAAAGCAGCGAGGCGGCGGTCAGTCTGGTCAAGGCGACGCACGAGGGTGGCAGGACCGGAGGCGCGGCGAAGGTTACGGCGGGCAGGGCTCAGGCGGCAACTACGGTGGTGGTGGATTCAACCATGGCGGCGGCGAGTTCGGCGAAGGTTCGCCGGGACAGTACGCGCAAAGCGGAAACCAGAGCTCGCAGTGGGGCAGCAGCCAGAACTGGGGCGGACGAGGTGGCGGAGGCGGCGGGCAAATGGGACAACGCGGCCCCGCGGGCGGCGTCAACCAGCAGCAAGGTGGCTTTTACACCCAAGGCGGGTACGGCGACGCGAGCGAACGCAGCGGTGAATTCGGGGGCGGAGGCGGCAACTACGAAAGCGCTGGCAGCCAGCGTTACGGTAGCCAGGGATATGCCAGCCAAGAGGGCGGCGATATGGGCTACGGCGACCAAGGGTTCGGCAACGAGGAGTACGGCGGTCCCGGGCGGAGTGATCAAAGCCATGGCGAACAAGGGTATGGCGGTGGCCAACACTACGGCGGCGGGCAAGGTTACGGCCGACAAGGCTACGGCCGACAAGGCTACGGCGGGCAAGGCGGCGGCGGGCAGGGCTACGGCGGGCAGGGCTACGGCGGGCAAGGCTACGGCGGCCAGGGCTACGGCGGGCAAGGCTTCGGACAAGGTTACGGCGGGCAAGGGCAGGGCTTCGGCGGCCAGGGCTCCGGCGGCGGGCAAGGCTACGGCGGCGGGCAAGGCTACGGCGGCGGGCAAGGCTACGGCGGCCGCGGTATGGGCAGCAGCCGCTTCCAAGGCCAGCCGCAGGGCGGGTGGCAAGGCGGATCGTCGTCAGGCCGGTGGCAGACGGGGCGTCCGATGAGCAGCAAGCGCGGCCCGAAGGACTGGCAGCGTTCGGACGATCGACTGAAGGAAGATATCTGTGAGCGCCTGTACGAGAGCGACATCGATTGCAGCGACGTCACCGTCTCCGTGAGCGACTGCGAAGTCGTTCTCGACGGCACGATCAGTGACCGCGACCAGAAGTACTTAATGGAAGACCTCATCGACAACGTCCCCGGGGTGCAGGATATCGACAACCGCGTGCGGGTGACGCGCGACGGCGATGCGCATTCCCAGGACGCGAGTAAATCAGGATTGCGCAGTCAGTCGTCGCAGTCGGGGCAAAGCTATGGCTCGTCTGGCTCGTCTGGCTCGTCTGGCTCGTCTGGCTCGTCTGGCTCGTCGTCTACCTCGGCGTCCAAGAAGACCTGACCGGCGGGGCGGGGCATACACCGAGGAACATCGGTCGCGGCACCATCGAATAGGGCAGCTTACCGCTGCCCGTTTCTTGCATACGCGTACTGCGAACATCAGATGGCGGGCCCAATCGTCGGCACACCGAACCGATGCAAGGAGACCAACATGACAATGGTGGTAGGGATGTTCGGAGAGTTGGTCAACGCGCAGCGCGCCGTCGCCGACCTCGTGAAATCGGGCTACGCCCATAACCGGATCAGCGTGCTGATGCGTCACCCGGCCCGCAGTTCCAGTGATGGCCATGAGTCCGGGCATGGCCCTCTGGCGCAGGCGGCCAATTCCAGGGCGCGTCATTTCCTTGCGGGAGGGCCGCTTGCAGCCGAGTTGCGCGGAGATGGCGACGCCCTGGCCGAGCAAAGGGTCGCGCGCACGCTCCAGGGTGCCGGCCTGCAGCCGGCGGCCGCCCATTTCTTCGCCGACGCGATCTGCAATGGCGCTATCCTGGTCGCGGTGCATTGCGCGGACGCTGGCGTGCGCGACGCACGCGACATCCTCGACAGCTACGTGGAGCCGACACCGCGCCCCAGCGCAGCCGGCCGGCGTACAGCGAGCCATCGCGAAAGCGGACTGTAGGGCGCTTCGCGCGGTCGGCTCCAGCGGCAGATCGAGGTGCTCGAGGGCTCAGGACTGCAGGGCCCGCGACCAGCCGCAAGACACACTGCGACGGACCATCCGGATCGCGCCGAGGATCATATCGGCCCCCCTGTAAGGCTTGGCCTACATGGGTTCGCGGGTTCGCCCACTGGTCGTGTCCCGCTATTTCGCCACAATGGAGGAAATACCAGCCCACCCGATACCTTCGAAATCAGATGCCGCACGCTTTGGTCGTCGACGACGACCCTGCCACGCTCCAATTGCTCGCCAGCCTGCTCGAACGCCAGGGCTTTTCCACGTGCACCGCGTCTACCTTGGCCGAGGCTCGGGAGAGCCTGAATCCCTTCCCTGATATCTGCCTCGTCGACTTGCGGCTGCCCGACGGAAACGGTACCGATCTGCTCAGCGGCGGTCTGGCCCAGCGCGCGGACGTCATCGTGGTAACCGGCCAAGGCACGGTCGAATCCAGCGTGGAGGCCATGCGCCAAGGGGCGGTCGACTACCTGACCAAGCCCTTGTCCACGGGCGCGCTCGACCGCGTGCTGGCCCGATTTAAAGGACCTCCATCTCGAGGACCCATTGCAAGCTCGGCCGCGATCGTCGGTGAGTCACCGGAAATGAAGCGCTTGCAACACGCACTCGCCCGCATCGGGCCATCGGATATGACGGTGCTTATCGTCGGTGAAAGTGGCACAGGGAAGGAATTGGTCGCCGCTCGCCTGCACGAGCTCAGTCCGCGCGCACGCGGGCGTTACCTCGCGCTCAATTGCGGTGCGGTCTCACCCAACCTGATCGAGAGTGAGCTGTTTGGTCATGAAAAGGGCAGCTTTACCGGGGCATCGCGCCAGCACGCGGGGTATTTCGAACGTGCCCACGGTGGCACGCTTTTTCTCGACGAAATTACGGAGATGCCCCTTGATCTGCAGGTCCGTCTCCTCCGCGTTCTGGAAACCCGTCGGGTTGCGCGGGTAGGATCCTCCGACCTCGTGGACGTCAATGTGCGCGTGATCGCCGCGACCAATCGCGATCCGCGCGAGGCGGTCGGTCAGCGCAAACTGCGGGAAGATCTTCTCTACCGCCTGCAGGTCGTTCCCGTCGAAGTCCCGCCGCTGCGCAAGCGCGCAGGCGACGTGCGCGTTCTCGCCTTGCATTTCCTGGTGGAACTCAACCGCACGTCGAAGTATCCCAAGGCCTTTGGCGCCGGGGCACTTTCGCAACTTGCGCAATACCATTGGCCCGGCAACGTGCGCGAGCTCTACAACGTCGTGCAGCGGGCATATATCATGACCGAAGGGCGTTTGATCACCGACGTCGGCAATCTCGGCGGCGCGATGGTCTCGATTGGCGATCAAGAATCGGCGATCAAGGTACAACTTGGCGACTCGCTTTTCGATGTCGAGCAGCGCCTTATCCTGCACACCATTCGCCACTGCCGGACGCAAGACGAAGCCGCGCGGATCCTCGGCGTCAGCACCAAGACGCTGTACAATAAGTTGCGCCTGTACGAGGCGCAGCAGCGTCCCCATGGCGAAACGCATTCCTTCGACCCGTCCGCGCACGGCGTCCGCTGAAACTGCCACCAGGCAGCTTGCGGGCGATCCAGCACTCGCAGCGCTGCTGCACCGGTTGAATGGCGGCCTCAACAATGCAGCCATTGCATTCGATATCCTCCACGCCAGCCGCATGGAAGGGGCGACGGGCCAGGTCGTTACGACAGGTATGGCGGGCGTCGCGCAGGCGTCGCGGGCAGCGAAGCTGATCGATGCCATCCTCTCTCCGGATGGCGTCTCCTTCCTGGATGACGATGCTTTCTATGTGCAGGACGTCGTCCAAATGCTTCGCGAGAACGCGGCCCGCGCGGGGTGCAACCTTCGGGTCACGGTCGACGTACCGGCGGGAAGCGCTGTTTCATGTACTCCACGCGCAGTGGCATTGTCGCTAACGCGCGGACTTGCGGCGATCGCAAGAGGCGGTGATGGGCCGCTCAATCTTGTCGAAACCGTGCGCGATGGGGTGCGAGAACTCGTTGTGGAGGCTGCCCCGGAATGACAGCGAGTCGCCACCTCGGATGACCGGGCCCTCGCGCCGCTGATTCGGCTTGTCCTTGCGCGCGATGGGCCAGACCCGCGAGCGGGTGGAACTTCGAGCGGATGCTGGCGTCAGGCAGGTCTCGGCACCGTACGGAATGGGGGAAAGACTCCATAATCGTCCCTGGCGCTTGCCGATTCGGTAGAACGCGTCGCGTCTGGACTGGGATCGGCCATGAGCTCCAAACCACCGTCGAGCGACACGCGAAACAAGCTGTCCGCTTCTGGAAGAATTCCATTTCCGGTTGTCGGGCTGGGCGCTTCGGCGGGGGGACTCGCGTCGCTTTCCACATTGTTCGAAGGCCTTCCTGCATCGCCGGGCATGGCGTTCGTCATCGTGCTGCACCTATCGCCCAAGCACGAGAGCAGCGCGGCCGAGATCCTGCAACGCACGACCGGCATGCCCGTGACCCAGATCGTCGGCGTGACCCGCGTCGAGCGCGACCATGTCTACGTCATCCCCCCGACCCACGGGCTGTCGATGTCTGACGGGCAACTTGGCCTGACCGACCTCGAACACGACCGGGGACGCCACATCGTCATCGATGTTTTCTTCCGCCAGCTGGCCCGCGCCCACAAGGAGCGCGCAGTGGCCATCGTTTTGTCGGGAACCGGCGCGGACGGGTCCCTCGGAATCGGCGAAATCAAGGAGCAGGGCGGCATCGTGCTGGCCCAAAGTCCCCAGGATGCGGAGTTCGATGGCATGCCCGCCAGCGCCATCGCGACGGGCAAGGTGGATATCGTTCTACCGGTCGCGGAAATTCCGCAAAGGCTGCTCGACATCTGGAAGAACGCGCAGCGGATCGAGCTACCCGCGGCGCAGGACGCTGACATGCTCGCGCTTCCACCGACCTCGCCGGCAGCGGCGGAGAAGGCACTGCGCGCCATCATGCGCACCCTGCAAACGCGCACCGGTCACGATTTCAAGCATTACAAGCGCGCAACTCTCCTGCGTCGGGTCGAGCGCCGCCTCCAGGTCAACGAGTTGCCGCATCTTCCCGCCTATCGGGAATACCTCGAGACGCATTCCCAGGAGACGCCACAGTTGTTGGACGACATGCTCATCGGCGTCACCAACTTCTTCCGGGATCGGGAAGCGTTCGAGGCGCTCGAGCGCATAGTGATTCCTACTTTTTTTACGGAAGCGGACAAAGGAAGGCCATTGCGCGCGTGGGTGCCGGGATGCTCTTCGGGCGAAGAGGCCTACTCTCTCCTGATGCTGCTTTGCCAGGAGGCGGAAACGACGCATCATCTGCGCCCGATCCAGTTGTTCGCGTCGGACATCGATGAGCACGGCCTCGCCAGGGGCCGTGCGGGTCGTTATCCGGAATCGATCGCGGCAGACGTGCCGCCATCGTCGCTGCGCAAATGGTTGTCCAAAGACGACCACCACTACACGGTCCGCAAGCAGCTGCGCGAGATGGTCCTCTTCGCGCAGCACAACGTGCTGCGCGATCCGCCTTTTTCACGCGTGGACCTGGTCTCGTGCCGCAATCTGCTGATCTACCTCGAGCGGGAGGTGCAAAAGGAAATTCTGCAAATGTTCCATTTCGCGCTCCGGCCCGGCGGCTACCTGTTCCTGGGCAGCTCGGAGACGGCCGATGCGGCGAGCGGGCTCTTCACGCCGGTGGACAAGAAAAATCGCATTTACAGGAGTGTCTCGACCGCCCGCGCCGTGCGGGCCCTTCCCCGCTTTCCGCTCGGCGGCCTCGAACACAAGGCTAGAGTCGCACCGAGCGCCGCGACCAGCGCACCGGAGTCGGTTGCAGAACTGCATAGACGATTGCTGCTCGAGAAAACGCCCCCGAGCATTCTGGTCAAGCCGGACGGCGAGATCGTGCATACGTTGCGCGCCGAACAATACCTGCGGTTCGCGCCCGGCGTGCCGACGCAGAACGTCTTCGCGGCGATCCAGCCCGAGCTGCGCCCGGCGATACGTTCGGCGCTGTTGCAGGCAACGCCAGGGCACGAAGGCGTCCCAGCCGTTACGACCAAGATCGGGCGAGCCGGACACGTATTCGACGTCACGGTGAAGGCCCAGGCTGCGAGTCGCAATGACGGAAGCGGCGACTGGCAGCTGCTCTACATCGAAGAATCGCTGGAAGGCCCTGGCAGCGACGAAGCAGCACTGAAGGCGGGCGTGCAGACCCCCGCCATGCACCAGCTCGAAGCGGAACTTCAGCGCAAGGAACAGCTGCTCCAGGACGTCATCGCCCAGTATGAATCGTCGGTGGACGACCTGCGCGCCTCGAACGAGGAACTGCAGGCGATCAACGAGGAGCTTCGGTCCACTACCGAAGAGCTCGAGACGAGCAAGGAGGAACTGCAATCCACCAATGAAGAGCTCATAACGGTCAACCATGAGCTCAAGACCAAGGTGGAGGAAACCGTCGAAATCAACGACGATCTGCAGAACCTCATGTCGTCGAGCGGCATCGCTACGCTATTTGTTGATCGCGACATGCGCATCAAGCGGTTCGCGCCGCCGGCGGCGACTGTGTTCAACATCATCGCGACCGACGTGGGTCGCTCGCTGCTCGACATCACCCACAAAATGGACTACCCGGACCTTGCCGCCGATGCCGCGTCCGCTTTCGGCTCGCTGACCAGCGTGGAGCGTGAGGTACCCAGCAACGACGGCCGCTGGTTCCTCGCGCGCATCGTCCCGTACCGGACGGCCGAGGACCGCATCGACGGCGCCGTCCTGACATTCGTTGACATCACGACGCGACACCGGGCCGAGCTCACCAGCCAGATCGACCGCGAGAGCATGCAGCTGGTCGCGGAAAGCTTGCCTGATTTCGCGATCCTTACGCTCGATGAGCAGGGTAGGATCACGAGCTGGAGCCCGGGCGCCGAGCGACTGTTCGGATATGGCGGAGCGGAGGTCCTCGGCAAGTCGATCGACCTGATTTTCACCGCCGAAGACCGTGCCAACGGAGCGTCGATCGCCGAGATGCGGCAAGCGCGCGAAACCGGCCGGGCAACCGACGAGCGTTGGCACTTGCGCAAGGATGGCTCCCGGGTCTTCGTCAGCGGGATCATGGCGCCGATGCGACATGGACGTGGCAAGGGTTACGCCAAAATCGGGCGCGACATGACTGCGCGCGCTCACGCCGACAGCATGCGTGATCTCGCATTGACATCAGCCGTGCAGCAGGCGTCCACCGCTTCGCAGGCCAGCCATCTGAAAGACGAGTTCCTGGCGGTCATGTCGCACGAACTCAAGCATCCGCTCAACCTGATTCAGGTCAATGCGCAACTGCTGCTTTCGCTTCCCGAGCCGGCGCGCACGCCCGCCATCGTGAAGATCGCGCACACCATCCAGAGCACGGTCAAGAGCCAGGCCCGCATCATCGACGACCTGCTCGACATCTCCCGCACACGAACCGGTAAGTTGGTGCTGAACCGGTCGGTCCTCAAGCTGGAGGAAGCGCTGCAGTCGGCGTTGACGTGGGGTGAGGAACAGGCGGCGGCAAATGGAATCAATTACACGATTCAACGTCCTGATCACGGCCTGGTGGTCGATGCGGATCCCGTCCGCATCGAGCAGGTCGCGCTGAATCTTTTGAGCAACGCGGTCAAGTTCACGCCCGAAGGGGGCTCTGTTTCGGTTTGGCTTGGCAAGCGCGGCAATAACGCGGTGTTGGCGGTGTCCGACACCGGACGCGGGATCAATGCAGACTTGTTGCCGCACGTGTTCGAACTGTTCAAGCAGGGCGAGACATCGACCACGCGCGAGCACGGGGGCCTGGGCATCGGCCTCGCGCTGGTGCGCGACATCATGGATCTGCATGGCGGCGAGGTCGTTGCGAAGTCCGACGGACGTGGACGAGGCGCGACGTTCGAGATCTCGCTGCCGCTGCGGGCAATCGAGGCCCCAGCGCCCCAGCCCGCGGCTTCTCCCGAAGGGGGTCTCGCCGGACTCACCATTCTTTGCATCGATGACAGCAAGGAGACGCTGGAGCTTTTCGCCGCGCTGCTTGGCATGCACGGGGCGAAAGTCGTCGCCGCCGCGAGTGGAAAAGAGGCGCTCGCAGCAGCAAACGCAAACATAGATCTCATTATTTCCGACATCGCCATGCCGCAGATGGACGGGTTCGAGGTGATTTCCCAGCTGCGACGCCGGCCGGAACTGGCCAAGGTGCCTGCCATCGCGCTTACCGGCTACGGTCGTCCCCAGGACGTCCAGCAGGCGTTGGCTGCCGGGTTCACGGCCCACCTCAACAAGCCCGTCGATATCGAACGGCTCCGCGCATTGGTAACGCTTCTGGTGCCGCGCAAGTAGTTTCGGGGACTGCGGGTCACGCCTGACGGCGACATCCAGCGCGGCAACCGAAGTGCCGCGCAGGGCTAAGCGTCGGGGCTCTTGGTCTGAGCCAGGGCTTCTTCGAGGACCGCGACCAGACGGGTCGTCGAAATCGGCTTCTCGAGCGCTAGCGACCCTTCCTTGAGCGCGGAAGCGATGGCATCCAATTTCCCACTGATCAGAATAACGGGAAGGCCGGGACGTATGTCCTGGGCAAAGCGACGGAAATCGACTCCCGACATCCCCGGCATGGCGATGTCAGAGAGCACGAGATCACACGCATCCTCGGAATAGAGATAGCGCATCGCCTCGTCGCCATCCGCGGCCGAAACTACATCGTAGCCTACGTCGGAGAGCATGGTCGACATCAGGATGCGGCTACCAGGGTCGTCTTCAATGACGAGAATGCGGGTGCTGGCCAAGGATTGTCGACCTCGCGCTATCGATGAGCACATTTTCGATTGTACTGCCCTACTTTGTGCCTGACAATCGCGCAAGCATTTGCCTTACGGCGCCCGGCCAATGGGCGGGGCGCGTCACGCCGGCTTGGCAGTTGTACATTTGTACAATCGAGCACCGCAAGAGCGTGCTCGGGTCGACTTTCCGGGGGCTTGGTCATTCGGCAACGATGACAGTGCGTCGGCAGCCCGACCAGGCTGTTTTCGCTCGATGTCCGGTAGGAGCCATCCGAGGGTGCGCGCCGCTCAAAGACATACTGTGTGGCCACTCGTGCTCGGCGGATGCGCCCTTCCTCAACGCTGCCAGAGCAGGTCGGCCAGGCTCAAGCCGAACAGCAGGGCGAGCCAGAAAACGCCTGCGGCTGCCACGACCCAGACCGTCCGTGTGCTTTGCGGAAGGTGCATGAAAAATACCAGCACCAGTGCCGCCTTGATGGAGGCGATGCCGAAGTTCACGACGGCATTCCACATCCCGAGAGGCAGGAGCGCGGAACCCACCGTCGCGGCCAGTAAGGCGACGAGCGCGAGCCACACGAGGCAAGGTGTTCGCAGCGCCAGCCGGCTCATGATCGCGATACCAGATAAAGGCAGGGAAAGAGAAAGATCCAGACGATGTCGACGAAGTGCCAATACAACGCGCCGATTTCCACGGGTGCGAGGCGTGACCCACGCATCGCGTGCGTCCGCAACCGCGCTGCCAGGACGAGAAGGAGGCCGACGCCGATGACAAGATGAACCGCGTGGGCACCGGTCATCACGAAATAGAGCCAGAAGAACAGTTGCGCGCCCTGGCGCAGCTCGGGCGTGAATACGAACTGCTTTCCGGGAACGAGACCTTCGACCCATTCGGCGTGATACTCCACGCCCTTGAGCACGAGAAATACGATGCCGAGCGCCGCCGTCGCGAGGAGCAGCCAGGCGACCAGGCGCGCGTCGCGAATCCTTCTGGCTTGCACCGCAAGCGCGGCCGTGGCGCTGCTGGTCAGCAGGACGAAGGTGTTGGCAGTCCCCAGCACGAGATCGGTATGGCGGCTGGCCGCGGCGAAGGCCTCGCCATAGCGGAGCCGGATGCCCATGTAGGCGAAGAAGAGTGCGCCGAAAAAGAGTATCTCGCTCGCCAGAAATATCCACATCCCGAGCTCCGCCGAGACGCGCTGGCCGAGTACAGGCTCCGGCAGTTCCTGGGCAAGATGCGGGGCATCGCTCATGGGGTGACGTTCCTGCCGGCTTGCACGATGGCGGTGGGTTCAGTGACGGGGTAGTTGTACGGTTCGTTCGTCACCTCCGGAAGTTGTTCGAAGTTGTGCGTCGGCGGCGGCGACGGCACCTGCCATTCGAGGCCGAGCGCCCCCCACGGGTTCGCCGGCGCCGCGCTGCCGTAGCGCATCGACCACCCAAGATAAAAGAGCGGGAGCAGATAGCCCAGCGCCAGGATCACGGCGCCCGTTGACGACAACACGTGCAACGTCTGAAACTGCTCGGCGTACTCGTGGTAACGCCGCGGCATGCCGGCCGCGCCCAGCAGGTACTGCGGAAAGAACGTGAAGTTGAAGCCGACGAACAACAGGATCGCAGCGAATTGCGCCCACCTAGGCGAAAACATGCGCCCCGTGATCTTCGGCCACCAGAAGTGAATGCCGCCAAGATAGGCCGACACCGAGCCTCCCACCATGATGTAGTGGAAGTGCGCGATGACGAAGTAGGTGTCCGTGAGGTGAACGTCGAGTGCCAGCGCGGCGAGGAAAAGACCCGACATGCCGCCGATCGTGAAGAGGCCGATGAAGCCCAGCGCGTACAGCATCGGGGCCTCGAAGGTGATGCTGCCCTTGTAGAGCGTGGCGGTCCAGTTGAACACCTTGATCGCCGACGGAATCGCGACAGCGAAACTCAGGATGGAAAACATCATGCCGGCATAGATCGACTGGCCGGAAACGAACATGTGGTGTCCCCATACCAGGAATCCCACGCTGGCAATGGCGAGGATGGCATACGCCATCGAGCGGTAGCCCACGATCGGATTGCGCGCAAAGCATGCGACGATCTCGCTCACGACGCCCATTGCTGGCAGCACCATGATGTAAACGGCGGGGTGCGAATAGAACCAGAAAAGGTGCTGGAACAGCAGCGGATCGCCGCCCAGCGCGGGATCGAAGATGCCAATGCGGAATGCGCGCTCGACGATCACCAGCGAAACCGTCATGGCAAGGACGGGCGTGGCGAGCACGAGGATCACGCTGGTGGCGTAGTGTGCCCAGACGAACAGCGGCAGCCGGAACCACGTCATGCCCGGAGCGCGCAGCCGATGGATGGTCACGATGAAATTGAGGCCGGTGAGGATCGACGAAAAGCCGACCACGAAGATGCCGAACAGCGCCACCGCCACGTGCGTGTTGGAGAACAGGGTGGAGAAGGGGGTATAGAACGTCCATCCGGTGTCGACGCCGCCCAGCAAAAGCGCCCCGAAGGTAATGATTCCACCCACCACGTACACGTACCAGCTTGCGAGGTTGAGCCTGGGAAAGGCGAGATCGCGCGCGCCGATCATCAGCGGCAATAAAAAATTGCCCAGCGTCGACGGAATGGAGGGGATGAGAAAGAGCCACACCATGATGATGCCGTGCATGGTGAAGAGCTTGTTGTAGGTATCCCCCGTCACCAGGTCGCCGGCGGGTGTCGCGAGCTCGATGCGAATGAGGGTTGCCGCGAGGCCACCGACGAAGAAGAAGAAGGTGATCGCGATCGCGTACAGGATTGCCACGCGCTTGTGGTCCGTGGTCGTGAGCCACTCGCGCAGGGTCTCGCCAGCCGCGAGATAGCTGGAGGGGACGGCAGGGGCCGCCGTAGCGGAAGGGACCGCCGCGCTCATTGCGCTGCCCCCTGCCGGCCAAGGCTCTTGAGGTACGCGATGATCTCCAGTATCTCGCTTTCCGATATCTGCCCGTTGTACGTGGGCATGACGGACGCGTAGCCCGCGACGACGTCCCGGGACGGCAGCACGATCGAGTCGCGCAGGTAGACCTCGTCCGCGACGACCGTCCTGCCGGAAGCGAGCGCGACCTGCGTTCCGTACAGACTGTCGAGGGGTGGCGCGCGCGTTGGCGCGTTGCTGCCGTGGCAGCCGCTGCATCCCAAGCGGCGATACAGCGCCGCCCCTCGGCTTGCCATGGTCACGGGTGAGCCGTTGGCAGCCAGCCATTGCGCATATCCGGTGCCGTCGAGCACGACGACGTGGCCGAACATCGAAGCGTGGTCGGTTCCGCAGTATTCGGCGCAAAGCAAATGGAATTCTCCCACCTTGTCGGCCGTGAACCACAGCGCCGTGTAGCGGCCCGGCAAGACGTCCTGCTTCACCCGAAACGCGGGCAAAAAGAAGCTGTGGATGACATCCTGCGAAGTCATGATGAGCTTTACTGGAACGCCGACCGGCACGTGCAGGATGTCGATCTCGCGCGCACCGCTTGCGTGCTCGACGCGCCACATCCACTGCTTCGCGATCACGGAAATCTCCATGGCATCGGGCGGCGGGACGGAGCGATCGAAATAGAGCGCCGACGCCCAGCCGAACAGCGCCACGAAGAGGAGAGCCGGTATGGCGATCCACGCGATTTCCATTCGCCTCTGCATCCGCTGCCGCACGACAGGCGGCGCGCGAACACGGCTCGCCGCGCTGCCGCGCCGGTACCGTAGCGCAAACACGATCATAAGGACGAAAATGACAATCGTGACGGCGCCGGTCATCAGGAGCGTGACGAGGAACAGGAGGTCGATCTCGCTCGCGAGATGTGACGCCGCCGCCGGGAAAGTCGAGGTGCTCACGGGGATCGGGGCCGCCGCCGTCGCCAAAGAACCAGCGCGACCAGGAAGCCCAGCGTGGCGAGTCCGGTCGCGCGGACGGTGGCCATTGCGGTCCCCGAGTTGGCGCCAATGCGGGGGTCGTAATGCAGGCACCGCAAAAGCAGCGAGGGCTGCACTTCGCCGACCTGCCGGCGCGCGGCGGCGGCGAGGCTCGCGCGCAGGGCCTCAGGGTCGAAATCAACGCCCAGGAAATAGCGCGACACGACGCCATCAGGGGCGAGGATCACGACCCCTGCCGGGTGCATGTACTGGCCGGACGCTGAATCGTAGGCGTAGCGGAAGCCCACGCTGTGCGTCAGCACGCCGATATTGCCCGCGTCGCCGGTCAGAAAGCGCCAGTGCGATGCCGCGGCAGGTGAGTCCAGCGAGGCCACGAGGCGGTCAGCAGCGTCGCCGGCTTCCGCGGGATCGATGCTCACGACGAGTACCCGGTAGTCTGCCGGGCCCGCGGAATCCAGGCGACGAAGGGCATCCTTCAGCGCGGCGCGCGCGGTCCCGCAGAGGTTGGGACACGCCGTATAGTCGAGTAACAGGATCGCGGACTGCCCGTCCAGCAGGCGCCGAAGCGAAACGAGGGACCCATCCGAACCGCGCAGCAGCAGCGTCGGCGGTACCGTTTCTCCAAGACGCTGCTGGAACCCGATGTCGAAGGCCGGCGCCGGCGGCGCTATGGCGGCATGGGCCGTGATCGCGGCCATCAGCAGCGCGGCGGTGGTGGCGTAAAGGATCATGGCTGCGACGGGTCGCCGCTCGTGCGGTCGACCAGAAGTTGCATCGCGCGTTCAATCGGGATGCGCACGCGGCCCTTTGACCGGTCCACCCAGCCGTAGGTAGCCAGGATCGCCTGCTGCTCCCGTTGCAATTCCGCCAGATCGGCACCAGGGGTCGGCTGTGGTGGCGGTCCCGCGACCACAGGCGGGGTAGGTGCCGCAGGGCTGCGCTGATACAGACGTTGCAAGCCGCGATCAAGCACATCGATACCCAACGCACATACGAGGAGGAAGGCGATGATTCCCGCGGCAGCACCCGCAAGGGAACGAAGCGCGATCATGTCGTCCTCGTGGCGGTGTGCGTGGCCGGAAGCGTGTTCAGCCATGGTCGAGACCGGTGCGTGACGTCGACGTGGCCGCTGCGAATCGCCAGTCCGCGGTTCGCGCGTAGGAAAGGGAAAAGGCGGCCAACCAGAGCGATCCGACGATGGCCAAAGCAACGATGTCGTACCAATCCAGCCAGGACGACTGCGTTCGGAAGGAAGGCGCCACCAGCCACACGAGTTCGAGTACGTGCGCAACCAGCATGAGCGTGCACAGCGCAGCAAGAGCCGCCGGTTGGCGCTTGACGGCGCGAAAGAGCATGGCGACGACCGGAACGGCAAACTGCAGCGTCAGCACCACAATGGCCAGCGTTCGCCAGTCTGCCCGGGACCGGAGCACGTACCACGCGATTTCGTGCGGAAGATCCTCTGACCAGATGACGAGGAACTGCGTGAACGCGAGATAGGCCCACAGCATGGCGTACATGAGCACGATGTTGCCGAGGTCGCCGGTCGTTTGAGCCGCATCGCGGGTACCACGTACCAGTGTCGAGCGAGCCGCGGCACAGACGATCGCAAAGGCAAACGCGGCGAGCGCCTGGCCGACCATGACGAGCAGGCCGAAGGTGGTGGAGTACCACCGGGGCGAAAGCGACATGATCCAGTCGACCGCGGCGATCGTGACCGTCAACGCATAGATGACAAGGCCGGCAATCGCCGCGGCGCGTGGGCGAGCGGCGGTCGCGGTCGCGTTCGTTTCGCCGCCGGCCCGGAGATGGCGAAGGGTGAGCGCCAGCGCAATCCAGGTAGCGAAGCACGCGATTGCGCGGACGGCAAAAAACGACATATTGAGGTACCAGGACTTGTCTGCGAATGCGGCCGCGTCGGGTCCCGCCCACGGATACAGCTCGGCAAGGCCGAAGACCAGTGGCGTCGCGAGCAACGCGAGCGATGGCAGCGTGGCCATTGCCGCTTCAAGCGGACGACGCAGCGCGAATCCCCACGAGCCGCCCGTGAGCTCATGGATCATGACGTTGACCATAGCGCCGAGCGCAATACCCAGGAAGAACAGCCAGGCGATCAGATACGATGGATAGAAGCGCGCCGGCGAGGCGTACCAGCACACTGCGCCTACCAGCGTCGCGCCGAGGCAGCTGGCGAGCCAGTACCGATGGGGGTAGGTCATCGGGTTTGCCCCAACTCGTGACGCTTGCCGGGCGGGACGTCGGCCAGCGTGGCGTCCTGGCTCAGCTGCAAAGCGCGAACGTAGGCAACGATTGCGTTGCGATCCGAGGGCGGCACGCGATCGGCAAGCGGATACATCACGCCGTATCCGCGCGCGATTACGGTGTCGATCCGGGCATCGCTCATGAGCCGCAGTCGCTCGTCGTGCAAGGACGCCGGTGCGGGAAAGCCCCGGCGCACCACCATCCCGTCGCCATCGCCGACGGCACCGTGACAGGGTGTGCAGAAGATGTCGAAGCGCTCACGGCCGCGGGCGAGGACGGCCGGCGTCCAGGTTCCCCGATCCACGGCCGAGCGGCCCGAGATGGCTGGGGCGGCCCCTTCGCGCCCGCTCGTCGTGCCAGCGAGCGTGCCCATGCTGCGCAGCACACTGCCGGACGGGGGCAAGCGCGCCGATCGACCATCCGCCCACAGAGGGCTCGCCGCCAGCGGCTTGTACTTCGGTTGGTCGTACATGTCGCGAAAGGTCTTTTCGCAGCCGACGAGGACCGTGCACGAAGTGGCCGCCAGCGCCATGAGGACAAGTCGCGCGACGCGTGACCAAGGCTCGCATACGTGCGCCGAAGCCTCGTGGACGCGCCTTGGGCGGGAGGAAGGCAGCAGCGATCCCGAATGCCTCATGTGTCGTCGTCCAGGGGAACGGGCACCACCTCGACGGGATGCAGTTCGCGCAGGAAGTGCGTGGTCTTGTCGGCGTCGAATCCCTCCGACTGTGCGGTAACGCAAAGAAAAAAGCGGCTGCGCGACGCGAGGTCGAACCGTGGCGCGTTGAAGATCGGATGGTTCAATCGAGGCAGGCCGCTCATGAACAGGAACGCCGCGAAGGTGGCGGTGGCGGCACCGAGGATCGTCAATTCGAACGTGGCCGGGATGAAGGAAGGCCAGCTATCCAGCGGGCGGCCGCCGGAATTGATCGGATAGTCGACGAAGGCGCTGTACCACTGCATGAAGTAGGCGCCGGTGCCACCCAACACACCCCCGAGAAGTGCCGCCAGCGGTACCCGCGGCGCCGGCGCGCCAAGCTTCTCCGCCAGGCCATCGATCGCGAGCGGCGAAAATGCCTCGAGATCGCGGTAGCCCGCGGCGCGGGCGCGCTCCACTGCATCGAGCAGGGCCGCCGGCGAGTCGAACTCCGCCATGATGCCGTAGAGATCGGCGACCCTACTCATCGTTGGCTCCCACCTTGCGCGCCAGCTTGCGCATCTCGGAAATGGAGATTGCCGGCAATAGCCGGACGAAAACGAGAAACAGCAGGGCGAAGGCGCCGATCGATCCGGCGAGGGTGGCGTAGTCCCAGAAAGTGGGTTGAAACAGACCCCACGCCGAAGGCAGGAAGTCGCGATTCAGACTCGAGACGATGATCATGAAGCGCTCGAGCCACATACCGATGTTGACGACGATGGAAAGCGCGAAGAGCAACCAGGCGCTTCCGCGCACACGAGAGGACCACAGCAACTGCGGCACGACCACGTTGCAGACGATGACGCTCCAGTACACCGGCGCATAGGGTCCGGAGAAGCGGTTTTGCGTGACCGCGATCGCGAATGGATCAGCGCTGTAGTAGGCGATGAAGATCTCGACGAGATAGCAGTACGTGACGATCAGGCAGCACACGAGCATCAACTTCGCCATGTTGTTCAGATGACGTCTGGTGATGAATCCCTGCAAGCCGAAGATCGCACGCAGTGGAACTGCAATCGTCAACGCCATCGCAAAGCCCGAGAACAACGCGCCGGCAACGAAGTAGGGCGGGAAGATCGTCGAGTGCCAGCCGGGCGTGTTGCCGATGGCAAAATCGAGCGAGACGACGCTATGCACGGAGATCACCAGTGGTGTGGCCAGGCCTGCCATCAGCAGATACGCGCTTTCGAACCGGGCCCAGTGGCGCGCGTCACCTCGCCAGCCCAGCGCCGCGAGGCCGTAGGCGACGCGCTGCCATCCTTTCTTCGCGCTGTCGCGCAGCGTGGCGAGGTCAGGCACGAGCCCCATGTACCAGAACAGGATCGACACGATGGCATACGTGCTGATCGCGAAAATATCCCACACGAGCGGGCTGCGCCACTGCGGCCACAGGTTCATGATGTTCGGGTAGGGCACCAGCCAATAGAAGAACCACGGCCGCCCGAGGTGGAGGATCGGCATCAGACCTGCCATCGCCACCGCGAAAATCGTCATGGCTTCCGCGAAGCGGTTGATCGAAGTTCGCCAGTTTTGCCGCAGCAGCAGCAGGAACGCCGAAATGAAGGTGCCGGCGTGACCGATGCCGACCCACCAGACGAAATTGGTGATCGCAAAGGCCCACGCCACGGGTTGGTTGACACCCCAGATGCCGACGCCGCGTACCAAAAGGACGGTGATCGCGACCCCAAAGAGCAGCGTCAGCGCGCCGGTGAGCGCGACACCGATGAGCCAGCCCGGATGCACCGGCCGGATCAGGACGATGTCGGCGATCTTGTCGGTGATCGAAGCATCGGTATATGCACCGCGCAGGACCGGCGCCGAGGCAAGGGTGGCTTGGTCACTCACGAGCGTTGTCCCGCGGTGAGCCAGGTCCTGCGGCCGGGTTCGCGTTGGTCAGCTTCGGCATGTAGGACGTGCGCGGCCTGGTGTTCAGTTCGGCGAGCAGTGCGTAATCGAGCGGCGAAGCCTTGCGCCGCGTAACGGCGCTGGCGGGGTCGTTGAGATCGCCGAAGACGATGGCGCCGGTCGGACACACTGCCTGGCACGCGGTGACGACCTCGCCGTCCCTGATTCGACGACTTTCGCGATCGGCGAGCGAGCGCGCGTTAGCAATCCGCTGGACGCAATATGAACACTTCTCCATGACGCCCCGCATGCGAACCGTGACTTCGGGATTGCGTTGAGCGGCAAGGGTGGTCGCCTTGCGCGTGTAGTCGAGGAAGTTGAACCGGCGTACTTTGTAAGGGCAGTTGTTCGAGCAGAAACGCGTGCCAACGCACCGGTTGTAGACCTGGACGTTCAGGCCTTCGGCGTCGTGCACCGACGCCTCGACCGGACACACTTCCTCGCAGGGCGCGTGCTCGCACTGCATGCACGGCACCGGCTGGAAAACGGTACGCACGGCGTCCGGTGTACCAGTGTAGTAGCGGTCGACACGTATCCAGTGCAGCTCGCGGCCGTTGCGGACTTCCTCCTTGCCGACGACTGCGATGTTGTTTTCCGACTGGCAGGCGATCGTGCAGGCCGAGCAACCGATGCAGCTTGCGAGGTTGATGCTCATGCCCCATTTGTACCCGTCATAGGAAAACGGCGGGTATAGGGATTTGGTCGGCTCGGGTGCCGGGTTGCAACCGCTGCTGTTGCAGCGAAGCGCTTCCTCGCGCGAGATCATGCGGACGAGATCGCGGCCTTCCATCCGGTGGTGCGTCTGCGCGAACGCGAGTGGGTATCGCCGATCGGTCTTGGTCAGCGTCGCCTCCGGAGCGATCCAGAAGTGCGCGCTTGTCCGCACCGCGTAGGTGTCGAACCCCACGTGGTTGCCCACCCGGCCGGCCCGTGTACGCCCGCCGCCGAGATAGACCGTCACCGAACGATCTGCATGACCTGGCGTGACCAGCACCGGGGCCTCCAGGCGGCGGCCATCGGCGCGCAGCGCGATGACGTCCTCGTCGTGCAACGCCATGCGTTCGGCCTGCCGCGGTGACATCAGCACGGCGTTGTCCCATGTCAGGGTACTGATCGGCTTCGGCAATTCCTGCAGCCAGGCGTTATTGGCGTGGCGACCATCGCCCAGCGTTGGATCCGGCGCGAACACCAGTTCGGTCGCATGGCTGGGCGGACTCTGCATCGCCTCCATGACATTGGCCACACGGTGGTGATCCAGGCTTGCCTGCAATGGTGGCGTTGCCGGCGACGCCACGCCCGACCACAACGCCTTGTTCCAGGCCTCGTCGAAACCCGTGTTGGATCGGCTGCTCCAGTAGCTGCGCACGGCGTCGTACGCAGTACGGGGATGGTCCGCGCGGAGACCCGCGAGCAGCGCGTGCGCCGATTGTCCGGCGTAGAGTGGATCGATGCACGGCTGCTGGATGGTCACGGTGCCGTCGTATGCACGAATGTCGCCCCAGGTCTCCAGCACATGCGCCGCGGGAACGTGCCAGAGGCAAAGCGTCGACGTCTCATCGTGGTAGAGAGAGTGGTGAGCGCTCCACGGAACATGCGAGAGGGCGTCCGCGAACGCGAGATCGGCGGGCGCCTGGTAGACTGGGTTGCCGCCGAGCACAATTAGCGTTTCGACGTCGCCATTGCGCATCGCGTCGGTCAAGCTCATCAGCGAGGCCACCTGGTTCTCGGCATTGAAGGCCGCCGGTGCGCCGAGTTCTACCAGGCCGCCCACATTGTTCAATGCTTCGTTGATCCTGTGCACCATCGCATGAACGACGGGCGGCTGACGGTCGCCAGCGACGACGACCGACTCACCCCGATGGCGCAGCAGGTCGGCCGCCGCGGCGTCAAGCCAGGCGTCGGTCGCAGGATCGGCCGATGGCGCCGGCGAGCCGGGGCCAATGACCTTCAGCGCAAGGGCGCGGGTCAGCAGCGGCACATCGCTGGCGCGGGTGATTCGCCGATGGTCGGCGTAGGCGCCGGTCAGCGAGGGCGCGCCTTCGGCGACATAGAGTCGCGACATGCGCTCCAGTTGTGCAACGTCGCGCCGGGAGGCGAGGTCGCGCGCATAACGCACGCTTCCTGGCATGGCGCCGAGGATGTCTGCGTCGAGGGCAACGACCACCCGCGCATCGGCGAATCGATAACGAGGCTCCAGGGCGACGCCATAGGCCAGGCGAGCTCCGTCGTAGACGTTGTCGCGGTTGATCGGCTGGTACTGGTGCCAGCGCGCCTGCGTATGTCGCTCGAGCCACCCCTTGAGGGTCGCGTGCAGCGATGGGGAAAGGACAGTTTCGGTGAGGATGCGCACGCCCCGCCCATCGGTTGCTGTCTCCACCCGGCGCGATAGCTCCTGCACGAACGTCTCGAAAGTGGTGATTGCGCCCGCGCGTCGAGCGACTTGCGACCGGTCCGGGTCCCACAGCTCGAGCACTGCCCCCTGGGTGATCGCGTCCGTAGCGCCAAGGCTGGCCGGGTGCAGGGGGTTGCCCTCGATCTTGCTCGGCCGGCCCATGTTTATTTCGACCAGTACGCCGCAGCCATAACCGTCGCGCGCGATCGCCGACGCATAGAACACCGGCTTGCCATCATTGGTCTGATCGGTGCTTGTCGCGTACGGAACGATGGTCTCGCGTGGAGGGCGCGAGCACGCCGAGCCGGCGAGTGCCAGCGACGCCCCCATCCACTTCAGCCAGTCGCGGCGCTCGGGCGATACCGGCGCATCGACTCCGCTCGCGGGCGGCTGCTGCCCGGCGAGTTCGTCAAGGCTGCGCCAGAAGCGCACTTGTGCCGCGTGCGTTCGATCGAAGTCTGTGTCCCGCGCCTCGGCGCCGGGCTTGACCAGCCGAATTGGCGTCACCGATGACATGTCGAGCACATTTCGAGGTGACGGACGCTGCGGATCGAATATGCCGCTTTGAGCGCCATCCCCCGCGTCCACTGATCCGCCGGCTGTTGCCATCGCATGTCGTAGATCTCGTCCAAGGGCCGCAAAAACCGCTCCGGCGCGCGATGGCAATCGAGGCACCATTGCATGTCGAGCGAGGCGACCCGGTGCATCAGCGGCATGCGGTCCACTTCGCCGTGGCACGTCGAGCAACCGACACCCTTGTGGACGTGGATGGCGTGATCGAAATAGACGAAGTCGGGAAGGTTGTGAACACGGTTCCACGCGAGCGGGCCGCCGGTGCGAGCGGCCGTCATCAGGGGACGCAGCACGGGCTGGTCGGTGAAAAGCTGCGAGTGGCAGTTCATGCAGGTGGCGAGCGAGGGGATGCCGGCGAAGCGGGATGTCTCCACGCTGGCATGGCAGAACCGGCAGTCGATACCATCCTCGCCCGCGTGGTGCTTATGGCTGAAAGGAACAACCTGATGCACGGGAGCGCCTTCAGCTGGATCGCTGCGCGCGTTGACGCGGTAGGACAGCGCACTCAGTGCGACAAGACCGACCGCCGCGAGCGCGAACGCACGCATCAGCAAAATCGATCGCTTGGAGAAGACCTGCGCCACAGTGTCGTTGCAATGTTGAGTCGCGGAGGATCCTGTTTCAGCTTGGCCCGGAAGTCGACGATTTGACCTGTTTTCGGGCCTTGGCTACTGCGGCGGACCGGACGGCGCTCGCTCGATTGCCCCAGGCATTGCGGATATACGTTGCAAGATCGGCGATCTCGCTGTCGCTCAGCTTCCAGCCGAATGACGGCATGGCAAGCCCGGTCGGCTTGTCCTTGGTCGCCACGACCTGGCCGCCGTCCACGATCGACTGGAGCACCGTCGACGGATCATTCGCCTGCACAGCGGCGCTGTGAGCAAGCGGTGGAAAGACATTGGCGATGCCGGCTCCATTGTCGAGATGGCAACCGGTGCAGTTGTCGAAGTAGAGTGCCTCGCCCCGGGTCAGTACTGCGTCGTCGATGTCGCGGCTGCCGACCTCACGCTGGTCCTTGGAATGTGGCATCTCCTTGAGATATACCGCGATGGCGTCGAGATCGTTGGCATTCAGATACTGCGTCGAATTGCGCACCACCTCTGCCATCGGACCGGCGGCCGCCGCCTTCGCGTTCGACCCGGTCTTCAGATACTCGACGATATCCTGCCGGGACCAGGCGCCGAGGCCATCGCGAAGATCGCCTGTGAGGCTCGAGGCATACCAGTGCTCGCCGAAGCCGCCTTCCAGAAATTCGTCCTTCTTCGGCCCACCGAGGACGCTCTTCGGCGTGTGGCAAGCGCCGCAATGGCCAAGGCCTTCAACCAGGTACGCCCCTCGGTTCCACTGGGCCGATTGTCTTGGGTCGCCGCGGAACGTTCCTTCCTCGAAATACAGGGCGTTCCAGGCTGGCAGGACCGAGCGCACGCTTAAAGGCCACGGCAGTTCCGGCGGGATGTTGCGTTGCTGGACGGCGGGAAGCGTATCGAGATAGGTCTTGATCGCGAGCACGTCGTCGACGTCCAGCTTGGTGTACCAGGGATACGGGAAGGCAGGGTATAAATGGGAGCCGTCGCGCCTGATACCGCGGTGCATGGCCTCGTAAAAGTCGTCGTTCGACCAGGCGCCGATGCCGCTGTCACGGTCTGGCGTGATGTTGGTCGAATAGATCGTGCCGAAGGGCGTCGGCACCGCGCGACCGCCAGCAAAGGGCTTACCACCCTCGGCCGTATGGCAGGCGGCGCAGTCGCCCGCCGCGGTGAGGTAGCGGCCTCGTTCGACAGTGGTGTAGTGCGTGCCCTGGGCCACCGCCGTCGATATCGGTGCGGCGCAGAGGCTGCTCAGGGCTGCAAGCATGATGCGTGATCGGGTGGCAACCATGTCTTATCGCTGCGGCCGTCAGGCTATCAGCGGCCCGGGCTGCTTGAGATAGCGCGTCGTGATCGCTTCCGCCGCCCAGTAGGCGAGCGCGCCAACCGTCCCAGTGGGGTTGTAGCCCGCATTCTGCGGAAACGCGCAAGCCCCCATCACGAAGACGTTGGGGACGTCCCAGCATTGCAGGTAGCGATTGACGACGCTCGTTGTCGGGTCGACCCCCATGATCGCGCCGCCCGTGTTGTGGGTCGTCTGGTAAGGCACGATCGAATAGTGCCCGTCCCGATAATTAATCTTGATCGAACGTGCCTTCATGGCTTTGGCAATCGCTGCGGCCCTGTCGGTGACGAACCGTGACATCCGACGCTCATTGTCATGGAAGTCGAACGTCAGGCGCAGGAGCGGATTGCCGTAAACGTCGCGGTAGGTCGGATCGAGATCCAGGTACGATCCGCGATAGCTCATGACGCTGCCGTGGGTAGCAATGGAGGCGCTGCTCAGATAGTTCTCATGCATCGCCTTCTTCCATCCCGCACCCCACTTCGGCGTCCCTTCGGGTAGCTGGTGCTGTTGCAGGATGGGCCGCCCGCCGGTCGTCCATAGCGCGATGTAACCGCCCCCGATGAAGCCGTGCGGGCCGTGATCGAAGTTGTCGCCGTTGAAGTCGTCGATGCCCTGCCCAAGCGCGCCCGCTCCCATGAAGGGGTTCATCACGTCGTCCGTGAATACGTCGACCGACGAGGTAATCTGGTACGCATAGTTGCGGCCGGTCACACCCTTGTTCGCCGTCGGGTCGTACGGCTGCCCGATGCCCGAAAGCAGCAGGAGATGGACGTTGTGCTGGGCGTATGCGCAGAGAATGACGAGGTCCGCCGGCTGCTCGTGTTCCCGTCCCTGCGCATCGACATAGGTCACGCCGGTGGCGCGCTTGCCGGACGAATCGAGATTCACGCGGGTGACCTCGCAATCGGTTCGAAACGAAAAATTGTCCTTCCTGAGGAGTACGGGCAGGATCGTCGTTTGCGGTGACGCCTTCGAATAGTTGCCGCAGGCGAACCATTCGCAGAAGCCGCAGTAGGTGCATTCACCCATCTGCACGCCGTACGGATTCTTGTACGCCTGCGAAGTGTTCGCGGCGGGGCAGGGAAACGGTTTGAATCCCGCCTCCTTCGCGGCTTGGTCGAACTTGATGGTGGCGAAGCTGCGCTTCAGCGGTGGAAGCGGGTAGCCGCGCTTGCGCGGGCCTTCGAAGGGGTTTCCTCCCTCCACGATCCTGCCCTCGACATTGCCTGCCTGGCCGGAGACACCGCACAGGGACTCGAATTTGTCGTAATAGGGCTCGAGGTCGTCGTACGTAACGCCCCAGTCCTGGATGGTCATGTCATCCGGAATGAATTTCTTGCCGTAGCGCTGCTCGATGTGGCTTCGCAGCGTGAAGTCGGTGGGCAGGAACCGCCAGGTCTGCCCATTCCAGTGAACGCCCGCGCCGCCGACACCCGCGCCCGGATTGAACGACCCAAGGTGGCGCATGGGAAGGGCGAACTGGTCGCTGGCGTTCCGAAACGTGAGCGTCTCACGCGCGACTTCCTCGAACAGCGAGTTGCGCACAGCGTACTTGAGTTCATCTTGAATGTGCGTCGTTGCAAAGTCGGGAACCGTGTCGCGGAACTTGCCACGTTCCAGCGCGAGCACTTGCAACCCGGCCGCGGTGAGTTCCTGGCCGAGAATGGAGGCCGTCCAGCCGAATCCTACGAGGACGACATCAACCGGCTGTTGCCTGGTCGGCACGGTTCAGCCTCCATGGCTCAAGGCGCCTTGCGCCCCAATAGCCCGACGGTTGGGCGCGCGTAGGGCTTGCCGTATTGCACGATTTCCTTGACATAGTTGTAGCGGGGGCCGGGAAAGCCGACAAGCTTCCAGCCGGCAAAGTCACGGTTCCCCCCGTAGAGCGGATCCGCGAAGTATCCTTCGCACGTGTTCTGCCAAAGCATCTTGAAGAATTCCTTCGCCGGAGCTCCGGTAATGCTGATCTCGCCGTTCTCGAGTCCGTGCAACACCGCGTCCTGTTCGGCCGGGACGAGTTCCGCGAACGTCTGGTCACGGCGCGTCCGCCGGCATTCGTCGTCAGTGCCTGCAATGGCGGCACGATAGAGTTGCGCCGGCGTAAGCTTCAATTGATAGCCTTGCTCGTCGGTGCCGTCCTTCCATGGGCCCTGCATGTACCAGCGCTCGCCTCGGCCAAAAGACCCGGCCATCTGCTGGTCGATGAAAAAGGTGACGCCCGCCTCCTTCGCGCCAGGACCGAGCTCGTCGGTCGGAATCAATCGAGCGACGGCAGCATCAAGGAAGGCGATTTCCTCTGGCGTGAAGTATGAGAACTGCCCCTGTCTGAGCGCGGGAGGGAGGAGCGAATCCTCACCGCGCGCCACGCCTGACGCGAACCAGGACACCAGCGAAGTCGACCCCGACGCGACGGCACCCTTCAAAAGCTGGCGGCGTGACATCGCGCTCATGTCTGCACGCAAGCGAATTGCATGCCCGCATCCTCGCGGCAAGACTCACACGGACGAGCCGACGCGGATCGTCGCGATTCCCCGACGATGGGGCAACCGGGAAATACGTCGACCGAATCCAACGCCCAGCCGTGTCATGTACGAACTTCGCCCTTGCGCAACTTCTGCGACTATTCGTTGCACGACCTGCACCAGGTGTAGGAGGGCTCCTACGGTATTTTCGACTTGCGCGACGACGTTTGGTGAGCCAATGATGCGTGGACGAGTGGGCCGAGTACCGCATAGGCCAGCAGCATCGGTGGCTTGCCGCGCAACTCCCCGAAGCTTTGCACGCGGAGGCTCTGTCCCCCATCGCTACGCGATTTTTGGACGAACTAAAGCGTTCGCGCGGGGTGTCGAAGGGTTGAGGTTGCTGCGTCTGTCGATGTTGATCTCAATGTGGTTCTCGACCCGCTACTTCGCACCGGCAGGCTGGCGGTCCGCGCATGAAGAGTTGCCGGCCTACGACGGGCGAAGCAGTGAGAGCAATGCCTTGGCCGCTGGCGCGGAAGAGGCCGGGTTCTGGCCCGTGATCAGCAACCCGTCGACGACGACATGGGGCTGCCAATCGGCTGCCCGCGAAAACTTTGCGCCATGTTCGGTGAGCATATCTTCGACGAGGAATGGAACGACGCTGGACAGCCCCGCGGCGTCCTCCTCGGTGTTGGTGAATCCTGTGGCGCTTTTGCCCTTTACCAATGCCTCGCCACCGGGCAACTTCGCATGGCGAAGAACTCCGGGCGCATGGCACACGGCCGCCACCGGTTTGCTTGCGGCGACCATGGCGTCGATCAGGGCGATCGACGCGGTGTCTTCGGCCAAGTCCCACAAAGGACCGTGGCCTCCGGGATAGAACACCGCGTCGAAGCCGGCTGCATTCAACGTCGACAGCTTTACCGTGGCCGCAAGGGCCGCCTGTGCGGCGGTGTCGGCCTTGAAGCGCCGTGTTGCCTCGGTTTGCGACGCCGCCTCGTCGCTCTTGGGGTCGAGCGGTGGCTGGCCGCCAAGCGGCGAAGCCAGGGTGACCTTGGCCCCCGCGTCTTTGAACGCGTAGTACGGCGCCGCGAACTCTTCGAGCCAGAAGCCGGTCTTGCGGCCGGTGTTGCCAAGCCTGTCGTGGGAGGTGAGAACCATCAGTATGTTCATGGGGGCCCGTGCTTGCATGAGTGTGGATTGAGAATTTCGTCGATGAATTGAACCCTGGAGCCGGAAGCTGCGCTGGAGCAGATCGACGATAGCTCCGGGAAGGCCCCAGACCGCAGTCGACGCGCAGTTCCGCTTCGAGTGCGGTCATCCGAACCGCTTATATGGCACCGACGAGACGAGACCGTGTGTTAGCGGCCGAACAGGGGTGGTCGGAGCTCTGTTACACCAATACGACGAAGGGCGCTGGATCCAAGGCTGGACGATGCTGGCCTCACACTACGCCGGCAAGCCGACAGTGATTGGCGGACCTTCACAACGAGCCGCATGGCGGGCGTGCCGGGTATGCGGCTCATACGCGGGCGCCGGGCTTGACCAGCAGCGCCTGAATGTCGCCGAGCGCGCGCTCCGCAAACCCGGCCTCGCAGTAGGCGAGGTAGAACTCCCACATGCGGATGAATTCCTCGGACTGGCCGAGCGCGCGCACCGCGGCCATGTTGCGGTACAGGTTCTCGCGCCAGAGTCGCAACGTCGTGGCGTAGTGAGGGCCGATGTCGTCCAGGTGCGCGAGTCGCAAGTCGCTGGCCCGCGTAGCCGCGTTCACTAGCGCAGTGACAGACGGTATGCAGCAGCCTGGAAAGATGTAGCGCTTGATGAAATCCACGTCCTTGCGCGCGGCCTCGTAGCGCTGGTCGCCGATGGTGATCGCCTGCAGCAGCATGCGCCCATGCGGAGCGAGAAGTTCCCCGCACTTGGCGAAGAATGTACCGAAGTACTGGTGGCCCACCGCTTCGATCATCTCGATCGATACTAGTTTGTCGTAGCGACCTTCGAGGTCGCGGTAGTCGTTGCGTAGCAGCGTGATCCGGTCTTCCAGGCCGGCAGCCTCGATGCGGTCGCGGGCGAGGGCATGCTGCTCGGCGGAGATGGTCGTGGTGGTGACGTGGCAACCGTAGCGCCCCGCCGCATGCAGCGCGAAGGCGCCCCAGCCGGTGCCGATTTCGAGCACACGCTCGCCGGGTGCCAGATCGAGCCGCCGGCAGATGCGGTCGAGCTTGGCGATCTGCGCCTGCTCCAGCGTCATCGCGGGATCCTCGAATACGGCGCTCGAGTACGTCAGCGTGGGATCCAGCATGAGCTCGAAGAACGCGTTGCCGAGATCGTAATGTGCGGCGATGTTGCGCCGGCTGCCACGACGGGTATTGCGCGCCGCCCAGTGGACGAGTTTGCGAAGCGGTGTCGTCCACGCGGCGAGCCCGGTTTCGAGGCCGTCCATTGCGTCGCGATTCGCGGCAAGGATGCGCAATGCTGCTGAGAGGTCGTCTGCGCTCCAGTACCCCGCCATGTACGATTCGCCGGCCCCGACCGAACCGCCGAAGGCGACGTCCGTCCAGAATCGCGTGTCGTGCACGCGCACGGTGGCGGCGAGCTCGCAGCTCTCGCTTCGGCGACCGTAAGTCTCGCCGTCCACGGTCAGGACGCCGTTCTCGAGCACGGCGAGCCGGCCGCGAACCAGGCGCTCCGCGAGTCGCTGCTTTGCGTGCGAAGCAGCTGGAGCATTCAGGATTCTGACGTTCATGCGTGCGCCTTTGCTGGATGGGTCTGCGGTCGGACGCCCTTCAGCCAAAGCCGAAGCGCTTCCCAGTGGATCGCGGCGATTACTTGCGCGGTCATGAGCGGGAACCGCGCGAGCTCGCGGTTGCCGATTGGCTGCCGCCGCAACGCAAGTGTCGCGTCGAATACCGTCTCGCCTGCACGGGTAAGACGCATATGCACGCCGAGGCGGGCGCCCGGTGAGCTGAGCCGCCAGTCGTAGCGCAGGTCCATCGGCATGAACGGGGAGACGTGCATCGCCTTGTCCGTCTGCCAGTGGCGGCCCTCGAGTACATAGCAGTGGCGTTCGCCCCAGGGTGTGTTGTTCACCTCGGCCACGATCGTTTCCACCTGCTCGCCTGTCCTGTCGAAGCAGTAGAAGAAGCTCACCGGGTTGAACACGTAGCCGAAGTAGCGCAGGTGGGTCAGCAGCCGGATTGGGCCGGCGGGCCGCCGGCCGATGCGTGCCTGCACCAGCGCGCGCACCGCCTCGTCGAGCGGCACGCCCGGATCGCCGAAATGGTCGTCACGGCGGAAGCGAGCGATCGCCGGCCGGCGCGCGGACCATAGCCAACGCCCGTCGAATACGCGGTCGAGCTCGGCGAGGTCCAGGTACGCCATGAAGAGCGGATAGCGAAACGCGTGCTCACGAGGGGTGTGGCGCCGGTGCCGGATCCAGCCGGTGTACAGGCAGCTCTTCATTGCGCGTCCTGCAGCGCGGGTTCGCGCCGCGGCGCAGCGGATTCACCGGTTCGCCGCGACTCGAAGTCGCGCACGGCGGCGAGGGCGCTTACCACGCCATCTTCGTGGAAGCCCCACCCCCAGTAGGCGCCGCAATAATAGGTACGTTGTGCGCCATTGAGCTCTCCGTGCCGCCGCTGCGCGGCGACCGCGGCGGAGGTGAAGAGCGGATGGTGGTAGACGATGCGCTTCAGGATCCGCGCGGAATCGATGTCCTGCGCGCGGTTGAGCGTCACGCAATAGGTCTTCGGCGCGGCGAGGCCTTGCAGGATGTTCATGTTGTAGGTCAGCGCCACGGGTCCACCGCGGCCGGGCCGGACGTGATAGTTCCATGCGGCCCAGGCGCGGCGTCGACGCGGCAGCAGCGCGGTATCGGTATGCAGTACCGCTTCGTTCTCCTGGTAGCGGATCGCGCCGAGTACTTCGCGCTCGGCGGGCGATGGATCGGCGAGAACGGCGAGCGCCTGGTCGGAATGGCAGGCGATGAACGCATAGTCGAAGCGCTCGCCGTCGACGAGCACGCCGCCGTGGCGCTGCGTCGCATCGAGCGCACCGGCGTGTTGAGCCGGATGCAGTGCCGGAAGGGCGCGACGAGCCTTTCGACATAGCGCGCCGATCCGCCCCGGATCACCCGCCACTGCGGTCGGTTGTCGATCGACAGCATCCCGTGGTTGGCCAGAAAGCGGACCATGAAGCGCGCGGGAAAGTCGAACATGCGCTGCGGGTCCGTCGACCAGATCGCCGCGCTCATTGGCACCAGGTAATCGTCGACGAATTGGGCCGAATAGCGTGATCGCTGCAGGTACTCGCCGAGCGTAGGGGTGCCTGGTTCGTGCAGCAACCGGGGCGCATCGCGGTTGAAGCGAACGATGTCGGCGAGCATGCGGTAGAACGACGGCCTGACCAGGTTGCGCCGCTGCGCAAACATCGTGGCAAGGCGAGTGCCGTTGTATTCCAGGCCGCTCGCCTCGTTCTTGACGCTGAAGCTCATGGCCGAAGGCTGCGACGCGACCCCGAGCTTGTCCAGCAGGGCGACGAAGTTGGGGTAGGTGCGGTCGTTGAAAACGATGAACCCGGTGTCGATGGCAAGGCCATCGATGTCGTGCGTGTGGGTGTGCCCGCCGGCGTGCGAGCCCGCCTCGAACATGGCGATGTCGTGTCCCGCACGGTGCAGATGCCACGCGGCGACGTTGCCGGCGATCCCCGCGCCGATGATGGCGATCCTCACGTCCGCTCCCGCAAGTCCCAGATCAGGCCGACCGCAGCCAGCGCGCGCAGGCCATACCAGGTGAGATCGATTTCCCACCACCGTTCCCCCTGGCGCGCTGCGCCGGGAAACTGGTGATGGTTGTTGTGCCAGCCCTCGCCGAAGGTGAGGAGCGCGAGCCAGAAGTTGTTGCGCGAGTCGTCTCGCGTCGGGTAGCGCCGGCTGCCGAAGCGGTGTGCGAGCGAATTGATGGTGAACGTCGCGTGGTGCACGGCGACGGTGGAAACGCACAGTCCCCACACCACCAGCTCCGCGCCGCCCGCGGCGAAAAGCGCTGCGCCCAGCGCCAGCGGCACGAGCGTGTCGTAGCGGTCGAGAAAGAGCAGTTCCGGGTAGCGCGCGAGCTTCTTCACGTAGCGGCTGCGTGTCGCGAAATTCTCGCGCGCGAGGAACCAGCCGACATGACTCCACAAAAAGCCGTGCTGGCGCGCCGAGTGCGCGTCCGTCAACGTGTCGGCGTGGGCGTGATGATGGCGGTGGTGCGAAGCCCACCACAGCGGACCACGCTGCACCGCGCTCGCGCCGATCAACGCAAATACGAACTGCGCACCGCGCGAGGTCTTGAAGGCGGCGTGCGCGAAATAGCGATGGTAGAAAGCGGTGATCGCGAACATCCGCAGCGCGTACAGCCCCGCCGCGACCCACAGCGCGGTCGCACTGGCGCCGACCCAGAACACGCCCACGCAGCCCAGATGCAGGGCGACATAAGGTGCGACGCGCGCCCAGTCGATGCCCCGGCCGCCGACCTCGGTGCCGCTGTCGTACCAGGCGCGCACGCTCCTCAACGCCATTGCTGGGGTACCTTCCGGATGCGCGCAGGGTCGTAGCCGAGGGAGGCGGCAAACGCCACGAGTCGCTCGTAGTCGGCCGCCGGAATGGAGGGCGTGCGCGCCATGATCCAGACGTAATCGCGCTTTGCGCGCCCGATCACGGTCTGGCTGTAGTCCGGCGCGAGGTAGACGATGCGGTAGTCCGCCTTGACCGGCCAGACGAACTGCATGCCCCAGAGGGCGTTGGTACTCGCGGTCCAGGACGAAGCCGTGCGGCGTATAGCGCTTCTCCTCGCCGGCGAAGCCGCCGTCGCGGAAGGTGAAGGTGGTGGCGATGGTGCCGTCCGGCTCGAGCCGATACGACTCCACCGCGTTGTGCGCGCCAATCTCGATAAAGGTCGGGATGTTCGCGATCACGTACCAATCCCCCATGAAGCGCGCGAGGTCGACGTGCTCCACGGTCGGCATCGGTGCCGAGCTCTGGCATCCAGCGACGAGGGCGGAAGAAAGCAGGAGCAGAAGGCGTTTCATTGCAGTCGATAGCTCAGCCGGCGCCCGCCCTGGAGGGTCGAGTCGAGCGCAATCCATTTGCCACTTGCGGAGTAGGTGAGCTCGATCGGGTGCTTGGTGCCGCTGATCCGATAGCGCCCCTCGCCGAGCTCGGTGACCGCGATCGGGTCCAGCTGGCCGGTCTGTGCATTGAGAAGCTCCTTCTGTTTCAGAATGCGGGGATTCCAGTACGCGAAGCTCATGACGCAGCGCTCCGGCGCCGCCTTCACCGTGGTGAGGGCACCGCCGTCGTCGGTGCGCGCATCGATCTTGACCAGGCAATCGCCCTGCCACTGCTCGATAGCCTCGTGGCGGTAGCGGTAGACCGGGATGCCGAGAACCTTGACGTCGAAGCTGGCCGAGCTCACCAGCTGCCGCTGATCCCCAGCCTTGCGCAGCTCGAAGCGATGGCTGCCGATGGGTTCGCCGTCGAGCAGTACCGAATAGGTGAGGGCGAGCGCGAGATTCATGGCGTTTGCCTCGGTCCGGGGAAGAACGCGTTGGTGCGCGCCACGTACTCGCGATACGCAGGCTTGCGCTGGGACAGGTCGTTCTCCAGCAGCGTCACGCCCGAGACGCGGAGCAGCAGCAGCGTCATCAACAACGGTGACGCGAGCGCCCACCAGGCATTCGCGCCGAGGGCGACGAGGCCGAATCCCCACCACACGCAAAACTCGCCGAAGTAGTTCGGGTGCCGCGAGTAGCGCCACAGTCCCTCGTCGAACACGGTAGCGCCGGCCGGGCGATCCGCGCGCCAGCGTGCCAGCTGCCAATCGGCCACCGCTTCGAAGGCGATGCCGAAGACAACAAGCGCTGCGCCCGCGAAGTCGATCCATGACGTGGGCCACATGGCCTGCGCGGTTGCAGCGAGCGGCGCCGAGACGATCCAGGCGAGCACGGCTTGCAGGCCGAACACGAGGTACAGGCTCTTCAGTACGAAGCCGGGCTCGTTGCGGCGGCGAATCGCCTGGTAGCGCCGGTCCTCCGGCTCCCCCCAGTTCCGCCACGTGATGTAGACGCACAGCCGCACCGCCCACACCGCGGCGAGCGCCGTCACCCAGCTCGGACCGTAGGCGAGACCCGCGGCCAGGATCATGAGGCTCCACGCACTGTCGACGACGCTCGCATCCTTCTTCACGACGCTCACGGCCCAGGTGATGAGCGCGATCACGGCCGTGGCGGCAAGACCTTGCAGCGCCAGGGCGATCATGCGTTCTGCGCTTCCAGCCGGCGGGCGAGGGCGAGCAGACCTGGCAGGATCGCGGTCCAGCCCAGCGCGAGGGCAATCAGCGCGGCTGCGGGCTCGACGAGCTCGAGCGCGCCCAGGCGCGCGCCGGCCCAGTAGGAAAGCGGCCCGGCGAGCATGCCGATCACCGCCGCGAGCGCCAGCCGCCGGTGGAGCCAGCCGAGCGACACGTTGAGCGTCGTCGCGAACAGCGCCCACATCGCGAGAATCCAGTACGGCGCCAGATACGCTGCCGGGGCCGGCGGCGCGAATTCAAGCCAGCCGCTGGCGGCGAGTGCACTGTCGAACAGCGCGCCGATCGCCAGCGCAGCGGCGACCAGCGCGAGTTCGGTTGCCGGCTGCGGCGCCCTGAGCGCGTGCCAGGCCACCACTGCCGCGGCCACGGCGACGCCGATCCATGCGACACCGTGCGCTGCGCCCAGCACGCAGGCGAACCACGCGGCCTGGAACAGGACGATGTTCAATGCGAGCCTCATGGCCGCGGCTCGAACAGATAGTGTCCAATCCACCAGCGGCGGCCGTCCTCGTAGCCGAAAAGCTCGGCACAGGACATGAAGAACAGCCGCCAGCGCGTCCACCACAGTCCCGCGTCCGCGGCGCCGTAGACGTGTTCCAGCACCGGCCAGATCGCGTCACGTCGTGCGTCCTGGTTCGCGAGCCAGGCGTTCGCAGTCCGCGCGTAGTGCGTACCGGACCAGCGCCAGCGCTCCAGTATCCGCAGGTCATCCTGGCAATAGAGGGCCAGATCGTCGGACGGCATCATGCCGCCCGAGAAGAAGTGGCGGCTCATCCAGTCGCTCGCATCGCGTACATCGAAGGCATAAGGCGCGCCGCCATGCACGAACACATGCATGAAGAAGCGCCCGTCACTGCGGAGCCAGTCGCGTACCCGCCGGAAGAGCTCCGGCCAGTTGCGCATGTGCTCGAACATCTCCACCGAGACCACGCGGTCGAAGCGGGAGCCGGCCTGGAAGCCATTCATGTCCGCGGTGACCACACGAAGGTTGGCAAGGCCTCGACGCCGAGCCTCGCCTTCGATGAAGGCGCGCTGCGAGTGCGAGTTGGATAATGAGGTGATGCGGCTTCCGGGATAGTGTTTGGCCATCCACAGCGACAGCGAGCCCCAGCCGCAGCCAAGCTCCAGCACATCCTGGCCGTCGGCGAGCTGCGCACGGTGGCAGGTCTCGGCGAGCGCCGCGGCCTCGGCACCGTCGAGGGTGTCGACGCCTTCCGGCCACCAGCACGCGCTGTACTTGCGGTGTTGGCCGAGTACGTGCTGAAAGAATTCGGCAGAGACTTCGTAGTGCTGCTCGTTGGCCTTGTGCGGGAGGGGCGCAATGGGCGCGCGGCGCATCTCGCGCACGAAGTCGGCGGTGAGAGCCATCGTGCCGGCAGGATCGTCCGCCCGCGTTTCGCGCAGGCGTTCACGGACGAGCCGGCGGATGCCGGCCCGCAGCATCGCGTCCGGCACAATGCCACGCTCGACCCCGGCCAGCGCGTACTTCATTGCGGCAGCGTTCATACTTGCTTGTACGCAGGGGTTCGCGCCGTGGATCACGCGCACATCAAATGTGATCCGCGCGCGTATTGCCACCGTATAATGGGCATGGCAAGTTTCAGGACAGCGGTAGCCCCTCCGGCCAGCAGCCCCGCTGAATGGTGTTACGGGCGCGTGGAAATCGTAACGACCCGCATGGACGCCCGCCGCAACCCCACGACCGACGAGCTCAACGAATGGATGCGAGCGGTCGCCACGCGCGCGGAGCGGTCCGCTTTCGCCGCGCTGTTCCGGCATTTCGCGCCCCGGATCAAGGGGTTCCTGGTGCGCTCCGGGTCGGACGAGGCGCTCGCGGAGGAGCTGACGCAGGAAGTCATGGTCGTCGTCTGGCGCCGCGCGGCGAGCTTCGATCCCGCGCGCGCGCAGCTCTCCACGTGGCTGTATACGATCGCCCGCAACCTGCGGATCGACCATCACCGCCGTCACGCGGCAGCGTCGGTCGAGCCAGGCGCTCCATGGGACGCGGATCAGCAACCCGCCAGCGCGGACCTGACGCCGGAGGAAAATGTGCACGCCGCGCAGCGAGAGCGCGGAGTGCAAGCCGCGTTGGCGGAGCTTCCCGTCGAACAGGCGACGGTCCTGCGCATGTCCTTCTTCGAGGAACATCCGCATGCCCGCATCGCGCAGGAACTCGGCATTCCGTTAGGCACCGCGAAGTCACGCATCCGGCTCGCGCTTACCCAATTAAGTCGTATCCTCGAACGGTACCAGCCATGATCCGGCACCATCCTGGCGACGATTTGCTTCTACCGCTGGCAGCCGGCCGGCTGCAGCCGGCGCAGGCGCTGCTCGTGGCGGTCCATCTGGAGCGCTGCGTGGAGTGCCGCGCCCGCTTGCACACGCTGCAGGCGCTGGGCGGCGCGCTGCTGCAGGAGTCCGATCCGCTCCCGGTCGAAACCGACGCCTGGGCGCGCACTCTCGAGCGCATCGACGCGCCCGCCGTGGTTCCCGCGGCGATGTCCGAAGCCTCACCGGACAGGTCGTCGCTCGCGCTGCCCGGCGACACACCGTGGCCCGTCGGCCTGCGCGGCTGTCGGGTGACGCGCTGGCGCTGGATGGCCCCGGGCCTGCGCCTTGCGCGCGTAACGCTGCCATGCGATCCGGACGCGGCGCTGTTCCTGCTGCGCATTGGAGAGGGTCGCAGCCTGCCGCGCCACACCCACCGGGGCACCGAGCTTACGCAGGTGCTGTGCGGCAGTTTCGATGATGGGAGGGAGCGCTTCGGTCCAGGCGATTTCGATGCCACGGATGAAAGCGTTCATCATCAGCCAATTGTCGATCACCACGCGGAGTGCGTGTGCCTTGCCTACGTCGCCGCGCCGCTGCGTTTCGACGGGCGCGTCGCTTCGCTGATCGGGAGCTGGGCCGGCATGTGACGCACGCTGCCGAGCGCCCTGGCCAAAGATAAGCCCTCCGGGGGTCATGGCGTGGGTCGCTCGACTGCATCACGATGCGGACACCTCGCCGTGCCGCGGTCCGCGGTGGCGCAATGCACCGAGGGATATGATTGGACCTCTCAACCCAGGCAGGCCTCCAATGCGCCGCCTTGTATCTTTCGTCGCGATGGGTCTGCTCGCCGCGGCGTGTGCCGGTTGCTGCAGCCTGCCACGACGTCCAATCCCGGGCATCTGCGCTTTGGTAGCCACGGAGTACGAGGTCCCGGGAAAGGTTCCATTAGAACTTTTGGCGCCCGCGCAGTCATACAATAGGGGAACGACCCAGCGCATGGCGCGCCGGGAGGTGTCTCCATTCGACGAAGGAGATTGAAATGACTGCAAAAGCGAGCCCGGCCGCCGAGGCCGCGGGGACGTTGCGCTCCATGGTGTCCGACTCGGCGAACCGTATCGCCTCGATCGGCGCCCAGGGCGCGGAGCACTATCAGGACGCGGCGGTGTCCGTGAACCGGCAGCTGCGTCGCATGCGCGACGATCTTGCCGACCTGAAGTATTCGATGGGGCGCAATGCTCGCACCGCCGTCCGTGCCGCGGACGAATACGTGCACGCGAACCCGTGGAAATCCGCAGGGACGGCCGCTGCACTCGCCGCGTTGGCGGTAGCTGCATTCCTGATCGCAACGCGCCGGGACTAGCGGCGTTTGAACATCGCCGTTCGCGGTGATCAGGCATTAGCCGCCTCGGTCGTTGCCTTCATGGACATCCAGACGCCCTGACGAGGTTCGGCGCGTGGCTTGAGGAAGCAGCCAATGTCAGCCTTGGCGAGTCCGGGTCGAGGACTCCACCCGACGCGGCTCGCCAGCCTGGTCGACACGTCGCGGGCGGTGGGCGAAGTCCCTGGCCGGCGTGCCAAGGTTGCGCACCTGGCGACCCTGTTGCGCCGTCTGGCGCCCGAGGAGATTGGCATCGGCGTCGCGTACCTCGCCGGTGCCATTCCCCAGGGACGAATCGGGATCGGGCAGGCGCTGATTCGCGACGCGCAATCGGGCAGCAGTTCCCCGGACGCCACCCTTACGCTAGGCGCGGTCGACGCTGCGCTGGAAGAGGTCGCGCGCGCGAAGGGCGTGGGGTCGGTTGCACGTCGTGTCGACCTGCTGTCGCGACTGTTTGCGCAGGCGACCGCGAGCGAACGGGAATTTCTGGTGCGCCTGCTGCACGGAGAGCTGCGCCAGGGGGCGCTCGAAGGCCTCATGGTCGAAGCGGTAGCCGTGGCGGCGGAGGTGCCGGTGGCCGCCGTGCGCCAAGCCGCGATGGTGGCCGGCGGGATCGCCGCGGTGGCAACCACCGCACTCGCCAATGGCGCATCGGGACTTGCCGGCCATGTAGTCCAACTGTTCCAGCCATTGGCACCCATGCTGGCGCAACCGGCGGACGATATCGAGGATGCCATCGGCCGCATTGGCCTGGCCGCGGTGGAATGGAAGCTCGATGGCGCGCGGGTCCAGGTGCATAAGGAGGGCGCCGAAGTGCGCCTTTTTTCGCGCACCGGCAACGACGTGACCGCGGCCGCGCCAGAGATCGTCGCCGCGGTTCAAGCCGCGCGAGCGCGCACGCTCATTCTCGACGGGGAGGCCATCGCGCTCAAGCCGGATGGCGCGCCGTACGCCTTTCAGGAAACGATGAGCCGGTTCGGGCGCGTGCTGGATATCGAGGCCATGCGAGCCCGGATGCCGCTGTCGGTGTTCTTTTTCGACTGTCTGCGTCGCGACGAGCGAGACCTGATGGCGCTGCCAGGATCGGAACGATTCGCCGCTCTAACCGCGTCGCTGCCGGCGGAGCTCATCGTGCCCCGGCTCGTCACCAACGATCTTGCCGCCGCGCAATCCTTCTACGAAGACGCGCTCGCGCAGGGGCACGAGGGCGTGATGGTCAAGGCGGCGGACGCCGCCTACGATCCCGGCGCGCGCAGCGCGTCCTGGCTCAAGGTCAAGCGAAGTCACTCGCTCGACCTCGTCGTGCTGGCGGCGGAGTGGGGCCACGGCCGTAGGCAGGGTTGGCTCTCCAATCTGCATCTCGGCGCCCGCGAGCCGGCCACCGGCGAATACGTGATGCTGGGCAAGACGTTCAAGGGCATGACCGACGCGCTGCTGGCCTGGCAAACGGAGCAGCTGCTCGCGCGGGAAATCGCGCGTGATCGCGGGACGGTGAGGGTCCGACCCGAACTTGTCGTGGAAGTGACGTTCAACGACTTGCAGGCGAGCTCGCGCTATCCGGGCGGACTGGCGCTGCGTTTTGCCCGGATCAAAGGCTATCGCCCCGACAAGACTGCTGCGGACGCCGACACCATGGCGGCGGTCCGGGCGATCTACGCGGGCCAGGGGCGCTGAGCTTCCCCAGCAGCGCCTACAATCGTGTTCAAGGTGATTCACGCGTCCGTGCCCAAGGTGTTTCACGCGTTCGTACCGCGCGGTTGGAGCCACCTGGCCACACTTGGCCCCGCGCGCCCGCTCTTGCCTTCTGCGACTCCGATCACCAACTAAATATTTTATTTCCGCGCAACCGGAATGCCCACCAGTTCCCTTTTCCATCCGGCGGTTGCACAGTGGTTCAACGCGTCCTTCGGGACGCCGACCGAGGCGCAGCGACAGGCCTGGCCGCTGATCCACAGCGGTCGCAACGTGCTCATCGCGGCGCCCACGGGGTCGGGCAAGACGCTGGCGGCGTTCCTGTCGGCGATCGATGGCCTGGTGCGGGCAGGTCTCGAAAATCCTTTGCGCGACGAGACGCTCGTTGTCTACGTATCGCCGCTGAAGGCACTGTCCAATGACATCAAGCGCAATCTCGACGCGCCGCTGGCCGGTATCCGGCGCGCGCTGCTCGACCTGGGCCATCCCGATGTCGACATTCGCACGCTGGTGCGCACCGGCGATACCCCGCAGGCCGAGCGGGCGGGAATGCGCCGCCGTCCGCCGCACATCGTGGTCACGACGCCCGAATCGCTTTACATCCTGCTGGGCTCCGCGTCGGGGCGGCAGATGCTGGCTTCGACGCGGACGATCATCGTCGACGAAATCCATGCGCTGGCGGGCAACAAGCGCGGCAGCCACCTGGCGCTGTCGCTGGAGCGATTGAATGCACTGACCGCCAAGGCGCCGGTGCGGATCGGGCTTTCGGCCACGCAGAAGCCGATCGACGAGATCGGCCGCTTTCTGGTCGGTGCGGCGGCGAAGGGCAGGAAACCGGTGGCTGCGCGCCAGTGCGCGATCGTCGACACCGGCCATGTGCGTCCGCGCGACCTGGCGCTTGCCGTCCCGTCCTCGCCGCTCGAAGCGGTGATGTCGCACGAAGTGTGGGAGCAGGTGTACCGCCAGCTCGCGCAGCTGGCGCGCGAGCATGCCACGACTCTCGTGTTCGTGAATACGCGCCGCATGGCCGAGCGCGCGGCGAGACATCTGTCCGAGCTGCTGGGTGCCGGACAGGTGATGTCGCACCACGGCAGCATGGCCAAGGAGTTGCGCCTCAAAGCGGAGCAGCGACTCAAGAATGGGGAGCTCAAGGTGCTGGTCGCCACGGCGTCGCTCGAGCTCGGCATCGATATCGGCGACGTGGAACTCGTGTGCCAGCTCGGCTCGCCGCGGTCGATTGCGGCCTTTCTCCAGCGCGCAGGGCGCGCGGGACACCAGGTGGATGGCGTGCCGAAGGCCCGGCTGTTTCCGCTCTCGCGCGACGAGCTGGTCGAGTGTGCGGCACTGGTCGACGCCATCGGACGCGGCGAGCTCGATCGCCTGCGCATTCCCGCCAAGCCGCTCGACGTGCTGGCGCAACAGATCGTGGCGGAAGTCGCGGCCCGGGAATGGCAGGAACGCGCGCTCTTCGACCTCGTCCGCCGTGCCTATCCCTACGCCGATCTCACGCACGAGGAGTTCCTGGATGTCGTGCGCATGCTCGCCGAAGGCTTCACGACCCGCCGGGGCCATCGTTCCGCCCATCTGCATCGCGATGCGGTCAACGGCATGTTGCGCGGGCGCAAGGGGGCGCGCCTCACGGCGCTGACCTCGGGCGGCGCGATTCCGGATAACGCCGACTACGACGTCGTGCTGGAGCCCGCGAACCAGAAAGTGGGCACGATCAACGAGGATTTTGCGGTCGAGAGCCTGGCCGGCGATATTTTCCAGCTCGGCAACACGTCCTATCGGATCAAGCGGGTCGAATCGGGCCGTGTGCGGGTCGAGGACGCGCAGGGGCAGCCGCCCACCATCCCGTTCTGGCTGGGCGAGGCGCCCGGGCGCACCACCGAGCTGTCGCAGGCGGTGTCCCGGTTGCGTGCGGACGTGGGTGCGCGAATCGAAGCGGCGGGCGATCAGTCGTCCGTGGTCGCCGCGCTGGGCAACGACCATGGCCTGGCGCCGAACGTGGCGGCGCAGCTCGTGGAGTATCTCGCTGTCGCGCGCGCGGCGCTCGGGACGCTTCCGACGCACTCGACGATCGTCCTCGAGCGTTTCTTCGACGAGTCTGGTGGCATGCAGCTCGTCATCCATTCGCCGTTCGGAAGTCGCATCAATCGCGCCTGGGGCCTCGCGTTGCGCAAGCGCTTTTGCGTGAAGTTCAACTTCGAGCTGCAGGCCGCGGCCACCGAAGACGCGATCGTGCTGTCGCTGTCGACCAGCCACAGTTTCGAGCTTGCCGCGGTGGCGCGCTACCTGCATTCGAACACCGTGCGGCCGGTGCTGGTGCAGGCGATGCTCGCGGCTCCGATGTTCGCGGCCCGCTGGCGCTGGATCACCGGGATCGCGCTGGCGCTGCCGCGCTTCAACGGCGGGCGCAAGGTGCCAGCGCCGCTGCAGCGGATGCGCGCCGACGATTTGATGGCGGCCGTTTTCCCGGACCAGATCGCCTGCGCCGAAAATCTCGTGGGTGACCGCGAAGTCCCGGATCATCCGCTGGTGCGTCAGGCCGTGCACGACTGCCTGCACGAGGCCATGGATATCGACGGCCTCGAAGCGTTGCTGCGCGACCTCGAGGCCGGCCGCATCGAGGTCGTCGCCTGCGATCTGGCGTCGCCGTCGCCGCTCGCGCAGGAGATCCTGACCGCGCGCCCCTATGCTTTCCTCGACGACGCGCCGCTCGAGGAGCGCCGGACGCAGGCCGTCATGGGACGGCGCTGGCTGGACGAGGCATCGGCGACCACGCTGGGACGGCTCGATGTCGCGGCGATCGAGCGCGTGCGCGACGAAGCGTGGCCCGCGGCCGGCAATGTCGACGAGATGCACGACGCCTTGCTCGGGCTGGCATTCGTGACCTTGGGCGAAGCCGCGCGGGACGACGCCAGGAAGCACCTCGATGCGCTCGCGCGCCAGAGGCGCGCGACCTGCCTTACGCTGCGCGGACTGGAGTCCGTGCCCGGCGACACGCCTCCCCGGATCTGGGTCGCCGCCGAACGCCTGCCGCAATTCCAGGCGGTCTTCGGTCCCGTGGATGCGTCGCCGTCCATCACGGTGCCGCCGGAATTCGCCCGGCGCGCGTGGACGCGCGAAGCGGCCCTCGTCGAGATCGTGCGGTCGCGTCTGGAAGGCTTGGGCCCAGTCACGCGCGATGCGCTGGCGAATTCGCTGTGCGTCGCTCCGGCGGACGTGGACCAAGCGCTCACCGTTCTCGCCGGTCAAGGCGTTGCGATGGCCGGATCGTTCACGTCATCGGCGGCGGGGCAGGAGTGGTGCGATCGGGCGCTGCTGGCGCGGATTCATCGTTACACCGTCCAGCGCTTGCGGCAGGAAATCGAGCCGGTCGGGACGCAGGACTTCATGCGCTTCCTGTTCCGCTGGCAGCACCTGCTGCCGAATGACCGCCGGGCGGGGCCGGATGCGTTGGATGCGGTCATCGGGCAATTGCAGGGATTCGAGGCGCCAGTGGCGGCGTGGGAGTCGGAATTGTTGCCGGCGCGCCTCGACGACTACGACATGACCTGGCTCGACGACCTCTGCTTGTCTGGGCGTGCCGTGTGGGCCCGGCTGACGTTGCCGGCCGCCAATACGGCGGCAAGCCGAACCACGCTGATCCGGACGGCCCCGGTGACGCTGCTGCCGCGCCGTGCCGCCGGCGCATGGAAGCGGCTTGCCGCCATCCCGCAGTCAGGGCTAAGCGTGCCGAGCGCGCGCGCGCAACCTGTCGCCGACTTCCTGCGCCAGCATGGCGCGTCTTTCTTCGACGAAATCGTCGACGCCACGCGGCAACTGCGTACGCAGGTCGAGGAAGCACTCGCCGAGCTGGTCGCGCTGGGGCTGGTCCATTGCGACAGCTTTGCCGGGCTGCGCGCGTTGCTGACGCCATCCGGCAGGCGCAAGGCGTTCGGCCGGGGACGCCAGCATCGCCGTGCGCTCTCCGGCATCGAGGACGCCGGACGCTGGACGTTGCAAGCGCGCGCAGCTGCAGTAGACGAGCAACCGGATGCACGGGGAGACGCCGAGTTCGACCCGCACGACGTCGAGCCCGTCGTGCACGCTTTGCTGCGCCGTTATGGCGTCGTGTTCTGGCGCATGCTCGAGCGCGAGGCGGCGTGGCTGCCGCCGTGGCGGGAAATGCTGCGCGTCTTGCGGCGGCTGGAAGCGCGTGGAGACATCCGGGGAGGGCGTTTCGTCGCCAGCGTGTCGGGTGAACAGTTTGCGTTGCCCGAAGCGGTCCGGCTGCTGCGGGAAACGCGGCGCGCACCGGCATTCAACGAGTTCATCGTGTTGAGCGGTGCCGATCCGCTGAACCTCGCCGGGATCATTCTGCCGGGTGCGAGGATTACCGCCCTGACGTCGAATCGCCTGCTGTTTCGCGATGGCCTTCCCATTGCATCGCTGGTCGGCGGGCAAATCACCTGGCACCAAGCGATCCCCGGTGCCGAGACGGCCACGGCGGAAGCGCTGCTGGTCCGCCAGCGCTCGGGTACGCCGCGGCTGGCGATGGCGCGTTGACTGCGGCCGGCGCTGGGGCGGCGACGCGATTACGTCAGCGTCGCGCTAGGCGCTTTTCAAGCCGGGCCTGACGAGCTGCACAATATCGGCGCCGGAGCGGCCCGTGTTCGCGGACGCTTCCGGGGAGTCGATCTGCGCCGGCGCAGTCTGACGACGAATCCGCGCGAAGGTCTTGCGAAGGTCGGTCTTGTCGCTGCGCACGTAGCGAAACGAAGGGTCCAGTATCGATTTCATCGAAGCCTCGCGGTCAGATAGGACGCGCGCTCGGCTAAGGCTCCGGTAACGCGCACGTCGATTGCCGAAGCGAAGGATGATTCGAAAGACAAAACTGAGCTATCGGCTCACGCGCCATTTTGCTGTCGGAATTTGTCGGACATGGCGGCGTCGTTCGTTGGTTGCGGGCAAGTCCTACATCCCATTCGGTGGGCCACGAATGGCGTGCGGTCGGAGCGCGCCCAAGAATCGAGCCATTGGAACTTTGGCGACTCCGTGCGCAATCGGATCGATAAAATGTCCCGGCAAGACTCTGCGGCACGCGCCGCCGGCCCCGCCCTCCGCAGGCAAGAGCTCGTATACGTTTCCGATCGCATGGCGGGGATCCGTCGCCTTCGCCAAGGCCGCGGTTTCGCCTATGTCACGCCCGCGGGCATAACGGTCAGGAGCCAGAGCCTGCTGGCAAGGATCCGGCGCTTGGCCATCCCGCCGGCCTATCGCAACGTCTGGATTTGCCGTGATCCCCGTGGCCACCTGCAGGCCACCGGCCGGGATGCACGGGGACGGAAACAGTACCGCTATCACCCGGATTGGCGTGTGTCGCGTGACGACAGCAAGTTCGACCGGATGAAGGCCTTTGCCGTCGTGCTGCCGCGCCTGCGCGCACGGGTCGCGAAGGACCTGCGAGGGGAACGGGGCGCGCGGCCGCAGGTGCTGGCCGGCGTGGTCAAGCTACTCGACACGACGCTCGCGCGCGTCGGCAATGAGGAGTACGCACGAGAGAATCGCAGCTTCGGCCTGACCACGCTGCGCAAGAGCCACGTGCACGAGGGGCCGAAAGGCTCGATCCGTCTGGTCTTTCGCGCCAAGGGTGGTGCGCCGCATGACCTGGTCATCCGCCATCGGCGCCTGCGGGCACTGATCCGGCAGTGCCAGGAGTGCGCCGGTGAACGACTGTTCAAGTGGGTCGACGACAAGGGGCGGTGTCACCCGATCGATTCGGATCAGGTGAACGCGTACGTCAGGGAAGCTTCCGGCGGCGCGTTCTCCGCCAAGGACTTCCGCACCTGGGGCGCCACGCGGGTCGCAGCCGCGCTGCTGGCGCGTACGCCACTGCCGTCCAAACCCTCGGAACGCGCACTTAGGGCGTGCGAAATAGCCGTGGTAAGGGCCGTCGCCGGGCAGCTTCGCAACACTGCGGCCGTATGCCGCAAGGCCTATATCAGTCCGCGGATCTTCCGGCACTGGCGCTCCGGCCGCTTGCATGCGTCCTTCGCCAAGGCGGGCGAGGGACCACGCATCGACCGGCGGATGCTCGCGCTGCTGTGAACCGGACGATGTCGTGCAAGACCCAGCGGAACCTTGCTGGAGTGTCCGCCGATTGCCTACGCACGCTTCAGTACTTTGCCTATCGCGATTCACGGATGGGTCACCTATCGTCGTGGCGTTGTCTCGCGCGACAGCCTTTGCTGCCGCAGCCCATTCTTTCCGGAGGAACACCAAATGAACGAACAGCAAGTCAACGAACTCATCCTGCAATCGCTCGAGCACGAGATGGGGGGCGTCAAGGTCTACGAGACGGCGGTCTCCTGCGCCGTCGATTCCGACCTGGAGGAAGAGTGGACCAAGTATCTGGACCAGACGCGCACGCATGTGCAGATCCTGCACGATGTTTGCGGCGTGATGGGTCTCGATGCCACCAAGGAGACGCATGGGCGCAAGGTCGTCCGGGCGATGGGGCAGTCACTCGTCGAGGCGATGAAGCTTGCTGCCGAGGGCGGCAACGCCGAGGCGGCGCAGCTCGTGGCATGCGAGTGCGTCACCATCGCCGAGACCAAGGATCATCTGGATTGGGAGCTCCTGGGCAAGTGCGCGCAACGCATGACCGGTCAGGCGGGCAAGGCGTTGAAGGAAGCCTGCGAACAGGTCGAGGACCAGGAGGATGAACACCTCTACCACACGAAGGGCTGGTGTCGCGAACTGTGGGTCAAGTCGCTCGGCATGAAGGCAGTCATTCCGCCGCCGGAAGAAAAGCATCAAGTCAAGACTGCGATCGGCGCGTCGCGGGCGCAGCAGGCAAGCGAGAAGCGCCGTTGACCTGCTTCCCTCTGGCCTAGAGGACAGGTCCAGTTGATCATTTGCGGCGATACGCTGGAGCCGTGTTGCCGAATTGGTTGCGGGATCGGCTACTGTCAACGCACCTCTGCTTCCCCTCTTCTGGTCTGCTGGGAGTGCGGGAACGTGGCCGATCCGGACCGCTGGATTCCCGTCTGCGTCGCGTGTATCGGGAAGCGGTCCGAACGCGACGAGGGAAGGAGCTGATTCGTGTCCCGTGCGCTGTGGAAGGGTGCGATTTCTTTCGGCCTCGTCAGCATTCCGGTCGATTTGTATTCGGCGGAGAACCGCAAAGCCCTCAAGTTCGCAATGCTGGACAAGCGGGACTTCGCTCCCGTCGGATACAAACGCTACAACAAGCGATCCGGCAAGGAAGTGGCGTGGGAAGACGTCGTCAAGGCTTACGAATATCGTAAGGACGACTACGTCGTACTGTCGGATGAAGATTTTCGCCGTGCGAACGTCAAGGCCACCCAGACGATCGACATCCAGACCTTCGTGCCGGCGAGAGAGATTCCGCCGGCATTCTTCGAAACGCCGTATTTTCTGGTCCCGGGTCGGCGCAGCGCCAAAGTTTACGCACTCCTGCGCGAAACGCTGCGCGCCGGTCAGCAAATCGCCATTGCACAGGTCGTGATCCGGACCCGGCAGCACCTTGCCGCCGTACTGGTCAATGGACGTGCGCTCATGCTCAACACGCTACGCTATGCCGACGAATTTCTGCCCGCCCGCGACCTCGACCTGCCGGCGCAAGGATCAGCTGCCGGGGTTACTGCCAAGGAAGTAGAACTGGCCCAACGGCTGGTGGACGACATGAGCGGTCATTGGAAGCCGGCCGAGTTCAAAGACACCTATCACGAAGATCTGATGGCGCGCGTCGAGGAGAAAGTCGAGCTGGGGCAAACGCGGGAAATCACCGCCAAGACCGCTGTCGAACCCGCGGCCGGAGGGCGCTCGGCCAAGGTGATTGATCTCGCCGAGTTACTACGGCAAAGCATCGCTCGTGGCGATGCCGACAAAGGACGGGGCGGCGGCGGACGGTCGACAGCATCCGCCAAGGATACGAATCGCCCGGCGCGATCCAAGGCAGCAGCGAATGGCGGCCGCAAGCGCGCGTAGGTCTTGACCGCCCGGCGTCGCCGCGGCGCGCCTCATCAGCATACAACGAGGCCGGGAGGGTAAACCGTCCCGGCCTTGAGCGCCTCACAAGGCGCTTCCTTCACCCACTGCTTAGCGAGGTGTCGCCTGACTCGTACGCTGCGGCGGGGTCTTCATCTGCTGGTCATAGCGATTCATCTCGGACCGAAAGCGCGCGTCCGATAGATCCGGCCATGCGTTTTTGTCGAAAGCCGGCGCGGTCTTCAGTTCTTCCCGGTTCGCCGTATAGACCAGGTCGGTCCCATCGCCGTCCTCGGAAGTCAGGGTCCGCAACGGCATCGCCACGAGCTTGTCGATGGGGTTCCAGGCACGGTCAAACTCCACCGCGACGAACTGGACCTTGCCCGTCGAAACATCGACGACGATGTCTTCGATGTCCCCGATGTCCTTGCGATTCCCATCCTTGACGTCGCCCTTCAGCATATCGCTGGCACGCACAAAGCGGGGCTTCGTCCCTGACTCATAGCCGTATTTGCGGTCGACTTGCGTGCGGTACTCCGCCTTGTTGAAGTCGGGCCATGCCTTCTTGTCGAAGCCCGGCGAGCTCTTGAGCTTTGCCTTGTCGACGTTGAGCGCCAGCTTGTCCGCATCCTTGGCCGATGGCTTGAACTGGTTCAATGGATAGGCAAACAACTTTTCGCCCATCCCCAGGAAGCCACCGAACTCGAGAACCGCGTAATCAACCTTGCCTGTGGCTGTATTGATAACGAGATCGTTGATTTCGCCAAGATTTTCGCCCTGGACGTTCGTCACGTTGGTGCCGATGAGCTTGCTCGCGCGCATACCATGCCCGGACATGGCCATGCTGGTGCCGTGCGCGGCCGCGGGAGCGGCGGCGTCGGCCGGCGTGGTCTTGCTGGCGGCGCGTACGGCCGCGGTTCTTTCCGCGGGCGTCGCTTGGTCGTGCATGGGTTTGGTGTCGTTTGCACTTACCGGCATGGCCAGCGACAATCCCAGCGCCGACAGGACGAATAGATAGCTCGTTTTATAGGGTACGTTCATGCAGTAACCTCCAAATGGGTTGGTGGCGAAGCGGCTGCTCCGCATATTTCCACGAACCGCTTGGGCCCAGCCCCTCGTTTGAGGTGTCCTGGGCCTCGATCCGTGACCGTGGGTGCATTGTCGATCTTGCGGACGAGCGCCGCCGTCCATTGGTGTCTGCAATCGTCGTAAGAATTCGCGAAGGGCCCGCCGAAGTTGTCTGACGGCGGGCACTGCACGCTGGGCGGGCAGTGCGGTTTCGCTGCGGTCACCTTCTGGTTATAGGAGGGGTGCCGCGCGTGCTTCGGTGACGTTGGACGGGTCGGGGTTTCGCGCTCGCGCTTCGGTGACGCCCGTCTAATCGGTGTCGTCCATTTTTCGCTCCAGGTGGACGAGCGAGCGCAGGATCAGGAGCGTCATCACAGTCAAGAGCAAACCAGTCAGTAGCCGCCCCAGGCCAACCGCCACGCCAATCGCCGAGGTCGCGAAGACGCTGGCGGCCGTGGTCAATCCCTGCACGTGCTCTTCTCTGTTGAGCTTGAGGATCGTCCCGGCGCCAAGGAAGCCGATGCCGACGACGACGCCCTGGATTACGCGGCTCATCGCGTCGGGTCCGAAGCCCATTTGCAGCGGAACCAGCGTGAACGCCGCGCTGCCCAGCGCCACCAGCATGTGCGTGCGCAAGCCCGCGGGGCGGTCCCTGCGCTCACGGTCATAGCCGACGACCGCGCCAAACGCCAGCGCAATCCCCAGGCGGAGGCACACGCGCGTCAATTCCGCGACGTCGCTTAGATCCGAAAATTCATCGGTCACGACGGAAAGGACCGTGGTCCACCAATCGGGCATTGAATGGGGCCTCGAGGACGCAGCCACTGCTGCCATCAATCTACAGGATACCGGGGAATGTTCGTCGCTTCGGCTAGGCGTCGCGGGGCTTGCGCAGCATCCGGGTCCAGGTCTGGTATGGTTTGCGAGTCTCGTCAGATTGCAGCGAAGACCCATGAGAGAGTCGGCCATTGCCGTGTACGGTGCGATCATCGCGAATTCCGCCATCGCGGTGACGAAATTCGTGGTCGCCGGCATCTCGGGCAGCTCCGCGATGCTCTCGGAAGGCATTCACTCGACGGTAGATGCGGGGAATGGCGCGCTGCTCCTCGTGGGCCTGCACCGCAGTCGCATCGAGGCCTCGGCTGAGCATCCATTCGGTCATGGCAAGGAATTGTTCTTCTGGAGCCTGATCGTCGCGGTGCTGATCTTCGGCGCGGGAGGTGGCGTCTCCGCCTACGAGGGCGTGTTGCACATCCTGCATCCCGAGCCGCTGCGCGATCCCTTCTGGAATTACGTTGTATTGGCCGCGGCCGGCGTCTTCGAAGGCGCAAGCCTTGCGGTGGCGTTGCGCGGGTTTTTGCGCGCCAAGGGCAAGCGCCCGTTCTGGGAGGCATTACGTGCGAGCAAGGACCCCGCGACCTATACCGTCATTGCCGAGGATTCGGCCGCATTGCTGGGGCTGATTTTTGCCGCTGCTGGCATCTGGGCCAGTCATTACTTCAACATACCGGAACTCGATGGCGTCGCGTCAGTTTTCATCGGGCTGCTGCTGGCCGCCGTGGCGATCCTGCTGATCCGCGAATCGCGCGGTCTGCTCGTCGGCGAGGGCATTGGACCCAACACCGCGCGTGAAATCCGGGGCATCGCACTGGCCGATGCGCGGGTCGACGGTGTCGGCCGGCCGCTGTCGATGTACATCGGCCCCGACGAAGTATTGCTCACGCTCGATGTCAGGTTCAAGCCGGCCATCGGCGGCCACGACGTGGCGGAGGCCGTACGCAACATCGAAACCGGGATACGGCAGGCATATCCGAAGATCCGGCGGATCTACATCGAAGCAGTGAGCACGCTGCCGGAACAACGTCCGGCGTGGCGGTGACCGCGATGTGAAGGAGGTTGCGCGCGCCCCGTGAACTAGCGGATATCCTCGCAACATGTCTTCAGAAAGTCGATGAATGCGCGCACCTTCGGAGACAGACTTCCCTGGCGCGGGAGAACTGCGTAGATTGCGCGATTTTCGGGCGCATGCCCTGGCAGGACCTCAATCAATTGCTTGCTGCGGAAATCATCTTCGACGAGGAGCCTGGCCGTCATCATCACGCCGACACCTGCCAGCGCTGCGGAGCGCACGACCTCGCCATTGTTGCTGATGAGGTTGCCGTTGACCCGGATAGCCGTGACGTCGGTCCCGCGCTGCACGGGCCACGTGGCGTTGAGCGTCGCGCCGCGCGAAATGAGACAGTTGTGCCGACTCAAGTCCTCGGGGGTTTCGGGCGTCCCATGCGCCGCGAGATACCCAGGGGAGGCGCAGAATACCCGATGGTAGGGCGCGAGCTTGAAGGCGACGAGGCCCGGGTCGATCGATTCGGCAATGCGCACCGCGATATCCATGCGTTCCTGGAAAAGGTCGACCTTCTCGACCGACAGGTCGAGGTCCATGACGACCCGCGGGTAGCGGGCCGAAAATTCAGCGAGGCGTGGGGCGATGCGTCGCTGGCCGAACAATAGGGGGGCGGTGACTCGCAACGGGCCGGCCGGCTCCCCCAAAACATCGGCCACCTGCGACTCGGCATCATCGAGCTCCTGCAGGATTCTCAGGCAGTGCTCATAGAGCCGCTGCCCGGCCTCGGTGATGAACAGCCGCCGCGTAGTGCGATTCACGAGGCGCGCACGGAACTGGCTCTCCAGTGCCGCAACATGCTTGCTGATCGTCGCCGGCGTGACGCCGACCCGCCGGGCAACCTCCGAGAAGTTTTGCAGTTCCACGACGCGGGCGAAAACCCGCAAGGCGGTCAAATCCTTGAATCCAGCCAGGCTCTCGTGACCGCCCGGTATGTCCGTTTTGGATCCCATTGCCAGCGCTTTCTATTGGAAATTGGAACAAATGATATTCCGTGGGCTGGATTGCCGCAAAGGACCCTTGGCGCGCAAACTTTGCTCCATAAGAAGAAGTCCGAGAGACAAGGAGGAAGCAGATTCATGCGTTTTGCGAGCTTCGAACACGAAGGACGCCCCGGCTTCGGTGTCGTCGCCGGGGACCGCGTCGTGGACCTCAGTGGCAGTCTGCCTACCCTGCGCCAGGCCCTGGCGGAGTGGGGGACCGAAGGACTGCAGGCGCGCGGCGAGGCGGGGCAGGGCAGGACATTGCCGCTGTCGCAGATCACCTGGCGTCCCCCCATCACCGATCCGGACAAGACCATCTGCGTTGGTCTCAACTTCTACGAGCACGCCAAGGAAGCCGGGATGGCCGTTCCCACCCGACCGTCCCTGTTCGTCCGCTTCGTGGGTTCGCAGGTGGGCCACGAAATCCCGGTGCAGCGGCCACGGGCGTCGCACCAGTTCGACTACGAAGCCGAACTCGCCGTCGTCATCGGGCGTACGGCGCGCAACGTCGGTGAGCAGCACGCGCTCGACTACGTTGCCGGCTACGCGTGCTTCGCCGAGAACTCCGTCCGGGACTGGCAAAAGCATGCAACGCAGGCCACGCCCGGCAAGAATTTTCACGCCAGCGGGGCGTTCGGGCCCTGGATGGTCACGCCGGACGAGGCCGGGGCGGTGGAGAAGATGGACGTCATCGGCCGCCTCAACGGCAAGGAGATGCAGCGCGACAGCGCCGCGAACATGATTTTTTCCGTGCCATCCGTCATTGCCTACGTCTCGACGTTTGCCACGCTATTGCCTGGCGATGTGCTCGTCATGGGCACGCCGGCCGGGGTCGGCTTCACTCGCAAGCCGCCTGTCTGGCTCGTGCCCGGCGATGTGTTCGAGGTGGAGATCACGGGCGTGGGCGTGCTGCGCAATGCCGTAATCGACGAACCCGATTCATGAAAGCACCGACGATGGCCAATCCCCTCCTCTGGATCACCGAACAAGATGTCGTGGCGCTCGTCAGTCTTCACGACGCCATTGCCGCGCTCGAGCGAGGCCTCGTTTCGCTCGGCGAAGGCCATGCATTCAACGTCCCGAAAGCGCTGGGCGGCTGGGGCGACGGATCCTCCATGCATTCACTCGGGTCGGGCGCCCCCGGCCTTGGCTATGTCGGATACAAGAACTGGGTGCATACGAAACGCGGCGCGACCGCGATCTATACGATGTTCAACGAAGCGGATGGCAGCGTAGTGGCGGTCATAGAGGCAGCGGCGCTCGGCCAGCTCCGCACGTCCGCCATGACCGGCGTCGGCACGCGCTGGCTCGCCGATCCGGCGGCGGATGACCTGGCGCTGATCGGCACCGGCGCGCAGGCGCTCACCCAGGTGGCGGCGATCGATGCGGTGCGACCGCTGCGCCGCGTGCGCGTATGGAGTCCAACGGCCGAAAAACGCCACGCCTTCGTGGCCAACCTCTCCGCGCATTTCGATTGCCAGGTGGAGCAGGCGAACTCACTGGAGTCGGCAACACGCGATGCCTCGATCGTCACGCTGGTCACGCGCGCGAAAGAGCCGTTCCTGCACGCCTCGATGCTGGCGAAAGGCGCGCACTTGAATGCCGTCGGAGCGATTTTGCCGGCCAATGCCGAGTTTCACCAGGACGTGTTCGCGCGCGTCGAAATGATGGCCGTCGACGACGTGCCCAACGTCCAGCGCGCATCACGCGAATTCATCGAGCATTGCGGACCGGCCACGTCCGACTGGAGCGCAGTCCGGCCGATCAGTGACATCATTGCCAAAGGCGAGCGCCGGCCGTCCGGCTGCGACCTCACGTTGTTCAAGGCCATGGGGATGGGATTGTCCGACCTTTCCGTGGCGATCATGGTGCTGGATCGTGCGCGGGCGCAAGGCGTGGGTCGCGCGATCGCGCATCCCGTGCGCGCGGCACCGCGCTTCAGTTCCGTGGCCGAGAAAGCCTGACAGGAGTGTTGACATGAGCGAACCATTCAGTTTCGTCGACGTGAGCGGGCAAGCGCCGCGCAAGCAATATCATTGGCCGTCGGTGATCGTGCCACGCGCCGCCATCGATGCGGAAATCGAGCGTCTCGCCTCGATCGCCCGGCCCGACTCGGGCCGGCGCGCCGCGGCGGTGGCGCATCCGGACAATACCGGCCCGGTACCCGCGTTCGCGCCGGGCATCGACGTGACCATCGAAGTGCTGAAGCCAGGGGAATCCTCGGCCCCGATTTCGCGCAATTCGACCATGGTGGACATGTGCATCCGCGGCGGGGGTGTGGCGACGATCGGTGCCAAGACCTTCGCAGTCGAGCGCTTCGATGTCTGGAATACGCCGTCGATGGCTCCGTATCGCTATCGCAACGAGGGCAAGGACCTCTTCGTGCGGATGTCGTACAGCAATGCACCGCTGCTCGAACGGCTGGAGGTGCACTACGTCGAGCGCGATCCGCAACTGGTCACCGAGTCGCGTACGGCCGCGGCAACCGGCAAGCGGGCGCGGGATCTCGCCGAGTCGATCGACCTGGGCGCGGAGGGCGCGCGGCTTCTCGGCTACGAGTATTTGATCGATATCGACACCGTCGAGTGGAAGCCGCTTCTGTGGAAATGGCGCGACGTCAACCCCCATCTCGACAAGGTGTTTAAGCGGGATCTGAGCTATACCGGCCGGCATCTCTACCTGCTCTACAACCCGGCGACCGAGCGGCGGATGGGAACGTCTCCGTGCTTCTTCGCGACGATAGCGAAGTATCCGGCCGACAAGCTCGACCAGCCGCATCGTCACGTGTCGGCCGCGATCAACTACTACTTCATCGGCCACGGCAAGAGTGCGGTCATGGGCAAGCGGCTGGAATGGGAAGCCGGCGACCTGCATCTGTCGGCCCCCGGCTGGGCCGTGCATCATCACGGGTCGCGCGAGCAGGGCTTCTGCGCGCTGACGATCCAGGACCATCCGCTGCACATCGCGATGGATTCGCTGCTGTGGCAGGAAACGATGCAGGCACCGATCCTCAAGCTCGGCTCGGACTACGGCTTCCAGACCAACCTGTCGGAGCTCGAACCGGCGTGACGACCACGGAAGCGAAGGTCGCTGTCGGACCTCCAGCGGCGAGTCCGGCGATCGTCCGGCTGCGTCACGAATTGCGCGACTTTTACGAGGAGGTCGCCGACCTGCTGGACGACGACCGCATCGAAAGCCTGCCCGACCATTTCACCGATGACTGCCTCTACAAGGTGATCTCGCGGGAGAACTACCGTGAGGGATTGCCGGCCGGCACCATGTATTGCGACGGCATCGGCATGCTCCGGGACCGCATCCTGGCATTGCGCGAGACGCAGGTGTACGAGCCGCGTTCCTGGCGACATTTCATCAGTGGCGTGCGCATTCTGGAGGTCGACGGCGAGACCGTGCGCACGCGCGCCAATTTCCTCGTCACCGAGAGCATGTCCGACGCCGACCCCACCGTATTCCTGGTCGGACAGTACCTGGATACCGTCGTGCGGCGGGGTGATCGCTGGCTTTTCCGCGAGCGGCTGGCCGTTTGCGACAATCATCATGTGCGCCGGTCGCTGATCGTCCCCGTCTAGAGTGGCGACAGCCCGGTTGTCCCGCCCAGAAGGAGCCGACATGGGGAAGACATTGCAAGCCGAGGGAGTGCGCCAGGCCTGGCCGCAGGAAGGCTGGACCCGCGTGCCGTTCTGGATCTACACCGATCCCGCCGTCTACCAACGGGAACTCGAGGCATTTTTCTACGGACCCTCGTGGAATTACGTTGCGCTCGATTGCGAAATACCGGAGATCGGTAACTACAAGCGCAGTTGGATCGGTGAGCGGCAAGTCGTCGTCGTTCGCGGCAGGGATCAGGCGATCCACGTCTGGGAGAATCGCTGCGCGCATCGCGGTTCGCGGGTCTGCTGGCAGAACAAGGGACGCGTCGAGTCGTTCACCTGTCCGTACCATCAGTGGAATTTCGCGCTTGATGGCAAGCTGCAGGGCATTCCACTGAAGCGGGGAGCGCTGGGGAAGGGCGGCATGCCCGACGACTTCGACACCAGCGCGCATGGCCTCAAGGCCCTGAAGGTCCACGTGGAAGGCGGCTCGATCTGGGCGAGCTTCGCTGCCGACGCGCCGAGCTTTGCCGACTATTGCGGCCCCGACGTGTACAGGTATGTGCAGCGACTGTTCGGCGGCCGGCCTCTCAAGCTCCTCGGTTACAACCGCCAGTTGATCAACAGCAACTGGAAGATGTACATCGAGAATCTCAAGGATCCGTATCACGCGACGCTGCTCCATTCGTTCCTCATCACGTTCGGACTCTGGCGCGCGGATACGCAGTCGGAGTCGATTCCCACGCAAGGCGGACGCCACGGCATCATGGTCTCGCGCAACGTGGGCAAGAAGACGTCGGGCGCAACCGGCGAGATCAAGCGCTTCAAGAACGCGCTCGAGCTCGCCGACATGGATACGGTCACGCCGCGTCGTGAGTTCGAGGACGGCAAGGTGATCGGCGTGTCGCTGTTCCCAAGCGTCGTCCTGCACCAGCAGGCGAATACGCTCGGCATGCGCCACATCATCCCCAAGTCGGTGGACAGCTTCGAGTTGTGCTGGACCTACTATGGCTATGCGGACGAGGATCCGGAGATCTCGCGGCTGCGCCTGCGGCATGCCAATCTCTACGGCCCCGCGGGTTTCGTGGCCATGGAGGACGGGGAGGTGCTGGTCGAGTGCCAGCAGGGGGCTTCGGGCTACGGTCATCGCGCCGCCGTGCTGGAAATGGGCGGACGTGACGTCGAACCGCAGGATCACATGGTGACCGAGGTGCTGATCCGGGCGTTCTACAAGTGGTACCGCGAGCAGATGGGGCTGTGATGGCGTCCGATGGCATCCCGCGCATCGACTTCGAGCAGGCCGACCCGGCGCTGCGCGAGTTGCTCAAGCCTACCGTCGATCGCCTCGGCTATTTCGGCGAGTTTTTCCAGGTGGCCGCCCATGTCAGCGGCGCGGTTCCCGCCTTCATGCAATATACGGGTGCCGTCAAGGCGCCGTTGAGCGACGCGCAGAACGAAGTGCTGGCGCTGACGGTTTGCGCGATGCTCGAGGCTGACTACGAACGGATCCAGCACGAGCGCCTTGCGCGCAAACTGGGTTTCTCGCTCGAATGGATCGCCGCGGCCGTCGGGGCGCCGGGCGCGCATGTGTCGGCGCTGGGCGAGGACGAGCGACGGCTCCAGGGCCTCGCGCAGGCGGTGGTCACCCGCCACGGGCTCCGCTGCGCCGAGGAAGTGAAGATGGTGGCCGAAGCGCTGGGACCGGCGAAAGCCGTGGCGGCACTGCTGCAGGTCGCCCGGTTCGTGAATATCGCGCTGCTGTGCAACGCCTTGCAGCTGACGCTGCCCGTGAAATCGGTGTTCGACGACGCCTCGCCATAGGCGGCCGCGCCCGGCAGGGCCGCTCCCCGCGGCGGGCTAAATTCCGCCTCGCGCGTCGAGCAGCGCGGCGGTGACATACGACGCTTCGTCCGACGCAAGCCAAAGAATCGCCTGCGCGATCTCCTCGGCGGTACCCATGCGGCCGAGCGGTACCGCCTGGCGCATCCTGTCGAGCTGTCCGGGCGGCCGCTGCGCGTGAATCTCGGTGTCGATGATGCCCGGACGCACCGCGTTCACCCGGATTCCTTCCGCCGCGACCTCCTTCGCGAGCCCGATGGTCATCGTGTCGAGCGCCCCTTTGGTCGCGGCGTAGTGGATCCATACGCCAGGCGATCCCAGTTGCGACGCCCCTGACGACACGTTGACGATCGAGCCGCCGTGGCCGCCGTGCCGCGTCGACATGCGGCGGACCGCTTCGCGCGCGGCCAGGAACGCGCCAACGATATTGGTTTGCACGAGCTGCGTCAGCATCGGGCCGGTGACGTCCTCCAGGCGGCCAACGCTGCCGACGATGCCGGCGTTGTTGACCAGGAGTTCCAGCGGGCCAAGTGCATCGGCGGCGCCGAATGCGCGCGTCAGTGCGCCTTCGTCGCCGACGTCCGCGCACACCGCCAGCGCCGTACCCCCGGCCGCTTCGATTTCGGCGACGACGCGCTCGGCGTCGGCCGCGCGTTCGCGATAGAAAATCGCGACCCGGTAACCGCGGGCTGCTGCCAGCTTCGCAGTGGCCGCACCAATGCCGCGACCGCCACCGGTCACCAGGCAAACGCCTCGCTGGCGCGGCACTGAAGGATCAGACACTCAGATACTCCGACAAGACCTGGTCATTGTGTTCCAGTTCGGCACTGGTCCCGGTGAAGCACACTTCGCCCTTCGACATGACGTAGTGGCGATCGCCAAGGTCCAGCGCCACCCGCAGGTTCTGTTCCACCAGCAGCACCGACAGACCTTCGCCTTTGAGCGAACGCAGCACGGTGACGATTTCCGCCACGATGATCGGCGCCAGGCCTTCCGAGGGCTCGTCGAGCAGGATCAGCTTGGGATTCAGCATCAGTGCACGCGCGATGGACAGCATCTGCTGCTCGCCGCCCGACAGCTGGAAGCCCAGGTTGCGGCGCCGCTCACGCAGCCGCGGAAAGAGCTCGAACGTGCGATCGAGGGTCCATTGCCCGTTGGTGCCGCGTTGGGCGCAGACGGTCAGGTTCTCTTCGACCGTGAGGCTCGGAAAGATGCCGCGCTCCTGCGGCACGAAGCCGAAGCCCATCCGGGCCAGCCGATGCGGCGGCAGACCCGCCACCGACTTGCCTTCGTACTCGATGCGTCCGGGCCGCGGTGGAAGGTACCCCATGATCGACAGCACCGTCGTGGTCTTGCCGGCGCCGTTGCGGCCGAGCAGGCAGGCGACTTCGCCACGGTCGACGCGCAACGACACCCCGTGCAGCACGTGGCTGTTGCCGTAGTACGCGTGCACGCCGTCGAGTTCCAGCATCAGCTATTCAGCCCCAGATAGACTTCGCGGACTTTGTCGTTTTCCCGGATCGCCGCCGGCGTCCCTGTCGCCAGCACTTCGCCATAGGACAGAACCGTAATCGTATGGGCGAGCGAGAACACGACATTCATGTCGTGCTCGATCAGCAGCACGCCGAGGTCGTCCGGCAGTGACCGGACCAGGTCGATCATCCGCTCCGTTTCCGCCGGCGACATGCCGGAGGTGGGTTCGTCGAGCAGCAACAGGCGCGGCTGGCTCGCCAATGCCAGCGCGATCTCGAGTTGCCGCTGCTCACCGTACGACAGGTTCGCCACGGCGCGGTCGCGGCCATCGGTGAGGCGTACCTGGGCGAGGATGTCGTCGGCCTCGCCGAGCAGTGCCCGGTCCGCGCTCGTCGGCCGCAGGAACGAGAACCAGTTTCCCCGCTTGGCCTGCAGCGCGATGCGCACGTTCTCACGCATCGATAGCTGCCGGAACAGGTTATTTTTCTGAAAGGTCCGGCCTACTCCGTGCTGACAGATCTCGTTCGGCGAGGTACCGGTAATGTCGATGTCGCGAAAATAGATGTGACCGGAGGTTGGCAGCAACTGGCCGGCAATCTGGTGGACCAGGCTCGTTTTGCCGGCGCCGTTCGGCCCGATCAGCGCGTGGCGCTCGCCTGTATCGATCGTAAGGTTCACGTCCCGTGTCACGACGAGGCTGCCGAACGCCTTGTAGAGCTTCTCGATGCGCAGCAGTTTCACTGCTGCCTCCGGCCGGCCAAACGCGCACGGAACGTCCCCCACAGGCCCTGCGGCAGGAACATCACGCAAAGGATGAAGATGCCACCCACCCAGAACAGCCAGTATTCCGTATAGGAACTTACGACATTCTTGAGGAGCAGGAACGCTGCGGCGCCGATCACCGGGCCGATGATCGTGCCGGTTCCCCCGAGAATCACCATGATTATCGCGTCCCCCGACAGCGACCAGTGCAGGATATCGCTCGAGACGTAGGCATTGTAGAGCGCGTACAGCCCGCCGCCCACGCCTGCCAGCGCACCGGCGAGCGTGAAGGAGATGAGCTTGAACATCTGAACCGGATAGCCCGACGCCAGCATGCGCTGCTCGTTCTCCTTGATCCCGATGAAGATCGACCCGAGCGGTGACGCGATCAGCCTTCGCAGGAAGAACAGCACGCACAGGAAGCCGATCGCCACCACGTAGTACTGCGTCGTCCGATCCTCGAGACTCAATCCGAACAGCGTCGGACGCTGGAATCCCGGCAAGCCATCGGTACCGCCGGTGACGGAGCGCCATTTGACCGAGATGGACATCAGCAGCTGCGCGAACGCCATCGTCAGCATCAGGAACGGAATTCCCGATACGCGGATCGAGAAAAAGCCGATGACGAGCGCGACCAGCGCCGAAACCAGGATGCCGGCGGCGAAGCCCAGCCACCCGGATAACCCCGAGGTGCACGCCGAGGATCACTACGGTGTACGCGGCTACGCCGAAGAATGCGGCGTGCCCGAACGACAGCAGGCCGGTATAGCCGATCAGCAGGTCGAGGCTCATCGCGAAGATCGCGAAGATCAGGACTTCGGCTACGAGTCCCGTCACGTAGCTTCCACTGAGCGGGATAAGGGCGAGGGCAGCAAGCACCAACGCCCAGACGACCAGGCGTTGCGCGACCCCACGCCACGGTTGCCGGAGTGATCATGCGCGGCGCACGCCAAAGAGGCCTTGTGGCCGGTGAGCAGCACGACCACCATCAGCAGGTACACGATGAACAGTGCGTAGTCGGGGAAGTACGCTTTACCGAACGTATCGACGACACCGACGAACAGCCCGGCGACAAGCGCGCCACGCAGGCTGCCCATGCCACCGATGACGACGACGATGAACGCCGGGATGAGGATCTCGATATCCATGCCGAGGTAGACGCCGAGGATCGGCGCGGCCACCGTTCCGCCCAGGGCGGCAAGTCCGACGCCCAGTGCGAATACCGCCGCGAACAGCACCGATACGTTGATGCCGATCCCGCTAGCGGTGAACGCGTCGTCGACACTGGCGCGCACCATCGCGCCCACGCGGCTGCGCTCGAGGAAGAGCCACAACGCCAGTGCGATCGCGCCACCCAGCGCAATCAGGAACAACCGGTACTTGGGCAGGATCACACCGGCGATGTTGAACACGCCGGACAGAATGTCCGGCACCGGCAGGTCGAAGATCTCCGTCCCCCACACCCAGCGGACAAGATCCGCGAACACGAATGTGAAGCCGAACGTGAGCAGTACCTGGTCGAGATGGCCGCGCGCGTAGAGCTTGCGCATGAAGATCCGCTCCATGAGCACGCCCAGCACGACCGCGGGTATCCAGCCCAGCGCCAGCGCGGCCCAAAAGCTGCCGGTCCACTTCATCACCGCTAGCGAGAAGAACGCGCCCAGCATGAAGAACGACCCGTGCGCGACGTTCACCACGTTCATCAGGCCGAAGATCAGCGACAGACCCGCCGACATCATGAACAGCAGCATTCCGTAAACCAGGCCGTTGACGAGCTGGGTTATGAATATCTGCATGGGCGGAACCGCGTTGTGCGGACGGCGGATAACCCGCCCCGCAGGGCGCCGGCCGCGACGCACCTCATGATGTCAGGCAATCGTACTACTACTCCGCTCGCCGCGAAATCGGCGTGCGGTGTCCGCCAGGGGGGGCGGACACTCCCGTCAGCTGCGTGTCGGGTTTTCGCGCACGTCCTTGACCGTGGCGATCACCTTGTTGTCGATGCGCCCATCGATCTCGGCGACTTCGCGGATGTAGATGTTGTGCACGGGTCCCTGGGTGGTCTGATTGAACGAGAACGGCCCGCGCGGTGCGTTGAACTTCACCGCGAGCATCGCCGCCCGCAACTTCGCCGCATCCTGCGTGTTGCCGTCGACGGCAGTGATCGCGTCATGGAGGCAGCGTGCGGCGACATAACCGTACTCGGAGTACACGCTGGGATACTCGCCGTACTTCTTCCGGTAGTCGGCGACGAACTTGACATTTTCCGGATTGGTCAGCGTATCGGTGTAAGGCATCGAACTGATGATGCCCAGTGCATCCTTGCCCTGCGCGGGCAGGGTGTCTGCCTCGACCATGAAACCTGACGCACAGGTCTTCATCTTCTTCTTTAGACCGTACTCGCTGTACTGCTTCACGAAGCGGACGGCGTCCGTGCCCGCGTAGAAACTGAACGTCCCCGGCGGATTGATTGAGAGCATGTCGGCGAGATACGGACTGAAATCGCTGTTGCCCAGCGGCGGGTAGATCTCCTTCAGGATCTTGCCACCCTTCTTGACGAAGGCGGTACGGAATTCCGCGACGGTATCGCGGCCACCGGCGAAATCGGACGCAGAGGTCACCACCTCCTTGGTACCGTTGTCGTACCACCACTCGCCCATTACGCCATGAACCTGCTGGCCGGAGATCGAGCAGCGAAAGATATTCGGAACGTTCATGTAGCCCAGTGCCGTGAATCCGGCACCGGAGCACAGGAACAGGATGCCGCTCTGGCGAAAGTAGTCGACCGCCGCGCCGGCAACGTTACTGGCCTGGATGCCGGTGATGACGTCGCACTTGTCGCTTTCGACCAGCTTCTTGAGCTTCTGCAGTCCCACCTGCGGATTGATCTCGTCGTCTTCGCGGATGATCTCGATCTTGCGACCGGCGATGGTCCCGCCGATCTGGTCGAAGTACAGCATCATCCCGTTCATGTTCGCGGCACCGAGCGCCGCGAAGAACTTGGAGAACGAATTCAGCACCCCGATCTTCAGCGGGGCTTTCGACTGGGCGAGGACCCCCGGAGCGTGGCCGAGCAGGGTGCCGGCACCTAAAGCCAGCGCGCCCGACATGAACAGGCGCCGGTCGGCGGCGGGAAGCGATCCTCGCGACTTCAGGGAATCCATGGGCAGTCTCCTCCAGTGGGCGTCCGATGGGCTCGTGGCACCTCGGATCGATAATTTTTCTCGATTGATTCTAAGGTGGGCCGGATTACCTAAGCAAGTGACGGTAAAGGAACAACACTTGTTCCAGAATCAGTCACAAAATCACCCACGTCGTTGCAGGTGAAGAACCCCACGCCATCCTCACGCCCTGTGGGTTGCGATGCGGTGGCACCTCAACCCATTGCGACGAGAACACCGTCATAGCGTCGAGCCAGCCGAGTTTCACCTGGGCGCATCGGACTCATCGCACGCGTTGCGGCCTTCCGGACCTGGGTTTACACATAAGAAAATATATAAATCAAATATTAATATATTAATATTGATGTAATTTCAAGGTTCTGATGGAGGCCAGGCCAGCGCCGAAGAACGTCGTGGCGTCCCATTAGACCGGCCCGGATCATGCCGACATCAGATCGCCACCGCCCGAAGCGGCGAAGCGGGCCTAGTCCCTTGGCGGCTGCAGTCGGCCGATTCCTACCTGCGAAATCGCTCCGGACCAATCGCGGAACCGGAACCGATGGCGCATCGTGGCCCCAGCGATGGCATATCCGCCGAGTCTGATCGGCGCGCTATGCACGCGGCGAGTCTTATGGGGGCGGCGGCTTGGAATCGGTCCGGCGAGGGTTAAGAGGATTGCATGCGTTACCCGGGTTCGCGTGGGACGTCTTGCGCGCGTTTCGGGCAAACCAGGGCCTCCTGCTGGCCGGCGCCGTCGCCTATTACACACTGCTCGCGCTGGTGCCCGTGCTGGTCCTGATCGTCATCGGGCTCTCGCGTGTCGTCGACCAGTCGCTGTTGTTCTCCGCGCTGACCGAATATCTGGAATTTCTCGTTCCGGGGCAAGATCAGGCCGTACTCGCCCAGCTCCGCGTGGTCGTGGACCATCGCGAAGTCATCGGCGGTGTGCTGGTCTTCACGATGCTGATCTTCAGCGTTGCCGCGTTCACGGTCCTCGAGAACGCCATGTCGGTCATCTTCTATCACCGGGTGGCGATACGCCGCCGGCGTTTCATGGTTTCAGCGCTTCTGCCCTACCTGTTCATCGTAATGCTGGGGTTCGGCCTGTTGGTGGCCGCGGTCGTCGCCGGAAAACTGGCGGTCTTGGCGACGCGTGAAATCGCGCTGTTCGGTGCGCCGTATTCACTGGAAGCGTTGACGAGCTACGCGTTGTATGGAATTGGCGTAGTCGGCGAAATCCTGGTGCTGACGGCCATTTACCTGGTCATGCCGGTGGGCGGCATTTCGTGGCGGCACGCGTTGCTGGGCGGGGTCACCGCTGGCGTGCTGTGGGAACTGACCCGCCACCTCCTGGTCTGGTATTACGCGACCCTGTCGCAAATCCAGGTGGTCTACGGTTCCTTTGCTGCGGCCATCGCGGTTCTGCTCAGTGTGGAAATCGCTGCAATCCTGCTTTTGCTGGGTGCGCAGGTGATCGCGACCTACGAACAGAGGCGGCGAGGCGCTTCGCCTACCCCAAAGCCGCTGCGCACCGGCCCGGCGCCATCGGCGGTTCCTTCGGCCTGATCCCCCAGCCGTCCCGAACCATGCGCGGTTTGATTGGCTGTGTTTCCTGGAACGCTGTACCGCTCCGGCTGAAGGGAACTCAAGCACGTCCGGAAAATTGTGGTCCGACTCGCAGCCGCGATTGCCGGCGGTTCAAGCCTTGCGTTGGGAGACTTGGGATTCCGGACCGCCACGGCGAGCGGTCAGTTCGTCCAGCTCCCGCACTGCGGTCTCAAGCGCCTGGCTATCGATGGACATATGGCGTCCACAAGTCTTGCATTTGATGCTTGTTTCCGGGCTCTGCAAGACGTCTGCTGCCGGATACTTGTGGACTTCGCCACAGCTGCGGCACTGGGTGATTGCCCATCGCATGCCGGTGCCATCGACGTGCATACGAACGATCTGCATCTATGTCTCCTGTGCCCAGGGATGCCTATTGCAATCGGAAAATATAGCGTCCCAGCCTGTCCCTTGCAACAGCGAGACTCGCGCCCAGGTTGCGTCTGGCGCAGCAAGGACTCGTCGGCAGTAGGGAAGGGGCGAACGACGCGGGATGCGGCGGTGTCCTACAGGACTTTCGGCCCATCGGCAATTTGGACTACGAGGGCGACTGGCCATGATGGACGTTGTTCAACCCTATCGGTCGTTGAATGGAAAACGGGTTCGGAATCGCGCTCGCGGAAATCGCCGCGATGGCGTGGGTGAGATACCGTGCTCCGGGCGCCGTTGCGCTTTTGCGGGGTACCGCTGGCGCGAGTGGGCGTCATGCATCGGCGACCCCCTAGCGGATGCAGGAGCCCTTCCCAAATCCGGCGCCGGTTCAATTGCCGGCGCGTGAAGTCGACGCTGCATCGCCCGCCGTCCCGCGCGCACCTGGAGGCCTCCTCGAACCCGGGCGCAACTGCTGGCGCATCGAAAAGGCATCGCGAGTCGCTTTCCTGATCGACGGCGCCGAGTACTTCGGCGCCGTCCGCGCAGCGCTGGCTGCGGCCCGTCACTCGTTCTTCATCCTCGGCTGGGACATCGACAGCCGCATGCGGCTGGTGCCCGGTAGCGCCGCCGATGGCCTTCCGGAACCGCTCGGCCCGTTTCTCAACGCGCTGGCAACCCGCAATCCCGCGTTGCGCGGCCATGTGCTGGCCTGGGACTACTCAATGCTCTATGCCCTCGAGCGCGAATGGCCTCCGATCTTCGACCTCGGTTGGAAGACGCCGGGCAATCTGCTGTTTCACGCCGATGACAAGCATCCGCTGGGAGCTTCGCATCACCAGAAAGTGGTGGTGATCGATGACGAGATCGCGTTCGTCGGTGGCTTCGACTTGGCCGAGAATCGCTGGGACACCTGCGCCCACGAGGATGAAAACCCGCTCCGCGTCGATGCCGGTGGCAAGCCCTACGATCCCTTCCATGATGTGGCGGTGATCGTTGAAGGGCCCTGTGCGCGCGCGCTGGGCGAACTGTGCCGGGAGCGCTGGTCGCGGGCTACCGGCGATGGCATTCCCATGGCGGAGGAGCGTGCCACCGCGTCATCGCAGGACAATCGCTGGCCTCATGACGTCGAACCCGTTCTGCGTGACGTGAACGTCGCGATTGCGCGGACTGTGCCGGCGCTTGGTGGCGCCGCGGGCGTCGATGAGCTTCGACATCTCCACCTGGACATGATTGCCGCGGCGCAGCGCTTCATCCTGGCCGAGAATCAGTACTTCACTTCGCCGCTGATCGCCGAAGCGTTCGCGCGGCGGCTGGCCGAATCCGCTGGTCCGCAGATTGCGCTGGTGATGCCTTCTGCGCAGAGCGGTTGGTTGGAGACGTCGACCATGGGCGTGCTGCGGGCACGCCTGGACCGCCGCTTGCGCGCCGTCGATCAGGCGCACCGCTATGGCGTCTATTGCCCGGTCCGGCGCCGCGGAGACCGCGCGGGACCCTGCATCAACGTCCACAGCAAGGTCCTCATCGTCGACGACGAATGGCTGACCATTGGCTCGGCCAATCTCGCCAATCGATCGCTCGGCCTCGATACGGAGTGCAATCTGGTGCTGGAGGCAGGCTCCGACAAAGCTGTGAAGCAGGCGATCACGGGCCTGCGCGAGCGCCTGCTTGCCGAGCACACCGGCTCGACTCGCGAGGCAGTCAGCAAGGCGTTCGATGAGCATGGCGGGCTGCATCAGGCCATCCACGCCTTGACGCGCGACGAACAGCGCTGGCTCAAGCCGACGGAGTTGCCGCTCGATGAGACGGTCGATGCCATGGTGCCGGACCATGATGTTCTCGATCCGGAGCGGCCATTCGAACCCGATGCGTTGATCGTCGATCTCTTGCCCAGATCGCAGGAACGCAGCAGGGTCAGTTGGCGCGTCGTCGCGCTGCTCATTTTCGTCGTCGCGATGGCCGCGCTTGCGCTGGCGTGGCGCACTACCGGAATCGCCGGCGCGTTCGATGTCGAAGGCGTCTTCCAATACCTCGCGGGCGCCAGCGAAGAGCCGTGGGTACTGGTGCTCATACCCGTGATATTCGTGCTGGCCGGCTTCCTGTTGATTCCCGTCACGGCGTTGATCGCACTGACGGCGGCGATCTTCGGTGGCCTCGTCGGCGGCCTGCTTTCGTTCGTGGGCGCCATGGGCAGCGCGGCCGCCAGCTATGCGCTCGGCCGCTATCTCGGTCGCGACGTCGTGCGGCGCCTTGCCGGACGGCGCCTGAACTCGCTTTCGCGCCGGCTGGCCAAGCGGGGCCTGCTGGCGGTCCTGGCCGTTCGCTTGCTGCCGATCGCCCCGTACACGCTGGTCAACGTGGTGGCCGGTGCATCCCATCTCGGCTGGCGGGATTATCTGCTTGGAACGGCACTCGGACTCCTTCCCGGCCTGGTACTCACCTCTGCCTTTGTCGACCGGGCGATTGCCGCTGTGCGGTCGCCCAATCTGCTCACCGTTGCGACCCTTGCCGTGTTGCTGCTGGCGATCGCGGGAACCGTGGTGGTCGTGCAGCGGAGATTTCGCCTCGACCGCGATGACGAAAGGGCACCTGACTCGTTCGCCGCCGTCGATTGATCCGATGCCGGATGCTGCCGACTTGAGCCTCGCAACCTGGAATATTCATGGTGGTGTCGGCAACGACGGGCGGTACGACGCGGAACGCGTCATTGCCGTTTTGGCCGAGATCGGAGCGGATATCGTTGCGCTCCAGGAAGTTCCGTCGCTGGCGCTGCATGGGCAACTGTTGAAGGCCATTCAGGCGACGCTCGGCATGCATGTCGCGATAGGGCGCACGCTGACCCGCAGGGAAGCCGATTACGGCAACGCCATCCTGTCGCGGTTCCCGATCTCAGCGCACGCCACGCTCGAATTGACGGTACCGCCCTACGAACCACGCAACGCCGTCGACATACTCGTCCACCGCGGCGATCGCCAGGTGCGCGTGATGGGTACCCATCTTGGGCTGCGGCCCGCCGAGCGACGGGTGCAGGTACAGCGAATCCTGGCCGCCGTCGATGCTAGACCCGAGGTACCCACGGCCCTGATGGGCGACATCAACGAATGGTATCTGTGGGGGCGCCCGTTGCGCTGGCTGCACGCCCGCTTCAGGTCTTCCCGGGCGCCGCGGACATTTCCCGCCCGCGCGCCGCTGCTGGCCCTGGACCGCATCTGGGCGCATCCTCCCGCAGCGCTGCGCGACCTTCGGGTCCATCGCAGCCCGGCTTCCCGCATGGCGTCCGACCACCTGCCGCTGGTGGCGTCGATGACCTTGGCTACGGGCGCCGGAACCGCATCCACCTGATCCCATCTACAGGTGGGGAACATACAGTCTCAACGAGGAGAAGAGCATGAAGTTCCTCGAGATCGTACGCAGGATGCTGACATCGACGACGTGGAAACGCGCGCATGGCAAAGGCAGTGTGCCGGGTCGTGCATGCTGGCCGCTCGCTGCGGCGCGGCTTGCCGTGGGCGCATGCCATCGCCAGTTCATACAATACAATTGTATTAATAATCAATCTGTTAAGACAATAATCTAATAAATAAGATTAGATAGCGCTGCATGGACCGGAACCCTCAGCTGCAACCCTCGAATCGGGTGATCGTTCCGTGATCATTGCCGGCCTCATCGTCGCCGCGACCCTCGCCGGCATGTTGCTGGCGATTCAAGGCGTTCGGGCGCTGCGTCGCCGGCGGGCTCTCTCGGGCGCGCTTTGTGGACTGTCTGCAGTGACCGCGTTCGCGATTGCCGCGTGCATCGGCCTGCTGGGCGCGAATCTCGCCGTCTATCATCGCCTGACGTTCGAACGGCCGGCACTCGAAGTCACGTTCGTGAAGACGGGGCAACGCCAGTTCGTGGCGGTGGTGACGTATCCATCGGGCGCGCAGCAACGGGTCAACCTGAGCGGTGACGAGTGGCAGGTCGATGCGCGGGTGCTGAAGTGGTCGGCACTGGTCAACCTGATCGGCTTCGACACGGCCTATCGCCTGGAACGCATCAGCGGTCGCTATCGCGAGGTCGGACGCGAGCGTACGGAAACCCGCACCGTGCATCCGCTGACGCTATCGCCGTCCATCGATGTGTGGGAGCTGGCCCGCCGCTACCGCGACTGGCTGCCATGGGTCGACGCCTACTACGGGAGCGCGACGTACCTGCCGATGGCCGATGGGGCAGCGTTCGAGGTCCGCGTCTCGCAGAGTGGTCTGCTGGCGCGGCCGCTCAACACGGCAGCGAAACAGGCCGTGGGAGGCTGGCATTGAGGCGGCGCCCTGCAGTCGAGGTCCGCGGACCACGGGTGGTGCGACCGGAACGGATCGGGACGGGTTGCCAGCGGCGCCACTGCCACCGGACAATGCCGACCCGTCGGCACACCTTCGACGAGGCGCTGCCGCGAGTGTGCTAACTTGACCGATTCAACAAGTCCGCGCCAGACGGACCGCCACCATACCTTTGAACGGAGGATGTCATGAAGCCATTTCTTGCCGCGCTCGCACTGGTCGCAGCGGCTGGCGTTTCGACCGTGCAGGCCCAGCCGTACAACTACGCGCTCGCCGGCGCCAGTCCGAGCGGCCTGTGGTCGTCACTGGGCGTGGGCATCGACAAGGCGGTCAAGGCCCAGTATCCCGGCTCGACCATCACGTACCAGACCTCCGGTGGCGGTCTCGCCAACATCGGGTTGCTCGACACCGGCAAGGCGCAGCTCGGCATCGCGCAGGACCCCGAACTCAAGCTCGCCCTCGAGGGCGCCAAGCCGTTTTCGAAGCCGATCAAGTCGATGCGGGCCATCGCCTACCTATACGACTGGGGCCCGATGCAGCTCATCATGACCAAGGAATTCGCCGACAAATACGGCATCAAGACCTTCGAGGACATCGCGGCGAAGAAGCCTCCGGTGCGCGTGGTGCTCAACCGGCGTGGCAACATCGCCGAAGGCGTCGCGATCGCGATGTTCAAGGCGATCGGCGTGACGCCGGCCGACATCGAGAAGTGGGGCGGCTCGGTGATCTACGCGGCGTCGCAGGAACAGGCGGACCTGTACAAGGACCGGCGCGCGGATCTGATGTTCAACAGCCTTTTCGTCAAGCAGGGCTCGCTGCTGGAGGCGACCAACGCGATCGACTCGGTGATGCTCCCGGTCTCCGAAGCGGTGATCCAGAAGACGGTCGCCGAGACGGGTGCGAAGAAATTCGTGATTCCGGCCAACTCGTACAAGTTCCAGCCGGAAGCGATGCCGACGACGACGCTGGGCGCCGGACTCATCGTCAATCAGAGCCTTGACGATCAGACCGCGTACAACCTTGCCAAGGCGCTGCACAAGCAGATCGGCGAGTTGCAGGCGGTGCATGGGTCGATGAAGGCGCTGACGCCGCAGATCCTGGTCGAGATGGACGTGATTCCGTACCATCCGGGCGCGGTCAAGTATTACAAGGAAGCGGGACTGATGAAGTAGCCCCCGCAGGGACAGCAGCCCCCAGCGCGCCGCGCGCGTGGCGTGGCGCCTGGCGGCCGGGACCGTTGGGTGCCAATGAGCATCGCTTCCACGCTTTTCTCGACCGGCCGGCCGCGCCACCCGGGTGGCGTGGTCGGCCTGTTTGCCAACATCCTCGCGGCAGCCGTCACGGTCGGCATCGTCGCCACGACCACGATCTGGGTCGTCGACGTGCTGTCGATGCTGTTCGTGTTCATCGGCCCGATGCTGGCGCTGATCTTCCTGTTGTATTCGCCCAGCGCCGGCTCCAATACGTCCCGCATCGCCTGGCCGGACTTCGTCGGCGCGGCGCTGGCGCTCGCCACGAGCGCCTATTTCCTGGTCGAGATCAACCGCATCGCGCAGCGGATCGCGCTGCTCGATCCGTTGTCGAACTCCGATGTTTTCTTCGGCACGGTTCTTCTGTTGCTGGTGCTCGAGGCCACGCGGCGGACGGTGGGTCTCGGGTTGCTGTTCGTGGTGCTTGGTTTCCTCGCCTACAACCTGTGGGGCGACGCGCTGCCCGGCGTGTTCGGCCACGGCGAGATCGACTTCAACCACTTCCTCGATATCCTGGTCTTCACCACCGATGGCCTGTTCGGCGTACCGCTGCGGGTAGCGCTCACCTATGTGTTCCTGTTCTCGCTGTTCGGTGCGTTCCTGCACCGTGCGGGCGGCGGCGAGTTCTTCTTCAACGTCGCCGCCGCCGTATCGGGGCACAAGCCCGGTGGCCCGGCCAAGATCGCCGTCGTCTCGTCGGGATTGTTCGGCACCATCTCGGGAAGCCCCACGTCGGACGTGATCGTCACCGGCTCGGTCACGATTCCGATGATGAAGCGACTGGGTTATTCGTCCGAACTTGCCGGTGGCGTCGAGGTGGCGGCATCGACCGGAGGCAGCCTGCTGCCGCCGGTGATGGGGTCGGCCGCGTTCATCATGGCCGAGTTCACCGGCATCCAGTACCAGAACATCGTCATCGCCGCTGTCGTGCCGGCGCTGCTCTACTACTTCTGCGTCTACTACCAGGTGCACCTGCGCTCGCTCAAGATGGGCCTGCGCGCCATGGCCCCGAGCGAGATCCCGCCGCTGGCTTCGACCGTCCGCGAAGGTGGCGTCTTTGCCGTCCCTCTGGTCGTGCTGGTGACGGCGCTGATCATGGGTTACTCGCCGAGCTACGTCGCCGCCTACGGCACGCTCGGCATCATCGCCGTCGCCATGCTGCGCAAGAGCACCCGGCTGGGCTTGAAGTCACTGTTCATGATCCTGGCCGAGACGGCGCGCCGTACGACCCCGGCGGTGGGTGCCTGCGCCGCGGCGGGGCTCGTGGTGGGCGGGATCAGCATGACGGGGCTGGGGGCGAAGTTCACCGACCTCATTTTCCTGCTCGCCGGCCAGCACCTTTTCTGGTCGCTGGTCATTGCGGCAATCGTGCTGATCCTGCTGGGGATGGGCATGCCGGTGCCAAGCGTCTACATTCTCGGTGCCGTCCTTATCGCCCCGGCGCTCACCAAGCTTGGGGTGCCGCTGCTCGCCGCACACATGTTCCTGCTGTACTTTGCCTCGCTGTCGGCGATGACTCCGCCGGTCGCGGTGGCGGCCTTTGCGGCGGCGCCGATTGCCGAAGGCAATCCGATGATGATCGGGGTCGCCGCGGTGAAGCTGGCGGTCGCTGCGTTCGTGATGCCCTTCGCGTTCGCCTACAGCAGCGAAATACTGCTCCAGGGCGACGTCGTGCCGATCATCTGCCACGTGGCGGCCGCGATGCTCGCTGTCGTGCTCATCTCGGTGGCGGTCGAAGGATTCCTGCGCGCACGCGTCGGCGGCGCCCTCCGCCTCGGCATCGGGGCCTGCGGCCTCGCACTGCTGGCCAGCGACTGGCGCGTCCAGACGCTGGCCGCCGTGCTGGGTGCGGCGATGTACGTCTACCTGGCGAGGCGTCCGGCCGCCGGGCAGCGGGGCGGCGAGGGATTGCCCAAGCTGCCCTGAGGGTTTGGATCGTTGTGACGCGACGGCGCGCCGGCCTCACGACCAGCGGCGCGGCGCAGGGCTGGCCACCGATCGCCGCCATGTAGCGGCGCATTGCTAGGGGTAGGGTGGCCGTCTATCATTGAGGACGGCGGAGGCTGTTGCGCGAGGAGGAAGGATGCAGGAAGGTGAATGGCATGACGTCGCTGCGGTGGCGGAGATCGCCGAAGGCGAGGCGAAGCAGGTGGAGGTCGAGGACGAACTTATCGCCATATTCAACATCGGTGGTTGCCTGTATGCGACCAGCGACACCTGCACGCACGAAGAAGCTAGCTTGTGCGAGGGTTACATCGATGGCGATACAATTGAGTGCCCACTGCACCAGGCGGTCTTTCACATCCCGACCGGCAAGGTGATGTCCGAGCCGGCGACCAAGGATCTGCGCGTCTTTCCAATTCGCGTCGAAAACGGCACGGTCCAGGTCCGCGCCTAGACAGTTTCGCGCGTTGTCGATCGCGCACGGCCGCGTGGCGGTTGGATTTCCCTAAGGTACTTGGCATGAGTCAATCGATTCCCCGTCTCGAACTCGCGGACATGCGCGCGGATCTCGCGACCTATCTGGGTCCGCGCGTCAAGCGGCTTGGCTACCTGGGCGAACTCTTCAAATGCACTGGCCATGCGCCGGCGGTGCTGCTCAACTTCATGCATTTCACCGATGCGCTCAAGGAAGCGCTGCCGGACCGCCTGACCGAAGTCGGGGCACTGACGGTGGCAGGCATGATGGGCAATGAATACGAGCGCAATCAGCACGAGCGCCTGTCGGTCCGCCTCGGCTTCGGCCGCGATTGGGTCGCGGAAGTGAATCGGCTGCGGCCCGGCGAGACAAAGCTCATGAGCGAGTCCGAGCGGGCTGTGCAGGCGTATGCGATGGCCGCGATCGAATCCCGCGGCCAGGACGTCAGCGACGAGTTTGCGGAGCTGGCGCGATTGCTTCCGCCGGATGAAGCCATGGCCGTCGTGCTGCTGGTGGGGCGCTACATGACGCACGCGTTGACGGTCAACACGCTGCGGCTCGAGCCACCGGTGCCGTCCATATTCGAAGACGGCTTCACCGGATAGAGGAGCGCACGTGGCCGACCCCATCTGGATCAGCGAGGCCGAAGTAGTCGAGTTACTCGACCTCAACGACGCCATCGGCGCGCTCGAAGCGGGGCTGCACCGCGAAGCCGATGGCAACGCGCTCAACATGGTCAAGACCCATGCGGCGTGGGGCCATAACAATCTGCACGCCATCGGCGCCGTGTTCCCGGGTGAGGGACTCGCCGCCACCAAGACGTGGGCGCATACGGAAGGCGGCGCGACGCCGCTGCTGATCGTGATCGACGCGAACGACGGTTCGCTCACTGCGATCATCGAGGCCTTCGCGCTGGGCCAGATGCGTACGGGCGGAATATCCGGCGTGGCCACCAACTGGCTCGCCGACCGGCAGGCCGACGAAATGGCGATCGTCGGCACCGGCAAGCAGGCACTGATGCAGGTGGCGGCGGTCGCCGCGGTGCGTCCGTTGAAACGGTTGCGGGTATTCAGTCCGCGCGCGCAGAGCAGGGCGCAGTTCATCGACAAGCTGCGCGCGGATTTCGCCTTCGAGATCGTCGACGCCGCATCGGTCGAGGCCGCCACGCGCGATGCTCCGATCGTCACCGTGGTGACGCGGGCGACCGCACCGTTCCTGTCATCGGCGATGGTTGCACGTGGCGCGCACATCAATGCCGTCGGGGCGATCACGCCGGAGCGGGCCGAACTCGCGCCCGACGTCGTGGCCCGCGCCGGTGTCATCGCGGTCGACAGCGTGCCGGCCGTGCAGCGACTGTCGGCCGAATTCATCGATCGCTTCGGGCCGCCCGGACCCGCGTGGGATGTCGTGAAACCGTTGTGCGAGTTGATCGCCGCGGGCCACCAACGGCAGGCGACGGATGACCTCACGCTGTTCAAGGCGATGGGCGTGGGCATTTCCGACTTGTCGCTCGGCAGCGTGATTCACGCCCGGGCTCGCGCCAGCGGCAAGGGACGCTCGTTTGCCCAGCCGGTACGGGCCAGGCCGCGCATCCGTCCGGCGCAGGCGTCCGCCCATTCATAGTCCATAGCCCATCGCCGCCGGCAACGACGCAGCGAACGATGGCACAGTCACAGGAGACGAGAACATGAGCGAATTGCGCAAGGACTTTGGAAAGATGCAGGGCCGTTTCATCGAGGCGACTGGCGTCGCGCCGCGCGAAAACGAACTGTGGCCGCCGATCATTGTCACGCGCGAGGAGATCGACGCCGAGGTGGCGCGCCTGGCCACGCTGCCGATACCGGCGGATGGTCGGCGCGAATCGTTGATCGTGCATCCGCTGGCGGATGCCGCGACCCCGGGCATGGCGCCCGGCATCCAGGTCAAGCTTTCCGTGCTGAAGCCCGGCGAGCAGACACGCCCGTTCCGGCACAATGCCACCGAAGTCAACTTCTGCATTCGCGGCTCGGGCCACACGATGGTGGCCGGCAAGCGCATCGCCTTCGAGCAATACGATGTCTGGAACCATCCGTCGTATGCGACCTATGCGCATGCCAACGATGGCGACGACCTGCAGGTGCGCCTGACGTACTCGAACGTGCCGCTGCTGCAGCACATGGAGGTGTATGTATTCGAAAGCGACGTCAAGCCCGAAGCGGTCGTCACCGGGGGCGAAGAAGCGCAGCACGACCCGCGGCGCAAGAGCCCGTTCGGCATGATTCCCTATGGCGACGATGGCGGCATGCTGATGCCCTACGAGACGCTGATCAACCCGACCGTGGTCGAGTCGAAGCCGCTGCATTTCTCCTGGCGCCGCACCAAGGAGGAGCTGGACAAGCTGGAAGCGCTGGGCAAGGACTACATCGGGCGTCGGCTGTACATGTACTACAACCCGGTGACCGGCCGGCACAACGGCATCACGCCGAATTTCTTCGCGACCATGACCATCCGGCCGCCCAAGATCGTCGACCGGCCGCATCGGCACGTGTCGGCGGCGATCAACTATTACTTCAAGGGCAGCGGCTATTCGGTGGTCGCCGGCAATCGCTACGAGTGGAAGGCAGGAGATCTCATGCTATCCGCGCCGGGCTGGGCCGTGCACAACCACGCATCCTATGACGAGCCGGTGTATGAACTGACCATCCAGGACCAGCCGCTCAACATCTACATGGAATCGATTCTTTGGCAGGAGGACATGAAGAAGCCGGCGGCGCTCCTCGGCACGCAACAGGGCTTCTCCACCAACCGTACCAAGGCTGCCGCATGATTGAACTCGACCCGCGGTTCCTGATCGGTTCCTACCCCCCGATCGTCACGCCGTTCAGGAACGGCAAGGTCGATTTCGACGCCTACGCCAGCCTGCTCGAGTTCCAGATCCGCGAGGGCACGCACGGCATCGTCGTCAACGGCACCTCATCGGAGCCGTCGACACTGACGCTCGATGAGCGCAACGAATTGGTGAAGACCGCAGTGCAGGTGGTCGCCAAGCGGATTCCCGTGGTGGCCGCCACGGGTTCGCAGTCGCACGCCGAAACGGTCAAGCTGACCGAGTATGCGACGGAAGCCGGCGCCGATGCGCTGCTCATTGTCACGCCCTATTACGTGCGTCCGCCGCAGCGCGGCCTGGTCGCCTATTACAACGACCTCGGCCGGCGCAGCAACCTGCCATTCATGATCTATCACATTCCCGGACGCACCGCCGTGTCCGTGGACATGGCCACGCTGGAACAGGTGGCCGAGCACAACGAGAACTACGTCGGCATCAAGCACGCGGTCAACGACCTCGCCTTCGTAACGCACATGCTGCAGCGCTTTGGCCCGCAGTTTCGTGTATTCGTGGGCCTCGAGGAGTTCACGTTCCCGATGATGGCCGTGGGTGCGCTGGGCACCATGAACGCAGTGGCCAACCTCGTGCCGCGCCGCATTGCCACGCTGGCTGACGAGACGCTGGCGGGTCACATGGCGGCCGCGCGTAAACTGCATGGCGACCTCTTCGAATTGAACCAGGCGGTGTTCTTCGACACCAATCCGATCGCGATCAAGTACATGATGAAGCGGCTCGGGCTGCTAGCTACGAACGAGCACCGGCTGCCGATGATGCCGGCCACGCCGGAACTCGAGAAGCGGCTCGACGCGGTGCTGCAACGTGCGGGGCTCGCCTGAATGGACGGGGAGAGCGTCAACATGACAACACAAGCCGCCGCGCCGGGCGCACTGGGTACGGCGCGCGAATATCGCTGGCCCGAAGCCGGGTTGTCGCGCATCCCGTACTGGGTCTATACCGATCCCGGGATCTACAAGCGCGAACAGGAACGCATTTTTGGCGGTTCGAGCTGGTCGTATGTCGGGCTGGTCGCCGAAGTTCCCGAACCCGGCGACTTCAAGCGCACGACCATCGGTGACAAGCCGGTCGTACTGGTACGCGACAAGGAAGGCACGCTCAACGTCTTCGAGAACCGCTGTGCCCACCGCGGCGTACAGTTCTGCCAGAACATTGATGGCAACGCCACCGAGTTCATGTGTCCGTACCATCAGTGGACCTACAGTCTCAAGGGCGACCTCATCGGCGTGCCGTTCCGGCGCGGCGTGATGAAGCAGGGCGGCATGCCGGCGGACTTCGATCCGAAGGACCATGGCCTGCGCAAGCTCAAGGTCACCGAACGCGGCGGTGTCGTCTTCGCGTCGTTCGACCGCGAGATGGAGCCGTTCGAGACCTACCTCGGCCCCACGATGCTGCCGCTCTTCGATCGCATCTTCGATGGCCGCAGGATCCGGGTGCTCGGCAACTCGCGGCAGGTGATTCCGGCGAACTGGAAGCTGATGTTCGAGAACATCAAGGACCCGTATCACGCGAGCCTGCTGCACGTGTTCCTCGTCTCGTTCGGCCTGTTCCGTGCCGACCAGCCATCGCAGGTCAGGATGGATGCGACGGGCCGCCATGCGGCGCTGATCTCGCAGAAGGGGGAACAGAAGGCCGGTGAAGCGACGGCCGAGATGAAATCGTTCAAGGCCGACTTCAAACTGCAGGATCCGACGCTGCTGCAGCCGGTGAAGGAATTCAAGGATGCCAATACCGTCGTGATGACCACCTTGTGGCCCAATCTCATCATCCAGCAGCAATCGAACACGCTGGCCATGCGGCAGCTGGTCACCCGTGGTCCGGAGTCGTTCGAACTGGTGTGGACGTTCTTCGGCTATGCCGACGACACGGAGGAGATGACGCACCGGCGCCTGCTGCAGGCGAATCTGATGGGGCCGTCCGGCCTCGTGTCCATCGACGACAGCGAAGTGATGAAGTTTTCGCAGGACGGCATCCGGCCCTTTCCCGACGTGAACGGCGTGCTGGAGATGGGCGGCCGCGACTGGCAGGACGAGGAACACATGGTCACCGAGGCGACCATACGCGCGTTCTACGCCTACTACCGCAAGGTGATGGACCTGTGATGGCGATGGTCATGGATTTCGCCGCGCTGTCGGCGCGCGACCTGCGACTGGAACTGGAAGACCTCTACGCGCGTTACGCAGGTTGCATCGACGATCGTGACCTCGATGCCTGGCCCGAATTCTTCACCGAACGCTGCGTCTACAAGATCATTCCGCGCGAGAACTACCGGCGCGGGATGCCGTTGGCCACGTGGTTGTCCGAGAGCAAGGGCATGCTCAAGGACCGCGTCGTCACGATCCGGCAGACCAGCACGTATGCACCGCGCTACCAGCGTCATCTGGTGAGTTGTATCCGGGTCGGGGGCTGGGAGGGTGCTGCCCTGCACGTGCGGGCGAACTACCTGGTGCTCGAGACGCTGGTCGACGACGTCAGCCGCATCTTCAACGCCGGTGAGTACATCGACACGCTGGTGCAGGAAGAGGGCCGGCTCAAGTTCCGGGAAAAGCTCTGCGTCTTCGACAGCATCGTCGTGCCGAACAGTCTCATCTATCCGCTTTAGCGGCAGGACTTGCCGGCTTCAACCGGTCCAGCCGTACCCTGCGATGGGCAGGCTGGCGTCCCGGCGGCGCGAATCTTCGCGTTGACGCCCCCCAGCATGCGTCCTAGTATCGTCGCTTGACTCAAGCTCACGGGTCCTGCATGGAATTGCGACAATGCCATCCTGGCTTGCAAAGCCCTGGTTGTGGAGTTTGCTGGCGCTGCTTTCCGGGAGTGCCTGCGCGGCACCTGAACTGGCCGTGGTCACGCTGGTCGATGGCAGCGCCCGGTTCCTGCGCGGAGTCACCTGGTACCGGCTGACGCCGGGTATCCGAGTCGAGGAGGGGGACATTCTCGACGCGCCTGCACGTGCGCAGCTGCAGGTCGAGTTGACGTCCGGTACCGCGGTCAACCTGACCGGCCCGGGCCAGCTTTACGCGACACCCACCAAGGGTCCCGCCGTGACGTTCGTACTGCCCGATGGCTGGATCAAGATCGCGGCCAAGTCACCCGGCGTTACGATGCGCGTGGAGCCGATCGACATCGTCGTTTCCGAGGGCGTCTCGGTCGTGCATGCCAAGGACGATGCCGTGGAACTCTTTGTCGAGGAGGGTCGCGTGCGTTTGGTCGAGTTGACCGCGCAGAACACCGAAAAATCGGGGCGGGAAGCCAGGGGCGGCACCTACTGGTCCAAATCGGGGTCCGATGCATTCACCACGGTACCGCGGGCGCCACCCAGCTTCGTGGCGGCCATGCCGCGGCACTATTACGATCCGCTGCCGGCGCTGAAGAGCCGGGTGAGGAGCAAGCCGCCGCTGGTGGCGGAACGCGACATCACCTACGCAGAGGCGCAGCCCTGGCTGGCGGGACCGGACCGGCGCACCTTCGAGCGGCGATTCACCAGCCGCTTGCGCGACCCCGAGTTCCGCCGGGCCGTCGAGCCCGAGATCACCCGTTATCCGCGGTGGGACCGGATGCTGCACCCCGAAAAGTACCAACCCAGGCCGGCGGCCGGCAAATGACGCTTCGCCGCCGCAACCTTTCAACGGAGCGCCCATGAAACTGATCTGGAAGTTCAACCTGGTCCTGTTCGGAATCTTCCTGCTCGGATTTGCGGTCGCCGGATACATCTCGCACCAGGCGCTGCAGGCCAACGCCCGCGAAGAAATTCTGCAGAATGCGCGCTTGATGATGGAAGCCGCATTGTCGTCGCGCAACTACACGACGACCCAGGTCAGGCCGCTGCTCGAAACGCAGATGAAGTACAAGTTCCTGCCGCAGACCGTACCGGCTTACGCGGCGACCGAGCAATTCAACGAGCTGCGCAAGAAGCATCCGGACTACACCTACAAGGAGGCGACGCTCAATCCCACCAATCCGCGCAACCGAGCCGCCGATTGGGAAGCGGACGTCGTCAACATGTTTCGCAACACTTCGGATACGCCGGAGATCATCGGCGAGCGCGACACGCCCGCGGGGCGCTCGCTCTACCTGTCGCGGCCGATCCAGATCAAGAGCCAGGCCTGCCTCGATTGCCACAGCACCGTGGAAGCCGCACCGAAGACCATGCTGGATCTCTACGGCAATGCCAACGGCTTCGGCTGGCACATGGGCGAGGTCATCGGCGCGCAGATCGTGTCGGTGCCGATGACCGTGCCCACCGAGCGCGCGAACAAGGCGTTTACGGCCTTCATGGGTTCGCTCGCGCTCGTCTTCCTGGCCATCTTCGTGCTGCTCAATGTAATGCTCTACACGATGGTGATCCGCCGCGTCACGGTACTCGCCGGTATCGCCGACCAGGTCAGTCTCGGCAAGATGGACGCCGGCGAGTTCAAGTCGCATAGCAAGGACGAGATCGGCGTCCTGACCGAGGCGATGGGCCGCATGAAGGCAAGTCTGGTGCAGGCGATCAAGATGCTGGAGGGTTGATGCGCGCGTCACCCATCGGGGTGCAATCGAGCCTGCCGTGACGGAACCCGAGCGTCTCGGCAAGTACGTGATCAGGGAGGTCCTGGGCAAGGGCGCGATGGGCGTTGTCTACAAGGGCTTCGACCCGATGATCGAGCGCGACGTGGCGATCAAGACCATCCGCAAGGACCTCGTCGATCCGGAGCTGGCGACGCAGTACATGGCACGCTTCCGCAATGAGGCGAAGGCAGCCGGGCGGCTGCACCACCCGCACATCGTCGGTGTCTACGAGTACGGCGAGGTGGACGAAGTGACGTTCATCGCCATGGAGTATGTGCAGGGCAGCGGCCTGCGTGCGCACCTCAATGCGCGGGCGAGCTTCGACTTCGCGCAGCTCGTCGACCTGATGACCCAGTTGCTGGACGCGCTTGCGTTCGCGCACGACCGGGGTGTCGTGCATCGCGACATCAAGCCGTCCAACCTGATCGTCACCAAAGCGGGACTGCTCAAGGTCGCCGATTTCGGCGTGGCGAGGATCGACGCGTCGGACCTGACGGTGGCGGGAATGGTGATCGGCACGCCTTCCTACATGTCGCCCGAGCAGTGCCGCGGACTCGAGGTGGATGCGCGTTCCGACCTGTTCAGCGCCGGTGTCGTGCTCTATGAACTGCTGACCGGCGAAAAGCCGTTTCGCGGCACCCTGCAGACCATCTCGCACCAGATCTGCTACGAGGAGCCGGTGCCGCCTTCGCGGATTTCCACGCTCAAGTTGCCCGAGGCGATCGACACGCTGGTCGGCACGGCCATGAGCAAGGACCCGGCGGGGCGCTACCAGACCGCGCGCGCCTTCAACGATGCGTTGCGCGAGACCGCGCAGCTGTCGGTCGAGGTCGACAACGGCCTCGGCACTACGCGGGTCAACATCGGCACGCTGCTGCTGCAGCGACCGCAACCCGAGTGGGACGAGGACACGCTGCGCACCGCCGAACAGGAACTCGCCCGCGCCGTCGGTCCCATGGCGCGGGTGATCGTAGCCCGTGCGGCGGCAAGGACGCGCGACCGGGCCGAACTGTGTTCGATCCTGTCTGACAATATCGACGACCCGGAGTCACGCCGGCAGTTCGTCGTGGCGTTCAACAAAAGCAGCAGTGCGATCCGGTCCACGACTGCAGGCAGCGCACGCGCCACGCATTCGCGCTCCGGGGGCGGGCGTGTTGGCGCTGTGTCCGGCGCCCCGGAAACCCTTCACCGCACGGGGTCGCTTAGTGGCGTGCCGGTCGACCAGGCGTTCCTCGACCAGGTGTCGGCACAACTCGCGGTCTATCTCGGTCCGATCGCCCAGATCGTGACCAGGAAAGCCGCGCGTGACGCCAAGGGCCGCGGCGACCTGGTTCGACGGCTCGCAGAGCACTTGGGAACCCAGGACCGCGCCGCATTCCTGCGCGATGCCGGCTTCGGCGAGGGTTGAAGCCGCGTGCGCGCGCCCCGTGATTCTCTGCAAGTCCGCGGGCATGGTGCCATCGCGTGAAAGGGTGACTGCCGCAAGCAGGCGTCATGGCTTAAGCTACGTGCCATGAGCGCGGTTCCTGCCATCGACGTCGCCACCATGACTGCGACCCCCAAGACGCCTGCAGAGACGTCGCCTGGGCTCGCCGAAGTCGTCAGCGCGCTGGAGGAGGACATCATCTTCGGGCGCTTGAAACCGCGCGAACGGTTGATCGAAGAGGCGCTGGTCCGCCGGTTCAACGTCAAGCGGCACGTGATCCGCGATGCACTCGCCGAACTCGAGCGGCAGGGCATCGTCGTCAAGGCGCGCCACAAGGGATGCGTGGTGCGCGATTTCGCGCTTCGCGACGTCGAGCAGATCTACGAGATGCGCGAACTCCTGCAGGAGCGCGCGGCCCGTGACATCGCGTTCCCCGTCGACCCGGGGTTGCTCGAGCGTCTCACCGAGATTCACCGCGCACACCTGGTGGCCGTGGAGGCCGACGACCTGCGTCGCGTTTTCCAGCTGAACAACGAGTTCCACGACACATTTTTCGCGGCCTGCGGCAACCCCTACCTCGCCGAAACCATCGCCGAATACGCGTACCTGGCCCACGCGATCCGCAGCTACCGGATCGCCGATCCGGTGCTGTTGCGGCAGGCGGCCGACGAGCATGCGGCGATGATCGAGGCGCTGGCGCAAGGCCAGCGCGAGGCGCTCGTGCGCCTGTGCGTCGATCACATCAAGCCCGCGAAGGCGGCGTATCTGCGGGCCTACCGCCTGCATCTTGGCAGCGACGCCGATCGTTAGGCCGAGGCAGCAGGACGATTCGCCCGCACGCGCGGCGCGCGTTCAACGCATCAGGCGGAAACCTGCTCGCGCCAGGGCGTGAGGTCGACTTCGTCGGCGAGGGGCTCCCCTCGACTGAACCGCCCGATGTTGGCGAACAGGGCGCGCATCTTGGTGGTCAGCGCGTCGCGCGTCCCGGCCGAGATGTGCGGCGTGACCACGACATTGCGTAGCGTGAACAACCTCGATGCGGGCGGAGGTTCCTGCTCGAAGACATCGAGTGCCGCGCCGGCCAGATGGCCGCTCTGGAGGGCCTCGAACAGCGCGTCCTCATCGAGCAGGCCGCCGCGTGCCGTGTTGATCACATAGGCGCCGCGCTTCATGCTGCGCAGTGCCGACGCGTCGAGGATGTGCCGGGTGGCCGGTGTAAGCGGCACATGCAGGGAGAGTAGGTCGCACTTTGCCAGCACGTCCGCCAGCGGCGCTGCGCGCAGCGCGAGCGCCTGCTCGCGTGCGCCAGGCAGCGGCGCCGCCGGATCGTAGTAGAGGCCGCGCGTGCCGAAGGCGGCAAGGCGCGTTGCCACGGCCTGCGCGATCCGGCCCATGCCGACGTAGCCGACGGTCATGCCGCCCAGCTCGCGTGAGTGCGGCCGCAGCGCATTGATGTGGAACCGGCCTTCGCGCAATTCGCGATCGGCGAATGGCAGCAGCTTCAACACTGCCAGCATCATCAGTACCGTGTGCTCGGCAACGCCCTCGGTCGTCCCCGCCGGCGTGAGCGCCAGGCGAACCTGGCGTGCCGCCAGCGCCGGAAGGTCGATCGTGTCCTGGAAGCCCACACCCTGGTGATGTACGAGGCGCAGATCCGGTGCCGCGTCGATCATGGCGCCGGTCAGGCGGCGCGCCGCCACGATGACCACGTCGGCCTCGGCGAGTCGCACCAGTCGCTCGGCATCGTCATCGCGCTCGAGGGTGACGAGCGTGCACTCCGGCGGCGCCGCGTCTCGGATCAGTGCATAGACGTCGGGCGTGGCGTGCGACAGGTAGAAAACGCGCATGGTCATTGCATTCAGTCCTCGATGATCCACGGATGCTCATCGAGATAGGCGGGGAGCCAGTCGGGAAACCTGGCGCCCGCCAGGACGGCAGCATCCATGGCGCGCTCCTTGGCGCGGACCTTTTCAAGTGCCTTGAGCACCGATTCGACCGTCGCTTGCCGTACCACGCAGATCCCGTTGCGATCACCCAGCACGAGGTCACCCTGCTCGATGACGCTACCGCCGATCGACACGGCGAAGCCGACCCGGCCGGGCCCGTTCTTCTGCGGCGAGTTGGGGGAAATGCCGAGCGCGTACACCGGAAGGCCGACTGCCTCGAGGCCGTCGACGTCGCGGACCATGCCATCGGCCACCACCGCGACGACGCCCGCGCTCTTGGCCATGCCGACCAGGATGTCGCCCGCCACGGAGGCGGTTCGGCAGCCCTCGGCGGCAATGACCAACACGTCTCCCGGCTGGGCGACGGACAGCGCGGCATACGGGGCGAGGTTGTCGGAGGGAACGGTGGCGACGGTCAGGGCCGAACCCGCGAAGCCCTTGCCGGTGACAATGGGACGCAGGTCGGCAGACAGCGCACCCCGGCGTCCATTGGCGTCGACGACGTGGCCGACGGCCGCGCCCTGGAAGCGCGCGATGAGGTCGGGAGCAAGGCGTGCGAGTTGCCGTCGGAGCGTGAGAGTGGTCATTTTTCTTTCCGGTCGAGGTTGGCAGGGGAGGCAAACGTCACGGCACCACCGTCGCAATTGCGGCGGTAGTCCTGGGGTCGAACAGGTGCGCGGCGGCGAGGTCGGGAGTGACATGGATGCGATCCCCCATGCGCGCCGGGCACTCGCGTCCGCCGCGCAGCACGATGTCCTGTTCCGTGCCGTCGAGGCGGAGATTCACCAGCGTTTCGGCGCCGAGCGGCTCCACCGCACTGACCGCGCCGGCCAAGGCCGTGTCCGCCGCGCCGGTGTCGATGCGCAGATCCTCGGGGCGGATACCGAATATCACGGCATCACCTTGCAGCGCCGCCAGACGCCCGGGGTCCACGCCGGGTAGCGGCAACGTCCGGCCGGCAAGCATGACCTGCACGCGGCCCGCTGCGACGGTCACGCGCGCCGGCAGCAGGTTCATCGGCGGATTGCCGAGGAAGCCGGCGACGAACGTATCCGCCGGCGCGCGATACACGTCGAGCGGCGCACCGATCTGCGCGACCCGGCCGCGATTCATGATGCAGATGCGGGTACCCATGGTCATCGCTTCGACCTGGTCGTGCGTGACATAGACGATCGTGGCGCGCAGTCGCTGGTGCAGCTTGATGAGTTCGTTGCGCGTGGAAACGCGCAGGGCCGCATCGAGGTTCGACAGCGGCTCGTCGAACAGGAACACGCGGGGCTCGCGCACGATGGCGCGGCCCAGTGCCACGCGCTGCCGCTGGCCACCGGACAGGGCGTGCGGCTTGCGCGACAGGTAGGGCGTGAGTCCCAGCATCTCGGTGGCGGCACGCACCCGGCGATCGATGTCGGCCTTGCTGAACTTGCGGCGCCGGAGTCCGAACGCGAGGTTCTCGAACACCGACATGTGCGGATAGAGCGCGTACGACTGGAACACCATCGCGATGTCCCGATCCTTGCTCGGCACGTCGTTCATCCGCTTGCCGTCGATGGCCAGCGTACCGGCGGAAATCGGCTCGAGGCCGGCGATCATCCGCAGCGTCGTCGACTTGCCGCAGCCGGACGGGCCGAGCAGCACCATGAACTCGCCGTCGGCGACGGTGAGCGACACCGCGTCCACCGCCGCATCACCGGCATTGGCAAAGCGCTTGGTCAGTCGATCGAGTGTGACGGTGGCCATCGCCTAGCGGCCCCGTTCCGGCATGCGCAAGGCTTTCACTTCGCGACCCTCATTTCACCGCTCCCGCGGTCATGCCCTGGATCAGCCGTTCCGAGAAGAAGGCGTAGAGCACGATGACGGGAATGACCGCGATCATCATGCCGGTGGCGATCATGCCGAAATCCTGCATCTGGTCGCCCATGAACTTCATGATGCCCAGCGGCAGGGTTCGTTTCTGCTCGTCGGTGATCAGAACCACGGCATACAGGAACTCGTTCCACAGGTGGATCACGTTGAGAATGATCGTGGTGGCCACCGCGGGCAATCCGACCGGCAGCGTGATGCGCCAGAATATCGACCAGTCCGAGTAGCCATCCATGCGCGCCGCGTCGAACAGGTCCTGCGGGAGGCGCGCGAAGAAACTCTCCAGCAGATAGATGGTCAGCGGCAACTGCAGCGCGACATACGACAGCGTGAGGCCCGTCAACGTGTCGAAGAGGCCGTAATCCACCAGCACCTGGAACAGCGCGATGATCGTGATCTGCGGCGGAAAGATGATGGTCGAGAACACGACGAAGAAGACGAGGCGATTGCCGCGGAAGCGATAACGCGCCAACGCGTGGGCGGCCATCGCGCCGACAATGGTCAGGATCGTCACCGCGCTAACGACGACCAGCGTGCTGTTGGTGAAGTAGACCCCGTAGTTGGACGAGGTCCAGGCGGTGACGTACTTGCCGAACTGCGGATCGAGCGGCAGGCCGTATGGATTGTCGAAGATCTCCGGCGTGGTGCGCAGCGACATGCTGGCGACCCACAGGAACGGTCCTGCCGCATAGGCCGTGTACAGCGACAGCGCGACGAGCGCCAGCGCGTGCGAGAGCGCGCGGGAGGTCATCCGTCAAGCGACCGTGGACCAGGCATCAATATTCGATCCGGTCGCGTTGCCGGAACGCCCAGGAAAGCAGGAGGACGGCGCTGATCACCACGACGAACCACACGACAGCCACGGCCGACGGGTAGCCGAGGTCGAAGGTGTTCCACTCGAAGGCGCGCTTGTAGACGTAGGTCGACACGGTTTCGGTGGACCACAGCGGCCCGCCGCGCGTCATGATCCATACCAGGTCGAAGATCTTCATCTTGCCGATGAACGACAGAATGACGAGGTTGAGAAGCGTCGGCCGGATCATCGGTACGATCACGTGGATGACCTTGGCCCACCAGCCGCAATTGTCGAGATCGGATGCTTCGAGGACTTCGCGTGGCAGCGCGTGCAGGGCGGCAAGACACACGACCATGTTGAAGCCGGTCCACTTCCATGCGTGGGTCACGATCAGCGCGGGGAGCGCCGTTTCGGGCGTGCCCAGCCACGCGCGCGCCCAATGCCCGAGGCCCACCGCACGCAGGATCTCGTTGAGTGCACCCCAGTCGTAGTTGTAGATCCACATCCACATGATGCCGACGACGACGTACGAGATGAGGACCGGCGTGAACCAGGCGACCCGGAAGAAGCGCGCGCCGCCTACGCCACCATAGAGGATGAGCGCGAGCAGCAGACCGACCAGCACGTCGAGGAACGGGGCGACGAACGCCCAGATCATCGTGTTGGTGACCGCCTGGTAGAACACCGGGTCGCCGGTAAACAACTGCGCATAGTTCGCGAGTCCCACGAACTGCTCGACATTCCCCGGCTTGATCGTATGCAGGCTGTTCCAGAGCGTGCGGAAGACCGGGTACGCGGTGAAGAGCGCGTACATGAGCAGCGCCGGCGTGAGGAAGAGCATCACCGTCCGCCACGGGGCATCTCCTTCGCTCGCAGCGAACCAGCGCCGCCATGGTGGCGGTCGGCGGGCGGGTGTCAGGTCTGCTTCGGACATAACGACCGCGCGGGTTCGAGGCGCCAACAGCGGCGCCTCGCCCGCACGAGCCGGCATGGTGCCGGCTTCAGGCCTTGTAGCAGGCCGCGTCCATCATCGAGATGGCACGATCCACGGTGAGCAGTCCGGCGGGAAAGCCGGTGTTCATGACCTGCTTGTAGGTGTCGAGGCACTGGCCGCGCATGAGCGCGATCGGGATGCCCGTGAAGTACGTGACGTTGGTGTTGCGGGCAGCAAGCTGCTTGAAGTAATCGGCATACTTCCCCTTGACGGCGTTGGGATCCGATTTGACGCCCGTTGCCACCAGATTCTCGACCAGCCACTTGGTGCCCATCTCGGGCGTTGCCATTTCGTTGAGGAAGGCGGCGGCGAGTTTCGGATGCTTGCTGTTGGCGTTGATCACGAAGCTGCCGGCCACCGCGTTGGTCTTGCACTCGGGACAGGCGGCGCCATCGGGCACCGGGAATTGCATGATCGCCAGCGGGAAATCCTCCGGCTGCCCGCCCTTGTCCGGCGGATTGAACGCCCGGCTGGTGTACCAGCTCCCCATCGGCAGCATGACGCCACCGGGCTTGCCGTAGAAGTACGTATGCGACTCGCCCAGCGTCAGGCTGGTCAGGCTCTTCGGGTACACGCCGGCGTCGATCAGCTGCTTCATGTAAGTGAACACCGCCACGACGCGGGGATCCTTGAATGAGAGCTTGCCGGTTAGCAGCTTGCCGTAGTCGTCGGGCCCCAATTTCTTCAGCAGCATCTCGTGCAGCAGGTAGGCGCCCGGAAAATCGCGATCGGCGACGCCTTGAACGACCGGCGTGATGCCGGCCGCACTGGCCTTTTTCACGAGGTCGAGGAACTGCTGCTGGTTGAGGCTGCCACTGGCCGGCAACGTGACGCCGAGCTTCTGCAGCAGGTCCTTGTTGTAGTAGAGCTCGATCGTCTGCACTTCGAGGGGCAGGGCGTAGGTCTTGCCACCATGCGTCCACGGTCCCTTCGCCCACGGTTCGATGTTGTTCCAGTTGAGCAGGTCGTCGAGCGGCAGGATCAGCTTGTTCTCGATGTACTCGACCCGGTCGGGGTCGAGGTAGAACACGTCCGGGCCCTGGCCGGCGCGCAGGGCGGACTGCAAGGCCTGGAACAGCGGATTTTTCTGGTACCAGGTGATCTTGACCTTGACCCCCGGATTCTTGGCCTCGAAGCGGCGCGCGGCCTCCTCGACAAACTTGACCTTGGCGGTCTGGTCGGCCCAGTGACTCCAGACCGTGAGCTCCTGCGCTACTGCGGGAAAGGCGACGAGCGTGCTCGCTGCCAGCAAAAGTCCTCGCGTGATCCAGCGTTGTGCGAACCGCGACATGGGTTTCCTCCTTCGGGCGGTCGCCTTGGCTTGGCGACACTGTCCGCGCAGGTTGTCGGATGTTGACGAAATTGTCAACATTCTGTCCGGAACGCTTTCGGCGGGTTGGGTGGCCTAGCTTGCCGGTCGTACGGGTGTCGCGGGGGCGGGAAGCGCCGGCGGGGGTTCGACGAGCAGCGCCGCCAGCTCGGAGTACATGGGCGGTGTCACCAGCCGGGCTATGCCGCTCGCCAGGAGGGCGGTCGCCATCAGGCTCAACACCATTTCGTGGCCGGCGACCATCTCCATCACGATGATGAAGGCGGTGAGCGGTCCCTGGGTCGTCGCGGCGAGGAATCCCACCATCCCGAACGCGATGAGCGGGATGGCCTGTGCCGGCCCGACGCCCGCGAGCCAGGCAATGTCGCGGCCGATCCCGGCGCCTATGGACAGCGACGGGGCGAACACACCGGCTGGCACTCCCGACCACGCCGATATCCACGTGGCGCAGAACTTGAGCACTGTGTACAGCGCGGGGATGTCGCCGTGTCCTTCGAGGAGCTCACGTGTTGGCAGGTATCCGGCGCCCGCGGTCGAGTGTCCGCTGACGATGCCGATTATCGCCACGACGAGACCGCAACCGGCGGCGAAGCGCAGCGGGAAGCGCGCGCGCCAGCGCGAAAACCGGTCGGGGAGGCCGCGCGTAGAGACCACGATCAAGCGCGAAAACAGTCCGCCGGCCAGGCCGCTGACAAGGGCGATGCCCAGGCCCGGGGCCAGCAGCGACCAGCCGAGCGACGTCACGCGCAACGTGCCAAAGTAGCTCGTATTGCCGAATGCCGACACCGCGACGAGGCCCGCGAGCACGATGCTGATGATCACCATGCCGCTGTGGGAGAAGCTGCGCCGTCGCGACAGCTGCTCGAGGGCGAACACGACACCGCCCAGCGGCGTATTGAATGCCGCGGCGATTCCCGCGGCAGCGCCGGCCACGATAAGGTCGTGCGCATCCACCCCGGATTGCGGTGACAGCCAACGACGCGCATGTTGCATGACGCCGGCACCCACCTGTACGGTCGGGCCTTCGCGTCCGATGGACAGGCCGGCCAGCAGGCCACCGGAAACCAGCACGATTTTCTGCAGCGACAGGCGCAGCGAGACCAGCGCCGACCGCTGTGGCGCCGGCAGCGCGTCGTCGAGCGCGGCGACGACCTGCGGAACTCCCGAGCCCTGCGCGCCCGGCGCGAAGCGGCGCGTCCACCAGAGGACGGCAATGGTTATGGCCGGCGTCCACAGGAGCGGCAACCATGGTCCGACGACGGCGATCCGGAGCAGCGCCTCGAATCCCGAGCCGGCGGCCTCGGCGAGTAACGTGAACCCGACGACGACCAGCCCGGTGATCGCCGCGTAGGCAAGAACGACCGCGCGGTCGCGCCACTGGCGGCCAGCAGCCATTTCATGGCGGACATTGCGCCAGAAATCCGGTGACGGATCCGTCACGAGGCCTCCGCTTCACCGGTTGCCCGCAACAGCATGAGGCGCTGCCTTTCGGCGTTGGCAAGGTGGATGCGCATCGCGCGCCGGGCGCCGGCAGCATCGTGATGTCGGATCGCGTCGAGCACCGCGCGGTGCTCCGCAATGTTGTCACGCTTGCGCCCGCGGGAGACGAACAGCTCTTCGATGCGCGCGTTCAGCGGTCGTCCCCCTTCCGCCCAGAGGCGCTCGATGACCAGCGCCAGCGCACTGTTGCCACTCGCGGCCGCGATGGCGAGGTGAAAATCGCGGTCGGCCGGCGACTGCATGCGGTTGGCGCGCATATCGGCCGCCAGGCGCGCAAAGGCGCCGGACATCGCCGCAACCTGCGCCGGCGTCGCGTGACGCGCGGCCAGCGCAGCGGCCTCGGCCTCCACGACCCGCCGTGCCCGCAGCACTTCGAAGGGCGAGATCTCGCTCGATGGCTGCGCCGCTCCAATGCGACGCTTGCGCAGCGGAGCCACGTAGGCGCCCGAACCGACCCTGATGGTGATCCTGCGCTGCATCTCGAGCGCACCCAACGCTTCGCGCAAGGAACTGCGGGACACGCCAAGCGAGCGTGCAAGTTCGCGCTCCGCCGGCAACCGCTCGCCGATCGCGAAGGTGCCGGCGTCGATCAGGCGCGCAATCTCTTCGGCAATGCGTTGATAGAGACGCGGTGCGGCGATGGGTTCGATGGACACGAGCGCAAAGTCTGCAGCGTCACCGCAGCAGGGTCAACCGGGGACCGGCCGGCAGCGCATTTGACGGCACGCCGGTCCACGGGTAAATTGGTCTGAAAAACAGACCACATCCACGAGGAATCGAGATTGAAAGACCTGAAGACCTATCCTGACGGTACTCCGTTCACCGGCACGATCGGACGTACCGCGTCTTCCTCGGAGCCGGCATGGCCCCAGCCCGTGCGCGCCCGACCTGGCGCCCCCAACGTTCTCGTGTTCCTGCTCGACGACGTCGGCTTCGCGCAACTCGGCTGCTATGGCTCGGATATCCGCACGCCGACCATGGACCGGCTTGCCGCGGGCGGCCTGCGCTTTCGCGACTTTCACACCACGGCGATCTGCTCGCCGACGCGGTCGTGCCTGCTCACCGGCCGCAACCATCACTCGAATGGCGTAGGCATCATCCAGGAAATGGCCACCGGCTTTCCCGGCTACAACGGCATGGTGCCGAAGGAAAACGGCTTCCTGTCGGAGATGCTGCTGGCGCGCGGCTACGCGACGCTGGGCATCGGCAAGTGGCACCTGACGCTGGCGAGCGAGTACGCGTCGGGTGCGTCGAAGGCGCGCTGGCCGCTGTCGCGCGGGTTCGAGCGGTTCTATGGCTTCATCGGCGGCAAGACCAACCAGTGGGCACCGACGCTGGTGCATGATAGTCACTACATCGATCCGCCACGCACACCGGCGCAGGGATATCACCTGAACGCGGATCTCGCCGACCAGGCGATCACCTACCTCACCGACCTGCGCACGGTGGCGCCGGACAAGCCGTTCTTCATGTACTACTGCCTCGGGGCTGGCCACGCACCGCATCATGTCGAGCCGGAGTGGATTGAAAAGTACCGCGGTAAGTTCGACCAGGGCTGGGACCGCTGGCGCGAGGAAGTCTTCGCGCGGCAGCTGGACATGGGGATCGTGCCGGCCGGAACGCAGCTCTCGCCGCGGCCCGACTGGGTCAAGGCGTGGGACACGCTTTCCGCCGATGCGAAGCGCCTGTATGCACGGCAAATGGAGGTCTACGCCGGATTCCTCGAACAGACCGACCATCACCTGGGCCGCGTGATTGACTTTCTCGAGCGCCTGGGCGAACTCGACAACACGCTGATCATGCTGGCGTCGGACAACGGCGCGTCCGCCGAGGGGGGCGAGCACGGATCGTTCAACGAAAACCAGTTCGTCAATCGCGTCGAGCCCACCGTCGAACAGAATCTCGCGCATCTCGACGAGTGGGGCGGCGTCAAGTCCTTCCCCAACTATTCGTGGGGCTGGGCCTGGGCCGGCAACACGCCGTTGCGGCGTTGGAAGCGCTACCTGCACCAGGGCGGCATGAGCGACCCGCTGATTGTGCACTGGCCTGCCGGCATCAAGGCGCGCGCTGAGGTACGCGACCAGTACGTGCACGTGGTGGACATGACGCCGACGATCCTGGACGCGCTTGGGATCGAGCCTCCGGCGACGCTCAACGGCGTGACGCAGCGACCGATCGAGGGGGTGAGCTTCGCGCACGCCTTCAACGATGCGACGGCACCGACACGCAAGGAGGTGCAGTACTACGAGATGATCGGTTCGCGCGCGATCTGGTCCGGCGGCTGGAAGGCGGTGGCCGAACAGGCACAGGGAGCGCCGATGACCGACGAGGATCTCGACCGCCAGAAGTGGGAGCTCTACCACGTGGCGAAGGACTTCTCGGAATGCGACAACCTCGCCGACCGGTATCCCGAGAAGCTCGCCGAACTGGTCGAGCGCTGGTGGGTCGAGGCACGCAAGTACAACGTGCTGCCGCTCGATTCGCGGATGCAGTTGCGCATGGGTGAGCGCAAACCGAACACGCGTCCACCAGGCAATCGCTACGTCTACTATCCCGGGGGTGCGCCGCAGTTCGAGTACACGGCGGTGAACCTCAGGAATCGCTCGCATACGATCACCGCGCGCGTGCGCATCCCGGAGGGTGGCGCGCAAGGCGTACTGCTGGCACATGGCAGCTGGTTCGCCGGCTACTCGCTCTACGTGAAAGACCGGCGCCTGGTCTACGTGCACAACAACATGGGGCTCGCAGAGTACTCGATTCGCTCAGCCGTCGAGTTGCCGAGTGGGGAGGCGACGTTGCGCTTTCGCTTTACGCGCACGGGTGACCATCGTGGCACCGGCACGCTGTTCGCGGGCGAGCAGCTGATCGGCCAAGGCGAAATCCCGCACATGGTGCCGCACGTGATCGAGACTTCCGGCGAAGGCCTTTGCTGCGGCTACGACAGTGGTCTGCCCGTCACCGCCGACTATGAGGCGCCGTTCCGGTTTACCGGAGACATCGAAGAGGTCGTCGTGGAATTGGACGAGGGCGGACCCGGTGACGCGGAGGCCTCGCTGCGCGCCGTCATGACCGATCATTGAACATGGAGAACGCAATGAAGAAAATCGCAAGGGGGATGGTCACGCTGATCGCGTGCCTGGGCGCACTCGGCGCCACCGGCCAGGATTTTCCGAGCCGCCCGGTCAAGCTCATCGTGCCCTATCCGGCCGGTGGCAACACCGACGTGGTCGCGCGCATCTACAGCCAGCAGTTGTCCGAGCGGCTCGGTCAGCCGGTCGTGATCGACAACCGCGGCGGCGCCGCCGGAACGCTTGGGGTCGACGTGGCATCGAAGTCACCGGCCGACGGCTACACGATCGTGATCGGCGATCTCGGCTCGCTGGTGATTGCACCGATATCCAAGCCTACGCTCGGCTACGATCCGAAGAAGGACCTGGCGCCGATCAGTCTCGTCGCGGCCGTCTCGATTGTCGTCACGGTCAATCCCAAGTCGCCGGACGCGACTTTCGCCGCCTTTCTCGCGCGCGCCAAGGCGCAACCGGGCAAGCTCACGTACGGGACCGGAGGCGTGGGCGGGCCCGGGCATCTCGCCTTCGAGATGCTGCGCTCGATGACCGGTGTCGACATCCTGCACGTGCCGTTCAAGGGTGGGGCACAGGCGGTCACGGGACTGCTGGGCGAACAGGTGGACGTCGTGGTCGATGGCTCGGCGATGGCGCAGGTCAAGGCCGGACGGCTCAAGGCACTGGCCGTGACAGGCCCGCGGCTGCCCGCCTTGCCGGACGTGCCGGGCATGGGTGAAGTCGTGAAAGGCTACGAGTTCACCAACTGGTGGGGCATTCTTGCTCCGGCCGGTACGCCGGCTGACGCCATCGCTCGCCTCAACAAGGAACTGGTGGCGATCGCGGCGATGCCGGAAGTGCGGGAACGCCTGACGGGACTTGGCCTCACCGCGCAAAGCAGCACGCCACAGGCGTTCGCCCAGCAGATCGACAGCGAAACAGCCAAGGTCGCGCGCATCGTCAAGGAAGCCGGGATCAAGTTCGAGTAGCCATCGACTGCACGCGCGGGCATGGCTGCGACCGATTCGCGCAGCCTGAGCCCGCGCGCGCACGCCTGCGTCATCGACAGGCTAAACTGCGGTCTTTCCGCCACCACGCGAGATGCGTACTGATGCCTGCACGCCAAGCCAGTAAATCCGCCAGCACCGCCCGCCGCCCCAAGTCCCGCAAGCCCAATTTCCTGGTCATCCTGATCGACGACCTGCGCTACGACGAATTCGGCGCCGGCGGCCATCCGTACATGCGCACGCCGAACATCGATCGGCTGGCGGCCGAAGGGGCGCTCTTCGAGCGCGCATTCCATACGACGCCCATCTGCTCGCCCAACCGCGCTTCGATCGTCACCGGGCAGTACGCGAGTCGCCACGGCATCATCGACAACGTCGCCCGCGACGCCATGAGCCATCGCCTGCCCAACTATCATCTCGAGTTGCAGAAACTGGGCTACGAGACCGCGCATATCGGCAAGTGGCACATGGGTAACGACGGCATGCCTCGCCCTGGCTACGATCACTGGGTGAGCTACGACGGTCACGGGCGCCTCAATGATCCGGTGCTCAACCATGACGGCAAGTCGGTCCCGCACAAGGGCTACATCACCGACATCATGAACGGGCTGGCGGTCGATTTTCTCGAGCGTCCGAAGTCCGGGCCCTGGTCGCTGTTCTTTGCGCACAAGGCGGTGCATCCGGATGCCGAGCAGGCCGCGGACGGTCGGTTGCGCATTTCGGCCCAGGGCGGCTACGTCGTCGCCGATCGGCACCGCAATCTGTACCGCAACGCAATCTTCCCGAAGAAGCCGAACATGCTGTCGCCGGCGGAAGTCGCCAAGCGCAAACCCGCCTGGGCGGAGTGCCTCGAGTTGCGCGGCAGCGAGGAGTCGCAGCAGGTTCTTGCGGCATTGCATTCGATGGAGCAGGAGGAAATCCGGCTGCGGGCGCGCATGATGGCGGCCGTCGACGAAGGTATCGGCCAGATCCTTGCTGTGCTCGAACGCACCGGCGAACTCGACAACACTTTCATTGTGTTTTTGGGCGACAACGGGTTCTTCTTCGGCGAGCACGCGCTCGGGCCGGAACGCCGCTTCGCGTACGAAGAAGGCATTCGGTCTCCGTTCGTCGTGCGTTATCCGCCCAAGGTGCAGGCGGGCAGCACCCGGCGCGAACTCGTGATCTGCCAGGACATTGCGCCGACGCTGCTGACGCTCGCCGGCGGCAAGCCGGGCCCGCAGATCCAGGGGCGTTCGCTGCTGCCGTTATTCGCGCACGGTCAGGGCCGCATGCGCCGTGGATGGCGGCATTCGATCCTGTGCGAATACTGGGCCGAGCAGGCCATGCCCTGGCTCGTCGGCATGTCGTACAAGGCGGTCCGTACCGACCGCTACAAGTACATTCATTGGGTGAATCGCGGGCGCGATGGCGAGCTCGACGAACTCTACGATCTCGATGCGGATCCCTACGAACTGACCAACCTCAACGCGCGGCGCAGTGCGGCTCCGCTACGCAGGCGACTGCGTGCTGAACTGCGCAAGCTGGTTGCGGAGGCCGTGGGGCTCTGACGCCCGATACGCAGCGGCGTGGTGAGACCGCCCGCCGCCGCCAGAGCCAGGGCGCCACGCCCACACGCCGGCGCAACGCCGCAGTCCCTGGTGCCGCGGCCGCGACGCAACCGCGCGACGATTAGTTCGACTTCGCGCCCGAAGCCTTGACGATGGGCACCCAGAGCGCAAGATCGCTCTGGATGATCTTGGTGAATGCCGCCGGCGAAGCCGGGGCGGCGAGGTCGAACCCCTGCGGGCCCAGCTTCTCCTTGGTGTCGGCACTGGCGAGGATTTTGTTGAGCTCGGTATTGAGGCGGGTGACGACCTCCGGCGGGGTACCGGCCGGCGCCACGAACCCGAACCACGTATTGATCTCGTAGCCTTTGATGCCCTGCTCGTCGAGCGTGGGGATGTTCGGGAGCAGTGGTGAGCGCTTGAGGCTGGTGACCCCCAGTGCCTTGACCTTGCCGTCCTTGATCTGGCCGATCACCGTGGGCGTGTTGAAGAATCCGACGTCGACTTCCCCCGACATGACGGCCAGCACCCCCTGCGGCGCCCCCTTGTAGGGCACGTGCACGAGCTCCGTCTCCGTGACCTTGCCGAACAGCACGCCCGACAGGTGATGGCTGGTGCCGGCCCCGCCCGATGAATAGTTGAGCGCACCCGGCTTGGCCTTGGCCGCGGCAGCGATATCCAGGGGCTTGGTTGCGGTGCTGGCCGGCGGCACGATCATCACATTGGACACGCCGCCGACGAAGCCGAGCGGCTGGAAGTCCTTCAGCGAGTCGTACCCTGGTGCGGCGAAGATCGCCTGGTTGAACACCAGCATGCCTTGCGACGCGAACCCGATGGTGTAGCCGTCGGCCGGCGCGCGGGCGATCTCGACCATGCCGATGGTGCCGCCGGCGCCCGGCTTGTTCTCGACGACGACCGTTTGTCCCAGCGCCTTGGACAGCTCCTGTCCCGCATAGCGCGAAACGATGTCGGCCGTGCTGCCCGCGGCGAGCGGCACGATGAGGCGAATGGGCTTGGTCGGATACGACTGCGCGCTGACCGACAGCGGCGAAATCGCGAGGATGGCGGCCACGGCCAGCGCACCCGCGCGTAAGGTCTCTCTGGTTGCATTGCGCATGTGAATCTCCTTCGTTGCGAACGCCGACCATGATACCGGCGCAAGCGACGCTTGTGCACCGCGCGCCATCCCGGTGCGCAAGGTCCGAACTGGTGCGCGCGGGCGTACCATCGCCGCATGCACGAACGCGTCACGCTATTTCCGAATCAGCCGCCGCCCTATGCCGACTGCGATCTCTTCGCCGACGACATCGCGCTGCAGGAAGGGTTGGTGCGCGAAGGCGGCGGTGCGGCGCATGCCGCCGTTGCCGCATGGGGCGCGAAGCTCGGGTGCGCGTCGATGTTCGAACTGGCCGACGCCTGCAATCGCAACCCGCCCGAGCTGCACGCGTTCGATCCGCGCGGTGAGCGCATCGACACCGTGACGTTTCATCCGGCCTGGCACGCGCTGATGGACCTGGCGGCGCACGCCGGCGAGCACTGTGCACTGCCGCGACACGCCTTGCGGCAGCGCCAGCCAGTGCGGCCGTATTCGGTACGCTGCGACCGGGCACAGACGCATCGAAATTGGTCGATCGAGCGTATCCGGTTTAAAATTCAAAGAGTTGGAGCGAGTGTCGGCGTTTCGGAGCTGGACGACCATGCCTCGCTCCGGCGCGCGCTGCCGGCTTGAAAATCGCCGGTGCGACGCCCAAGTAATGCGATAACCCCATCCTCGAGGTAAGCCGTGACCACCACCGTCGCCCGCCGCCGAGCGCGAAACCCTGGGCTTCCAGGCCGAAGTCAAGCAGCTGCTGCAGCTGATGATCCACTCGCTGTACTCGAACCGCGAGATCTTCCTGCGCGAGCTGGTCTCCAATGCCTCGGACGCCTGCGACAAGCTGCGCTTCGAGGCGCTGCACAACGCCGCGCTGCTCGCCGACGATCCCGACCTCAAGATCCACGTCGACTACGACAAGGACGCGCGCACGGTGACCGTGCGCGACAACGGTGTCGGCATGAGTCGCGACGAAGTCATCGCCAATCTCGGCACGATCGCCAAGTCCGGCACGCGCGAATTCTTCGCGCAGCTGACCGGCGACCAGCAGAAGGATACCCACCTGATCGGCCAGTTCGGCGTCGGCTTCTACTCGTCGTTCATCGTGGCCGACAAGGTCACGGTGCTCACCCGCCGCGCCGGCGAGCGCGGCGACCAGGGTGTGCGCTGGGAATCGGACGGCGGTGGCGAATTCACCATCGAGATGATGGACGGGCTCGATCGCGGCACGCAGATCACGCTGCATCTGCGGGAAGGCGAAGACGACCTGCTGTCGGGCACGCGGCTGCGTTCCATCCTGCGCAAATACTCCGACCACATCGTGCAGCCGATCCTGATGGCCAAGGAGACCTGGACCGACGGCAAGCCGGTCAAGAGCGACGAGTCCGAAACGGTGAACCAGGCGTCCGCGCTCTGGGCGCGCCCCAAGGCGGAGATCACCGACGAGCAATACAAGGAGTTCTACAAGCACGTCGGGCACGACTTCGAGGATCCGCTCGCCTGGACGCATGCGCGCATCGAGGGTCGGCAGGAGTACACGCAGCTTCTGTATTTGCCGGCGCGTGCGCCGTTCGACCTGTGGGACCGCAATTCCCGGCACGGCGTCAAGCTGTACGTGCGCCGGGTGTTCATCATGGACGACGCCGAACAGTTGTTGCCGTCGTACCTGCGCTTCGTGCGCGGCGTCATCGATTCCAATGACCTTCCGCTCAATGTGTCGCGCGAGATCCTGCAGGAGTCGAAAGACATCGAGGCGATCCGTGGCGGCAGCACCAAGCGCATCCTGGGCCTGCTGGAGGACCTCGCGACCGACCAGAAGGAAACGTACGCCAAGTTCTGGGGCGAATTCGGCCGCGTGCTGAAGGAGGGCATGGGCGAGGACTTCGCCAACAAGGACCGGATCGCCGCGCTCCTGCGTTTTGCCTCGACGCACGCCGACACCTCCGACGAGACCGTGTCGCTGGCCGACTATGTCGCCCGCATGAAGGAAGGACAGGACAAGATCTATTTCGTCACGGCGGACTCCTTCAACGCCGCGCGCAACAGCCCGCATCTGGAAATCTTCCGCAAGAAGGGTATCGAGGTGCTGCTGCTGTCCGATCGCGTGGACGAGTGGGTGGTCGGCCACCTGACCGAGTTCGACGGCAAGGCGCTGCAATCGGTCGCCAAGGGCGGGCTCGACCTCGGCAAGCTCGACGACGAGGCCGAGCGCAAGACGCAGGCCGAGCAATCGACCGAACTCGCCGACCTCGTCGCCCGCGTCAAGGCGAGTCTCGGTGACCGGGTCAAGGACGTGCGCATCACCCATCGCCTGGTCGATTCGCCAGCGTGTCTGGTCGCCGACGAGCACGACCTGGGCGGCAATCTTGCGCGCATGCTCAAGGCGGCCGGGCAGACGGCACCGGCCACGGTGCCGATCCTGGAGATCAATCCCGCGCATCCGCTGGTCCTGCAGCTGGAGCACGCCGGCGCCAAGTTCGATGCGTGGACCAGCGTCCTGCTGGACCAGGCGCTGTTGGCCGAAGGTGGACAGCTCGACGACCCGGCAACCTTCGTCAAGCGGATCAACGAGCTGATGCTGGACATGCGGGCCGCGTAGTATCGTCGATTGCAGCAGGGGTCGCGCCGGTCGTGCTGCCGCGGTTGTCAGGGCAAGACATTGGCGATGGACAGGCAAGTGGCCGTCGAGGGAGCTGACAAATGACGCGGAAGCAAAAAGGTAGTCCTCGGTCAGGCGGCAAGTTGCCCGCGCGTCCTACCCGCGCGGAAACGGAGGACGCCATTCGCACGCTGATTCGCTGGGCCGGCGACGATCCTGCACGCGAGGGCCTGCTGGAAACGCCGGCGAGGGTTGCACGGGCCTATGAAGAATATTTCGCCGGCTATGCGCAGGATCCGGCGGAGATCCTGGCCAAGACCTTCGCCGAAGTGGATGGCTACGACGAGATGATCGTGATGAACGACATCCGCTTCGAGAGCCATTGCGAGCACCACATCGCCCCGATCATCGGCCGTGCGCACATCGGTTACCTGCCCGATCGTCGCGTCGTGGGGATTTCAAAGCTCGCGCGCCTGGTCGAAGTCTACGCAAGACGCCTGCAGATCCAGGAAAAGATGACCGTGCAGATCGCCGATACGCTTGCAGCAGGTCCTTCAGCCCAAGGGCGTAGCCGTGGTGATCGAAGCCGCGCACCAGTGCATGACGACGCGCGGGGTGCACAAGCCCGGTGCCGCCCTGGTGACGAGCCGAATGCTCGGTGCCTTCCGTGACGACGCCGCGACGCGGCGCGAATTCCTTTCCATCATCGGCCGGAGCGGTCACGTGATACCCAACACGTAGCAACGTCCGACCGGCCACCACGGCCCGGGCCGCGTGCGCTAGACTTAGGCGCTCATGAGCACACCGTCTACACCCTCCGGCGCGGTACCGGCCGCGGAACCTGGCGATCCGGCCGAGCGCATGGCCCTGCAGCGTGCATTGCTCAATGGCCTCGGCGTTCCCGACATGGAACTCCCGCAGGGTCTCAACGAGCAGATGATGGAGGACCTGGGGCGCATTCTGCGCGAGATGACACAAGGTACGCTCGACATGCTGCGGCTGCGCTCGGAGGCCAAGAGCAGCCTGCATGCGGACATGACCATCATCGGCCCGCGGGAAGTCAATCCGCTGAAGGCTGCCTGGGACGCCGACGTGGCGCTGCGTCACCTGCTGGCACCCCAGCGCGCCGACCTGATGGGACCGGTGCAGGCGTTCGCGGATGCATACGACGATCTGCGCGCGCACGATCGCGGCCTCGCAGCCGGCATCGACGCCGCGCTCAGCGGACTGCTCGAGCGCTTTCGCCCCGGTGCCATCGACGCGCGCCTCGCCGGGAAGAGCGCGCTCGACCGGCTGCTCCCGGGCAACCGCAAGGCACGGCAGTGGGAGATGCTGCAGGATCTCTACGACGAGCTTTCGCGCGAAGGACAGCGCGATTTCTGGGCGGTGTTCGAGCGCGAATTCCGGCGCGCCTACGCGATCGGCCAGGAGGCCGAGGGCTAACTCGCTCAGGAGCCGCCGCGATGGAGGTCCCGGCGCAACGCCTCGACCTCCGTGCGCAGGCGTGCGATCTCGGACGTAAGATTGGTGATGTCGCGCTCGAGCTCGCGCCGGGCCTCCGCGTCGGCGGCCCCCATGAAGAACGACACGATGCTGGCTGTGAAGAGGGTCATCAGCGTCACGCCGGCAATGACCGCGAACACCGCGACGATTCGCGTCGGTCCGACCGTCGGTACCAGGTCGCCGTAGCCGACCGTGGCGCCGCTGATGAAAGCCAGCCACAGTCCATCCCAGAAGCTGACGATGTTGGGGTCGAGCCAATAGAAGAGCGCGCCGGTGGCCAGCAGGGTCAACAGTGTCGCACCCAGCAGCAGCGGCGGGCCCCGGCGGGTGAGCAACACGTGGAACTCGGTAAAGGTGCGCATGAGCACCATGCCGCCGAGCGCAACGCGCGCCATCCGCACCAGTGCCAGCCATTCGGTCGCCGCACCGAACACCGCAGCTGCGGAGCCGGCGATGATGATGACATTGAGCCAGTTCTCGAACAGGTACCGGAACGGAAAGCGCGAAACGGCGAGCATCAGCACCAGTTCGAGCGAGAACGCGATCAGGATCACGATATCGAGCAGCGTCGCGATCCGATGCCAGTACGGGTCCTCGGTCGCGGTGTCGAACATGTAGGCGGGCAGCGAGAGGAGCGCCATGCCCACCATGATCCAGTGCAAGCGCCGCTGCCAGGCGTGCGCTGCCGGGCTGTCGTCGTCCGCAACGCCGGCGAGTCCGATCCAGGCCAGGGGATTGCGCGGGGTCAGCATTGCGTCAGGGCGATTAGCGCGCCGTGTCGGCGTTGTCGTTGAGCAGGGCGCTGGCCATGCGCAGCAGACCGGACAGATGCGACAGCATGTTGAGCACCAGCCGGCGATAGAGGTCCGGATTCACCGCGTCGATGGCCTCCAGATTGCTGCGCGACAGACTGTACGTGACCACCTCGTCCTCGGCGATCGCCGTCACCGAGCGCACGCCGCCTTCGATCATCGCCGATTCGCCGAAGATGACGCCCGGGGCCAGCGTCACCACGCGCCTGCGCCTGGCACGGTCGTCCGGATCCTCGTTGACGATGCTCACCGCGCCGCGTGCGAGCAGATAGAGCCGGTCGCCTTCCTGTCCCTCATGGTAGAGCGCGGCGCGGGCGGGGAACAGCTGGCGGTCCAGATAGGGCTTCATGAAGGCGAGCTCGGCGGCGCTCAGGCCCTCCATCAGCGCAAACTCGCTGATGCCGAGTTCCCGTTCGGTCGCCGCGAACCGTGCCTCTTTCAGCAGCTGCTGCTCGCACCATTCGAGCGCCTGATCAGTGTCGGCGAACCAGTCGGGCAGGTTGCGTCCGGTGAACATGCCCGCCCCGTGGACGGAACGGCCAAGCTTGCCGGTGGCGGTGATATGCGCGACGAGCAGCCGGATGCCCTGCTCGCGCAGCCTGCGCGTCAGGCGATCGAGCATCAAGGCACCCGACGCATCGATCATCGTGACCCGGCGCAGGTCCAGGATGACGAACGTGGCGCCGGCAGCGGCGCGCATGGTCTCGAAGGCGAGCCGGTCGGACGTGCCGAAGAAAATGGCCCCGTCGACTTCGATCAATTTGACCCGGTTGCCTTCCAGGCGCAGGAACGCGGCCTGCTCAGGCGGATAGACGCGGCGCGACGCGCTGGTCACGCCGCTGCGTACCGAGCGGATCAGCGAGCGGTTCATCACCGCCACGAAGAGTCCCATCGACAGGATGAGGCCGGTGATTGCCGCTGCGATGAGACCGAACGCCAGCGTCACGCTCGCAACGACCACCACGAGCAGGATGTTGACGATGAGTTCGCCGTCGAAGTGGCCGCGACGCAGGCGGGCCAGCGTGGAACCGGCCCAGCGGTCGATGAAGCCGGTGGCCAGTACCAGCATGACCCCCGACAGTGCGGCGATGGGAATGAGCTCCAGGATCGGTCCCGCGTAGAGCAGCATCACGATCAGCGCGAGGGTGGTCGTGGCGCTGGCGATCCAGGCACGGCGCGCTCCGGGATGCGGATTCAGCACCTCGTGGGACGAGTAGGCCACGGGCACGCCGCCAAAGGAGGCTGCCACTAGGTTGCCGCAGCCCAGTGCGACCAGCAGCCGGTTGGGGTGATGCGCCGTGTCGAGCGGGCCGTCGGATTCGCCGACCGCGGCCAGCAGACTGTCGAGCGAGCCAACGACCGCGATCGCCAGCGCGGTCACCAGCAGATCGTATCGATAGTGCAGGGCGAGCGCGATGCCGTCGCTGCTGAAAAGCTTGGCCAGCGCATCCGGTGCCGGCAGCTTGCCGAGGAATGGCACGCGTGGACCGATGTCGGCGGCAGGCGAGAGCGTGGTGATGGCCACGGCGATGGCGGTACCCACTGCAATGCCAATGAGCTTGGCGGGCCACTTGGGCCAGCGGCGCGACACGACGACGATCGCGAGAATCGTGGCCACCGCGACCGTGATCGTCCACGGATTGACGCCGTGATGTCCGCCTTCGCCGTGCGTGCCAAGGATCTCCGGCAGCTCGTAGTAGACGAGTGAAAACGCCAGACCCGTCATCAGGCCAGCCACCACCGGATAGGGGATGAATCGGGCTACGTTGCCCAGTTGCAGGAAGCCGAACGCGATCTGCAGAATCGCCGTCAGGGCGATGCACAGGGCCGCAAGAAAGAGGATTTCCCCGACCCCATGGGTTTCCGATGCCCGGATCAGCGGATCGGCGGCGATGCGGGCCACGAATGCGGCGAAGAGAAACACCGAAGAAGCCCGCGGGATCTCGTTCGGCAGCACCGCGCCACCGAGGACGATGAGCGTGATATTCCCGAAAATTGCGGCGGCGAAGGCGGCGCGGAAACCCGCCTCGGCGGCGATGCTGCCCAGCGGCGCAAAGGCGATGAAGCCCAGTGCCAGCAATGCGGCGACCAGCACGAAGGCATGCGACAGCCCGGTGGCGACCTCCTGCCCGATCCGCGCCAGGAGCCCGGACCCCGGTCCGGGTACGGCGTGTTCGTGGTTCATCGACTCTTTCGCAGGGTCGGAGACATGTCGATGTAGCGTAATTTCGTCGGGTGGCGATTGCACCGTGGGCGCCGGTATTCGGCCACCGGGCTTCGCGCAAGGGCAAGAGTGTAGCGTGTCGGGTTCCGGCGTCCGCGGCCGCGCTATTTTCGGACCCGCAAACAGGCCTTGACCCACCGGTCCGCGCAAGCCATTCTTGTCACTGCGCCGTGGTCTGCATTCGCCGGGCATGTGTCGCACGCGTAATTGACCAACCCATGCTCCGCATTACCGTCATCAGTCACAACGCCGTCGCACTCGACGGCACCATCACGGCCGAATTCGATACCGGCGGAACCATCGGTCGCGCTCCGGGCAGCACGCTGCTGCTGCCTGATCCCGACCGGGTGATTTCGCGTACGCATGCCGTGGTGTCGCGGCGCGACGGCGCCTACTATCTGCGCGACCAAGGCACTACGGTCCCTGTGCTGCACAACGGCAGGCCGGTCGGCCATGGCCACGAGATCCGCCTTGCCCCGGATGCCGAACTGCGCATCGGCGCCTACACGCTGCGGGTGCGGACGGCCGCGGCGGATGACCTCTCTGCGGACGCGACGATCGACTCCACGGTCACCGCGACGCTGCGGCCCGGGACGATGCTGTCGTGGGACGAAGGTGGTGGGCCGGCCCCGGATCGCATCGAGACCGTCTTCGTGACCTCGTCCGGCGCCGCCGCGCCGTTGCCGGCGGCCTCCGCCCCTGCAGCGACCACCGCGGCGCCTGAACCCGCCGCCACACCCAAGCCGCGACCGGTGCGTGCGCCGGCGAGTGCATCCACGCGTGCTCTGCAGCACGCGCTGCTGCGCGGCGCAGGCATGCCCGACCTGGCGTTGCCCAACGGTCTCACGCCCGCCTTGATGGAAGAGCTCGGCCAAGTGATGCGGGAAGCGCTGCGGGGCTTGATCGACCTGCTGGCGGCGCGCGCGCAAGCCAAGCGCGAAGTACGTGCCGACGCGACGATCATCGTGGCGCAGGACAACAATCCGTTGAAGTTCGATCCCGATCTCGATGCCGTGGTCAGGCATCTGCTGGAACCGCGCGGGCAGGGATTCATGCCGCCACTGCAGGCGATCGGCGATGCGCAGGAGAGCTTGCGCTTGCATCAGGTCGGATTCGTCGCCGGGATGCGCGCAGCGTTCGAGGCGGTCGTCGCCCGGTTCGATCCTGCACATCTGGAAGCGAGGCTCACCGCCGCGGAACCGGTCAACACGCTGCTGCCGGTGAACCACCGGGCCAAGCTGTGGGACATGTATGAGGAGCTCTACGGGCAGATTTCCCGTGAGGCAGAGACCGATTTTCACCAGCTGTTCGGTCAGCAGTTCCTGCGCGCATACCAAGCCAAGATCGACGCGCACCGGGAGCGCCGCGAGGCAGGGGGCGCAACCTGAAGTCGCAAGTACCGCGTCGGCCATAACGAAGGCGTCGCATGCAGCTCGAAGTATCAGTGTTGTCGGATCGCGGGGGGCGCGATCGCAACGAGGACGCCTACGGTGTCTGGTCGAGCGACGGCGGCTGCTTCTGCGTGGTCTCCGACGGTGCCGGCGGCCATGCCGGCGGCGATACCGCGTCGAAGCTCGCGGTGCGGACCATCCTCGCCTGTTTCCAGGACGCGCCGGTATCGTCGGCCGCGGCGGTCGAGGCGTCGTTGCGTGCCGCGCACGCCGCGCTGGTCGAGCAGCAAACAGCGCACCCGCAGCTGCAGGCGATGCGAGCGACGGCCACCGTGCTCGCCATCGATACGCTGCGCCACACCGCTGCGTGGGGCCATGTGGGCGATACGCGCCTGTACGGATTCCGCAACCGCCGCGTGGTCGCGCAAACCAAGGACCACAGCGTCGTGCAGAAGATGGTCGACGCCGGCTTCGTGGGGCCGGCCGCCCTGCGCGGATCGACGCAGCGCAGCCGCCTGTTCGCCGCGCTGGGCCACGAGGAGTGCCATACACCGGCCGTGGGTGAGTCCGCCGACCCGCTGACGTCCGGGGATGCATTCCTGCTGTGCACCGACGGCTTCTGGGAGTACATCGACGAACCGGCGATGGAGCGGGCGCTGGCGGGAGCCTCGTCTGCGGCGGACTGGCTGCGGACGATGGAGGCCCAGGTGGTTGCGGGCGCCGGTCCCGGCCAGGATAATTTTTCGGCGCTGGCGGTGTGGTGCGTCGATGCGGCACCGCCAGCAGACGGCCCCCCCGCGCCGCCATGAGACTGGCATTCGGTCGCGTGCGGGCGCAATATTCACCTTTTCCCGAACGGCCGTTTTTCCTACGATGCAGGAATCCGTCGTTGTTCCCCGGCGCCAAATGATCGCGCGTTGTCCCGATAGCTTGGTTCGGCAGGTCCTGGCGGTTGCCGCCGCGCTGTGGTTGGCCGGCTGCGCGACGCCGCCGGCACCGGCACCCGCACCGGCACCGACGCCCGCTCCGGCGCCGGTAGCCGCACCTGCTCCCGAGCCGCCCAAGGCGGCGGTGGCCCCGGCGCCCGAACTGAGTCCGGCTGCGGCCCGGGCGCAGGCTCAGAAACTCGTCATCGAAGCGGTGGACCATCTGCAGAATGGTGACGAAGCCGCGGCACGACAGACGCTAGAGCAGGCGCAGGCGCTGGAGCCCAACAACGATCTGGCGCGCAAACTGATGGACCAGATCAATGCCGATCCGCAGAAGGAACTCGGCGCCGTGTACTTTCGCTACACCGTGCAACGCGACGATTCGCTGTCCAAGCTAGCGCAGCAGTATCTCGGGGATCGCTTTCGCTTCCATATCCTCGCGAAGTACAACGACATTCCGAATCCAAGCAAGCTTGCGGCCGGACAGGTGATCAAGATTCCCGGACGCGCGCCCGCCGTCGCGCCCGTCGCCGCGACTCCGCCGCCGCCGGTGCCGCCCGTGCCGCGACCCGGCGCCATCGCCGAAGGGAACGACGAAGCGGCCAAGGTCGCCAGCGTCGACAGTGCTTCGCCGCGCAGCGCGGCAGCGGGGCTCATGCAGCAGGGGGTCGCTCAACAGAAGGCTGGAAATCTGGAAGGCGCATACGAGTCATTCAAGGAAGCGGCCGTGCGCGATCCAGGCAATCGGGATGCGATCCTGCAGCGCGATGCGGTCAAGCAGGCACTGGTGCGTCGCTACGAGCGCGAGGCCACCCAGTCCTTCCAGCGCCAGAATCTCGACGACGCGATCGCCAAGTGGGACCGCGTCCTCGCGCTCGACCCGGGCAATCAGAAGGCCAAGCTCGAACGCGAGCGCGCGCTCGACCTGCGCAAGCGGATGTCCGAGAAATTCGGCGCCAAATAGCGCCGCGCCACGATCGGCGGTTAGGGCTTTGCCTTGCCGCGTTGCTCGATGCGCTTCAGATTGGTCTGTGCGGAGCGCGCCTCCTTGAGGCGTGCGGCGGCAAGCGTATTGGCTGGATCGTACCTGACGCTTGCCTCGAGCAGCGTGATCGCCTGCGCGATGTCGCTGCGGTAGACGCGCACGGCCTTGTCGTAGTTCTCGGCCGATAGGGTGCGCCGGAGCGCCGCGATGCGACCGGTCCAGGCGCCGCCGTTGTCGCCCCGCAAACTGGTTGCTTCCTCGTACAACGCCAGCGCCTGTTCGCGCGAACTGCTATCGTCGAGTTGCTTGGCCCGGTCGGCGACCACCGCGGCGATGCGCTGGCGCGCCGCACGGTTGCTACGGTTGGCGTCCACGAACAGGTGAAACTCGCGGAGCCCTGCCGCGGTGTCGCCGGCGCGGAAGAGTTCGAAGGCCTGGTCGAGATCGAACCCGTCACCGCCGTCCATCGCGGCCGGTGGACTCGCGCGCGCAGCACGGCTGGCGGCCGCCGTCTGGATGCGCGTGAGCCGGCGTCGATCGATCTCCCGCATCGACTTGGCGGCGTCGGCATTGTCCGGGTCGAGCGCCAGGACGCGCAGCAGAGACACCGAGGCACGCTCAAGGTCGCCGGCGGCGAGGGCAGCCTGGCCCTCTTGCAACTCCTTGGTCACGCCTGCCGTGATGCGTGCCTGCGCGGCCGCGCGCTCGCGTTGATAGGTCGGGTCGGCGGGTGCGAGCAGCGCGAGAATCTGCCATTGATCGGCTTCGGCCGCGAAGTCACCGCCGCGACGCGCCTCGAGGGCGAGCTTTCGATGCCGTTCGAGTGCCTGCGCGAGACGCGCATCCACCGGCGGTGGCGCACTTTGCCGCATTGGCGCCGGAGGCGAGGTCGGCGGCGACTGTGCGCACGCGGCCAGCACCACGCATGCTGCCGCAATCGGCAGGCGCATGATTCGCGCGATTTCAGCGCGCATGGGCGCGCGTGAATGTTGCGAGTTTTGCTTTGAAGGCGTCGAGGTCCTCGCCACCGAAAACCATCGACCGGCGCAGCATGTAGGGATAGGCGAAGAACGCGTTGCCGCCAGGCGTCACGGTCACGCCCTGGTGAATGTTCTGCCGTTGCAGCAGTTCGACCACGAGCTCGTTGACATCCCCATAGGGATAGGCAAAGGTAAAGCTCGGCTCCGTGAGTCGGTCGCGCAGCAGCGCCACCGGTGCATCGACTTCACGCCTGATGCGGTCGCGGTAGCGGGCTTCGTTCTCGCCGGCGAGCTTCAGCGTGAGATTGGCGTGCGTCTTCGAGTGCGGCTCGATGTCGATGAGCCCGGAGGCGGTCATCTCCTTCATCTGCGCCCAGTTCAGTGCATCGGAGGCGCCGACGAAATCACTGTACAGGAATACGGTGGCGGGAAAGCCGTGTTTGCGCAGGATCGGGTAGGCGATCTCGTAGGTGGATCGGTAGCCATCGTCGATGGTGAGCGCCACCGCCTTCGGCGGCAGCGCCTCCTTGCCGTCGAGGAATCGTGCGAGCTGGCGCAACGACACGACCTGGTAGCCCTGTTGCGCGAGATAATCCATCTGTGCTTCGAACGCCGCCTGCGAAACCGAGAGGCGGCTCACGCGGTTGCCGAACCGGTGATAGCACAGGATAGGTACCGTCTGGTAGCCGTTTTTGTAGACGCCGCTGGCGTTGCGCGGCCGCAGCGGAATGACCGCGATCTGTCCGGGCCGCAGCGCATCGGCCGAATTGAACTCGCGGATCTGCCAGCCCTGATTGGCGTTGCCGAGGTAGCGCTGCGCGAGGGTCGCCGGCGTTTCGCCTTCCGCGACGACAACCAGGGCAAAGTCGGCATCGCGGTTGAGCACGGGACCGGCAACCACCGGGGGCGCAACTGCGGTTGGCGCCGGCTCCGCGGGCATTTCGACAGGTGGGGTGGCGCAGCCGGACAGCCATGCTGCCAGCGCCACGAGCAGGGCCAGCGCCGCGGCGCTGCTACTCCTTGTCGGGGACGGGCGGTGTCGTGGCATGCGGCGGATCGAAGCGCGCCTCGAGCGCGGCGGCGGCCTTGTCGAAATCGGCGTACAACTCGCCGAACTCGTCCCGGCGCTGTTCGCCGATGCGGTAGTCGAGCCGGGCGTTGCCTAGTTCCTGCAGGGAGTTGCGCAGTACGCGGATCGGCTCGGCCAGACGGCGGGCAAGCCAGTACGTACCACCGGCCACCGCGGCCACGGTCACCAGGGTAAGGATGGCGAGCAGGATCAGCATCAGATTCGCCACGCGGGCGAGCGGCGCCTCGTACAGGCCGAGGTGAACCTCACCGATGGTCTTGCCCTGGAACAGCACCGGCGCGGCAAAATCGAGCACGCTGCGCCCGTCGGCGATGCGATGGCTCGCCACCTTCACGCCGGGGTCCTCGGACGGCAACGCAGTCAGCGTCGGGGCCTGATATTTGGCACCGACTTCCGCCGCGACATTGCTTGCGCGCACCGTGTTCTGGTGATCGATGACCTTGATGTAGTCGAAGTTCTGCTGCCGTCCCAGGGTTTCCTGCACGAACACGTCCATCGCCGCCCAGTCTTCCGCGAGCAGCGGCACTGCGTTCTGCGTCGCCATGAACTTGGCCAGCGAGCCGCCGTAATCCTTCGCCTGGTCGAGCATGGCGGCATACTGCTGCTTGTAGAGCACCGTGGCGGTGATCGTCATGGTGATCGCGACCAGCGCTGCCATGGTCAAGGCCCAGCGGATGCCCAGGGAAACGCCGCGGCGCCCGGTGCTCTTCACCTCGTTGAGTTCGCGCGCCACGCCGATGAGCGCCTGCGCAAACTCCTCGCCGGTCTGGAATCGCTTTTCCGGCTGCTTGCGCAAGGCCCGCTCGATGACGCGGCGCAGGCTCAGCGGCAGCTCGGGATGGAGCTTGTCCAACGACGGCGCCTCGGCCTTGGTGATCTTGTACGCTACGCTGATCAGCGTATCACCCTGGAACGGGACGTGGCCAGTCAAAAGCTGGTAAAGCACGACGCCGGCGGAAAACAGATCAGACCGCGAGTCGACCTTCTCGCCCAGCACCTGCTCCGGCGACATGTAGTGCGGCGTGCCGAGTACGTTGCCGACCTGCGTCTGCTGGGTGGCATCGCCGGCGTCGCTGCCGTCGATGCGGCAGATTCCGAAGTCGGCGACTTTGATGGAAGTCGAGTCGCGTACCAGCATGATGTTGCCGGGCTTGACATCGCGATGCACGATGCCCTTCTTGTGCGCATAGTCGAGCGCACGCACCAGCTGGATGCCGATTTCCACCACGTCCTTCGTGGCGAAAACCTTCCTCTGGTTCAGGAGGTCCGCAAGGGTCTCCCCCTCCACCAGCTCCATCGCAATGTACGGGTGGTCCCGGTCCTCGCCGACGTCGAATACGGTAACGATGTTCGGGTGCGACAGGACGCCTGCGCCCTTGGCTTCGCGCAAGAAGCGGCTGTGGTATTCGCTGTCGAGGCGTAGCTGCGCCTTCAGGAGCTTGATGGCCAGCGTGCGGTTGATATCCGGGTCGTAGGCGCGGAACACGCGCGCCATCGCCCCTTCGCCGATCAACTCGCGAATCTGGTAGCGACCAAGGCGCTCGGCGGGGATGGTGGTATCGATGGTTGGTGGCTCGAGCGCCATTGCACGGGGCGCCCGGCCGCGTGTGAGTATGACAGAATCCGGCTCTGACGCGGAGGGCAGGTGTTGATGACGACAGGGTCGGGGCGGTAGCGTGCGGCTTTCGGTGCTGGATCAGTCGACCGCCGTGCATGGATGCGGCCAGGACGTCGCGATCCGCGAAACGCTGGCGCTCGCGCGCGACTGCGACGCGCTCGGCTATCACCGCTACTGGGTGTCCGAACACCACAACAGCGACAGCATCGTTGGCACTGCACCGGAAGTGCTGATGGCCGCGATCGCCGCGACGACCACGCGCATCCGTGTCGGTAGTGCCGGTGTCATGCTGCCGCACTATTCGGCGTTGCACGTGGCCGAGCAATTTCGCGTGCTGGAAGCCATCGCTCCGGGACGCATTGACCTGGGCGTCGGTCGGGCACCAGGGTCCGACCGACTGACTGCCTACGCGTTGAACCCGAACGCGAACGCCGCAGAGGATTTCCCGCAGCAGGTCCAGGATTTGCGCGACTGGATTGCCGGCAACCCGTTGCCGCAAGGTCATCCGTTTCGTGCCATCAAGGCACATCCGACGGGCGCGACGGCGCCACAGCTGTGGATCCTCGGCAGCTCCGACTATGGCGCGCAACTGGCGGCCCATTTCGGCTTGCCCTATGCCTTCGCCTATTTTTTCACCGACGGTCGCGGCGTCGATACGGCCCTCGACCTGTACCGACGCAACTACCGGCCGAGCGACGAGCATCCGGTGCCGCAAGCGACCGTGTGCGTATGGGCGCTGGCCGCCGACAGCGAAGACGAAGCGCGCCGATTGCTGATGACGCGGGAGCACTGGCGTGCCGGATTCGAGCAGGGCTTGCGCCGTCCCCTGGTAACACCGGAGGACGCCGCAGCCTATCCGTATACGGCAACCGAGCGCGCCACCGTCGAGGCGTTGCGGCGCAAGGCAATCGTGGGCACCGGGTCGCAGGTCGCCTCCCGCCTGCGTGACATTGCGCAGCGCCTCGCGCTGGACGAACTTGTGGTGGTCACCTGGACCTTCGACGCCGCGGCCCGCCATCGTTCCTATGCGTTACTGGCCGCAGCCTTCGGGCTCTAGCGCAGCGCCCGGGCAGGGGGTCCGAACACGGACTCTCGATCGATCGCTTCAGGCGGCAGAAACAGTGTGGTAGGAAACACCAAGCCAGCCAACCATCAGAACAGATCAGCGGCGGAAGCCGCCACCACGAAAGCCACCGCCACCGCCGAAGCCACCGCCGCCGCCGAAACGTCCACCCCAACCGCCACCCGCACCACCGCCGAACGAGCGATCACCGCCCCAGCCACCACCGCCGAACGAGCGATCGCCGCCAAAACCGCCGCCCCCGAAGGAGCGATCACCGCCCCAGCCGCCGCCGGAAGAAAAGCTCCCGGTCCGATCCTCGCCGGTGCTGCGAGCCTGTGACTCGCGATTGGCCCAGGAACTGTCGCCGGACGCGCCAGACCAGCCCGACGACGAATGCTGCTGCCAGCCGTCGCCGGTGTTCTTGTACACGTTGCCGTTCACGTCGGCGTAATGATTATTGCCGTACGACGCCGTTCCCCAGTTATTCGTCTTGCCCGTCTTCGCGTTGTACGTCGAGCCTTCACCTGCATGCGCGTAGCCTTCGGGACCCGCGGTGGTGCCGCCGGAGCGCTGGTAGGTGCTGCCGCCCGCACCCGTACCGGACACGCTTGATCCCGTCGAGCGCTGGCCCGAGTACACGTTGTAATTGCTCCCCCTCGCCACATTTGCCGAACCGCCGGCGGCGGTATTGGCGGTACGATCGTAGCCACGCGACGCGTTGCCCGTGTACGCGTTGTACTGGCGTCCCGCGTTGTACGAGCCCGAGGTGCCGGTGCGATTGTTGTAGTAGCTGCCGCTCGCTGTCGTGCCGGCGACACCGCCGCCGGCGTACCAGGAGCGCGTGCCGGAGTAGGTCGTGTTACCCCAGTGGCCATAGACGTTGGCGCTCGCCGACGCGCAGCACGGGTAGCCACCCCAGTAGCCCGGGTGATAGTAAGCACCGCCCCAGTACGGCTCCATCCAGGCCGCTGTCGCGAGTCCCATCGCGAAGCCGAACGTGTAGCCGACGTACGGGTTGTAGACCGGCACCGCAGCCACGCCGTACGTGTAGGGCGGGGGGTACCAGACGGTGCCGATCCACGGGCTGTACGCGTAGCCGGTGCCGTACACGACGGTACCGTACGGAGACACGACAGTGCCGAGATAGCCGGGTGTGTAGCCGACGTACACGTACTGCGGCGTGGCTTCGTAGATGTGCACGTAGGTGACGTAATAAAGTGGCGATGCCGGCGGAATCGTGTAGATCACGGCCGGCACCGACGTCGCGACGCTCCAGGGGCCGGTCAGCGCCCGTGCCGTGAACCAGACACCGGCAGTCACCGCATAGAACGCATTCGGCGCGACCTCGATCACCGGCTCCGCCGAGTTGACGACATAGGACAGCGGCGTGCCTTGAATCGGGGCGTACTTGGGCGCGCCGTCGAAGCTCGGTGTGAACTTGGGGCCGTTCTTGAGCGGCACCGTGGCCGTCTGCGGGATGGAGTTCGCGATCACGGCTTCCTGCGCCTGCGGACGTGCCCGCCACCGTCGGCAGCACCGCGCCGGCGAGCGAGTGCGGCGGGATTGCCTTGAAGCCGGCCGGCAGCGCGTTGCCGGCCACGAAGGTGTAGGGACCCGTCAATGCGGCCGAGCGGAACCATCGGCCCGACAGCAGCAGGTAGTAGTCGTTGCTCGTGGTGTCGATCAGCACGTCACTGGTGGTGTTCGACGCCCATAGCAGCTGCGTGCCGACGATCGGCACGAAATCGGGCTGACCTTTGAACACGATCAGCTCGGTCGGATGCTGGCTGGTGTAAATGGCCGGCGCGCCGTTGGCGAGCGATGGCTTGGGGTCAGCCTTGGCCCCACCGGTCAGCATGTCGACCGTGTTCGACTTCGCGAGCTTTGCCGCGATGTCGTCCAAGCCGAGCGGCTGCCGGAAGGAAACCGTCCAAGGCCCGTCCAGCGAAGTCGCGGTCATCCAGCCGTCATAAACGTGCATGTAGTAGTCCTGCTGGAATCCCCCTTGCAGGATGAGCGCGCGCGTGTTGATCACGCGCTTGAAGCGCGCGTTGTCCGGCAACGGTTTCACCACCGGCGAGCCATCGATCGGCACGAGAATCGCCGGCGAATTGCTGATGATGACGCGCGGCGGCGAATTGTCGACCTGCACCGGCGCCGCCTTGATCCCGGCGGCCGCCAGCGATGCCTCGAGCCGATCGAGCGACATCGTGCGAACCGATTTGGTGAACTCGGCCTGCAGCTCGGACTGGTAGCGGGCGCCGCGGTCCGGCAGGGTCGGGAAGTCGATCTTGTCGACCTTGGCATTCTCGAAGACCACGGTGCGCATGACCTTGTCGACCTGCGTCCGCGCGCTGCCGGTGATGGTCCCGAAGGTCTCGTCCTTGGCGCCGTCGACCTTCAATGCCAGCGCGGCGCGAAAGGCGAGTTGGTTGTCGGTCCAGCTGTTGATCTGCGGCTGATAGACCAGCACCTGCGCGCCCGCCAGATCGAGGACATGCGGCCACGCCGGCGCCGGAATGGCCGCTGACGGCGCAGTCGTCTGGGCGAGCACCGGATGGACGGTCGCGGCGATGGCGACCATGGAGGCAAAAGCGGCAAGGTGGAAGGCACGTAGCGCGGTCATGGCAAGTCTGCGAATGGGGTCGGGGAATTCGCGCGGTCCACGATTGGAAACGCAAGCGAAGGCGAGTTGTGCGTCAGCGTAGAACGATTCTGCCGGCGCGGTCACCGCATGCGGCGAGGCCCTATCGATAGCCCGTCGCACGCCCGGTCATTGTAAAGGGCATTGGGCGGATTTGCGTTATGCCGCTCCTGCTGCCCTTTCGGCGACTTGACAGAATGCGCCAAGTTTCTCACATTAGGGGTGTCCCTTATGCGGCGGCCGTGATGCCGTCGCGCGGGCGCACCGGACGGGCCAGATCACATGCGAGGTCGTAAGCCGATCGCGGAAGGCATTGTGCGCGTGGGACCGCTCATCCCCTGCATAAGCCTGCTGCGCGCGCGCGGAGTCGATCCGGCGCGGGTGTTCGCCGAGGCGGGTCTGGCCATGGCGACACTCGACGACCCCGACAACGTCATTCCCTATGCCACGCTGGGCCGGGTCCTGGCCTCCTGTGTACGGGTCACCGGCCTGCCCGATTGGGGTCTGCGTCTCGGCATGGTCGTCGGCGCGCCCTCGCTCGGGGTGGTCGGACTGCTGGTGGAGAACTCCCCGAACCTGGCTTCGGCGCTGCACAACCTGGTCGAGCACCTGCATCTGCACGATCGGGGCGGAGGACCCACGTTGTGCGTCGACGGCGGCGTCGTCTCGCTCGGCTATGCTATCCACCAGGACACGGTTCAGGGCCGCGACACGATTAGCGATGCCGCCCTGGCCATCGGCTGCACCATGCTGCGCAAGCTCTGCGGGCCGATGTTCAGCCTGAGCGGAGCGTCGCTCACGCATCCGGCACCGCTGGATGCGCTGCCATACGACAATTACTTCGGCGTCGCCGTCGAGTTCGGTGCCGAGGAAAACCTGCTGCGGTTCCCCGCGCGCTGGCTTTCCCACCGCCTCGACGGCGCGGACGAGCGCCTGCGCGCGACCCTCGAACGACAGTTGCACGCGTCGAGCGAGCAGCCTTCGGGGAGCGCGCAGCACATGCGCAAGGTGCTGCACACCCTGCTGCAGACAGGCGAGGCAACGCAGGAGCGGCTTGCGCAGCTGTTCGCGATGCACCGGCGAACCATCAATCGGCGTCTGCAGGCGGAAGGCACTACGTTCCGCGAACTCGTCGATGAAGTCCGCTACGAGGTGGCGCGTACGCTGCTCGAGTCGACGGGCAAGCCGGTTGCGGCGATTGCGGGCATGCTGAACTACGCGGACGCGAGTGCCTTCACGCGCGCATTCCGGCGCTGGTCGGGGACCACGCCGGCGCAATGGCGCACGCAGCATGTCGTGACCGCGCGCGTTGCCGCGCAGAGCTGAGCCCATTCGTCCTGCAAGTTCGTTCTTCTGCGCGTCCCGCCGTATCGCCGATCGCCTCGCTCAGTGTTGCGGCTACGGCTCGCGCGCCTGCGCCAGTTCAAGGCGCGCGATCTGGTTGCGGTGGACCTCGTCCGGACCGTCGGCGAAGCGCAGGCTGCGCGCCTGCGCGTAGAAAAACGCCAGCTGCGTGTCGTCGGCCATGCCGGCGGCACCATGCACCTGGATGGCCCAGTCGATCACCTGGCATGCCATCAAAGGAGCCGCCACCTTGATCATCGCGATTTCCTTGCGCGCCGCCTTGTTGCCGGCGGTATCCATCTTCCAGGCGGCATGCAGTACGAGCAGGCGTGCCTGGTCGATCATGATGCGGGCGTTGGCGATGCGCTCCTGGGTGACGGTCTGATCCGCAACCGGCTTGCCAAACGCCACGCGCGCGGCGGCGCGCGTACACATCAGCGCGAGCGCCCGTTCCGCCTGCCCGATCAGGCGCATGCAATGATGGATGCGGCCGGGCCCCAGGCGCCCTTGCGCGATCTCGAAGCCGCGACCCTCGCCGAGCAGGATGTTCTCCAGCGGTACTCGCACGTCGTCGAACGCGAATTCGGCGTGCCCGTGCGGTGCGTCGTCGTAGCCGAACACCGAAAGTTCGCGCAGCTTGCGGACACCGGGCGTGTCGAGCGGCACCAGGATCATGGATTGCTGCCGATAACGGTCGGTATTCGCCGGGTCGGTCTTGCCCATGAAGATCATGATCCGGCAGCGCGGGTCCGGCCCACCGGTCGTCCACCACTTGCGCCCATTGATGACGTAGTGATCGCCGTCACGCACGATCGACGCCTCGATGTTGGTGGCGTCGCTCGAGGCCACGTCGGGTTCAGTCATCGCAAAGGCGGAGCGGATCTCGCCGGCGAGCAGCGGCTTGAGCCAGCGCTCCTGCTGCGCCGGGGTGCCGTAACGCACCAGCACCTCCATGTTGCCGGTATCCGGTGCGTTGCAGTTGAAGGCTTCGGGGCCGATCCACGAGCGGCCCATGATCTCGCACAAGGGTGCGTATTCGAGGTTGGTGAGCCCCGCGCCCAGTGACGAATCGGGCAGGAAGAGATTCCACAAGCCCTGGACCCGCGCCTGCGTCTTCAGCGACTCCATGACCCGGGTGGCGATCCAGGGATTGCCCCGGGCGCGGTTCGCCGCGACCTCCGCCGCGTAGACCCGCTCGGCCGGATAAACATGCTCGGCCATGAACTGCGACAGGCGCGACTCGAGTGCGCGTACCTTGGCGGAAAGATTGAAATCCATCGAAGATTCCTCGTCAGGCGTCAGAGGCGTTGTGCGAGATCCCAGGCCGCGTCGGCCACGAGCCGCGCGCGGCTGCCCTGGGCGCGGGCGTCGTCGCTGGCTGCGTTGCCCTGCGCGGCGCGGGCGAGCACGCCGTGCAGGATCGCGGCGATCCGGAACATGTTGAACACCAGGTAGAAGTCGAGATGCGCGATGCCCGCGCGCCCCGTGCGCCGGCAGTAGGCGGCGACGTACTCCTGTTCCGTGGGGATGCCGAGGGCCGCGAAGTCACAGCCCGCGATACCGCGGAACTGCGCCGGCGTGAGTCGCCAGGCCATGAGCTGATAGGCAAAATCGGACAGCGGATGCCCAAGCGTCGACAGTTCCCAGTCGAGCACCGCCAGGATACGCGGCTCGCGGGGATGGAAGATCACGTTGTCCAGCCGGTAGTCGCCGTGCACGAGGCTTGTCTCGTCGTCATCGGGTGGCAAGTGCGCAGGCAGCCATTCCAGCAACCGGTCCATCGCCGGAATCGGCGCAATGCCGGCGGCCGCGTATTGCTTCGACCAGCGGGCGATCTGGCGTTCCACGTACTGGCCGTGTCGCCCGAAGTCGGCGAGTCCGATCGCATCCACGTCGACGCGATGCAAGGCGGCCAGGACGCGATTGAGTTCGTCGTAATGTGCAGCACGAGCGGCCGGCAACAGGCCGGGCAGCGTCGGATCCCACAGGATGCGTCCCTCGACGTATTCCATCACGAAGAACGCGGTGCCGATTATCGCCGCGTCCTCGCACAGCGCGAGGGTCCGGGCGACGGGAACGCCGGTGCCGGCCAGGGCCGCCATGACGCGAAACTCGCGCTCGATCGCATGCGCCGACGGCAGCAACTGGCCTTTGGGCTTGCAACGCAGCACATACTGGCGTTCGCCTGCAGAAAGGCGAAACGTCGGGTTCGATTGGCCACCTTGGAACTGCTGCGCCCCCAGCGGACCCTCGAAGTCCGCGACGTGCGTGCGCAGATAGGCTGCGAGTGGCCGGCTGTCGAATCCGTGCACGGGTGCCACCAGCTGGGCGCCGGGATTGGCGGGTCGTGATTCAGACAACAGTGCATCCTCCGTCGACCGCGAGCACCTGCCCGGTCAGGTGTCGCGATGCCTCGGAGGCGAGAAACACCACGCTGCCCTTGAGATCGTCGTCGCCACCCAGTCGGCGCAGCGGGGTCATCTCCAGCACCTGCTGGTCGATGCGCTCGAGTGTCGCGCGCGTCATCTTGGATCGGAAGAAGCCCGGGCAGATGGCGTTGACATTGATGTTGTAGCGCCCCCACTCGCTGGCGAGCGCGCGCGTCATGTTGATCAGCGCGCCCTTGCTGGTGTTGTAGGCCATCGTCTGCATGCCCCAGGCAGGCGGATTGCCGAAGAGTCCGGCGATCGACGCGATGTTGATGATCTTGCCGCGCTGGCGGGGAATCATGTGCCGCCGTCCGATTTCGCGGCAAAGGAAGAACTGCGCATCGACATTCAGGCGCATGACCTTGTGCCAGCCGTCGTCCGGATAGTCCTCGGCGGGCGCCGCCCAGTTGCATCCGGCGTTGTTGACCAGGATGTCCACCGGACCCAACGCCGATTCGACTCTTTCCACCATGCCGGGGATCGACGCGGATATCGCCAGATCCCCGGTGATGGCCATCGCCTCGATCCCGGCGGTGGCAAGACGCGCACAGGCGTCGTCGAGTTCGTCCTGTTTGCGCGCCGTGATGGCCACGCGCGCGCCCATCTCGCCCAAGGCCTCGGCCATCTGCAAGCCCAGGCCGCGCGAGCCGCCGCTGACCAGCGCGATCCTGCCGGTAAGATCGAACATCTGCCGCACGTTCATGCGAACTCCTTCAAATTACCTCGGTCGCGAGGGTTCGTCGCGCGAATCCGGTGGCCTGACAATGCGGTCCAGGAAAGCGCGCGCCGCGGACCCTACAACGCGTGCATTGTCCGCCATTTGCCGTCTGCCATTTGCCCCGCGCAGCCAGCGAGGCTAGGATGCCATCCGACAGTCATTCCGGGAGACCGACATGGACGACAATGCCAAATCCACCACCGTAGCCGACCCGCGCCGCACCGGTGGGTGGGTCATCGTGTGGGGCGTGTTGCTGATCATCGCCGGGATCGTGGCGATTGTCGTACCCGCGCCGGCGGCCCTGGCGGCCACGCTGTTGCTCGCCTGGCTGTTCGTATTCACCGGCGTCGTGCAACTCGTCTACGCCTTTCACCAGCGGGCGCACGACGGGTTCGGCTGGAAGCTTGCCGGGGGCCTGGCCACGCTGGCACTTGGCGTGGTGATGCTGCTGTTCCCGGTGGCGTCGATCGCCACGCTTGCGCTGGTCATCGCGGCGTTTTTGCTGGCCAGCGGCGTGGCCAGCGTGATGCTCGGACTGAACCTGAAGCCGAAGGCGGGCTGGGGCTGGGTACTGTTCGACGGTGTGTTGTCGATCTTCATCGCGCTGCTCATTGCGCTTGGCTGGCCCGCGAACTCCATTTCCTTTGTCGGCATACTCGTGGGCATCTGCATGATCTCGGGCGGGATGTGGAGAATCATGCTCGGCCGGGCGCTGCGCGCCGCCGCCTGAGGAATCCGCCTCAGTGCGGCGGCTTTGCGGGCTCTGCCAGCGGCCTGAACTCGGGGCCGCGCGTCGTTTCGAAGAACTTGGTGACAATGCTGACCAGGATGCCCGTCGTCCAGCCGAACGTGAACAGCCCCGACGTGGCGATCATGAAGCCAAGCAGTCGCCAGTCTTCCGGCAACTCGACGTTGCCGGAACCGTAGGTCGTGTAGGCGCCACCGGCAAAGTAGAACGCCGTGCGCAGGTTGCGAAAGGCGCCGATGCCGAAGAGCGTGCCCGCCCACAGCATGATCTCGACGAAGTGGATCGCCAGCAGGCCGAGCACGATGGCGCCCATGAATACCTTGCGCAGGAATTCATGGCGCTGCGTCACCACGCGCGGCCACAGGCGATTGAAGGCCCGCTGAATGGAAAACATGCCGGCGCCATGGATGAACAGGACGGCGAGCAGCAACGCGGTCCCGAGGCCGATCTCCCAGACCGGACGGTAAGTCGCCGAATCGAAAAGTTCGCCCAATGCGACCTAGCTGCGGTTGGCGGCCATTCCCTGGGCGCGCAGATCGTCGAGGGTCGCCGACATCGTCAGCGCCTGCGGGTCGACCTTCAGGTGCAACAGCGCGCCGCGGTTTGACGCCGCGGCCCGTTCGAAGGCGGCCGCGAACTCGCCGGTGCGCGTCACCGTCTCCGCATGCAGGCCGTAGGCGCGCGCCAGCGCCGCAAAGTCCGGATTGACGAGGTCGGTGCCGGATACCCGCGCCGGATAGGTACGTTCCTGATGCATGCGGATCGTCCCGTACATGCCGTTGTCGATCACCACGAACAGCACGGCCGCGCCGTATTGCGCCGCGGTGGCGAGCTCCTGGCCGTTCATCTGGAAGCAGCCGTCGCCGTTCCACGAGATCACCATGCGGGCGGGATGCAGAATTTTCGCGGCCACGGCCGCGGGGACCCCGTAGCCCATGGATCCCGAGTATGGGGCGAGCTGTGTGCCGAACTCCCGATAACGGTAGAGACGATGCAACCAGGTCGAGTAGTTGCCGGCGCCGTTGGCAAGAATGGCATCGTCGGGCAGGCGCGCATCCAGCCACTGCACGATCTGCCACAGGTCGACTGGCCCGGGGACGGGCCTTGGCGCACGCCAGGCTTCGTATTCGTCATTCGCGGCGGACGCCTGGGCCCGCCACTCGGGCCTCGACGGCAGCGCATGGGCGTTGAGTGCGCGCAGAAACGCGCCAGGCGTCGCGGCTACCGCGATCGCCGGCTGATATACGCGACCGAGTTCCTCCGCCGCCGCGTGTACGTGGATCAGCTGTTGCCGCGGTGCGGGAACCTCGAGCAGCGTATAGCCACTCGTCGTCATCTCGCCCAGGCGCTCGCCGATCACCAGCAGCACGTCGGCCTCGCGCACCCGGGCCGCGAGCCGGGGATTGATGCCGATGCCGACGTCACCCGCGTAAAGCGGATGGCGATTGTCGAAGAGCTGCTGTTGCCGAAAGGCGCAGCCGACGGGCATGCCCACGTGCTCGGCGAAGCTGCGCAGCTGGTCGCATGCGTCGCGATCCCAGCGGCTGCCGCCAGCGATCACCACGGGCCTCGTGGCCGCCGCCAGCGCCTGGCGGACCTCGTCGAGCACGGCAGGGTCGGAGCCCGAGGATACCGCGGTGACCGCCGGCGCGTCGGTGCACTTTGCCCGCGCACTCAGCATGTCCTCGGGCAGCGCCAGCACGACCGGACCGGGACGGCCCGACATCGCCAGGCGGTATGCATGCGCGACATATTCGGGAATCCGGTCGGCGCGATCGATCTGCGCCGCCCATTTGGCCACGCCGCTGTACATGCGCCGGTAATCGATCTCCTGGAACGCCTCGCGGTCGACCATGTCGCTGCCCACCTGGCCAACGAACACGATCATCGGGGTGGAATCCTGCGCGGCGGTATGAATGCCGACCGCGGCGTTGGTGGCACCGGGGCCGCGGGTGACGAAGGCCAGGCCCGGAGTGCCGGTGAGCTTGCCGAAAGCCTCCGCCATGTACGCTGCGCCCCCTTCCTGGCGGCAGATGACGAAGTTCAGCCGATCGCGCACGTCGTGGAGCGCGTCGAGCACGGCGAGATAGCTCTCTCCCGGCACGCCGAAGGCGTGCGTCGCTCCCTGCGCGAGCAGGTTGTCGACAAGGATCCGGCCGCCGCTGCGCCCGGCGTGACCCGCCTCACCGGCCATCGATCAGGTCCTCTCGCTTGACGGCGAACACGGCGTCCGCGGCACCTTCGGTTGACAGCCATACCATCGGCAGGCGGGGAAAGGCCGCCTCGGCGGCTGATCGATTGTGTCCGACCTCGACGACCAGCGTGCCGCGATGGTTGAGGAAGCGGGGCGCCTCGCTGAGGAGCGTGCGTACCGCATCGAGGCCATCGTCACCACCGGCCAGGGCGAGCGTGGGCTCATGGCGATACTCGGCAGGCAGCGCCTCCATCGCCATCGCGTTGACGTATGGCGGATTGCTGATGATCACGTCGTAATTCTTTTCCGGGAGATTGGCGAAGAGATCCGAACGGATGAGGTTGACGCGGTCGGCGAGCCCGTAGTCGCTGACGTTGCGCTGGGCAACCGTGAGCGCCTCGGACGAGATGTCCACCGCGTCCACGTCCGCCTCCGGATAGGCGTGCGCAAGGAGGATCGCGAGGCAACCCGACCCGGTGCACATGTCGAGCACCGAATGTACGTCGGCGGCCGGACCCACGAACGGTTCCAGTCCGCCCGGCAGCAGCTCGGCAATGAACGAGCGCGGAATGATGACGCGCTCGTCCACGTAGAAACGGAAGTCGCCGAGCCACGCCTCGCGGGTGAGGTACGCCGCCGGCACGCGTTCGTCGATGCGACGCGCGAAGCGCTGCGCCAGCGTCTGTCGCTCGGCTTGCGTCAGGCGGGCATCGAGAAACGGTTCGAGGCGGTCGAGGGGCAGGTGCAGCGCGTGCAACAGCAGGTAGGCCGCCTCGTCGAAGGCGTCAGCGCTGCCATGGCCGAAGGCGAGTTTTTCTTCATTGAACCGCGACACCGCCCAGCGCAGCCAGTCACGCAGCGTGTCGAGTTCGCTCGCCGGGACCGAGCTCATGGCCGCGTGCCGTCAGGGACCAGCAGGCGCTCGAGAATGCCCCGGTAGATTCGCGCCAGCGGTTCGACGTCGGCTACCCGGACCGATTCATTCATTTGATGAATCGTCGCGTTGACATGGCCCAGCTCGACGACCTCGTCGCAGATGTCGGCCAGGAAGCGCCCGTCCGAGGTGCCCCCGGTGCAGGACAACTCGGGGGTGCGTCCGCAGACGGACTGGATGGTCTGGGTCGCCACGTCGACCAGCCGGCCGCGCGGTGTCAGGAATGGCTTGCCCCAGCCGGTCCATTTGAGGTCGTAGTCGAGTCCATGCCGCTGCAATACCGCTTCGAAGCGCTCCACCAGCGACTCGCGCGTGCTCCGCGTCGAGTAGCGAAAGTTGAACGCGATCTCGAGGGCCCCGGGAATGACGTTCGTGGCGCCGGTCCCGGCGTGGATGTTCGAGCACTGCCAGGACGTGGGCGGAAAATACTCGTTGCCCTCGTCCCAGACGATCCCGGCGAGCTCCACCAGTGCCGGTGCGGCCAGATGGATCGGGTTGCGGGCCAGCTGCGGATAGGCGATGTGACCCTGCACGCCTTTGACCGTCAGCGCGCCGGAGAGCGTGCCGCGCCGACCGTTCTTGATCATGTCGCCGAGGACCGCCTGCGACGAAGGTTCGCCGACGATGCAGTAGTCGAGGCGCTCACCGCGCGCGGCGAAACGTTCGACGAAACGAATGGTGCCGTCGGTCGCCGGGCCTTCCTCATCCGACGTGATCAGCAACGCGATCGCGCCGGGGGCCGACGGATGGGCGATCACGAAGGCTTCCGCAGCGGTGACGAAGGCGGCGATCGCACACTTCATGTCGGCCGTGCCGCGGCCGAACAGGTAGCCGCCACGGACGTCGGGTGTGAACGGATCCGAATGCCACCCGGCGACGGGACCGGTCGGCACGACATCGGTGTGGCCTGCGAAACACACGATCGGCCGTGCCGAACCGCGGCGCGCGAAGAGATTGGTGACGCCGTTGCTGACGAGCGTCTCGCAGTGGAAGCCGAGGGGGACGAGTCGCTGGCGCAGATGGTCCTGGCAGCCCGCGTCGTCGGGTGTCAACGAGCGGCGGGCGATGAGTTCCTGCGCCAGGGCGAGGGTGGATTGCACGGCAGCGTCCATCGCGCGCATGGTAGCAAATGGCCTCGACCTGCCGCGGATTCACGCGCGAGGCGGATATCTGCCGCCGGCGCGGCCACCGCGCCACCCCGGTGGACGGGTGGCGTCGTGGGCCGCTAGTGGGTGCGGTCGAGCAATTCGGTATTGATGGTCATCGCCGCGAAATCCGCGCCGCTGCGCCGGTGCGTCTTGTCTTCCTCGCTCTCCATCGCATCGACGCGGGACGTCGGATTGCTCTGGTTGATCTGCCAGGCGAGGTTGGTCGGCGAATCGGATCCGATCATCGCCTCGTCGTAGCTGATGACGCCGTCCAGGTAGAGCCGGCACAGCGCCTGCTCGAAGGTCTGTGACCCTGGATAGAGCGATTGCTCCATGGCTTCCTTGATCTGCGAGAACTCGCCGTTCTTGATGAGCTCCGCGATGAGCGCGGTGTTGAGCAGGATCTCCACGGCCGGCTGTTGCTCGCCGTCCTTGGTGCGGATGAGGCGCTGGCAGATGATGGCGCGCAGGCCGATCGACAGGTCGGACAGGACGGCGGAGCGGGCGTCGTACGGAAACAGGTTGATGATCCGCGACAGCGCATGATAGCTGTTGTTGGCGTGGATGGTCGTCAGGCACAGGTGACCGGTCAGCGTGTGCAACAGCGCCTGCTGCATCGTCTCCTTGTCGCGCACCTCGCCGACCATGATGAGGTCGGGCGCCTCGCGCAACGCGTTCTGCAGTGCTGCGTGGTAGCTGACCGTGTCGATGCCGATTTCGCGCTGGTTGATCACGCTCTGCTTGTGTTCGAACAGGTATTCGATCGGATCCTCGACAGTCAGGATGTGGCCCGGCTTGGTCGAGTTGCGATGGTCGATCATCGCGGCCAGCGTGGTCGATTTTCCCGAGCCGGTCGCGCCGGCCACGAGGACGAGCCCGCGTTTCGCCGACACGAGTTCGAGCAGGACCGACGGCAACTTGAGCTGTCCGAACGGCGGCACGTTGCTGCGCACGTAGCGGATGACCAGCGAGATCGTGCCGCGCTGGCGGAAGATGTTGACGCGAAAGTTGCCGACGCTGCGATCGAGGTGGGAGAGGTTCATCTCCATCGTGTTCTCGAACTCCCGCGCCTGCTCCTTGTTCATGAGCTCGTAGGCGATGCGGCGCACCGTGTCGAGGTCCATCGGCTGGGTGGTGACGGGCTGCACCACGCCGTTGACCTTGAGGTTGATCGGCGCTCCGCAGGAAATGAAGAGGTCCGAGGCCTGCTTCTCGGCCATGAGCTTGAACAGTCGATCGAGATACATGTGGACCTCTCCGGCAGGATGCAGGTGTCTACAATACGGACTGCGGCGGACCCGGGAGCCGGCATCGGCGCCTTGCGATTTCATGATAATGTCATGAAATCAAGCGCTTTTCCACAGCCAAGGGGCAGAACCACCGGATACGCCGCCCACCGCAATCTTCAGGACCAAAGCAAATTTCATGCTCGCAATCATCGGTGGCAGTGGACTGACCCGGCTCTCCACCCTCGCGGTAGCGCACCGCGAAGTCGTACGTACGCCGTACGGCGACCCTTCGTCGACGCTGCTGTTCGGCCGCCTGGCCGAGGGCGACGCGGTATTCCTGGCGCGGCATGGCCACGGCCACACGATTCCGCCGCACCGGGTCAATTACCGGGCGAATCTGTGGGCGTTGAAGGAAAAGGGCGCGACGTCGATCGTCGCGGTGGCCTCGGTGGGCGGCATCTGCAACTGCAGTGCCGGCGACCTCGTGCTGCCGCACCAGTTGATCGACTACACATCAGGGCGCGAGAACACCTTCTTCGACGGCGGCAATCGCGAGGTCGTTCACGTCGACTTCACCCGGCCATACGAAGCCGGGCTGCGCGCCCGCTGTCTTGCCGCGGCCGCCAATGCAGGTATCGTGCTGGCCGACGGCGGCGTCTATGGCGCAGTCAACGGCCCGCGGCTGGAAACGGCCGCAGAGATCGACCGGATGGAGCGCGACGGCGCCACACTCGTCGGGATGACGGGTATGCCGGAAGCGGTGCTGGCACGCGAACTCGGGTTGCCGTACGCGGCGATCTGCGTGGTGGTGAACCACGCGGCCGGCCGCGGCGACAGCGCCACGGCGATTTCCATGGCCGGCATTTCGCTGGTACTGGAGGCCGCGATGGACAAGGTGCGCACGCTGCTCGACCATGTCGCGCCGCGCACGGCAGAGGCCGCGCAATGATCCGTGACGTGCTGCGCATGGGCGACGCGCGCCTCCTGACCCGCGCCCGCGAGGTCGAGCGCTTCGGCACACCCCAACTCGCCGCGCTGATCGAGGACATGCGCCACACGATGGCGGCACTCGACGGTGCGGGTCTCGCGGCGCCGCAGATCGGCGTTCCGCTGCGGGTCGTGATCTTCGGCCTGGACTTCAATCCGCGTTACCCCGATGCGGAGCCGGTGCCGTACACCGAACTCGTCAATCCGGTGCTCACCCCGCTGGGCGACGCGATGGAGGAAGGATGGGAGGGGTGCCTGTCGGTGCCTGGTTTCCGTGGACTCGTGCCGCGCTACACGCAGTTGCGCTACGAGGGCGTCGACCCGCGCGGTGCGCCGATCAGGCGCGAGGTCCAGGGCTTCCATGCCCGCGTCGTGCAGCATGAATGCGACCACTTGGACGGCATTCTTTATCCGATGCGCGTCACAGACCTGCGCAAGTTCGGCTTCACCGACGTGCTCTTTCCGGAATTGGCCGGCGCCGACGCCGACGACTGATGTGTTTGCCGCGGTTGCCGCGGTCAGTCCGTGCGCAGTTCCTCGTAGAGCGCCGTTTCCACCCGCAACAATGCCTGCTCGTCGTGCAGGCGGGCGCCTTCGATCAGGAACACGTCTTCGGCGCGCGCGCCCAGCGTATTGATCTTCGCGCTGGTAACGCTGATGTTGGCGTTGGCGAGCGTATAGGCGATGCGGGCAAGCAGTCCGGGACGATCACCAGCGACCACTTCGAGAATGTAGTGGGTTCCCTTGTCGTCGGGAAATATCTGCACCTCCGGGGTGAGCGGGAAGTGCTTGAGCTCGCGTGGGAGACGGCCTTGCGCCGGCGGCACCAGCGGTGGCTGCTCGGCCAGCAGCTTGGTCAGTTCGAACTCGACGTATTGGATCGTTTCGCGGTAGGACGCCGACGGCTGCGTCGGGTCGTGCAACGTGAAGGTGTCGAGTGCATACCCGGCGCGCGTCGTATGGATCTTCGCCTCGAGGATCGACAGGTGCGCGCTCCCGAAGAAACCGCACAGGCGGGCGAAGAGCTGCTTCTGGTCCGGCAGGTAGACCAGCACCTGCAACCCGACCCCGTCGCGCGAGAGCCGCGCCTTCACCACCGGTTGCGGGGGTTCGACGCGCCAGTACAGGTGCCGCGCGTGCCAGGCGATTTCCTCGGCGCTGTGACGCTGGAAGTAGGGCGTGTCCAGGTGCTTCCACAGCTTCGCCTCGGCCCCGTCGGGGACCGCGTACAGGCGCAGCAGGCGCCGCGCTTCGCCGCGCCGTGACTCGACGCTGTCGAGGATGGTGCTGGCCGCGGTGGTACCGGCAATGACGTTGCGCGTCGCGTGATAGAGGTCCTCGAGCAGCTTGCCCTTCCAGTTGTTCCACACGCGCGGGCTCGTACCGCGGATATCGGCGACCGTCAGCAGGTAGAGCGCGGCGAGGTTGCGTTCGTTTCCCATCCTGCCGGCGAACGCCGCGATCACGTCCGGGTCGGTCAGGTCCTGCTTCTGCGCGGTGGACGACATCAGCAAGTGGTGCTCCACCAGCCAGGCGACCAGTTCGGCGTCGGCATCCGGCAATGCGTGGTCGCGGCAGAAGCGCAGTGCATCGCGCGTCCCGAGCGTGGAATGGTCGCCACCCCGTCCCTTGGCAATGTCGTGGAACAGACCGGCGATATAGAGCACTTCGCGGCGCTCGAAATCGGCAATGAGTCGCGAGCACAGCGGGTATTCGTGCGCGTGCTGGGCCTCGGTGAAACGGCGCAGGTTGCGGATTACCATCAGGATATGCTCGTCCACTGTGTAGACGTGGAAGAGATCGTGCTGCATCTGGCCTACGATGCGTCCGAAAACCGGCAGGTACTGGCCCAGAATTCCGAACAGGTTCATCCGGCGCAACTCGTGAAGCAGGCCGCGCTCCGCGCGGAACAGCGCGATGAAGCGGGGACGGTTGGCGGGATCGCGGCGGAACGCGGCGTCGATGCGGTGGCGATCGCGCCACAGCCGGCGCAACGTGCGTGCGGTCATGCCGCGGAGCTCGCGATGCTGCTGCAGCAGCAGGAACGCGTCCAGCATGGCGGCGGGACGCCGTACGAAGAGCTCCTCGTCACACATGTCGAGCAGCTCGTCGACGCGCTGGAATTCGCCGTCGATGGGCACCGGGAGTGTTGCCGCGGGATACAGGCGGGCGTGGATGTTCTGCAGCAGGATGATGTTGACCTGCCGCACGAGCTTGGCGGCGCGGTAGTACCGTTGCATCAGCTGTTCGCTGGCGCGCTTCGCCTTGTTATCGTGGAGGTCGAGTTCCTTCGCGAGCGTAGCCTGCGCGTCGAACACGAGGCGATCCTCACGGCGCCCCAGCAGGTAATGCAGACGCACGCGGATCGCACCCAGAAAGCGTTCCTGGCGCGACAGGGCGCGGGCCTCGGTCATGGTCATCAGGCCGTTTTGCGCGAGCTCACGCCAACTGCGTCCGAGACCCGCGGCGCGGGCGATCCACAGCACGCTCGAGAGATCACGCAGCCCGCCGGGGCTCTCCTTCACATTGGGCTCGAGGTTGTAGATCGCGTCCTGGTATTTGAGATGCCGCTGCTGCTGCTCGAGCGCCTTGGCGGCAAAGAATGCGCGCGCATCCATCCGCGCGTCGAAGCGAAGCCGAAACCGATCGTAGAGTCGGCGGTTGCCCGCGAGCAGCCGGTGCTCGAGCAGGCTGGTCTGCACGGTGACGTCGGCGATCATCTCGGATTCGCACTGGTCGATGGTGCGGACGGCATGCGAAAGCTCGATACCGATGTCCCACAGCGCCGCGAAGAACCGTTCGATGGCCTCGGCCGGCGCCGGCATCGCCTCCGGCAGCAGCACGAGCACGTCGACGTCCGAGGCGGGGAACAGCGCGCCGCGACCGTAACCGCCGACGGCAACCGCGGCGAGTCCGGCGGGCATCGAACACTCCGCCCATATGCCACGGATGACGCGATCGACGAGCCTCGCGTGATTGCGCAGCAGCCCCGGTGTATCGGGCGTGCGCATGAACGACGCCTGCAGGGCGGCACGGCGTTCCTTGAGTTCCTTGCGCCAGTAGGCGATGCGCGGTCCGGCGACAGTCGCAACGGGCGCGGCCGTCTCCGCGACCTGCGCCAGATCGTCGCGCGGTAACGGTGTCGCCATCGGGGCTGGAGCCGTCAAGCGGCGGCGACGGGCGGTGGCGCCGGTGTTCCGGCAGACACCGTCAATACGTCAAACCCTTCGGGTGTCACGAGTACCGTGTGTTCCCATTGGGCCGACAGCGAATGATCCGCGGTAACGATCGTCCACCCGTCGGCGAGGCAGCGGATGCCCGGGCGTCCCGCGTTGATCATCGGCTCGACGGTGAAGATCATGCCAGGCTGCAGCTTGAGCCCGGTGCCTGCCCGTCCATAGTGCAGGACCTGCGGCTCCTCGTGAAACTGGCGGCCGATGCCGTGACCGCAGAATTCGCGGACGACCGAAAAGCCCTGCCCCTCGGCGAAACGCTGGATGGTGGCGCCGATGTCACCCAGGTGCGCGCCGGGCCGGATGGCGCGGATGCCGCGCCACATCGCTTCGTAAGTGATCTCGGACAGGCGCTTCGCCTGGATCGACGGCTTGCCTACATGAAACATGCGGCTGGTATCGCCATGGTAGCCATTGCTGATCACCGTGACGTCGACGTTGACGATGTCGCCGTCTTTGAGCTTCTTGTCGCCGGGAATGCCGTGACAGACGACGTGGTTGACCGACGTGCACAGCGACGCCGGGTAGGGCGAGTGGCCGGGCGGCGCATAGTTGAGGGTCGCCGGGATCGTCTTCTGCACGTCGACCATGTAGGCGTGCGCCAGGTCGTTGATCTCGCCCGTCGTCACCCCGGGTTTTATCTGCGGTGCGAGATAGTCGAGCAGTTCCGCGGCCAGGCGGCCGGCGACGCGCATGCCCGCGATATCTTCCGGCGATTTGAGATTGGCGGACATGGCGAACGGCTACGCGCGCAACAGTTCGTTGATGCTGGTCTTCGAGCGGGTCCTGGCATCGACCTGCTTGACGATGACCGCGCAATAGAGGTGGCAACCCTGGTCACCCGAAGGCAGGCTGCCGGCGACGACGACGGATCCGCTCGGCACCCTGCCGTAGCTGATGTTGCCGGTGGCGCGGTCGTAGATCTTGGTACTCTGGCCGAGGAATACGCCCATGCCGAGGACCGAGTTCTCCTCGACGATCACGCCTTCGACCACCTCGGAACGCGCGCCGATGAAGCAGTTGTCCTCGATGATCGTCGGATTCGCCTGCAACGGCTCGAGCACGCCGCCAATGCCGACGCCACCGGACAAGTGCACGTTCCTGCCGATCTGCGCGCACGATCCGACGGTGGCCCAGGTGTCCACCATCGTGCCTTCATCGACATAGGCGCCGATGTTGACGTACGAGGGCATCAGCACCACGTTGCGCGCGACGTAGGCGCCCCGGCGCGCCACCGCGGGCGGCACGACGCGCACGCCGGCCGCCGCGAACGCTTCGTCACTGAATCCGGCGAACTTGGTGGGCACCTTGTCGTAGAAGCGGAACGGCGCGCCCGCCCCGGACGGGCCGCTGCCGCGATTGTCCGCGAGGCGGAACGATAGCAGCACCGCCTTTTTCACCCACTGGTGCGTGACCCAGCCTTCGGCGCTTTTCTCGGCGACCCGCAGCTCCCCCCGATCGAGTGCGCTGATCACCTCGTCGACCGCGCTCGTCACGGTGGCCGGGGCACGGCCGGGCGATAGGTTGGCGCGCTCTTCCCAGGCGGCATCGATGGTCGCTGCAAGTGCATTCATGGGGATTCTTGGCAAAACGCGCATTTTACCGCGTCCGGGGTTGCGCTCGGGGCTCGCGGACGGGTGCATCCCGCTTGGGGACCGGCAGGCTCCGCGACAGGTCGCCGCGCCTGACGTGCTAGAGCCGGCGGGCGAACGCGATGATCCGGTCGATCGCTTCGGCGCACTCCTCGGTACTGGCCACGAGCGCGATGCGGATTCGCCGCGCACCGGGATTGGTGCCGTTCGCGTCGCGCGCAACGAAGGATCCGGGCAGAACGGCGACGTTTTCTTCCGCCAGCAGGCGCCGCGCGAATTCTGCGTCGTCGATCGGCGTGGCGGCCCAAAGGTAGAACGCGGCCGTTGGCATCGCGCACGGCAGTACGGCGGAAAGCCGCGGCTGCAGTTCGGCGAACTTGGCCGCGTAGATGGCGCGATTCGCCCGGACGTGGACTTCGTCGTTCCAGGCGGCGATGCTCGCGGCGGCCACGGTGCCGGACATGGCGCTGCCGTGGTAGGTGCGATAGAGCAGGAACGTCTTGAGCAACGCGGCGTCGCCTGCGACATAGCCGGAGCGCAATCCCGGCGCGTTGGAGCGTTTGGAAAGGCTGCCGAAGACCACCAGCCGCGGAAATCCGTCGCGGCCGAGCGCTTGCGCGGCGGCGAGACCTCCGAGCGGCGCCTTGGCTTCGTCGAAATAGATTTCCGAGTAGCACTCGTCCGACGCGATGACGAACCCATGGCGATCAGACAGCGCGAAGAGGCGACGCCAACCGTCGAGGTCGAGCACGCGGCCGGTCGGATTGTCGGGCGAACACACATAGAGCAACTGGGTGCGCGCCCATGTGCGGTCGGGCACACCCTCCCAATCGTGGACGAAGCCGGCCGCCGGGTCGGCATTGACGCAGTGGATGCGCGCGCCGGCAAGCAATGCCGCGCCCTCGTAGATCTGGTAGAACGGATTGGGAACGACGACGGTGGCCTCGGGCTTGCTGCCATCGACGACGGTCTGCGCGAAGGCGAACAGCGCCTCGCGGCTGCCGAGCACCGGTAGCACCTGTGTGGCCGGATCGATGGCTTGCAGGGCGTGGCGCCGGCGCAACCAGTCGGCGATCGCGGTGCGCAATGCGGCGCTGCCGATGGTCGTGGGATAATTCGCGAGCGGCGCGGATCCTGCGTTGAGCGCGTCGATGATCAGCGCCGGCGTTGGATGTTTCGGCTCGCCGAGGGAAAGGCTGATCGCGCGCCGCGCCGCATTGGGTTGCACGTCGGCGGTCAGCGCCCGCAGCTTTTCGAACGGATACGGTTGCAGCGATGCGAGCCTGGGATTCACGTGCGATTGCCCTTGGGGAAGCCCGCGATTATAGCGGGCACGCGGGTTTCGACTTTTGGCACCGCCGCGTGCGGACGCCGCGCCGATGGCCGTGAGCACGTGGCCGCAGCGGACGCTGGCGGTGCTCGCCATGCTCGCGGCACTCGGCGTGCTCGCTGCGGTGATCGCCTGGTGGACCTGGCAGGTGTTCGGTCCGGCGCCTGCGCGCATCCCCATCGCCGCGCCCGCGGACCCGGCGGCGACGATCCTTGCGTCCGGCCTGCTCGGCGGACAGGGCGCCGCGGCACCCGCGCCCGCGCCCGAAGAGGGAACGCTGGCGACCGGCTCCGCCCGTTTGCTCGGGATCGTGGCCGAGCACAACGGACGCGGATATGCGCTCTTTCGCCTGCCGAGCGGACCGAAACTGGTGCGTGCGGGACAGGAGATCGCGCAGGGGGCGCAACTGGTCGAAGTGCGTCCCGACGGCATCACCATTCGTGATGGCGGGGGCGAGCGGCGGATCGTACTGCGCGCGCCGCCGCCTCCGGCGGCTCCCAGGACTGCGGCGGCGACAACCGCTGGTGCCGCTGCCAGCCCCCCAGCCGGTCCGGCCCGCTCCGCCGCGTGCCGCCCGCCCGCGGGTTTCAAGGGACCGGTACTGCGTGTCAACGCCGAGTTGTTCCAGGGCATCATCGCCAAGCCGGAAAGCTGGAACGCGCTGGTGGCTCCGCGCGAGGGCGCATTGAGCGTGCGCGACGACAGCGGCTTCATCGGCATGCTGGCCATGAAGAAGGACGACCGCCTGGCGACGGCCAACGGCATCGCGTTGACGGTTCCCGAGGACGTGATTGCCGCGGTGTTGAAACCGCTGGCCGCCAACCAGCCGGTGCGCATTACCGGCAGCCGCAGCGGCGCGCCGCGCGAATGGCTGTTGCTTAACGCCGGCGCCTGTCCGGGCTAGCGCGCGGGCGGTAGCCACGCCCCCAGTTCCAGTGGCGTCTCGATCCAGCCGGTCGCCGGCCAGCGGGCAGGCACTTCGTCGACGCCCATGTAGCCATAATTGGCAACGATGGTGGGCATGCCTGCTGCGTTGCCTGCGGCAACGTCGCGCAAGTCGTCACCGACGTAGACGCAATCGGCAGGTGCCATTGCCGAGTTCGCGTGCGGCATGCAACAGCGGCGCCGGGTGCGGCTTGGCGTGCGGCGTGGTGTCCCCGGCCACGATCGTGCCCGCGCGTTTGTCGAGGCCCAGCGCCCGCACGACCGCCGCGGTGAAGCGCGCGTGCTTGTTGGTGACGATGCCCCAGGCGAGCCCGCGACCCTCGATGTCGTCCAGCAGTTCCGCGACACCGGGAAACAGCGTCGTGGTGGTGGCCAGACAACGCGTGTAGTGATCGAGGAAGGACTCTCGCAATGTCGCGTACTCGGGATGATCGGGCAGGATGTTCATGCCTGCGGCAAGAAGGCCCCGCGCGCCCGACGAGGCGTGCGCGCGCAGCGTGTCGGCGCCGACCGGCGGCAGTCCCTTGTCCGCGCGCACGTGGTTCAGCGCCAGCGCGAGATCGCCAGCCGAATCGGCGAGCGTACCGTCGAGGTCGAACAGGACGGCACGAATCGACAGGCATTCAGCCATCGCGTCCCTTGCGGAACGCTGCCAGGTAGTTGACCGACGTGTCCGCCGCGAGGCGGTAGGCCTTGGTGAACGGGTTGTAGGTCATGCCGATGAGTGCATCCACCTCGAGGCCGGCCCGTCGCGCGAACGCGGCGACTTCGGACGGCCGCAGGAACTTGCTCCAGTCATGCGTGCCGCGGGGTAGCAGACGGAGCACGTATTCGGCGCCGAGGATGGCGAACAGGTATGACTTCGGATTGCGGTTGAGCGTCGACACGATCACGCTGCCGCCGGGTTTCGCGAGCGTCGCGCACGCGCGCACGGTGGAGGCGGGGTCGGGCACATGCTCGAGCATCTCCATGCAGGTCACGCAATCGAACGTCCCAGCCGATGCCGGCTCCGCGGCAAGGGCCTCCGCGGCGATCAGGCGGTAGTCGACCTGCACGCCGGACTCGAGCCGGTGCAGCGCGGCCACCCCTAGCGCCTTTTCCGACAGGTCGATGCCGACGACGCTCGCGCCGGCCTGCGCCATGGCCTCCGCAAGGATTCCGCCGCCGCATCCCACGTCGAGGACGTGTTGGTTGGCGAGGCCGCCGGTGACGTCTTCGATCCATCGCAGGCGCAGCGGATTGATCTCGTGCAACGGACGAAATTCACTCGTGGGATCCCACCACCGGTGCGCCAGCGCGGAAAATTTGGCGAGCTCAGCCGGATCGGCATTGGCCGGAGGTGGTGCTGCGGCAGTTTCAGGTGGGGAAATCATGGTCTGACCGACAGCTTATGGTGCCACGCGCGCACGCTGGCAAGGAGGGCCGGCGTATCGACGCGCGCGATGTCGCCATCGCTCACGATACTCGCACCGTCGATCCACACATCCGTGACATTTTCGCGCCCGGCGACATTGACCAGATGCGACACCGGGTCGAACACTGGTTGCAGCTCGGCGGCGCCAAGGTCGACCGCGACCAGGTCGGCGCGCTTGCCGGCCTGCAGCGATCCCACCTGCGCACCCAGGCCCAGCGCGCGGGCGCCGTTCAACGTTGCCATGCGCAGTGCAGTCGCGGCGGGGATGGCCGCGGCATTGCCGGTCGTGACCTTGGCCAACAGGCTCGCGAGGCGCATTTCTGCGAACAGGTCCAGGCGGTTGTTCGACGCCGCGCCGTCGGTTCCCAGCGCGACATCGATGCCGCTTTCAAGCATGGCGGTAACGGGTGCCACCCCGCTTGCCAGCTTCATGTTGGACGCGGGGCAATGCACGACGTGACAACCCTGGGCGGCCAGCAGCGCGATGTCGGCCGGGGTCGTGTGCACGGCGTGGATGGCGATGAAGCCCGGCCCCGTCACACCCAGCCGATCGAGCCGGGCGAGCGGTGTCACCAGCGTGTCGCGCAGTGCGAGGGCCACCTCGTCGCTGGTCTCCGCGAGGTGCGTTTCCACCGACAGGTCGAGCTGGCGCGCGTACATCACGATCTTGGCGAGCGTTTCGTCGCCGACCGTGTACGGCGCGTGCGGTGCCAGCGCGAAGGTGAGCAGCGGGTTGTGGCGAAACGCATCGCGCGCAGCCAGCCCCTGCTGCAGATAGGCATCCGGATCTGCTGCGTACGGGGTTGGAAATTCGAGCACCGGCATCCCGAGCACCGCGCGCATGCCGATCGCCTCGTAGGCGCGCGCCGCATCGGCGGGATAGAAATACATGTCGCTGCAGCAGGTGATACCGCCGCGCAGCATCTCCAGCGCGCCCAGCAGCGTGCCGTCGTAGACGAACGCGGGTCCGACGAAGGCGGCCTCACGCGGCCAGATGTGTTGCTCGAGCCAGGGCTTGAGCGGCACATCGTCGGCAACTCCGCGCAGCAGCGTCATTGCGGTGTGCGCATGCGCGTTGACCAGCCCGGGAATCAAGGCGTGGCGATCGAGCAGGCGGGATGCACGCGGTGCATAGCGGGCCGCGGCCTCCGCGACCGGAAGAATGGCGACGATGCTGCCGTCGTCGACGATCAGCGAGTGCCCGGTCAGTACACCTGCGGGCTCGACCGGCACGATCCAGCGTGCGTCGATGCGCAGGTCGACCACAGTAGGTTGGTTCATCGTGGACGAATTATCGCAGCCGTCGGCAAGGTGCGCGTGCCAGCGGTGCCGGCAACACCACGCAGAAGGCGAGGCTTACGCCGCTTGACAAAGAAAAAGCCCCGCACGAGGCGGGGCTTTTCCGGAGAAGTGAACGCCTTATCAGCGCTTGATCACTTCGCCTTTCACTTCGACTTCCACGCGGCGCAGCGGTGCGTAGCAGGCGATCAACTCCTTGAAGTTCTTCTGCTTGCAGACCACGCCCGGGATCGGCTGCGTCTTGCCCATGCCCAGCGTTTCGATCTTGTCGCGGGCGACACCCTTGCTTACCAGGTAATCGCGGACCGCATCGGCACGGCGCTCGGACAGCTTCTGGTTGTACTGCTGCGTACCGATCGGATCGGTATGCCCGGTCACCAGGACCAACTCGAGCTTCTGGATCTGGCCTAGCTTCGAGATGATCTCGCTGTCGATCGCGGCCTTGCCTTCCGGCTTCAGCACCGACTTGTCGAAGTCGAACAGCGCCTTCGACGCCAGCGTGATCTTCTGGACCTGCGGGGCCGGGGCCGGAGCAGGTGCCGGGGCCGGCATCGGTGGTGGCGGCGGCGGCGGCGCTACGACCGGCGCGGGCGCGGGCGGTGGCGGCTTCGGCACGAGGTCGGGATCGCATTCGATGATCGCCTGTGCGGGGGTCCAGTAGAGTTGGCGATAGCACAGGTTGCCCGAAAGGCCCTGCGTGCTGTTGTAAACGCCGCTCTTCACGACACCATCGGTCGGCGTCGGGGCAAAACTGCAAACGTATCCCGGCGAGCAGGGCGCCGTTCCAGGCACGTACCCCTTAGTTTGTGCGACCGCACCGCCGGCGAAGGCCGTCGCGAGCGCGCCGACAATTGCACCGGTGACGAGATGTCGAGTCATTGTTTCACCCCTTTGGCTTTGGTTTTGAACAAGTTTTGTTCGAACTTACAATTTTTCGCCGCAAGCCGCGTCAGCCCACTGCGAAAAAGCGATTTCTCCCCGACGAATATAGCACACGGGTTTTGGCGCCGCAAAGAAAAGCACGGGTCTGAAGCAGGAAGGGATTCGACTGTCGCGGCGATACAACGCCGTGATAAAATTACATGATTTCAAAGGCCTCCGGACGGTACAAAAGGCAGCTAACACCCGATCGGCCGTGCCGCCGGTTCGCCGCGGCCACGGTGTGGCGGCGCGATCCTGCGGCGGAGCCGGGTTCGATGCAAAAGCCCATGTCCGAGGCCATTTTTGCGCCTGACGGCACCCCAAGCCGGATTTTGCCCACCATTTTTCCATTGCAAAGGTCCCATGGAGCAGTTCGCCAAAGAAACTCTTCCGGTCAGTCTCGAAGCCGAGATGCGGCATTCCTACCTCGATTACGCGATGAGCGTGATCGTGGGGCGGGCCCTGCCCGATGTCCGGGACGGGCTGAAGCCGGTCCACCGCCGGGTTCTGTATGCGATGCACGAAGCCAACACCGTCTGGAACCGGCCGTACGTGAAGTGCGCGCGCGTGGTCGGCGACGTGATGGGCAAGTACCACCCGCACGGCGATACCGCCATCTACGACACGCTGGTGCGCATGGCGCAGGATTTCTCGCTGCGTTATCCGCTGGTCGATGGGCAGGGCAATTTCGGTTCGGTCGACGGCGACAATGCCGCGGCGATGCGCTATACCGAGTGCCGGCTGCAGCGGATCGCCAACGAGCTGACGGCCGACATCGACAAGGAGACCGTCGACTTCGTCCCGAACTACGATGGCAAGGAGCGCGAACCGGCGGTCCTGCCGTCGCGCCTGCCGAACCTCCTGATCAACGGATCGTCCGGGATCGCCGTCGGCATGGCCACCAACATCCCGCCGCACAACCTGGCGGAAATCGTCACCGGCTGCCTCGCGGTCCTCGGCAATCCCGACCTCGGCGTGGATGACCTGCTCGACATCATCCCGGCGCCCGACTTTCCCACGGCGGGGATCATCTACGGTCTCGAAGGCGTCCGCGAGGGCTACCGTACCGGCCGCGGCCGTGTCGTGATCCGTGCCCGCACGCACATCGAGGACCTCGACAAGGGCAATCGCCAGGCGATCATCGTCGACGAGATTCCCTACCAGGTGAACAAGGCGAACCTGCTGATCCGCATCGGCGAGCTGGTCCGCGACAAGAAGCTCGACGGCATTTCCGACCTGCGCGACGAATCCGACCGTACCGGCATGCGCGTCGTGATCGAGCTGAAGCGCGGCGAAGTGCCGGAGATCATCCTCAACAACCTGTACAAGCTGACCCAGCTCCAGGACAGCTTCGGCATGAACATGGTGGCGCTGGTCGACGGCCAGCCGCGCATCCTCAACCTGAAGCAGTTCCTGGAATTCTTCCTGGCGCATCGGCGCGAGGTCGTCGTCCGCCGCACCCGCTTCGAATTGCGCAAGGCGCGCGAACGCGGCCACATCCTCGAAGGCCTCGCCGTCGCGTTGTCCAACGTCGACGAAATCATCGCGCTCATCAAGGCGAGTGCAACGCCCGCCGATGCCAAGGTTGCGCTGATGGACAAGCGCTGGCGCTCGCCGGTCGTGGAGGAAATGCTCAAGCGTGCCGCCGCGGACCTGGCGCGACCCGACGGCCTGCCGCAGGATTTCGGCTGGCAACAAGCCGGCCGGAACGGCGGCTACCGGCTGTCGGACGCGCAGGCCCAGGCCATCCTCGAACTCCGGTTGCAGCGACTGACCGGACTCGAGCAGGAGAAGATTACCGGCGAGTACCGCGACGTCATGGCGCAGATCGTCGACCTGCTCGACATTCTCGACAAGCCGGCGCGGGTGACGACGATCATCGGCGACGAACTCAAGGCCATCCGCGAGCAGTTCGGCGACAAGCGGCGCTCAGAAATCGTCGCGCAGGGCGTCGATTTGTCGATCGAAGACCTGATCGCGCCGGAGGAGATGGTCGTCACGCTGTCCCATGGCGGCTACATGAAGGCGCAGCGGGTCGACGAATACCGCGCGCAGAAGCGCGGCGGCCGGGGCAAGCAGGCCACCGCCACCAAGGAAGACGATTTCGTCGACCGGATGTTCATCGCCAACACGCACGATTACATCCTGTGCTTCTCGAACCGCGGCCGCGTGTACTGGCTCAAGGTCTACAACGTGCCGCAGGGTTCGCGCGCCTCCCGCGGCAAGCCCATCGTCAACCTGGTTCCGCTGATCGACAACGAGAAGATCACCGCGATCCTGCCGGTGAAGGAGTTCATCGACAACCAGTTCGTGTTCATGGCGACCGCGATGGGAACCGTCAAGAAGACGCCGCTGTCGGAGTTCTCGCGACCGCGACCGTCCGGCATCATCGCCGTGGACCTGACCGACGGCGACTCGCTGATCGGCGTCGCGCTCACCGACGGCACGCACGACGTGATGCTGTTCAGTTCCGGCGGCAAGGCGGTACGCTTCGACGAGAACGACGTGCGGCCGATGGGGCGCAACGCGCACGGCGTGCGCGGCATGATGCTGGACAAGAAGCAGCGCGTCATCTCAATGCTGGTGGCCGAGGACGAGGCGCAATCGGTGCTCACCGCCACCGAAAACGGCTACGGCAAGCGCACGCCGATCGTCGAGTACACGCGACACGGGCGCGGCACCAAGGGCATGATCGCGATCCAGCAATCCGGGCGCAACGGCCAGGTCGTAGGCGCGGCGCTGGTGCACCGGGACGACGAAGTCATGCTGATTTCCACGGGCGGCGTGTTGATCCGCACGCCGGTGAAGGCGATCCGCGAAATGAGCCGTTCCACGCAGGGCGTCACGCTGATCAATCTGGATGACGGCGAGAAGCTCGCCGGACTCGAACGGGTGGTCGAGTCCGACGAAGACAACGGCGAATGACGCCCGAGCGCGCGATGGTAGAAGACAATTCCGCCTCCGCCGATGCCAGGATCGCGAGCCATCGCGCCGCAATCGATGCGCTCGACCGCGAGATTCTCGCGCGCCTCAACGCCAGGGCCGGGCACGCGCAGGCGATCGGCGCACTGAAGGGAAGCGGCAACGCGTATCGGCCTGAGCGCGAGGCGCAGGTGCTGGGCCGGCTGGCCGCCGAGAATCCGGGCCCGCTGTCGAACGACGCGGTCACCGTCGTATTTCGCCAGGTCATGTCGGCATGCCTGGCGCTCGAGCAGCCGCTGCGCATTGCCTATCTTGGTCCTGCCGGCACGTTCAGCCATGCGGCGGTCGCCAAGCACTTCGGCGGCCTGGTCGAAGCGGTGCCGCTGCCGACGATCGACGACATCTTCCGTGCGGTCGACGGCGGCCAGACCGACTACGCTGTGGTGCCGGTGGAAAACTCCACCGAGGGGGCGGTCGGGCGCACGCTCGACCTCATGTGCACGACCGGGCTTTCGATCTGCGGCGAGGTCAGGTTGCGCGTGACGCAGAATCTGCTCTCGAATGCGCCGACACTCGCTGACGTAAACAAGGTTTATTCGCATGCGCAATCGCTTGGCCAGTGTGTCCAGTGGCTCGCGCGGCACCTGCCGGTGGTGCCGCGCATTGCGGTAGCCAGCAATGCCGAGGCCGCGCGGCTTGCTGCGGCCGAGCCGGGCGCTGGCGCGATTGCCGGTGCGAATGCCGGTGCCATCTATGGCCTTGCCACCCTAGCGCCGCACATCGAAGACGAACCGAACAACACGACGCGATTCTGGGTGCTCGGGCGCCACCACGTGCCGCCCTCCGGGCAGGACGAAACCTCCCTCGTGATGTCCTGCCCCAACCGGCCGGGCGCGGTCTACGACCTGCTCGAGCCGCTGGCGCGGCATGGTGTCTCGATGTCACGGTTCGAATCGCGTCCGGCGCGCACCGGCCTGTGGGAATACCTGTTCTTCGTCGATGTCGTGGGCCACCGCGATGAACCGCGGCTCAAGCTCGCGCTGTCCGAACTCACCGCCAAGGCGCCGTTCCTGAAGCTGCTCGGCTCCTATCCCGCCGCGCTCGACTGACGAATCCTCGAGGTCCTGATGTCCGCCAGCATGCCTGTCGCGCCCGAGCACATTCGCCGGATTGCCCCCTATGTTCCGGGCAAGCCCATCGAGGACGTTGCGCGCGAGCTTAACCTCGATCCGGACACGATCATCAAGCTTGCGTCCAACGAGAATCCGCGTGGTCCCAGCGCTCGCGTTCTCGCCGCCATTGCCGATGCCGCCGCCGAACTGACGCGCTACCCCGACGGCAACGGCTTCGCGCTCAAGGCGGCGCTGGCGCGGCACACCGGCATCGCCGCTGCGCAGATCGTGCTCGGCAACGGTTCGAACGATGTGCTCGAACTGGCTACGCAGGCCTTCCTGCGACCAGGCGACAGCGCCGTCTACGCGCAGCACGCCTTTGCCGTGTACCCGCTGGCGACGCAGGCACGGGGCGCGGTCGGCATCGAGGTTCCGGCGCGCGACTATGGCCACGACCTTGCGGCGATGCGCGCGGCGATCACGCCAACGACACGGATCGTGTTCATCGCCAATCCCAACAACCCGACGGGTACGCATATCGGCGCCCCCGCACTCGAGGCCTTCGTCGCCGACGTGCCGCGCTCGGTACTGGTGGTGCTGGACGAGGCCTACAACGAGTACCTGGAGCCCGAGCAGCGGGCGGAGAGCGACCGCTGGGTCGCCCGCTATCCGCACCTCCTGGTGTCCCGGACTTTTTCGAAGGCGTACGGCCTGGCGGCGCTGCGGGTCGGTTATGGATTGATGCATCCGGAAGTGGCCGATGCGCTCAATCGCGTGCGGCAGCCCTTCAATGTGAACGCGCTGGCGCAGGCCGCCGCGCTCGCGGCCCTGGCCGACAGCGCGTACGTGGAAGAGAGTCGGGAACTCAATCGCCGCGGCCTTGCGCAGCTCTATGCCGGGCTCGATCGGCTTGGCGTGCCGTTCGTGCCGTCGCATGCAAATTTCGTGCTGGTGCAAGTCGGTGATGCGGCACGGATCAACGCCGCGCTGCTCGCGCAGGGCATCATCGTGCGACCGGTCGCCAATTACGGGCTTCCGCAATTCCTGCGCGTCACCATCGGTTTGCCGGCGGAAAACGAAAGATTCCTCTCGGCGCTTGCGGCGGCGCTGAAGGCGGGCTGACGTGGCGTGCTTTCCGCGGTCCGCGGCGGCGGGCATTGTCACCGTCACCGCCGGTGGTTGCGCATGGCGATAGCCAAGCTCGTCGTCGTTGGTGTAGGCCTGATTGGCGGATCGTGCGCGCTGGCGCTCAAACGCGCCGGCGTCGTGCGCGAGGTGGTCGGCGTCGGGAGGAGCCGCGAGAACCTCGAAGTTGCGCTCGGCCGCGGCGTCATCGATCGGGCCTTCGCCTTGACCGCGCCGTGGACCATCGAGCTCGCCGATGCCGACGTCGTGTTGCTCGCGGCACCCGTTGCCCAATTCCCGGCGTTGCTCGCGGCGCTGGCGCCGGCGCTGGGGCCGGAGGTCGTAGTGACTGACGCGGGCAGCACCAAGCAGGATGTGATTGCGGCTGCGCGCGACCTGCTGGGCAACGCGCTGCCGCGCTTCGTGCCGGGGCATCCGATTGCCGGCACCGAGCATACGGGTGCCGCCGCAGCATTTCCGTCACTCTTCGATGGCCGCGACGTGATCCTGACACCGGTACGCGAGACCGCCGCCACCGCCGTCGAACGCGTCGAAGGCCTTTGGCGCGCCTGCGGTGCCCGGGTGTCCACGCTGGATCCCGTCCGTCACGACGCGGTGTTCGCCGCAGTTTCCCACTTGCCGCACGTGCTGGCGTTCAGCCTGGTGGCGGAGCTCGCGGCGCGCGCCGATGCGGCAGTCTACTTCGATCACGCGGCCAGTGGATTTCGCGACTTCACCCGCATTGCCGCGGGCTCGCCCGAGATGTGGCGCGATATCGCGCTCGCGAACCGGGAGTCGCTGCTCGCCGAGATGGACCGCTATGGCGCGACGCTGGCGCGCGTGCGGGCATTGCTCTTCGCGGGCGACGCGAAAGGACTCGAAGCGCTGTTTGCGCAGGCAAGCCAGGCGCGACAGGCATGGGAACAGGTCCGCGCGCAGGCCCGCGGCCGAGGATCGCGGCTAGACGATGGCGGCGCCAGCGTATCCGCCACGGCTTACGCTCGAACCGGTCCGCCATCTGGAAGGTGAGGTGGCGCTGCCGGGGTCGAAAAGTATCTCCAATCGTTGCCTGCTGCTCGCCGGCCTCGCCGACGGCACGACAACTTTGGTTGGTCTCCTCGAGGCCGACGATACCGAGGTGATGCTGACGGCGCTGCGCAAGCTGGGCGTGCACTGGCGCAGCGAGGGGCACCAGCGATACGTGGTGGAAGGTGCTGGCGGCGCATTTTCCGTCAAACGGGCGGACCTCGACCTGCGCTTCTCGGGCCTGTCGATGCGCACGCTGGTGGGTGCGCTCGCGTTCTGCCGCGGTCACTATGGTGCCGACGGCGGCGCGCGCATGCGCGAGCGGCCGATCGGCGATCTCGTCGCGCCGCTGCGCGCGCTGGGGGCGCAGATCGAGTACGCAGGCGTTGCCGGCTTCCCGCCGCTCCGGATCGCTCCCGGTGTCGAACGATCGCCTGCCGAGTCCGGTTCGGCGCCGACTACCGTGGCCGTCAAGGGCAATGTCTCGAGCCAGTTCCTGACCGGCTTGCTGCAGGCCCTGCCACTGGTGGGGGGACCGGTCACCGTGGCGGTGGAGGGCGAGCTCATTTCGCGGCCGTATGTCGACATTACGATCGAACTGATGCGCCGTTTCGGCGTGGTCATCGAACGCCTCGATCCGCAGCGTTTCCACTGTCCCGCGGGCGCGCGCTATCGCAGTCCGGGCACGGTTCAGGTCGAGGGAGACGCATCGGCCGCTTCTTATTTCATCGCTGCAGGCGCATTGGGCGGCGGACCGGTCCGCATCACCGGGGTTGGACGCGATTCCATTCAGGGCGATGTCGCATTCGCCGGCGTACTGGCCGGGCAGGGCGCGGACGTGCGCTTTGGCCCCGACTGGATCGAGGTGCGCGCCGGTGCAGCGCTGGCTGGCGGAACGATCGACTGCGTGACGATTCCCGACGCCGCGATGACGCTGGCGATCACCGCGCTGTTCGCACGCGCGCCGACGACGTTGACCGGCATCGGCAGCTGGCGGGTCAAGGAAACGGATCGCCTGTCCGCCATGGCAACCGAGTTGCGGAAGCTGGGGGCGACGGTAGCCGAGGGTCCCGACTGGCTGCGCGTGGAGCCGCCGTCCCCGTGGCGCCCCGCGACCATTGCGACCTACGACGACCACCGGATGGCCATGTGCTTCGCGCTGACTTCACTGGGCGGGGTGCCGGTCACGATCGAGGACCCTGGGTGCGTCGCAAAGACCTTTCCGACGTTCTTCGCGCGCCTGGCGGGTCTGCGCGCATGACCCCGGCGATCATCGCGATCGACGGTCCGGCCGCGTCCGGCAAGGGCACGATCGCGGAGGCTGCGGCGCGCGCACTGGGCTACCACTATCTGGACAGCGGTTCCCTGTATCGCCTGGTCGCCCTGGCCGCGGCCAGGCAGGCGCTGGCAACGACCGACGAGACGGGGCTGGCCCGGCTTGCCATGAACCTCCCCGTGCGCTTCGACGGTGCGCGCATCCTGCTCGACGGCGAGGATGTCACCATGGCGATACGCTCCGAGGCGGTATCGAAGGCCGCGTCCGAGGTTGCCGTGCACGCGCAGGTACGCCACGCGCTCCATGACCGGCAGCGTGCTTTCGTCCTTCCGCCCGGTCTGGTGGCGGACGGGCGCGACATGGGAACGGTTGTGTTCCCGGATGCCACCCTCAAGGTGTTCCTGACCGCGAGCCCGGAAGAACGGGCACGCCGCCGCTATAAGCAGTTGATCGCAAAAGGAATCTCCGTTACAATAGCAAGTCTTTTGCGCGATATCCGAGAGCGCGACGCGCGCGACGCCGGACGAGCAGCCGCACCGCTCAAACCTGCCGCCGACGCCGTGCTCCTGGATACCACCGACCTGACGATCGACGAGGCCACTGCCCGCGTGCTTGCGCTCTATCGCGAGCGCACCAGCGGTACGAGGCCTTTGCGCTCGCAGGAATGAAACATCGCGAAAAAGGACCGCGCGGCCCACTTTAGCCGGTGCAAGCCGACGCGGATTGACCAACCAGCCCGACGGCGCGAGAAAAAGGGTTCTCGCTTCCGGCGGCCTTTGACCAACGAAGGAACCAACCCATGGCTACCGCCACCACGATGTCCAGCACCCCCGCCACCGCCAATCCGCCGATGGAAGATTTCGCGACTCTGTTCGAGGAATCCCTCACCAAGCAGGAGATGCGGCAGGGCGAACTCATTACCGCCGAGGTTGTGCGCGTCGACTTCAACGTCGTCGTTGTCAACGCCGGCCTGAAATCCGAATCGTTCATTGCCATCGAGGAATTCAAGGACGACAAGGGCGAGATCGAGGTCAAGCCCGGCGACTTCGTCACCGTCGCCATCGAGTCGCTCGAGGATGGCTACGGCGAGACCAAGCTGTCGCGCGACAAGGCCAAGCGCCTGAAGGCCTGGCACGATCTCGAGGCCGCGATGGAGCAGGGTCTGGTCGTGCAGGGGCTCGTCACCAGCAAGGTGAAGGGCGGTCTCACGGTCATGATCAACGGCATCCGCGCGTTCCTGCCCGGTTCGCTGGTCGACATCCGCCCCGTCAAGGACACCTCGCCGTTCGAAAACAAGGCGCTCGACTTCAAGGTCATCAAGCTCGATCGCAAACGCAACAATGTCGTCGTATCGCGCCGCGCAGTACTCGAGGAGTCGCAGGGCGAGGTGCGCGAAAAGCTCCTGTCCACGCTGTCCGAAGGCGCGATCGTCAAGGGCATCGTCAAGAACATCACCGACTACGGCGCGTTCGTGGATCTGGGCGGCATCGATGGCCTGCTGCACATCACCGATCTCGCCTGGCGTCGCGTCAAGCATCCGTCGGAAGTGCTCGCCGTCGGCGACGAAGTCACCGCCAAGGTCCTGAAGTTCGACCAGGAGAAGAACCGCGTGTCGCTCGGCATGAAGCAGCTGGGCGAGGATCCGTGGGTTGGCCTGTCGCGCCGCTACCCGCAGGGCACGCGTCTGTTCGGCAAGGTCACCAACATCACCGACTACGGCGCGTTCGTGGAGATCGAGTCGGGAATCGAAGGCCTAGTCCACGTGTCCGAAATGGATTGGACCAACAAGAACATCCATCCGACCAAGGTCGTGCAGCTGGGCGACGAAGTCGAAGTGATGATCCTCGAAATCGACGAGGAACGCCGGCGCATCTCGCTCGGCATGAAGCAGTGCATGCCGAATCCGTGGGATGACTTCTCGATGAACCACAAGAAGGGCGATCACGTGAAGGGGATGATCAAGTCGATCACCGACTTCGGCGTGTTTGTCGGCCTGCCTGGTGGCATCGACGGCCTCGTCCATCTGTCGGACCTCTCGTGGTCGGCGACCGGCGAAGCGGCCGTGCGCGACTACAAGAAGGGCCAGGAGGTGGAGGCCGTGGTACTGGCGATCGACGTCGAGCGCGAGCGCATTTCGCTCGGCATCAAGCAACTCGACGGCGACCCGTTCACCAACTTCGTCGCGATGCATGACAAGGGCAGCATCGTCAATGGCACCGTCAAGTCGCTCGACGGCAAGGGCGCAGTCATCACGCTGTCCGGCGACATCGAGGGCTACCTTCGCGCGTCGGAGTTGTCGCGCGACCGCGTCGAGGACATGCGCACGCACCTGAAGGAAGGCGACGCCGTCAATGCGATGATCATCAATGTCGATCGCAAGAACCGCAGCATCAACCTGTCGATCAAGGCGAAGGACAATGCCGAGGAAGGCGAGGCGATGCAGCGGATGAGCTCGGAGAATTCGGGCGCCAACACGGGCACGACCAATCTCGGCGCGCTGCTCAAGGCCAAGCTGTCCGACAACAAGACCAACGGCTAACGTGCAACGTCCCCCAACGCTTGCTGCGTGCGCCGACCCCCGCGGGGGCGGCCAGTCTCTCGGAGCAGTGTGGCGGGACGGACGCACGCGGAGATCCACGCGATGACCAAATCGGAGCTGATCGACCGCCTGGCGGCACAGTTTCCGCAGCTGGTTGCCAAGGATGCCGAGCTGGCGGTGAAGATGATCCTGGACGCGATGGCGGAAAGCCTCGCCAAAGGGGAACGCATCGAGATCCGTGGGTTCGGCAGCTTTGGCCTCAACTACCGGCCACCGCGCACGGGCCGTAATCCGAAGTCCGGCGAGAAGGTGCAGGTTCCACAGAAGTATGTACCGCACTTCAAGGCTGGCAAGGAGTTGCGTGAACGCGTCGACTTTGCGGACGATGCGGTCAAGTAACAGACAAGCGGGAGCCATGTGCATGGACGCCGGGCAGTGCCCGGCGTTTTTCTTTTTTGGCGACGGTCCCGCCATCGGTTGCCGGCAGCGTCGGGGATCTGGTTACGATCTCACCACGCATCGTACGCGAAGCTCCATTGTCACAGCGGCGCTCGTGGTGCGCAGTGGCATAATTGCGACCATGCAAGTCGTGCGCTGGATCATCGCCGCCGCAATCTTCGTCGCCCTGCTGTTTCTTTCCCTGCAGAACGCCGAAACCGTGACGCTCAAGTTTTTCCACCTCGCTACGTGGCAGGCGCCCCTGGTATTCATCGTCTTCGTGGCCTTCGCGGTCGGCGTGGCGGTCGGGCTCCTGGCCGGGGCACTGCGGACATCGCGACTCAAGCGGCAGTTGAGCCGGTTGCGCCGCGAACAGCGGCAGGGTGTGCATTCCGGCACGCTGCCGGGCGACACGTCGAAGCGTCCGGTGCCCGCGTCGGGTCCGCGCTATCCGGGTGCCGACCACCTGGTCGACGGCCTTTGACCTCCCGCTGACCGCGCGCAATGGATTTCGAACTGTGGTGGCTGCTGCCGGTGCCGGCGGTGTTCTTTGGCCTCGGGTGGATTGCGGCGCGCATCGACATCAAGCACCTGCTGCGCGAATCGCGCGCCTTGCCACTGTCCTATTTTCGCGGCCTGAATTTCCTGCTGAACGAACAGCCCGACAAGGCCATTGAATCGTTCATCGAGGTAGTCAAGGTCGATCCGCAGACCATCGACCTGCATTTTGCGCTGGGCTCGCTGTTCCGGCGCCAGGGCGAGATCGACCGGGCGATCCGTATGCATCAGAACCTGCTCGACCGTCCGGATCTGCCGGCCGACAAGCGCACGATGGCCACTTACGAGCTCGCCCAGGATTTTCATCGCGCCGGGCTGCTCGATCGTGCCGAGGAGCTCTTCACGCGGCTCGACGGCTCCTCGTACGAGCACGCCGCACTCGGCCATCTCATCTCGATCTACGAGACGGAAAAGGACTGGAACAAGGCGATCGCGGCGACCCGGCGCATGGAGGGCCTTGCCAAGCAGCCCTACTTCAAGGAGATCGCGCAGTATCACTGCGAACTGGCGCAGGCTGCCTTGCTGCAGTCCGATACGGCCAACACCGACAGCCAGCTCGAAGCCGCCTTTGCTGCCTACCGCGGGTGCACGCGCGCCACGCTGCTCTCGGGCGATGCCTGCGCGCAACAGTCGCGGCCCGCCGATGCCATCGCGATGTGGCAGAAGATCGAGTCGCAGAATCCCGCATTCCTGTCGCTGGCCGCCGATCGCATCGCCGACGCCTATCGTCGTCTCGGCCAGACGGAGCAGGGCGTCCGGGTGTTGCGCAACTATCAGAACCAGTATCCGTCGCTTGACCTGCTCAATGCGCTGTTCACGTTGACGCTGGAACGTGACGGCCCCGAGGCCGCGGCCGCGTTGATCAAGGATGAACTCGCCCGCAACCCGACGCTGCTCGGCCTCGACCGTCTGCTCGAAGCGCAGCTGCTCGCGGCGCCGGCCGAGCGACGGCACGACCTGGAGCTGGTCAAGGCGCTAGTCGCGCAGCACATCAAGCGCCTGGGCATGTATAAATGCGACCATTGCGGCTTCCGCGCCAAGCAGTATTACTGGCGCTGTCCGGGATGCCTCAAGTGGGAGACGTACTCGCCGCGGCGCACCGAGGCGCCGGACGGCTATGCTTAGAAAACGAATCTCGGCAATCAGGATCGAAAGCCCGTGAACCACGAATCACCCCGTGTCATCGTCGCACTCGATTTCGCCAATCCGCTGGAGGCGCTGGCGCTGGTCGATCGCCTCGATCCACGGCAATGCGGCCTCAAGGTCGGCAAGGAGCTCTTTGTCGTTGCCGGGCCTGAGCCTGTGCGCTGGATGGTCGAGCGCGGCTTCAACGTGTTCCTCGATCTCAAATTCCACGACATTCCCAACACGGTGGCCAGCGCCTGCGCCGCCGCCGCACGGCTCGGTGTCTGGATGATCGACGTTCATGCCAGCGGCGGGCGCGCGATGCTGCGCGCGGCGCGCGAGGCGGTGGACAGCGCGAGCGTGCCGGCAGGGCGGCCAACGCCACTGCTGATCGCCGTCACCGTCCTGACCAGCCTCAGCGACGCCGATCTGCGCGAGGTCGGCCACGCCGGGACCTCGGCAGGTGAAGCACTGCAGCTTGCGGAACTCGTGAAGGCGTGCGGGTTCGACGGTGTCGTCTGCTCGGCGCATGAAGCGGCCGCGCTGCGCTCCGCCTGCGGATCCGGATTCACGCTGGTGACGCCGGGAATTCGCCCCGCCCATGCCGGGAAGGACGATCAAGCACGCGTGGTGACTCCGGAGGCGGCGGTGGCGCAGGGTGCCGATTACCTGGTCATCGGCCGACCGATCACCCGCGCGGCCGATCCGCTGTCCGCGCTGCGGGCAATCAACACGTCGCTTGCCGCCGCGAGGAGCGCCGCTGCATGAAAGTAACGATGATTGGTACGGGCTACGTGGGACTGGTGACCGGCACCTGCTTCGCCGAAGTCGGCAACGACGTGCTGTGCCTGGATGTCGATCCGCGCAAGATCGCGATACTCAACGCCGGTGGTGTGCCGATCCACGAGCCCGGTCTCGAAGCGCTCGTCCGGCGCAACGCCGCCGCGGGTCGACTGCGCTTCACCACGGATGTGGATGCCGCGGTTGCACACGGCGCCTTGCAGTTCATCGCCGTCGGGACGCCCCCGGAAGAGGACGGCGGCGCGGACATGCAGTATGTGATCGCCGCGGCGCGCAATATCGGGCAGCGCATGCAGGAACCCAAGATCGTCGTCGACAAATCGACGGTTCCGGTCGGTACCGCCGATCGTGTGCGGGCGGTGATCGCCGAAGAGCTGGCCAGACGTGGCGCAGCGCTGGACTTCGCGGTGCTCTCGAATCCGGAGTTCCTGAAGGAGGGCGCGGCGGTGGACGATTTCATGCGGCCCGACCGGGTCGTGATCGGCACCGACGACGATCGTGCCACCGCGACGCTGCGGACGCTCTATGCTCCGTTCATGCGCAGCCACGATCGCTTCCTGGTGATGGACGTGCGGTCGGCCGAACTCACCAAATACGCGGCCAACGCCATGCTGGCCACGCGCATTTCGTTCATGAACGAGGTTGCCAACCTCGCGGATGCCGTGGGTGCGGACATCGAGATGGTGCGCAAGGGCATCGGTTCCGATCCGCGCATCGGGTATCAGTTTCTCTATCCTGGCGTCGGGTATGGCGGAAGCTGCTTCCCCAAGGATGTGAAGGCGCTCCAGTACACCGGGGTCGAATATGGCCAGCCCCTCGACCTGCTGGGGGCGGTGGAAGTGGTCAACGAACGGCAGAAGCGCGTGCTGGTGGACAAGATCGAGAAGCGCCTGGGTGCCGACCTCGCCGGACTCACCTTCGGCCTCTGGGGGCTCGCCTTCAAGCCCAACACCGACGACATGCGCGAGGCCCCGGCACGGGTGATCATCGACGCGCTCGTGGCGCGCGGCGCGCGCGTGGTGGCCTACGATCCGGTGGCGATGACGGAGGCGCAGCGCATCTACGCCGACGCCCCGGGAATCGTCTTCGCGGCGTCGCCGCTGGCCGCGTGCGACGGGGCGGACGCACTGGTGATCGCCACCGAGTGGCAGGAATTCAGGAGTCCTGATTTCGCTTCACTGCGAGCGAGGCTGCGGACGCCGCTGATCTTCGACGGGCGCAACCTGTACGATCCGCGCGACGTCCGGGACCAGGGCTTCGAATATTTTGCCATCGGTCGTCGCTGATGAGCGCGCCGGCGGTCGCCTATTCCGGATATCGCCAGCAGGTTGCCGCGGCGCGGCTGCTGGTGGTCGGGGATGTCATGCTCGATCGCTACTGGTTCGGCGATGTCGAGCGGATCTCGCCCGAGGCGCCGGTTCCGGTCGTGCGCATCGCGCGTGCCGAGGAACGGCCTGGCGGCGCGGCCAATGTCGCGCGCAATGCCGTTTCACTGGGTGCGCGCACGACATTGCTGTCGGTGATCGGCGCCGACGAGCCCGGTGCAACGCTGGAGCGCATGCTGGCCGCCGAGGGGGTCAAGGCCACGCTGCTGCGTGACGCCGCCGTTCCCACCACGGTCAAGTTGCGCGTCATCGGCCGCCAGCAGCAGCTGTTGCGGATCGATTTCGAAACGGTGCCGTCGCAGGCGGTGCTGGCGAGCAAGCTTGCCGGTTTCGCGAGCATGGTTGGCGAATCCGACCTCGTGATCCTGTCGGACTACGGCAAAGGCGGGTTGACCGACATCGCGCAAATGATCGCGACCGCCCGTGCAGCGGGCAAGCCCGTCCTGGTCGATCCGAAGGGTGAGGACTATGCGCGCTATCGCGGCGCAACGCTCCTTACGCCCAATCAGAGCGAGTTCCGGCAAGTGGCGGGCCGATGGAAGGATGAGGCCGATCTCAATGCCCGTGCCGAAGCGCTGCGCCGGGAACTCGATCTGGAGGCGCTGCTCGTGACCCGTTCCGACGAGGGCATGACGCTTTTCTCGGCGACCGGGGCGCTTACCATTCCCGCGCAGGCGCGCGAGGTGTATGACGTATCCGGTGCGGGCGATACCGTCATCGCGACGGTGGGCGCGATGCTCGCGGCGGGCGCGACGCTGCCCGATGCCGTACGCATTGCCAACGAAGCGGCGGGAGTCGTCGTCGGCAAGTTCGGCACCGCCGTCGTCCAGCCGGACGAATTGAGCTGAGCGCCTGCGCGCCCCCGCCGTTGCGCGCTGAACGCGGCAGCCGCCTGGCGGCCGTTGACTCGCTGAGGGCGCATTGATGGCCAAGGCGAAGACGGTCTACACCTGTACCGAATGCGGCGGGTCCGCCCCTAAGTGGCAGGGGCAATGCCCGCATTGCAGCGCGTGGAATACGCTGGTCGAGACCGTGGTGACTCCCGCGCCCACCCGGTTCGAGAGCATTCCCGGCAGCAAGTCCGTCATCACCGCGCTCGCGGCGGTGGAGGCGCGCGAGAACCCCCGTATCGCGACCGGCCTCGAGGAGTTCGACCGGGTGCTCGGCGGCGGCCTGGTGCCAGGCGGCGTGGTACTGATCGGTGGCGACCCGGGTATCGGCAAGTCGACGCTGCTGCTGCAGGCCGGTGCCGCATTGGGGGCAAGCCGCCGGACCTTGTACGTGACCGGTGAGGAATCCGTGCAGCAGGTCGCCTTGCGCGCGCAGCGCCTGGGCCTCATCAACGCACCGGTCGAGCTTCTGGCCGAAGTCCAGCTCGAGGCGATCATGGGTGCGATCGCGACAGCGCAGCCCGAGGTTGTCGTGGTCGACTCGATCCAGACCGTCTACACCGAGGCCCTGCAATCGGCGCCGGGCAGCGTGGCGCAAGTACGCGAGTGCGCGGCGCAGCTGACGCGTTTCGCCAAGCAGCGCGGCATCGTCATGGTGTTCGTAGGTCACGTCACCAAGGAAGGGGCGATCGCCGGGCCACGGGTACTCGAGCACATCGTCGACACGGTGCTCTATTTCGAAGGTGATCCGCATTCGAGTTTCCGTCTGGTGCGCGCGATCAAGAACCGCTTCGGCGCGGCCAACGAGCTTGGTGTATTCGGCATGACCGAGCGAGGATTGAAGGGCGTGACCAACCCGTCGGCGCTGTTCCTGTCCGGCCATGCGACGCCCGTGCCCGGGGCGGCCGTGGTGGCGACCGTCGAAGGCTCCCGTCCACTGCTGGTCGAGATCCAGGCGCTGGTCGACCCGGCACAGGGCGGCATGCCACGCCGGCTCGCGCTGGGGCTCGATGCGCAGCGCCTCGCGATGCTGCTCGCCGTGCTGCATCGCCACGGCGGTATCGCCACCGGCGGGCACGATGTGTTCGTCAACGCCGTCGGCGGTGTGCGCATCCAGGAACCCGCAGTCGATCTGGCTGTCCTGTTGGCGATCCATTCATCGTTTAAAAACATTGCATTGCCTGATAAATCTATTGTATTTGGTGAGGTTGGATTGGCAGGCGAGGTCCGACCGGTGCAAGGCGGACAGCAGCGCATCCGCGAGGCCGCGAAGCTTGGCTTCAAGACCGCGTTGATCCCCACGGCGAACCGGCCGAAGCAGATTCCCGACGGCATCCGGATCGTCACCGCCGATCGCGTCGCGGAGGCGCTCGCCAAGCTCCACGATTGAGCCTGCGCGCCAGCGGCCGAATGGTGTCGTCATGGTGGTGATTTGACTTTGAGCGTTGACGAGTGGCCGCGGTGCGAACGCTACCTGCATCGCTGGTCACCGCCGCGGCGCGCTCCTGTGCCAAACTTTCCATTCCCTGCGTAATCGTTACCAACCCCAATGCTCGATCGCTACCGCAGAACATTTCGCGCGCAGGCGACTGTCTGCGCCGTCACGCCGCTACTGGCGGGGTGTTTTCGCGACGATGTCGCGGCGGCGGCATACGGCGCAGCGGCGGCGTAGACGTGGCGAATTCCTGGCAATTCGACGGCTTCGAATTGTTTTCGGGCAGCCGTACGTTGTTGCTGGACGGGCGGGCCGTGGCCATCGGCGCACGCGCATTCGACGTGCTTCAGGCGTTGATCGAACGCCGCGACCGGCTGGTCGGCAAGGAAGAGCTGCTCGAAGTCGTATGGACCGACGTGGTGGTCGAGGAGAACAACCTGCAGGTGCAGATCAGCGCCTTGCGCAAACTGCTCGGCCCACAGGCGATCGCGACCGTTCCCGGCCGTGGCTATCGCTTCGTTCGCCCGCTTGCCGCGGAAGCGGGCGACGCTGATGGTACGGGGTCGCCGGCTGCGGCCCCCCAAGCGGCGGCGGTTGTTGCCGCTGCCTCGCGCAACAATCTCCCCGCCGAACTGCCGCTGCTGTTCGGACGGGATGAGGATGTGCGCTCGGTGGAGATACTTCTCGGCGCGCATCGGCTGGTTACGTTGGTCGGCGCCGGTGGCATCGGCAAGAGCCGGCTGGCGCAGGCGGCCGCGCACGCCTCGGCGGCGGAATTTCCGGACGGCGCCTGGATGGTCGAGCTCGCCGGACTCTCCGACCCGGCGCTCGTGCCCAGCACGGTGGCCCAGGCGCTGGCGATTCCGCTGCCCGGCCAGGCATCGCTGACCGAGGAACTGATGACGCGCGTCGACCAGCGTCACCTGCTGCTGGTCATCGACAACTGCGAGCACCTGCTCGACGCGGTGGCCGATCTCGTCCAGGCCATCCTGCGGCAGGCGCCGGGAATCACCGTTCTGGCGACCAGCCAGGAGCCGTTGCACCTGCCGGCGGAACAGCAGTACCGGTTGTCGCCGCTGGCGATTCCGGCAAAGTTTTCCATGGATGACGCCCGGGGCTTCGCGGCGGTCGCCTTGTTCGAGTCGCGCGTGCGCGCAGCCGATCCGCGCTTCGCGCTGAACGACGAGGGCCTCTCGCTGACCGTCGATATCTGTCGCCGGCTCGATGGCTTGCCGCTGGCGATCGAGCTCGCCGCAGCCCGGGTCGCCACGATTGGACTGCGTCCGGTGCGCGACAAGCTGGACGCGCGATTTCGCTTGCTCACCGGCGGCGCGCGTGCGCGGCTGCGACGGCATCAAACCCTGCGCGCGGCGCTCGAATGGAGCCACAGCCTGCTGAGTGAGGCGGAGCAGGTGGTCTTCCGTCGGCTCGGGGTCTTCGCCGGCGGCTTCACGATCGGATTGGCGCAGGCCGTGGCGAGTGACGAAGGGCTCGACGAGTGGGCGGTGCTCGACCAGGTCAGCGCGCTGGTCGACAAGTCGCTGGTGGTCGCCGATGCGGGCGACAACCCGCGCTACCGGCTGCTCGAGTCCGCCCGCGCGTACGCGCTGGAACAGCTCGCGGCGCACGAAATGGCGCCGCTGCTGCGGCAACACGCGGTGGCGATGCGGGCTTTTCTGCAGCGTATCGACGACGCCAACCTCGACGGCGAGATGCGCACCGACCAGTACGCCGCCGCCGTGCTTCCGGAACTCGATAACCTGCGTGCGGCGTATGGCTGGGCCACGGGCGAGGCAGGGGACCCGGAGATTGCCATCGCCATTGCCGCACATGCCGGCGCGTTGATCGACTACGCTGCCGACTGCGTCGACTGGCTGCTGCCACTCCAGCAGCAAGTGGAGGCCGGCGTGGCGGCGCCACCGCTCGCGGCCCGGTACTGGCGCGCCATGGCCGCCGGCAACATGGCGAGTCACGTGCCCAGGACGTTGCGGATCGAGGCGGCGGGACGTGCCCGAACGCTGTACGCAGCGCAGGGCCAACCGCGCCGGGTTTTTTCCAGCCTGATCCAGCTGGCGCGCCACCTGCGCGGGTCGGATCCCGTCGAGGCGCAAGCCATTACCGAAGAAGCGCGCCGCCTGCTGGCCCCGGATTGGCCGCTCGAGTTCCGCATTCACCTCCATCGCAACCTGGGCTTTGCCGCGAACATGGCGGGCCGGGCCGACGAAGCGCTCGTGCAGTTCAGTGAAGCCGTGCGGCTCAGCGCGGCAACCGGCGACCGACGCCTGCAGGCGATCGACCGCTCGAACCTGGTCGACCTGCTATGGAACACGGGGCCGATGGAATTGGCCTGCGAAGAAGGCTGCCGCCTCGCCGAAGAATTGCGGGCACAGCCGGCCGCCGATGCCGACATGGCCGTGCTGTTCGCCAACCTGTTGGGCATATTGAGCGAAATGGGGCGGCTCGACGAGGCCGCTGCCGTCGGCACCGAAGTGCTCCCCATGCTGCGACGAGTGGGCATCCTCTATGTCGAAGAGTGGGCCTATTTCTACTGGCGCCGCGGGCAGCCGGCCATCGCTGCCCAGCTCGTGGGCGCGTCGGATGCCGAAATTGCGATATCCAGGACGCAGCTGCAACCCAACGAACAGCGCCTGATCGCGGAGGCACGTGCGGCCTTGGCGACGCACTTTTCGGACGAGACACTGGCTGGGCACCTTGCCGCCGGAGGTGCCATGAACAACGCGCAACTGCTTGCATTGATTACTGCCGGTCTTGCCTGAGGGCACAGCTTCGTTCCGAGGCCCTGGCTGCGCCATTCCTTAAGGTTGGCTGTCTCCGATTGAAGCGCGGACGCACCAACCGGACGCTGTGCCGACGCTCTAGACTGCTCAGAGAAATTACATAGAAAATCATCCGTAACGTATTGAATGTTATGCCGTAGGCGCCGATGGCAGTTCGCCCGGTATATCTAATGTGAGTTGGCATAAAACGACGCTACTTGTCTAATATCATTGCCATTTGTGCGCGAAATGATCGCAGCTGCTACCAAGTACGGCATCGGAATCTCGGTCTCATTCAGGAGAAAGCCCTTTTCAGTGTGGGACGGTGGGCCAGTTCTACAGGCCTGGGATGGGTCGCCATTCGGAACCCCTCGGAAGCCGTATATCGGTGCGGGGTAACTCTCGGGAACCGAAAAAAACTGCCCGACCAAATTGTCGTATAATTTGTATTATGTAAAATGATATCAGGCTCGGCGCTGTCATCCGGCGGGCACGTTGTGCCCTGTCCTCAGCTGCCCGACAATACCCACCGTTAGCGCCAAGCGCTGCCGCCACGAACCCGCTTCGCAGCTCGGCGCACCGCTGGGCATCGTCCTGCCAAGCCTACCGATGCCTGCCACCGACGCTCCGCACATCAACCCCAAGAAGCCGCCACCGCGCGCCGCCTCGCTGTCCACCGGTATCAAGACCGGGCTGCTGTTCGCCATCCTGACCCTGGTCGCGATCCTTGTCGCGGTGTACGACCCGCGGCCCAGCCTTCGCCATGTCAGGATCGCCATCCTGTCCGGTGCGCAATCCGGCAACTACTTCGCGACCATCAACAAGCTTGCGCGCGAAGTGACCAAGCGCAAGGGACAGGTCGAAAACCTCACCTCCGCCGGATCGGTGGAAAATATCCGGCGGCTGACGCAAGCCAAGGCGACCTGCAACCTCCAGTTCGCACTGGTTCAAGGTGGAATCGACCTGCCGGCGGACGAAGGGCTGGAGCTCATCGGCCGCCTGCCGCGACCGGAGTCGCTGATCGTGCTTGGCCGCACCGCAGATCGGATCAAGACAGCCGAGGATCTCAAGGGCTTGCGGATCGGCATTGGCCCGATTGGCAGCGGGACCGAGCCCCTTGCGCGGCGGGTCCTCGCGCCATTGGCTGGTCTCGACCTCAAGGTCTCGACCCAGTCGATCGACCAGCAGCTCGGCATGCTGGAGCGCGGCGACCTCGACCTCGGCGCGATGGTCATCGACGACCAGGCGCAACTCGTGAGCGACGCTGTCCGCAATCGCGGACTGCAGATCCTCAGCATGCCCAATGCAGCTTCGCTTGCACGCCGACTGCCGTTCGCCCGGCTGGGCGAAATCGGGGCCGGGCAGTACGACTACGTGCGGCAATTGCCACCCGAGAACAAGCAACTGCTTCAGGTCGAAACTCTGATCGTCGGTAACGACTGCGCGTCATACGGCGCGACACAGGGCCTGATGGCTGCGATAACCGAGGTGTTCCCCACGTTCATTCGCGACAACAAGGACCAGCCAAACCTCACCGGCCTGGGGGTTGCGCCGGCGGCCAAGGACTTCTTCGACGATGGCGGTCGCGATTTGGCCGGTACCTACACACCCTGGCTCATCGATATCATGCCCACGGCAACATGGCTCAAGCTGATCGTCGGATTCTCGATGCTCTTCAGTGGCATGGCCGTCTGGCACCGCTTCCGGCTTTGGCGCGTCGATGCCGACCGCGTGAAGATCGAGCGCGATCTCGCGGATATGTTCGATACGCGGGCAACCGCCCGAGAAATCGCCGGCGCTGCGGTCACCGATCGTCAACGAACAACGGAAGCCCGCGTCAGGCTCGACGACGCTATCGATCGTCTGGACGCGCTGTCAGATCGATGCCGCAGATATTCGCTGTCGGTCCTGGTGCCCATGGGCCACGAAATGGCATACCGCTACCAGGAGGCACTGATCTGCGACCTCGTCGACGCGTTGCGGTCGTTCAAGGGAAGGCTGTAGCAATGAGCGCCCGCCTCGGTCGAATGTGGCTGCGACGGATCCGGTAGGTAAAGACCGGCCCAACGCGACCTGGCCAACCGCCCTGCCCGGGGCCTTGCCGATGGGGAAATCCTGACCATCGGCCAGCACGCGCTGCGCTGGTTCGATGCGCCGCATGTGCCGCACGGTTGGGAATGCGGCTTCATGATGGAAACGCAAACCCGCACCATGCTGTGCGGCGACCTCTTCACGCAGGGCGGTCACGGCCTGACCCCGCTCACCGAGTCTGACATCCTGGCGCCGAGCGAAGCGTTCCGCGCTCCGATGGACTACTACGCGCACGCGCCGCAGACGACGACCGTGCTGGAACGCCTGGCGCAGGAGCAACCGCAGGTGCTGGCGTGCATGCATGGCAGTGCCTTCCGCGGCGACGGCGCCGCGCTGCTGCGGGCCCCGGCGCGGACGCTGGAAGTCCCGCCGCTCGCGGTCGCCGCCTGAAGCGGATCACGAGCGCGCCGCCGGCGCATCCGTGGGATGCCGGCCGCGAGCTTGCGCGCTAGCGTGCGGCGATTCCGCGAACGGCAACGTCCGCGATGCGATCGAGCACTGCATCGTCCTCGCCGACCGCAGCCTGCAACGCGACCTCGATGCCGGGATGCGCGGCTTCGACCACCCGGACTTGCGCCGGGAGGTCTTCCCGTACGTGGCCGCCCTGGCCGAGGAACACCGGCACGATGCGTAGCGCCGTGCAGCCAGCGGCGACCAGCTCCGCGGCGGCGCCCGCCAAGTCTGGCTTCATGAACTCGAGGAACGCCAGCACCACCGGCGTGCCCGGCCGCGCCGCCGCGACTTTTTCGCGCAGCCGTACGAACGGCTCGGCCCAGCGCGGGTCCCGGGCACCGTGCGCGAACAGGATGAGGCCTGTCTTGGGCATAGGCCGCGAGTATAGCGGCGGCGCGGATCAGCTTATATCCAAACGCCATAACCGCATAGCGATCCATTCCTTCCTATTATTTGAGTCCGCCCCTAACCTGCGGGACAGACGAGGATTCCCGCATGTACCGCTACGACCACTTCGACCAGCGCATCGTCGACGAGCGTGTTGCCCAGTATCGCGACCAGACGCGGCGCTACCTGGCGGGGCAGCTGTCGGAAGACGACTTTCGGCCCCTGCGCCTGCAAAACGGCCTGTACATCCAGAAGCACGCGCCCATGCTGCGCGTGGCCATTCCGTACGGCCAGCTGTCGTCGCGCCAGTTGCGCGCCCTCGCCCGTATCGGACGCACCTACGATCGCGGCTACGGCCATTTCACCACGCGCCAGAACCTGCAATTCAACTGGCCTCACCTGGAGCGGGTTCCCGACATCCTGGCGGAACTGGCGCGCGTCGAGATGCATGCGATCCAGACGTCCGGCAACTGCATCCGCAATGTCACCAGCGACCATTTCGCGGGCGTTGCCGCGGACGAAACGGTGGACCCGCGACCCTATGCCGAACTCATCCGGCAGTGGTCGACCTTGCATCCGGAATTCGCGTTCCTGCCGCGCAAGTTCAAGATCGCCGTCACCGGTGCCGCGCACGACCGCGCCGCAATCCTCGTGCATGACATCGGCCTGCAACTCGTGCTGGACGACGCGGGCGCGGTCGGCTTTCGCGTGGCGGTCGGCGGCGGGCTCGGCCGGACGCCGATCGTCGGTCACGTAATCCGCGAATACCTGCCGCGGGCAGAAGTACTGAACTACCTCGACGCCATCCTGCGCGTCTACAACCGGTTCGGCCGGCGCGACAACAAATACAAGGCGCGCATCAAGATCCTGGTCAAGGAGCGCACGCCGGCTGTCTTCGCGGCCGAGGTCGAAGCGGAATGGCGGGAACTCGCGGGCGGCCCGGCGAGCGTTCCGGCGGAGGAATTCGCGCGTCTCGAGGCATTTTTCGCGCCCGCCGAATACGCGCGCCTCGCCGGCGACGACCCGGGCTTTCGCGCGGCGGTGGCCGACAACCGTTCGTTCGCCAACTGGGTGCGCCGCAATGTCCATCCGCACAAGGTTCCGGGCTACGCCATCGTGACGATGTCGCTCAAGAAAACCGGCATACCGCCGGGCGACCTGACGTCGGACCAGATGGACGCTGTCGCGGGACTCGCCGATCGGTACAGCCTGGGAGAGCTGCGCGTATCGCACGAGCAGAACCTGATCCTGACCGATGTCTTGCAGTCCCAACTCGAATCGCTGTGGCAAGAGCTCAAAGGGCTGGGGCTTGCCACCCCCAACATCGGGTTGCTGACCGACATTGTGTGCTGCCCGGGCGGTGACTTCTGCTCGCTGGCCAACGCCAAGTCGATTCCCATCGCCGAGGCGATCCAGTGCCGCTTCGACGACCTCGACGACCTGCACGACATCGGCGAACTCGAACTCAACATCTCCGGCTGCATGAACGCCTGCGGTCATCATCATGTGGGTCACATCGGCGTGCTCGGTGTCGACAAGAACGGCAGCGAGTGGTACCAGGTCACGATCGGCGGTACGCAGGGCGAGCACGCCGCGATCGGCCGCGTGATCGGCCCCTCCTTCGCCGCGCACGAAATGCCCGACGTCGTCGAGCGACTGATCGAAACCTATATCGACGTGCGGCATGACGACGAGCGCTTCGTCGACACCGTTCGCCGCGTCGGCCTCGACCCTTTCAAGGAGCGTGTCTATGCCCCAACTCATTAAGCACGGCGAGCTCGTTGCCGACGAATACACGTTGCTGCGCGAAGTGACGATGCCGGATGCGCTGCCCGACGCGGCGCCGGTCATTGTTCCGGTGAGTTTCTGGCGTGGGCACCGGGCGCTGCTGGTGGCGCGCGGCGACGCTGGCGTCTGGCTCGCACCGGACGACGACCCGGCCCAGATCGCGACCGATCTGCGCCTGCTGCCGGTGGTCGCGGTCGACTTTCCGGCGTTCACCGACGGACGTGGCTACTCGATCGCGCGCCTGCTGCGCGAGCGATTCGGCTTCCGGGGCGAGTTGCGCGCGATCGGAGACATCCAGCGGGACCAGCTTTTCTATTTGCGCGAAGTCGGATTCGATGCCTTCGCTGTGCGCGACAACCAGGAGGTGCTCGATGCGCTTTTCGGCTTTCATGATTTCACCGACGCGTATCAGAACTCCGCGAGGCGTACGCCATGGTTTCGGCGCCGCGCCGCTGCCGCCCCGCCCGGCGATGTGTGGTTCCCCTGCGCATGAGCGGTACGGTCTACCTGGTCGGCGCCGGCCCGGGCGCGCCCGATCTGTTGACGCTGCGGGCGGCGCGCCTGCTCGCCGCGGCCGATGCGGTGTTCTTCGATGCCCTCGTGCATCCGGAAACGGTCGCCCTCGCCAAACGTGCGCGCAGGGTCGCCGTGGGCAAGCGCTGCGGCCGGTACTCGACCGTGCAGCGTTTCATCAACAAGCAGCTGGTCGACGCGGCGCGCCAGCACGCGGTCGTGGTGCGTCTCAAAGGCGGCGACCCGATGCTGTTCGGACGCGCGCAGGAAGAGATCGACGCGCTGGAGACCGCAGGCATCGCCTGCGAGGTGGTACCTGGCGTGACGGCTGCGCTCGCGTCCGCCGCGGCGCTCAGGACGTCGCTGACCCAGCGCGGCAGCGCGCGAACCGTGGCCTTCACCACGCCGCGCGTCGGGTCGCAGGAGGCGCCGAGTCGCTGGGCGGACGGCCTTGCGCACGCCGATGCGGCCGCGATCTACATGGGAGCAGGCGAAGCGGCGACGATCGCCGCGACCCTGCTTAGGCTCGGCAAACCCGCGTCGCTGCCCGTTGCGGTCGTCGCCGACGCGTCGCTGCCCGGCGAGGAAATTCGCTATACGACACTGGGTGATCTGCCGGGGATCGATACGGCGTCCGGCGCGCCGGCGCTCATCCTGCTCGGTGCGCAATTCGTGCCGAGAAGCACCGCTACTGCGGATCGAGTCATCCAGGCGGCATCGGCGGGTGCGTCCGTCGAACGCCGCGCAGTCGCCTGACGACGGGGCGCGACGCCATCCGGGCCGTCAGCCCTTGGCCCACTTTTGCATGAAGACGCAAGCGAAGGCCGCGCCGGTCCAGGCGATGCCGACGAGCGGCATTTCCGAGATGAAGGCCCAGATCACCGCGTTCACCAGACACAAAAACACGGCGAGGATGCAAACGACGATATTGGCCACGGCACTTTCTTCGGCAAGTGGGTCATGCTTGCAGTTCCGCCGGACGCGTCCTGAATCCGGCGTCGGCAGGACCGCATGTGACAGTGTGCCACCACGCGGGTGAATGCCGGCCCCGGCAGCCGACCGACGGCCGTTCCGCTGCGGCGGTCACCCGGCGCAGCGGTACAATGCGCGCCTCGCGTCGTCGTCGCCTCCCTTCTGCAATGCCGCTTCCGCTGTTCGCGCTCGCCCCCGCTGCCCAGAGGCGCTGGATCGAAGATCGATTGGCCCGCCCGGCCCCGATGTCGGCGATCGGCATGAGCGACGGGTTTCGCCTGCCGGGGCGCGAGGGCATCACTACACCGGCCGCGGTGCTGGTTCCCGTCGTGAATCGCGCGGACGGTCTGACGATCCTGTTGACGCAGCGCAGCGCGGACCTTCCGGATCACCCCGGCCAGATCAGCTTCCCCGGCGGCCGGGTGGAGCCCGACGACACGTCCCTCGCCGACGCCGCGCTGCGCGAGGCGACCGAGGAGATTGGCCTTGCCCGCCAGCACGTGACGGTCATTGGTGAACTTGCGGCCTATGAAACGGTTACGGGATTTCGCGTGACGCCGATCGTCGGCTGGCTGGAGCCGCCGTTCGAGCTGACTCCCGACCCGCTGGAAGTGGCCGACGTGTTCGAAGTCCCGCTGGCGTTCCTGCTCGAACCCGGCAACCACCAGCGTCACTTCCGCATGCTGGGCGAACACCGACGTGACTTCTGGGCGATTCCCTATCGCGAGCGCTACATCTGGGGCGCCACCGCGGCGATGCTGTTGGTATTCGACCGTACGCTGCGCGCGACCGACTGAAACGCGACGCCGCTACGACGGCGGCGGCAGGTTGTCGAGAATGCAGTCGATCGTGCCGTCGTTGCCGGCGCCGAAAAAAGCCGTCAGGCTCTGCCGGTATGCCGCGGGCGGAATCCGGCGATAGAACAGGCGCGATGTCTGATCCAGCCAGTAATCGTACGAGCCGTCACCGCCGCCTTCCAGCGGATCCGCGAGCCGATACCGGCCGAGCTGGATCGGTGCGCATGCTTTGGAAATCTTGTTCACGAACGCATCGAACGGCGTGGCGGCGCGATTGTTGAGTGCGTCCGGCGCACACCCGGCAGCGAGTACGGCAACGACGACGATCAAGCCGCGCAGTCGCGCGGCGCCCGGCAGTCGATCGGTCGGCCGGTGCTTCGGGCCGGCATCGTCAAAGATAGACATCATTACCTCGGGCATCCATGGGCGGGCGGCCGCCAGTTTCGCACAGGCGTGCCGGGGTCGGCCAGCGCCTCACCGGTCAAGCGGCGCCGTGTCACAATCGTCCGCCAACTTCGGCCCGGTATAGCGTCCGCTCCCATGCTCACTCGAACCTCACCTGCCGTCCATCACTTCGACGGGCTGTCGCCGCACGGTTTTCATCGTGTCACGTACTACGAATGGGGTGACCCGGCGAACCCCCGGGTGGTGGTATGCGTCCACGGACTGACCCGGAATGGCCGCGACTTCGACGTGCTGGCCGAGGCGCTGCAGAAAACGCATCGCGTCCTCGCGATCGACATGCCGGGGCGCGGCCAGAGCGCGTGGCTTGCGGATGCCAACGACTACACGTTCCCGACTTACCTCGGGACACTGACCGCGCTGATCGCCCGCAGCGGCGCCGACCAGGTCGACTGGGTGGGCACGTCCATGGGGGCGCTGCTCGGGATGGCCGCCGCGGCCCAGCCGAACACGCCGGTCCGTCGCCTGGTCGTCAACGACGCGGGGCCGGTCATCGAAGCGGCCGCGCTCGCGCGCATTGGCGAGTACGTGGGTAGCGACCCCACGTTTGCAACCTACCCCGATGCGGTGGCCTACATTCGCGCCGTGTCGGCACCCTTCGGCCCACTCGATGACGCGCAGTGGGATCACCTGACCCGGACCACCGTGACGGAGCGTAGCGGTGGCGGCTGGAAACTGCGCTACGACCCGGGCATCGCGCAGGCCTTTCGCTCCGCCGCGGCTCCGGCTGACCTGTGGGGTCTGTGGGACGCCATCGACTGTCCCACGCTGGTCCTGCGCGGCGCCGAATCGGACCTGCTTTCCGCGGCGACGGCGGCCGCAATGCGCCAGCGCGGGCCGCGGCCGCGGGTGTGCGAATTCGCCGGGATCGGCCACGCCCCTACCCTGCTCGTTCCCGACCAGATCGAGCCGGTCGTCGAATTCCTGCAAGCGCCCTGACGCCCGATAACGCGACTGGCACGGATCGCGCTTAGGTCCGACAACGCGCGGTTTCGACGTGGGTTTCCCCTTACAATCCTCGCCAACGGCCCGTCGCAGCCGCGTTGTATCCCCATGCCGCTCCCATTGACCCTGCCCCCGGTGGATCCCCATCCGGCCAATCCGCCCGAGGTCCGGCCGGCGAAGGTGAAGGCATGGCTGGACGAAATCACGCGCGGCGACCCGGTGGATGCGGCCCGCCAGGTCGGCGACGCGCTCGCGGCAACCAACCGGGTGGCGATGAGCGACTCCAAGCGCCTGGAACTCGCCGAGCTCTTTTGGTCGGCGAGCCTCGCGCTCTGGTCACCGCTGGAGCGCAAGTTCACCCGGGCCTCGCACCCCCTTGCCGGTCCCGCGCTGGAAGCGGCCAAGGCCGCCCTGACGCTCGCCACGGAGCTGGCGACCGCCTACAAGCACCTGCTCGTGCGCGAGGCCGACAAGCGCCTGGCACTGGGCGGGCAGCGACTGCTGGTAGCGCTGGTGCATCGCTGCCTGCAATGTACGACGCGCATCCTGGTCACCAGCTATGAATCGTATGCGCCAGTCCCGCCACGTACCTGGCACGACGCCCACATCGTCTATGCCTTCGCCCGCAACCGCCAGATCCATTTGATCCCGGTCGCCGCGGATCAGCCGGAGACCACGCCGGAACGGCTCACCATCCAGACGCTGCTTTTGGCGCTCGCCAATCCCTATGGTTTCCTGCCGGGACAGTTGCCGATCGTGCTGCGCTACGTACAGGAGTACGCGCATTGGGCGAAGCTGACCGATGTGCCGCCGGTGCACCGGATGGCCAAGGCGGTGGCGATCGTTCCAGTGGGCCACGACTTTCCCCCGTTCTCGGCCAACAAGGGCGGCTCGATCGACGGCAGCAAGCTGTTCCTGCTGACCTTCGACCTCGCCTTCCAGATCCAGGAACAGTTGCGCGCACTCGAAGCCGGCGGTGATATTCCAGCCGGCGTGGGCCGTGATGCAGCCGCGCGCTTGCAATACGTGAACCTGCTGAAGCGCCTGCTGCGCCAGTGGGCTATCCCGCCGGCCCGACAATTCAACCGGCTGCCTTCGCGCGCCCGCGTGGTCACGTGCGCGGGGCTTTCGGGCGTGTGGCAGTACAGCCGCGGCGTGCACGCGGGCGTCAATCGGCCGCCGACCGGATTACCACCGATGGCCAATTGCCAGGTCATCAATCACACGCCCGCCGGATACGCACTGCGACAGATCGATGCCGCGCCGACGCCGTTACGCATCGGTGAACTGATTGCGCTGCGCATCGAGGGCCGGACGAGCCTTCAGGTCGCGATGGTCCGCTGGTTCCGCAATACGCTCAAAGGCAGCGGACTCGAATTCGGTTGTGAGCTTCTGTCGGATAGTCCGGAAGCGGCGGCCGCCGCGGCGGAAGATGCGGAGGAAGGGGCGCTGACACCTGTCGTCGTGCTGCCCGAGGACCGCCAGGGTGCAGCCGATGCATCGCCGCCGCAGGTGATCGTCCCCGCCGGTACGTTCGCGCTGGAGCAGGCGGTGACGTTGCGCCGCGGCAAGACCACCGGCTTTGCGGTGCTCACCAAGCTGGTCGAGAACGGCCCGGGCTTCGAGATCTTCGAGTTCGTCACGGTCGGGTGACCGCCGTCCCTTCTTCACGCACGCCTCGCCGGGCGCCGGCCATCGCAGCGCGCATCACCGTCGCAAGCGTCGTCGCACTGACACTGCTCGAATTCCTCTGGGCCACCGTGCTGGCGCCCTTGCCTGGCGCCCGCTGGCTCGCCCTCAAGGCGCTGCCGCTCGTCATCCTCGTGCCAGGAATTGCGCGCGGGAACCGCCGGGCACGGCAATGGCTCGCGTTGCTCGCCCCGTGGTACCTGGCCGAGGCTATCGTGCGTGCGTTGACGGAGCCTGGCCGGCACGCGCTGGTAGCCGGGCTGGCCGCAGCGCTCGCGGCAACAGCCTTGGTGTCGGGACTTCTGTGGTTTCGTGCAGAGCCGGGGCGAACCACGCCAGGACGTTGACCGCCAGCCGCGTCAGGCTATCGCGTGCCGGCTGGCCCGACTTCGGGCGCCTTGGCATGCGCCTCGCCAGCCAGGCCCTTCGGCATCGGAAAGGTCACGGCTTCGGTCACGCCGGTCAGTTCGGTGACGCCGAGCGCGCCGAGCTCCTTGAGGCGCACCAAGACCTCCTGCACCAGCACCTCGGGCGCCGACGCGCCCGCCGTCACGCCCACGCGACGCTTGCCGGCCACCCAGTCCGCCTGCAACTCATCGGCGCGATCGACCATCCACGCCGGCACGCCGCGCACCGCCGCAACCTCGCGCAAGCGGTTGGAATTCGAACTGTTCGGACTGCCGACGACGATCACCGCGTCGACCTGCGGCACCAGCACCTTGACCGCGTCCTGGCGATTCTGGGTCGCATAGCAGATGTCGTCGCGCTTGGGGCCGACAATGTCAGGGAAGCGGGCTTTCAACGCCTCCACCACCGCCGCTGCGTCGTCGACCGACAGCGTGGTCTGGGTCACGTATGCAAGGCGGGACGGATCGCGGACCAGGAGGTCCCGCACGTCGTCCACCGACTCGACCAGATGGATGCCGCCATGTGCCTGGCCCATCGTCCCTTCGACTTCCGGATGCCCGGCATGGCCGATCATCACGATGTCGCGGCCCTGCGCCCGCATCTTCGCCACTTCGACATGCACCTTGGTCACCAGTGGGCAGGTTGCGTCGAAGACGCGCAGGCCGAGTGCCTCCGCCTGCCTGCGTACCGCTTGCGAGACGCCGTGCGCCGAAAACACCACCGTTGCACCCGCCGGAACCTCATCGAGTTCCTCGACGAAGATGGCGCCCTTGTTCTGCAGGTCATCGACGACGAAGCGGTTGTGCACGACTTCGTGGCGCACGTAAATCGGCGCGCCGAACTGGTCGAGTGCGTGCTCGACGATCGCGATTGCGCGATCGACACCGGCGCAGAAGCCGCGGGGATTGGCGAGCAGGATATCCATCAGTGGTTGTCCGTGGAGGCAGCAGGCGCTGGCTTGCGAGTCCCGCCGCGCAGGCTGTCGAGGATGAGAAAGGCGGCACCTACGGTGATCGCGCTGTCGGCGACATTGAAGGCGGGCCACGACCAGCCGGCATAGTGGAAGAGCAGGAAGTCGGTCACCCGGCCGGCGGCGATACGATCCCACAGGTTGCCGAGCGCCCCGCCGAGCACGAGCGCCAGTCCCGCACGCAGTATCGTGCTCCCGCCACGGCGCAGCATCCACAACAGGAACACGCTCGCGACCACGGCGATGCCGGTGAAGAACCAGCGCTGCCAGCCGCCGGCGCCGGCGAGGAAGCTGAATGCCGCACCCGCGTTGTAGGCGAGCACCAGGCTGAAGAACGACGTCACCGGCAGCGCTTCGCCTTCGCGAAAGACCGCGACGACCCACGCCTTGGTCGCGAGATCGAGCACGATCACGGCGGCGGTCAGCGCCAGCCAGTGCCACCACGGGCGCGCCGCCTCACGCATGCTGGCGCGGCTCGCCACCGCCGAAGAGATTGGCCACGCAACGCGCACACAGCGTGGGGTGCGCGCCGTCTGCACCGACATCGGCGCGTCGGTGCCAGCAGCGTTCGCACTTCGCCTTGTCGGTCTTGGTGACCTTTATGCGCAGCGATTCCGTGCCTTCGGCGGCGGAGAGTGGCTCCACATGCGCCGCGGACACGATGAGCACGAAGCGCAGATCGTCGCCCAGCGACTGCAACGCATGCAGGTCTTCGCCCGCGGCTCCGATCGTGACTTCCGCCTCGAGCGAGGATCCGAGGCCGCCGGTACCCGGATTGGACTTGTCCTGGCGATTCTCCTCCAGCCGGAGATTGACCGCGGCGCGGACCTTCAGGATGCGTTCCCATTTCGCGACCAGCTCGGGTTCGTGCGCGAACGTCGGCAGCGCGTCCTTCCACACATGCACGAAGACCGTCGGATCCGCCGGGTGCAGGAGCTGCCATGCTTCTTCGGCGGTGAACGACAGGATCGGCGCCATCAGTTTCAGCAGCGCGTCACGGATCAGTGCCAGCGCGGTCTGCGCCGAACGCCGGGCGCGACTGTCGGGGGCCGCCGTGTACAGCCGATCCTTCAGCACGTCGAGGTAGAAGCCGCCGAGTTCCTCGGAGCAGTACGTCTGCAAGCGCTGCACGACCAGGTGAAATTCGTAGCGTCCATAGTCGGCTTCGACCGCCGTTGCGAGCATCTGCGCCTGCGCGAGCGCGAAGCGGTCGAGCTCGAACAATTCGCGCACGGGAAGGCCGTCGCGCGTCGCGTCGAAATCGGACGTGTTGGCCAGCAAAAAGCGCAGCGTGTTGCGGATGCGCCGGTAACTCTCGACCACGCGTTTCAGGATTTCGTCGGAGATCGACAGCTCACCGGAGTAGTCGGTCGCCGCGACCCAGAGGCGCAGGATTTCCGCCCCGAGCGTCTCGCTCACTTTCTGCGGGGCGACCACGTTGCCCTTCGACTTCGACATCTTCTTGCCTTCGCCGTCGACGGCGAAGCCATGCGTCAGCAGTGCCTTGTACGGCGGCGTGCCGTTGACCATGCACGACTCGAGCAGCGACGAGTGGAACCAGCCGCGATGCTGGTCCGAGCCTTCGAGGTAGAGATCGGCCGGGAAGCCGGTATCTGCCGAGTGCGAGCCCATGCGCGTCTGGCGACCATCCGGGCCGCCCAGCACGGTTTCGAAGGTGGCACCGGAATCGAACCAGACATCGAGCGTGTCGGTGAGCTTGCGGTATTTGCTGTCGTCGACGCCGAAGTCCTCGCTGGTCGCCTCGAACCAGGCTTCGATGCCGCCGTGCTCGACCTTCGACGCAGCCAGTTCGAGGAGCGCCATCGTGTCCGGATGCAGCGCATCGGTCTCGCGATCGACGAAGAACGGCAGCGGCACGCCCCACTGCCGCTGCCGCGACAGCGTCCAGTCCGGCCGGTGCGCGATCATGCCGTGCAACCGTGCCTTGCCCCACGCCGGATAGAACGTGGTGGCTTCGATGCCGCGCAACGCCGTCGCGCGCAGCGACTCCGCCGGTTTGCGGCCGTTGTATCCGGGCACGTCGTCCATGCCGGCGAACCACTGCGTGGTGGCCCGGTAGATGATCGGCGTCTTGTGCCGCCAGCAGTGCATGTAGCTGTGCGTGAATTTCTCGGTATGCAGCAGTGCGCCCACCTCGCGCAACTTGTCGACGATCAGCGGATTGGCCTTCCAGATCGACAGTCCGCCGAAGAACGGCAGGCTCGGCGCATAGCGGCCATCGCCTTGCACCGGATTCTCGATGTCGTCGTCCTTCATGCCGTAGCGGCGGCAGGACTGGAAGTCGTCCACGCCATACGCCGGCGACGAATGCACGAGGCCGGTGCCCTGCTCCAGCGTGACGTACTCGCCGAGGTACACGGGCGACGCCCGGTCGTAGAACGGATGCCGGAAGCGGAGGTGCTCGAGCGCGGCGCCCGGCGCGGTGGCGACCACCTTGCCGGCGAGCCCGAAGCGCTTGAGGCAGGTATCGACCAGGTCCTGCGCGAGGATCAGGTGGCCGCGGTCGGTCGCCACGAGTGCGTAGGTGATCCGCGGATGCGCGTTCAACGCCTGGTTGGCCGGAATCGTCCACGGCGTGGTGGTCCAGATGACCGCCGCTACATCCACCGGCGCGGGCGCGATGCCGAAGGCGGCAGCCAGCTTGGCACTGTCCTGCGGATCGAGCGCGAAGGCGACGTCGATGGCGCTGTCGACGCGATCCTCGTATTCGACTTCCGCTTCGGCCAGTGCGCTCTGGCAGTCGAAGCACCAGTTGACGGGCTTCAGGCCGCGGTACACGTAGCCCTTCTCGAGGACCTTGCCCAGCGTGCGGATCTCGTCGGCTTCGTTCTTGAACGCCATCGTCAGGTACGGATGGTTCCAGTCGCCCAGCACACCCAGGCGCTTGAATTGCTCGCGCTGCTTGTCCACCTGCTCGGTCGCGTAGGCGCGCGCCAGGCGCTGCGTCTCCGCCGCGGATAGGTTCTTGCCATGCGTCTTCTCGATCTGCACCTCGATCGGCATGCCGTGGCAGTCCCAGCCCGGCACGTACGGTGCGTCGAAGCCCGCGAGCTGCTTGCTCTTGACGATGATGTCCTTGAGGATCTTGTTGACCGCGTGACCGATGTGGATGTCCGCATTGGCATACGGCGGCCCGTCGTGCAGCACGAAGCGCGGCCGTCCCGCCGAGGCGGCGCGAATGGCCTCGTACACCTTGTTCCGGTCCCATTCGGCGAGCCACTGCGGCTCGCGCTTCGCGAGGTCGCCGCGCATCGGGAACGGCGTGTCGGTGAGATTGAGCGTCTTCTTGTAGTCGGTCTTCAGATCGTCGGGCATCGCTTGGGCTTTCCTGCCGCGCTAGTCGCGGGCGGTCGCGAAGAACTCGCGGGCGTGCGCCACGTCGGCGCGAATCTGTTGCGTGAGCGCGGCGAGATCGTCGTATTTCTCCTCGTCGCGCAGCTTGTGCAGGAACTCGACCGTCACGCGGCGGCCATAGACATTCTCGTCGAAATCGAACACGAATACCTCGAGCAGCGGCCGCCCATCGTTGTGCACCGTCGGTCGGACGCCCAGGCTTGCCACACCGGCACGCGGCGCATCGCCCAGGCCGTGCACGCGCACGGCGAATATCCCGGCCAGCGGCGGGCGTTGCCGGAGCACGATATTGGCGGTCGGAAAGCCCAGGCTGCGACCCAGCTTGTGGCCATGCGCGATGCGCCCGCTGATCGCATAGGGACGGCCAAGCAAGGCGGTGGCATGCTCCAGGTTTCCCGCGGCCAGCGCATTGCGCACCACGGTGGACGATGCCCGCTGGTCGCTCACCAGGATCGTACGCATGCCTTCGACGCTGAATGTTTGCGCATGCGCACGCAGTGTGGCGAGGTCGCCGGCGCGGCCAGCGCCGAAGCGGAAGTCGTCCCCTACCAGCACCCAGCGTACGGCGAGCCGGTGCACGAGGACGTCGTCGATGAACGCGATCGGTGACAGCCTGGCGAGACTGGCGTCGAAGCGGGCAATGAAGGTTTCCGCCACGCCGAGCGCACGAAAGAGTTCGAGTTTCTGGCGCAGCCGGGTCAACCTCGGCGGCGCTCCGTCGGGCTGGAAGAATTCGCGCGGATGAGGATCGAAGGTGAGGACGGCAGGCGGCAGGCGCAGGTCTTCCGCCGCCTCGATCAGGCGGGCCAGCATGGCCTGGTGGCCGCGGTGTACGCCGTCGAAATTGCCGATCGTCAGCGCCACCGGGAAAGTGCCCCGAGTGGGCAGTCCGCGATGAATCCGCACTTGGAGGTTGGCGCCGACCGCGCGCGCCGACGGAATGTCTCAATGCACGCGATCGAAGGGTGGACAAAGGATAGAATCTTAGCAGAAGCAGGACCTATCCGATTGATTTGGCACGGCAAGGCGGCACTTCCGATGAAAATTCCGACCCTTCTAGCCGGACAGCGGAGGCTCGCCGCCGGCGGTGGCCGGCACCGGTTCATAACGCCAGGCGCGCCAACCCTCCTCGACCAGCGGAAAGTACAGCGCCAGCATCAGCGGTCGCGTATCCAGGTGTTGCATGATGCGCGCGTAGCGTTCGAGCTGCGGCCGATAGCGCGCCACTTCGCGGTCGAGGAAGCCGCGCGGATCGCCACCTTCGTGCATGCCGGTCTTGAAGTCGACGATCCAGCGCATGCCCTCGGCGACGAAGGTACGATCGAGCGACACGTGCTCGATACGATCGCCCACGGCGCCCGCCAGCGCGTACTCGCTGTGGGCATCCTCATGCCGGTCGGCAAAGAGCCATCGGCCCCGCGCATCGGTGAGGGTTCGTTGTACAGCCGCGACCACGCGCGCTGCCGCCGCCGCACGTTGCTCGCGCGCGAGCCCTTCGGCGGCCAGTTCGGCCAGCACCTGATGCTGCTGCTGATCGACGTGCGCGATCGTCCAGGTGGCAAGGCCTTCCTGCGCCACCCGGGCGAGCAGGCGATGCGCGACAGTGCCGATCGCGCCGGCCGTCGCCTGCGCCCAATCGTACGGCGGGACATCTTCGTCGATGGTGACGAGCATGGGGACCGGCAGTTCCGCCGGCAATGGCGGCGGTCCCCACGCCAGCGGCAATCGTTCGAGTGGAGGCGCACTGCAGGCCCGCCAGGGATCCTCGGCGGTGGCAGCGGGTCCGCTGTCGTCTGACTCGGGCGGCGGCTGCGCAGATAGCGTGGCCGCGAGTGCAGGCGCGAGGCGCGCCCAGGCGGACCGGCTCGGCGGGTCGGCCCAGCAGCGCGGCGATTTCGTGGTCGCTGCCTTGATCGCCGGCACCGCAACCAGATGCAGGCGCCGCTTCGAGCGCGTGCAACCTACGTAAAGAAGGCGCCCAAGCTCGGCGACGCCCTCGATCGCGTCGAGCGAACGCAGGTATTGGAATCCGGGATCGGGTTGCTGCCTGGCGCCGACGCGCGCGTGCAGCGGTGCCACGAGGAGCGCACGGTGGCCGCCTTCGCGTTCGCGCAGCCGCCAGCGCAATGGCGGGTCGTCGTCCTTGGGCGCGATGCGCGTCAACCCGGGGAGGATGACAGTGTCGAATTCCAGGCCCTTGGCCTTGTGCAGCGTCATCACCTCGACGACGCCCGCGGGCGCGTGCTCGGGCATGGCGTAGAGTTTGCCGGCGGCCTCGACGAACGCATCCCAGTCCGGGACGTCGCCACCGCGTTCGTGCGCCGCGAGTTCGGTGAAGTAGCGATCGGCGCCCGCCAGGTCCAACGCGCCATCGCCACAGGCCGGCCCCCCCAGGGCGATCCAGGCGGCGCGCACACGATCCACCAGCGGCAGCCTCCCCCGGGCGGCAAGCGCGGGCGCCAATGCGCGCTGCAGGCGCGCGAGACGCGCGGCTCCATCGTTCGACAGTACGGCAAGCACCTCTGGTGCGGCGATCGCCGCGAAGACCGCGCTGCGCTGCGCGGCCTGTCCGATCACCAGCAGGTCCGCCAGGGTCAGCGCGCACCATGGCGCCCGCAGCAAGGCGAGACCGGCGAGCATGTCCGCGGGCTGCAACAGCGCGCGGGTAAGCGTCAGCAGGTCGCGCGTAGCCAGCCGCGCCGCGAGCGGCTCGAGCTCGACCGCAACGTAGCGAATGCCTGCACGCCGGAGCGCCGGCAGGATGGCGCCCAAGTGGGACCGGGAGCGCACGAGAACCGCAATTTCGCTCGCGCCTTCACGCTGTGCTTGTTCGACGTGGGCGACGACTGTACGTGCCTCATCCTCCGCATCGTGTGCGAGCGTCACCGTTGGTGCTGGCGCATCGGCGAGGGCCCGCGTCGCGAGCACCGGTTCGTAGGCGACTTCCCCGCGCGTGGCATCCGACGTCGAACCCAGAACCTGGGCGAACACGCCGTTGACCCAGTCGACCACCGGCGCTTGCGAGCGGAAATTTCGCGACAGTGTCAGGCAGTCGACCGGCACGTCGTTGACGCGACCCTCGGCCTGCGCCGAAAGAAAGATCCCGACCTCGGCGGCGCGAAAGCGATAGATCGATTGCATCGGGTCGCCGACGACGAACAATGTGCGCCCGTCGTCGGGCTGCCAGCCGGCGGTGAGCCGGCCGAGCAGCTCGGCGTGCGCCCACGACGTGTCCTGGAACTCGTCGACGAGGATGTGCGCCAGGCGCAAATCGGTAGCCAGCAGCAACTCGCCGGGCTTCTCCGCATCGCCCAGCGCGGATAGCGCGCGCAGTGTCGCTTCAGTGAAGTCGCTCTCGCCGGCGCGCGCGAAGACGAGCTGCAGATGCGCGGCGAGCTGGGGCAGCAACGCCAGCGTGGCCGCGACGAAGTCCCACGCATCATCGCCGTATCGCGATGGCGGCAGCACATGAACCGCATACAGCGCGGCGGCGAGTCCAGGATCCCGGCGGGCGTCCGCCACCCACGCACTCATCGCCGCCTTGGCGGTGGCATTGCCATCGCTGTCGCCGGATGCCTTGGGCGGAAAGCCGGCATTCTTGTTGAACACTTCGCGGAAGCGTCCTTCCGACTTCACAAGCAGCCACGTGGCCATGGCGCGCCACAGTGGCAACGCATCCGTCGTCGCCGGCGGCAATCCACCCGCCTCGGCAATCTCTGCCAGTGCTACGCCCAGTCTCCGGCCGCCCCAGCCATCGCCATCGTCGGGCGTGGCTGGCTCCGGCAACGTCATGAGGTGCCTAGCGGCATGGCGCAGATGTTCGCGCAGGCGCTCGACCAGCGGGCCGGGAAAACGCCTGGTGAGCGTGCGCAACGCCTGTTCCACCTCTTCGCGCAGCGCACGTTCCAGGCGGTCGCGCAGCGCCGGATCGGCCACACCCAGCGGCAAGGCAAGGCGCCACTGATCCCGCTTGGCCAGCATCTGTGCCAGCAGGGCCACCACTGCGCGCGCATCGTTGTCGAGATGGGCGAGGAACGGTCGCCAGGCCGGGTCGTCAGCATTTGCGTCGGCGAGTGCCGCGCTCACGGCCTGCCGGTAGTGCGCGGTCGCATCGTCGATGAATGCCGGCATGGCGCCGAGACGGGTCGTCAGTGGCGCCTGGCGGGCGAATGTCGCAGCTACCGCATCGATGGTCAGCATCTTGAGGCGCGCAGGATGGGCGAGGAGTTGCCAATCGTGCCGCACGTCCTGCGCGAGCACACGCAGCGCCAGCGCACGCGTCTGCGCGCTGTAGGCGTCGGCGACGGCGACCGGTACCCCGGACATGGCGTCGTCGAGTGCCGCCAGCACCCGCGCGCGCATTTCCGCCGCCGACTTGCGCGTAAAGGTCATGGCCAGGATCTGTTCGGGCCGCTCGACTTGCGCGAGCAGCGCGAGCATGCGCTGGATGAGCAGGCCCGTCTTGCCCGAGCCTGCGGGCGCCTGCACGAGGAACGACCGGCGCACATCGAGCGCGTGGGTACGTGCAGCCGCATCGTCGCGCGCCCGTTCCCTGGGATCCATCGCCGCTCCGCGCATCGCCTCTAGTCCGGTTCGCCTTCGTCGACGTCATCCGGCACGTCGACACTCCGGATGCGACACAGCGCCTGCATCCCGCAGCGCTCGCAAATCTCGGTCGTGCGCGGCGAAACGATCGCGGCGCCGGTACGGAACACTTCCGCCAGCGCACCGTACGCCGACAGCCAGTGGGCCTCCGCTTCGGGCCACGAGGCGACGGGGAGGTTCTTGCGCGTGGCTACCGACGGCAGATCCGGCCATGCTTCGGCATCGGCCGCGAGACCGACGAGACCGATCTCCCCGGCCTTGAGGCGCGCATAGGCTGCCGCGCGCATCGAAGCGTCACCACGGGCGGCACGCAGCGCGAGCGTGTAGAGCCGAGCTGGGTGCCGGCCGGGCGCACATTGAACCATTGCGACAGCGCGGGCGCCTGCCCGGATTTGTAGTCGATCACCGCCGTTCCGCCGCTCGCCAGCCGGTCGACACGGTCGATGCGCAAAGTAAACGTGAGTTCGCCCAACGTGAGAGTTGCCTTCAGTTCGCAGGCATCCACCGTGAATGCCGGCCGTGCGCGTTCGAATACGTCGAGCCATCCGCGCATGACCGTAGCCAGCCGCTCGGCTTCGGCTGCCGCCACCGGCAGGGGCAAGGCCTGCCAGCGCCGCGGGTCGATGCCGTCGATCGCCGTGGACACCGCAGCGCAATCTCCCGCTGCAGTTCGGCATCGTCCAGTCCGCACAAGCGCGCGTGGTCGACCACCGCCGTCCAGAACGCAGCCATCGCGCCATGCAGCAGCCCACCGCGCTCTTGGGCGCGAGGCCGACGCCCTCCCCTGGCCATTCGCGGATGCGCAACATAGCGGGCGAAGGCCCGGAACGGACACTCGCTCTGTGCCTCGATGACGCCGGCGCCGCCGCCGACCTGACTGCCGCGCAGCAGTGGTGGCCCGCAGCCGTCATCGATCGTTTCGAGTACGCGCCGGGTGGCGGCGATCGCGACAGCCTGGCCGGTGAATGTCGGCGCAACGGGCACCGGCCCCCGGGGCCACTCGGCGATCAGCGACGACACGGTTGCCGGAGCCTCCTCCACCATGGCCGGGTGACTGGCCACCACGACGTCCGCCGCCATCGCGAAGGAAGCAATCGTTCGCCGCGCGAAGCGCAACGCATTCGCGTGTCCGCATGGGGCACGCCGCGCGCACGCTGCCAGGTGATCGGCAACAGGGGATCGGGCGCCGTGCCGGCGGGCCAGCGCGCCGCGGACAGCCCCGTGATCCACAGGCGGTCGAAGTCGAGTCCCGAAGCCTCCAGCGTACCGAGGATCTGGATGCGGGCGCCGGTCGTTTGCGGCTGGAACACGGTCCGCGCCAACGCTGCCCGCAGCGCCGCAATCGCTTCGCCACGGTTCAACGTGCCGGCGACGTCCCCGAGCGCCGCAAAGTCGCCCAACACGCGCCAGAAGGCGTCACGCGCCTGCCATTCCGCGCTCCCGAGCGCGGCCTCACCTGGCCAGCCCAGGGCCGCGAGCCACGCGCGCCAGGCTTGGCCCAGGCGCCCGGGGTTGCGCGGGTCACTTGCGGCGGCAGGGCCGCGCGCCAGCGCGCGGCGAGATCCGGATCGACTTCCGGCAAGAGGGCCAGTACGCTGCCGAATGTAACGTCGGCATTCCCCTCCTTGCGCCAGCGTCGCTCCAGGAACGCGCGGCGCAACCACGCGTCGTCGGGTCCCGGCACGTGTCGCGCGCGCATGAGCGCCGCCGCGTCGGCTACCGCCAGTGGACCTGCCGTCCATGCGATCAGCGACATTGCAGTCGAGACCAGGGATTCGTCGAGGAGCCGCGTTCCGAGCGAAATGTTGTACGGGCGCGGCAGGTCGGCATCGGCGCGCTCCGCGGCACGCGGGCACAACAGGTCATCGGCCGCAGCGCGAATCTCGGCGCGCCGCACCGGGAGATCGTCGAACACGATCCCGATGCGGATGTCGGGCACATCCAGCAACCACGTGCGGGCCTGCGCAAGAGCCATGCGAAGTTCCGCCTGTGCGTTCGGCGCGCTGACCCGCATGCGTTCGGCCTGCCTGGGAACCGGCAGCGACATGACTTCGATATGCATACCGGCAGCGCGCAGGCCCGCGATCACCCGATCCTGCTGAGGCGATGTTGCGATGAACCCTGCCAGCACCACCGATCGTGTCCGCAAGCTCGCTACTTGCGGCGCCAGCGTCGTCAGCAAATCGGGCCATTGCGCGAAGTCGATCACGTCGAGGTCGCGCAAGGTTCGCGCAAACTGCGTCGCCCAGCGGCCGAACGTGGCCGCGTCGTCCTCGATGCCCGAATGCATCCACGCCTCGAAGCGGTCGTCGGGGGTTCGCCAAGCATGAAAGGTTGCCCACGCGCCGGCTGCTGCGGTCGCCGCGCCGCGCGCATCGAACAGCGCATCGTCGGCAGTCACGATGCGGTCCCACAGGTAAGCCGCCGCACCCGGGGCCAGCAACGGACTTGGCGCGGCGAGCGCGCCGGCCGTCAGTGCGTCACGCCACAGCGCGGCAAGCCAGGCCGACCACGGCATCGCCTGCGCGGCGGGCCATGCCGGGTGTCAGGCCGCCCGCTGGGCGACGTCGTGTTGCGCGATGAGGGCGCGAGCGAGCCGCTTGTTGGGCGTGACGAACAGGGTACCGGCGGCGAGCGCCGCGGCGGGATCGACAGATGGCATTGGCGCGCAGCGAAACGGCAGGCACGGCCCGCGCGGATTGCACGCGGCGTGCGTTGCGAACTGTAGCAGGTTTCAGCGCCGCGCCCGCGGCACCCACCGGTAATTCCCTACTGCAATACGCGATGTGCGACATGGCCGGCGACACACCGGACACTCACCACCTCGCTCGCGTTGCCCAGGGCATCCGGTGGCCGCCCGAGATGACTCAAGTGTTCAGTCGCCACGCCCGACGGGAGTGAGGTCGGCGAGTGGTGTCACGTCGCTGCGACCGACCGCGCCTCTGGACGGGCTTGCCATCGTTCCACCATAGGCCGGACTGCCCGAAGAAAATCCCATGCCGTTGGTCGATCCGAGCGGGAGGGCTGCAAGACTCCCGGCCGGTGCGGAGATGCGGCGGGGATCCCGCCCCCCGGCAACAGCGGACCGGTGCTCGTGCTGTCCGATGGACGAGCTTCGGTGCTTCGCACGATCTGTTTCCATTCGCCGCACCAATCGTCATCGCGCACGTGCGGCCACACACCTTCGATCATGTACGACTTGGCATTGATCGGATGCAGCATGGGCGCAGCACGACGGCACTGACCCCACATGGCGCCTTTGCTGTCGTTGGTCTTGGCAAGCTGGCGATCGTAAAACTGACACGCAACGCATTTTTCCACTGTAGGGTCTCCATTTGCCAAGCGCTAAAGCCACCGCGACATGTCCGGAATGGCGGTTCAAGCAGGGTTGTCTTCGTTGTTGCAATTGCAAGTTCTCTGCCAGTACCGGCGACAATGACGATGGAATGACGCCAATTGGGCACCGAGGCGACAAACGGCGCGACTATCCATTTGGTTGAGCTTCGACAGCGTGCCGCCCGAACGAACAGCGTCCGGCGATCGTGTGCGCATAGGACGCGGTGCGCTCTCTGGAGACCACCCAACGCCCGCGATTGCGACGGACGCCTGGACATTCGGTCCCGATCAGTGCACCAGCAGCGGCACGAAGCCGCGAGGTGCGAGGCTCGGCGGGCGTACCCGTCTGGCAATCATTCTGCCGAGCGCTGGATTGCGTCGCGAGGGACTGCGCGAGGACAGCGCACGATCAGTGGATTGCGGTCTCGACACCGGCGGCCGCATGACGGCATGGCGAGTGCAGCCTGAATCCCGCACACGCGGTGCCGCGCGCCGTTGCATCCGGTTCCTAGAAGGGAATACGGCCGCCGACCGCATCGCTGTTTGCAGTTAAGGAAGAAAAACTTCCCCGGCGGCCGTAATATTGTGGGGTCCCACGCGGTAGGCCGCGAGGGAGCCTGAACAAGACTGCGGAGCGAAGCCGGCACGTCCTGCACGAGCCGCCATCCAGCGACAGGCTGTGTCTGGGCATCGAGCACGGCCTTGAGCTCGGCATCGGCAAGCGCGGCGTTCTCCGCGAGCTCCACGTCGTAGCGCTTGCGGCTGGTGGGCGAAGGAGGACAGGATCTCGTACGCGGCGTGAATCCTGCGCACGAGGCCGGACAGGTCCTGGCCCGCCTCAGTGGTGCCGTAGTCGAACCGCTCGAGCACCGCGGCGTACGCGGCCTCGATGCGCGCGGTGCTGGCACCGGGTGCAAGGTCGAGGTAATCGTAGTGGGTGTAGGTCACCCTGAAATCTCCTGTCCCATGACATGTGAGGGCAGCGTTCGCCCGATGGACCGCCTCCCACAGCAGCAAGCGTGCCAATGGGCAAGAGGACGCCGGCAATGAGCCGATGGACATATGGGTGTGAACGACAGGCGGGGATGAGCACCAAGGACGCCAGGGCGGCGCGGTGGGGTTGCGCCGAACGCGCGCGGGAGCAACGGTGCGCTGCGACGGCCGGGTCAGCTACACCATCGCGAGCGGAGTTAGCTCGACGCGTGGGCGGCGGAAAGGCAGCGTCGAGCGCTGCGAGCGTGTCGCGTGTGGGGCGGCACATCGGCTGCTTTGCGGCCCACACCCTTTCATCGACATGCGCCAGATGGATGCCGCTTTCGGTATCACTATGACGTTGTCCTGAAGCAAGAGCAACCACGCGATGGCTAGCTGCGCCGGCGTGATGGCAAGCGCCGCGGCAAGAGGTGCCAATTTTCGGTGATGCACGCAGCGTGCCTTGTTGCAGCGGGGAGTACGCCATGATCGGCAACACCCATGCTGTTGGCATAGAGGACGCAGATGCGAATTCGATGCCGCGCTCACCGAGGTTGTAGAGCACTCGATTGGTGGCGCATCGAGCGACCATCAGGCAATGCGAAGAGGTACGTCCATGTCGGACGCTGTCGAAGTTGGACACGCCCCAGCGTACGATCTTGCCGGCACGCCCGCAACCGCTCGAAAGCGTCGACGGTTTCGGCGAGCGGGATACCGGCCGCGCCAATGCAGGGAATACAGGTCGAGGCGATCGGTGCGCAGGCGCGCGAGGCTGCGCTCGCACGCGGCGATCAACGCCTTCGGCGCTCGCGTTGTGCGGATACACCTTGCTCACCAGGAACACGCGATCACGCTGGCCACCCAGCGCCTTCGCCCACCACCTCCTCGGCGCCGCCTTCACCGTACATCTCCGCCGTGTCGATCACGGTCATCCCCAGATCGATGGCATGCCGAACGGCGGCAACCTCGCGCTGGGCGCGCCGGATATCCTCGCCCATTTTCCAGGTGCCGATCCCGAGCGCCGGCACGACGCAGCCGTCGGCAAACCGGACGTCTGGCAAGGGGACTATTCCGTTCATCGGAAGACCAATGGAGGCGGCGCGAAGGCGCGCGGTTGGATAGAATTATGGACTACCGCCATGCCACTCGATCCTTCCTCCGTCGGCGCCCGCCGCGTCGTACGCGGTGCATGTCCCGCACGATTGTCCGGATACGTGTGCGCTGCTGACGACCGTAAAAGACGGTATCACCATCGCCGTGCGCGGCGACCCCGATCATCCGCCGACGCAGGGCGTGCTGTGCACGAAGGTCGCGCGCTACCTCGATCGCACGTACTCCGCCCAGCGCCTGATGCATCCGCTGAAGCGCGTCGGGCGCGAAGGGCGAGGGCCGTTTCGCACGCATCCAGCTGGGACGAAGCGCTGTCCACCATCGCCGAGCGGTTCGGCGCCCATGCCCAATCCGTCCGATGGGCCCCAGGCCGTATTTGCCGTACAGCTACGCCGGCACGATGGGCTATCTTCATGGCTCGTCGATGGATCGTCGTTTTTCATCGGCTGGGCGCCTCGCTGCTCGATCGTTCGATCTGCGCGTCGGCCGGCAAGGCCGGCTGGGTTGCGACCATCGGTGCGTCGGTGGGCATGGACATGGAGCAGTTCGAGCATAGCCGACTCATCATCATCTGGGGCAGCAATCCCGTCACGTCCAATCTGCATTTCTGGACCCGCGCCCAGGAGGCCAAGCGGCGCGGCGCCCGGCTGGTGGCCATCGACCCCGTACGCAGCGTAACCGCCGAGAAATGCCACGAACACTCGCGCTCATGCCGGGCACGGACGGCGCGTTCGCATTGGGCCTCATGCACGTGCTGTTCGCCGAGACAGCTGGTCGATCCGCGACTATATCGACCGCTACACGGTCGGGAGCGCCGACGAACTCGCTGCGCGCGCGGCGCTTTGGACGCCGCCACGGACCGCCGGCGTCCTGCGGAATATAGGCCGCCGAACAGGTCGTGGCGCTGGCGAGGGCTTACGGCACGACCCGAGGCCTGCAGCCATCCGCGTCAATTACGGGATGCAGCGGACCGCAGGACGGCGGCAACGCCGTGCGCGCCATCGCTGTCTTCCGGCACTCGCTCGGCGCGTGGCGCGCGACCCGGCCGGTGGCGCGCTCTTGTCGTCGTCGGGCACCTTTCCGGTCGATCGACATATAGGCACTGGAACGTCCCGACCTTATTCGCGGCACGACCGCGCACCATAGACATGAGCACGATCGGGGATGCGCTGCTCGACGCGAACGACCCCCCGGTGCGCGCGATCTACGTCTACAACTCGAACCCGGTCGCCGTCGCTCCGGGAATCATCCAGGGTTCGTGCCGGTTTCGGGCGCGCGGATCTCTTTTGTCGTCGTGCACGAGATCTTCCAGACCGACACGGCCGACTTCGCCGACATCCTGCTTCCGGCCACCACCCAACTCGAACAAATCTACGTGCATGGAGTCCTATGGCCACTTGTATGCGATGGCCAATCATCCCGGCTATTGCACCACTCGGCGAAGCCCTTCCCAACACCGAAGTGTTCAGGCGCCTGGCCCCGCAAGTGGGCTTCGACAAACCGTGCTTTTCGAGATTCGGACGAAGAGCTGGGCGCAACAAAAGTTTTCAATCGGGACGATCCCCGCGCCGCAGGGCCTCGACTGGGCAACGTTATGCAGCGACAACGGCTGGCAACGCCTTGACCTGCACGCGACGTACGCTCCGTTTGCAGCAGGGCGGCTTTCCCACGCCCTCGGGAAAGTGCGAGTTCCTGAGCGGAGACGTTGCGGGCGAACGGGCTTGGACCCCCTGCCCGATCACGTGCCCCCGCGCGAATCGGCGGCCCCGACAATCCGTCGCTCGCGGCACGCTTTCCGCTGGCTTTTCTGTCGCCGCCGGCCCGCAACTTTCTCAACTCTTCGTTTGCCAACCTGCCGCAGTTCGTCGGCGAAGAGACCACGCCCAAGCTGCTCATCAATCCGGCCGACGCCGCCGCCGCGTAACATTGGGAGTGGCGACCGCGTTCGGATCTTCAACGATCGCGGCCAGTTTTACCGCCAGGGCGGACGTCAGCTTCAGCGCACGCGACCGGGAGGGTGTCACGGTCGCCCCCTCGATCTGGTGGCAAAAGCTGGCCGCGGATGGCTGCAATGCCAATGCGGTCACGTCCCAGGCGCTGACCGACCTGGGCAACGAGCGCCCACGTTTTACGATTGCCTGGTCGAAGTCGAATCTGCCCTGGTTGCCGCCGGCAGCGACACGATTCACCGCAATTACAAGATTCACGAAGCTGCGGTTCACGAGACTGCGGGTGACGAAACGGTTCACGAAAACGCGGGTGACGGGACGACAAGTGCCGGACCTATCGATGCGTGATACGCCACCGACGGCGAGCAACCGTGCGGGGCTCATGTCGCGTTTTCCGGGCGTGCACGCGCCGGAGGAGCGGCTCGCGCTGTTGCTCGACATCTCGGAAGGGTTTCTTTAATAGTGATGCGCGAAAGGCACGAAAACCTGGCCATGGGCGAAGCGGCGGAGGGCCTCGCCCTGTCGCTTCGGCGACCCGCACGAAGGCGCATGCCGAAGCTCTCTAACCAGCAGGGGCGCTGCTCGGACATGCTGCTCGATCATGGGCAAGCCCTCGAACGCCTTCGGCCAGGGCGCTGGATCGGTTCGAGGCCCAGAGGAACGAATCCCGCGCGGTGGCGAAGTCGCTCCGGGCGATCAGTTTCATCCACGATAAGCTCGGCGACCTGCCCCGCGCGCTCGATTATCAGTTCAGGGCGCTGGAAATCGATGAACGCACGGGCGATACGTCCAGCCGGTCCCGCCAGGACGCTGCGCACGATCGGCATTGTTTTCTCGCAAATCGGGCGACCCCGCAAACGGGGCTCGACTATTATCGCCAGAGTCTCGAATTGTGCGATCCGCGCAAGGAAAACGCGGTGGAGCGAGCCAAGACACTCAACAACATCGGCATCAACTACAAGAATCTCGGCCAGTTCGAGGACGCGTTTGCCGCGCTCATGGAAGCCCAGGGGTTGTTCGACGGACATGGGTTTGCCCCTGCATGAGAGCGCAACGCTCAACAATCTGGGTCTGGTTCAGGAGCGCCTGGGCGATGAGAAGGCGGCCGAAGCGGACATTGATCCATGCATGCAGACTTTTCCGAATCCACTGGCTATCGTTATGGCGTGGCGCATGCGAGCCTCGCGCTGGCCGGGCTTTGTTTCGCCCAGAACCGCATGGATAAGGAAGCGTTTACCTGGCTGCAGGCGGCACTCGCCGAAATACGAGAAGCGCATCACATCAAGGCCACGCTCTACGAAGAGCAATGAAGCGCTGGCCGATTACTTCGAACGCGCACAGGCGATGTTCGGCCGTGACGCTTTATCACTATCGGCGCTTTCATGAAATCGGACGCCAGGTGATGTCCGATGCGACAAGCAGCCAATCTGCGTCGCCTCTCAAGTTGCAATACGAAGTCGATGTCGCCAAGCGCGAGGCCGAAGCCGACCGCGAGCGTCAGGCTGTGCTGACGCGCGCCAACGTCGAATTGCAGGAACTCAACATCTCCTTGACCGAGGCCAACCTGCAGAAAACGGTGTTACTCGACCAGCTCGAGCGCCAGACTTTCGAAGATGCATTGACGGGTCTTGCCAATCGCCGCCGTCTCGATCAGCGGCTGGTGGAGGAATTCGCGCTGGCGCTGCGCCGCGAATAGCCGCTCGCCGTGGCCATAGCGGATCTCGATCACTTCAAGCTCGTCAACGACCGTTTTTCGCATGCAGTCGGCGATTCCGTGCTACGCACGCTGGCCAAGCTCTTGCGCGCGCAGGTTCGCCACACCGATCTGGTTGCGCGGTTTGGTGGCGAGGAATTCGTCTTGCTGCTGGTTGAAACCGACGCGGCGGCCGCTTTGCGTGTATGCGAAAAATTGCGCGATTCAATCTCAGAGTCATCCATGGGCATCTCATTCACCCCGGATTTGACGTTGACGCTGTCGGTGGGCGTTTGCGCCAACACCCGAAACTGGCGAGCCACGAACGGATGCTGGCGATGGCCGACCGCAATTTGTACGCGGCGAAAGCCGGGGGACGCAATGGCGTCGTTGGCTAGGCAGTTACCATTTTTTTTTTTTTTTTTTTTTTTTTTTAAAAGCTATAGTTTTTTTCGCGCCAACCGTTCCATGACACCGAAAATTTCCAGCGTGTCCCTCGGGACGGATCATGGGATAGGCCTTGTTCTCTGCCTTGAGGACAAACCGGCCCCTGCTCCCCTGCTCCAGACGTTTGAGCGTGAACTGATTGTCGACGATGGCAACGACGATATCGCCGCGCTGTGCCGCCGGTCGCTTTTCCACCACGACCAGGTCGCCATCGAAAATACCGGCATCGACCATCGAGTCTCCTTTGACTCGGACGAGCACCGTCTGCGACGAGCCAGCTCGATCAGGTAATCGTCGAGCGTCAGCGCATCGGCCTGCCCGTCGTCGACGGTTTCGGGCAGTCCCGCGCGAACGGGCGATTCGGCGATGGGTCGAGCGAAAAAGCGCTTGGTTGGGGCCAGCCGACGATGAGGCGTCCGATCGAGAATCCAAGCAAGCTTGAGCCGCGCGACCAACGCCGCCACCGACGACTTCGAGCCGGCAGGCCCAGGAGGCTTCCAATCGACGCGTACGATGGCAACGCCCGGTGCCGGGCGTAGTAGTCCTGCAGCGACGCGAGGTAGGAACGATCGTTCGACATGCAGGTAGAATAGCGAACGTTCGTTCGCAATGCCAGTTTCCCCGAAAAGCGCCGCCATCGGTTTGGCCACTCTTAGCAAACCATTTTCTGGAAATTATGAATCTCTTCGCCCCCGCACTGGCCATCGTCGATCTCGAGACCACCGGCACCCGCGCGGCTGTGGACCGGATCACCGAAATCGGCATCGTCAGGGTCGAGGCGGCCGAGGATGGTGGCGCGAGTCCACGGGTGCGCGAATGGAACACGCTGGTCGACCCGGGCATACCCATTCCCGCCCGAAATCCAGGCGTTGACGGGCATCACCGACCGCATGGTGGCTGCCGCGCCGGCCTTCTCTTGTTTCGATCGCCGCAACCGAACGTTCTCGCGCAACTGGATGGCTGTCTCTTCGTCGCGCACAACGCCCGCTTCGATTACGGGTTTCTCAAGCAGGAATTCGCCCGCATCGCGAAGACCGTTTTCCACGCGTCCGCTCTGCACGGTGCGCCTTTCGCGCCGGCTTTTTCCCGATGCGCAGGGCCACGGACTCGACGCACTGGTGGCGCGGCATCATTTGGGATCGCCGACGTCATCGGGCACTGGGCGACGCGCGGGCCTTGTGGGCGTTTGTGCAATGCCGTATCAGCATTTCCTGAGGATGATCGAGACCGCGGTCAAGCGGCTGATGAGGACGCCGAGCTTTCCGGCGCATCTTCCACTCGACACGCTCGAACCGACTTCCCGGAGAGCCCGGTTATCTCTTTATGGCGACAACGCGTGCCGCTGTACTTGGCAAGAGCGTCAATTTGCGGGATCGCATCGGCGCGCATTTCGCGGCTGACTGGAGATCCGAGACCGATTTGCGGATTTCGCAGGAAATCAGACGGATCGAGTTCGAGGAAACCGCCGGCGAACTCGGCGCACTCTTGCGCGAATCGATACTTGTCAAGTCGTCCCTGCCAGCGCACAACCGCGCGCTTCGCCGCAAGCAGGAAGCTGGCGTACTGACGCTCGTCGGCGGCATGCCGAGATACCTGCTCGCCGCCGATATCGACCCGTCCGAACTCGCCACCACCTACGGTCCGTTCGCGTCGAAGCGCGCCGCGCGTGAATCACTGCGGTCGCTGGCCACCGAGCACGCGTTGTGCTGGCGCCGGCTGGGCCTCGATGCGCGCACCGAAGGCCCCTGCTTTCAGCGGCAGATCAAGCGATGTGCCGGCGCGTGTACGGGGGACGAGCCGTTGGTGACGCACGACGAACGCCTCAGCCAGGCGCTCGGGCCATTGGCGATCCCCGCGTGGCCCGCAGCCGGACTTGCCTACATGCGCGAGGCCGCTACTTCGGTTGCCCCGGTCGGCGCCGACGACAGGCGCGTCGACGTGCATCTGCTGCGCGACTGGTGCTGGCTCGGCACCGCAAGAAGCGAGCAGGAACTGTACGAATTGCTCGACGCGCCGCCCCCGCCAGCCTTCGACGTGGACATCACTCGCATGCTGCTGAAGCGTCATGCCGCGGGCGCATTGGCCCTCGTGTCAATCGCGGATCGTCGCGTAACGGTACCGGAAGAGACCGCAGCCTGACGCCAGTCCGCAGGTGAGGGCCAGTGCAGGAACAGGTGCCTTGACCCTGTCACGTCACGCCGGCTTTACGACCAGATGGTCGACGACGGAGCGCACGCCGCCAACGGTCTGCGCCACCTGCATGGCCCGTTCCTTGAGCTCGGAGGATTCGACCGTGCCGTCGAGGGTCACGACCGCGTCAGTAGTATCGACGTCGATCTTCAATGACCGCAAACCGGGTTCGGCCAGCAGCGCTGTTTTCACCTTGGTCGTGATGGCAGCATCGTCGACCGCCGCGGCGGCCTTGGTGGTCGCACGATCGGTTTTGGCCTCCATCTTGTCCACTGCGGTTTCCATCTTGTCGCGAGTCGACGCCGAGTGCGGGTCGGGGTCGCTGCAACCTGCGGCCGTGAGCGCAAAGCTGGCGGCAGCGAGCACCACCAGCGGCAGGTGATAACGATTGCGATTTTCCATGATCTCTCCTGTTCGTTTGCCATTGCCGGATGCCCTGCAGGGACATTCGTCAGTCCCGTCGGGCTTTAGGCGATTGCATGATCGCCGGGCGGCGCCGTGAAACACATCGGCGACAGGCGCGATGTGCAGTCGGCCGGCCGGCGATCCGTCGTAGGAGTTTGCCGGTGTGGATTGGATTTCGTTCCCTGCACCCAACGCGTCTGACTAGTCTGCCCATCTCCGTCGTCTGCCTCCTACGCCAAGCTGGTCGTTTGGCTGATGGTATGGCAACGAGGCGTGCGATATCGTGAAGCTGTGTCTGTTTCCGTGGCCAGGAGAATCACATGACACTGCTCTGGGTCCTCATGGGTTATTGGATAGGTGGCTTCTGCGGCTTCGCTTTGTTTGCCGCCCTGAAAGGGTCACACGATGCCGATGTGCTCCGCCAATTCGGCCGTGATGCGATGCCGCTCGATATTCATACGCTGAACCGCCAGTAGCGTTTTCGCTACGTTGACCCCGGCGTACCCGAGGCGTAGCGTAGTCACGTTGCCTCAACGATAGGAGATCCCATGACTTCCTGGCATATCGAAGGTCGGTACATGGAGACCTGCAACTGCAACTATCTTTGTCCGTGCGGACCTTCAAATCTCACCGCGCGTCCCACCGAAGGTGAATGCAAGGTCGCCATCGCGATGCATATCGACAAGGGCGAAAAGGATGGCGTCAAGCTGGACGGCCTGTCATTCATCGTGGTCCTGCACACGCCCCAGGAGATGTTCAAGGGGGGAGCCACGGTCGGACTCATCATCGATGAGCGGGCGTCGATCAAGCAGGTCGACGCGATTACCGCCATCGCGACCGGTACCGCCGGTGGCCCGATGGCGGCGGTGGGTCCTCTGGTGGAGCGCATGGCGGGGGTGGAACGGCGTCCGATCACCTTCGAAGTCGACGGCATGAAGTACTCGGTGAAAGCGGGAGATCTCGTCGACCACGCCTGCGAGGGCGTGCCGGGCGCCAATCCGGAAGAGCCACTCTACCTCGACAACTGCATGCATCCAGTGACGCCGCGCGTGGCGCTCGCCAAGGCAACGCGCAGCGTCTTCAACGCCTTCGGTATCAGCTGGAAGGACACCAGCGGCAATCGCAACGGACACTTCGCGCCGTTTGCATGGGCCGGGTAAGCGCCGGCCTGGCGCTCGATCGCGGTCTCGAAGCGGTCGCGCGCCACGATCGGCGGTTGACGATAGCAGGGCTGGCTGTCGTCATTGCGCTGTCCTGGATGTACCTGGGATTCATGGCGGTCGCCGGGGACTCGGCGGCGATGGACATGGCCAGCCCACCGGCTCTGAACACTGTCGCCGTGACGATGACCTTCGTCATGTGGACCGTGATGATGGCCGGAATGATGCTTCCGAGCGCAGCGCCGACCATCCTTCTATACGCCGCGCTCGTGCGCAAAAACGGCGAACTTGGATCGATCCTGCCCGGTGTCTGGATTTTCGTCGGTGGGTATCTATTCGTATGGACTGCGTTCAGCGCGGCCGCAACAGCGCTGCAGGCACTCCTCGAGCAGAGCGCAGTGCTGACACCCGCAATGACGTTGGCCAGTACGGCGATCGGAGGTACCGCGTTGATCGCCGCCGGCCTGTATCAGTTGACGCCGCTCAAGCGTGCCTGTCTCGCGAAATGCCAGAATCCGTTCGAGTTCCTGATCACCCACTGGCGGCCGGGATCCGGAGGTACCTTCCGGATGGGCGTCGAACATGGCGCGTACTGCGTCGGTTGCTGCTGGGCATTGATGCTGTTGCTGTTCGTCGCCGGCGTCATGAATCTCGCCTGGGTCGCACTGATGGCCGCCTTCGTATTGTTCGAGAAGCTCATTCCAGACTCGCGGATCGTGCGATGGACGGCAAGCGCAGTATTGATCGCGTCCGGACTCAGCCTGTTTCTCGTGGCTTAGAACCGGCATCGGTCCACGCTTCTTCGCGGACACCCGCGCCCTCGGGATTGCAGACAATTCTCACTGCATCTATGCGTCGTCGCAGCGGCGATCGCAAGTAACGCACCGGCTCGGGCCGATGCTGGATTGTAAGAATTACACGTCGCTGCGCTTACCCTTATCACGCTTGCTTGTATCAAATTGCTTCAAAGATCCGTGCAGGGGAACCTGGGCTCGTTGCCGTCCATCTTAAACATGAATCGCGTGTCATCTGACCGATGGGTGAAGACGTTATGTACTCAGTTGATACGGCGCGGCTTGCTTGCTGCAAGTTTGTCGCACATCCCCGACAACGCCCGCGAACCAGCGATCAATGCAACGACGATGAAGGAGAGTTCGAAGCATGAAAAAAATCCAACAAATGAGCTTTTGGGGTGCCACGAGATTGGCCTTGGCTGCGATCGCGTTTGCCTTCGCCGCCCCGGCTTTTGCCGACCCGCCGACCCTTGCCGCCCGCATCGGCTATCTGAAAGGTCCGGTCAGCATTGCGCCCGCCGGCGACGACGTTTGGGTGGAGGCGCGACTGAACCGTCCAATCACGATTGGCGACAGCCTCTGGACGGACAACAATGCCCGCACCGAGCTCCAGTTCGGAAGCGGTGTGGTGCGTCTCGACGAATACACGAACGTGCAGCTGCTCAATCTGGACGATCGATTCGTCCAGCTTCAGCTGACCGAAGGCCGCCTCAACATCCACGCGGGCGCGATGCGCGGCGAGGAGTTGATCGAGATCGACACGCCGAACCTCGCGTTCACCGTTCGGCAACCCGGTGACTACCGGATCGACGTGGACGCCAATGGTGCGACGACGGTGTCTGTTCGCCGCGGCGTCGGTGAAGTGTACGGCGATGGCGCGGCATTCACGCTGCGTGACAATGACGTAGCGCGTTTCTTCTCGCGCGATCTCCGCGAGCGGGAGTTCTACGCGAGCGGCCCGCTGGACGATTTCGACCGCTGGGGGTTCGATCGCGATCGCCGCGCCGAGCGCGCCATTTCCGCACGGTATGTCTCGGCGGAGGTTGTCGGCTATACGGACCTCGACCAGTACGGAACCTGGCGCGCGGACCCGAACTACGGCCACGTGTGGTTCCCGCGCGAAGTTGCGCGCGACTGGGCACCGTACCGGTATGGCCACTGGTCATGGATCGATCCTTGGGGCTGGACGTGGGTCGATGACGCGCCGTGGGGATTCGCGCCCTTTCACTACGGCCGCTGGGCCACCGTCGGCGGTCGCTGGGGCTGGGTACCGGGGCCGATCAACGTGCGTCCCGTCTACGCGCCGGCACTGGTGGCATTCGTGGGTGGACCCAATTTTACGCTGTCGATCTCTTCGGGGTCGCGCAACGATGGCATCGGTTGGTTTCCCCTGGCGCCCGGCGAGGTCTATCGGCCCGCCTACAACGCGAGCCGTGACTACGTACGCAACGTGAACGTGAGCAACACGATCGTCAACACGACGGTGATCAACAACATCTACAACAATCCAACCTACGTAACGCAGGTGAATTATCGCCACGCGCGCGAGCCGAATGCGGTCACGGCCGTTACGGCGACCGCGTTTGCGCAAGCCCAATCCGTGCAGCGCAGTCGCGTCGCCATCTCGCAACAATCCATTCAGCGCGGACAGGTGATCCCGGTCGCGGCCATCATGCCGACACAGGTGGGCATGGCCGGTGGCGCACCGACGACCAACCGCCGCCCAACGCAGGCGGTTGCGCAGCGCGAAGTGATGGCGCGAACGGCCCCGGCTGCTGCCGTCGCGCCGGCTGCCCAACGCATCGACCTGATGCGCCGTGACCCCGGACGGCCGGTCGAGCGACCGACAGGCATCAACAGCGCGGCGCCAGCCGCCAACGTGCGCGTCGTCGAGCGGAATGCGCCGCAACCGGTGCCCGGAGATGCGCAGCGAGGCATGGCGAGTCCGTCGCCCCGATCGCGATCGCCCGTCGATGCGGGCCCGTCGCGGGCGCAACCGGCGGCTTTGGCACCTGCGCCGGGCGTTGCGACACCCGCGCCCAGCTCAGCGCCCAGGGAACGTGGCGGCATGGGCGGACCCAACGTCCGGCCAACGGAATCGGCGTCGCCCGCCGCTGCCGCCCCCGCGATGACGCCACCCGCCTCATCGCGCGAACGTACGCCGGGGCGCGCCGGAATGGCGCCTGCTTCGCCTCCTGTACCTACCACCCCACCGACAGCCGCACCCGCAAGTGCCCAGCGTCAGGCGCAGCCGGCCCCGCCACCCGCAGTCATACCGGCGAACTCCCAACGCCAGTCGCAGGCTGTCGCGCCGCCCTCACGGCAGCGCGATACGACGCCGGCGCCACAGGCCGCAACCCCACGGGCGGTGCCGGCCAGCCCGACTCCGCCTGCCCCGCCGGCAGCGTCGCGCCAAGGACCTGCTGCGAATTCCGCGGCGCAACCCACGCCGCCCCCGCAGGCCGCGCCCGCGGTGGCACCGCGCGGTGCCCAGAATGACGGCGATCAGGAAATCAAGCGTCGCGGTCGGGGCAACGCCGACGAGGATAAGAAGGGAAAGAACTAGCGACCACGTGATGGTTCATCCACAGAATGCAAATGGCCCGCATGGCGGGCCATTTGCTGCTCCGTACGATTAGTCGGCTGCCCCGCCGGTGGCAATTCCCTCGGTCGCGCGGGCCTCGTAGCCGGATCTCTTCCCCAGCTATTGCAACGTACCCGTAAATGCGCCGCTCTCCACGCAGCCCGCACCAATCGGCCCCTGCCATTGCCCCTCGATGCCCTGCATCGTCGCTTTGAGGCCCGATACGAGCAGAGGACCCGCGTTGCCGCATGAATACGTGGCATTGGGGATTTGGTACACCTGCCCAAACTGGTTCGCGGCACCCGATAACGAGCATGTACTGCCGCCTTGAACATCAAAGCTGAGCGACAGATTGTTGCTCACGGTCTGCACCACGGCGATGGTGGCAAACCGGCTGAACGTTCCATTGTTGGCAGGGTTGATACAGCCGCTGACCACCGTGTACACGGAACCGAGATAGTTGCCGGCTAGCGGAATGGTCTTGAGCGTCTGGCGGGTGACCTGTTTCGCCACGATAACGCCATCGACCGCGTAGCTCAGCGCGCCGGAAGCTTCCGAGGAGGGGACGAAAGAAACTGAGCCGACTTGCCGTATCCCGCTCTGGCCTGGGTTCCACGGGGAGCCGAAGTACGTGCCGCTGGTCATGTAAAGGGGACCGATCCAGTTGCCGTTGGCATCCAGGCTCAATTGGCCCGTGTACCACGTCGGCTGGCCGCTGGGACCGTAGACGAAGAACGTGGAGAAGATGAAGTCGTTCGCCTGGATGAAGTTGACGCCCCATCCGCTTTCCGCGGAGTCCCACCATAAATCGGTGTAGTCGGTCTGCGCCCTGGCAGGCGTCAACGCGAGCAACAGGGCCAAACCGCTGACGGTTGCCAGGAAGCGCATGACAGAAGGACGGCGCGTACTTGTAGGCATGGGAGTCTCCTCACGTGGGTGGTAACGCGACTCTAAATAGCGCTCCCCCGTACGTACTAGCGGCGCTGCGTCCTATATCGCGTAGGCAGGTTCCTACGGCGTGCGCATTTCGGGCACACCTGACGCACCTCCATGCCCAGCGGGGGCGACCAGTTGCGCGACCATGCCGACTGTCGCTATTGTTTCGGTATGGATCCGCAGCTGGCTTCGACGATCGCCCAGACCAACGAGGCGCTGTTGGTTGCTCTGAATGACGCGCACCAGAAACTCGCGGCAGACAAAGTCGATCCTCATCTGGTCGACCTGATCCGCAGCGCGCGCGAACTGCACTCGCACCTTTCGGAAGCCCTGATCGCAGCGGAGCCGCATGCAGACGCGCACCTGCGCACGCTGGCCGCGGTCATGGGTGAGCGTATCGCGCTGCTGGTCGCGGCGGTCGAAGGGATCGAAGGCACCGATGGGCGTACGGTGACCTGATTTGCGGCCCCACCGCAACGTTACGACCAGGGAGGCGAGATAGTTGCCTCTAGGTACGACCTGTTACCTATGTCTCAAGGTCGGACAAGTGAGCGGACCGAGACATAGTACCCAGAACGTACCGGACACATAGGTAACACTTTCCCGGCTTAGCTCGGGGAGGTGTCTATGCCGTGGAAGGAGTGTTCGGTGATGGACTAGCGCCTGCGGTTTGTAGCCAGGCTGCTGGACGGTGAAGGTATGAGCGAGGTCTGCCGGGAGTTTGGTATCTCCCGCAAGACCGGCTACAAGATCTTCACCCGCTATAAAGATCAGGGGCTTGAAGCGCTGACTGATCGGTCGCGGCGCCCGGTGCGGTACGCCAACCAGCTGCCGCCGCAGATCGAGCATCAGATCGTCACGCTCAAGCAGGAGAAGCCGCATTGGGGTGCGCGCAAGATCCGCGAGCTTCTGGTCCGCCGCTTGGCAGGCGATATCCGTATTCCCGCCAAGAGCACCATCCACGCCGTGTTGCACCGGCATGGGCTGGTCAAAGGACTCCGCCGGCCCCTGGTCGCGGGCTCAGGGCACGGCACTGTCGCCCGGCCTCGCGCCCAACGATCTTTGGTGCGCCGACTTCAAGGGCGAATTCAAGCTCGGCAACGGGCAATACTGCTATCCGCTCACCGTCACCGACCACGCCTCGCGTTATCTGCTGCTCTGTGAGGCCTTGGATTCGGTCCGAGAGGAAACTGCCATCACCGCCTTCCAGCAGTTGTTCCTCGAGCGTGGCCTGCCAACCGCCATTCGCTCCGACAACGGCGTGCCGTTCGCCAGCCCCAACGCGCTATTCAATCTCTCCAAGCTCTCGGTGTGGTGGCTGCGCCTGGGCATCGCTATCGAGCGCATTAAGCCGGGCCATCCGCAGCAGAACGGGCGCCATGAGCGCATGCACCTCACCCTGAAGAAGGAAGCCACCCGTCCGCCCGGCATGAACAGCCTGCAGCAACAGGCCCGCTTCGATGCTTTCGTGGCCGAGTTCAACAACGAACGCCCGCACGAGGCATTGGGCATGAAAACGCCCAGCGAGAGCTACCCGCCCTCACCGCGACCGTATCTTGGCTTGCCTGAGCTGACCTACCCGCTGCACGATCGCGATGCCCTCGTGACCGCTTGCGGGCGCATCTGCATGCACCGCAAGAAGATCAGTATCTCATCGAGCTGGCCGGCCAGCGTGTCGGCATCAAGGAGGTCGACGAAGGTATCTGGATCGTAAGCTTCATGCAGTACGATCTCGGTTACATCGACTTGGAGCAAAAGACCCTGCAACCCCTCGACAACCCGTTCGGCGCGAGGTTGTTACCTATGTCTTAGGTACGGACTGGCACCTATGTCTCCGGGCCGTACAATCATCGTTTGGCGTCCCCAGGGGGATTCGAACCCCCGTACTCACCGTGAAAGGGTGATGTCCTAGGCCTCTAGACGATGGGGACCTGGAACGCCGCGCCCCTTGCATCCGCGCCTTGCTCACGAAGAATCAAGTGGTGGAGGTAAGCGGGATCGAACCGCTGACCTCTTGCATGCCATGCAAGCGCTCTCCCAGCTGAGCTATACCCCCGTCGGCCAACATGAAATTATAAGCCCCGGGCCGCTGTACCTGGCAATTGGAGTCGCCACGCGTGGATCGCGGCCGACAGCGTCCGCGATGGCGCAGCATCGCGCCCGGCCGCGTCGTCCGTGATCCTCCGGCCGACCTCACAGCTGCGTTCCACCGTAGCAGTTCCCCGCCCTCCGCGCCACCACGCTCGAAGTCGACACGTTCCCTCCGCGTCATCATGGTCACCGGCGCGACCGGCGGGCTCGGCGCGCCGCTATCGCTCGCCTGCGCGGCAAGGGCGCGACCGTCGTGCTGCATGGTCGCGTCGTGCGCAAGCTGGAAGCGCTCTACGACGAATCGTCGCCGCCGGACATCCGCAGCCGACGATCCTGCCGCTCGATTTCGCCACTGCGACGGCGGACGATTTCGGCAACGTCGCCGCGCGATCCGCGCGCAGCTCGGCCGGCTCGACGGGCTCGTACACACGGCGGCGTTGCTCGGCTCGCTCGGGCCGATCGAGCATCAGTCCTTCGATACCTGGCAGAGGTACTGCGCGTCAACCTCGCCGCACCGATGGGGTTGACCCGCTCGTTGCTGCCGCTGCTGTCAGCGGCGCCCGACGCCAGCGTCGTTTTCACGCTCGACACCCGCGGCGAGGATCCGCGCGCCTTCTGGGGCGCCTACGCAGGTCAAGGCCGGCTTGTCGGCGCTCGCGCGCGATCTTGCCGACGAATGGGAAGACCGTGCGAACTGCGCGTCAATGCGGTGGTGCCGGGGCCGATGCGTTCACCGCTTCGCTTGCAGACGCATCCCGGCGAGGATCGCTCGGCCCGCCCGCGCCCGAAGCGCTCGTCCCGCTCTATCTGCACCTGCTCGGGGCGCAAGCGAAGGCAGAAAGCGGCATGGGCATCGACGCGCAGCGTGGCTCGCCGGTCGCTGCTCCCGCCTCGCCGCTGACGCGCGTAGCGAAGCAACACGCGCAGCCGCCGAAATTCTTCCTCGGCATCGTGTCGGGCAGAATCGGACGCCGCACGCCGCGCGCGCCGTCGGGACGCCACACGATCGTCGTCACTATGCGCCCGACGAACGTCGACACGGCCTTGCCCGCGAGCGCAGGACTTCGACGGTGCCGACGGCGATCGGCGATCGTGTCCATCGCGCGATCCCGTGGGCGCAGGCCGACGGCCGGAGCGCAGCGCCGCGCGGGCCCGACAGCAGAGGCTGGCAACAGATCCCCACGCAGCAGCATTGCGCCGCGCCAGTCCGGCAACGGAGCAGCACACAGGATGGCGAACGTCACGCGCCGGATCGTTACACCGCGTGCGCGAGGCCGGAGCCGCACGATGCGGTGGGCGGCGGCGCATGCGCGGATTGCGCCGTACGTCGCCGGCGATTTGTGCATCGGCGTCGGCCGGGCCTCGTGGCAATGACGCCTATTTCGGCTTCGCTTCGCCAGCGCGAGCCAGGTCTCGACGACCGTTCCGGATTGAGCGACATGCTCTCGATCCTTTGCTCGACCAGCCACTGCGCGAGGTCGGGATGGTCGGACGGCCCCTGCCCGCAGATCCCTGCGTACTTCCCCGCCTTGCGGCAGGCGCCGATCGCCATCGCCAGCATCGCCTTGACCGCGTCGTCGCGCTCGTCGAACGTCGAGGCGAGCGGCGCCGCCCGGCGTCGCGGTCGACCGCCAGCGTCAATTGCGTCATGTCGTTGGAGCCGATCGAGAAGCCGTCGAAGTGCTCGAGAAAACGGTCAGCCAGGACCGCGTTCGACGGGATCTCGCACATCATGATGACGCGCAGTCCGTTGTGCCGCGCGCGAGCCCGTTCTTCGCCAGCAACCCGATCACCTGCTCCGCCTCGCCCACCGTGCGCACAAACGGAATCATCACCTCGACGTTGGTCATCCCATGTCGTCGCGCACGCGCTTGATCGCGCGCATTCGAGCTCGAAGCAATCGTAGAATTCCGGCGAGATGTAGCGCGACGCGCCGCGGAAGCCCAGCATCGGGTTTTCCTCGTCCGGCTCGTAGCGCGCGCCGCCGAGAGGTTCGAGTACTCGTTGGATTTGAAATCCGATAGCCGGACGATGACCTTCTTCGGCGCGAACGCCGCCGCGATCGTGGCCACGCCTTCGACGATCTTGGCGACATAGAACTCGGTCGGACTCTCGTATGCCGCGATGCGCTCGGCGATCTGCGCCTTCAGCTCAGGGGCTGGCGTCGAATTCGATCAGCGCCTTCGGATGCACGCCGACGTTTCTTGTCGATGATGAATTCGAGGCGCGCGAGTCCCACGCCCTCGTTCGGCAGCCGGCTGAATTCGAACGCAAGCTCGGGATTGCCGACGTTCATCATGATCTTGGTCGGCGACGGCGGCATCTTTCCAGCGCGACTTCGACCACGTCGATCTTCAGCAGCCCGTCGTAGACGTGGCCGGTGTCGCCTTCGGCGCACGACACCGTCACTTCCTGGCCGTCGGACAGCACCTCGTCGCGTCGCCGCAGCCGACGACCGCGGGAATGCCGAGCTCGCGCGCGATGATCGCCGCGTGGCAGGTGCGTCCGCCGCGGTTGGTGATGATCGCCGCGGCGCGCTTCATCACCGGTTCCCAGTCCGGGTCGGTCATGTCGGTGACCAGCACGTCGCCGGCGGCACCTTGTCCATTTCCCCGCCGACTCGACCAGCCGCACCGTCCCTGCCCGATCCTCTGGCCGATCGCGCGGCCGCTCGCCAGGACCTTCGATTTCGATTCGAGCCGGTAACGGCGCAGATTGTCGGCGCCCGACTGCTGCGACTTCACGGTTTCGGGGCGCGCCTGCAGGATGTAGAGCTTGCCGTCGACGCCGTCACGGCCCCATTCGATGTCCATCGCCTTGCCGTAGTGCTTCTCGATCACCATCGCGTGACGGGCGAGCTCCTCGACCTCGGCGTCGGTAATCGAAAATCGCAGCCGTTCGGCCGCGGGGACATCGACCGTCGCCGCGACTCGCCCGCCGTCGGCGTCGCGAACACCATCCTGATCGCCTTTTCGCCGACGCTTTTGCGCAGGATCGCCGGCCGTCCTGCCGCGAGGTTCGGCTTGTAGACGTAGAACTCGTCGGGGTTTACCGCGCCCTGCACGACCGTCTCGCCCAGGCCATACGAGGCGGTGATGAACACGACCTGATCGAAGCCCGACTCGGTGTCGAGGGTGAACATCACGCCGGCCGCGCCTTGGTCGCTGCGCACCATCCGCTGGACGCCGACCGACAGCGCGACCTCGGCATGGGCGTACCCCTGGTGGACCCGATAGGCGATGGCCCGATCGGTGTACAGCGAGCAAATACCTCCTTATCGCATGAAGAAGATTATCTAATCCACTGATATTAAGGAATGTTTCCTGCTGGCCAGCGAACGAAGCGTCGGGCATGTCCTCGGCCGTCGCCGACGACCGCACGGCGACCGAGACGCCGGGCTGTCGGCGCAGCGCCGTTCGTAAGCGGTTTGGATTTCCGCGTTCAACGCCTCCGGCAGCGGCGCTGCGAGCGATCCAGCCGCGGATTTCGCTGCCCGCGGCGGCCAGCGCACACGTCGTCGACGTCGAGGTCCCGAGCCGCGCTTTGGCGATGCGCTCGGCGAGGTCCGCGCGCCAGAAATTCGCGAAACGCACGAGCGGTGGTCGCGAAACCGCCGGGAACGCGTACTCCCTCGGCGCGAGTTGCGCGATCATTTCGCCGAGCGATGCGTTCTTGCCGCCGACCGGTCGATTCGCTCATGCGCAGGCGATCGAACCGGATCACGCGGGTGCTTGCCTGGGTCATGCCGGCGCCCTTGGTATCCTTTGTGCGAGCAAGATGCCGGGCGTAGACCGCTCGATTTTAGCCCGCCTGACTATCGGGCCCGCCAGGAAACATTGCAATCCGCGGGCTGCCGGCGGGGCAAGCCGCCCGCTGGGACCGCAAGCAAAAACGGCCGCTTGCGCGGCCGTGTTCAGCTTGGGACCAATGACCTACCCGCGGTTCGATTCGTCGGGGGTTGTCGTGTCGTCGTCCGCATCCGGATACGTCCCGGGGTGCCATCGGACAGTTGACGCCCCCGTCGGCCATGGGGATGCCGATTCTTCACCGCGCGGCGCAGGCTGCGGTACAGATCCGCGTGCGACTCTTTGAGATAGCTGATGATTTCGAAATCGACGCGCTTGACCTGCGACAAGTCGATCTGCTCGACGTGGACTAGCCGCAGCAGTTCCTTACCGGGTTCGGCATCTCGCGGCCGCTTTCGTAGCGGGATCCGCCGCTTTGCGTGACGCCGATCTGTGTCCAGAACTGCTCCTGATTAAGGCCAAGGCGGCGCCGGATTTCCCGGGGATTCAACACTCGGTCAAACAGTTTCACGATACCCTTCACGTTGTCTGTCAGCGCAAAATAGTGGTCCCGGGCGCACCAAGCGCCCGCGACCTATACCATTGGCATATTTTTGACCTTTTTGGTCGCCATGCAAGTGGCGACGGACAAACGGGCGGAATCGCCCCCCGCCGTAGCGCGGATACGACTGCGTCACGTCTCGCGGCCGCCGATATGCAAGCCCGCGCGACGCCAGGTACTCCTCGTAAGGGCCGGGAATGTTCCGGCCGCGCCCCGCCGAGTTCGATGACCTGCGTCGCCAGCGACGACACGAACTGGCGGTCGTGCGACACCAGCATCAACGTGCCGGCATATCGCTCGAGGGCCAGTTGCAGCGACTCGATCGACTCCATGTCCATGTGGTTGGTCGGCTCGTCCATCACCAGCACGTTGGGTCCTGCAGCATCAGCTTGCCGAACAGCATCCGGCCCCGCTCGCCGCCGGACAGCACCTGCACCGACTTGCCGTCGTCATCCCCGGAAAACAACAGCCGGCCCAGCGTCGCCCGCACGATCTGCTCGTCCTGGTCCGGCCGCTTCCATCGCGGCATCCATTCGAGCAGCGTCATGTCGGAGTCGAATTCGTCCGTCTGATCCTGCGGGTAGTAGCCGATCGCCGCCCTTTCCGCCCACTTGACGTTCCCGTCATCGGGGGCAGGTCGCCGAGCAGGGTGCGCAGCAGCGTGGTCTTGCCCGCGCCGTTGGGCCCGATGATCGCCAGCCGCTGGCCGGCTTCGAGGAGCATCGACATGTCGTTGAACAGCGGGTGCGCGAGACCGGGCCAGGTCTTGGCGACGCGCTCATTTCGACCGCGTGGCGATGCAGCTTCCGCTTGGGGTCGAGCTCGAAGCGGATGTAGGGATTTTGCCGGCACGAGGGCTTGATGTCCTCGGCTTATCTTTTCGATCTGCCCGGGCACGCGAAGTCGCCTGCTTCGCGCCTTCGACTTGTTGGCGCGAGAAGCGGCGGACGAATTCCTGCAGCTCGGCGATGCGATCCTTCGCCTTGGCATTGGACGACAGCAACCGCTCGCGGGCGCTGGTCGAGGCGATCATGTAGTCGTCGTAGCCGCCCGGATACACGCGCAGCGTGCCGTAGTCGAGGTCGGCCATATGCGTGCAGACGCTGTTCAGGAAGTGCCGGTCGTGCGAAATGATCACCATCGTCGACTCGCGCGCATTCAGCACGCCCTCGAGCCAGCGAATGGTGTTGATGTCGAGATGGTTGGTCGGCTCGTCGAGCAGCAGCATTTCGGGATCGGCGAACAGCGCCTGCGCCAGCAGCACCCGCAGCTTCCAGCCCGGCGCCACCGCGCGCATCGGCCCTTCGTGCAGCTGCACTGCAACGCCGACGCCGAGCAGCAATTCGCCGGCCCGTGCCTCGGACGTGTAGCCGCCAAGTTCGGCGAACTGCGCTTCGAGGTTGGCCGCGTGCACGTAATCGTCCTCGGTGGCGTCGGGATCGGCGTAGATCGCGTCGCGCTCGTCCTTGGTCGACCACAGTTCCTCGTGCCCCATCAGCACGACGTCGAGCACGCGCTAGTCCTCGTAGGCGAACTGGTCCTGTCGCAGCTTGCCCAGGCGTTCGCCGGGATCGAGCGTGACATTGCCGCGGTGGGCTCGAGATCGCCGCCGAGGATCTTCATGAACGTCGATTTGCCGCAGCCGTTGGCGCCGATCAAGCCATAGCGATTGCCGTCGCCGAACTTGACGGAGATGTTCTCGAACAGGGGTCTTGCCCCGAACTGCATGGTGATGTTGGCGGCGGAAAGCATGGGAGCCGCGCGGGGAAAACCCGCCATTCTGCTAGAATCAACCTCTTATTCAAGGACCGCGCGTGGTTCGCGGTCGTCGGTGCCTTTCAGTCGCGAGCGCTCGAGCTTACCGGCGCGCCCAGCGCGACGTTCACTTTCTTCGCCGCCATGCCCCGCTACGATCTGCATTGCCATTCGACCCACTCCGACGGCCTGCTGGCACCGTCCGAGGTCGTGCGCCGGGCGGCGGCCCGCAACGTCGATTTCCTCGCACTCACCGACCACGACGAAACCGCCGGGCTTCCGGAGGCGGCCGCAACGCCGCGGAGGTCGGCATCCGCTTGTACGCAGGAGCCGAGCTATCGGTGAGCTGGGAGAGTCACACTATCCACGTGGTCGCGTTGCAGATCGATGCCGGCAAACGTGTGTTGAGCGCCGGCCTCGCAGCGATTCGGAGCGGTCGCGACGCGCGCGCCCGGAAGATCGCTGATTCGCTCGCCGCCGCCGGCATCGGCGGTGCGTACGAAGGCGCGAGCAGCTACGTTACCAGCGAGCGGCTGATCTCGCGTACCCACTTCGCGCGCTTTCTGGTCGAGACGGGACACGCGAAGGAGACCAAGGACGCCTTCAAACGTTTTCTCAGCCGGCAAACCGGGCTACGTGCCGCACGCATGGGCGACCTTGACGGATGCGGTCGGCTGGATTCACGCCGCCGGCGGACAGGCGGTGGTCGCGCATCCGGCCCGCTACAAGGTCACGGCGACCGGCATGCGGCGCCTGCTCGCCGAATTCTGCGACGCCGGCGGCGACGGGATCGAAGTGCTCTCGTCGTCGCATACGCACGCGCAATCCGCCGAGTATGCGACCTACGCGCGAACCTTCGGCCTGCTCGCTTCCTGCGGTTCCGACTATCACGGTCCCGGCGAAAGCTGGCTCGACCTCGGCGATCTGCCGGAACTGCCCGCCGGCGTGACGCCGGTCTGGGAGGGCTGGTAGCGCTCCCGCCCGCCGGTCCCCCGACCCACGGGCGCACCGTCTTTTTCCTGTCCGACCGGACCGGCATTACCGCCGAGATGCTCGGCAACAGCCTGCTGTCGCAGTTCGGGGATATCCATTTCCGGCATCACCATTCCGTTCGTCGACTCGCCGGAAAAGATCGACGAGATGCGCTGCGCCAGATCGACGAAACGCCATTGCGCGAGGGCCGCCGGCCGCTGGTGTTCAGCTCGATCGTCGACGATGCCATGAGCGAAGCCATCCGCCGCGATCCAACGCCCTGATGCTCGACCTGTTCCAGGTCTTTATCCAGCCGCTGGAGTCGGAGCTCGGCGTCAAGTCCTCGCATGCGGCCGGCCGCACGCACGGCATCGCCAACAGCCACGAGTATTTCGCGCGCATGGAGGCGATCAATTTCGCGCAGTCGCACGACGACGGCGCGACGACGCGCGATCTGGCCAAGGCGCAGCTGATCCTGGTTGGTGTCTCGCGCTGCGGCAAGACGCCGACGTCGCTCTATCTCGCGCTGCAATTCGGCATCCTCGCGGCGAATTTTCCGCTGACACCCGACGATTTCGTCGACAGGAGGCTGCCGGCGTCGCTCCTGCCTTTCCGCGACAAGCTATTCGGCCTTACGATCCAGGCCGAGCGGCTGCGCAGATCCGTGAGGCGCGCCGTCCGGCGAGCAAGTACGCCTCGCTCGACAATTGCCGCTACGAGGTCCGCCAGGCCGATCCCATGATGCAGCGGGAGTGACCACGATGCTCGATACGACCGCGGGTCGATCGAGGAGATCGCGACGACCATCCTGCACCGGGCTGAGATTGCGCGGCATATCTTTTAAAGTCGACCGCTAAGGCGTAAAAACGCCGGGCATTGCCGCCCATCAGCGCCGCCGCTCGGCCTGCGTCCACCCGCCGGTGAGGGCTACCATCGCTGCGTACCACTCCTCATAGGTTGCCGCAAGCTTGAGCACCGGCCAGTCGCTGCCCCAGATGAGGCGCTGCGCCGAAACAGTCGAGCACATGCGCAACGTAGCGGCGCAGCGCGCCGACGCTCCACCGCGCCCGGCTTCGGTGACGAGCCCCGAGAGCTTGCAGGAAGGCGCGGGTGGCCGCCAGCGCGCGCCAGATCTCGGCCCAGGGCTCCCAGGTGCCTGCTTGCGATCGCGGGCTTGGCGCAGTGATCGACGACCACCGCCAGGTCCGGATGACGCTCGAGCATCTGCGACAGGGCCGGAACTGCGACGGCGTGACCAGCGCCTCGAGCGCAGCCCAAGGCGTGGCAGTACGGCAAGCGTGCGGCCGACGTCATCGCGCAGGATCCAGGCGGGATCCGCCAGGTCCTGCAGCATCGGTCGCACCGCCTTGAACAGCGGATCGCGCGCCAGCCGGGTCAGCGTCGGTACGGCATCCGCCGCCGCGCAGTCGGCCCAGCCCACGACACCGCGCACCATGCCGCCGCTTTTCGCAGCGACCTCGAGCAGATAATTCGTCTCGGCCACCGTCGGCGCCGCCTGCACGAGCATCGCCTTCGCGTTCGCTGGCCCGCGCGCGCAGCGGGTCAACTCGCACAACGAGAAATCGCGATAAATGGCCGCAAGGTCAGCGGTCAGCCAGCCATAGTCGCCTCGCGCGAGCGACCACACGTGCACATGCGCATCGACATTTCCGCTCATGGCAGGGATGCTCCGGGCAGCGGCGCCTCACGAGAGAGCAAGCCTTGCGTGCGCAGATCGAGCCAGCAAACCTCGGGGATGGGGAAACGGAGCATTGCCAGATTGTCGTCGAATTCGGTGCGTGTGCGGGCCCCCGCGAGAACGCCGGCGATTGCCGGATGCGCACGGGGAAACTGCAGCGCTGCCGCGCGCAACGGAACGTCGTGGCGCCGCAGCACGTTCTCGATGGCCGCCACGTGCGCGATCCTTTCGGCGGAAGCCGGAGCGTAGTCGAAGTACGGTGTCGTGCCATCGCCGGGGTGCGCACCCGTGGCGAGAATGCCCGAATTGAACGGCCCGCCGAGCACCACCGCGACTTCGTGGCGCAGGCACATGGGCAGCACCTCCGCCAGCGCCGATGTATCGGCCAGCGTGTAACGACCCGCCAGCAGGATGACGTCGAGGTCGGCGTGGCGCATGGTCTGCAGGCAGATCGACACCCCATTGACGCCGATACCGTAGCCGCCGATCCGCCCCGCCGCCTTCAGCTCCGCCAGCGCAGGCAGCCCCCGTCGAGCAGCGCCTCGAAGTGTTGCGCGAACGCAGGGCCATGCGTAGCCTCGTCGAGATCGTGGACGTACACCACGTCGAAATAGTCGGTGCCAAGGCGCTTCGCACTGTCGTCCAGAGCGCTACGAATCCCGTCACGCGTGTAATCGAACACCTGCACGTAGGGAAGGCCGCCGACATAGCCGTGCTGCACCTCCGGCACGCGCCGCTCCGGACGCAAGCGCCGGCCGACCTTGGTCGACAGCCGATAGCTGCTGCGCGGAAGGTCGCGCAATGCACTGCCGATGCGCAGTTCGGACAACCCGTGGCCGTAGTGCGGCGCGGTGTCGAACCAGCGTACACCGCGTGCATAGGCATACCGGACCAAGTCGATCGCCTCGGCGTCGGTGACGCGGCGGAACAGGTTGCCCAGCGGCGCGCCGCCGAAGGCCAGCGGTTGCAGCTCGAAAGTCTTGCGAAGCGCTGGTGCGAGCGACATAGGGATCGCCGCCGGTCGCAGGGATCGGCGCGCTGGAGAACCTCGGTTGGTCGAAGAAGCTCCGGTATGTTAGTGATAGACTCGATGCATCGCCACTGCGCCGACCGACTTCTACACGCCATGATTGCGCAGGATCCGGTGGTTCACGGCCTTTGGTGTGCGACCCTCACGCCATTGGCTTCCGACGGCACGGTTGACCACGCGCGGTTTGCAGCGCATGCGCAGCGGCTCTTCGCGCAAGGCGTCGACGGGATCGCGCCCTTCGGCACCACCGGCGAAGGTCAATCTTTCTCGTTGGACGAACGCCGCGCCGGTCTCGATGCGCTGCTCGGGGCCGGCATCCCCGCCCGGCGCATTGTCGCCGCCACGGGTTGCGCGGCGCTGCCTGAGACCATCGAACTGACCCGCCATGCCGTGCGCAGCGGAACGGTGGCCAGCCTGGTGTTGCCCCCGTTCTTCTGGAAAGCCCCAACCGACGAGGGCCTTTTCGCCTGGTATGCGCACCTGATCGAGGCGACCGGCGATGCGCGGCTGAAGATCATCCTGTATCACCTGCCGCAGGTGTCGGCGGTTCCGTTGTCTGTCGCACTGGTGGCCCGGCTGGCCGAAGCGTTTCCCGGCGTAGTGGTCGGCGTGAAGGACAGCGAAGGCAACTGGGAGCACACGGCAGCGCTTATCGGGCGTGTGCCGCAGCTAGGCATCATGGTCGGCCACGAGCCCCATATTCCGCGGTTGCTCGAGGCCGGGGGTGTGGGCACCATTTGCGGCGTCGCGAACCTCTATCCGACGCTGGTGCGGGCACTCCTGCAGCCAAACGTCCGCGCTAACGATGAGGCAAGCATCGCGGCCTTTCTCGACATCGCCTTCCGCCAGCCGCTGCTGCCGGGATTCAAGAGCCTGCTGGCCGACCTCACCGACGATCCAGCCTGGCTAGCGGTGCGCGCCCCGTTGCTGCCGCTCGATGCACAGGCGCGCGAGACGTTGCGCCAGGCGGTTCGCACGGCCGAACTGCCTGGGAAGGCCGATTGACGATGGCTCATCGGCGCCTCCGGTTGCCCCCGATACAGGCGCCGATCCGGTCAGGATCCGTGTGCCAGTGACGCGACTTCGTCGAACTAAGCGATGCTGAAGGGTATTGATCCGCTGCTGGTGCCCGACCTGCTGCATGCTATGGCCGCGATGGGACACGGCGATGAACTTGCCATCGTCGATGCCAATTTTCCGTCGGTGTCGGTCGGCCAGCGCGTCGTGACGATCGCCGGCGCGAATGCATCGCGCGTGCTGGCAGCGGTCCTCACATTGTTTCCGGTGGATGCTTCGGTGCAACCGGCAGCGTTCACGATGGCGGTAACCGGCGACCCGCATGCACTCCCCGAACCGGTCGCCGAGTTTGCTGCGGTGATGACCGAGGGCGGCCTTGCCGACATCGAGATCGGCACGCTGGAACGGCAAGCGTTTTATGAACGTGCGCGGCGTGCTTTCGTCGTCGTGCGCTCCGGTGAACTGCGCCGCTACGGCAACCTCTTGCTCGTGAAAGGCGTGGTCAACCAGGTCGAGCCGCGCTGATGGTCGTGGTCCTGGGGTCGATCAATCTCGACCTGGTTGCCAGCGTCACCCGAATTCCCCAGCCCGGCGAGACGCTGACCGGCCATGCGTTCGCCATGGCTCCCGGCGGCAAGGGCGCCAACCAGGCGCTGGCGGCACGCAGCGCCGGTGCGGAAGTGGCGCTGTTCGGCGCGACCGGGCGTGATCCCTTTGCTGCAGCCGCACTGGTCAACCTGCACACGGCCGGCGTCGACCTCGCGGGTGTCGGGACTGTCGACGCGATGACCGGCGTCGCGCTCATCCATGTTGCGGACGACGGCGAAAACGCGATCACCGTCGTGCCCGGTGCCAATGCGCATGCTTGTGCAACGCAGGTGGGGGACGCAGCGCTCGGGCCGACGACGACTCTTCTGATGCAGCTGGAAATTCCGCTGGCTGAGGTGGAGGCGCTGGCGGCGCGGGCGCACGCGCGTGGGGTCCCCGTACTGCTCAACGCGGCGCCTGCCGTACCGCTTCCGGTCGGCATGCTGGATCTGCTCGATGTCCTGCTTGTCAACGAGACCGAGGCTTGCGTCATCGCCGACGCGTGGGGCATGCCGCGCATGCCGGAACGCCTGGTCGAGCGCCTGGCCGAGCGAGGCGTTGCCGGCGTCGTGACGCTCGGTGCCAAGGGTGCCGTCGCATGGGCGAACGGCATGCTGTTGCGAATACCGGCTCCTGCGATCGAAGTGGTGGACACCACGGGTGCCGGCGACGCGTTCGCTGGTGCGCTGGCCGCGGCCCTCGATCGCGGCGCGCCGATGCGAGTCGCCCTGGAAGCAGCCGTGGCAGCAGGTGCTACCGCCTGCATGTACGCTGGAGCGCAGCGGGTAGCCTCGGTCGCAGGCGAAGACACCGCGCAGTAGCGCGTAGAATTGATGCGACTCCATCCTTCCTGCGCAACAGCCATGCTTATACCGCACAACCTGGTTCGTTCCCTTCGCGCCATCGCGGCCGCTTTGCTTATGGCTCTCGCCTTGGTCCGCCCCGCCGCGGCCGTGGACTTCACCGACCTATGGTGGAATTCCGGCGAGAGTGGCTGGGGCGTCAATTTCATCCAGGCCGACGACTTCATCTTCGCGACGTTCTTCATCTATGGCACGGCGCTGGAACCGACGTGGTACTCGGGGCAAATGACCCAAGGCGCCAACGGCGTCTGGTCGGGGCCGCTGTACCTCACCGCGGGCTCGTATTTCGGAGCGCCGTGGAACCCCGGACAGCGCGCGACATCGCAGGTGGGGACGGTGACCTTCACGCCGGACACCGCGGTCAGCGGCACCCTTACCTACAACGTCGGTGGTATCGTGGTAACCAAGACCATCACGCGGCAGACGCTGCAAACCATCGCCGTAGGCGGCGGGTATTTTGGCGGTATCTACACGGACGTCTACAACTGCAACAACTCGCTGAACAACCAGAGCTATCGCCTGTATTCCGATTTCACGGTGGCACAGACCGCTGCGGGCCAGATGCAGATCGACTTTGCTGTGCAGGGTGGCGGCACGTGCTCGATGCGTGGCGCTTACGCACAGGACGGCCAGTTGTTCCGCATGCCCGCTGCCCTCTATACCTGTACCAACGGCCTTTCCACGACGGCGAACGTGACGCAGATCAAGGCCACGGCCCAGGGCATCGAGGGGCAATGGATTGCCGCGGTGAACCAGGGCTGCACCGAAGCAGGTTACTGGTCCGCGGTGCTCAAGTAGGCGGCGTGAGGGGGATTCGCCGTCGCCGCACGGCCTCGAAGAGCACCACCGCCGTCGCCGCGCCGGCGTTGAGGGATTCCATGCCGCCAGGCATTGGAATCGTCACCCGCGCATCGACGCGTGCGAGCAACGCCGGCGTGATACCGGCACCCTCATTGCCGACGATGATCGCCAGGGGCCAGTGCAATGGTGCCGTGAAAACGTCGAGGCCGGCGGTCGGTACAGTGCCAATGACCTGGCCTCCATCGGCCCTGAACCGGTCCGTCCACGCGCCCAGGTTGACGTCCTCGACGATGGTCGTAAGGAAATGCGCGCCCTGGCCGGCGCGCAGCACCTTGGGCGACCATGCGAATGCACAGTCCTTCGATAGCAGCACCTGTTCCACGCCTGCCGCCGCGGCGGTGCGCAGGATCGTGCCAACGTTGCCCGGATCCTGCAGGTCGTCGAGCAACAGGTGAAATTCTCGCCGCGGCCGGCAGTGTCGGGGCAGGCGTGTGAATGACGGCCAGCACGCCGACCGCCGGCGGCAACGTGGAGAATTCGGCGAACAAGGCCGCGGGCACGCCCACCACGTCGGCCGGGGCCATCCGCGACGCGAGTGCCGCAAGGCGTGGTTCGTCACGCATCTCATCGACGAGCAGCAGAAACTCGGGCACGCCGCCCCGCGCTTGGTAGACGTCGACGAGATGGTCGCCTTCCAGAACACAGCGACCTGCCTTGCGACGGTCACGCGACGAAGCAATGAGACGCGCCGCTTCGCGGATGCGCGGATTGTTCCGTGAGATCACCCGCTGCACTGCGGAGCCTTTGCAGTGATACCCGCTAGTGCTTCGGGCGCGGCGGGGGAACTGCGGGCCTGGTCGGCGTCACCCCCGGCTGCAGCTGAAAGAACACCTCGTCGTTGCGCATCATCCCGAGCTCCGAGCGAGCGCGCTCCTCGATGGCTTCAGATCCCGTCTTCAGGTCGCGCACTTCGGCGTCCAGCGCCTCGTTGCGCGCCTTGAGCTTGGCGTTGGCCTCGCGCTGCGCGGCGAGCTGGCGATCCGTCTCCCGCACCTGGAGCCAGCCGCCTTTCCCCAGCCACATCGGATACTGCAGGGCAGCGATCAACACGACGAACAGGATGGCCAGCCAGCGCAAGTAGTGATTCGTCCTCAGGCGATGTTGAAGAACGCGTCGCGACCGGGATAGCTCGCGGCCTCCCCCAGGTCTTCCTCGATGCGCAGCAGCTGGTTGTACTTGGCGATGCGGTCCGAGCGCGACAGCGACCCGGTCTTGATCTGGCCCGCATTGGTGCCGACGGCAATGTCGGCGATCAGGCTGTCCTCGGTCTCGCCGGACCGGTGCGAGATGACGGTCGTGTAACCGGCACGATTCGCCATCGTGATCGCGGCAAAGGTCTCCGACAGCGTGCCGATCTGATTGATCTTGATGAGAATTGAGTTGCCGATGCCCTTGGCGATGCCCTGCTTCAGGATCTTGGTATTGGTGACGAAGATGTCGTCGCCGACGAGCTGCACGTCCTTGCCGAGGCGATCGGACAGGATCTTCCATCCCGCCCAGTCGTTCTCGGCCATGCCGTCCTCGATGCTGATCACCGGATACTTGTCGCACCACGCCGCCAGGACATCGGCAAACTGTTCCGACGTCAGGGCGCGCTTGTCCGCCGCGAGCTGGTAGCGCTCCTCCTTGTAGAACTCGCTGGCCGCACAGTCGATGGCCAGCGCGATGTCGGTCCCGGGCGTGTAGCCCGCCTTGTCGATGGCCTCGACCAGGAGTTGCAGCGCCGCTTCGTTGGAAGCCAGGTCGGGAGCGAATCCGCCCTCGTCGCCGACCGTCGTGGGCATGCCACGTGCGTCGATCATCTTTTTCAAGGTGTGGAAAACTTCCGCACCATAGCGCAGCGCCTCGCGAAAGCTCGGGGCGCCGAGGGGCACCAGCATGAACTCCTGCATGTCGATCGCGTTATTGGCATGTGCGCCGCCATTGATCACGTTCATCAGCGGCACCGGCAACTGCATCTGGCCGGCACCGCCGAGATAGCGGTACAGCGGCAGCGACGAGGCATCGGCAGCGGCCTTGGCCACCGCGCAGGACACCGCGAGAATCGCGTTGGCACCCAGGCGCGCCTTGTTCTCGGTTCCATCGAGATCGATCATTGTCTTGTCGATGAAGCCCTGCTCGGTGGCGTCGAGCCCGAGGATGGCTTCGCAGATCTCGGTGTTGACGTTCTCGACCGCCTTGCGCACGCCCTTGCCCAGGTAGCGGGCGGCGTCGCCGTCGCGCAGTTCGATGGCTTCGCGTGACCCGGTCGAGGCACCGGAAGGAACCGCCGCGCGGCCGGACACCCCGGACTCGAGCACGACGTCGGCCTCGATGGTGGGATTGCCGCGCGAATCCAGAATCTCACGCGCTATGACGTCGACGATTGCGCTCACCCGGCCACCTCGTAGTCGCAAATCACCCACTCGGCGATCTCGCGCAGCGCCGCGACGACCTCCTGATGATCGGCGTTCGGACCATAGGCGTCGAGATCGGCGCGCGTGGCGAACGCCATGTTGATGCCGTAGTCGTGGGCGATCGGCCGGTCGGTCGTGTTGAAGCCATGCTCGAAACGCACGATCCCGGCGCACTTGTGTTCGAGTGCCGCGAACTTCGCCTGCCAGGCAGGCACGCGCGGATCGGTGCGGGCAATGCCGGGCTTGAGCTTGATCAGCACGAGGTGAACGAACATCGCTTGAGTTCCTTTGCGAAGGTGTCAGTTGGCGGATGCGGTCGCATCCATCAGCGAGGATTCGGGAAAGCCGCTGCGCTTGGCGACGTGATCGAGTTCCCGCAGCGTCTCGAGCAGCGCGCGCATGCGCGGCAGCGGCCAGGCATTCGGGCCATCGGAAAGCGCCTTCTCCGGTTGCGGGTGCGTTTCCATGAACAGGCCGGCGACACCGGCGGCGACCGCCGCGCGCGCCAGCACCGGCACGAACTCGCGCTGACCGCCGGACGACGTGCCCTGCCCGCCAGGCAGCTGCACCGAATGCGTGGCGTCGAATACGACCGGACAGCCGGTCGCCCGCATGATCGCCAGCGCGCGCATGTCGGACACGAGGTTGTGGTAGCCGAACGAGGCGCCTCGTTCACAGACCAGGATGTTGTCGGTGCCGCTCGCGGCCTTCGCCTTGGCCACGACCTGCGCCATGTCTTCCGGCGCCAGGAACTGGCCCTTCTTGATGTTCACGGGTTTTCCCGCTGCCGCGACGGCCTGGATGAAGTCGGTCTGCCGGCACAGGAACGCGGGCGTCTGCAGCACGTCGACCACGGCGGCCACCGTGGCAATCTCGTCGATCGCATGCACGTCGGTCAGCACCGGCACGTCGACCTCGCGGCGCACGTCGGCAAGGATGCGCAGGCCCTCATCCATGCCGGGGCCGCGAAAGGACGCGTGCGAGCTGCGGTTCGCCTTGTCGTAGGACGACTTGAAGATGAAGGGAATGGAGAGCGATGCGCAGATCGCCTTCAGCTCGCCGGCGACGTCCATCTGCAGCGTGCGCGATTCCACGACACACGGACCAGCGATCAGGAAGAAAGGATGATAGAGGCCGACGTCGTAGCCGCAGAGATTCATGCCGGGGCCACTTTTGCTGCGTCAGATCGAAGCCACGAGCTCAGCGACCGCGCCGGTCTTCGTACCCTGCGCCTGACGGCGGTGATCGAGCGCAGCCTGCACGAAACTGATGAACAGCGGGTGGCCCCGTCGCGGGTTCGACGTGAATTCCGGATGGAACTGGCAGCCGAAGAACCACGGATGCTGCGGCAACTCGACCATCTCGACCAGGTCGCCGGCCGTCGCGCTCTTGGCCCAGGCACCGACGACCAATCCGGCGGCCTCGATGCGCGGCAGGTAGTGATTATTGACCTCGTAGCGATGGCGATGCCGTTCGGCCACGCTGGCGGTTCCGTAGATGCGATGGGCGAGCGACCCGGGCACCACGTCGCAGGACTGCGCACCGAGGCGCATCGTGCCGCCCAGATCGGAGCTTTCGGTGCGCTTTTCGATCGAGCCGTCGCGGTTCTGCCATTCGGTGATCAGCGCCACGACCGGATGCGGGGTCGCGGCGTCGAACTCGGTGCTGTTGGCCTTGGCGAGTCCGGCGAGGTGGCGCGCGCTCTCGATGACTGCGAGTTGCATGCCCAGGCAGATGCCCAGGTAGGGGATGCCGTTCTCGCGCGCATAGCGCACGGCCTCGATCTTGCCTTCGACCCCGCGCCGGCCAAAGCCGCCTGGCACCAGGATGGCGTCCATGTCGCGCAGGCTGGCGACACCTTCCGACTCCAGGACCTCGGAGTCGACGTAGTGGATGTTGACCTTGGAGCGGGTATGGATGCCGGCGTGCGTCAGCGCTTCCGACAGCGACTTGTACGACTCGGTCAGGTCGACGTACTTGCCGACCATCGCGATATCCACTTCGTGCTGCGGATGCTCGAGCGCGTCGACCAGCTGATTCCAGCGCGCGAGGTCGGCCGGCGGCGCATCGATCTCGAGTTTCCTGCAGACGATCACGTCCAGTCCTTCGCCGTGCAGCAGGCCCGGGATCTTGTAGATCGAATTGGCGTCGAGCGCGGGGATCACCGCTTCGGCGGGAACGTTGGTGAAGAGGGCGATCTTGCGGCGATCACCGTCCGGCACCGGACGGTCGGCGCGGCAGAGGACGACGTCCGGCTGGATACCGATTTCGCGCAGTTCCTTCACCGAATGCTGCGTCGGCTTGGTCTTCATTTCACCGGCCGACGGGATGAACGGCACCAGCGTCAGGTGGACATAGCAGACGTTCTCGCGGCCCAGCGTGATGCCGAGTTGCCGGATGGCTTCGAGAAACGGCAGCGACTCGATGTCGCCCACCGTGCCACCCACTTCGACGATCGCCACCTCGGCGTCCTGCCCGTCGATCTTGGCGCCAGCCAGGATCCAGCTCTTGATCTCGTCGGTGATGTGCGGGATCACCTGCACGGTGCCGCCCAGGTAGTCTCCGCGACGTTCCTTGCGGATCACCGACTCGTAGATCTGGCCCGTCGTGAAGTTGTTGCGCTTGCCCATACGCACGTCACCGAAGCGCTCGTAGTGGCCGAGATCCAGGTCGGTCTCGGCGCCGTCGTCGGTGACGAACACCTCGCCGTGCTGGAACGGCGACATCGTGCCCGGGTCGACGTTGATGTACGGATCGAGCTTGAGATTGGTGACGCGGATGCCGCGGGAGGCCAGAATGGCGGCGAGGGATGCGGCAGCTATTCCCTTCCCGAGCGAGGAAACCACACCGCCGGTCACGAAGACGAACTTGGTCATGACGCTTCTGGTCCGGGAAATTCTTATTTTATCCGATCCCGGTCGGTTGGGCAAAAAGAGCCGCCGCGCGCGCTAGCTTTTTGCGAGCGCAAGCCCGGCCGCGAGACGCTCGCGCACCGTGTCGCGGCCCAGCAGTGCGAGCACCGCATCGATGGCCGGCGTTTGGGGCGAACCGCAGACCAGCGCGCGTAGTGGCATCATGAGCTGCGGCGGTTTGAGGCCGTGGCGCGCGGCCGCGGACTTGATCGCTGCCGCCAGATCTTCGCGGGTCCACGGCAGCGTTGCAAAGGTGTCGCCGAGCTCGTCCAGCGCGGCGCGGTTGGCCGCAGTCACCTGCCCGGCCGCCTGCTCGGGTGTCACGGTCGGCGTGGTGTAGAAGTACCATGCAGCGTCGGCCATCGCGACCAGGGTGTCGACGCGGTCCCGCAGCAGGACGCCGACGGCACCCGCATCCGGACCGCCGGCCGGGTCGAGTCCCGCGCGCTTGAGATACGGCACCAAATGCTGGCCGAGTTCCGTTGCCGGCAGCCGCTTCAGGTGCTCCTGGTTGAGCCAGTTGAGCTTGCCCGCGTTGAAGCGCGAAGGCGCCACGCTGATGCCCGGGAGATCGAACCATTCGACGAGTTGACTGCGCGTGAACACTTCGGCGTCGCCGTGCGCCCAGCCGATGCGCGCCAGGAAATTGACCATGGCCTCCGGCAGATAGCCAGCGGCCTCGTAGTCCATCACGCTCACTGCGCCGTGCCGCTTGGAAAGCTTGGCACCATCCTCGCCGAGCACCGTCGGCACGTGCGCATAGCGCGGCGGCGGCAAGCCGAGTGCCCGGAAGATATTGATCTGCCGCGGCGTGTTGTTGACATGGTCATCGCCGCGGATGACGTCGGTGATCTGCATGTCCGCGTCGTCCACTACCACGCAGAAATTGTAGGTCGGCGTGCCGTCGCTGCGCGCCAGCACGAGGTCGTCGAGTTCGCTGTTGGCGATCTCGATGCGGCCCTTGACGCCGTCGTCCCACGCCACGGTACCGCTGTCCGGATTGCGAAAGCGGATCACCGGCCTCACCCCTTCCGGCAACGCCAGCCCCGCGGCATTTTCGGGGCGCCAGCGGCCGTCGTACCGGGGCTTCTCCCCCCGCGTCATCTGCTCGGCGCGCAGCGCGTCGAGTTCCGCCGACGTCATGTAGTCTCGGTAGGCGAGCCCGCGCGCCAGCATGTCGTCGAGCACCGCACGGTAGCGGTCCATGCGCTGCATCTGGAAATACGGGCCCTCGTCGTAGTCGAGGCCGAGCCACGTCATGCCATCGAGGATTGCCTGGACCGCGGCCGGCGTCGAGCGCTCGACGTCGGTATCTTCGATGCGCAGCACGAACACCCCACCGTGATGCCGCGCGAATGCCCAGGCGAAGAGCGCGGTGCGCGCCCCGCCCAGGTGCAGGAAGCCGGTGGGGCTGGGTGCAAAGCGCGTGCGAACAGTGGTCACGTCCATCGGTCGACCAAAGGCCCCGATTCTACCGGACACGATTGCGCGGCGTCGTCGGCCTGTGCCGGATGCCGGTCATGTGCACCGCCGTCGACACTAGGGTGCGCCGAGCAGCATGTATGCACTGACGGCGCCGCCATTGCCGAAGCCCACACCGAGATACGCGGGTCCGGCAAATGTTGCCGCACCAAGGAACAATGATCCCGAGTACAGCGTGCCAGGTGAAGCCAGGCCATCAACGCGATCGCGAATGGACCCGACTTCCGCGGAGGCTCCCGCATACACGCCCGATCCCAGGAGGTCCGGGAGCGCGAAGACCCGGTTGTAGTACATGAGCCGCCCGAATGCGTACTCGCGCCCGGCGAATTGGTTCAGGCGAAAGCCGGACATGCGCAGCGGTCCACCGAGGGTGAACGATTCGTAGGCAGGCATCCCGGAGCCGAAGTCGGTACCGCCGGCGACGAAAGCACTGACCGTGTGCCGGCCCCAGGACTGCACCACGCTGCCACGGGCCTCCAGTCTCTGGTAGTTCTGCGCGGACCCGAACGCCGTCGTGGCCGCATAGGCATCGACGGTGCCGCCGAAGCCGGCGCGGGGGAAGAACGCGCTGTCGTACTGGTCGACATGGACGAGCAGCCGCGGTCCGGCCGTCAGTTCGCGCGTCGAGGGAAGCACCGGACTGCCGACTTCCACGCTGGCGTCGACTTCGGTCCAGACCGCACCGGCGCGCAGCGCCCCCCAGGTCCCGAGCACCGCGCCTGCGTCGAAGCCCACCCGCGCGTACTTGATCAGATACTCGGCGACCTTGTCGTCGCCGCTGAATACCCCGCGGGTCACCTGGCCCACATTGGCGTACGCGGAGCCGAACCAGAACCCCGCCTCGTGCAGCGGCTGGTAAAGCTCGGTAAAGAAGTGCGTGTCCTGGCCGACCTGCGCTTCGGTCAGCCACTCGCCACCCAGCTTGTTGATCCAGGTCTTGCGATACTGGACCAGCAGGTTGAACGCGTTATCGCCCTGGAAGTCGCTTTCGAGGCCGATGCCGAAGCGCAGGTAGTCGGGACCCCACAGCTTTTCGCGCGGTGTGATGACCATGGCGCGCGGCCCGGCGTCGTTGGTGATGTGGTAGCCCACGCTCTCGAAATCGCCGCGACCGTAGATGCGGCGCAGATCCGCGCTGATGGTCGCCTCGTCGAGCGGCTCGTTGGGTTTGCTCTGCACGAGGTTGCGCAGCACCTCGGGATTGGTCCGCTCGAGTCCTTCGAAGCGAATCTCCGCCACCGTTCCGAGCGATGACCGTGGCGCCGCCTGACGCGCGCGCAGCGCCGCATACTGTTCCGGCGGAATGCTGTAGCGCTCGAGGGATTTCGCCAGCTTGCGGGTAGCCTCCTCACCGATGCGGATGGCGTCCCTGGACCGCTCGAAGCTTCCCGCGGAGATGTCGCCCAGTGCGGGTTCGATCAGGACATCACGCGAAGTCATGCTTTTCAACTGCTGGTCGACCGTCTGTTTGCCGAGAAAATTGACCAGCTGTACCGCGACACTGAGTGCGGATGTCAGGTCCTGCCGCTTCAGCGGCGGGGTGGAGATGTTCACCGCGATGATGACGTCGCCGCAAAGCTTGCGGGCCTCGTCGATCGGCAAGTTGTTGGCGATGCCGCCGTCGACCAGCAGGCGACCCTCGATTTCGACCGGCGCGATGGCGCCGGGCACGGCCATGCTTGCGCGCATCGCTTGCGCGAGACTGCCGCTGTTCAGCACGACCGGGTCACCATTCTCGATGTCGGTGGCCATGGCTTCGAACGGGATCGGCAATTGCGAGAAGTTGCTGATGCCCATGGCTGGCTCGGCCAATACCCGGAAGAACGCCTCGATCGAAACGCCGGCGATCACGCCCTTGGGCAGTGCGAGGCCGCCGTCCTTGACGCCGAACTCCGGCGCGAACAGCGTCTTGAAGTCGTCGACTTTTCGCCGCATCGAAATTTCGTCGCGCGGCGGCTGGTCACGGAAGAGGTCGTTCCATTGCGCGGCCAGCACGAGTTCCTCCAGGCGTTTGGGTGGCGTGCCCGCGGCGAACGTGCCGCCTACGATCGAGCCCATGCTGGTGCCGGTCACGCAATGGATCGGAATGCGCATCTCGTCGAGTACCTTGAGCACTCCGACGTGCGCGATGCCCCTCGCCCCTCCACCGGACAGTGCAAGCCCGATCCGGGGCGCGGTGTCCCCCGCCGGCACGGACACCGCCGGATCCGCAGCGGCGCTGTTCGCGGCATTGCCCAAACAGGCGCAAAGGATCGCGGCGGCGAGAATCCGCCGCGGGGGACGACGCGTCTGGGTCATGGTGATACTCCGTTCGGTACGGCGCACACGCGGGGTGGAGGGCGGTCCGGCACCGTGGCGTGGGACGCCTGGGTACACGGGCACCGGGTTAACGGCGCGAATGGGCCGCAACGCCGCGCCTTGCCTCGCCGGCACGGTCGACGCCACCGGCGTCTAGCGCAACGGCTGCCAGCGCAAGTCGAGCGTGGCGGGCGTGGCCGGGTTCGGCGCCTCCGGATATACGGTCATCGGTCCCGGCGTGTGGCCCTGCGCCCAGAACCGGGCGACCCGCCGCGCTTCCGCTTCGTTGGCGTTGACCGGGAACGTGTCGTAGTTGCGCCCACCCGGGTGGACCACGTGGTACATGCAGCCGCCCAGTGCGCGCTGCGACCAGGTATCGACCAGGTCGAACGTAAGCGGCGCCTGCACGCCGATGGTCGGATGCAGGGCAGACGGGGGACTCCACGCTCTGAAGCGTACACCCGCGACGAACTCACCCGGCACACCGGTCGAGGTGAGCGGCAACGCGCGCCCGTTGCAGGTGACGACATGGCGGCCACCGGTCATGCCGGTGACCTTCACCTGCATGCGCTCGACCGAGGAATCCACGTAGCGCGCAGTCGCGCCGCGGGAGACTTCCTCGCCCAACACGTGCCATGGTTCGATCGCCTGCCGCAACTCGATCGTCACGCCGTCGTAGGTCACGACTCCGAAGCGCGGAAAGCGGAACTCGACGAACGGCTCGAACCACGCGGATTCGAACGGATAGCCGGCGCGGCGCAGGTCCACCGCCACGTCCCGGATATCGGCGGCCACGAAGTGCGGCAGCAGCCAGCGGTCGTGCAGTGCGGTGCCCCAGGGGATGAGGTCGCCGCGGTACGGCTCGCGCCAGAAGCGGGCCACCAGCGCGCGCAGCAGCACCATCTGCAGCGCGCTCATCCTGTAGTGCGGCGGCATTTCGAAGGCGCGAAACTCGAGCAGGCCCAGCCTTCCCGTCGGGCCGTCCGGCGAATACAGCTTGTCGATGGAAAACTCGGACCGGTGCGTGTTGCCGGTCAGGTCGGTCAGCAAGTGCCGCAGCAACCGATCGACCAGCCAGGGCTGGGTGGTTTCCCGGCCGGCCTCGCTCTTGTGTCCCATCTGCTGGAAGGCGATCGCCAGTTCGTACAGGCGATCGTCGCGGGCCTCGTCGACACGCGGCGCCTGGCTGGTGGGCCCGATGAACATGCCCGAAAACAGGTAGGACAGCGCCGGATGGTTTTGCCAATAGGTGATGAGGCTCTGCAGCAGGTCGGGGCGGCGCAGCAGCGGACTGTGCGTCGGTGTCGCCCCGCCAAGCGTCACGTGATTGCCGCCGCCCGTCCCCATGTGGCGGCCGTCGAGCATGAACTTCTCGGTGCCCAGGCGCGTCTGCCGCGCCTCTTCGTAGAGCACTTCGGTGGTCGCCATCAGGTCGCGCCACGTGGCCGCCGGATGCACGTTCACTTCGATCACCCCCGGGTCGGGCGTGACCATCAGCACGTTGACGCGGGGATCGCGCGGCGGCGCGTAACCTTCGATCGCGACCGGCGTTCCCACTGTCCGCGCCACTTCCTCGATCGCTGCCAGCAGTGCTACGTAAGCTTCCAGGTGATCGCAGGGCGGCATGAACACGCGCAGATGCCCGCCGCGCACCTCCAGCGTCATCGCGGTCTTGACCACCTCGCGCGGCGCGGCGCCGCCCACGGCACCCGGCCCGCCTTTCTGGAGCCCGCGCCCCGGCAGCGGATCGCGCGGTGCAAACGGGTCGCGCGCGAATTCCTGTTCCATCTCCGCCGGCAGGAGTTCCGGCAGCGACCCCAACGGCAGGCGCAGGCCCAGCGGCGAATCACCAGCGACCGCAAACAGGTAGCCGCGTTTGAGCGGCCACGGGCTGGATCGCCAACCTACCGCACCGTCCTCCACGACCGCCTTCAGCGGCAACACCAGGCCCGCTGGTGCATCGAGTCCGGTGGTCAGGAGGCGCGCGAGGCGTGCCCGCTCCTCAGGCGCGTCGAGCGCGGCTTGCATGGGATCGGCATTGGCCGGCAACGCGGCTTCGGCCTGCAGCAGCTTGGGTACGTCTTCGTAGGCGGTGATCAGCAGTGTCGCGGGCAGTCCGAGGCGCTGCGTCAGGCGCTCGCCAAACGCGCGCGCCGCGTCGAGTGTCACCGTGCCCGGGCGTGTCGTATCGGCGACCAGCTGGTCACCCTGCCACAACGGTTCGCCGTCGGTACGCCAGAACACGCCGAGCGCCCAGCGCGGCAGCGGTTCACCCGGATACCACTTGCCCTGGCCGTAGTGGAGAAAGCCGTGGGGCGCAAAGCGTGCTTTCAAGCGCTTGACCAGCTTCTCGGCGAGTTCATATTTCTTTGGCGACAGTGCCGTGTAGTTCCACTCGGCGCCATCCATGTCGTCGATCGACACGAAGGTCGGTTCGCCACCCTGGGTCAGGCGAACGTCGTGGGTGGCGAGGTCGCGATCGACCTGTTCGCCGAGCGCGTCGATGGCGGACCATTGGGCGTCCGTGTACGGCTTGGTGACGCGCGGATCTTCGTGCACGCGCGTCACGTGCATCGTGAACCCGAACTCGACGTTGCACACTTCGGTGTAGCCGATCACCGGCGCCGCATTGCCGGGGTCCGCCGTGCAGGCGAGCGGAATATGGCCCTCCCCCGCCAGCAAGCCGGAGGTGGGATCGAGGCCGATCCAGCCAGCACCCGGCAGGAAGGCCTCGGCCCATGCGTGCAGGTCGGTGAAGTCGTGGTCGGTGCCCGATGGTCCATCCAGCGCCTTGACGTCGGCCACGAGCTGGATCAGATAGCCGGACGCAAAGCGCGCGGCGATGCCCAGGTGACGCAGAATTTGCACCAGCAGCCAGCCTGAGTCGCGACAGCTACCGCTGGCGTTGCCAAGCGTGTCTTCCGGCGTCTGTACGCCGGGTTCCATCCGCACCAGGTACTTGATCTGCGACTGCAGCACCTGGTTGAGCCGCACCAGCAACAGCGTCGTGTTTTCCCCCGGCGTGATCGTCTGCCGGAAATCGGCGAGCCAGGCGGTCAGGCGCGGACCGAGCGGCGCGGTTTCCAGGAACGGGATCAGTTCCTTGGCCAGGCTGGGCGCGTACGAAAACGGGTACTTGTCCGCGTACTCCTCGACGAAGAAGTCGAATGGGTTGATGACGGTCAGGTCGGCGACGAGGTCGACTTCAATTTCCAGCCGGTCCGCCCGCTCCGGAAACACCAGACGCGCAACCCAGTTACCGTAGGGATCCTGCTGCCAGTTCAGAAAATGGGGATCGGGCGCGATGGTCAGCGAGTAGCCGAGGATCGGCGTCCGGCAATGTGGCGCCGGACGCAGCCGCACTTCGTGCGGTCCGATCGCGACGTGCCGGTCGAAGCGGTAGGTGGTTCGATGGGACAGTGCGACGCGAATGGTCATCAGGTCCAGTCCGGATCCGGAAGCTGCGCAAACACGCGTCGCAGGCCCTCACCCCATTGAGTGTGCACCATCTGGAAATAGGGATCCGTCTCGAGGATTCGGCGCTGGAGCTTGACGCGCAGCGAGTCGATCTCGTAGACCAGCAGGTCGATCGGCAGGCCAACGGAGATGTTCGAGCGCATCGTCGAGTCGAACGACACAACCGTGCATTTGGTCGCATCGAGCAACGACGTGGTGCGCGACACCACGCGGTCGATGATCGGCTTGCCGTACTTGGTCTCGCCGATCTGGAAATAGCAGGTCTCGGGGGTCGCCTCGATGAAATTGCCCTCGCCGTAGACATTGAACAGGCGCGGCGGCTCTCCCAGCACCTGCCCACCCACCAGGAAATTCGCCGAGGAATCGATGTTGTTCTGCACGAGGTAGGGCCCGTCGCGGGTCTTCACCTCGCGCAGCGAGTCACCGAGCAGGCGCGCCACGTCGAACATCGACTGCGCTTCCCAGAGGTTTTCCTCGGGGTCGGCGCCACGGGCCTTAAGGTCGAGGATGTTGAGCGCATTCTGCGTGATCGACAGGTTGCCGGACGAGAGCGTCACGATGACCCGCTGGCCCTCGCGCACGAACACCTTCATCTTGGAAAAGCGCGCGATCTGGTCGACCCCGGCATTGGTACGTGAATCGGATGCGAAGATCATTCCGGCATCCAGCGACATGGCAACGCAATAAGTCATGGGGAGATCAGCCTGACGCGCACAAAACGCGCGATTCTACCGAAAGCAAGGAAGCCGCCCGCCTCGTATTAGTAGGTGGGGACGAGGAAGCGCTGGCTCACTTCGACGCCAAGCACCGAAATGCGCTGCAGGAAATCCATCAGATACTCGTGCAGCCCGTAGCGCATGATGTCTTCGGTGCGCCCGAAATGCAGCCTGGCGTGGAGCTCGCCGGACTTCCGTCGAAGCTCCCGGTTGCCATCGTCGCAGAGAATCTCCAGCGTATCGTCGATGAGCTTGAGACAGCTCTTCAGCGAGCGCGGCATATCGTCGCGCAGCACCAGGAGTTCAGCCACACGACGCGGCGTGATCACGTCGCTGTAGATCTTCCGGTACGACTCGAATCCGGACAGCGACTGGAGCAGCGACGCCCACTGGTAATAGTCGACCGCCCCGCCAACGTCGGCCGCCGACGGCAGCAGGATGTGGTACTTGGTGTCGAGGATGCGCGCAGTGTTGTCGGCGCGCTCGATGTGCGTACCCAGCCGGATGAAGTGATAGGCCTCGTCGCGCAGCATGGTGCCGAAAGTTACGCCGCGAAACAGGTGCGAGCGCATCTTCACCCAATCGAGGAACTCGGTCACGCCCATCGACTGCAGCCGCGCGTAATCGTGGTTGCGCATGTCGATCCAGCCGCCATTCAGGTCCTCGTACATCTCCGAGGTGATGGCGCCGCGCACGCTGCGCGCCGACTCGCGCGCGGCGCGCAGGCAGCAGTAGATGGATGACGGATACCCGGGGTCGAGCAGCATGAACTTGAGGACGTTTTCCGCCGTCAGCTCGGGATAGGTCTTGTAGAAGGTGGTGGCCCCACCGGTGGAGATCAGCGGCACCGCCCACGGCTCGGCCCAGGCGAGTCCGGGCTCCTGTACTTCGTAGGGGAGCAGCGACGTTCGATACGTAACATCGAGCAGGCGTGCGGTGTTCTCGGCCCGCTCGATGTGGCGGGCCATCCAGAACAGTTCGTTGGCAGTGCGGGACAGCATCGCGGTCACGCCTCCCAGCGGGGCGACGCTGGCCCCATGCTGCTGGCCCGGGCGCCGTGGCGCTCGGCGATGATGCACGGCAGGCCACGTCGATGCCTCGTCATGCCAGCACCCACGTGTCCTTGGTCCCGCCGCCCTGGGAGGAATTCACGACCAGCGAACCCTCGCGCAGTGCCACGCGCGTCAACCCGCCGGGGACGAGGTCGATGTCCGTGCCGGACAGCACGTACGGCCGCAGGTCGATGTGGCGCGGCGCCAGGCCCGCCGCCACGAAGGTAGGGCACGTCGACAGTGCCAGCGTGGGTTGCGCAATGTACTTCTCGGGCGCAGCGACGATGCGATCGCGGAAAGCGGCGATCTCGGCGCTGGTGGCAGCCGGCCCCACCAGCATGCCGTAACCACCGGCGCCGTGCACTTCCTTGATCACCAGCTTGGCGAGATTGGCCAGCGCGTACTCAAGGTCCTTGGGCTTGTAGAGCATGTACGTCGGTACATTGTTCAGGACCGGCTCTTCCGCCAGGTAGTAGCGGATCATGTCAGGCACGAACGGATAGATCGACTTGTCGTCGGCAACGCCGGTTCCAATCGCGTTGGCCAGGGTGACCCGGCCCGCGCGGTACGCGGCGAACAGGCCGGGGACGCCCAGCATCGAATCCTTGCGGAAGGCCAGCGGATCGAGAAAATCGTCGTCGACGCGACGATAGATGACATGGACGCGGCGCGGCCCCCGCGTCGTGCGCATGAAGACCGTGTCGTTCTGCACGACCAGGTCCGGCCCCTCGACCAGCTCGACCCCCATCTGCTGCGCGAGAAAGGCGTGCTCGAAATACGCCGAGTTGTAGGCGCCCGGTGTCAGCACCGCCACCGTGGGGTTGTCTTCGCCCTTCGGACCCACGGCGCGCAGATTCTCGAGCAGCATGTCGGGATAGTGCTGGACCGGGCGGATCGAGCGCGTGGCGAAGAGCTCGGGAAACAGCCGCATCATCATCTTGCGGTTCTCGAGCATGTAGGACACGCCCGAAGGTACGCGCAGGTTGTCCTCGAGTACGTAGTACTCGCCCTCACCCGCCCGCACGATGTCTACACCCGCGATATGCGCGTAGATGCCACCGGGAACGTCCATCCCGGCCATTTCCCGCCGGTACTGGGTATTGCCGAGGACTCGCTCAGCCGGGATGTGACCGGCCTTGATGATGCGCTGGTCGTGATAGACGTCCTCGAGAAACAGATTGAGGGCCCGCACGCGCTGGCGCAATCCGGTCTCCAGCGTGTTCCACTCATTGGCCGGAATGATGCGCGGAACGATGTCGAACGGAATGAGGCGCTCGGTGCCAGCGTCCTCGCCGTACACCGCAAAGGTGATGCCGACGCGGTGAAACGCCCGCTCAGCCTCCTCGCGCTTTTGCGCGATGCGTGCCGTATCGGTGCGCTCGAGCCAGTCGGCAAACGCGCGGTAATGGTCGCGGATTGCACCCGGCTGGCCGGTCATCTCATCGTAGAGGGGGGAGGACATTTGCGCGGAGTCTTTGCTTTATACGGAGCTAGCAAGCGGTGCGCCACGGGAGAGAATCCGTTGGCCGCCAGAGCCTTAGCTGCGGTGCAGCGTCGTCACCTCCTTGCCGGCTCCCCCTTTGGTTCGAACGGCGCCCCAAAGTAGTGCATTTGTGTCCAGGACACCCATGGACGAGCATCGAAAGTTGGTTTGACCCTGCTTCTGGCGGCATGGTTAAATCGCGGCTCCTGTCTGGGTTCGCGGGGCGTTTAGCTCAGCGGTAGAGCACTCCCCTCACACGGGAGGGGTCGCTGGTTCGAACCCAGCAATGCCCACCACACTGAACCAAGGGGTTACGCGCAAGTGTAACCCCTCTTTTTTTCTGCATCGCGGGATCGGCCTTTCGATGGTCATGCACCGCGTGCCTCCACTCCTCGTGAGGATGCCATGACCGACAGCAGCGACCCGCGCATTGATGCTTATGTGTTCGACGCCTACGGGACCTTGTTCGACGTGCACTCGGTGGCGGTGCTCGCCGAATCATTGGCCCCGGGGCACGGAGCCGATCTGTCGCGAATCTGGCGCACCAAGCAGCTCGAGTACACATGGCTGCATTCGCTGATGGCACAAGGCACGCCGCGCCGCCCCGACTTCGCCGAGGTTACCGCGCAGGCCCTGGACTACGCGATCGCGGCGCTGGTGTTGCCGCTCGGCCCCGGCGAGCGGCAGCGCCTGTGCGAAAGTTACCTGACGCTGGCTGCGTTCGCCGATGCCGCGCCCGCGCTGCAGGCCCTGGCACCTCGTCCGCGCTGGATCCTGTCGAACGGGACCATGGGCATGCTCGAGCCGGTGGTGCGCCACGCGGGACTGGCGCCGCACGTCGATGGCATTCTCTCCGTGGATGCCGCCGACGTGTACAAGCCGGCACCTGCCGTCTACCAGCTCGCGGTGGAAAAATTGGCGCTGCCTCCGGCTCGCATCGGCTTCGTGTCGTCGAACTGCTGGGATGCGATCGGCGCCGGGGCCTTCGGTTTCACGACCTTCTGGATCAACCGCGCGGGCCTGCCCGTCGACCGGCACGGACCTGCGCCCGACCATATCCTGGCGACGATGGCCGAGCTGCCCGCGCGCAGCTAGATACGCCGCGCGTGGCCTAGGGCATGTACTGGCCGCCGTTGACTTCGATCACCTGCCCGGTGACATAGCCGGACAGTGTCTCGGAGGCGAGGTAGAGAAAGGTTCCGGCACACTCGTCGGCGGTGCCGAGCCGGTTCATAGGCACCGTCGCCTGCATCGCCTTCAGCTGTTCGGCATTGGAATAGCGCTCGTGGAAAGGCGTGGTGATCACGCCTGGCGAGACGGCATTGACGCGAATGTTGTCGCCGACCACTTCCTTTGCCCAGCCCCTGGTGACCGTCGACACGAATCCCTTGGCGCCGGCGTAAAGCACCGCGCCGCCGCCGCCGCCGTTGCGGGCGGCGATCGAGGTGACGTTGATGACGTTGCCGGACTTCTGCCGGCGCATGAGCGGGACCACTTCACGCATGAACAGCGCCACCTGGGTCACGTTGAGTGCCAGCACGCGGTTGATGTGCTCGAGGGTGAAATCCTCGATCTTGACGCGCCCCAGCATGCCGCCGGCGTTGTTGATCAACACGTCTATCCGGCCGAAGGCGGACGTGGATTCCGCGACAATGCGCTTGACGTCGGATTCCTTCGTCACGTCGCCGCCGACCAGCGTCGCCGATGCCCCGAGGGACTTGATGTCGTGCGCGACCGCCTCCGCCGCCTCCTTGCTTGCGTTGTAATGCACGACGACTCGGCTGCCCTCCTGCGCGAAAGCACGTGCCGCCGCGGCACCGATGCCCGTCGAGGCGCCGGTGATGAGGACAACCTTGTTCTTGAGGTCGGGAATCATGGGGTTTGCTCCAGGGAAGGGAAAGTTGGTTCGGACAGCCGCGGCCCGCGCAATTGCGCAGATTACGCCGGTTGCGAAGCGTTCAGCTGGCCTTGAGCTTTGGTACGACGTTACCGCGGCAGATGGCCACCGCCTTGCAGATCGCCTCGATGGCGGCCGGGCGCGGAAAGCTGCGTCGATATGCCAGTACCACGCGCCGCGTAGGTACCGGCTTGGCGAACGGCACCGGCACCACCATGCGGCTGTGATATTTCGGCGTCAGCGCGTCGCGCGGGAGCACCGAGATGCCGAGGCCGGATGCCACCATGTTGCGGACCGTCTCGAGCGAGTTCGAACGCGGCATGTGCGCATCGGCCCGGTTGAGCTCGGGGCAGGATTCGAGCACCTGGTCGCGAAAGCAATGGCCGACATTGAGCAGGATGGTATTTTCGGCGGCGAGTTCGGACGGTTGCACCGTCTTGCGCTTGGCCCATTTGTGCGACGAGGGGACGACGACCTGGAATGGTTCTTCGTACAGGAACTCGGTCGCCACCCCGGGTGGCGCGAACGGCAGGGCCACGATGGCCGCGTCGATGCGGCCGGACCGCAAGGCGACCTCGAGATGTTCGGTGAGGTTCTCCTCGATCTCCAGCGGCATCTCGGGCGCGCGATCATGCAGCACGGGAATCAGGTCCGGCAGCAGATAGGGCGCCACGGTGTAGATGACGCCGAGCTTGAGCGCTCCGTACAGCTGGTTGCGCCCCGCCTGCGCGATTTCGCGAATGCGCGACGACTCCTCCAGGACTCGCTGCGCCTGCTCGACGATGCGCTCGCCGACCGGAGTGATGGTCACCTCGTTCTTGCCGCGTTCGAACACCTGCGTGCCGAGCTCTTCCTCGAGTTTCTGGATCGCCACGGAGAGTGCCGGCTGGCTGACGAAACACTTCTGCGCCGCACGCCCGAAATTGCGTTCCTGGGCGACCGCCACCAGATACCGGAGCTCGTTAAGCGTCATGCGCGCGTGGCCCCTTCGCGCTCCGCCAGGAACCGCGCGAACGCAGCCGCGGTCTCCGGATGCCTGAGGCCGAAATCGACCGTCGCCTCGAGATAGCCCTGCTTGCTTCCGCAGTCGTACCGGCGGCCCTCGAAGCGGTAGGCGAGGACGCGTTCGTCGGCCAGCAGCCGCACGATGCCATCGGTGAGCTGGATCTCGCCACCGGCACCGGGCGGCATCGTACGCAGGTGATGGAACACCCGCGGTGACAGCACGTAGCGCCCGACCACCGCCAGCGTCGACGGTGTCGTGCCGGGCTTGGGCTTTTCCACCATGCGCAGAATGGGCGCGGTGCGGCCCTCCGCCGGTCCGGTTTCCACCATGCCCCAGCTCGCCACGTCCGCCGCCGGCACTTCCATCACGCCGATCACCGATGCGTCTGCAGACCGCGCCAGGTCCGTCATCTGCTTCATGACCGGCACTCCGGCATCGATCAGGTCGTCGGCAAGGATCACCGCGAAAGGCTCCTCGCCCACTACGGGAGCCGCGCACAGCACGGCATGTCCGAGGCCCAGCGCTTCCGACTGCCGGATATAGATGCAGTTGACCCCGGGCGGCGTGGCCGAGCGCACCGCGTCGATCAATGCGGTCTTGTTGCGCAGCGCCAGCTCGGTTTCCAGTTCGTAGGCTTTGTCGAAATGGTCTTCGATCGCGCGCTTGTTCCGTCCGGTGATGAAAATCATGTCGGTGATTCCGGCCGCCGCGGCCTCCTCGACCGCGTATTGGATCAGCGGCTTGTCGACAATCGGCAGCATCTCCTTCGGACTCGCCTTGGTAACCGGAAGAAAGCGGCTGCCGAAGCCCGCCACGGGGAACACTGCCTTGGTGATCTTCTTCATAGGGTGATTTTCGTCATGTTGTTGATCTTCCACGCGCCGCGCAGTCATCGATTGCGCCGCACCCGCCGCGCAATTCGTTCGAGGCGCACCGCGTTCGGACGCTCATGCCTTGCCCGGTCCCCGGGCGATCAAGTCCAGCAGTGCGGGTTCATCGAGTATGGGCACGCCGAGTTCGCGCGCCTTGACTAGCTTGCTGCCGGGGTCCTCTCCGGCGACCAGGTAGTCGGTCTTGCCCGATACGCTACCCGTGACCTTGCCGCCCGCCGCCTCGATTATCGCCTTTGCCTCGTCGCGCGCGAGCTTGGGCAAGGTGCCGGTCAGCACGAAGCTGCGGCCCGACAGGATGCCGGCGGGGGCGCGCTGGGGCGCGGCTTCGGGCCAATGCACACCGGCGGCGCGCAGTTGCTCGATACATTCGCGGTTGTGCGGTTCGCCGAGGAACCGGGAGATCGATGCTGCCAGCACCGGTCCGACATCGTTCACCTCGAGCAGCGATGCCTCGTCGGCGGCGAGCAGCGCATCGAGGCTGCCGAAGTGGCGCGCGAGATCGCGGGCGGTGGCCTCGCCGACATGCCGGATGCCCAGGCCGAAGATGAAGCGGGCGAGCGTGGTCGACTTGCTGGCCTCGATGGCGGCGACCACGTTCGCGGCACTCTTGTCCGCCATGCGGTCCAGCGCAGCGAGCTTCGCCAGGCCGATCTTGTAGAGGTCCGCCGGGGTATGCACGATCCCGCCATCGACCAGCTGGTCGACCAGCTTGTCGCCGAGGCCTTCGATGTCGAGGGCACGCCGGCTGGCGAAATGCAGCAGCGCCTGCTTGCGCTGGGCCGGGCAGACCAGGCCGCCGGTGCAACGCGCGATCGCTTCGTCCGGCAGGCGGGCGACCGCCGATCCGCATTCGGGGCAGCTGGTCGGCAGCACGAAGTGGCGCGTGCCCGGCGGGCGCCGGTCCAGCAGCGGCCGCACGATCTCCGGGATCACATCGCCGGCGCGGCGCACCACCACGGTATCGCCGACCCGGATGTCCTTGCGCCGCACCTCGTCCTCGTTGTGCAGCGTGACATTGGTGACGGTCGTGCCGCCGACGAATACCGGTGTCAGGCGTGCCACCGGCGTGATCGCGCCGGTCCGTCCGACCTGTACGTCGATCGCCAGCAGCTGTGTCGTCATTTCCTCGGGCGCGAACTTGTGCGCCACGGCCCAGCGCGGTTCGCGGGTGCGAAAGCCGAGTTTGGCCTGCAGCGCCAGATCGTCGACCTTGTACACGACGCCGTCGATGTCGAACGGCAAATCGCCGCGGCGGTCGCGCACGTCCTCGTAGAACTTCACGAGGTCGTCTGCACCCGTGGCGACACGGCGTTCCGCGTTGACCGGCAGCCCCATCGCAGCGAAGGCATCGAGCAGTGCGTGCTGGGAATCGGGCAGCGACCAGCCGTCCACGTCGCCCAGCCCATAGGCGAAGAAGGCCAGTGGCCGTTGCGCCGTGATCGTCGGGTCGAGCTGGCGGACGGCGCCGGCGGCCGTGTTGCGGGGATTCACATAGCGGCGCAGCCCCAGTTCCTCCTGGCGCGCGTTGAGTCGGGCGAAATCGGCCCGCGCCATGTAGACCTCGCCGCGCACCTCGAGCACCGGCGGCGCGCTGCCGCGCAGGCGCTGCGGGATCGCCGCGATGGTGCGGATATTGGCCGTCACGTCTTCGCCTGTTTCGCCGTCGCCGCGCGTGGCGGCAACCTTGAGTGCGCCGCGCTCATAGCGCAGGCTGATCGCCAGGCCGTCGAACTTGAGCTCCGCCATGTAGCGAACCGGCGGCGCCTCCGGCTCCAGCTTCAGCTCACGGCGGATCCGCGCGTCGAATTCCCTGGCGCCGCTCCCGGTCGTATCGTTCTCGGTGCGGATCGACAGCATCGGGAGCCGGTGCGTGACCGGACGAAAGCCGGTAGCCGGCGCGCCACCCACGCGCTGGGTCGGCGAGTCGGCCGTACGCAGCGACGGATACTGGTGTTCCAGCGCCTCCAGCTCGCGAAACCGGCGGTCGTACTCGGCGTCGCTGATCGATGGAGCATCGAGTTCGTAGTAAAGACGATTGTGCTCGGCGATCTCCAGGCGCAGCGCCCGCGCCCGTTCGGCGGCTTCGTCTGGCGCCGCGGGAGCTGCGCCGGTACCGCGCGCCATTAGGCGCCGAACAACGCCAGCGCGCGCGGGCTCCCCGGCTCGATGCCGCATTCGGAGAGCGCCTGCGAGGCGGCATCGACTTGCGCACGGATGGCCGCCAGGGCCACGTCGTCGAGCGGACGCCGGTTGTCGTCGACGAGCCCCCCCCCCAGCGTCTGGGCGAGGCGCTTGGACGCCAGCTTCATCTGGTCGAACACGCGGACCGGATCCGGGACCCGTGGCACGTCGAGCACGAGCACGATGCCGTTGGTTGCCGAGATGCGCAGTGTGTCGACCGTGAATGGCTCGTTGCGGACGTTCTGCAGGGTGTAATGCACGACGCCGGTGTCTTCCTGGACCCATTCGAAGCGGCCCCCCGAAGCCAGCCGAAAGCCGGCCGCCTCGGCAATGCCCCGCAGCTTGGTGCCGGCGATGCCCGGGCCGTCGCCCTTGAGCACCGTCAATCCGATCTGCACGTCGACTTCCGCGCAGAGGCGGTCGAGCGCTTCCGCGCGATCCGTTTCCGCCTCGATGTCGGGGGCCGAGATGGCGGCCGGCAGGAGCGGCGCCAATTCACTCAGGACGCGCACGAACGTTTCCAGCTGGGGACGGCTGGCGGCGCCATTGCGATCCGCAAGCAGCAGGCAGGCGGCGAACTCGACATACGCGCCGCGGGTATCGCTGGCGAGCAGTTGCCAGGGCGCCCCTGGTGCCTGGCGACCGAACCAGCGCAGGCGCTTGCCCAGGCGCGCGTGCAAGCCCGCCGCGAGTGCACCGACAGCCGCCGGCTGCGTAGGCTGCAGCACGACGATGGATTCGATGTCGGGATCCGGTTGCCCGCCGGCGGCAGGATCGTTGCTGGCCATGCGCGGAATCGCGTAGTCAGCCGGCGTCGCTGGCGCGGGCTCGGCGGTTACCGCCCCCTCGTTCAGCACCTCCATCGGTACCTGAGCATGCTGATCGTCGTCGGTCGCGGTACCGGGTCGGAACGCAGGTGTGCCGGCGTGGACCGCGGCAGCCGTCGCGGTTGCCGAAGCATCTGCCGCTTCGTCGCCCCGCGCCTCGCCCGCCCGCAGCGTCGGCTCCACGCGCTCGACATCCCCGACCCTGGAATTCGCGCCGGCGGCATTGGCAAACGCGCTGTCGATGCGCCGCTGGACGCGTCGCTCGAGCCGCCAGTTGTACACCAGCACGCCGATGACCAGTACGACGCCGGCGAGGATGAGACCGAGCTGAAGCGTACTCATCACCGATCAGCGCGAGTTCGCGGCGTGGCGCACCAGAGGCATAGCGCGCGAGTATAGCGCGATCGCCGGACGCACCGGCTGCGCATGACGCGCATCAGGCGGCGTTCTCCGCGAGTGACAGCGCCTCGGCGATGTCGACCGCAACGATGCGCGACGTACCCGGTTCGGGCATCGTGATTCCGACCAGCTGATTGGCCATCTCCATGGTGATCTTGTTGTGGGAAATGAACAGGAACTGCGTGACCTTCGCCATGTCCCGCACCATCGCGCAGAAGCGCTCGGTGTTGGGGTCGTCCAGGGGCGCGTCGACCTCGTCGAGCAGGCAGAACGGCGCCGGATTGAGCTGGAAGAGCGCAAAGACGAGCGAAATGGCCGTCAGGGCCTTTTCGCCGCCGGACAGCAGGTGAATGGACGTGTTGCGCTTGCCCGGCGGTTGCGCGACGACCTGCACGCCGGAATCGAGGATCTCCTCGCCGGTGAGCACCAGGCGAGCCTGGCCGCCGCCGAACAGCGCGGGGAACAGCTTCGCGAAATTTGCGTTGACCGCGGCGAAGGTCTGCTGCAGCAATTCGCGCGACTCGCGGTCGATCTGGCGAATGGCAGTTTCGAGGGTGGTCATCGCCTCGGTCAGGTCGGCCGCCTGGCGATCGAGATAGTCCTTGCGCTCGCGTGCCTGCGCCAATTCGTCGAGCGCGGCCAGGTTGACGGCCCCCAGCTCGGCGATGGCGGTGGTGAGGCGCTCGATCTCCGCCGGCAGCGTACGCGCGCTGCCCCATGCCTTCAAGGCGTCGGGCAACGTGGCCACATCCGCATGCGCTTCGACCAACTGTTCGGTGAATTGCTGCTCGGCCAGCGCCGCGGCCTGTTCCTTGAGCTGCATGTCCTGGATCCTGGTCCGCGCCGGGTCGAGCATCTGCTCGGTAGCCAGCCGGGCTTCCTCGGCCGCGCGCAACTGGGCACCCAGCGCTTCCAGCTGGTCACGCGCGCCGGCGAGCGCCTGTTCGGCCTCGCCGCGCGACGCGAGTTGCCGCTGCAACGCTTCCTCGACGGGCGTCCAGTCGATGGCGGCGCGTTCGTCGGTCAACTGCGCAAGCAACGCACGCTGCTGCTGGGCCTGCTGGGTGAGCGCTTCGCGCCGCCGCTCCAGTTCGGCCAGGCGATCGCGGCTGCTGCGCTCCGCAAAGCTTGATTCCTGTGCGGCGCGCTCGGCGACGCGCATCCGCTCGCGTCCGCGGACCTGCGCGACTTCCGCTTCGTTGCGTGCGTGACCCGCCGCCTCGCGCCGCGCGATCACTTCGTGGCTGCGCGACTGCAGGTCGGCGATCTCGGCGGCGATGGCCTCGAACTGCGCCTGCACGGCGGCTTCCTTGCCTTCGACGTCCGCCTTTTCCTGCGTCAGTTGACCGCGGCGCAGTTGGGCCGCCTCCGCCGCCTGGCGCAGGTGCACGAGCTCGAGGTCGAGGTCGTGAACGCGACGCTGCTGCGAGCCGACGGCAAGGCCCTCCGCATGATAGGTCTGCTGCGTCGTCTTGAGTTCGGTGTCAACGGCATCGCGGCGCGCGCTGGCGGCACTGGCAGCCGAGCGAGCCGCGGCGATGTCGCCCTCCAGCGCCTCCAGCTCGCGCTGCCGCGCCAGCACGCCGTGCAATTCGTTGTCGGGCGCGAAGAACGTAACGTCCTGCGCCGACACGAGGTGGCCTTCCGGCGTGACGAACGCCTCGCCCACGGCGAGCGATTCGCGCTCGGCCACGGCGGCGGCCAGCGTCTCGCGGCAGCGAATACCGAACAGACCGTCGGCGAGCAGCCGCGCCACCGTGGGCGACTTCAGGCGCACCTTGGCCAGGAGCGCGTCGCCCGGTGCGCGCGGTGCCTCGCGTCCCGGCGTCGGCGCATACGCGGCGATGCGTCGCGGCAACTGATCGCCGCCGCCCATCCAGGCGAGCACGTCATCGATCCGGCTGAGCTCGATGGCCGAAAGACGTTCCCGCAGCACCGCTTCGAGGGCATCCTCCCAGCCGCGCTCGATATCCAGGTCTTGCCACAGACGATGCGCACTCGACAGCTGCCGTGCCGCCAGCCAGTCGTCCACATCGGTACCATGCCCGATCTTCGCCTGCAGCGCCGCGAGTGCCTGTTGCCGCGCTTCGAGATCCGCCAGCCGCTTGCTGTCGCGCTCCCAGGCATCGGCCGCTTCGCGCTGCCCGCTTTGCAAGCCCTCGACCGCGCGCTGCAATGCAGTGAGCGAGTCCTGCTTGCCGGCCAGCTCGGCATTTTCCTGCGCGAGCTGCTCCTCCACTTCACGCATGCCATCGCTGGTCGGCATGATGACCGCGGCGAGGTCGCGTTCCAGTCGCTCGCGCTGCGCGGCCAGCTGGGAGCGCTGCGCCAGCGCACTGTCCCGGCGAGTCTCGGCGATCCGCACGCCCTGCTCGATCTGGGCGATCTGCTGCTGCAGGTCCGCGACGCCCTTCGTGGCGGTCAGCAGCGTCGCATCCAGTGCCGGCAGCGCTTCCCGGGCAGCGGTCTCTTCGGCTGCCGCCTGTTCGCGCGCGGCGAGCGCCGCCTCGAGTCCCCGTTCGGCCGCCTCCCGATCGGTTCCTAGCAGCGATTCCTGGCCGGTGATCGCGCCCAGCGCTTCGGTCAGCTGCGCGACTTGCTGGGTGATGCGGGTCTCGGATTCGCGGGCGAAGGCAAGCTGCTGCTCGAGCCGGGTGACTTCGGCATTGGCGGCGTAGAAGCTGCCCTGCCGCTCGTGCAGTGCGTCGCCCGCCGCATAGTGGTCGCTGCGCAACGCCTCGAGCTTCGCCTCGGCGGCGCGCAGCTGTGACTGCACGCTTTCGAGTGCCACGGTGAGATTGGCGATCTCGGTGGTGCAGCGCTCGCGGTTGCGCACTGCGTCCTGCTGCTTCGCATACCACGCAAGATGCTGCGATTGCTTGAGCCGGCCCTCGAGTTCACGGTACTGGGTGGCCACCTGCGCCTGCTGGTCGAGGCGTTCGAGCTGATTGCCGAGTTCCAGGCGGATGTCTTCGACGCGGGACAGATTTTCGCGGGTATCCGCGAGGCGCCCTTCGGTTTCCTTGCGGCGCTCCTTGTATTTCGAGACGCCGGCCGCTTCCTCGAGGAAGATCCGCAACTCCTCCGGCTTCGCCTCGATGACCCGCGAAATCATCCCCTGCTCGATGATGGCGTAGGCGCGCGGGCCAAGGCCCGTTCCGAGGAAGAGATCGTGGATGTCGCGCCGCCTGACCGGAATATTGTTGATGTAGTAGGTCGAATCACCATCGCGCGTCAGGACGCGCTTGATCGAGATTTCGGCGTATTGCCCCCACTGGCCGCCGATGCGGCCGAGGCTGTTGTCGAAATGCAGCTCGACCGACGCCCGGCCCACGGGCTTGCGGTCCCCGGCGCCGTTGAAGATGACGTCCTGCATGGATTCGCCGCGCAGCGCCGACGCCTTGGATTCGCCCAGCACCCAGCGTACCGCGTCGATGACGTTCGATTTGCCGCACCCGTTCGGACCGACGATGCCGACCAGTTGGCCGGGCGTGCCGATGGCGGTGGGGTCGACGAACGATTTGAATCCGGCCAGCTTGATCTGCGTGAGGCGCAAGGCAATTATTTCGCGAGAAACGCGCACGACGCGCGGTGGGCTTGCAGCGTCGGCGGGTCGCACCGGGCTGGTGGAAAATGCATGTGGAACAAGCCCGCGATTATATCGGAATCCGGCTTCCCGCCGGGACCGCGTGGGAGGGCGGGAGAGCCCCGCCGCGCGGGGGCAAGCGGCCTTCCTCGACGGCATGACAGGCTACGGTGGTTTGCCCACCGGCGTCGGCCGCCCGCAACGCAGGAACCTCCCGGCGACAGCGTTCATTGGCCAGCGGACAGCGGGGATGGAACGTGCACCCGGCCGGCGGGTCGAGCGGATTGGGCACTTCGCCCGCGACCGCCGTGCGCGCCTCACCCGACATCTCGAGATCCGGGACCGCATCGAGCAGCATCCGCGTGTAGGGATGCAGGGGCCGCGCGAAGAGTTCGTCCGTGGGCGCCAGTTCGACGATGCGCCCCAGGTACATGACGCCGACGCGGTCGGCAATATGGTGGACCACGGCGAGATTGTGGGAAATGAACAGGTACGTCAGGTTCAGGCGCCGCTGCAGGTCACGCATCAGGTTCAGCACCTGCGCCTGCACCGAGACGTCGAGCGCCGACGTGGGCTCGTCGCACACCAGGAATGACGGACTCGTCGACAGGGCGCGCGCGATCGAGATGCGCTGGCGCTGACCGCCCGAGAATTGGTGCGGATATTTGCTCCCGTCGCCCGCGGCCAGGCCCACCTGCTCCAGCAATCGCGTGACCTGCGCCTGCAGTACCTGCTTGTCCATCTCCTTGCCCAGCGCGCGGAGCGGTTCCGCGACGATGTCGAACACGCGCCAGCGCGGATTCAGGCTCGCATAGGGGTCCTGGAAGATCATCTGCATGCCGCGACGCGCCCGGCGCAACGCCTCGCCATCCCGCGTTGCACCGCGCCCACCGACGACGACACCGTCGTAGGTGACGGAGCCGCGCGTGGGCGCATAGAGGCCGACGATCATGCGCGCAACGGTGGATTTGCCGCAGCCTGATTCACCGACCAGCCCCAGTGTTTCCCCTCGATGGATGGTCAGGTCGAGGCCTTCGACCGCCTTGAGCACTACGCGGCCCTTGCCCTCCAGCACGCGGTTGAGCCACGGCGGCGACACGTCGAAATGCCGCGCAACACCGGCGAGTTGCAACAGCGCCGTGGTCATCGTGCCAGCGCTTCGCGGCTGGCATCCGCCGCGGTCAACGGAAACCAGCAGGCGGCGGCAGTAGCCTCCGACGCGCTCAACTCGGGGCGCTCGATCCGGCAGCGTTCGGCCACGCGCGGGCAGCGGGGATGGAACGCGCAGCCCGGAGGCAGTTCGGTAAGCCGTGGCATCGCGCCTTCGATCTGCGTCAATCGCTCGCGCTCATCGACGATCGACGGAATCGAACCCATCAGACCGGCGGTGTACGGGTGGCGTGGCTGATGAATCACCTGTCCGACCGGGCCGATCTCCACGACGCGGCCCGCGTACATTACCGCGACGCGGTCGGCGGTCTCCGCGATGACCCCCATGTCGTGCGTCACCAGCATCACCGCCGTGCCGTGCTCGCGGCAAAGACTCTTCAGCAATTGGATGATCTGCGCCTGGATCGACACGTCGAGCGCCGTGGTCGGTTCGTCCGCCACGATCAGGCGCGGCTTCGCGCAAAGCGCGAGGGCGATCACCACCCGCTGGCGCATGCCGCCGGAAAACTGGTGTGGATAGTGGTCGATGCGCCGCGCGGCGCCCGGAATGCCAACCTCTTCGAGCAGGGCGATGGCGCGGTTGCGGGCGGCGGACTCGCTCAAGTCGAGGTGCGTGCGAATGGTCTCGATCAGCTGGCGGCCGATCGTATAGAGCGGATTGAGCGAGGTCAGCGGATCCTGGAAAATCGCGCCAATCTCGCGCCCGCGCACCTTGCGCATCGCGTCGTACGGCAGATTGTCGATGCGGCGTCCGTCGAGGAAGATGCGGCCGGCGGCAATGCGCCCCGGGGGATCGATGAGCCCGATGATGGCGGCACCGGTAAGCGACTTGCCCGCCCCGGACTCACCGACGACGCCGAGCACCTCTCCGGCAGCGATCTCGAACGATACATCGTGCACGGCCACGAGCGCGCCGCGGCGCGTCGCAAACTCCACCCGAAGCCCCTCGACCGCGAGCAGGGCCGCGCTGCCCTCATGCCCCACCGCGCTATTTCGCCGCGGGCACCGTGCAGCCCCCAATCGATTCCACGAAATCGACTACCGGAATCCACTCCTGGGTAATGGTATTCGTGAACTGCGCATTGATGTAGTAGCGCTTGCAGGGCGCTGCATCGAGCATCATCACGTGCAGCGGTGGGCCGCCAACCCAACCGGGCGCGGGGCCTTGCACCACCAGCCGGTGTTGACCCGGCTCGATCTTGATCAGGTTCGGATTGGGGAACGAGCCGCGATCGTCGACGCGGTCGATGATCGCGGGACGCCGGTTGGCGATAGTCACGTTGTAGCGCGCTCCGGTGAGTTCGCTCCAGGTCGGACCCCACGTCTGGCAGCCTTCGAGCAGCGCGACGGGAACGGCGGCACAGATCAGCAACAACGGAAGCTTGCGCATGACACGACTCCTTCGATGAACATCGAGACGGGGCGGGAGCTTAGCGCAAACGCGGGTTGAGCGCATCGCGCAGCCAGTCGCCCAGAAGGTTGATCGAGAGGACGATCATCACCAGGGCAGCCCCCGGGAAGATGGTAATCCACCATTCTCCCGAGAACAAAAAATCGTTGCCGATGCGGATCAGCGTTCCCAGCGACGGCTGGGTCGGCGGGACACCGACGCCCAGAAAGGACAAGGTCGCCTCGGTCAGGATCGCCGTCGCGATGTTGATGGTCGCCAGCACCAGCACCGGCCCGAGCACATTGGGCAGCAGATGACGCAACATGATGGCGAGTGGCGTGATGCCGATCACGCGGGCTGCCTGCACGTATTCGCGATTCTTCTCGACCATGGTCGAACCGCGTACCGTGCGCGCGTACTGGACCCAGTTGGAAAGGCCGATCGCGAGCACCAGCACGATGAGCGCCACCTTGTCGTGCGCATCGCGCGGGAGTGCCGCCCTGAACACGCCGTCGATCAGCAGCGCGATGAGAATAGCCGGGAATGACAGCTGCACGTCGGCGACGCGCATGATGAACGCGTCGATCCGTCCGCCGGCATAGCCGGCGAGGAGTCCAAGACCGACCCCGAGCACGAGTGCCAGCACCACCGAGGCGAGCCCGACCAGCAACGACACGCGCGCGCCATACATGATGGCCGATAGCACATCGCGCCCCTGGTCGTCGGTACCGAGCAGATAAGCCGCCTTGCCACCGGCAATCCAGCGCGGCGGCGCATAGCGCATCGAGCAGATGCAGGGTCCGCAGATCGAACGGGTTGTGCGGGGCGATCCACGGCGCGAAGATCGCGCCAATCGCACAGACCAGGAAGACGAAGAACGCGCCGATGGCGACCGGCGAGTGGCGGAAGTTCCACAAGAGGTCGCCGTCCCAGACCGCGGCGATTCTGGCCCGAAGCGGCGGCGCGTCCAGCGTAGGCGAGGCGGCTTCGTTCATCGGGCAGCGCGTCTGCTGGTCAGCGGCCTCTCGCGAGCGAGTCACGGATACCCGCCAGGGCAAGTCGCGTCGCGTTCGCCGCCTGCGCGTACACCGTGATCTTCCAGTCATCGGCGTCCTGGTAGAAGGCGTCGCGAACCTGGCGCTTGATCGCGGTATGCATTGCGGCAGGCGCTTGCGGATGATTGGCGAGCCATTGGTCGGCGCGCAAGGCCGACAAGCACCTCCACGAACGGCAAGGTACCGAACTCCAGCGCGATCCCCGCGTAGGCTGCCTGCGGGCAGGATTCGTACGCGGCGTTGTAATTGACACCCGTCAACGGCGCGGAAGTCGAGGAGCCGTCATGAAACGACGTGACGTCCGCGCCCCACCACTGTTTGCTGCGCGCGACGTCCGCATCGATGCCGCGGCCGGAATAGATCTTTTCCCCGTGTCCGCGGGGGCCGAGCCCCGTATGGAAATCGAGCCAGCCCAGGACCGTGCAGTGCCCGCCTTCGGTGCGCAGCACGTCACGCAGGATCGCCGTTGCTCCACGCGGCGCGCACCCCGCCGTAGAAAAGGCCGTCCGGAAATTCGCACTGTCCGCCGCTGATCGCCGCCTGGAGCGCACGCTCGCCATGTTCCGCAGCGTAGGCGAACAGTCGCGCCTCGTTGTCGGCGGTTGGTGGCCATTCGGGCGGCACCACCAGCGCATGCACGGCGGCGTATTCCGTGTTGGGCGGCAGCGGCTGCGCAAAGTCGCGGAAGTTGCGATTGAGGTCGACGTTGTCCTCGTTGGTCCGCCGCAGGTGGGAAAAGCCGTAGGGATTGAGTGCGTGCAGAAGCACCACCCGCATGCCGCTCGCCAGCACTTCCGCCATCAGGTCGGTATCGTGCAAAAGCGCCACCTGGCAGCCAGACCCGCAGAAGCCCTCGGCCCCGTGCGTGCCAGACGTGAGCAGCAACACGCCCGGCGCATCGGCAGGAGGTCCGATGCTTGCCACGTCGATGGCGAGCGCCTCGCCGTGCGCGCCGCGCGCCGCTGGGTGCACATGCTCGACGCAGCAAAGGTCCCGCGCGAGCGCGGAGGCGCGAAACTTCTCGCGCGCCTCGGCATAGGTGGCCGAATAGTGGGGAAGCGGATCGAACGCCATAGTGGAAAGTATGGAGGCGGCTTCTGCGAAACTCCTCGCTCAGGCGGCCAACGGCATCGCCGTTTCCGCCAGCGACGCGAGAAATCCCGCACCGAGCGGGATCACCGCGTCATTGAAATCGTAGGTACTGTTATGCAGGAAACAGCCGCCCTCGGCGCCGCCCTGCCCCAGGCGAGCAAAGGCACCGGGCCGCGACTGTAGCATGAAGGAAAAATCCTCCGAACCCATCGACGGCGCCAGATTGGCCACGACGTTCTGCCAGCCGATCAACCCCGCGGCGACCTCCGCCGCGAACTTCGCTTCGCGTTCGTGGTTGACGGTGGCGGGATAGACGCGCTCGTAGCGCAGCGTCGCGCCGCGCGCCGAATGCGGCAGCGATCGATCCGACGAGTTCATGGAGCCGGCGCTCGATCATGTCCTGAGTGGCCGGCAGGAAGGTGCGCACGGTCCCCACCAGCTTGGCGTGGGCGGGGATCACGCTCATTGCGCCGGGATGCCCCGCCTGCATCGCGCACAGGCTCACGACGGCGGTATCGAGCGGATTGACGTTGCGACTGACGATCGATTGGACGGCGGTGATCATGTGGCCGGCGACCAGCACCGAATCGATCGCGGCGTGCGGATGCGCGCCGTGTCCACCCTTGCCATCGATGGTGATCTCGATGCGATCGGCCGCCGCCATCGCCGGGCCGGGCGTGATGGCGATCTGCCCTGGCGGCAGGCCCGGCCAGTTGTGCAGCGCATAGACCTCCTGCGCCGGAAAGCGGTCGAAGAGGCCATCGGCGATCATCGCCTTCGCGCCGGCATGGCCTTCTTCGCCGGGCTGGAAGATCAGGTAGACGGTCCCGTCGAATCGCCGCGTCTCGCTCAAGTAGCGCGCCGCAGCGAGCAGCATGGTCGTGTGTCCGTCGTGGCCGCATGCGTGCATGCGGCCATCGAAGTTCGACTTGTGCGCGAAATCGTTCTCCTCCTGTAGCGGCAGCGCATCCATGTCCGCGCGCAGGCCGACCGCACGGCCGCTGCCCGTACCGATGCCCCTGATCACGCCGACCACGCCGGTTTGCCCTATGCCGACGTGATGCTCGATACCGAGCGCAGCGAGCTTTTGCTGCACCACGCGCGCGGTGCGATGCTCCTCGAAACCCAGTTCCGGATGCGCGTGCAGGTCGTGGCGGATCGCCGTAAATTCGTCCTGCCAGAGACCGATATGTTCGGAGGGTCGCATGGTCAACTGCCCGCCAGCGCCGGGCGCTCGACCCGCAGCCGCGGATCGACCGCGTAATACATGAGGTCGACCACGAGGTTGATCAGCACGAAGACCAGCGCGATGAAGCACAGGTAGGCGGCCATGACGGGAATGTCGGCGAAGTTGACCGCCTGGATGAACAGCAGGCCCATGCCTGGCCACTGGAACACGGTTTCGGTGATGATCGCGAAGGCGATGATGGCGCCGAGCTGCAGTCCGGTGATGGTGATGACCGGGCACCAGCGTGTTCTTGAGCGCATGGCCGAAATGGATGGAACGGTCGGTCAGGCCGCGCGCGCGCGCGAACTTGATGTAGTCGGTACGCAGCACTTCGAGCATTTCCGAGCGAACGAGACGCATGATCAGCGTCAGCTGGAACAGCGACAGCGTGATCGAAGGCAGAATTAGCGCCTTGAGGCCGCTCGTCGTCAACAGCCCGGTCGTCCACCAGCCGAGCGCCACCGTGTCGCCGCGCCCGAACGACGGCAGCCAGCCGAGCTGGACCGCGAACACGAGGATCAGCAGGATGCCGATCAGGAATGACGGCAGGCTGACGCCGACCAGCGAGGCCGCCAGCAGCAAGTGGGCGCCCCAGCTGTCCCTGCGCAACGCGGTGTACACGCCGAGCGGAATGCCGACGCACACCGCCAGCAGCGCGGCGGCGGTCGACAATTCCAGCGTCGCCGGCAAGCGCTCCTTGATCAGCGTCGAAACCTTGCGCCCCTGACGCAGCGACAGCCCGAAGTCGCCACGTACGGCATTACCGAGAAAACGGGCGAACTGCACGTAGAACGGCTGGTCGAGCCCGAGATCCGCGCGCAGCTGGTTGCGCTCTTGCAGTGTCGCCTCCTGGCCGACCATGAACGACACCGGATCGCCGGTAAAATTGAACAGACCGAAGGCGATGAAGGCGACCACCGCCATGACCATGGCCGACTGCACGATGCGCCGCAGGATGAACGCGATCACTGGTGCATCTCCGGCGGGCGGAACGGCGCGGTCGGCCGCCGCCGCGACCGCCCGCGCACGCCGGGTAGCGAACAGGCAGATGCCGGCGGCAACCGAAACGTTCAGACTGGCCACACTTCCCGACAGCGGAATGCCGACGATGCGGTCGCAGGATTCACGCGTCAGACGACGCAGGCCCGCGCCTTCTGCGCCGAGCACCCATGCGACGGCGACCGCGCACATCGGCGTCGAAGAGGCTTTCGCCGCCCGCGTCGGCGCCGAGAATCCACACGCCGCGCGCCTTGAGTTCGCGCAGGCAGCGTGCGAGGTTGGTGACGACGATCACGGGAACGGTGTCGACCGCACCTGAGGCCGCCTTGGCGACCGTGGCATTGACACCGACCGCACGATCCTTGGGGACGATGAGGGCATGCGCACCGAACGCATCAGCATTGCGCAGACACGCCCCGAGATTGTGCGGATCGGTAACCCCATCGAGCACCAGGAACAGCGGCGGCTCCGCGGCCTCCGCAAGGACGTCGTCCACCGTCAGGTGCGGCAGTGCCTCGTCGACGATTGCGACGACGCCCTGATGGCGACCGTGCCCCGCGAGCGCATCGAGCCGCGCTGCATCAGCCGTGTGCAGGGCCACGCCAGCGGCGCTCGCTCGCGCCGCCAGCTCGCGGCACGCGCGATCCTGGCGGCCACCCAGCACGTAGAGCGCATGGACGGCCTCCGGTCGCTGACGCAGGCGGGCGGTGACGGCGTGGAAGCCGAAGAGGGATCGGGTGGCGGGCAAGAGGTAAGGAAACGATGAAGATCCGGCGTATGGTAGTGTAGCGCGCCGTCCGCCGCAGCAGGGAGCTGTGCGACCTGGTCGGAGCGCAGCGCACTCCCGCGCGAATTCGAACCGTTGCCATGCTCGACGACGACGCTCGCCAATTCCTGAGAGCCTTCCTGTTGGTGGTCGGGGGCATCCTGCCCATCGTCAATCCACTCGGCAGCGCGCCCGTATTTCTGGCGATGACGCGGGGTACGGATCCCGACACGCGACGCATGCTGGCATTGAAGGTGGCGATCAACACCTTCGTCCTGATCATGGCGTCGCTGATCTTCGGCGCGTTCGTCCTGCGACTGTTCGGTTTGTCGATCCCCGTCGTCGAGGTGGCCGGTGGCGCCGTGCTGTGCGCCCTGGGCTGGAATTTGCTGACTAGCGATGCCCCCGATCACCAGGACACCACGCCGGTACCGAGCCAGGTCGCGATCATGCGCGCGTTCTATCCGCTGACCCTCCCGGTGACCGTCGACCCGGGGGCGATCTCGGTGGCCGTTGCCGTTGGCGCCAACCATGCGCACGGCATCGAGCGCCTGATCATCGCCTTCCTGGCCGCGACACTTGCGGTCCTGGTCATTGCGGCGGCCGTGTGGCTTGCCTATCACTACGCGCAAGGCATCGCACATCGCCTCGGTCACACGCGGATGATGGTGGTGCTGCGATTGTCGGCGTTCATCGTGCTGTGCATCGGCGTCGAGATTACCTGGAACGGCATCAAGACGCTGGCCGCGGAATTGCCATTCGCGATGGCCCCCGTGCCGGCCCCCGGGGCACCCCCGGCAAAGGCGCAATGACGGCGGAGCTTCGCCATTTCATCGAGGGCGTGCTGCTGGTCCTCGCCGCGCTGCTGCCCATCGTCAACCCATTGGGATCGGCGCCCGTCTTCCTCGCGCTGACAGCGAACGTCGACGACGCCACCCGTTCGCTGCTTGCGCGCAAGGTTGCAATCAATGGCTTCTTCCTGCTGATGGCGTCGATATTCGTCGGCGGTTTCGTTCTCGAGTTCTTCGGTCTGTCCGTGCCTGTCGTCCAGGTGGCGGGCGGGCTTGTCGTATGCAGCCTCGCCTGGCAGTTGCTGAAGGAAGGGGAAATGGAGCCCGACGCCACGCCAGCAGGCGCGGCCAGCGCCGCGGCAATCGAAACGCGCGCCTTCTATCCGTTGACGTTGCCGCTCACCGTCGGACCGGGTTCGATTTCGGTTGGCATCACGATAGGCGCCAATCATCCCTCCACCGTGCGTTCGTATGTGGCCGCCGCGATTACGTCCGTCGTCGGCGTGGTGATCGTCTGTGCGACGATTTACGCGTGCTATCGGTATTCCCGGCGCCTAGGGCAGCTACTGGGACCAGCCGGCACCGCGGTCGTGCTACGCCTCTCCGCCTTCATCCTGCTGTGCATCGGTGTACAGATTGTCTGGAATGGCACCGATGCATTGCTCGGCATCAGCGGGTCGACACGCGCGCTTTCGCACTGAAAGCGCGCGCTTGCACGCGTTCACCGGGGCAGCCTTAGTGTGGCGCCCCGGGTAGCCCCTAAATCGGCCTGCGGTGGGTTTGGCCGCGCAAACAGACTCGCGGGCACTCGCCCGCCGCAATGTTTTCGGACGAGTCGCCTACGCGCAGTGCCCATTGTCCTACGCAGGAACAGGACGCCGCCCGGCCCTCAGCGGCCTCGCCAAGCCGCACGATCGCGGCCTTGACCGTCGGCCGCGCCAAGGCGGCACACGACGGAGGGACTGTGCCCTGGCCTTTCGCGCTGCGGGGCTCGCGAGCAAGGATCGCGCAGCCGATTACCAAAATTAGCCCATGAGGCGAGCCACATGAAACTGAACGCGGCGTGGCTGTTTCAGGTCATGGTTGCCTCGTTTGCCCTCTGGGGGAAACGCCGGCCGCCCCCGTCGCCGTCGCGGCGATTCGTCCGGACGTCGCGCCGTTCCAGCAGGCATTGGAAGCGCTTGACCGTGCGCCAGGGTCGGCCGTGCGATTGCACGAAGTCGTAACGATCGCCGGAGCCCTCCTCACCCGGCACGGGGTCCAATGGCGCCGCGCACCCGGAGATGCGGACATCCTCGTGATCGCGGCAGTACGTGGCCGCTCGGCGCTCAATGACCTCGCTCACGGCCTGCGGCGCGATGTGGGAGGCGTCGAACTGCGCTTCGACCCGCGCGCGTTGGCGGAAGAGAATGCAGGAGCGCTCTACGACGAGGATGCCAACCACCTGCTGCTGTCGGCGAGCGAGGTCGAGACGGGAACCATCTCCGACTACCTCGCGCATGAGATTGTTCACGCCGGTAATTTCCACGCATTTACCCGTGGCATCGACAATCTCTTCCTCGGATGGATCTCGAGCCCGGAGAGCGCAGCGCCTTTCCATCCGACGTATCCGCACCTATTCAGCATCGACGAGCTGCAGGCCTACGCCCGCCAAGCTCGCGTGAACATTCACGTGCTACGCCGGGGCCAGGGCGACCTCTCCGGCACGATCGAGATGCTGGAAGTCGGCCATCGCCTCGCGGTGGCGACGGCAGCGGCTTCCGCCGCCGCAGCCGACCTTGTCGCCAAGGTATCCGCGGCGGGCTCAAGCGGCCCGGGCTTTTCGGAACCACGCCCCGTCAACGGGGTACCGATCGTCGTGACCGGATTTGCGGCGCCGGAAGGCAGCGTGTACTTCCATCAGGAGCGACTGCCAGCGCGAATTGCGAATCCACCATTGGCGATGCGCGCGGTAGCCGACATGGGCGACATCCGGGTCGACCTGCTCGTCCCTGCGGCGTTCACGCCAAACCGCGCCCGCAGGTGTCTCCTTGTATTCCGTCAGCGCGCGCAACTGCTGGCGGAACGGTCCCAGGGCCTGGCAGCAGGTTTCCTCGAGTTGCAGGCACTCGTGGTGACAGGTGCGTTCGGCCAAGCCCTGGAGAGATCGGCGCGATTGCAGCGACTCGCAAGGCGCAATCCGCACGCCACCTAGGCCGTGGCGAACCCCACCTCCTACGCGGGTTGGCCGCACTTCCTACGCCGGGTCACGACTGGCACCGCTGCGCTCAAGGCGTGCAATCGCGCACAGTAGTCGCTTGCGATGCCTCAATACGGAGGTCGCCTAATAGAAAAGGAAGACTCCATGAACCCAAAATTCAGGATGAAAGCCGTTGCAAGTCTGATCCTACCGGCGCTGGTCCTCGGCCTCGCGTCCACGACCTACGCCAACGATGCGGCTACCAAGACCGGCGCCCAGATGAAGGGCGGCGACGCGGCAAAAGTCGCGACCTACAGGCCGGCCAACATATCCGCCCGCGAAGTTCGCGCGAGCAAGCTGATCGGAACCGATGTCAGCAACGCGCAGGGCGAGAACCTCGGGGAAATCAAAGATCTGGTCATCGACGTCACGCACGGCCGCGTGCACTACGCCGTGCTGTCGTTCGGCGGATTCCTTGGCATGGGCGACAAGCTCTTCGCGTTCCCGATGGGCGCCTTCAACCAGGCCACCGACGGTGACAAACTGATTCTCAACGTGGACAAGTCGAAGTTGAAGGCCGCGCCCGGATTCGAAGCGAAATACTATCCGGACTGGAACGCCGCCAAGTACAACGCCGAAGTCGACCGCTATTTCGGACCGAAACTGGCGTTGAAGTCGATGCCGAACCAGCAATTGCGTCGCGCAAGCGAATTGTTGGGCAAGGACGTCAACGATCGCGACGGCAAGGATGTCGGCGAGATCGACGACCTGGTCGTCAACGTCGGCACCGGCAAGGTTCACTACGCCGTGCTGGAGTTCGACAAGTCCTGGAGCCTGAACGACAAGCTGCTGGCGGTTCCCCTGAACGCGTTCACGTACACGCGCGACGGCAAGGACCTGGTGCTGAGCGTCGATCGCTCGACGCTCGACACCAAGCGGGCGTTCGACAAGAACAGCTGGCCCGACATCAACGACACGAACTACGTGCAGGACGTCGACCGCTACCTGATTCTGGTTGTCCCCGCAAGCACGATGGAGTCGAAGCGCATGCGTGATGAGAAGACTTCGATGAATACGGAACAGCCGCTGCGGAAATAGCCCGACGGCAATCCGTTGCCAGCATGCGGGCCTTGGCGTGGACGCCGGGGCCCGCATCCGGTAACCAAATATTCCAATTGACCAAAGGAGCTGGATCGTGAAAGAAGCCCAACTGAAGGAATTGATCCTGCAATCTCACGAGCACGAGCTCGGTGGGGTGCTGGTATACGAGACGGCGGTGGCCTGTGCCGTAAACGAGGACCTGCAGGAAGAGTGGACGAATTACCTCGAGCAGACGCGCACGCACGTCACGATCTTGCGGGATGTATGTGAAGCGTTCGAAATCGACCCTGACGAGGAGACGCCGGGGCGCGCTGTGGTGCGCATCATAGGTTCCGCGCTCGTGGAGGCGATGAACAAGGCGAAGGCCGCAGGCGATGCACAGGCTGCCGAACTCGTCGCTTGCGAGGCTGTCGTCCTTGCCGAGACCAAGGATCACCTGGACTGGGAACTGTTGGGCAAGTGCGCCGGCAAGCTCTCCGGCCCTCGCGCGAAGGCACTCAAGGAGGCGTGCGGGAAGGTGGAGGATGAGGAGGACGAGCACCTCTACCATACGAAGGGCTGGTGCCGCGAGCTGTGGATCGCGTCGCTCGGCATGAAGGCCGTGCTGCCGCCACCGGAAGAGCGGCATCACGTGACCACGGCAATCGGCGCCGCTCGCGCCGAGCAGGCCAGCGCCAAATCGCGCTGACTACCGGGGGGCGGCGTCGTAGGCGACGCCGCCCTGCTGACCCGCGCCTGCGGGCGGTCAACAAGGCATGGACCACGTCATCTTCGGCGGCTGGGATATCCACTACGTACGCTCCTGATCGGAATCTCGGCCTTGGCGTGCTCGTGCTTTCCCTGCGGATCGCGGGAAAGCGAACACTATCGAAGCTCAACGCATTCGACCCCGTAGTGACGGCCATTCCCATCGACGACTCCCGCGAATCGCGGCAGAGCGTCTGGACCAGGATCCGCCGCCGGTCGCGGACTTGGCGGCGGTGCGCAAACCTAGGCAAGGATCCTGACCGATTTCTCCCGCTACCATTGACGCGTCCTGGCGGCATCCACGAAGCCCCGCACGTCTCGCGCATCCACCACTCCGTCATCGGCCTTGATGGCGGCCTTCTTCAGCAATGCCTGGCCGCCGGCATCCGCGGCGATAGCCTTCAGGTGTCCGAACGCATCGCGCACGAAGTCGATCGCTGCGCCTTCCATCGTCAGCGCCTTGGCGCCGTCTTCGGACAGGATCACGGCGACGGCGTCGAAGATCACGGACGGCGTTCCCGCCAATTGCCCGTCGGCTTCGAGCGACCCGTCGGCCAGCGTGACGCTGCCCACATGCGGCGCGACGATCTTCACACTCGCACCAGCAGCCTTCGCGGCCTTGGCGAGCTTGCGCACCGCCGTCACCGTCCGAGCCGTCCGCGACGAGGATCCCGATCGAGCGTCCCTCGAGGGTGTCCTTCATCTTGCCGATGATCTGCAGCGGCGGCGACGGTTCGAGGTCCAGCACCGGCGCCGCGGCTGGCCGGCGCAGTCCGGCAGTTCCGCGAGCCCGAGACCGGTCGCCACGCGCTGCGCCAGGTCCTCATCGATATGCCGCAGGTGGCCCGACCATCGCCTGCCGGACGTGCAGATGATCGACCTTGGAAAGCTCGAACACCAGCGCCGAGGCGATGTGCGCCTGCTCGTGCGGCGTCTGGCTGATGTAGAACTGGCGTGCCTGGCTGTAGTGGTCGGCAAAGCTCTCCGCGCGGATGCGCCCTCGCTGGCCGCTCTCGTCGACGGTCGCGCTCTTGAAACCAGCGGGCGATTCGCGCGGCGAATCCGCGGACAGGGAATTGGGTTCGTACGCGACGCGCCCCTTGGGCTGCATCATCTGCATGTGACCGTCGCGCTGGTGGTTGGCGAACGGACACTTCGGCGCGTTGATCGGAATCTGGTGAAAATTGGGCGAGCCTAGCCGCGACAGCTGCGTGTCGAGGTAGGAGAACAGACGCCCCTGCAACAGCGGGTCATTCGAAAAATCGATTCCCGGCACCACGTGCGACGGGCAGTAGGCGACCTGCTCGGTCTCGGCGAAGAAGTTGTCAGGCCACCGGTCGAGGACCATGCGGCCGACGACTCGCAACGGCACGAGCTCTTCGGGAATGAGCTTGGTCGCGTCGAGATGATCGAATGGGAAGCCATCCGCCTCCTCCTGCGTGAACAGCTGCACGGCCAGCTCCCACTCGGGAAATTGGCCGGCCTGGATCGCGTCGAACATGTCGCGGCGGTGGAAATCCGGATCGGCGCCGCCGATCTTGACCGTCTCGTCCCAGATCGTCGACTGCAGGCCGAGCTTTGGCCGCCAGTGGAACTTGACGAAGGTCGACTCGCCGGCGGCGTTGATCAGGCGAAAGCTGTGGATGCCGAAGCCTTCGATCATCCGCAGCGATCGCGGCAGCGTTCGGTCCGACATGATCCACATCACCATGTGCATCGATTCGGGCGTGAGCGAGATGTAGTCCCAGAACGTATCGTGCGCGGTTGCCGCCTGGGGAAACCCGCGATCGGGTTCCATCTTCACCGCATGAATGAGGTCGGGAAACTTGATCGCATCCTGGATGAAGAACACCGGAATGTTGTTGCCGACGAGATCCCAATTGCCGTCCTTGGTGTAGAACTTGACCGCAAACCCGCGCACGTCACGGGGCGTGTCCAGCGAACCCGCGCCGCCGGCGACGGTCGAGATGCGGGTGAACACCGGCGTGTGCTCGCCGGTCTCGCTCAGGATCCGCGCCGTCGTGTATTCCTCGAGCGAATCTGTGAGCTCGAAGTAGCCGTGTGCGCCGGTAGCACGAGCGTGCACGATGCGCTCGGGGATGCGCTCATGGTCGAAGTGAAAGATCTTCTCGCGAAGGATGAAATCCTCGAGCAACGTCGGCCCCCGCGCGTGCGATCGCAGCGAGTTCTGGTTGTCCGAAAGCACCACGCCCTGGTCGGTGGTAAGCGGCGGATGGGTGCCGCCGGCGAGCTGATGCAGTTCGCCGCCGACTCCGCGTGTCTCTTCGGCGGACGCGCGCGAACGTGCAACACGCCCGGAGCTGGGGCGGATGGCGCAGATTTTCTTTTGGCTGTGGCCACGGTTGGGATCCTGTGGAGGTGTTGATCGGCGGACCATTGTGGGCCGAGCACAACGAAAGCGACGCAGGACATCGGGTCGATCCCGTGTAGGCGGACATCGCAAATTTGGTGTGACGCCGGATCTGCACATCCTGCCGTGGGTTTCAGGTCGAGGCGCGCCAAGCCCCAGTTGTCCGCCATCGGCCTTGTCGCTTATAATGGAAGGCTTGCCGGAAGCTTTTATGCATCGATCGGCAATCGACAAGTAACACCACCGCCGGCGTAGCTCAGTTGGTAGAGCAGCGCATTCGTAATGCGAAGGTCGGGAGTTCGACTCTCTTCGCCGGCACCAACAATCCGAGTGGCGAACCTGGGGTGGGGTCCGCAACTGCGCGCACACCGATGCCGCGGTCTTCCTTGCAAGTCAGGATGCCCGCTGCATCCGGGATGCAAGCGTGCGTGCCGCCCCGTGGCCGCCCGACGGCGCCAGCCGGAATGCCTTGGTCCCGTCTATCTCAACGCACGTGCCACCCACTGCGCGGTCAGCTTCTCCTGCACGGAGTTCTGCTTCAGTCGCAGGTCGAGCCCCGCGAAGTCGACGCGGTCCAGCGGCTGGTCCTGGTTGAAGCACGAGAACACGTAGCTGACTTCGCCCGTCACCGGGTCACGATGCGGCTGCAGGCACTGGGCGCAGATTTCCTTCAGCATGCATTGCATCGGGGAATTGATCGAGCCCAATGCCCGATGGTCCGGCTTCATGTATGGCGCCAGTACGTCGTGACGCGCACGCGCGACCGCCGCCATCATCTTGTCGGAGCCAATGGCGATCACCCGGTCGCAATGCGCGAAGGGAATCTGCTGCGCGCCGAGCCCGCCGGACGCGTAGGCGCACATCGCCTCGACGATGTTGCCGACGAACGTCCGGTCCTGCGGGCGGCCCGGCGCGAAGCCCGGTGCTTCGTCGCAGCACCAGATCACCACATCGGCCGCAGCCTCGATCTCCGCCACTTTGTAGCGGTCGATGCGCTTCTTGTAGCCGGCGAAGTACAGCACCTTCGACCCCGCGGCACGAAACGCCTGGCCGATCGAGAACAGCACCGCGTTGCCAAGACCGCCACCGACGAGCACGACGGTCTCGTCCGGCTCGATTTCGGTGGGGGCGCCGGTCGGCCCCATCAGCACCACCGGCTCGCCCGGCCGCAGCATCGCGCAAAGATCGGAGGAGCCGCCCATCTCCAGCACGATCGTCGACACGAGACCCTGCGCCCGATCGACCCATGCGCCGGTCAAGGCGAGTCCTTCCATGCCGAGGCGCGTGCCATCGCGCACGGTAGCGAGCGCCTCGTAGTTCTGCAGCCGGTAGAACTGCCCCGGCGCAAAGCGCGCGGCCGCCGCGGGCGCGCGCACGACGACTTCGACGATGGTCGGCGTCAGGCGCTCCACGCGCACGACGGTGGCGCGCAGCTGGTCGTCGAGCACGCGGAAGAAATCGGCGTCGCTGGCGGCGGTGGCCGGCGCCACCTTCGCCAGCATCCGCGATACGATCGGGTAGCCTTGCTTGGCACTGGCCATCGCCTTGACCACGTTGCCAAAGAAAGACGGATGCAGGTCGCCGAAGAAACTGGTGGCGCGTCCATCGGGCAGGATGTTGGTCAGCACGGCTGGCAGCGCCGGCTTGGCGAGCCCGCGCTGCACCGGCACCGGCTGTCCGGTCTCGTCGAGCACCCGGAAGTACTTGCCGTCGAGATGGAAGTGCGCGGCGTTTTCGCGCGCCAGCACGGTGTTGGGCTGGGTGCCGGCGGCGATCAGGATCGTACGCGCCGGCAGTACCGCGTGGCCCGTCTCGTGCCAGACGCCATCGCCGTCGGTGTGCTGAACCGACACCTCGAGCGCCGTCGCCCGCCCCGCGGCATCGACGGAGATGGCCAGCGGCGTCAGGCCTTCCGCGAAGCGGATGCCCTCCTCCAGCGCCTTCGCAACCTCCTCGTGGTTGAGGGTGTACGACGGACTGTCGATCAGGCGACGGCGATAGGCGACGGTCACGCCGCCCCAGCTCTCCAGGAGCTCGACGATGCGCGGCGGTCGGTTCTCCTGCATTGCCGCTGCGCGTTCGTCGCGAATCGCCTGCGCATGCGCAAGGAACTCGTCGGCGATGACCTGCTCCTCCGCGGTCCAGGCGGCACGTGCCGCCGCGACTCCGCGCTCTGCCGCGAGCACTTCGTAGCGGTCGCGAAATTTCTCGACCTGCACGGGGTAATAGGCCAGCGCCTCGGTCGCCGTGTCGATCGCAGTCAAGCCGCCGCCAACGACGACCACCGGCAGGCGCAACTGCATGTTGGCAATGCTGTCGCGCTTGGCCGCACCGGTCAGCTGCAGCGCCATCAGGAAATCCGAGGCCGTACGCACCCCGTTGGCCAACCCGTTGGGAAGGTCGAGCACCGTGGGTTTGCCTGCACCGGTGGCCAGCGCGATGTGGTCGAAGCCGAGCGCAAACGCGCCGGCATCGTCCAGCGTGCCGCCGAAGCGCACGCCGCCATGGAGCGCGAAGCGATCGCGTCGTTCGAGCAGCACGCGGATCATCTTGAGGAAGTTCTTGTCCCAGCGCACGGTGATGCCGTACTCGGCGACGCCGCCGAAGCCGGCCAGAAGCCGCGCATCCAGCGCTTCGGTGAGGCTCGCGATGTCGCGCACCGGCGCAAAGGGCACGCGCGCCCCGGCTTGCGTGATGCCCGTCAGCGTGGGGTCGAGCGGCTCGATCTTGAGACCATCGATGCCGACGACGGTATGCCCGTCGTTGACGAGGTGATGCGCCAGCGTGTATCCCGCCGGACCCATGCCCACGACGAGCACGCGCTTGCCGGTCCTCGGCAGTGGCAGCGGGCGCCGCAGGTTCAGCGGGTTCCAGCGGGTGAGCAGCGAATACACCTCGAACCCCCACGGCAGCGCCAGCACGTCCTTGAGCAGGCGCGTCTCCGACTGCGGGATGTCGACCGGATCCTGCTTCTGGTAGATGCACGACTTCATGCAGTCATTGCAGATCCGGTGGCCTGTGGCCGCCACCATCGGGTTGTCGATGCAGATCATCGCCAGCGCACCCAGCGGCACCCCCTCCGCGCGCAGCTTGTGAAACTCCGAGATGCGCTCGTCGAGCGGACAACCGGCGAGAGTCACGTTGAATGGCGACTTCTTGAACGGGGCTTCGCCCGGCTGCGGCTTTTTCTCCGGCAGGCCGTGCGCACAGGAATCCTTGCCCTGCTCGTGGCACCAGATGCAGTAGTGGGCTTCGTTCAGTCCTCCGACGAAGTCGGTCCCGGCATCGGTCAGCGCGAAGCCCTCGCGGCGGCGCAGCGGGTGATCGGCCGGTTGCCGCCATGCCTTGACGTCGTCGCGCACTTCCGCCTCGATCGGCACCAGCTTCAGGTAGTCGAGCTTGCGCGGCGCGCGGAACAGGACGCCATCCCGGCTCGCTGCGCGACCTTCGGACGTGTGCGCGGCCCAGGCAGCGTAGCGGGCGGCGAGATCGAGGTCGTCGGCATGCGCGTCGGGAGCAGCGAGCCAGCCGCCAACGGCGGTGGCGAAGGCGAGTTCGGAAAACGGGCTGCCAAGGCGCTGTGTGAGTTCGGCGCGCAATGCCGCGCCATCGAACCCCGACGCAGCGTCGACGGGGTACGCATTCATCGCCTTGCGCTGCACGAACTGGCGCTTGATCACGAACAGGGGTGCGAGCTCGTGATGCCGGGCCTCGAGTGCGCGTACCTCGGGTTCGATGCCGAAGAGTGTGGCGAGGAAGTCCTCGACGTGCGGCGCCACCGCCAGCAGGAGGTCGGCCTCGGCCTTGCGCGCAAGGCTTTCGGGATCGATGCGGGCCGCCTCCAGCCTGGAGAAGAGCCCGCCGTCCGCTGCCTTCAGGTGAGCGAGAAAGGCGCGATCGATCGCACCGGCGCCGGCAACGGTATATAGGTCCGCGAATTCGAGGTCGTGGGCAAGCTTGGGCATCGGGTGTGGTGTTCGAGCTGACGTTCGCGCGGCAGCATTGACGGCGCGACGCAAAAATAGTCGATTTTACCCGCGTCGAACGTTTCGACCCGCACGGCTCGCGCATATGCTTAGGCGCACGCAGTCGCCCGCGGTGCTTGACCCGGCCTCAGTTGCAGGTACGGACGCGCCGGCAAGGCGACGGGTGATAATGGGGCCCATGCGGGCCGGTGGCCCGCGTCGCGACCGCCTCGCGCCAGTCGCCAATTCGTTCATCGGAGCCCCGCATGTCCGCCGTCGGCCGCATAGGAATCGCCGTCCTCGCCTGTGCCTGCACACTTGCCGTGCAGGCGCAGACCATCCGGCTGGGCGAACTCAATAGCTACAAGCAGTTCCCGGCCTTTCTGGAGCCGTACAAGAAGGGCATGGAACTCGCGCTGGACGAGGTCAATGCCGCGGGTGGTGTCCTCGGCCGACCCCTGGAGATCGTGTCCCGGGACGACAACGGCACGCCCGGCGACGCGGTCCGTGTCGCCGAGGAACTCGTCGCGCGTGAGCGCGTGGTGATGCTTATGGGTACCTTTGCCTCCAACGTGGGGCTCGCGGTCGCGGACTTCGCGCGGCAGCGCAAGGTCCCTTTCCTCGCCGCGGAACCGCTGACCGACAAGATCGTCTGGGAAAACGGCAATCGCTACACTTTTCGCCTGCGCGCCTCCACGTTCATGCAGACGGCGATGCTGGTGCCCGAAGCGGCCAAGCTCGGCAAGAAGCGCTGGGCGATCGTCTATCCGAACTACGAATACGGTCAGTCCGCCACCGCCGCCTTCAAGAAGCAGATGAACTTCCGGCAGTCGGGCGGCCTCGAGTTCATCGAGATCGCCGTGCCGCTTGGCAAGATCGATGCCGGACCCGTCGTGCAGGCGCTGATCGACGCCCAGCCCGATGCGATCTTCTCGTCGCTCTTCGGCGCCGACCTCGCACGGTTCGTCCGCGAAGGGCAGTTGCGCGGCCTGTTCAAGGACCGGCCGGTGTTCAACCTGCTCGGGGGCGAGCCCGAATACCTGGATCCGCTGAAGGAGGAGGCGCCGGTCGGCTGGTACGTCACCGGCTATCCGTGGTATTCGATCGCCACGCCGGAACACACGCGCTTTCGCGATGCCTATGAAAAGCGCTTCAACGACTATCCGCGCCTGGGGTCGGTGGTTGGCTACAGTACCGTGATTGCGGCGGCCGCCGCCTTGCGCAAGGCCGGCTCGACCGATTCCGAAAAGATCGTCGCCGCGCTGTCCGGCCTGACCTTCAGCTCGCCGTTTGGTAGCGTCACGTTCCGGGCGCTCGACCACCAGTCGACGATGGGCGCTTACGTCGGACGGACCGCACTGAAGGATGGCAAGGGCGTGATGGTCGACTGGCGTTACGCCGACGGCAAGGATTACCTGCCGTCGGATGCCGACGTGAAGACGCTGCGTCCCAAATGACGCGGTTGCCGCCGGCGCAACTCGTGGCGCGGACTCGCCGGTACTAGCAACGCAGTTTCGCGCACCACCGTGACCCTCGCGTCGTTTTTGCTGCAGCTCCTCAACGGGCTGTCCTCCGCATCGGCGCTGTTTCTCGTCTCGGCAGGCTTGACGCTCATCTTCGGCGTCACGCGCGTCGTAAATTTCGCGCACGGGTCGCTGTACATGCTCGGCGCGTATTGCGCCTACGGGTTGGGGGACCTGCTGGCCGGCATTGCCGGACCTGGCGCGCTGTCGTTCTGGGGGGGCGTGGTCACGGCCGCCCTGCTGGTGGCGGTGATCGGCGCGCTCGTCGAAGCGCTGCTGCTCAAGCGCCTGTACGCGGCGCCGGAGTTGCTGCAACTCACCGCCACCTTCGCCGTCGTGCTGATCGTCCGCGACGCCACGCTGGCGTGGTGGGGACCCGAAGATCTGCTCGGACCCCGGGCACCCGGGCTGGCCGGTGTGGTCGAACTCCTCGGCCACCGCGTTCCGCAATACGATTTCTTCCTGATCGCGCTGGGACCGGCGGTCCTGGCGGCCCTCACCTGGCTCATCACCCGTACACGTTTCGGGCTCCTGATCCGCGCCGCATCGGAGAATCGCGTGATGGCCGCCGCGCTGGGCGTCGACCAGGCGCGCCTGTTCACGGCGGTGTTCGCGCTGGGCGCCTTCCTGGCCGGTCTGGCCGGCGCGTTGCAGTTGCCGCGCGAGCCGGCGAATCTCGGCATGGATCTTTCGGTCATTGCCGAGGCATTCGTGGTGACGGTGGTCGGCGGCCTGGGCTCGATCCCGGGTGCGTTCCTGGCCGCGCTGATCATCGGTTTGACCAAGGCGCTGTGCATCGCGCTCGGCACGGTGGAGATCGCCGGCGTCGCGTTCGCCTTTCCCAAGCTCACGCACGTCGCCGAATTCGTGGTGATGGCGATCGTGCTGGCGGTGAAGCCGCAGGGTCTGCTCGGCGTCGCCACGAACACGCCGGCGACCACGCCGCTCCCCGAGCAGCGAGCGCTGGTCATCGCGCCCGGCCGCCGCGAAGCGCTCGTTGGCGTCGCCATTCTGCTGACCCTGGTGGCGCTGCCGTGGTGGCGCGACGAGTACGCGCTGGTGCTCGCGACCGACATCCTGCTGGCCGCGCTGTTCGCGGCGAGCCTGCAGTTCCTCCTTGGGACCGGCGGCCTCATCTCGTTCGGCCACGCCGCCTATTTCGGCGTGGGCGCCTATGCGGCGGCAATGGCCGCCAAGGCTGGCTGGCCGATGCTGGTGGCCCTCGGCGTAGCACCCGTCGCGGCGCTGATCAGCGCCGTCGTGTTCGGCTGGTTCTGCGTTCGCCTGGCCGGCGTTTACCTGGCGATGCTGACGCTGGCCTTCGCCCAGATCGTCTGGTCGATCGCATTCCAATGGGACGCGGTCACCGGCGGTTCCAACGGTCTCATCGGCGTATGGCCGTCCGGGTGGCTCGCCGGACGAACGCACTTCTACCTGTTCGTGCTCGGCGTGGTGGCACTGGCCTTGCTCGCCATCGTGCAGCTTACCCGCGCACCGTTCGGCCATGCGTTGCGCGCCGGCCGCGACTCCGCGCTGCGCGCGGTGGCCGTGGGCATCGACGTGCGCCGGTCGCAATGGATCGCCTTTGCGATGGCCGGCGGCTTCGCCGGCCTCGCCGGCGGCCTGTTCGCATTCTCGAAAGGAAGCATCTCGCCCGAGTCGCTCGCCATCCCGCGTTCCGTCGACGCGCTCGTGATGGTGCTGCTGGGCGGCGTGAACGCGCTGTTCGGGCCCCTCCTCGGCGCGACCGTATTCACCTGGCTCGCCGACACTCTCGCCCGCGCCACCGACTACTGGCGTGCCGGCCTCGGCGCGCTGATCCTGGTCATCGTGCTGGTGTTCCCGATGGGTATCGGCGGCGCGCTCAACCTTTTGCTGCGACGAGGACGTACGTCATGATCGCGGCGCGCGAGGATCACGCCCGGCCGGTACTCACGGCGCGCGGGTTGCGGCGCGCCTTTGGCGGCGTGCAGGCGGTCGACGGCGTTTCGTTCGACGTCGTGGCGGGCGAGCTGGTCGCGCTCATCGGCCCGAACGGCGCGGGCAAGACGACCTGCTTCAACCTGCTGAACGGCCAATTGCGGCCGGACGCGGGTGAAGTACTGCTGGCCGGCGTGCGCATCGACGGCAAGTCCGCCCAGGCCATCGCGCTGCTCGGCGTTGGGCGCACCTTCCAGGTCGCCGCGACGTTCGCGTCGATGACGGTACGCGAGAACCTGCGCGTGGCGCTGGTCGCGCACGCGCGCCAGACGATGCGGGTTACCTGGCCCGACGTCGACGATCGCGCGCAGGCCATCCTCGACCGCGTGGGGTGCACCGATCTCGCCGACCGCCACTGCGCGACCCTCGCGTACGGGGACGCGAAGCGCGTGGAACTCGCCCTCGCCGTCGCCGGTGACCCCGTACTGCTGCTTATGGACGAGCCCACCGCCGGCATGGGAGCGAGTGCGCGGCGGGATCTCATGGCGATCACCACGTCGCTCGCCCATCGCGAGCGCATCGCGGTGCTGTTCACTGAGCACGACATGGATGTCGTGTTCGCGTTCGCGGACCGGGTGATCGTGCTCGATCGCGGCCGGGTGATCGCGCAGGGATCGCCGGCGGAAGTGCGCGCCAACCCCGAGGTACAGGCGGTCTACCTCGGCGAAGCCGGAAACGGCTGACCGTCAGCCGGCGAGATGCTTGAACCCGGCCTCGAGGTCGGACAGGAGATCGGCCGGATCCTCGAGGCCAATGGCGAAGCGCAGGCACGGGCCGCCGGCATCCCAGGTGGTGGCGGTACGCGAACGTTCCGGGTAGGTCGGAATCACCAGGCTTTCGAAGCCGCCCCAGCTGAAGCCCATTCCGAACAGCTCGAGGCGGTCGAGCATCGCGGCGATGCGTTCCTCGGCGACCGGCTGCAGCACCACGCCGAACAGCGACGAAGCGCCGGTGAAATCGCGCTTCCACAGTTCGTGGCCGCGCGCTCCCGGCAGTCCGGGATGCAACACCTCGCGCACCTCCGGTCGCGCCCGCAGCCACCGCGCGATCTCGAGCGCGCTCACCTGCTGCTGGCGCAGCCGCACGGGCAGCGTGCGCAGGCCACGCAAACCGAGGAAGCAGTCGTCGCCGGACGCGGTGACACCCATGTCGGTCCATAGCCGGTGCAACCGCGGAAACACTTCGGCGCTGCCGACGATCGCCCCGAGCAGAACGTCGGAATGCCCGCCGATGTACTTGGTGGCGGCATGCACCGAAACATCGACGCCGTGTTCGAACGCGCGAAAATGCAGCGGCGTAGCCCAGCTGTTGTCCATCACGACCAACGCGCCATGGGCGTGGGCGGCCGCTGCAATGGCTGGAATATCCTGCACTTCGAAGGTGAGCGAGCCGGGCGACTCCGTGAACACCACCCTGGTGGCGGGTCGCATCAGGCCGGCAATATCGGCGCCGAGCAGCGGATCGTAGTAGGTCACGTCGACGCCGAGGCGCCGCAGATGCAGGTCGCAGAAACGCCGGGTCGGGCCGTACACCGCGTCGGTGACCAGCACATGATCACCCGGCTGCGTGAGGGCGAGCAACGGAAGGGTGGTGGCGGTGAGCCCCGAAGGCACTGCCAGCGCCGCGTGTCCGCCCTCGAGTGTCGCCATTGCCTGCTGGAAATCGGTGACGGTGGGCACGCCGTGCAAGCCATAGCTCAGGCCATCGAACTCACCGCGCGCGGCGGCGTGCAACGTCGCCACATCCGGGAAAAGGATCGTCGACGCGCGCAACACCGGCGTATTGACCGCACCGAGCCAGCGTCGCGGCGCACGGCCGAGGTGGACAGCCTGCGTGCCGGGTCGGCGCGGGGGCCGGCTCAACGCGAACTCGCGGCGGTGGTCAGCGAGTAGTGGTCGCGAATGTAGGACACCTGCGCAGCCACCGGCAGGCGAATATCGACGTCCAGCGCGTCCGCAGGCGGTTCGAGCGCCGCAAACTGCGAGGGCAGCAGCGACGGCGGCATGTATTCGTGCTGGCGCGTCGCGAGCCGGGCGGCGATCGTGGCCTGGTCGCCTTTGAGATAGACGATGCGAACGTCGCCCGCGCGCTGCAAGCGATCGCGATAGGACTGCCGCAATGCCGAACAGGCGAGCACCGCGTGCCCACCCGTCGCCAGCACGCGAGCGAGCTCGGCGGCGATCGCATCGAGCCACGGCCAGCGGTCGGCATCGGTGAGCGCCTGACCCGCCGCCATCTTGGTGACGTTGGCCGGCGGATGGAAAGCGTCGGCGTCATAGAAGGTCCAGTCAAGCGCCTCCGCCAGCGCATGCCCCACCGTTGTCTTGCCGCAACCGCATACACCCATCAGCACGAGAACCATCGAACCTGCTCCGGACGCGCGACCCACCCGTACAGCAACGCTGGGGGTGAGAGCTCGCAAAGATTCGGCTTCCTTGAGAACCTAAGGCAGCCGAGGATAACCAGCAGCGATGCTACCTGCCGCGCGTCGGCCACGCCACCTTGGTCACAACGCGGCGGCGAAGCGCGCGCGGCGCGAGGCCGCCAGGGCTGCCGCCATGAGCAGTGCCGCCCCGGCCAGCGTGCGGCCCGCGGGAATCTCGCCCAGGAGCCAGGCGGCCAGCGCAATGCCATAGACGGGCTCGAGTGCCGCGATCACGCTGGCCGTGGCGGCGCCCACGCGGCGCAGTCCGCCAATGAACAGCGTATGCGCGAGCGCGGTGCAGCCGATGCCGAGCAGAACGATCTGTAGCAGCGTGAGCGGCGTGATCGCCGCACCGACGCCACCTTGCCACAGCACGATCGGCGCAACGCAGAGTGCCGCGACCGCGTTCTGCCACAACGCCATCACCTCCGGGCGATGGGTCGCGCCGGCGGCGCGGGTCCGGACGGTGAGCCACGCAAAGGTGAAGCCCGCGACCACGCCCCATCCCAGGCCCTGCAACTGCGCCACCTGTCCCTGCCAGCGCAGGTCGGGCACCAGCAGCACCAGGCCCGCCACCACGAGCACCGCCTGCTTCCATACGCCGCGTGGCGCGGGCACGCCGTGCAGCACGCGGTCGAGCAGCGGCACGAACAGCGGAAAGCTCGCGAAGCCCAGGAGTCCGGTCGCGACCGTCGACGCCTGTATGGCGGCAAAGAAGGCGACCCAGTGCGCGGCAAGCAGGAGACCGTTCCCCGCCGCAAGTACGGTCGGCGGCGGCAACGTGCGCTGCCGGTACAGGACCACCGCGGCCAGCGCCAGGGCCGCAATGCTCGTCCGTCCGAGCACGATGGCTGCCGGCGACCAGACAAGCCACTTCCCGAACAGCCCGGCGAAGCCGAACAGCACGACCGCACCGTGCAGGGCCAGGAGCGCCATGGTTGCCGGGCGCGTCGGCGCCGCCGCCGTGTCCGGAGGTCGCATGCGTGCATGATGCCATCGGGACCGCCCGGCGATGGGCGCTGCGCTAGAATCACTTGCCGCCTGCGCACGAACGACAAGAACAGCCAGGAGCCTTCCATGCCGCCGACGCCATTTCTCCCGCGAAGATCATCGAAGCGGTGCGCAAGGCACCGGGGACGCGGGTCAAGGTCGCCGTGTCGGATATCGACGGCATCCTGCGCGGCAAGTATCTGCACAAGGACAAGTTCGTTGCCGCCGCCGATGGCGGGTTTGGCTTTTGCGACGTGGTGTTCGGCTGGGACTCGCAGGATGTCTGCTACGACAACACCAAGCTCACCGGCTGGCACAAGGGCTACCCGGACGCCCTGGCACGCATCGATCTTTCCACTTACCGGACCGTGCCCTGGGACGGCGGCGTACCGTTCTTCCTGGGCGAATTCGTCGCACAGAACAACGGCAAGGAAGTGCCCCATCCGCTGTGCCCGCGACAGGTCCTGAAGCGAGTCCTCCAGCGCGCGGAGAAGCTCGGGTTCAGCGTCATGTGCGGCATGGAATTCGAGTGGTTCAACTTCGCCGAGACACCGCAAAGCTGGGCCGAGAAGAAGGGGCTGGCGCCCGAGCCGATCACGCCAGGCATGTTCGGCTATTCGCTGCTCCGCGCCAACGCGGCGCAGCCCTATTTCGAGGCCCTTTTCAACGAGCTCGGCGCCTTCGGCATCCCGATCGAGGGCCTGCATACGGAGACGGGTCCCGGCGTGTACGAAGCGGCCATTCTCTTTTCGAGCGCGCTCGAGCAGGCCGACCGCGCGATCCTGTTCAAGACGGCCGCCAAGGAAGTCGGCTCGCGCTTCGACATCATGCCGAGCTTCATGGCCAAATGGAGTTCGCAATACCCCGGGTGCTCCGGCCACATCCACCAGTCGCTGTCCGACGGCAAGACCAACCGCTTCTACGATCCTAAGGGTGCGCATGGCATGAGCAAGCTCTTCGAGAGCTACCTCGCGGGCCAGGTGGCGGCGTTGATGCAGTTCGCGCCCATGTTCTGGCCGACGATCAACAGCTACAAGCGCCTGGTCGATGGCTTCTGGGCACCGGTGAAGCCGACGTGGGGCGTGGACAATCGCACCGCAAGCTTTCGGGTGATCCCGGGGTCGCCCAAGTCGACGCGGCTCGAAACACGCTGCCCCGGTGCCGATGTCAATCCTTATCTGGCGATGGCGGCGGTCATCGCGGCAGGCATGCACGGCGTCGAGAAGAACCTGAAGCTCACGGCCAAGCCGGTGACCGGCACCAACCAGGGGGGCGAAGACATTCCGCGCGCGCCGCGCACGCTGATCGAGACCACGCGCATTTTCGAGCGCTCCGACATCGCGCGCGACTGGCTGGGCGACGATTTCGTGGAACACTTCGCGGCAACCCGTGAATGGGAGTGGCGGCAATGGCTCGATGCGGTTACGGACTGGGAGCTCAAGCGCTACTTCGAGATTATCTGATCAGTGCTGACCCGCCATGCATTAACGAGGCGTCCCGAAGCTGCCGCTCACAGGGATTTCTCGGGCGACGCTTGCCTGCCCGATGATCCTCATCCGACACTCTCGTTTTCGCCCGGTGTGACACCCTCCTCCGACTCACTGACCGCAAGGTACGCAAGCAATGGGCATTGAACGCTTCAGCTTTCCCACCACCATCCACTTCGGACCGGGCGCCAGGAAGCTGGTCGCCGGCGCGCTGCGCGACCAGGGTTGCCGACGGCCCCTGCTGGTGACCGATCGCGGCATCGCCCAGCTGCCGCTGCTGCACGCGTTCCTGGGCGAACTCGCGGGCCTCGACGTCGCCGTGTTCTCCGATGTCAGCGGCAACCCGGTGCGCAGCCAGGTGATGGCGGGGGCGGCCGCCTACCGCACCCACGAGGCCGATGCGGTGATCGGCATCGGCGGTGGTGCCGCGCTCGATGTCGCCAAGGCCGTGGCCCTGATGGCCACGCATCCTGGCGACATCCTCGAGTACGCGTGGGACCATCCGCAGGTGCGCGCGATCGACCAGCCCATCCCTTGGTTCGTCGCGTTGCCGACCACGGCCGGCACCGGTTCGGAAGTGGGCCGCTCATCGGTCATCTCGGATGATGAGTCGCACGTCAAGCGAATCATATTTTCGCCGCTGCTGCTCGCCAGAGTCGTCTATGCCGATCCCGAGCTGACGCTCGACCTCCCGACATTGATCACCGCGGCGACGGGCATGGATGCGCTCACGCACAACGTCGAGTCGTACCTGTCGCCGGCCTACCACCCGCTTTGCGATGGCATCGCGCTCGAAGGCGCGCGCATCGCCGCACGCGCGTTGCCGCTTGCAGTGAAGGATGGCCACGACCTCGCGGCCCGTTCCGACATGCTGATGAGCTCGATGATGGGTGCCATCGCCTTCCAGAAGGACCTGGGCGCCGTGCATTCATGCGCGCACGCGCTGTCCACGGTCGCCGACATGCACCACGGGCTCGCCAACGGCATCATGATCGACCATGTGATGCAGTTCAACCTGACCGCCGCGACCGACAAGATGGCCGAACTCGCCCACGTGGTCGGCGCCCCAGGCGGCGACGCCGGGACCGTGGAGTCCCGCGCCCGCGCGCTTGTCGCGTGGCTGACCGACCTCAAGGTCAGGCTGGGCATTCCGGCCAGGTTGTCGGCCTACTGCTCGCCGCGCCCGGTCGTGAAATCCGACATGGCGCGCCTGGTGGAGATTGCGACGGCGGATATCTGCCACCAGACGAACCCGCGCAAGTGCACGGCCGCGGATTTCCAGAAGCTCTTCGCGGCCGCGTTCTGACGCGTCGCCCGTTCTCGGTCCCGTTTCCACACCCCACGCCCGCCATCGCCTTCGTCATGCTCAAGATCGCCGTCTCTGCGAGCTTCCTGCATGCGGGGCCGCGCGCGTTCTTTCCGGGCATGACGCTGCAGTACCTCGAACAGAACGTCGCGCACTGGATCATGCAGCGTGACGCGCTGGCATTGCTGGTGCCCTCCCCTGACGGCACGAGCCGGCGCGCGGGCAGCCGCGTGACCGTTGGCGATTACGCGCGCGAGCTCGACGCGCTGGTGCTGATGGGCGGCAGTGACGTGTGTCCGGCCTCCTATGGCGAGACGCCGATGCAGCCGGCGTGGAATGGCGACGCGATCCGCGACGCCTATGAAATCGCGCTGCTGCATGCGTTCGTCGACGAGGGCAAGCCCGTCCTGGGCATCTGCCGTGGCGCCCAGGTCATCAACGTGGCGATGGGCGGCACCCTGTACCAGGACATCGCGACCCAGCGACCGGACGCGCTGCGGCACCGGCTGCAGACCATCTACGAAAAGAACACCCACGCTACGAGCTTCGTCCCCGGCTCGGGGCTCGCCACGCTCTATGGCGGCGCGCGTACGTTCAAGACCAACTCGGTGCATCATCAGGCGATCAAGAAGCTGGGAAAGGATCTGGTCGTCGAAGCCTGGTCCGAGCCCGACCGCATCGTCGAGGCCATTCGCCTGCGCGCATCGGCGTATGTCCTCGGCGTGCAATGGCACCCGGAGTTCCATCCGCCGGGTGACGCATCGTTCATCGACGACACGCCGTTGCTCGATGATTTCCTGGCCACCGCAGCGCGCCACAAATCCGCTGCCTACGCGTTGTAGAAAGCCCGCAATGAAGATCCAGAATCCCGCCACCGGTGCCATGCTGGCCGAGGTCGCCACCGACAACAGCAAGATGGTGCGCGCCAAGTACGAGCACGCCCGTGCGGCGCAGCCACGGTGGGCGGCCACGACGCTCAAGAAGCGCCTGGCCATCCTCGCCGCCTTTCGCGGCCTCCTCGAGGCAAGGATCGAGACACTGGCACGCACGCTGTCCCTCGAAGTCGGCAAGCCGATCCGGCAGTCACGCAATGAGATCAAGGGCCTGCTCGGGCGTCTCGATTTCTTCCTCGGTGCCACGCAACGGGCGCTGCGCGACGAAACCGTCCTGGCCGACGTCGCCGGCAAGATGGAGGAACGCATCCGGCACGTACCGCTCGGCGTCATCGCCAACATCTCCGCCTGGAACTATCCGTACTTCGTCGGCGGCAACGTGTTCATACCGGCACTCGCCGCCGGCAACGCCGTCCTGTACAAGCCGTCGGAGTTTGCGACCCTCACCGGCCAGCACATCGCCGATCTGCTGCACGAGGCCGGCGTGCCGCCCGACGTGTTCGTGCCCGTCATCGGGGACGGGCTTACCGGCGCGATTCTCCTGCGTCAGCCGATCGACGGCGTCTTTTTCACCGGTTCCTACGCAACGGGCGCGCGCATTGCGGCGAGCACTGGCCGCCGCATGATCAAGACGCAGCTCGAGCTCGGTGGCAAGGATCCCGTCTACGTCGCCGACGACGCGGACGTGGCTGCCGCCGCGGCTGCGGTCGCGGATGGCGCCTTCTACAACACCGGTCAGTCGTGCTGCTCGGTCGAGCGGGTCTATGTGCACGAGCGTATCCATGACGCATTCGTGGCTGCGTTCGTGAAGGAAGTGAAGGGCATGAAGGTCGGCGATCCGCTGGATGAAACGACGTACATCGGGGCCATCACGCGCAAGGCGCAGCTCGCCGTATTGCGCAAGCAGGTCGACGATGCGAAGCGCAAGGGTGCCAAGGTGCTGCTCGGCGGCTCGGCACTCAAGGGCAAGGGCCAGTGGTTCGCGCCCACGGTGCTCGTCGATGTCGACCACTCGATGCAGCTGATGCGCGATGAAACGTTCGGACCGGTGATCGGCATCCAGGCCGTCAGCGACGACGACGCGGCCCTCGATCTCATGAATGACACCGACTACGGCCTGACCGCGGGCGTCTACTCCGCGAGCGAGCAGCGGGCCCGGCGCATCCTGTCGCGAGTCGAGGCCGGCACCGTCTACTGGAATTGCTGCGACCGCGTGAGCCCGCGGCTGCCATGGTCAGGGGTCAAGCACTCGGGCATCGGGCTGACGCTGTCCACGTACGGCATCCAGGCATTCACGCGGCCCAAGGCCTGGCACTTGCGCGGCGCCTGAATTCGGCGTCCGCGACGCGCGGCATCAGGACGCCGGCGCCTCCGCCTGCCACTGCGCCGCACGCAGCGTATTGGCCAGCAGCGAGGCGATCGTCATCGGACCCACGCCGCCCGGCACAGGCGTGATCCAGCCCGCCACCTCGCGCGCGCTTGCGAAGTCGACATCACCGCAAAGCTTGCCGTCGGGCAGGCGATTGATACCCACGTCGAGCACGATCGCGCCCGGTTTGAGCCACGAGCCGGGTACGAAATTGGCTTTTCCCACCCCTGCCACGACGATGTCACCTTGGCGAACGATCGCGGCGAGATCGCGCGTGGCCGAATGGCAGATGGTCACCGTGCAACGGGCCATCAGCAGCTCCAGCGCCATCGGCCGGCCGACGATGTTCGACTGTCCAATCACCACGGCGTGCTTGCCCACAGGGTCCTGTCCCGTCGTCGCGAGCAGGCGCATGCAGCCGTAGGGCGTGCATGGTCGCAGCGTCGGCATCTTGAGCACCAGCCGCCCGACGTTGTACGGATGAAAGCCGTCGACGTCCTTCTTCGGATCGATGCGTTCGACCACGCGCTCGACCCGGACCTGCGCAGGCAGTGGCAGCTGCACCAGGATTCCGTGGACTGCGGGGTCCGCATTCAGCCGGTCGACGAGTTCGAGTATGTCCGCTTCGCTCGCCGTGATGGGCAGGTCGAAGGCGAACGAGCGCATGCCGACGGTTTCAGTCGTTGCGCGCTTGTTGCGCACATAGACCTTCGATGCCGCGTTGTCGCCGACCAGCACGACGGCGAGCCCCGGCGGCGCGTGTCCGGCTGCCACGAACGCGGCCACGCCCGCGCGAACCTCGTCGGTGACATGCTGGGCCTCGGCTTTGCCGTCGATGATGTGGGCAGTCATGATAGGCCCCAGATGAATCCGGCCGATTCTAGCAGGCGGACGCTGGCCTTTCCTTGCGCGCAGCCGCGTCGAACAGCCGATGCCCGCGAACGCCGCGCAGTAGCTGGCGCTCACCCAACGACCGACCTCGGCGGCGAGCGGAAATGCCGTCGGCAGGTATCGCGGCAGCTAAAATCGACGGATGATCGACGACGTCACGCTCGCCCGCATGGTCTCGCGGCTCGCCCGTGGACTCGCCCCTCCGCTGTTGCGCTATCGACCGCTGCAGATCGACGGCCACGCAGTCGGCTGGGTGGCGGACGCCCGCGCCGAGCGCTTGCGCGGATTCGCCGCCGTGTTCCGCGTCGACGACCATTCCATTTGCTTCGCGCCAGCGCTGGCCAATGCCGATGCCGATACTCGCACCGCCGCCGTGGCTGCGGTGGCGACGGTGCTCGCCGCCGAAGGTGCGCTCAGTGCGTGGCGCAACGAGATTTATGCTTGCGCGCTCGAGTTTGGCGCACCCGCGTGGTTTTGCGTCGAACGGGCCGCGGCCCGTTATTTCGGCATTGAGACGTGGGCGGTTCACGTCAACGGACTGGTCCGCGACGACAACGGTATCCGGATGTGGCTGGCACGACGCAGTCCGCACAAGGCCACCGATCCGGGGCTGCTCGACAACCTGGTCGGCGGCGGCATCGCAGCGAGTGAATCGGTCAGCATCGCGCTGCTGCGCGAATCATGGGAGGAAGCGGGGATCGGGGCGGCAACCGCTGGCGAAGCCAAGCGTTGCGCGACGGTTTCGGTTTGTCGCGAGCGTCCGGACGGCCTCCAGCGAGAGACCATCTTCGTTCACGATTTGTGGCTGCCGACGACGTTCGTTCCCGCGAATCAGGATGCCGAGGCCACCGGCCACCGGCTGGTCAGCCTGCCGGAGGTCGCCCGGTTGATCGGCTCGCCGGCCGGGCCCGACCAGGTCACCATCGACGCAAGCATCGTGGCCGTCGACTGCCTGCTGCGCCTGCGCGGCGGCGACTCCGGGCCGCTGGCAGGGCTGCTCGCGCGCGCTCACGCCGGCCACCAGCTAGTGAAGCACTTCGTCCGCGCGCGCCAGCAGTGACTGCGGAATCACAATGCCCAGCTCTTCGCCGTCTTCGCATTGAGTACGAGTTCGAATCGTTTCGGCTGTTCGACCGGGAGTGTCGCCGGATTCGCGCCCTTCTTGATGTCGACGTATCTCGCTGCGGCTACATAGCTGCTGCCGAGATTCTCGCCGTAGCTCATGAGCCCTCCCCGTTGCACGAATTCCCGCGCCCGGTAGTTGTCTGCCCAACGATTGGCGGCAGCGATGGCAACGATCTGGGCCTGCAGATTGAACATCATCGGATCGTCCGGAAGGACCAGGAGGCCTCCCGTCCGTGCGCGCGCAGCGGACTCCAGCGCGGGCTGCAGCTGGGCCGGCTCGCTGATCTGCACGTGGAGCACTTCCACATTCAGTTGCCGAGCCGCGTCATCGATGGTCTTCCGGTGCCGCGCATGCACGGGGTTCGTGGCGTTGCTGAGAACCGCGATCGCCTTGCCTTTGGGCACAATTTCGGCAAGGATCTCGAGGCGCTTCGCCAGGAGGTCCTCCGACTGGCTCGAAGTGCCCGTGACGTTGTTGCCGGGGCGGGCAAGGCTGTTGATAATGCCCTGGCGGACCGGATCCGAGACCGCCGCCATCACGATCGGTACCGACGTGCTCGCGTCCTTCATGAACTGGGTCGTACCCGAGCAGGTCGTGACGACGCCATCGAGATTCATGCCCGCAAGTTCGCCGGGCGCCTGGGCCGAGACGTCGATCATCGTCACGCCAAGAACGACCGCCGCCAGGACACAGCGCAACAAGTTGCATGAAGTGTGCATAGACTCGCCTCTCTTACCGGGACCACTATGGTCGTCCAGGCTGGTCCCGGCCCCACCCGCACAGGTGGGAGCACGAAGCGTGGCCAACTCCGCGGCCTGCGATCGCCGGGAGCGTGCGCCCAAACCCTCGCTACCGGGGCAGGGGTCACCGTAGAACGGCCAAGCTACGCGGCGACTCGCGGGACGCCAGGAGCAACGACGCTTATACCCAGCTCGACCAGCGTATCGCGCACCGCATTGACCGCATGCCGCATCTCGTCGGGACCGATGGCGCCGATGCACCCGACTCTGAACGTCTCGACCTGCGTCAATTTTCCGGGATACAGAACGAACCCCTTTTCGCGCACGCTGTCGTAGAACGCCTTGAACGCATACTTCGGATCGGCCGGAGCATGAAAGGTCACGATGATCGGCGCCTGGATGCCTTCGGGCAGGAACGACCGGAAGCCGAGTTCGCGCATCCCCGCGAGCAGCGTCGCGCAGTTGGCCGAATAGCGCGCGAGACGCGCCGGTTGTCCACCTTCGGCCACGAACTGCTCTAGCGCGGCTTCGAGCGCCACGACCACATGCGTGGGCGGCGTGAAGCGCCATTGTGTGGTTTTTTCCATGTACGTCCACTGGTCGTGCAGGTCGAGTGACAGCGACGAGGAATTGCCGCCGCTGCGCTCGAGGACGTCGCGGCGCGCGAACACGAATCCCATCCCCGGTGGGCCTTCGACGCATTTGCCGGACGCCGCGATCAATGCATCGAACGGCGTGGTCCGCGCGTCTATGGGCAGCGCGCCGAACGAACTCATGGCGTCCACGATCAGGCGGCGTCCATGCTTCTCGACGACGAGCGCGATCGCCTGCAGCGGATTCTCGATGCCGGTCGACGTTTCGCAGTGAATGAGGCCGACGTGCGTGATCGTCGGGTCCGCCGCGAGCAGTCGTTCGACGTCGGCCGCGGTGGTCGGGACATCGTCCGCGGTCTCGAATACCGACGTCTTCCGTCCCATCATCTGCGCCAGGCGCGCAAGGCGCTTGCCGTAGGCGCCATTGATCAGCACCAGCAGGTGGCCGTCGCGCTGCACCAGCGTATTGACTGCCCCTTCGACCGCGAAGGTGCCGCTGCCCTGCATCGGCACGCAGACATGCGATGCTTCGGCGTGAATGACAGCGGTGAGCTTGGCGCGAACTTTCGCCGTGACAGCGTTGAACGCAGCGTCCCACGAGCCCCAGTCGCGCAACATCGCCATCTTGGTCGGCAATGACGTGGTCAAGGGGCCCGGCGTCAGCAGGACCGGATCGCGGGAATGCAGGCTCATGGATTTTCCTTTGCAGAAATGGCAGCCACCAGTCGTTCGGTGAACGTGGGCGCCTGTTGCGTCATGTCTTCGCGACCGCGCGCCAGCGCTGCGTGCGACGCAACAGCAGGCTCTCGGCCGCGAGGGTCAATACGGTCACGACACCGGAGGTGACCAGAATCAGCGTCGCCATCGCGGCAGCGGAGCCGATCGCGCCCGCCTCGTCCAACTGCAGGATCGAGATCGCCGCGAGCGTGGTCTTGGGCGAGTACAGGAAGACGACGGCGGAAATCGTGGTCATCGCGTTGACGAAATAATAGCGCGCCACGTCGAGAATCGTCGGCAGGCACACTGGCACGGTGACACGCCAGAACGTCTTGTAGAACGGCACCTTGAGCGAGGCCGAGACCGACTCGAACTCGTTGTCCAGTTGCTTGAGCGCGGTCACGGCAGTCAGGTGGCTCGACGAATAGAAGTGGATGACCGTGCAGATGACAAGGATCGCCATCGTGCCGTAGAGTCCATGCAGCGGATTGCCCGGTTCGTTGAAGAACAGGATGTAGCCGATCCCGAGCACCATCCCCGGCACGGCCATCGGGAGCATGGCCTGGAAGCGGATCACCGGCTTCAGCAGGCCTGCGCCGCGCGTTTTCTCCACCCAATACGCGCCGGCAAAGGTGATCGCCGCGCCAAAGAGCGCGCACCAGCCGGCCATCATCAGGCTGTTGCGATAAGCGTGCTCGACGCCGGCGTCGGCGAACCCATACGTGTAGTGCGCGAGCGTCGCACTCAGGTTGTAGGGCCAGAACTTGACGAAGGAGCCGAACACCGCCATTCCCAGTACCAGCAGCATGGCCAGCGACACCAGGATCACGAACAGCAGGAATAGTCCGTCACGCCCGCGCGCCGGACGCGGCGCATACGGCACGCTGCGCGCGGTCAGCAGCGCCTTCTGCTTGCGCCGCACCTGGTAGTCGATGACGAATGCGACGATGGCGGGCAGCAGCAACACCAGCCCCACGACCGCACCCATCTGGAAGTTCTGTTGTCCGATGACCTGCTTGTAGATGTCGATCGCCAGCACCGGGTAGTTGCCGCCGATCACCTTGGGCACGCCGAACTCGGAAACTCCCATCGTGAAGACGACCATGGCCGCCGAGATGAGTCCGTACTTGGCACCCGGCAGCGTGATCGTCCACAGGCTGCGCCAGCCCCGGGTGCCCATTGCATTCGCCGCCTCGTACAGACGCGCATCGGAGAGCGCGAGCGACGCCAGCAGGATCATCACCGCATGCGGAAACGCCGCAAAGCACATCGCCAGCACCATGCCCGGCAACCCATAGATGGTCGGCACGCCAAACCAGCCGAGGACGAACTTGAACGCCCCCTGGTTGCCGAACAAATAGATGAACGACAGGGCGGCGAGCAGCGACGGCGCCAGGATCGGAATGAGCGCGATGCTTCGCCAGAGTCCTTTCCACGGGATGCAGGTGCGCTGGATCGCGTAGGCGAACAGGAACGCGAGCGGCACGGTGATGACGGTGGTCAGGAACGCGAACACGACGGTATTCTGGGTGGAACGCGCGAGCGCCGGCGTGCGCACATATTGGACGAAGTTGGCAAGTCCGACGAATACGCCGCTGCGATCCTCGAAGCTCTTGATGAGCAGCGTGGCGAGCGGCAGCGTGAGAAAGACCAGCAGCCCCGCCGCCAGCAGCCACAGGCCGCCGTGCCTGGCGAAGCCTTCCATTAGATTCCGGTGGCCGGTCCCCACAGCCGCCACCGGCGAAGCGAGCGCACCGCTCATCGCACCGAGGACTCCGGGAATACGCGCACCCGGTCGACGCGCAAGGCGAAGTCGAGTTCGCCGCCTTCGCGGATGCCGAGGTCATGCAACTGGTTGAGCGACAGCGACAGGCGCATCGGCTGGCCCAGCTGCGCGCAGTGCACTTCGGCCAGGCACACGGTACCGAGGTACTCGATCGGCCCGACGCGGCCGTGCAGGCGGTTGGGCAGATTCGACAGGTCGCCTTCGATGTGGCGATCTTCCGGGCGCAGGTAGATGCGCACGGGATCGCCGGCGGCAAAGCCATCGATCGGCAGCGTGAGCTCGGCTTCGCCGACGCGGTAGCGGCCGGGGCCGGTGCTCACGCCCTGCAGGACGCTGACCTTGCCGAGGAAGTCGGCGACAAAGGGGGTCGCCGGGCGTTCGTAGACGTCCTGGGGGGATCCGATCTGCTCGATCGCGCCCTGGCGCATCACGACCACGCGATCGGACATCGACAACGCCTCCTCCTGGTCGTGCGTGACCATGATGGTGGTAACGGCAAGGCGTCGCTGCAGCTCGCGAATCTCCCCCCGCAGGCGCTCGCGTACCTTGGCGTCGAGCGCGGACAGCGGCTCGTCCAGCAGCAGCAACGAAGGCGAGGTCGCCAGCGCGCGCGCCAGTGCGATGCGCTGCTGCTGTCCCCCGGACAGCTGGCCCGGGAACTTGTTGCCCGCGTCGGCGAGGCCCACCAGTGCCAGCAACTCGGCGACCCGCCGCACGATCTCTGCACGGCCGCGCCGGCGATTGACGAGGCCGTAGGCCACGTTGTCGTTGATCGTGAGGTTGGGAAACAGTGCGTACGACTGGAAGACGATACCGTAGTCGCGGGCCGCCGGTGGTGCGTGCGAAACGTCGCGGCCGTTCTGGATGACGCGGCCGCGCGTCTGCATCTCGAGTCCCGCGATGATCCGCAACAGCGTGGTCTTGCCGCAGCCGGACGGCCCGACGAAGCACACCATTTCACCCTGCGCGATGGTCAGGTCGATCGACTGCAGCGCGACGAAGCTGCCGAACGCCTTGTGGACGGCTTCGATGCGGAGTGCTTCCGCGGTTAGCCCAGGTTCAACGCTCATCGGGGTCCTGACGGAAAAGCGGGCCGGCGCGCCGCGTGCTCGTTGCGGCGCCGCCGACCCGGTCGTGCGCGCGGACGTGGCACGCCCGCGCGGCCTTGCGGTTTACTTGGGGGCTGCCTTGGATTCGTACCGCTTGCTCCATTCGGCAAGGATCTTGTCCCGATTCGCTGCGGCCCAGGCGAAGTCGTTCTTGGCCAGACGGCTGCCGTAATCGGCCGGCACGTTGGGCAACGGCTTCGACAGCGACGGTACTGCCACGATCGCGAAATTCGCCGCGTACAGCGCCATCGCCGCGTCGGACACCGCCCAGTCCTCGAGCTTCTTCGCGGCATCCATCTTGGTGCTGGTCTTCACGATGCCGATCGCCTCGAGATCCCAGCCCAGGCCTTCTTTCGGAAACACGAGATCGATCGGGGCGCCGCGCGCCTTCTCGCGGTTGGCGCGGTATTCGAAGGAGATGCCGACCGTGTATTCACCGGCCGCCGCCGCCGCGCAGGGACGCGAGCCCGAATGCATGTACTGGGCGATGTTCTCGTGCAGGCCATCCATGAACTTCCAGCCGTTCGGTTCGCCGTAGATCTGCAGCCATGCCGTCACGTCGAAGAAGCCCGTGCCGGACGAGGCGGGATGCGGCATCACGATCTGTCCCTTGTACACCGGCTTGGTCAGGTCCTGCCACGTCTCGGGTTTCGGGATGTTGCGCTTGGCAGCTTCCGCGGTGTTGAAGCAGATGGTTGCGCCCCACACGTCCATGCCCACCCACGACGGCGGGTTCTTGGGATCGCGGTAAGCCGGGGCAATCCGGGCAAGGCCCGCCGGGGCGTAGGGCTGCAGCATGCCCTCGTTCTCGAAGATCGCCATGCTGGTGGCCGCCACGCCCATGATGACGTCGGCCTTCGGCGCCGCCTTCTCGGCCAGGATCTTGGCCGTGATGATGCCGGTGGAATCGCGCACCCACGTCAGCTCGATGTCCGGATGCGCCTTGGCGAAGCCTTCCTGGTACGCCTTCAGCTGATCAGTCTCCAGCGCCGTGTAGACGGTGAGCTGCGTCTTCTGCGCGGACGCCACGCCGGCGGCGAGCATGACGGCACCGGCGACGGCGCACGTCAACCAACGGATCCCAGTTGCAGGTTTCATCGTGATGCTCCTTCTGAGGAAGTGAAGTGCGGGGTGGAATGAGCGGGGCGTCGAAAAATCGTGGCCGGCAGCAGAATCCACGGATGCTACGCGCGCCGTTGCAACGCGGCAACGATCAGTTGATCGCTGGCAGGCAGGGCGCGATGCAACGTCACAAAGCGTGCGCACGCAGCGTCGATCATGCCGTTTGTCGATTGCAGATTGTTGACAATCTACACAATGGATTGAATAATGGCAACATGCTCAAGGTCGGCAACGGGAATGGCAACGGCGATGGCGGCGGTCGTCGCAGCACGGGGAGCGGAAACGGCGGCGCCACGCCGCCCGCCACCGTGCACGCGCTTGCCCCCGCGGGGCGCAGGGCCCCGCCTCGGCGCGGCACGGTCCACGACGGCACCATCGCGATGCTGCAATCTAATTCGCTGCCCGGCCTCGTCCAGCGTGAGCTGGAACGCATGATCCTGGCCGGCGACCTCGCCGCCGGCGCCAAGCTCAACGAGGCGATGATCGCCGAGCATCTGGGCGTTTCCCGGGGCCCCGTCCGCGAGGCGTTCCGGGCGCTCGAGGAATCAGGCCTCGTCCGGCTCGAAAAGAATCGCGGCGTCTTCGTACGCCAGATCGCCCTGGCCGAAGCCGACGAAATGTACGAACTTCGCGCGGTCCTGGACGAATTCGCCGGCCGGCGTGTGGCGCAATCCAGTACGCCGGAAGGCATGCAGGCGCTTCGGGCACTGGTGGAACGGATGGACAAGGCCGCCGCGCGCGACGATCTCGATGCCTATCATCGGGCGAACGTGGCATTCCACGACAAGCTGGTCGAACTCGCCGGCAATGCGAAGGTCCTCGCGACTTATCGTCGCGTCGTTAACGAACTCCATCTCTATCGGCGTGCGACCATTGCCCAGGCTGGCGCGCTGCCAGTGTCCACGCGCGAGCATCACGAGATCCTCGACCGGATCGCCGCGGGCCAAAGTGCCGCCGCCGGCCGGGCACTTCATGAACATGTGATGGGCAGCCGTGAGCGCATGCACCACGCCCGCGATGTCCAGGTCGCCGCGCCTTCGGTACGGCGGCAAAGGAAGCCAAAATGACCGCAAGTGGAGCGAAATCCGTTTCCGTCAACGGCCGCAGCTATCGCTGGCCCGACCGACCGCTGGTAGTGGTCTGCGTCGACGGATGCGAGCCCGACTACATCAACCAGGCCATCGAAGCGGGACGCGCGCCGTTTCTCGCCTCGCTCAAGTCGCGCGGAACCTGCCTGACCGCGGATTGTGTCGTTCCGTCGTTCACCAATCCCAACAACCTGTCGATCGTCACCGGGGCGCCGCCCGTCGTCCACGGCATCTGCGGCAACTTCTTCTGGGACGCGGACGCGCAGGCGGAAGTGATGATGAATGACGCGAAGTACCTGCGCGCCGGCACCATCCTGGCGGCGCTGGCCGATGCCGGCGCCAAGGTCGCGGTGATCACCGCGAAGGACAAATTGCGCTCGCTGCTTGGCCACCGCTTGAAGGGCATCTGCTTTTCATCCGAGAAAGCCGATCAGGTCACTCTCGAAGCCAACGGCATCGCTGATGCACTGGCGCTCACCGGCATGACCGTGCCGTCGGTCTACAGCGCCGCAGTCTCGGAACTCGTGTTCGCCTCCGGGGTCGCACTGCTCAAGCGCGATCCCCCGGACATCATGTACCTGTCCACGACCGACTACGTGCAGCACAAGGCCGCGCCGGGAACCGCCGCGGCCAACGACTTCACTTCCATGCTGGACAGCTACCTGGCGCAGATGGATGCGCTCGGGGCCACGGTGGTACTTACCGCCGACCACGGCATGAACGCCAAGACCGACGCACTCGGCCGTCCCAACATCCTGTTCCTGCAGGAGTACCTCGACGCCTGGTTCGGCGAGGGCAACACCCGCGTCATCCTCCCGATCACCGATCCTTACGTCGTGCACCATGGCGCCCTCGGTTCCTACGCCACGATCTACATCGGCGATGCCGACCGCTGCGCGCAGGCAAATGCGCGCATCGCCGTGTTGCCGGGCGTCGAGCGCGTGCTCACGCGCGACGAAGCGTGCGCGCTGTTCGAACTGCCGCCGGATCGTGTTGGCGATCTCGTCGTCGTGTCCGAGCGCCTGACCGTCATCGGCACGAGCCCGGACCGGCACGACTTGTCGGGCCTCGACGCACCGCTGCGCTCGCACGGCGGGACGTCTGAACAGAAGGTGCCGTTGATCGCCAACCGGCCGTCCGGTGACCTGCCCGCCCGCCGCTGGCGCAATTTCGATGCGTTCGATCTCGCGCTCAATCACCTCCAGTGATGGCGAACCCATGAACATGCAGACCGAACTTGCCGGCATCAAGCGCGGCAGCCCCCTTTACGCGAAGATGCGCATCGCCGGCGAGCCCGTGGGCGGCGAGCGCACGATCGAGGTACGCAATCCCTATTCCGGCGCGCTGGTCGGCACCGTGCCCAAGGCGACCGTCGACGACATCCGCCGTGCCTTCGCGATCGCGCGTGGTTACCGCGCCACGCTGACCCGGTACGAGCGCTCGCAGATCATGTACCGCACCGCCGAGCTGATCCGCGCGCGTGGTGACGCGATATCCGACCTCATCACCGCGGAATGCGGGATCTGCAAGAAGGATTCACTGTACGAAGTGGGCCGGGCCTGCGACGTGTTCACCTTCGCGGGCAACGCGGCGCTGCAGGACGATGGCCAGGTGTTCTCCTGCGATCTCACGCCGCACGGAAAATCCCGCAAGGTCTACACGCTGCGCGAACCGCTGTTGGGAGCGATTTCCGCGATCACGCCGTTCAATCATCCGCTGAACCAGGTGGCGCACAAGATCGCGCCGTCGATCGCCACCAATAACCGGATGGTATTGAAGCCGACCGAGAAGACGCCGCTGACCGCCATCCTGCTGGCCGACCTCCTCTACGAAGCCGGGCTGCCGCCGCCGATGCTTTCCGTGGTGACCGGGGATCCGCGCGAAATCGCCGATGAGATGCTGGTCAACCCCGACATCGACCTGGTGACGTTCACCGGCGGCGTGCCGGTGGGCAAGTACATCGCCGCCAAGGCCGTGTACAAGCGGCAGGTGCTCGAACTCGGCGGCAACGATCCCATCATCGTGATGGAAGACGCCGATCTCGACGAAGCGGCAGCCCTCGCCGCCGCAGGTTCCTACAAGAATTCCGGTCAGCGCTGCACGGCGGTCAAACGGATCCTCGTGCATGCGGATGTCGCCGACGACTTCGTCGAGCGGCTGGTGGCGCGCACGAAGGCCTGGACCTATGGCGACCCGGCCGACCCCAAGGTGGACATGGGCACGGTGATCGACGAGGCCTCGGCGATCAATTGCGAGACGCGCGTCAACGATGCCATCGCCGAGGGCGCGGTCCTGCTCGCAGGCAACGTTCGCCGGGGCGCGCTGTACTCGCCGACCGTCATCGATCATGTGCAGCCGGCCATGAACGTCGTGAAGACCGAAACGTTCGGGCCGGTCTCGCCGGTGATCCGCTTCCGCGATGCCGACGATGCCATCCGCATCGTCAACGGGACCGACTATGGGCTCTCATCTGCGGTGTGCACGAATCGGCTCGATTACATCACCAAGTTCGTCGCGGAACTGCAGGTCGGTACCGTCAACATCCGCGAGGTCCCGGGTTATCGGCTCGAGCTGACCCCCTTCGGCGGCATCAAGGATTCCGGGCTCGGCTACAAGGAAGGCGTCCAGGAAGCGATGAAGAGCTTCACCAATACCAAGACGTATTCGCTGCCGTGGTGATGCGCCGGTTCCAGCGTCCCCGTCGCTTCGTGGCCGCCCCTCCGGCCGGCCGGCTGCCGAGGATTACCCGACTCCGCTGAGATGCAGATCCTGCTCAACCTGCTGGCGGGTGTGTCGCTTCTGGTGTGGGGCACCCACATCGTGCGCACCGGGATCCTGCGCCTCTATGGCAGCGATCTGCGCCGGATCCTGCGCAAGAACGTCAACCAGCGGTTCACGGCCTTCCTGGCTGGCCTGGGCGTCACCGGCCTCATCCAGAGCAGCACCGCCACCGCGCTGATCGTGGCTGCGTTCGCGGGCCAGGGCCTGATCAGCACGGCCCCGGCGCTGGCGGTGATGCTCGGTGCCGACGTCGGCACTTCGCTCGTCACCGTGTTCCTGTCGTTCGACCTTTCGTGGCTGGCGCCGCTGCTCATCTTTGTCGGCGTCACGCTGTTCCTCGCCAAGCAGTCGACCAACGTGGGTCGCTTCGGCCGGATCCTGATCGGCCTCGGCCTCATCATGTTCGCGCTGCAGTGGATTTCGGTCGCCGCCAAGCCGTTCGTCGAAGCGACGGGCGTACAGGTGATCTTCGCCTCGCTGACCGGCGACGTGCTGCTCGACATGCTCGTGGCGGCGCTGTTCACCATCCTGTGCTATTCGAGCCTGGCGGTCGTGCTGCTGGTCGCGACGCTGGCATCGCTGTCGATGCTGTCGTTGCCGGTCGCGCTCGGCCTGGTGCTCGGCGCCAACCTCGGCAGCGGGCTTCTCGGCATGATCTCGACGCTGCGTGCGCCGCCCGAGGCGCGCCGCGTCACGCTGGGCAATTTCCTGTTCAAGCTGATCGGCTGCGTGCTCGCCATCCCCGCCCTGCGCCACGTCGACGGCTGGATCGCCGGCCTGCAACTCGACGCCGCCCGGGAAGTCGTGCTGTTCCACTTCACGTTCAACGTCGTGCTGGCGCTGCTGTTCATCTTCTGGACCGAGAAGATCGCCCGCGTTGCCGAGCGGCTCCTTCCGGACAAGCCGGTCAGCGACGATCCCTCCAAGCCGCGCAACCTCGATCCTTCCGCGCTCGACACGCCTCCGCTGGCGATCGCCAACGCCGCCCGCGAGGCCATGCGCATCGGTGATGTGGTCGAGGACATGCTCACCGGCATGCTGACGGTCATCAAGACCAATGACCGCGACCTGGCGGGGCAGCTGCGCAAGAAGGATGACGTCGTCGACGACCTGTACACGGCGGTCAAGTTCTACCTGACCCAGATCTCCCGCGAGGCGCTCGACGAGAAGGAAGGCCGCCGCTGGGCCGATATCGTCTCCTTCACGATCAACCTGGAGCAGGTCGGCGACATCGTCGAGCGGGTGCTGACCGACATCGAGGAAAAGAAGATCGAAAAGCAGCGCAGCTTTTCCGACGCCGGCATGGCGGAGATCTGCGACCTGCACGCACGCCTGGTTGCCAACCTGCGCCTGGGCATGAGCGTGTTCCTGCACGGTGACCTCAAGAGCGCGCAGCAACTGCTGGCGCAGAAGGTCCTGTTTCGCGATCTCGAGCGCGCCTACGCCGATTCCCATCTCGGCCGGCTCGCCGGAAACACGCTGGAGAGCATCGAAACGTCGTCGTTGCACCTCGACCTCATCTCGGACCTGAAGCGCATAAACTCGCATATCTGCTCGATCGCCTATCCGATCCTGGAGGAGGCCGGCGTGCTGGCGAAGACTCGGCTCAAGGAAGCGGTCACTGCCGTGCCGCCGCCTGCCGATGACGACCCCGCCCCCGCCACCCCGCGCGCGTCGCGGGAATGGCAAAAGCGCAAGCCGCGCACTGCCTGATACGGGAACCACCATGGCGCTGTCCGTTTCCGACATCTGCATCCTGTTCTCGCGCAAGGGCGGCCGCGCCTATGACGGCGAACCGGTGACGCAGCTCGAGCACGCCTTGCAGACCGCGGCACGGGCCGAGGCCGCGAATGCGTCGCCGGCGCTGATCGCCGCGGCATTGCTGCACGACCTGGGTCACCTGCTCAACGACCAGGGCGAGACCCCGACGTTGCGTGGGGTCGACGATCTCCACCAGTACGCGGCGCTGCCCTTCCTCCGCTCGCTGTTCGATGAGAACGTGCTGGCACCCATCCGCCTGCACGTGGACGCCAAACGCTACCTGTGCGCCACGCGCGCCGGCTATTTCGACGCGCTGTCGATCGACTCCAAGCGCAGCCTGGCATTGCAAGGTGGCATCTTTTCGCCCGAACAGGCGACGTCGTTCATCGCCCAGCCGTACGCGGAGGACGCCGTCAACGTCCGCCTCTGGGACGACCTGGCGAAGGATGCGCATGCCGCCACACCGCCACTCGCCCACTACGTCGAGTCGCTGTACATGGCACAGCGCAGTCCTGCCCACGCCGCAGACTAGAGCACGGTCCGGGAAGCGCCTTGGAGCTGTCCGTCGGCGTCACGCTGGCCGTCCTTGGTGCCGGTCTGTTGCACGCCGGCTGGAACGCATTGCTCAAGTCATCGGGCGGTGGCGACCCGCTGCTCGACACCGCGACCGTGGTCGCGGGCTCGACGGTGTGGGCACTGGTGGGGCTCCCGTTCGTGCCGGTCCCGTTGGCGGATGCCTGGCTCTTCGCACTGGCCTCGGTCGTCATCCATTTCGCCTACTACCTGACGCTGGCGCAGGCGTACCGTACCGGCGACCTTTCGTTCGCCTACCCGCTGATGCGGGGGACCGCGCCGCTGCTGGTGACCCTGCTCGGCGTCGTGTTCCTCCGCGAGCTGCCGCCCGCGCAGGTGATGGTCGGCATCTTGCTCATCTCGAGCGGCATCGTGGCGATCGCCTTCGCGCAACGCCATCGCCATCCTCGCGCGGCCACGACCTGGGCCTTAACCAATGCCGCCATCATCGCGCTGTATACGCTGGTCGACGGCGCTGGCGCGCGTGCATCCGGCAACGCACTGGCGTATGTACTGTGGCTGACCTTCGTCGAGGGCATCGTGTTCCTCGTGTGGATCGGCATGCGGTATCGCCGGCGCGCGCCCCGCTACATCGGCGCGCAATGGCAACGCGGCCTCCTGGGCGGCTTTTGCAGCGTGGCGGCCTACAGCATCGTCCTCTGGGCCATGACGCGCGCCCCCGTGGCGGCGGTCGCGGCATTGCGCGAGACTTCGGTGCTGTTCGCAGCCATCATCGGCACGCTGCTGCTGAAGGAAGGCTTCGGCCTGGCGCGCATGGCCGGGGCACTGGGCGTGGTGGCTGGTGTCGCGGCCCTCAAGCTCGCCTAGCCCCCTTTCGCTCCCATCGCTTCGCACCTGGCGCGCATCATCTCCGACAACATGCCCCTGCCACCTGATCAAGCGCAAGTCGTCATCGTCGGTGGTGGCATCGCCGGCATCTCCACCGCCTATCACCTGACCAAGCTCGGCATCACCGATGTCGTCCTGCTCGAGCAGGGCAAACTCACCTGCGGCACCACCTGGCACGCCGCGGGCCTCGTCGGCCAGACGCGCGCCACGCGCAATGCGACGCGGATGAGTCAGTACGGCATCGAGCTGTATTCGACGCTGGAGGCGGAGACGGGCCTCGCGACCGGCTGGAAGCAGTGCGGCAGCCTCAACGTCGCCAAAACGCCGCAACGCCTGCAAATGATGAAGCGCCAGATGGCGCGCGCGCGCAGCTTCGGCATCGACTTCGAGTACGTGTCGCCGGCCGAGGCCGGACGCATCGCCCCCGTGCTGCGCACCGACGACCTCGCCGGTGCGGTGTTCATTCCCGGCGATGGCAAGGCCAATCCGACCGATCTCGCGCAGTCGCTCGCCAAAGGCGCCCGGATGCGCGGCGCGCGCATCTTCGAGGGCGTCCGTGTCACTGCGGTGACCGTGGAAGCAGGTCGCGTCGCGGCGGTATCCTGGGCCAGCGCGGAAGGTTCGGGCAGCATCCGCTGCGCCACGCTGGTCAATTGCGCCGGTCAATGGGCGCGCACGTTCGGTCAGCTCGCTGGCGTCAACGTTCCGCTCTATTCCGCCGAGCATTTCTACATCGTGACCGCCCCCATCGCCGGCGTGACGCCCGACCTTCCGGTGCTGCGCGACCCCGATGGCTACATCTATTACAAGGAAGAGGTCGGCGGCCTGGTGATGGGCGGCTTCGAGCCCGTCGCCAAGCCCTGGAACGTGACACCCATCCCCGATGGGTTCGAATTCCAGCTGCTGCCGGAGGACTGGGAACAGTTCGAAGTGCTGATGACCAATGCCATCCATCGCACGCCCTGCCTCGAGACCGCGCAGGTCAAGATGCTGCTGAACGGACCCGAGAGCTTCACCGTCGACGGCAATTTCATTCTCGGCGAAGCACCGGAGGTCGCTGGTTACTTCGTCTGCGCCGGTTTCAACTCGGCCGGCATCGCCAACGCCGGCGGCGCCGGCCGGCTGGTGGCCGAATGGATCGCCGGCGACGAGCCGCCGCTCGACCTGTGGGATGTCGACGTCCGGCGTTTTGCGCCGTTCCATGCCAATCGCCGTCATCTCGCGGACCGCACCGTCGAGTCGCTCGGACTGCACTACGCCATGCGCTGGCCGCGCGAGGAGTTGCAGACCGTGCGGCCGCTGCGCCGTTCGCCGCTCTACGACCGACTTGCGGCAAAGGGCGCCGTGTTCGGCACCAAGATGAACTGGGAGCGGGCCAACTACTTCCTGCCGGCCGGCGCCAGCGTGCCGCGCTACACGCTGGACACCCCGGATTGGCTGCCTATCGTGCTCGACGAGCAGCGCGCCTGTCGCGAGCACGTCGTGGTCTTCGATCAGACCTCGTTTGCCAAGTTCTTGCTGAAGGGCCGGGATGCGTTGCGCGTACTGCAGGAGCTGTGCGCCAACGACATCGACGTGCCCGTCGGACGCATCGTCTACACGGCCATGCTCAACCGGCGCGGCGGGATCGAAGCCGACGTGACCATCACCCGTCTGGCCGGCGATGCCTTTTTCATTCTGTCGGGTTCCGGCCAGGCCACGCGCGACGCCGCGTGGATCGAGCGGCATATCGGCGACGCGGTCGCCGTGCTGGTCGACGTCACGAGCGCGTATGCGTTGCTGTCGGTGATGGGGCCGAACGCGCAGGCGCTGCTGCGCGACCTGGGCGCGGGCAACCTCACGAAGGAGGCCCTGCCGTTCGGCACGACCATGGAGATCGATGTCGGTTATGCCCGCGTGCGCGCCGCCCGAATGAGCTACGTGGGCGGACCCGGCTTCGAGCTCGTGGTACCCACCGAGCAATGCGTGACGCTCTACGACGCGTTGTTCGAAGCAGGCGCGCCGCACGGATTGCGCGACGCCGGCTACTACACGATCGACGCGCTGCGCATCGAGGCCGGCCGGCGCGCCTGGGGTGCCGATCTTTCGCCCGACGAAACCCCGTGGCAGGCGGGCTTGGGCGCTGCGGTGAAGCTCGACAAGCCCACACCGTGCCTCGGCCGGGATGTGCTGCTCCGGGCGCAGGCGCAAGGACTCGCGAAGCGCCTGCTGATGTTCACCTTCGATGACCCGGCAGCGTTTCCGTGGGGCGGTGAACCGATCCTGATGGATGGCCGGGATGTCGGCGAGCTGACCTCCGCCGGATACAGCCGCAAGCATGGCCGTGCGGTGGCCATGGGCTACGCGCGCAGTCCCGACGCGGCGCAGCCGTTGACCGACGCAACGCTGCTCGGCGCGCATTACCAGGTGGACATCGCCGGCACCCTGTTTGCGGTGACTCCGTATCTCCAGTTACGCTAGGGATCGCCCGGTCGCGCCCGCCTTCTGGAGTCGTTCGTAACGGTCACCCTACCCCTTCCACGCCTTCCTGCCGGCTCTTCGAACTCGCCCTTGGCGCCCCCTCCCCCCATGTCCAACCGCCTCTCCACCCCGCCGCCCAAGCGCGGCCGCACGCCCGGCAAGCCCGGCGCCGTCACCGCCCAGGTGCAAAGCCTGACGCGGGGCCTCTCGTTGCTCGAAGCGCTGGCCCGGGCTGAGGGTGGCCTCACGCTCACCGACATCGCGCAGCGGGTCACCCTCGCGCCATCCACCGCGCACCGCCTGCTGGCCACGCTCGAGAAAATGGGTTACGTCTACCAGGGCGGAGAGCTTGGTCGCTGGTATATCGGCCTGCAGGCGTTCACGGTCGGCTCGAGCTTTCTCGCCAACCGCGACTTCGTCGCGCAAAGCCACCCGTACATGCGTCGGCTGATGGAGCAGTCGGGCGAGACCGCCAACCTGGCGATCCTCGACGGTACGGAGGCTGTATTCATCGATCAGGTGCAGTGTCGCGAGACCATGCGCACGATCGTCCGCCTCGGCAGCCGGGTCCCGCTGCACGCGTCAGGGGTCGGCAAGGCGATTTTCGCCGCGCTGCCCGACGAGCAGATCGACGCCATCCTGAAGGTTAAGGGCCTGCCGCGCATCACGCCGACGACCATCACGTCGCCGGAGACCATGTGGTCGGCGATGCGGGTGATCCGGCAGCGCGGCTATTCGTTCGACGACGAGGAACACCTGCCAGGCACGCGCTGCGTGGCGGCACCCTTCTACGACGAGCATGCGGACGTGCTCGGTGCCATTTCTCTCGCCGGTCCGATCTCGCGCCTGCCCGATGAGCGTATCAAGCAGCTCGGGCCGCTGGTCGCGCACACCGCCGAGGACCTGACACATCGGCTCGGCGGACGCTGGCCCCACGGGCGGCATCCGGGCTAAGGGACCCGGTCGGCCGGCGCGGCGCCGCCCCGCATTCCCACCGCGCCAACGGACACGCCGATTCCAGGGACGCGGCGCCGCCAGCGCTAACGATCACCACCTTTAGTAGCGCCGGTTGCCAGGGGGCTAACGGCCCTGCATCGAAGCCACGCGCCGCGCGAGCTCCGGCGCCGGCGCCGGCCGCCAACGCGACAGCAGGGTATCCGCGGCCGCCACGTCGTTGCAGGTCAGCACCATGTCGCAGCCGGCAGCGACGGCCGCCTCCGCGCGCGCCACGATGTCGCCCGCCGTATGCGCGCCAGCCATGCCTAGGTCGTCGGAGAAAATCATCCCGTCGAACGCCAGCCGCTCGCGCAGCAGATCCTGCAGCCAGATGCGCGAATACCCGGCCGGCACCGCGTCCACCGCCGGATAGATCACATGCGCCGGCATCACCGCTTCGAGACCTTCGCGCGCGAGCACGGCGAACGGCACGATGTCGTCGGTCAGCAGCGCGGACAACGGCCGGTCGTCCACCGGGATGTCCACGTGCGAATCCGCGACGACGTGACCATGGCCGGGGAAGTGCTTGCCGACCGCCGCGCAACCGCCGGCGTTGAGCCCGCGCCGCAGGGCCGAGGCGAGATGCGCCACCGCGTTGGGATTGCCGTGCAGCGCCCGGTCGCCGATGACCGAACTTGCACCGAAGTCGAGGTCGAGCACCGGCGTGAAGCTGAAGTCGACGCCGTGCGCGCGCAGTTCGCGCGCCACGATTTCACCCAGACGCGCCGCCTCGGCGGCGGCAGCGGCCACGTTGCCGTCCCACAGCGCGCCGAGCGTACGCATCGGCGGTATGGCCGTGAAGCCGTCGCGAAAGCGCTGCACACGGCCGCCTTCGTGGTCGACGGCGATCAGCAGTGCCGGCGTACGCAAGGCGCGGATGCTCGCCGTCAGCGCGCCGAGTTGCGCACAGCCGGCGAAGTTGCGGCCGAAGAGGATGACGCCGCCGGTCGACGGATGCAGCAGCCGCTCGACGTCGGCCGCGTCGAGTTCGCAGCCGACCACGTCGAGCATGACCGGGCCGCGCGGCAATGCCTTAGCGCCCATCCGCCGCTCCTGCACCGACCCCCGTCGCGGCTTCGCGCAGCAGTGCCTTCATCTGCCGAACCGCCTCGCGGATGCCGACGAACAGCGCGCGCGACACGATCGCGTGCCCGATGTGCAGTTCGCGGACCTGCGGCAGCGCCGCCACCGGCTGCACGTTGAAATAGTTGAGCGCATGCCCTGCGTTGAAGCGCATCTCCAGGCCACGCACCGCTTCGCCGGCGGCACGGATCTTCGCCAGCTCCGCCTTCACCGCGGCGCTTTCTGGGTCGCGGCCCTTTTGGTGAAACGCGTGGGCATAAGGACCGGTATGAATCTCGCAAACGCGGGCGCCGATGCGCGCCGCCGCTTCGATCTGCCGGACCTCAGCGTCGATGAACACCGACGTCATGATCCCCGCATCCGCAAGCCGGGCCACCGCGTCGCGCAGCTGGCCCTCCTGCGCGGCAACGTCGAGCCCGCCTTCGGTCGTGATCTCGTGGCGCCCTTCCGGCACCAGCATCGCCATCTCCGGTTTGAGCCGACAGGCGATCTCCAGCATCTCCGGCGTGGCCGCCATCTCGAGGTTGAGCTTGATGTGCACCAGTTCACGCAGGCGCCGCACGTCCTCGTCCTGGATGTGCCGGCGATCCTCGCGCAAATGCACGGTGATGCCATCCGCGCCGCCCAAGTGCGCCTCGACGGCCGCCCAGACCGGATCGGGTTCGTAGGTGCGGCGCGCCTGCCGCAGCGTTGCAACGTGGTCGATATTGACCCCGAGTTCTATCACGATGCGCTTCCTTCCTCGTCCAATGCCTGCAGATCCTGCACTACGCGCCGGCTGAAAATGCGCCGCTCCTCGAGATAGTGGTCGAGCACCTCCCGCATCAGCTGCCGCGCCTCGGCCACGATGTCCCCTTCGAGCGGTGCGCGGCCGGCCAGGGCCAGCAGCGTTTCACCGCGCACCAGCGGCAGTCGTGGCATGGCGTCGCGCGCCTCGCGCGCGACGGCCAGGCGCGGCCCACGATCGAACACGTAATGGTACCGGGACGCGGGTTCCACCGCCGCGCCCGAATCGACGTCGTGCGTGAGCACCAGCGCGTAACCGAGTTCCGCCAGCAGCCGCACTTCGAAGCGCCGCAGTATCGCGGCCTGCTGCTGGGCACTCTGCGCGGCCCGCGTCCCGAGCGCGGCCAGCGCGTCGGCGTAGTCGGCGTACAGCACGGCGTGCGAATCCTCGCGGGCCAGCAGCTTCAGCAGCAATTCATTCAGGTAGAACCCGCACAGCAGTGCGGAGCCCGACAGCGGCGGCAGACCGCCACGCCATTGCGCCTTCAGCAGCGTCTTGAGTTCGCCGGCGCCCGCCCACGACAGCAGCAACGGGGCGAACGCCTGCAGCAGTCCGCGCGTCTCTGAACGTGGCCGCTTGGCCCCGCGCGCAATCATGGCCACGCGGCCATGCGCCTCGGTGAACGCCTCGACGATCAGGCTGGTCTCCCGATAGGGGTAGGTGTGCAGCACGAAGGCGGGTTCGTCCTCCCGTCGTTGCGGCTGCTGCCGGGTGGCCAAGTGCGACGCCGTCGTCAGAGGCCGTAGCGCGCCAGCGACGCTGCGGAATCGGCCCAGCCGCGCTTGACGCGCACCCAGACTTCGAGGAAGACCTTGCCGCCGAACAGGCGTTCCATGTCGGCGCGCGCCTGCGTGCCGATCGCCTTCATCGTCGCTCCCTTCTCCCCGAGCACAATGGCACGTTGGCCCGGACGGTCGACATACACGGTCGCATGGATGCGCCGCAGGTTGCCGTCGAGGACGAAATTGTCGATGCCCACGGTGGTGGCGTAGGGAACCTCGTCACCCAGCAGGCGAAAGATTTTCTCCCGGATGAACTCGGCGGCGAGGAAGCGCTCGTCCCGGTCGGTCAGATCGTCGACCGGATACAGCGGACCCGAAACCGGCACATGCCGGGCCACTTCCGCCTTCAGCGCATCGAGCGCCAGCCCTTTGTCCGCCGCGATCGGCACGATCGCAGCGAACGGATGCCACGTCGCCAGCGCCTGCATCAGCGGCAGCAACTGCGCCTTGTCGGCGAGGAGGTCGACCTTGTTCAACGCCGCGATCGCCGGTACGCGCTCCGGCAGAAGCCTGGCGACGGCGCGGTCCGCGCCAGTAAGCGCCGCCGCGTCGACTACCAGCAGCACGGCGTCGACGTCAGCGAGGCTGTCGCGCACCGTGCGGTTCAGCCGGTCGTTGAGCGCGGAGCGATGGCGGGTCTGGAATCCCGGCGTGTCGACGAAGACCAGCTGCGCCTGTTCGTCGGTGCTGATGCCGGTGATCCGGTAGCGCGTCGTCTGCGGCTTTTTCGACGTGATGCTGATCTTTTCGCCGACCATGGCATTGAGCAGGGTCGACTTCCCCACACTCGGCCGTCCGACGATGGCGACCGTCCCGCTGCGATAGTCGGCTGGGTCAGGCACTGGCATCCGACCGCGCACCTGCGCCGCCCGCGGGCACGGCGGCGAGCCGCGCCAGCGCGCTGGCGGCGGCGACCTGTTCAGCGGCTCGCCGGCTCGCCCCTTCGCCCCGCGCCACGAGTTCCAACGCTGGAATACGGCATTCCACCGCGAACCACTGCGCATGGGCTTCGCCCGTCGTCGCCACGACTGCGTAGTCCGGCACCGGCTGGCGCCGCGCCTGCAGCCATTCCTGCAGCCGGGTCTTCGCGTCCTTGCCCAGTACGGCGGGATCGGCCTCGGCCAGGAGATCGGCATAACAGCCGACGATGGCCTTGCGCGCCGCCTCGAAACCGCCATCCAGGAATACGGCACCGAAGACCGCTTCGAGCGCGTCCGCCAGGATGGACGGACGCTGCGCACCGCCGCTGCGCAGTTCGCCTTCGCCCAGGCGGATCTGCCGGCCGAGGTCGAGCTTTTGCGCCACGCGCGCCAGCGCGTCCTGGTTCACCAGCGCGGCGCGCACACGCGAGAGGTCACCTTCGGACAGCGTGGAGAAGCGCTCGAACAGCACCAGCCCCACGACACAATTCAGTACTGCATCGCCGACGAATTCCAGGCGCTCGTTGTGCGGAAGCCCGTAACTGCGATGGGTCAGCGCCTGGCGCAGGAGCTCCGGTTGGCGAAACGCGTGGTCGAGCGCGGCGATCATCCGGTCCTGCGCGTTCGCCTACCTCGATGCCGTAGCGTTGAAGTCGAGCACCAGGCTCACGTTGTAGACCAGCGGAAGGCGCTTTTCCCAGGCGACTTCGGCGGTGTAGGTATTCCCGTTCTTGGTCAGCTGGACGTCCGATGCCTGGACCGAATCGACGTAGTCGGCACCCAGGCGCCGATCGACCGCCCGGCGCACGGAGGCGAGATTCAGGTCGTTGGTGTCGGCCATGGCCCCCTGCAACGCCTTCTCGACCGAGTAGTACTCGATATAGGCCGGGATCATGCGGAACGCGAGCAGCGCGACGACGAGCACGACCGCTGCCACGAACAGGAATCCGATCATCGACAATCCGCGTTGCCGCCTGCGCATGCCCATCGTGACTACCCCTTGTCGGTGGCGTCTTTAGCGGATGCCACTGCCGACCCGCTTGAACGCGAAGTTCGAAATGTCGTCCCAGTTGAACCAGATGAAGAAGGCGCGGCCACGGATATGGTCATCCGGCACGAACCCCCAGTAGCGACTGTCGTCGCTGTTGTCGCGGTTGTCGCCCATCATGAAATAGTGGCCATCCGGCACCTTGCACGTGAAGCCGCGCTCATTGTAGTCGCAATTCCCGCGACTCGGGAACGGCCGGACGTTCTGCGGATAAACGGGCGCCGCCTGCGGATTGATGCCGATCGTATAGGCGTGCGGTTCGCCGCCGCCGTCCGCGGTCTCGATGTACTTTTCGAGCGTTTCGAAACGCAGGTTCTCGAGATAGCTGTAGGTCCCGTCGCGCACCTGCGGCACCGGCTTGCCATTGACCGTGAGCTTTTTGTCCTGGTAGCTGACGACATCGCCGCCGACGCCGACGACGCGCTTGATGAAATCCTGGTCCGGCTTGACCGGATAGCGAAACACGACGACATCGCCCCGCTGCGGGTTCCCCAGTGGCACTACCTTGGCCTCGAGAATCGGCAGCCGCAGGCCATAGGTGAACTTGTTGACCAGGATGAAGTCGCCGACCTCGAGCGTGGGCCGCATCGACGACGAAGGAATCTTGAACGGCTCGGCGACGAACGATCGCAGCAGGAACACGACGAGCAACACCGGGAAGAAGCTCGCGGCGTACTCGACCCACGCGGGTTCCGGCGCATCGGCCGCCCGCTTCCGCGCGAAGTACAACCGGTCGACGAACCAGAGCACGCCGGTGACGATCGTCAGCAGAAACAGGATAAGGGCAAAATTCATGTCGATGTCGGATGCGTAACCGGATGGAAAGGCCGCGGAATTGTGCCATGCCGGCGCGGCGAGCCAACCACCGCTCGCCCCCGCCAAACGGCGCTTCGTCTACTTGTCGCCCACCTGGAGGATGGCCAGGAACGCTTCCTGCGGAATTTCGACGCTCCCTACGGCCTTCATGCGCTTCTTTCCCGCCTTCTGCTTTTCGAGGAGCTTCTTCTTGCGGGTAATGTCGCCGCCGTAGCATTTGGCGAGCACGTTCTTGCGCATCGCCTTGATCGTCTCGCGCGCGATGATGTTCGCGCCGATCGATGCCTGTACCGCGACGTCGAACATCTGCCGCGGAATCAATGACCGCATCTTGGCGGCCACCTCGCGACCCCGATACTGCGACACCGACCGATGCACCATCACCGACAATGCATCGACGCGCTCGCCGTTGATCAGGATGTCCAGCTTGACGACGTCCGCGGCCCGGAACTCCTTGAATTCATAGTCCAGCGACGCGTAGCCGCGGGAGACAGACTTCAGCCGGTCGAAGAAATCCATGACGACCTCGGCCATCGGGAGTTCGTAGGTCAGCATCACCTGCCGGCCGAGGTATTGCATGTTCTTCTGCGCACCGCGCTTCTCGGTGCATAGCGTGATGACCGGTCCGACGTATTCCTGCGGCATCAGGATGGTCGCGGTGATGATCGGCTCCCGGATCTCCTCGACGCGCGACAGGTCGGGGAGCTTGGACGGATTCTCGATCTCGTGCAGCGTGCCGTCGCGCATCAGGACCTGGTAGACGACCGTTGGCGCCGTCGTGATGAGGTCCATGTCGTACTCGCGCTCGAGCCGCTCCTGCACGATGTCCATGTGCAGCAGTCCCAGGAATCCGCAGCGAAAGCCGAAGCCCAGCGCCTGCGAGACCTCCGGCTCGTAGTGCAGCGAGGCATCGTTCAGCTTCAGCTTGTTGAGTGCATCGCGCAGCGCCTCGTACTGGTTTGCCTCGACCGGATAGAGGCCCGCGAACACCTGCGGCTTCACTTCCTTGAAGCCCGGCAGCGGTGCGGCGGCCGGGCGATTGGCCAGCGTCACGGTGTCGCCGACCTTGGCGGCGTCGATCTCCTTGATGCCCGAGATGATGAAGCCGACGTCGCCGGCGGAAAGCTGCTCGCGCGTCACGGACTTCGGCGTGAACACGCCCACCTGCTCGCAGCCATGGACGGTCCCGGCCGCCATCAGCAGGATCTTGTCCTTCGGCTTCAACACGCCGTCGATGACCCGGACCAGCATCACCACGCCCACGTAGTTGTCGAACCACGAATCGATGATGAGTGCACTCAGCGGTGCGTCAGGGTTGCCCTTGGGCGGCGGCACCTTGGCGATCACCGCCTCGAGAATGTCCTCGATGCCCACGCCGTTCTTGGCGCTGGCCCGCACGGCGTCCGTTGCATCGATGCCGATAATGTCCTCGATCTCGGCGCTGACCCGATCGGGATCGGCGGACGGCAGGTCGATCTTGTTCAGCACGGGGACGACTTCGACCCCCTGCTCGATGGCGGTGTAGCAGTTGGCCACCGTCTGCGCCTCCACACCTTGCGAAACGTCGACCACCAGCAGCGCGCCCTCGCAGGCAGCCAGCGAGCGCGACACCTCGTAGGCGAAGTCCACGTGGCCCGGGGTGTCGATCAGGTTGAGCGCATAGACCTCGCCATCGCGCGCCTTGTAGGTCAGCGCCGCGGTCTGCGCCTTGATCGTGATTCCGCGCTCGCGCTCGAGGTCCATCGAGTCCAGGACCTGCTCGCTCATCTCCCGGTCGGACAGCCCGCCGCAGTGCTGGATGAACCGGTCGGCAAGCGTGGATTTCCCGTGGTCGATATGGGCAATGATCGAAAAATTGCGAATGCGCTGCACGAAGGGGCGACTTCCAAAATCGAAGGGCACCCGAAAGTGCCCCAGTCGATGACCGAAGAATGTGGCGGAAAGGCTTGAATTTTAGCGGATTTTCGATCCCAACGCGAATCGGCCGCGTGGACGCGCGCCAAAAGGCGCCGGCATCGGTCCCGCTACCTCGGGGCGCCGAGTGCCTGCTCCACCGCGGCGACATCCAGCCGGTGATGACAGATCTCGCGCGTGTCGCCCCAGGCGCCTGCCAGCAGCACCGGAACCAGTTCGCCGTAGGCTTCCTCCAGGACCGCATCCGCGTCGACGTCTAGCTCGACGACGGTTGCTCCATGCCGTGCCGCGATGGGGGTCAATGCCTCACGCATCTCGTCGCACAGGCTGCAATAGGCGCGGCCGAGCAACGTCAGCGTTACCGCTGCCATCGCCCCGGCAGCCCGTTCGGGCGGGCGCCGACGCGGCGGGCGCCGGCCCGGCAGCGCGACCTACTCGCCATTGACCGCCTTCAAGGTCGAGAAGAACTGCTGCTCGCCGCGCTTCAATTGCAGCGTGACCGAGCCGCCCTTTTCCACTTTGGCGAGGAGGTCGTTGACCTGCGCCGCGCTGCGCGCTTCCGTGATCACGCCGCCGCTGACGATGGCGATGATCAGATCGCCGGGCTGGATGCTGCCGCGCACGGTCGGCGCAATGTCCTCGACCAGCACCCCGGCCTTGAGATCGGCTTCCTTCTTCTGTTCGTCGGTGAGATCCGAAAGCACGAGTCCCATCCGGTTGGGCTTGGCCTTTTCCTTCTGCGCCGGCCCGCCGCGGCGCGGCTGCGTGATCGCCTCTTCCTTCAACTCGGCGACCGTCACGGAAACCTCCTTGGGTGCACCCTTGCGCCAGACCGTCAATGCGATCTTGGTCCCGGGCCGAATGACGGAAATGATGCGCGGCAATTCGCTCGACGACTTCACGTCGCGGCCGTCGGCCCGCACGATGATGTCGCCCACTTCGACGCCCGCCTTCGCTGCCGGCCCATCGCGTTCGACGCCGTTGACCAGCGCGCCACGCGGCGTTCCCAGCCCGAAGGCCTCCGCCTCTTCCTTGCTCACCGCCTGGATCTGCACGCCGATGCGCCCGCGCGTCACCCGGCCCTTTTCCTTGATCTGGTTGACCGTGTTCATCGCCACGTCGATGGGAATGGCGAAGGCAAGTCCCATGTAACCGCCGGTGCGCGAAAAGATGAGCGAATTGATGCCGACGACCTCGCCCCGCATGTTGAACAACGGCCCTCCGGAATTACCCGGGTTGATCGCCACGTCCGTCTGGATGAACGGCACCAGGTTTTCCTGCGGCAGGTCACGACCCTTGGCACTGACGATGCCCGCGGTCATGGTGTTCTCGAGCCCGAACGGCTTGCCGATGGCGACGACCCATTCGCCGACGCGGAGCTTTTCAGGATCGCCGATGGTGACCTTCGGCAGGTCCTTGGCCTCGATCTTGAGCAGGGCCACGTCAGTGCGCTTGTCGGCACCGATCACCTTGGCCTTGAATTCGCGTTTGTCGGAAAGCTTGACCGTCACCTCGTCGGCGCCGTCGACCACGTGCGCGTTGGTGATGACATGCCCATCGGCGCCGATGATGAAGCCCGAGCCCACCGACTGCGCCTCCGGTTCGCGCTCCTGGCCCCGGCGCGGCGGCACCTGTCCGAAGCGACGGAAGAATTCGTAGAGCGGATCGTCCTCCGAGAGCTCAGGCATGCCGCCACGCCCGCGCTTCGAGCGCTGCGTGACGTCGATCGAGACGACCGCGGGCCCATTCTTCTCGTACAGGTCGGTGAAGTCGGGAAGCAGCCCGGCGCGCGCCTGCGCACCCGCCACGGGCGCGAACCCCAACGTCATGGCCGCCAGGGCAAAGGCGGCGGCACCGGAACGAACCAGCAAAGGCATCGACATGAATTCCCTCAAGGACATTGACGGCAAGATTTCATCGGCAACGAACCAGCGGCAGCGCCATACGGTACGCAGTCAGCGCCGGGTGACCGATTGGGCGATCTGTCGTACCGTCGCCGCCGGTACCTTGCCGAGTACGGTCACCAGCTGGTCGTCGTTGCGGATGCTGTAGTAGTTGAGGCCGCCCATCTGCGCGCGCGCGAGTGTCTTTGGCATCAGCGGCTCGATGAACACGCTGACCTCGACCAGGCCGTCGGAAAACAGCAACTGCGCCACCGGCTCGGGCTTGCCCTTCCATTTGCGGAAACCCTCGTTGATCTTGGTGAATCCCGGGGGCAACTTGCCGACCACCCAGCCGGTATCCTTGGGCACGAGTTCGCCCGACGAGGTCTGGGTGATCCGCCAGTCCGGCGGCGTCTCGGCCCAGGTCGGATTGACCATGTCGTGGCCGATCTTGGCGTTGACGGCCACGTCGGTGAAGGCCACCTGCTCGATCATCTCGCCGCGCTCGTTCACCAGGCTCGCGCGCAGCAGCAGGCCGGTTCCGGCATCGGCCCAGAAACGCTGGCCATAGCGCATCCCATCCTTGGGCTCGAAGGCGATGATTTCCGCGGCATGACCGGCGATGCGCTCGCCGGACACCCGTCGATAGTCGTAGTACTGCGCAAGATTGCGGATCTGCTCCGTTGAAAGCGACGGAAAGACATTCTTGAAAGTGCGCGATTCGACGCGGATGATCTTGTCGTCGGGGAAATAGCAGCGCACCTCGCCGCGCTTGCGGATGATCTCCCGCTGCGGGCCATCGAGACTGGACAGTTTTTCCCATTCCTGCCCGTCTTCCGCCAGATGCACGAGGCGGTAGGTTTCGATCCGCCCGCCGTATTGATAGACGACGGTTCCCGTGTAGTTGAGATTGCGCGCCGCATTGGCCACGCGTTCCAGCCATTGGGCGGCATCCTGCGCCGACGCCGGCGCGGCGGTAAGCGCTCCAATCAGCAGCCATGCCGCACCCGCGCGCCCCGCGGCACGCCTTACCTCCCGCCACGCCCGCATCATGAACCCTGCAGCATCATTGCGCTGCCGGCACGGCCGCGGCTGCGACGGGGCGCAGGTACGGGCCGACACCGGCGAATGCGGTTCCGGGCGACAGCTCCTGGTGCGCGAGCAGATAGTCCGCCGGCACTTCGACGCCGGGCCGGACTTCGGCGATACGCGTGGTCGCCGCCTCGCGCGCCTTCGCGACCGCCATCGGCGGCGCCTCCACCATCGAAAACGCGGTCCAGCCGACCACGGTGACTGCCGCCAGCGTCGCGGCCACCGCCCACGCGAAAGTGGCCGCCTGTCCGCCATGCCCGGCCCGCCCGGCGCGCGGCGCCAGCACGGTCGGCTCGGCGGCCAGCTGGCGCGCGAATCGCGCCGCGAAGCCGCTCGACACGGCACCTTCGCCGCGCAGGTGATCGCCGATCACGTGGTAACACACCCAGGTCGTGTACGCGTCTCCGCGGCGCAACGATGCATGGCACCGGTCGAGCTCGGTCGCATCGTCGAGTTCGCCGTCCATCAGGCGTGAAATGTTCTCGTTCATCACCATCTCCGGTTCTCATCGGTGCCCAGCTGCGGGCGCAACTCGGCGGCGATCGCCTCACGCGCCCGGAAAATCCGGGAGCGCACGGTGCCGATCGGACAATTCATCACAGTCGCAATTTCCTCGTAGCTCAGGCCTTCGATTTCGCGCAGCGTGATCGCCATGCGCAGATCGTCGGGCAATGCATCCATCGCGCGGTTCACCGTGGCGGCGATCTGCTTGCCGATCAGCTCGTCCTCCGGCGTGGCGCTGTCACGCAGCTGCTCCGCATCCTCGAAGCCTTCCGCTTCCTCGTTGTCGAACGATGTCGTGGTCGGTGCACGCCGCCCCAGGGCGACCAGATAGTTCTTCGCCGTGTTGATCGCGATGCGATACAACCACGTGTAGAACGCACTGTCGCCGCGGAAGCTCGGAAGTGCGCGGTAAGCCTTGATGAAGGCTTCCTGCGCCACGTCCTCGACTTCCGCCGGGTCGCGTACGAACCGCGACAATAGCCGTCCCAGCTTCCGCTGGTACTTCATGACCAGCAGCTCGAATGCGCGCTTGTCGCCGCGCTGTGCCCGCTCCACGAGCTGCTGATCGACTTCTCGATCACCCATCCGCGGGACTTCCCTGTCGCGTTTCGTTGTTATGCCGCCCCAGGGCGGCCACGGCATCCGCACGGACACTGTCACGACCCACTCCGCCAAGACGGTGCGATTCGTGATCGAATCCACGGTACACGCTTGGCGTAACAGACTGTTGCGGCGCCCGTAAGTTCATTCGGCCGCCCCGCCATGCCCGGTTGATGGCGCCGGATCCCATTTGTCCAAGACAACCTCGCTGCGCGCCTCGCCGGTCGCCGTCCCGCGATCATTGCGCAGCGTCGGTCGCGCCCACGGCGTGAGTTCCTCACGTGCCGCGCTGTCGAGCAAATCCAGCTGGTCCAGGACGGCCACGATCGCCGGCAAGAGCCCGCGGGCCGAGCCGTCGGCAACCTTGACCGCAATGCCCCAGCCCCGGCTGCGGATGCCCATCGCCTGCACGCCCTCCGCACCGATCTTGGCGACCCAGTCGCCACGCCCGGCGCGGGTGAGTGCCAGGTCGCTGCGCCCGACGCCGGAGACCATCTCGGGATGCGCGACCATGGCGTCCGCAAGGACCTTGGGGGCGCGACCGTAGGCAGGATCGACATCGGCCGAGGCGAGCCTGGCGAAGGCCTGCGCGAGGCGGTTGAGCGGCATCGCGTAGTTGGGCGCGGAGCAACCGTCGATACCCGCCACGAGGTCGGCTTTGGCCGTGCCGGAGAAAGTGGCGACCGCGGTCAAGATCGCGCGCTGCAACGGGTGGTCGATGGCCAGGTAGTCGTCCTTGCGATAGCCGCAGGCACTGCAATGCGCAAGCATGCCGCTGTGCTTGCCCGAGCAGTTGTGGGCCAGCGGCGAATACGGCGGCGCCGGGGGCAGTTCGCCATTCGACGCGTAATGCCGCGGGGGGTGCGTGCCGCACTGCAGGTCAGCGGCGCTGTTGCCCGCCTTGGCGAGCATTTCGGCGGCGGCGGCAACATGCCGCGGCTCACCCGAATGGCTGGCGCAGAGCATGGCCACCTGGGGGGCGCTGTAGCCATAACGCTCGTGCCCGCCTGCGGCGACGAACGGCAGTGCCTGCAGCGGCTTCAATGCACTGCGCGTGAAGATGTGTTGCAGCGGATCGCCGGCCGCCCAGAGCACCTGTCCATCACGATCGGTCACCGCGACCGCGCCGCCATGCACGCTCTCCACGAGGACGCCGCGCGTGACGACCGCCAGCGGCACGAACGCGGGGCGTGGCGAAGGGGATCGGGCAGTGCCTGCTGAAGCGATGGTCATCGGGAGGACGCGAGGCCGGCGCGCGCTTCATGCGCGTCGCCAGGGAGTTCGATGCGGTAACTGCGGGGTTGGCCGCAGGATAACTTGCAATTATCGCTTATTCGCGACGTCGCGCGTCGGCAGCGCCACTCGATCGGGGCGACTTTGTCGTCCCGGCATCAACCGCGTGCCGCCGACAACGCGGCACGGATCTGTTCCAGCGCAGTGGGATCCTCGATGGTGGTCAGGTCGCCGGGATCGCGCCCCTCGGCCAGCGCCTGCAGGGAACGGCGCAGGAGCTTGCCGGAGCGGGTTTTCGGAAGCAGGCCGACGAAGTGCACGGTTGCCGGCCGCGCGATCGCACCGAGCTCGCGATCGACGGTATCGAGGACTTCGCGACGCAGGCGGGCAACGCCTTCGGCGTCCGCGACGCGCGCCGGATCCTTGGCCACCGCGAAGGCCACCGGCACCTGGCCCTTGATCGGGTCGGCGACCCCGACCACGGCCACTTCCGCGATCCCCGGATGCGCCTGCACCGCCTCTTCGATCTCGCGCGTACCGAGCCGGTGCCCGGCCACGTTGATCACGTCGTCGGTCCGCCCGAGCACGAAGTAATACCCATCCGCGTCCCGCGTCGCCCAGTCGAAGGTCGAATAGACGAGCTTGCCGGGGATGGTGGAAAAATAGGTGTCGACGAAACGCTGGTCGTCACCCCATACGGTGCTCATGCATCCCGGCGGCAACGGTGGCGCAATGGTCAGCACGCCCTTTTCCCCGTCCTTGACTGTCGCGCCCGTCGTTTCGTCCACCAGCGCGACGTCGTAGCCGCTGCACGGAAACGATGGGCTGCCGAACTTGCGCGGCGTGTCCTCGACGCCGGGCTGCGCGGAAAGAATCGGCCAGCCGCTTTCCGTCTGCCAGTAGTTGTCGATAATGGCCACCCCGCCAAGCGAATCGGATACCCAGCGCGCGGTGGGCTCGTCGAGAGGTTCGCCCGCCAGGAACAGGTAGCGCAGGCTGGTAAGGTCATGGCGCTGCATGAAAGCGGCGTCCTGCTTCTTCAGCACGCGAATGGCGGTTGGCGAGCTGAACATGGTGCGCACCTTCTCGTCCGCGACGATCTTCCACCAGATCGCCGGGTCGGGCCGGATCGGCAGTCCTTCGTACATGATCGTCGTCGAGCCATTGAGCAGCGGGCCGTAGATGATGTACGAATGGCCGACCACCCAGCCGATGTCGCTGGTCGTGAACATGGTCTCGCCAGGGGCGACGTTGAATACGTCGCGCATCGACGCGGCGAGCGCCACGGCGTAGCCGCCGGTGTCGCGCTGCACCCCTTTGGGCTTGCCGGTCGTGCCGGACGTGTACAGGATGTACGACGGGTCGCTCGATTCGAGCCACACGCACGGCACCTGCGCGTCGAAGTGACGCTGGCGCAGCTCCGCGTAGTCGAGATCGCGGCCGGCAACGCGGGGCATCGTGCGGTCGAGTCCACGGTCGACGATCACGACCCTGGCCGGCGGGTGCTTCGCGAGCCGCAGCGCCTCGTCGACCAGGTGCTTGTACGGAATGGCCTTGCCGGCCCGCATGCCGGCATCGGCGGTGAACAGCACCTTCGGCGTCGCATCGTCGATGCGCGAGGCGAGGCTCGCCGCCGCGAAGCCGCCGAACACCACCGAATGGATCGCCCCGAGACGCACGCAGGCAAGCATCGCGAATACGGCTTCGGGCACCATCGGCATGTAGATCAGCACACGATCGCCGCGCTGTACGCCGAGGCTCGCCAGCACGGCGGCGCAGCGGTTCACCTCGGCATGAAGCTCGCGATACGTGAAACGGGCCGATTCACCGGTCTCGGTGGAAAGGTACACTAGTGCGGCTTGGTCGCCGCGAGCGGCGAGATGGCGATCCAGCGCATTGTGCGCGAGGTTGGTGCGGCCACCCACGAACCACCGCGCGAATGGCGGGCGGGTGTAGTCGAGGACCGACGCAAACGGCGTCTGCCAGTCGATCAGCGCGGCCTTGCGCGTCCAGAACGCTTCGCGCTCGCGCAGCGACTGGCGATGCGATTCGCTGTAGCCCATGCCAGCCTCCGCGCCTAGCCGCCGTGCGTGTCGGGCGCGATGCGCACGACGGTACGGCCACGCACGAGCCCCTTCAGGTAGGGATCGAAGTGGGTCGGCAACTCGTCGAAGTCGATGGTGCGAACCTGGTCGTGCACGCGATCCGGCCGCCATTCGACCGCGAGCTTGTTCCAGATGCGCTGGCGCGTGCCCATCGGGCAGTTCACGCTGTCGACGCCTAGCAGGTGCACACCGCGCAGGATGAACGGCATCACCGTGGTGTTGAGCTTGAAGTCCGCGGCCAGCCCGACCGCGGCGACGGTCCCGCCGATCTTGGCGCTGGCCAGCAGCCACGCCAGGATGTCGCCGCCCAGACTGTCGATGGCGCCGGCAAAGGTCGCGCGATCGAGCGGACGGATTTTCGCGAGCTCGATCGAGGTCCGCATCACGACCTCCCTGGCGCCGATCCCCTTCAGGTAATCCGCCTCCTCGGCTTTGCCGGTGATCGCCACGACGTGGTAGCCCAGTTTCGCCAGGATCTCGACCGCGACCGAGCCGACGCCACCGGTCGCGCCGGTGACCGCCACCGGCCCGCTGTCCGGCTTCAACCCATTGTGCTGCATCAGCATGATCGCCTGCGCCGCCGTGAAGCCGGCGGTACCGAGCGTCATCGCGTCGAATGCGGTCATCGACTCGGGCCGCCGCACCACCCAGTCCCCCGGCACGCGCACGTGCTCGGCGTACCCGCCGTCGTGAGCGACTCCCATGTCGTAGCCGCCCACGATCACCTTGTCGCCGGCCCTGAAGCGCCTGTCACCGGAAGCTTCGACCGTGCCGGCCATGTCGATGCCGGCGTTGGTCGGAAACTTGCGCATGATCTTACCGGCCCCGCTGTGCGACAGCGCGTCCTTGTAGTTGATCGTCGAATATTTGGTGCGGACGACGACATCGCCATGATCCAGTTCGTCGATCGCCATGTCGACGAAGCGGCTGGTCACGACTTTGTTTTCTTCGAACGTGCGATACGCCTTGAAAGTGGTCATGGGCGTCTCCTCCTCGGGTTGATCTCAAGCATTGGCGGCCGTCGGCGTGCCGTCGGCGGCATGCGGCAACGCCATGTAGTCGCGGGTGCGCATTTCGGTCAGCCGGCTTACGGTGCGCGGAAATTCACGCGCGTTCGGCCCGGCGCGGTACAGCGCCTCGGCGGGTGCTGCCGCCGAGGCGACCAGCTTCACGCGATGGTCGTACAGGATGTCGATGAGCCAGGTGAAGCGACGGGCAATATCGCCATCGTGCGCGGCCATCACCGGGATCGCCGACACGAACACCACGGCGAAGCGCCGCGCGATCTCCAGATAGTCGCGTTGCGACCGTGGGCCATCGCACAGCCCGGCGAAGTCGAACCACACCGCACTCCCCGCGCGGCGCCGCGCCGAGAGCGCCCGCCCTTCGATCATCAGGCGCGGATCCTCATCCGGGCCGGTACGCATCGCCTCGAACGTCTGCGCCAGCGCCGCCTCGGCACGCGGTCCGTGCGGCACCAGGAAGGTGTCGACCTGCTCCAGCGTCCGCAGCCGGTAGTCGACGCCGCCATCCACCTCGAGCACGTCGAGCCATTCGTGCAGCAGCGCGATGGTCGGCACGAAGTTTTCGCGCTGGAGTCCGCCGGGATACAGGCCGTCCGGCGGGTAGTTCGACGTCATCACGAACACGACCCCGGCGGCGAACAACGCCTTGAGCAGGCGCCCGAGGATCATGGCGTCGGCGATATCGGACACATGGAACTCGTCGAAGCAGACGAGACGCCAGCGCTTGGCGATGCGGCGCGCCACCGCGGCGAGCGGATCCACTTCCTTCTTGAGCGTCTTCAATTCCTCGTGCACGTCGCGCATGAAGGCATGGAAGTGCACGCGCACCTTGCGCCGCAGCGGGACGGTGACGAAGAAACTGTCCATCAGGAAGCTCTTGCCGCGCCCGACGCCACCCCACAGGTAAATGCCGCGCGGAACCTCCGGCCGGGCGAGCAGACGCTTCAACGGCGACTGCCGGGCGGCGCGAAAGGCGGTCAATTCGTCGGCCAGCGTCTGCAGCCGGTCGAGGGCTGCCGCCTGCGCATGATCGAGCGTGGACCCGCGGGCTGCGAGCCGCGGTTCGAGGACATCAATGAGCGCGCCGTCGCGGCGCGCGATTTGGCCCGGGGCGAGGGCCCCGGTCATGCGCGACGCGCGGCGGCATAGCCCGCCGTCCGCCCGATCGCTGCGATTGCGACGTTGATACCCCCGGTCACCCGCTTCCTCCAGCCCCGTTTTTTCCTGCCCGCGCGAATCGTGCCCGCGCGGTGTCGTTGCGACCATCCTAGAGGTTCAGCGTCCGTCCGTCCACCGCCAGCGCCGCTTCCTTGGTCGCCTCGGACAGCGACGGATGGGCGTGGCAGATGCGCGCGAGGTCTTCACTGGCCGCGCCGAATTCCATTGCGACCACGCCTTCGCTAATCAATTCAGAGGCATACGGTCCGATCACGTGCATGCCCAGGATTCGGTCGGTCTGGCGATCGGCGAGAATCTTGACGAATCCTTCGGTCTCGCCCATTGCGCGCGCGCGGCCGTTGGCCATGAACGGAAAGCTGCCGGCCCGGTAGTCGATCTTCTCCGCCTTCAGCTGCTGTTCGCTCTTGCCGACCCAGGCGATTTCCGGTGCCGTATAGATGACCCAAGGCACGGTATTGAAGTCGACGTGGCCATGCTGTCCGGCGATCCGCTCGGCGACCGCCACGCCTTCTTCTTCGGCCTTGTGCGCGAGCATGGGGCCGCGCACCACATCGCCGATCGCCCAGACGTTGGCGAGATTGGTGCGGCACTCCGCGTCGACCGCGACGAAGCCGCGCTCGTCGAGCGTGAGGCCGACGGCTTCCGTGCCGAGGCCACCGGTGAACGGGACGCGCCCGATTGACACGATCAGGTGATCGAATTTCGCCGTCTGCTTCTTGCCGTCGGCGTCGTCGTAATCGACCGTCACGTCCTTCTTGCCGACCTTGACGTTGGTGATCTTGACTCCGGTGTGGATGGCGAGGCCCTGCTTGGCGAAGAGCTTGCGCGCTTCCTTGGCAATGGACACGTCGACCGTACCCAGGAATTCGGGCAACGCCTCGAGCATCGTGACGTCGGCACCGAGGCGGCGCCACACACTGCCCATTTCGAGCCCGATGACGCCGGCGCCGACCACGCCGAGCGTCTTCGGGACCGCGGGAATGGCCAGAGCACCCTCGTTGTCGAGCACGCGCACATTGTCGATCGCGACCCCGGGTAACGCGCGGGGCTTCGACCCGGTCGCCACGATCACGTGCTGCGCGGACAGTTCCGCCGCCTTGGCACCCTTGACGGCGATCTTCCAGCGTTCGCCATCGCGCCCGGCGAACGCGCCGAGCCCATGGAAGAAGGCGACCTTGTTCTTCTTGAACAGGTAAAGGATGCCGTCGTTGTTCTGCGCGACCACGCGATCCTTGCGCGCGAGCATTTTGGCGACGTCGATCGCCAGTTCCTTGATGCCGATTCCATGGTCGGCAAAGCTGTGCCCGGCGTGCTCGTAGTTTTCCGACGACTGCAGCAGCGCCTTCGACGGGATGCAGCCGACATTGGTACAGGTACCGCCTGGCGCGGGCTTCCCGTCCGCGCGCGACCAGTCGTCGATGCAGGCGGTCTTGAAGCCGAGCTGCGCCGCGCGGATGGCGGCGATGTAGCCGCCGGGGCCACCGCCGATCACCACGACATCGAACTGTTCGCTCATCGCGCCGCGCTGCCCCGGTTCATCACAGGTCGAGCAGGAGGCGCGCGGGATCTTCCAGCGCTTCCTTGATCGCCACCAGCGACAACACGGCCTCGCGGCCGTCGATGATGCGGTGGTCGTAGGATTGCGCGAGGTAATTCATCGGGCGCACGACCACTTGGCCGTTCTCGACCACCGCACGCTCCTTGGTCGCATGCACGCCGAGGATCGCCGATTGCGGCGGATTGATGATGGGCGTGGACAGCATGGAGCCGAACACGCCGCCGTTGCTGATCGTGTAGGTGCCGCCGGTCAATTCCTCCACCGTGAGCTTGCCGTCCTGCGCGCGCTTGCCATATTCCCCGATCTGCTTCTCGATGTCGGCGATCGACATCTGGTCGGCATCGCGCAGGATCGGCACCACGAGGCCGCGCGGACTGCCGACGGCGATGCCGATGTCGTAGTAGCCGTGATACACGATGTCGTTGCCGTCGATCGACGCGTTGACCAGCGGGTACTTCTTCAGCGCGTGCACGGCGGCCTTCACGAAAAAGCTCATGAAGCCCAGCTTGACGCCGTGCTCCTTCTCGAAGCGCTCCTTGTAGCGGTTGCGCAGGTCGATCACCGGCTGCATGTTCACTTCGTTGAACGTGGTCAGGATCGCGGCCGTCGATTGCGACGCGACCAGCCGCTCGGCAACACGCTGGCGCAACCGCGACATCGGCACGCGCTGCTCCGGACGGGCGCCCGTCATGGTGGCAGCCGGCGCCGCCGGCCGCGCCGGACCCTTGCCTTCGGCCGGCGCCGGCGCTGGCTTGGTGTCCGCTTTCGCTTCGACCGCCGCCTGCACGTCGCCCTTGGTCACGCGGCCGCCGCGGCCGGTCCCGGCGACACTTCCCGCATCCATGCCTTGCTCGGCCAGGAGCTTGCGGGCAGCCGGCAGCGCGACGCCGCTGCCGCCGCCATTGGCGGGCGCGGCCGGCGCGGCCGCCACCGTGGCATCGGTCTTGACCGTTTCGGCCGGGACCAGCCGGGCCGGTTGTGCGTCGCCGGCACCGACAGCCGGAGCAGGCGACGCCGGCGCCTTGGTCGGCGCAGCGGGCTGCGCCGGGGCAGCAGCCTGGCCGTTGGCTTCGGACGCGCCCGCGGGCTGTCCCTTGGCGTCGGTATCGATGACTGCGATCACGTCGTTGGAGGTGACCGTGGCACCGTCGTTCTTGACGATTTCCACGAGCACACCGTCCCCGGGCGCCGGCAGTTCGAGCACGACCTTGTCCGTCTCGACGTCGATCAGGTTTTCGTCGCGCTTGACGGCATCACCCGCCTTCTTGTGCCAGTTGACGAGCGTCGCCTCGGCGACCGATTCCGGCAGTTGCGGGACCTTCACTTCGATACGCATGTTGCGAACTTTCTCTCCGATGGACTCAATGCGCGACGACCATCTCGCCCGATCTCAGCTTGGCGGCGAAGGCGTCCTCGACCAGTTGCTTCTGTTCGGCGTTGTGCTTCGCGGCGTAACCGACCGCCGGTGATGCCGAAATCGGCCGGCCCGCATACGCCAGCACCTTGGCGTCCGGGATATCGGCACGCAGGTACGCGCGCAGCCGGTACCACGCCCCCTGGTTCTGCGGCTCCTCCTGCACCCAGACCACTTCCTTGGCCTGCGGAAAGCGCGCGATCTCCGCCTTGAACTCGGCGTGCGGAAACGGGTACTGCTGCTCGAGGCGGATGATCGCGATGTTGTCGATCGCCTTTTCGCGCCGGTGGGCGAGCAGCTCGTAGTACACCTTGCCCGAACATACGAGCACGCGCCGCACCTTCTTGGCAGCCAGCTTCTCGGTCTCCCCGATCACCGTGCGAAAGCCGCCGTCGACGATTTCATCGAGCGAAGACACCGCTTCCTTGTGCCGCAGCAGGCTCTTGGGGCTCATGACGATCAGCGGCTTCCTGAACTTGCGCAACATCTGCCGCCGCAGCATGTGGAACACCTGCGCCGGCGTGGACGGTACGCAGACCTGCATGTTGTGCTGCGCGCACAGCTGCAGGAAGCGTTCCGGCCGTGCCGACGAGTGCTCCGGCCCCTGGCCCTCGTAGCCGTGCGGCAGGAGCATCACCAGACCCGAAACGCGCCCCCACTTCACCTCGCCCGCGCTGATGAACTGGTCGATCACGACCTGCGCGCCATTGACGAAATCGCCGAACTGCGCCTCCCACGCGACCAGGCGCGACGGGTCGGACGTCGAGTAGCCGTACTCGAACGCCACCACCGCCTGTTCGGTCAGGACCGAATCGATGATTTCGCAGGTCGCCTGCTTGTCGGTGAGGTGTTGCAACGGAATGTACGCCCCGACATCCCAGCGCTCGCGATTCTGATCGTGCAGCACCGCGTGGCGATGCGAGAAGGTGCCCCGGCCGATGTCCTCGCCCGACAGGCGAACGCCGATGCCATCGTTGAGCAGCGTCGCATAGGCCAGCGTTTCCCCCATGCCCCAGTCGAGCGGCTGCTTGCCCTTGCCCATGGCGCGCCGGTCGGCAAGAACTTTTTCGACGCGCGGGTGCACCTTGAAGCCTTCGGGCACCGTCGTGAGCCGGTTCGCCAGCATTTCGATGGTCGCCCGCGGCACCGCGGTATCCACGTCGTCGGCCCAATGGCGATCGCGATACGGCGCCCAGTCGATGGTGAAAGGTGCCTTGTAATTGGCCAGCACGGTCTTGTTCGTATGCTGCCCGCGGTCCATCGCGGCGCGGTAGGTACCGACCATGGCGTCCGCCGCCTCGGCGCTGATCGCGTGCGCCGCGACCAGGCGCTCCGCGTACAGCTTGCGGGTACCGCCGTGCTGGCCCACGCGGCGATACATCAGCGGCTGCGTGACCGCCGGTTCGTCCGCCTCGTTGTGTCCGAGCCTCCGGAAGCAAACGAGGTCGATGAAAATGTCGCGATGAAAGCGCTGCCGGTACTCGAGCGCGATCTCCACCGCGAGCAAGGCAACTTCCGGATCGTCGCCGTTGACATGCAGGATCGGCGCCTCGACCATTTTCGCGATGTCGGTGCAAAACGGCGTGCCGCGTGCGTCGCGCGGATCGGACGTGGTGAAGCCGATCTGGTTGTTGATGACGATGTGGATGGTGCCGCCCGTGTAATAGCCGCGGGTCTGCGCCATGTTCAGGCACTCCTGATTCACCCCCTGCCCGGCGATCGCGGCATCGCCGTGAATCAGGATCGGCATCACCTGGTCGCCCTGCTTGTCGCCTCGACGGAACTGGCGGGCACGCACCGAGCCTTCGACGACCGGATTCACGATCTCGAGGTGCGACGGGTTGAAGGCCAGTGTCAGGTGGACCGGGCCGCCGGGGGTCGAGACGTCCGACGAAAATCCCTGGTGATACTTGACGTCGCCGGCGGGCAACTCCTGCGCCGCCTTGCCCTCGAATTCCGAGAACAGATCGGCCGGCATCTTGCCCAGGATGTTGACCAGCACATTGAGGCGGCCGCGGTGGGCCATGCCCATGACGATTTCGCCGACGCCCGCCGCACCGGCCCGTTCGATCAGCCGGTCGAGCATCGGGATCAGCGTGTCACCGCCCTCGCCCGAGAAGCGCTTCTGGCCGACATACTTGGTATGCAGGTACCGCTCGAGCGTCTCGGCGGCGGTCAGCCGCTCCAGGATGTGCACGCGCTGCTCGGGCGTGTACGCGGGCTGCGAGCGGATGGGCTCGAGGCGCTCCTGGAAAAATCGCTTGGTGGCCGTGTCGCTGATGTACATGTACTCTGCACCGAGCGTGCGGGTGTAGGTGTCCTTCAGTGACTGCACCAGATCGCGCAGCCGCATGCGCGCGGGGCCGGCCTTGTAGGAGCCCACGTCGAACACCGTCTCCATGTCGGCGTCGGAGAACCCGTAGGTGGCCAGATCGAGGTCAGCCACATAGTCGAGTGCGTGCTGGTGCAACGGATCGAGGTCGGCGTTGAACATCCCGAGCGTGCGGTATTTGCTGATCAGGCGCAGCACCAGCACCTGCTTGTGCATCGTGGTGGCATCGACCATCGCGCCCTGCACACGGCGGTTGCGCGCCATTTCGCGAAACGACTCGACCACCGGCGCGTGCGACACGTCGGCCGCATCGCCACGCAGCTCGTCGAAATACGCCCGCCACTCGCCGCTGACGCTGGCCGGGTCGGCCAGGTACTTTTCGTAGAGCTCCTCGATGAACGGAACATTGGCCCCGAACAGGGTACTGGTCGTCTCGAGTTCCTGCATCACGCCCATGCGCTCACCTCGTTACACTTGTCGAGCCGGCTGCACCGCCGAAGATTGGGGCAGCACAGCCGGATTGCAATCACGCCTTGCCGCGCTTGGCGAGCGGAGTCACCGAACGCCGCTCGGCGCCGACGTAGAGCTGCCGCGGCCGGCCGATCTTGTACTCGGGATCGGCGATCATTTCGTTCAGCTGCGCGATCCAGCCGACGGTGCGCGCCAGCGCGAAAACCGCGGTGAACAGCTGCACCGGGATGCCGATCGCCTTCTGCACGATGCCCGAATAGAAGTCGACGTTCGGATAGAGCTTGCGCTGCACGAAGTAATCGTCCTCCAGCGCGATCTTTTCCAGCGCCATGGCGAGCTTGAACAGCGGATCGTCGCCAAGGCCGAGTTCCGCCAGCACTTCGTGGCAGGTCTCCCGCATCAGCTTGGCGCGCGGATCGTAATTCTTGTAGACCCGGTGCCCGAAGCCCATCAGCTTGACGCTGGAATTCTTGTCCTTCACCCTGGTGATGAACTCGCCGATCTTGGCCGCCCCACCCTGCGCCTGGATGTCGTAGAGCATGTTGAGCGCGGCCTCGTTGGCGCCACCGTGGGCGGGTCCCCACAGGCACGCGACCCCCGCGGCGATAGCGGCGAAGGGGTTGGTGCCCGACGAGGCACACAGCCGCACCGTGGAAGTCGATGCGTTCTGCTCGTGATCGGCGTGCAGGATGAAAATGCGATCGAGCGCACGCACCAGGACCTCGTTGACGTTGTACGGCTCGCACGGCGTGGCAAACATCATGCGCATGAAATTGGCCGAGTAGCCGAGCTCGTTCTGCGGGTAGATATACGGCTGGCCAATCGTGTACTTGTAGGCCATCGCCACCAGCGTCGGCATCTTCGCGATCAGGCGGATGGCCGAGATGTCGCGCTGGCGGGCGTCGTGCAGGTTCATCGAATCCGGGTAAAACGCCGACAGCGCGCCGACCAGCCCGGTCATGACCGCCATCGGATGGGCGTCGCGCCGGAAGCCCCGCATGAAGAAATGCATCTGCTCGTTGACCATCGTGTGCATGGTCACCCGCTCGTCGAACTCCTTCTTCTGCGCGGCATCCGGCAGTTCGCCGTAGAGCAGCAGATAGCAGGTTTCGAGGAAGTCGCAGCTGAGCGCCAATTCCTCGATCGGATACCCGCGATAGAGGAGTTCGCCTTTGTCACCATCGATATAGGTAATGGCCGAATTGCAGGCGGCGGTGGACATGAATCCCGGATCGAACGTGAACTTCCCCGTCTTGCCATACAGCGCCCGGATGTCGACGACCTCGGGGCCGATGGTGCCGGTGAGGACCGGGAAAGTGACCGAGGGCGAGCCGTCGGAGAAGGAAAGCGTGGCGGTACGGTCAGTCATTGCGAGCTACTCCCTACGTCAGCAGGCAGGAAAAAACCCGCCGGGATTTCGCTTAGGTCCCGGTCGGTACGGTGAATCCGGCCAGTGCGCGCTTCAGGCCGCGCGCAACTGCAGCACGAAGGCCGCCGTGGCCGGATCCTGCGGGTCCATCCTTCCCGCGATCAGATTCCACAGATCGTTGTCCGTCATGTCCAGCAAGCGGTCGAGCGACGCGACCTCGTCATCGCTCAACCCGGCTCCGCGGGCATCCAGGAAGCGCGCCAGCACCAGGTCGTTCTCGAGCATGCCGCGCCGACAGCGCCAACGCAGGCGGCGCAGGCGCTCGGCAGCGATTGCCGCCGTTGCGGGTCTGCTGGCCGCTGCCACGGGTCCTGACGCGGACATCAGACGCCTCGCTTCACCATGATGCTCTTGATCTTGCCGATCGCCAGCGACGGATTCAGATTCTTCGGACAAACGTCGACGCAATTCATGATCGTATGACAGCGGAACAGCCGATAAGGATCCTCGAGATTGTCGACCCGCGCCTCGGTCGCCTGGTCACGGCTGTCGGCAATGAAGCGATACGCCGCGAGCAGCCCCGCCGGTCCGACGAATTTGTCCGGATTCCACCAGAAGGACGGGCACGCCGTCGAGCAGCACGCGCACAGGATGCACTCGTAGAGTCCGTCGAGTTCCTCGCGGTCGGCCGGCGCCTGCAGGCGTTCCTTCTCCGGCGGCGGCGAGTCGTTGACGAGGTAGGGCTTGATCGAGTGGTACTGCTTGAAGAACTGGCTCATGTCGACGATGAGGTCGCGAATCACGGGCAGTCCGGGCAGCGGTTTCAATACGACCGGCTCCTTCACCTCCTTGAGGTTGGTGATGCAAGCCAGGCCGTTCTTGCCGTTGATGTTCATCGCATCCGAGCCGCAGACGCCCTCGCGACAACTGCGCCGGAACGACAGCGAATCGTCGACCGCCTTCAACCGGATCAGCGCGTCGAGCAGCATCCGGTCGGTCGGATCGAGTGCAATGTCGTAGTCCTGGATGTAAGGCTTCGCGTCCTTTTCCGGGTCGTAGCGGTAGATGCTGAATTTCATCGCGGCAAGCGTCCGGTGGGCGCGGACCCGCGCGGCGGGTCCGACTTTTGGCGTTTCATTGCGAACTTGCGCATCATCAGTAGGTCCGTGCCTTCGGCGGAAACGCCTCGACCGAAAGCGGCTTCAGGTTCACCGGCTTGTAGTCCAGGCGATTGCCTTCGCTGTACCACAGCGTGTGCTTCAGCCACTGGGCGTCGTCGCGTTCCGGATAGTCGCTTCTCGCCTGCGCTCCGCGCGATTCGCGTCGCGCCTCGGCCGACACGATGGTTGCCCTGGCCGTCTCGACCAGGTTGTCGAGTTCCATGGCCTCGACGCGCGCAGTGTTGAACGTACGGCTCTTGTCCTTGATCGCGCTGTGGGCAGCGCGCCCGGCGAGTTCCCCGATCATCGCCACGCCTTCGCTCAACAGCGCCTGATTGCGAAATACGCCGCAATGCGCCTGCATCGTGCGCCGGATCGCTTGCGCGATTTCCGGCACCGATTCGCCCGCCGTCGCGCCATCGAGGCGAGCCAGGCGCGCCTGCGACAGGTCGCCGGCATCGCGCGGCAGCGCCTTGTGCGGCGTCGCCGTCAGATGTCGCTCGACGATGTGGTTGCCCGCCGCGCGGCCGAACACGAGGAGGTCGAGCAGCGAGTTGGTACCGAGCCGGTTGGCCCCGTGCACGGAAACGCACGCGCACTCACCGACCGCGTAGAGTCCGTTGACGATCGCATTGGGATCGCCACCACGCGGCGCCACCACCTGGCCGTGGATGTTGGTCGGCACGCCGCCCATTTGATAGTGGATCGTCGGCACCACGGGAATGGGTTCCCTGATCGGATCGACGTTGGCGAACTTGATCGCGATCTCGCGGATCGACGGCAGGCGCTTGGTGATCACCTCGGGCCCGAGATGATCAAGCTTCAACAGAACGTAGTCCTTGTCCGGACCGCAGCCGCGGCCCTCCTTGATCTCCTGGTCCATCGAACGGGACACGATGTCGCGCGAAGCCAGGTCCTTGAGATTCGGCGCGTAGCGTTCCATGAACCGCTCGCCCGCCGAGTTGAGCAGAATGCCGCCCTCGCCGCGCACGCCCTCGGTGATCAGCACGCCTGCCCCGGCCACGCCGGTCGGATGGAACTGCCAGAACTCCATATCCTCCAGCGGGATGCCGGCGCGCGCCGCCATACCGAGGCCGTCCCCGGTATTGATGAACGCATTGGTCGACGCCGCGAAGATGCGTCCGGCACCGCCGGTGGCCAGCACGGTCACCTTCGCCTGCAGCATCCATACGTCGCCGGTTTCCATTTCGTAGGCGACCACGCCGACGACATCGCCGTCCGCGTCGCGGATCAGGTCCAGCGCCATCCATTCGACGAAGAAATGCGTCTGCGCGCGGACGTTGCGCTGGTACAGCGTATGCAGCATCGCGTGGCCGGTGCGGTCCGCGGCCGCGCAGGCGCGTTGGACGGGCTTCTCGCCAAAGTTGGCGGAGTGGCCGCCGAAGGGACGCTGGTAGATCGTGCCGTCGGCATTGCGATCGAACGGCATGCCGAAGTGCTCGAGTTCGTAGACGACCTGCGGTGCTTCCTTGCACATGTACTCGATCGCGTCCTGGTCGCCCAGCCAGTCCGAACCCTTGATGGTGTCGTACATGTGCCAGAGCCAGTTGTCCTCAGACATGTTGCCGAGCGACGCGCCGATGCCGCCTTGGGCGGCGACAGTGTGCGACCGGGTGGGAAAGACCTTGGACAACACGGCCACCGACAACCCCGCCTCGGCAAGTTGCAGCGAGGCGCGCATGCCCGAGCCGCCGGCACCGATGATGATCGCGTCGAAGCGACGAATGGGAAGGCTGGAAGGCGCTGTCAAGGCCGGTCTCGCGTCAGGGCACGGCCCAGAGGATCTGGATCGTCCAGCCGAGATAGGCCACCAGCAGGACGATCACGGACACCTGCGCGGTGAGGCGTACGCCGACAGGCTTCACATAGTCCATCAGGATGTTGCGCACGCCTACCCAGGCGTGCCACAGCAGCGACACCATGAAGATGAAGGTGGCCAGGCGAAAGGCATTGCTGGCAAAAATGGCTTTCCAGGCCGCCTGGTCGAGCCCGCCGTGCCACAGCAGCAGCGCCAGGATGAGCAGCGTATAGACGGCCATCACCACCGCGGAGACGCGTTGCACCAGCCAGTCGCGCCAGCCGTAATGCGCACCGACGACCAGGCGATCGGGCGTCACCATAGCGCCACCGCCACGCCGGCCGTCAGCAGCAAGGCGAGCACCAGCGTGAATGCCGCCCAGCGGCGCGCCACCGGAAGTGTCATGCCGAGGTGCAGATCCATCAGCAAATGGCGGATCCCGGCGATGAAATGATGAAACGACGCCCAGGCGAGGCCGAGCAGCACGAGCCTGGCCAGCGGATGCGCAAGGACTTCGCGCGTTTGCGTCCAGCCTTCAGGCGTGGCGAGCGCGCGCTGCGTCGCCCAAAGCAGCAGCGGGATGCCGAGGAGGAACAGCAGCGCGCCGCTGACCCGGTGCAGGATCGAAACGAACGCCGGCAAGGGCAGCCGGATAGCCAGCAGGTTCAGGTAGACCGGGCGCGATTTTTCGACGGGACGGTCCAGCGCGGCCATCGGGAGGACACCTCGAGTAGATGTGGGCAACGGACAACCCGCAACGTACCGATTTCGCGGAAGTGGCGGGACACACTGAAAATCATGCCTTTTGTGCGCAGCACATAATTATAGCCGCCACCAGGCAATGCACACCACATCCGGCCTTTACGAGCGACCGCGCGACGGGCCCTTCCGGGCATCCCGCGGCCGGCGCCACGAAGCCCGGCCAGCGCTCCTTCAGGCTGTCACGAACGTTGGTTCATGCGGTCACAACGTTGCTTCAAGCTATCACGAAAGTTGATTCATGTAGTGGTAGGCGTGTGTCGCACACAGTCCGCGGCGGACTTCGACCGGCCGGTCATTGTAGGTGAGGGTCCGGCGGTCGACCGCGAGCAGCGGCGTTCCCGTCGTGACGCCGAGAATGCGCGCGGCGGTGCTGTCGGCGGCGACCGCACGGATCTTCTCTTCGGCCTTCAACATGCGCACGCCAAACTCGGTCTCGAAGAAGCCGTACATGGAACCGCCATACGCGTCATAACGGGCCTTGGTCAGGCCACGGAAGCGCGCCGCGGGCAACGTGATCTCGTCCAGCACTACCGGCTCCTCGTCATAGTCGAGCACCCGGCGCAGCAGGAGCACGGATTCGCCGGTCTTGAGGTCGAGCAGGCGGGCCAGGTCGGCGCCGGCCTTGCCGCGCTTGACCTCCAGCAACCGGCTTTTCGGCTGCACCTCGCCGCCATCGTTGCGGCGAATGCGCAGGAAACGCACCAGCGACGAGCGCTCTTCGGTATGGGTGGCGACGTAGGTGCCCTTGCCCTGCCGCCGCACGACGAGGTTGTCGGCGGCGAGCGCACCAAGCGCCTTGCGCACGGTGCCCTGCGAGACGCCGTAGCGTCCGGCAAGTTCGATCTCGGAGGGGATTGGCTCCCCCGGTCGCCACTCCTGCGCCTCCAGGCTGGTTTCCAGCAGGGACTTGATCTGCAGGTAAAGCGGTGCGAACGCGGGAACGGCGGAGGTGGTCATGATGGCGGCAGCGCTGGTCCGAATCGGCGACGGCGGTGCCGATCCGCAAAGTATGGCCAGCACGATCGCCGCTGTCCATCCGGTGTCATCCAACAATCATCAGATGTAGGTCAAATATGTATCTTTTATCTTATATAAGATAGCTGACTATATTGACAAGTCCGGCCTCCGCCTGTACGCTTGGAGACTACTTGGCCTTGCGCAGACCCAAGACGGATTTGCCCTCCCGCGCACCGCCAAACGCTATAATCTGCTGCATCGCAGCATCGTCCCCGTGTTTCGCACCGACGAATCCGCTGCGGCCATGTCTGCGATTCGTTATCCGCCAGGAGCTCCAACCATGAAAGCACCCGTCCGCGTCGCCGTCACCGGTGCCGCCGGCCAGATCGGCTACGCCCTGCTCTTTCGCATCGCCTCGGGCGAAATGCTCGGCCGCGATCAGCCGGTGATCCTGCAGCTGCTCGAGCTGCCGCTCGACAAGGCGCAGGCCGCTCTTGCCGGCGTGATGATGGAACTCGAGGACTGCGCCTTTCCGCTGCTGGCCGGCATGATCGGCACCGCCGACCCCAAGGTCGCGTTCAAGGACGCCGACGTGGCGATGCTGGTCGGCGCCCGTCCGCGTGGCCCGGGCATGGAGCGCAAGGACCTGCTGCTGGAAAACGCCAAGATCTTCATCGAGCAGGGCAAAGCGCTGGACGCGGTGGCCTCGCGCAACGTGAAGGTGCTGGTCGTCGGCAATCCCGCGAACACCAACGCCTACATCGCGATGAAGTCGGCGCCGTCGCTGCCGAAGCGCAACTTCACTGCGATGCTGCGCCTCGACCACAACCGCGCGCTGTCGCAGCTCGCCAGCAAGTCCGGCAAGCCGGTCGGCGACATCGAGAAGCTGGTTGTATGGGGTAATCACTCGCCGACGATGTATCCCGACTACCGCTTCGCGACGGCCGGCGGGCAGTCGCTCAAGGCGATGATCGACGACGAGGCGTGGAACGCCAACGAGTTCCTGCCCAAGGTCGGCAAGCGCGGCGCGGCGATCATCGAGGCGCGCGGCGTTTCGTCCGCCGCCTCGGCCGCCAATGCAGCTATCGACCACGTGCGCGACTGGCTGCGGGGCAGCGACGGCAAGTGGGTGACCATGGGCATCGCCTCCGACGGCAGCTACGGCATTCCGCAGGACGTGATCTACGGCATGCCGGTGACCACCGCCAACGGCGAATACACGCTGGTGCGCGACCTGCCGATCGACGCGTTCTCGCGCGACAAGATGAACGCCACGCTCAAGGAGCTCGACGACGAGCGCGCCGGCGTCGCGTCGATGCTGGGCTGACCGCAACGATCTGCATCCCGATTCCAAAGAAAGCAACTCCCATGCGCCTTTCCCTATCGCTCCTCCCTGCCGTCTTCGCCATTACCGTGACCGCCGCGGCGCAGGACATCCCTACGCTCAAGGCTGGCCAGTGGGAGATGTCCTCCAGCCAGACCAAGACGGGGGCCGGCGCCGCAAATCCGCCGACCAAGACCACCATGTGCACCGATGCCGCCATGCAAAAGGAGCTCGTCTCCATGGGCGCCGGCATGAGCAAGGAAATGTGCTCCAAGCACGAGATGAAGCGCGAAGGTGCGCGCGTCGTCACGACGTCGGAATGCAAGATCGGCGAATCGAAGATCAGCTCGCGGGCCGTGATGACCCTGTCCGGTGACACCGGCTACAAGACCGAAATCAGCGCCACCTACGACCCGCCGTTCATGGGCATGAAAGATTCCCGGAGCACCATCGAAGGCAAGTATGTCGGGCCCTGTCGCGATGGCCTCGTGCCCGGGCGACTTCATCATGCCCAGCGGACAGAAGATCAACGTGAAGGGTGTCCTCGAGCGAAAGTCGGGCCAGCCGATGCCGCTGCCGAAGACCGCACCCGCGCCGAAGTCGTCCCCGCCGCCCGCCAAGTAAGCCATTCCCTATCCCATCCCGCCCGCCTTCATAGGTCACGCCATGAGCCATAACCTGCACGACACGCTGTCCCAGTTCAAGCTCAAGTCCGGCGCGGACGGAAAGTTCTATTCGCTGCCGGCGCTGGAGAAGGCTGGCATCGGCAAGGTATCGCGCCTGCCGGTATCGATCCGCATCGTGCTGGAGTCGGTCCTGCGCAACTGCGACGGCAAGAAGGTCACCGAAGCGCATGTGAAGCAGCTCGCCAACTGGGCGCCGACCGCGGCACGGACCGACGAGATTCCGTTCGTCGTCGCCCGCGTCGTGCTGCAGGACTTCACCGGCGTCCCGCTGCTCGCCGATCTCGCGGCGATGCGCAACGTGGCCGACGACCTCGGCCGCAATCCCAAGACGATTGAGCCGCTGGTCCCGGTCGACCTCGTGGTCGACCATTCGGTGATGATCGATCACTACGGAACCAAGAATGCGCTCGACCTCAACATGAAGCTCGAGTTCGAGCGCAACAACGAGCGCTACCAGTTCATGAAGTGGGGCATGCAGGCCTTCGATACGTTCGGTGTCGTCCCACCGGGGATCGGCATCGTGCACCAGGTCAATCTCGAGTACCTGGCGCGCGGCGTGCACCGGAAGGACGGCCTGTATTACCCGGACTCGCTGGTGGGCACGGACAGCCACACGACGATGATCAACGGCATCGGCGTCGTCGGTTGGGGCGTGGGCGGTATCGAGGCCGAGGCCGGCATGCTCGGCCAGCCCGTCTATCTCCTGACCCCCGACGTCGTCGGCGTGGAACTCAAGGGCAAATTGCCGGAGGGCTGCACCGCGACCGACCTCGTGCTGACGGTCACCGAGATGCTGCGGCGGGAAAAGGTGGTCGGCAAGTTCGTCGAGTTCTTCGGCGAAGGGACCGCCTCGCTGGCCGTGCCGGACCGCGCCACGATCGCCAACATGGCACCCGAATATGGCGCCACCATGGGCTTCTTCCCGGTCGACGACGCGACGGTCGACTACCTGGTCGCCACCGGCCGCACGCCGGAAGAGGTCGACGCGTTCGCCGCGTACTTCAAGGCGCAGGAGCTCTACGGCATCCCGAGCGCGGGCGTCGATCGACTACACCAAGGCGCTGGTGCTCGACCTTGCGTCGATCAAGCCGTCGCTTGCGGGCCCGAAGCGCCCGCAGGACCGCATCGAGCTCGGTGCGCTCAAGTCGACCTTTACCGCGCTCTACAGCAAGCCCATCGCCGACAGCGGCTTCGCCAAGCCTGCCGCAGAGCTCACCAGGCGCATCGTCACGCCCATGGTCGCCGATGGTACCGGCGCGATCAGCGACGCTTCGATGCAACTGTCCCGCCAACGGCAAGCCGCGTGATTTCGTGGAGATGGTGGACAACCGCCCTACGCCGGACCGCGTCGACGAGCCGCACGGCAAACACGTCGACATCGGCAATGGCGACGTGCTGATCGCGGCGATCACTTCCTGCACGAATACGTCCAATCCCGGCGTGCTGCTGGCCGCGGGCCTGCTCGCGAAGAAGGCGGTGGAGCGCGGGCTATCGGTGCGCAGGCACATCAAGACCTCGCTCGCGCCGGGCTCGCGGGTGGTCACCGATTACCTGACCAAGGCGGGTCTCCTGCCCTATCTCGAGCAGCTCAACTTCAATCTCGCCGCGTACGGCTGCACGACCTGCATCGGCAACGCCGGTGACCTCGCGCCGGAAATCAACGACGCCATCGTCAAAAACGATCTCATCTGCGCGGCCGTGCTGTCGGGCAACCGCAATTTCGAGGCGCGCATTCACCCGAACCTCAAAGCCAATTTCCTCGCGTCCCCGCCGCTGGTCGTGGCCTACGCGATCGCCGGTACGGTTCTGCGCGACCTGACCACCGAACCGCTGGGGATCGGCGCCGATGGGAAACCGGTGTTCCTAAGGACATCTGGCCGACCTCCAAGGAGATCGCCGCCGTCATGCAACATGCGCGCGATCCGGCCACTTATCGTCGCCTCTACACCGACCTCGCCAACGCCACGCCGCTGTGGGGCAAGGTCGCCGGTTCCGACGGCCAGGTCTACAACTGGCCAACGTCGACGTATATCGCCAAGCCACCCTTCTTCGACGGCTTCGCCATGAAGCCGGTACCGATCGGTCGACGTTCGCGGTGCACGCGCGCTGGGCATCTTCGGCGACTCGGTCACCACCGATCACATTTCGCCGGCGGGCTCGATCAAGGAAAATTCGCCTGCCGGCAAGTGGCTCACCGCCAACGGCGTGACCAAGGCCGACTTCAACAGCTACGGGTCGCGCCGCGGCAATCATGAAGTGATGATGCGCGGCACCTTCGCCAATGTGCGCATCAAGAACCTGATGATCCCGGCCGGAGCGGACGGCACGCGCGAGGAAGGCGGTGTCACGCTGTTCCAGCCTTCCGGCGAGAAGATGTTCATCTACGACGCGGCCATGCAGTACGTCGCGGACGGCACACCCACGGTGGTGTTCGGTGGAGAGGAGTACGGCACCGGCTCGCTCGCGCGACTGGGCGGCGAAGGGCACGCAGCTCCTGGGCGTGAAAGCGGTAATCGCCAAGAGCTTCGAGCGCATCCACCGTTCCAACCTGGTCGGCATGGGCGTGCTGCCGCTGCAGTTCAAGGGCACCGACACCGTGCAGTCGCTGGGCATCACCGGCGAGGAGACGTACGATATCGCGGTGCCTGCGGACATCCGGCCGCAGCAGGACCTGACGCTGGTCGTGACGCGCAAGGACGGCGTCGAAGCAGAACGTCGCTGTGCTGTGCCGGATCGATACGCCGATCGAGGTGGACTACTACAAGAACGGCGGCATCCTGCCGTTCGTGCTGCGCGAGCTGGTGGCTGCCTGACGGCAGCGCGAACCCGGAATCCTCGTGCCTGGGCCGGCTGCCGTGGCAGCCGGCCCGTAGTCCATTTCCGCGCACCACCCATGTCCGCCCCCGGCCACCCCCTGGCGCATGCGCTGCCGCTGTTCCTGCTGGCGGGCGTGTTTCTCACGTCGCTCGATACCACGGCCAAGTACCTGGTGCGCGACCATTCGCTGTTTCTGGTGGTCTGGGCGCGCTACGTCGGCCAGATGCTGATCGTCACCCCGTTCGTGTACCACCGCGCCGGCCCCGGTTTCTGGCGCACGAAGAACCTGCGCATGCAGTTGCTGCGCTCGACTTGCCTTGTTGCGGCGACCGTCTGCTTCTTTGCCGGATTGCGCTACCTCCCGCTTGGCGGAGGGGACAGCGGTCACGCTGCTGGCCCCGGTCTTCATCGTCATCCTGGCGCAGCCGGTGCTGGGCGAGCGGCCGACCCGTTCTCGCTGGGCGGCCGTGGTCGCCGGCTTCGCCGGCATCCTGATCATGCTGCGACCCGGCTCGGCCGTACTGCATCCCGCCGTGCTCCTCTTGCTCGGAACTGCGATCTTCAATGCGCTGTACCAGTTGCTGACGCGCAGGCTTCCGGGCGACACGATGTACACGACGCTCTTCTACAGCGCGCTGGTGGGTGCCATAGCGTTCACGCTCGCCCTGCCGTGGAATTTCGAAAGCGATGCATTCTCATGGCGTGAAGGTCTGATGCTGGCCGCACTCGGCGTGCTCGCCGGAGTCGCGCACTGGCTGCTGACCCGCGCCTTCCTCATCGCGCCGGCGTCGTTGCTGACACCGTTCACCTACGTCCAGATGTTGTGGGCGACGCTGTTCGGTTATGTCGTGTTCGGCCAGCTGCCCGACCGCTGGTCCGCAGTGGGCATGGCTATCATCCTCGGCAGCGGCGTCTCCCTCGCGCTGCTCGAGCGCCGCCGGGCACGTCTGGCGCGCAGCTTTCCCTGAGTCCCACATGCAATTCCGCAAGTGATCCCAGCATGCAATTCGCCTTGACGCTGTGTCGACCACAGCACCTGCGACTTGCGCTAAAATGTTGGGCTTGGGTGGCCGCGCGTTGGTAGCTGCTCTGACGCGCAGAGGCAAGACCCAATCCAGCAGTAAATCACCCTACGGGAGAACTCGGATGAAAAAGTCGATGATCGCCGCGCTGACCGCGCTCACGCTGGCCTTGACGCTGACCGCGTGCGGCGACAAGGCGAAGGAAGCCGCTGAGGCCTCGGCCAAGGCCGCCAAGGAATCTGCCATGAAGGCTGCCGACGCCGCCAAAGCCGCGGCCGCTGACGCGGCCGCCAAGACTGAACAGGCCGCGAAGGACGCCGCCAAGGCCACGTCGGACGCTGCTGCCAAGACCGGCGACATGGCGAAGGATGCCGCCAACGCCACCGCCGATGCCGCCAAGGATGCCAACGCGAAGGCCGCGGACGCGGTCAATTCAGCCAACGAAGCCGCCAAGAAGTAAGCCCCCGCAACGCGGATTCGTTCCCGCCATGCGCGCTGCAACAACGACCGGCGCCCCGATGCGGGCGCCGGTTTTTTTCCGGGCTCAGCCCCCCCGCACGGCTGCATGCCGCGCGATCCAGCGAGTCAGCGGTTTCCACTGCTCCCAGTCCTGCTCTCCGCGCGAGCGCGGCAGGTCGAATATCGAATAGCCGTCCCGGGCGCAATAGATGTAGACCTGCGTATCGCGCAGATGCGCGATCAGCGGAAAGTCCAGGCTTTCCAGAAACTCATCGAGCTCCGCCGCCGAGCGGGTACGCGCGTCGATACGCATGGCCACCAGCGCGACGGGGAGGCCGCCTTCCCGCACTGCCTTGTATTCGGCCACCTGCTGCAGAAAGCGGTTGGTGGCCATGGCATCGAAGGCGGAAGGCGACACCGGCACCACCATCGCATCCGCCCGCTTGATTGCATCGCGCAACGGGTCGCCATGCACGCCTGCAGGGCTGTCGATCACCAGCCACTGCGCGCCGATATCCTTGAGGGCCTTCTTCCCCGCCTCGCCCGCGAAGCCTGCGATCGGTGGAAACAGCACCGGCCGGCGCGCGAGCCATTGGCTGGACGACTGCTGTGGATCGGCATCGAGGAGCGCCACGCGCTGCCGCTTGCCGGCGAGCCAGCCTGCGATATTGGTCGCGAGCGTCGTCTTGCCGCTGCCCCCCTTCGGGTTGGCGATCAGAATCGTTTGCACAGCAGGTCCCCTCCCCCAGATAGTTCGCGAGTTTACGACTTGGCGTGCGAAGCGGTGTGCCCACCGCGACGGTTACAGCGAAGGCAGCAATGCGTGCAGCGCGGTGAGCGTATCCGCGCCCAGGCGCCGTGACCGCGCGCCGTTCCAGCCATGCCGGGGGTCCGGCAAATTCGCGTTGTCCTTGAACGGCATTTCGAGCGTAAGCGCGAGCCCGCCATAGGTATGCCCGACCCATTTCGACGCAATGGTCAGGTTGACTTTCGTCTCCTTGCTCGACGGGTAGCCATGCACCGACTGGAAATCGGGATTGGCGGCCTCCAGCGCGGCCGCGAAGCCGCTTTCGAGTGCGGCCATCCGTGGCGTATACGTCGGAAGGCGCTCGTTCCCGTCAGTGAATACGTAGGGCAGCGCCTCGTCGCCGTGCACGTCGAGGAAGGCATCGACGCCGGTGGCCTGCATCGCCGCACGCACATGAAATACCTCGGGACTGCGCTCCAGCGACGGCGAGAGCCATTCGCGATTGAGGTTGGCGCCCGCGGCATTGGTACGCAGGTTCCCGCGCACACTGCCGTCCGGGTTCATGTTGGGGACCAGGTGAATGACCGCGCGGTCGAGCAGGCGCCGGGCGATCGGGTCGGCCGGATCGAGCAGTCGATCGAGCATGCCTTCGACAAACCACTCGGCCATGGTCTCGCCGGGATGCTGGCGCGCGATCACCCACAGCGACTTCTTGCCGGCGTCGGGAACGCCGACCGTCACGAGATCCAGGTCGCGGCCGTCGAGCGTGCCGCCGAGCGAGGTCACGCGTGCGCGTGGCGATAAGTCGGCACGGCCCAGCAGCGCCAGGTGCCGATCCCACGAATACGGCTCGAAGTATGCGCAATAAAGGCTGTCGCGCTCCGCCTCGAAGGCAGCAACCAGCGTACGTCCGTCGAAGGTGGTCGGCACGCGAAACCAGTCACTGCGGTCATACGACACCACGAGCTGGTAGTCGCGCCAGCCGTCGACATAAGTGCATTCGCCGGCGTTGACGAAGGCGAGGCGCACTTTCTGGCCGCGCACACCCTGGACGCGGAAGTAGAACCACTGGCGAAAATCCGCCTGTGAATCGGCGCGCAGGCGCAACTCCACCTCAGCCGGTTGCGCGGCTGCGACCACATCGATCGAGCCCGCATCGAAGGCGCTGGAAATGCGTACGGTCATGGCGGATTGTTTGTGAGCTACGCGGCGTAGCGAACGACGCTCCGCCTACATGTTGCCGTTGCCGACGGACGGAAACCAAATTGGCATATCGCTTGCGTCGGTATGGTGCGAACGCGCGACCGTAATTGTCGCACGAGATGTCGCGCCCCATGCAGGGACGCCACGCTGAAGCGCAGGAACCACACGCAATGCTCTACTACGAACCCGATACCGTCTGGGGCCGCACCGTCCAGGGCGAACACGAAGTCGAAGCGCCCAGCAGCGGGCTGTCGGTGGGCCAGCGACGGATTTTGAAACTCCTTGACGCACCGCGCACGTTCGCAACCCTGGCCGCGAAGCATCGGCTGGAAGTGACACGACTCGAACACGAACTCATCCGCCTTGCCCAGTTGCAGCTTGTCGCCTACCAGCGTCCCGGAGCGCCGGGGCCGCGCACGGCGCCGCATGGACTGGCGAGTCTGATGCCGGCAGCAACAAGACGCGGTTTCGTCGTGCCGCCGTGGCCGCTGTGCGTCGGCGCCATCGGGTTGGGAATCGGGCTCGTGCTGCTGGTCACGCGCTGAATCCCGCTGCCGCCGCCGGGGCCGTGGGCATCGGCTAGAATCGATGCCATGGAAGATGCATCGTCGCCCTTGGCCTCGTCCGACCTGCCGACCGCCGCCGCAGCGCGAGATCCGCGCAAAGCCGCGTTCGAGCGCAACAAGCTGGTGAAGCGCCTGCAGCGCCAGGTCGGCGAAGCCATTGCCGACTTCGCGATGATCGAGGCCGGCGATCGGGTCATGGTATGCGTGTCCGGAGGCAAGGACAGCTACGGCCTGCTCGACATCCTGCTTGCGCTGCAGCGGCGTTCGCCGGTGCCGTTCGAACTGGTCGCCGTCAACCTCGACCAGAAGCAGCCGGGCTTTCCCGCCGACGTGCTGCCACGCTACCTGAGCGAACGGGGCGTCGCTTTCCACATCGCCGAGCAGGACACCTACAGCACGGTCAAGCGCCTGATTCCCGAGGGCGCGACGATGTGCTCACTTTGTTCGCGCCTGCGCCGCGGCGTGTTGTACCGCGTGGCAGGCGAGCTTGCCGCCACCAAGATCGCCCTCGGCCATCACCGCGACGACCTGATGGCCACGTTCTTCCTCAACCTGTTCTTCGGCGGCAAGTTGAAGACCATGCCGCCCAAGCTCGTCTCCGACGATGGCAGGCACGTGGTCATCCGCCCGCTCGCCTACGTGCGCGAGCGGGACCTGGCGCGTCACGCCACCTACGAGGGCTTTCCGATCATTCCCTGCACGCTATGCGGCTCGCAGGAAAACCTGCAGCGCAGGCAGGTGTCGGCGATGCTGGGCGAATGGGAGCGCAAATATCCGGGACGGGTCGAGTCGATCTTCAACGCACTGGGCAAGGTGGAACCCACGCATCTGCTCGATCGCCGGCTGCAGGACTTCGCCGCGGTGCGCGCGTCGGGCCAGCCGGACCCGGCAGGCGACCTTGCCTTCGACGTCGATCCGGTGCTCGAGGCGGCCGCCGATGCGCGGGCGGCGTTGGTGAGACCGGCGACCGCGCTGACGATCACGCCGACAAGGCGCGGAGTTCAATAGAGCCTGCCGCCAGGGCCGCGGGTGGCCTTTCTCGCCACCGACAAGGTTGCCACCACCGGTTTTCAGGACTGAGACCTTGACGCATCGGCAACGGGACATCCCTTTGTCCTTACGGTGACACCTACGCTTTGGCGTAGGATCGAATCCCCATGCGATCACCTTTGCCCCCGCCTGCCCCGATTTTGCTGATAATCGCGCTCGCCGCAGGGGCGGTCCTGAGCGCGGTCGGCGCGGGCACTGCGTTTGCGCAAACTTCGCCGCAGCCCGGGGCGGCGCAAACGCGCGCAGCGACCGAACCCGAACTGCAAGGCCGCGGCCTGGTTGAAGCGCTGCGCCGCGGCGGCTATGTCCTCTACCTGCGCCACACGTCCACCGACTTCAGCAAGAACGACGCGGCGATGACCAGCTACGCGGACTGCGCGTCGCAGCGCAATCTCACCGACCGCGGACGCGACGAAGCGCGTGCCATCGCCCGTGCCCTGCGCGAACTGCGCATTCCCATCAGCGACGTACTGGCAAGCCCCTATTGCCGCACGATGGAAACCGGACGCCTGGCGTTCGGCAAGGCCTCACCATCGGTCGCGGTGCGCGGCGGCCCCGCGCAGCCGGATTCGGCGGATCGCTACGCTGCGTTGCGGCGATTGCTGAGCACTCCGGTCATGGGCCACACCAACCTGGCCATCGCCAGCCACGGCAATCCGTTCCGGGCCGTCGCGCCGCCGCCGTACCTGTCCGAAGGCGAAATGGCGGTCATCCGCCCCCTCGGCCATGGCGAGTTTCGCATCGTCGCGCGGATTCCGCTGACCGAATGGAGCGCGCTCGTCGCCTACGCGCGCTGAAAGTCACCCGCCCAGTGACGCGGCGCGACCGTCCGCGCTTGCAGGACCGTGCTCCGGTGCCGCGTCGTCAGCAGTTGCGGTGAGCGTTCGGCGCAGATCGTCGACCCTAGTGCGTCCCCGGGTACGCACCGCCGTCGAGCAGCACATTCTGGCCGACCAGGTAGCCGGCGTGGGTACTGCAGATGAACGCACACACGGCGCCGAATTCCGCCGGCGTACCGACCCGGCCGGTGGGGACCGATTCACGCGCTGCCGTCACCGCAGCGTCGTAGCTGATGGCGCCGGCTTTTGCGCGCGAGGTCATGGTGCCGCGAAAGCGATCGGTGTCGAAATAGCCGGGCAACAAATTGTTGATGGTGACACCGTGCCGCGCGACCTTGCGCGCGAGGCCGGCGACGAAGCCGGTCAGGCCACTGCGCGCGCCGTTGGACAGGCCGAGGATATCGATTGGCGCCTTCACTGCCGCCGACGTGATGTTCACGATGCGCCCGAACTTGCGCTCGATCATGCCGTCGACCGTCGCCTTGATGAGTTCGATCGGCGTCAACATGTTGGCGTCGAGGGCGCGCAGCCACGCGTCACGGTCCCAGTCGCGAAAATCGCCGGGCGGCGGGCCACCGGCGTTGTTGATCAGGATGTCGGGCTGCGGACAGGCGGCGAGCGCCCGTACGCGACCCTCCGGCGTGGTGATGTCGCAGGCGACCCACTGCACGGTACGACCCGATTGCGCACCGATCTCCGCCGCGGTCCGGGCGACGTCGGCCTCGGTGCGGGCGACGATCGTCACGTCCACGCCTTCGCGTGCCAGCGCTTCCGCGCAGCCACGTCCCAAACCCTTGCTGGCGGCACATACCAGTGCACGCCGGTTGGCGATGCCGAGATCCATCGTTCGTTTCCCTTGCGTTGGCGACTACGAAGACGCGCGCCGCACGCGCATCACGGTGGCCACCGCCGCCACGAGCAGGGCGGCGACCGCATAGAACATCTCCCGCCCCATGCCGTGGTCGAGCATGAGCCCGAACCAGATAGGCCCGAGCGTGGCGCCGATGTCGAGACCGGAATACACGAATCCATAGACGCGTCCCGACGCACCGGGCGGCGTCGCGGCGCGCACGATGAGGTCGCGCGACGGGCCGGTTACGCCAAGCGTGAAGCCGACGAGCGCGAACCAGGGCACGATCATCGTGACCGGCACCGAGCCCAACGCCACCACCATCAGCAGCCCGGCGCTGCTCAGGAGCCCGGTCATGGCGACGCGATCGTGCCGCGTGGTACGGGTGGCGACGTAGCCGCCGAAAGCGATGCCGCCGGTGCCCCCGAGCAGGTACGCGGTCACCGCCGAAGTGGCCAATACCAGCGGCACCGCCAGGCCCTCGTTCAGCGCCGACGGCAGGAACGACTGGAGGCCGACGGCAGCGGCGGTCTGCACGATGAAGTAGCCGAAGCACAGCGCGATGGCGGGCTGCAGGAACAGCGAAAGACTGCCGCGCAGCGTGTGCGCATGGGCGTCGACCGCCTTGCGCGAATCGAGGTGCTCGCGTTGCGTGGCAAGCAGGCCCAGCAGCAGCAGGCCCGCCACCCCCATCGTGGCCAGTGCGACGCGCCAATCGAACGCGACGGCGAGCCCGTACGCGACGATCGGGGCGGCCGCGTAGCCGAGGTTGCCGCCGACGCCATGCACCGAGTATGCGTAGCCCAGGCGGCGGGGCGCGACGTTGCCGTTCAGGATGGCAAAATCACTCGGGTGGAAGACGCCGTTGCCGACCCCCATCAACGCGACGATCGGAAACAGCCAGTAAGCGCCTGGCGTGAGTGACGCGGCGATGGTCCCGCCGGCGAGCAGGCCCAAGCCACCCAGCAGCACCGGTCGGGCGCCGAAGCGGTCGACCGCGAAGCCGGCGCTGAACTGCGTGACGGCGCTGGCGGCATAGAACACGCCCACCAGGAGCCCGAGCAGCGTCCACGAGACATCGAACTCCGCGCGCAACAGCGGAAACAGCGGCGGCAGTGCGAGCTGGAAAAAATGCGACGACGCGTGGGCCAGCCCGACCAGCCCGATCACGCGCACGTCGCGACGGAACGAGTCGGCGGACGGAGGATCCAATGACACAGAAAAAGTACGTGTAAGGTTACGCGGCGAAGGCGGGACTATAGCGCACCGGCGCAATCCCTCGCCGTTTGGCGGACAGACAGCAACCAACCAGGCGACAGATCATGATCAACAAGGTCAGCAAATCCGAAGCGGAATGGAAATCCCGGTTGACCAACGAGCAGTTTCGCGTGACGCGCCGCAAAGGCACCGAGCGCGCGTTCTCGGGTGCGCACTGGGACAACGATCGTCGCGGCACGTATCGCTGCATCTGTTGCGACACGCCGCTGTTCGAATCGGCCACCAAGTTCGATTCCGGCACCGGCTGGCCGTCGTTCTGGCAGCCGGTGGACCAGGACCACGTGCGGGAGGAAGAGGACGTGACGCTCTTCATGCGCCGCACCGAGGTCCTGTGCGCGGCCTGCGACGCGCATCTAGGGCATGTTTTTCCCGACGGTCCGGCTCCGACCGGCCAGCGCTACTGCATGAACTCGGCAGCGTTGAAGTTCGACCCGGAGAAGCCGGAAGGCTAGAACGGGCGCCGGCGTACCGGCTGATCCGATCACAGCGCGATCAGTACGATCGCAGGCAGGGCCCGCGTTAGCGGGCCTTTGTCTTGGCGATTTCCAGCGCTCCCAGGGGCGACGTGATCTTTCCATATTCGAGAATTAACATTATTATTAATTCTTATTGCTATGATTTATATATGTATTTGCTTACATAATCACGTCTGTTTGGAGCGATGAACGGTCGTTGACAGAGCCCGATATTGAAGTGATATCATTTCGATACAAGGTGACTCCGCCGCACGGTGCGAGCACCCCTTTCGAGGGAGATCGAAATGCCCAGCACTTCCATCATCCACGGGCCGCGTCACGACGAACGTCCCATCGCCACCGCCAACGGTTTCGTTGCCCTTGCCGTGGCCCTCGGCCTGCTCGTCGGCGGCGGCCTGTTCATCGCCAATGCCATCACGTTCGCCGGCATCCGCTGGATGCCCTTCGCGACCGGCATCGTCGTCATCGTGGTCGGCGTCTTTGTCCTCGCGGGGCTGTACACGCTGCAGCCGAACGAGGCGGCCATCCTGCAACTCTTCGGCGCCTACCGGGGCACCAGCCGGGTGCCCGGCCTGCGGGCTACCAATCCGTTCTATTCGCGGAGGAAGATCTCGCTGCGCGCGCGCAACCTGAACGGTGACCGGCTTAAGGTCAACGACAAGCGGGGCAATCCGATCGAGATCGCGGCCGTCGTGGTCTGGCACGTGGACGACTCCGCCAAGGCCGCGTTCGACGTCGACGACTACGAGAACTTCGTCAAGGTTCAGAGCGAAGCCGCGGTTCGCCATCTCGCCTCGTCCTTCGCCTACGACACCGAGGAAGGCAAGGCCGAGACGCGCGAGCCGACGCTGCTCGAAGCCGCCGACATGGTGGCCAAGGCGCTGGTCCACGAGTTGCAGGCCCGGCTCGAGCAGGCCGGCGTGGTCGTCGAGGAGGCGCGCCTCACCCACCTTGCCTACGCACCCGAGATCGCGCAGGTGATGCTGCGCCGGCAACAGGCCGAAGCGATCATCTCCGCCCGCGCCAAGATCGTGCACGGCGCCGTGTCGATGGTCGAGATGGCGCTGCACGAGTTGTCGATCAAGCAAGTCGTCAACCTCGATGACGAGCGCAAGGCCTCGATGGTGTCGAATCTGATGACGGTCCTGTGCGCCGAGTCGGATGTGCAGCCCGTCATCAACACCGGCACGCTGTACAACTGATGGCGCCGGCGTGGCGCAGGAGACGACCATGACCATCTTCCCGCGTGTGCTGTTCGTGGCGCTGCTCGTGCTGGCTCCGGCCATCATCTGGGGGACGTCGAGCGGCTTGCCCGATCGCGTGGCCACCCACTTCGGCGCCAATGGCCTCGCCAATGGATGGATGTCGCGCGAAGGCTACCGCACATTCATGCTGGTGCTCGGTACGCTCATCCCCTGCCTCGTCGTGGTGATGGCCGGGCTCGCCCCGCAGTTCGGGAAGCGGATGGTGAAGCTGCCGCACCCCGACTACTGGCTCGCCCCCGAGCGCCGCGCGCAAACCATGGCGAGCATGTTCAGCCACGCGTGCTGGCTGGGCTCCGCGATGCTTGTCTTCTTCACGGGCATGCACTTCCTGCTGCTGCACGCGAACGCGGACGTGCCGCCACGGCTGCCAGAGAGCGCGTTCTTCACGATGATCGTGGCGCTGGTGATCGTCCTGATCGTCTGGACCATCGCGCTGCGCGCACGCTTCCGTCGCGTCGCCTGACCGGGCCGTACGCCCAGAGTCCTAGCGGATGCCGGCCAAGAAGTCCTTCCTGTTGCGCATCGATCCGACAGTGTTCGCCGAGATCGAACGACTGGCGCAGGCGGACCTGCGCAGCGTCAATGCGGAACTCGAGTTTCTGCTGCGCGATGCGCTGACGCGGCGGGGAATCCGCCCGCGCGCCACGGGATCGGACGAGGTCGCGGCACCCGTGGACGACGCGTAGCAGCCATGCCCGCCTCAGGCCGTGGCCGGCGGTCCGAGCACCTGGCGCAGGAACTTGCCGACGGCCACGATCTCGTCGATGACGGCCGCGTGCTCCATCGGATAGTCATGCCACTCGACCTTCCACCCACCTTCCGTCAGTGCGTCGCGCGACATCTGCGCCCAGGCGAAACGCACCACCGGATCGTGCGTGCCGTGCGCCATGAAGATCGGCACATCGCGGTTGGCCGGAGACGCTTCCGCGACGAGATTGGACGCATCGATCAGGTAGGTCGACAACGCGACGATGCCGGCGAGGCGCTGCGGGTGACGCAACCCGGCGTACAGCGCGACCGCGCCCCCCTGCGAAAATCCGGCGAGTACGATGCGCGAGGCGTCGATGCCGCGCGATTCTTCGCGCGCCACCAATGCCTCGACCTGCGCGGCGGAGCGCCGCACGCCGGCGAGGTCGGCGCGCGCGTTCAGGTCAGCCTCGCGAATGTCGTACCACGCCCGCATCACCATGCCGTTGTTGATCGACACCGGCATGGTCGGCGCGTGCGGAAACAGGAAGCGCACGTCGAGCTTCGGCGGCAGCTGCAGGCCGGGCACCACCTGCGACCAGCCGTGGCCATCGTCACCCAGGCCATGCAGCCAGATGACCGCGGCGTCCGGCGCGGGGCCGGTCTCGATTTCGATGGCAGGGAGGAAGTCGGTCATGACAACGCGTGGGTTCGCTGGCACATGCGGAAGGCCCGCATTCTAGCCGACCACGCTTGTGGGACAATGCCCGGCATACGGCGTTGACGCGATGTCCGGCACGGGCGGGCGCGCGAGACCGTGCTCCGGAGGCCTCCCAAGTGCGCAAGACCACGCGCCTCAAGCAATTGATCGCCGCACCCGAGATCGTCGTCATGCCCGGCGTGCACGACGCGCTCGGTGTGCGCCTGGCCGAAGCTGCCGGGTTCGAAGCGGTGACCGCCGGCGGCTACGGCGCGACCGCCACCCTGCTCGGGCGCCCCGACTCGTCGCAGCTTTCGCTGACCGAGCTGTCCGAGATGTATTCGCGCATGTGCGATGCCACGACGCTGCCGCTGTTCGCGGACGCGGACACCGGGTTCGGCAATGTCACCAACGTGGCCCGCGCGGTGCGCCTCTACGAAAAGGCCGGCGTCGCCGGGCTGTTCATCGAAGACCAGGTCTTTCCCAAGCGCTGCGGGCACATGGCGGGCAAGGCGGTGATCCCGCCGGCCGAGTGGCTGGCCAAGATCAGGGCCGCGCTCGACGCGCGCGAAGATCCGGACTTCGTGATCATGGCGCGCACCGATGCGCTCGCCGTGAACGGTGTCGACGACGCCATCGCCCGTGCCCAGCTCGCGCGCGAGGCCGGCGCGGATCTGCTGTTCGTCGAAGCCCCGACGTCGGTGACCGAAATGCGCCGCATCTGCAGCGAAATCGACGGGCCGTGCCTCGCCAACAACGTGGAAACCGGCCTGTCGCCGCTGCTGCCCGCCGCCGAGCTGCAGGCGATCGGCTACGCGGCGGTGGTCTTCCCGGTGGCCGCGACGTATGCGGTGGCGCACGCGCTGCGCGATCTTTTCGCCAGCCTCCGGCGCACCGGCACGACGGCCGAATATCTGCCGCAGATGCTGGCCTTCGACGAATTCAACGACCTGGTCGGCCTGCGCGAACAGCGCCAGCGCGAGTCCGCGCTGCAGGACTACGCCGAAGCGCTGGTGGCCCGGCAGCACAAGCACTGACAACGAGAACCTCGAGGAGAAGACAATGAATTTCCGTGCATGGCAAGCTGGATTCCTTTGTGTGGCCGCGGCGCTCGCGTCGGCACCGGCGCTGGCGCAGCCGATCGTGATGCGCATCTCGCACCAGGTGCCGCCGGCGCACCACCTGACCAAGATGCTGGAAGGATTCGCGGCCGACGTGAAGGCGCGCAGCAACGGGCAGGTCGAGGTGCAGCTCTATGGCTCTGAGCAATTGTCGAAGGCCGGCGAGAATTTTCCGGCCGTGGCCAAGGGCAACATCGAAGCTGCGCTCAGCGTCAATTTCCAGTGGGGCAAGACGATTCCCGAAATGAGCGCGACGCTGATCCCGTACGCGATGGGCGAGCTCGAGCGCATCAAGAAATTCCCGACCTCGGAAGCGCGCAAGTTCCTCGACGAAAAGCTGGCGGCGCGCGGCGTCAAGAGCATCGCCTGGCTCTACATCACGCGGGAAACCATCGTGACGTCCGGCAAGAAGCCGATCATCGCGCTGGACGATTTCAAGGGCGTCAAGATCCGCGGCCTGAATTCGTTGACCGACAATGCGCTGACGGCGGTCGGCGCGGCGCCCTCGGCCATGCCCGGTTCCGAGGTCTACCAGGCGCTGCAGGCAGGCGTGCTCGACGCGGGCCTCACCGACCTCTCCGCCGCGTACAGCCGCAAGTACTACGAAGTACAGAAATTCGGCACGGTCGGACCGATCTTCACGATCTACTTCCATCTGTACGCCAATCCGGACTGGTGGAACAAGTTGACCGCCGCACAGCGCAGCGCCATCGAAGGCGCGGCGGCCAAGGCGGAGCAGGATGCAATCCCGATCACGGAAGCGACCGCGGCCGCGGCGCTGCGCGACCTGCAGGCGAAGGGCATGACGATTCATGTGCAGACGCCCGCGGAGCAGAAGACCTGGAAGGGCGCGATGCAGAAGCCGGTGGTCGAAGCGTTCCTGAAGACGGCCCCCGAAGGCGGCGCCAAGATCATCGAGTTGCTGGAAAAGCTCTAGGTCCGGAAGGCGGGCGCAGCGCGCCGTGGCCACAGCGCCAGGGTTCGTCGCCATGGAGTGGATCGCTGCCGGGATCCACCGTGATCATCGAGGGCGCGGGCACCCGCGGGGCCGCGCGCCGATGATTGCCGTCCCGCGCCGACCCATCGCGCCGGTCCGATGAGCATCCTGTCCCGCATCGTCCACGCGCTCTCGCACCTCGGGATCGCAGTGGCTGCGCTGGCGCTGCTCGCCTCGCTCGCCCTCGTCACGTATTCGGTGGCGATGCGGTACGTATTCAATGTGCCGGTGCCGTGGGTCGACGAACTCGTCGGGTATCTGCTCGTGGTCTGCGTGATGCTCGCGTCGGCGGATGCGCTGCTCAAGGGTGAGCACATCGCCGTGGACGTGGTCACCGAGCGACTATCCAAGCGCGGCAAGCGGATCACGCTCATCATCGGAATGATCGCCGTAGCCGTCGGTGCGTTGCTGCTGACCATCGAAGGCTGGCGCATGATCGCCTTCTCCCACATGGTCGATCTCGTGTCCAACGGCTACCTGGCGGTGCCGATGTGGATCCCGCAGGCGTTCGTGCCGGTCGGCGCGCTGCTGTTGTTGCTTGCGGCGATCGTCGCGTTGCTGGACGCGTGGCATGGCAAGGGACCACCAGCCGGCACCAAGGCCCACCAGCCGGTCGACGTCGAGTGACGTTCGCGCTGATCCTGCTCGGGCTGGTGGTGGTGCTGCTGACCGGCGTGCCGGTCTTTGCCGGCATCCTGCTCTACGCCGCAGTGCTGCTGGTGGCGGTCGAGGGCAAGCTCGGCGGCATTGGCGATCTCGTCTTCGGCAAGCTCGATACCTATCTGCTGGTGTCGATCCCGCTGTTCACGCTGATGGCGCATTTCATGATTCGCGGCAAGGTCGTTGACGATCTCTTCGGCGCCGCGAACACGATGCTGCGGCACATACCCGGCGGCATGGGCATCGCGACGGTGGTGGCCTGCACCATTTTCGCCGCAATCTCGGGCTCCAGTGTGGCCACCGCGCTGACCATCGGCTCCGCGGCGATCCCGCTGATGATTCGCTACGGTTACAGCCCGCGCGTCGCCTACGGCGTGGTCGGCGGCGGCGGCACGCTGGGCATCCTGATCCCGCCATCGGGGCCGCTGGTGCTCTTCGGCGTGGTCTCCGACACGTCGATCGGCGCGCTGTTCATGGCCGGCATGCTGCCGGGGCTGATGCTCGCCGCCATGTTCGCGCTCTACGCCACGACTTCGGCGAGACTTGCGCCCGCCGGCGTGCGTACGGAACCGCGCGCCTCCGGCGCGGAAATCAGGGCCGCGCTACGTCGGGCGTTCTGGGCGTTGACACTGCCGGTACTCGTGCTGGGAGGCATGTACTTCGGCGTGTTCACCGCGACCGAAGCCGCCGCCGCGGGGGCGCTGGGCGCGCTGCTGATCGCCCGCTTCGTCTACCGCCGCTTCAGCCTCCGGGACCTGTGGGGTTCGGCGATCGACGCCTCGCGCAGCTCCGCCATGCTGTTCCTGATACTCGCTGCCGCGGCACTGCTCGGCAACGTGCTCACCAAGCTGCGCGTGCCCAACGAGATGGTGGAGCTGGTCACGCAGTACGGCGCATCGCAGTTCCAGTTCCTGCTGGCGATGATGTTGTTGATATTCGTGCTGGGTATGTTCCTGGAAACGATCTCGATCATCCTGATCACCACGCCCGTCGTGCTGCCGGTGCTGGCGGCACTGCACATCAATCCCATCTGGTATGGAATCCTGCTGGTCATCAACCTCGAGCTTGCGCTGATCACGCCGCCGGTGGGGATGAACCTGTTCGCGATCAAGGCGATCACGCGCGCGCCGATCCGCGACATCGTCGTCGGCGTTGCTCCTTATGTGCTGCTGCTGGTCGCCGGACTGCTGCTGGTCATGGCCTTTCCGCAGATCGCGATGTGGCTGCCGGGAACGATGAACTACAAGTAGCGTCGGCAGGTCCAAACTGACTTGAGGCACGACACCCGCAACAGGCCGGTTTCGGGGTCCGCAAGATTGCCCCCTTTCCCCTGCAGGCGTAGAATGCGCGCCTTCGCGCGACGGAGACACAATCCCCGCCAGCGTGTGTCGCGGTACCCTATCGGGTGCCTGCGCGTCCCAAAAACACAATTTTTGCGGAGTTCCGATGGCCCCAGCCCTGCTCCAATTGCGCGAAGTCGCGCTCGACGACAAGTACGAGCTCGCTTCCGGCCGTGTCTACCTCACCGGCGCGCAAGCCTTTGTCCGCCTGCTGATCCTGCAGCATCAGCGTGACCAGCTTGCCGGACTCAACACCGGCGGCTTCGTATCGGGCTATCGCGGCTCGCCGCTCGGCGCACTGGACCAGTCGCTGTGGAAGGCGCAGAAATTCCTCGATCGCGCCAACATCAAGTTCCAGCCCGGCCTGAACGAGGATCTGGCGGCGACCTCGATCTGGGGTACGCAACAGTTGAACCTGCACAAGGACGCCAAGGTCGATGGCGTCTTCTCGATGTGGTACGGCAAGGGCCCGGGTGTGGACCGCTGCGGCGACGTGTTCAAGCACGCCAACATGGCGGGCACGTCGAAGCACGGGGGGGTGCTGGTGCTCGCGGGTGACGACCACGCCGCCAAGTCGTCGACGGTACCGCACCAGTCCGACCACCAGTTCTCGGCCGCCATGATGCCGGTGCTCTACCCGTCGTCGGTGCAGGAGATCCTCGATCTCGGCCTTCATGGCTGGGCCATGTCGCGCTTCTCCGGTTGCTGGGTGGGGTTCAAGTGCGTCGCCGATACGGTGGAGAGCTCGTCGTCGGTGGACATCGATCCGTCGCGGCTCAAGATCGTGATGCCGGACGACTTTCCGTTCCCGCCTGATGGCGTGTCGATTCGCTGGCCCGATGGCTTCCTCGACACCGAAGCGCGGATGCAGGACTACAAGATCTACGCGGCGCTGCATTACTGCCGCGTCAATCAGCTCAACCGCATCGTCATTGATTCACCGAAGCCGAAGCTCGGCATCGCCACGTCCGGCAAGAGCTACCAGGACGTGCGGCAGGCGCTCGAAGACCTGGGCATCACCGAAGCCGACGCCGCGCAGATGGGCCTGCGCGTGTTCAAGATCGCGATGCCGTGGCCGCTCGAGCCCGAAGGTGTTCGCCACTTCGCAGAAGGATTGGACGAGATCCTCGTGGTCGAGGAAAAGCGCCAGATCGTCGAGTACCAGCTCAAGGAACAGCTCTACAACTGGCGCGACGACGTGCGTCCGCGCGTGGTCGGCAAGTTCGACGAAAAGGGCGAATGGGTGCGCCCGCATGGCGACTGGCTGTTGCCGGCGGCCGGTGAGCTGACGCCGGCGATGATCGCGCGGGTCATCGCCAAGCGCATCGAGCGTCTCGATCTGCATCCGCGCCGCATGGAGCAGTTGCGCGCCCGCGTGGACTGGATCAACGCCAAGGAAAAGGCGCTCGCCAAGCCGCGCATCGAGCTGGTGCGCCAACCCTATTTCTGCTCCGGCTGCCCGCACAACACGTCGACCAAGCTGCCGGAAGGTAGCCGCGCGACGGCGGGCATCGGCTGCCACGTGATGGCGATCTGGATGGATCGCAACACCTCCGAGTTCACCCACATGGGTGGCGAAGGCGTGCCGTGGATCGGCCAGGCGCCGTTCACCGACGAAAAGCACATCTTCGCCAACCTTGGCGACGGCACCTATTACCACAGCGGCATCCTGGCGATTCGCGCCGCCATCGCCGCGGATGTGAACATCACCTACAAGATCCTCTACAACGATGCGGTCGCAATGACGGGCGGCCAGCCGATCGACGGCCCGCTGACCCCGGCGGACATCGCGCGGCAGGTCGCGGCCGAAGGCGTCAAGCGCGTCATCGTCGTCAGCGACGAGCCCGACAAGTATCCCAGCGGCTATTTCAACAGCGACATCCGGATCCACCATCGCGACGAAATGGACGCTGTGCAGCGCGAGCTGCGCGAGATTCCCGGCGTCACCGTGCTGCTGTACGACCAGACCTGCGCCGCGGAGAAACGCCGCCGGCGCAAGCGCGGCAAGTTTCCCGATCCCGCCAAGCGTGTCGTGATCAACGAACTCGTGTGCGAAGGCTGCGGCGATTGCGGCGTGCAGTCGAACTGCGTGTCCGTGGCGCCGGTGGAGACCGAGTTCGGCCGCAAGCGCACGATCGACCAGTCGTCGTGCAACAAGGACTACTCGTGCCTGAAAGGCTTCTGTCCGTCGTTCGTGACGGTGGAAGGCGGCATGCTGCGCAAGCCGAAAAAGGCGGCCGCGGTCGATTTTTCGAGCCTGCCCACGCCCGAGCTTCCGGGCGCGCACGATCCGTACAGCATCCTGGTCACCGGCATCGGCGGCACGGGTGTTGTCACCATCGGCGCGCTGCTCGGCATGGCGGCGCATCTCGAGAGCAAGGGTTGCAGCGTGCTCGACATGACGGGGCTCGCGCAGAAGAACGGCGCCGTCGTGTCGCACGTGCGGATCGCCGACGCGCCGGACAAGCTCTACGCCACACGGATCGCGGCCGGTGAAGCCACGCTGGTGCTGGCCTGCGACATCGTCACCGCGGTGGGCTACGAAGCGCTGGCCAAGATGCAGAAGGGTGTCACCAAGGCGCTGGTCAACACCGCGCTGGTGATGCCGGCGCAGTTCACCCGCGAGCCGGATCTCAAGTTCCCGCGCGGTTCGATGGAACAGGAGATCAAGGATGCGGTGGCGCCCGGCGACGCCGAGTTCCTCGACGCCAGCAAGCTCGCGACCGGCCTCATGGGCGACTCGATCGCCACCAACCTGTTCATGGTCGGCTACGCGTATCAGCGGGGTCTCATTCCGTTGTCCGAGGCGGCAATCCTGAAGGCCATCGAGTTGAACGGGACCGCCATTGAATCGAACACGGCGAGCTTCCAATGGGGACGCCTGGCAGCCATCGACCCGGCCAAAGTGGCCGCGGCGGCGATCCCGGCCGCTCAACCCGACTCGCAACGCCTGTCCGAATCGCTGGACGAAGTGATCGAGCGCCGCCAGAAATTCCTCACCGATTACCAGGATGCGGCGTACGCCCGGCGCTACACCGACCTGGTGGCTAAAGTGCGCACCGTCGAAGGCAGGACGATGCCCGGCATCACCGAGCTGACCGAGGCTGTTGCCCGCTACTACTTCAAGCTGCTCGCGATCAAGGACGAGTACGAGGTCGCACGCCTGTACACGGACACCGATTTCACGCAGCGCGTGGCCGCGCAGTTCGAAGGCGACTACACGTTGAGGTTCCACCTGGCGCCGCCGATCTTCAACAAGCCGGATGCGCTAACCGGCGTGCCGAAGAAATCGACATACGGACCGTGGATGCTCAAGGCTTTCCGCGTGCTCGCGCGAATGCGCAACCTGCGCGGTACCGCGCTCGACATCTTCGGCCGGACTGCGGAGCGCAAGATGGAGCGCGCCTTGATCGGTGAATACGAAACCATCGTGGCCGAAATCGGGGAGAAACTCTCACCGGAAAACCATGCGACGGCGGTCGAACTCGCGTCGGTACCGGAACACATCCGCGGGTATGGCCACGTGAAGGAGGCGCACGTCAAGGCGGCGAAGACACGCGAAGCCGCCCTGCTCGCCGCGTTCCGTTCGCCGCAGCCCAAGGCCAAGCCGGCAGTGGTGATGGTCGCCGCGTGATCACCGCCCCGGCGCGGGCCTGGCGTGCAATGACACGCGGTCGGCCCCCGCCGGGATGATTCCAATGCAGTTCCTCGAGGAGACGACATGGCCACGGGCGTACGCAAGATCGGAGAGTTCTGCTGGATCAACATCCTGACGGCGCAGCCGGCGGACGCGCGGGAGTTCTTCGCCAAACTGCTGCGCTGGACGTACGTCGAAATGCCGGGCATGGGCCATCTGATGCAGTCCGGCGGCAAGGACATCGGCGGCATCTTCGACCTGGCGAGCCCGCAAACGCCACCGGGAACGCCGCCGCACATCGGCGTCATGGTGAAGGTGGAAAGCGCCGATGCGGCGGTCGAGCAGGTGCAGGCGCTGGGAGGCAAGGCCATGCCCGCGTTCGACGTGATGGACTTCGGCCGCATGGCGGTCTGCTTCGATCCCAACGGCGCCGCTTTCGACGTCTGGCAACCCCTGAAGGGCCAGGGTACCGACGCCGACACGACGGTTCACGGCTCCCCGAGCTGGTTCGAATCGATGACCACCGACGTCGATCGCGCCAGCACCTTCTACTGCAAGCTCTTCGGCTGGACTGCGGAGCCGATGCAGATGCCGGATTTCGTGTACACGACGTTCAAGCTCGGTGACACGTACGCCGGCGGCATGATGGCGATCATGCCGCACATGGGCGCCATGCAGCCGCACTGGGGAACCTACTTCACGGTCGACGACGTCGATGCCACCAGCAAGCGGGCGCAGGAACTCGGCGGGACGATCTGCGTGCCGGCCATGGACATCCCTAACGTCGGCCGCTTTTGCGGGATCACGTCGCCGCAGGGCGTGACGTTTTTCGTGATCAAGTACGCCAGCCCATAGTCCCGCCGTCGCAAGGCGTGGTTGCCGCCATGCCCGTTGGGCACGCCACCTGCCGCCCGTAGCCAGTAATATTGCGGGTTCACAGGAGGAGTGACTATGAAAATAACCCGCATCCTTGCGCTGCTGCTGGCGTCGGCCGTCTTGGCCGTGCCCGCGTTTGCGCAGACCTACCCGACCAAACCGATTCGGCTCATCGTGCCGTTCCCGCCCGGTGGCGGCACCGACTTCGTGTCGCGTCAGTTCGCCACCAAGCTCGCCGAGCAGACCGGCTGGACCATCGTCGTCGACAACAAGGCCGGCGCGAGCGGCATGATCGGACTGGCCGAGGCGGCCCGGGCCAGTCCCGACGGCTACGACATCGTGATGGGTCAGGCGGACAACATGATCATTGCGCCGGCGATCCAGAAGAACCAGCCGGTGGATCCGCTCAAGGACCTGACGCCGATCTCGCTGGTGGCAACGTCGCCGTTCCTGTTCATGACCACCGCCGACTCCAAGTTCAAGTCGCTGAACGACGTCGTCGCCGCGGCCAAGGCGACGCCCGGCAAGGTGACCTACGGCACCGCCGGTACCGGCAACTACACGCATCTGGCGATGGAACTGTTGCAGCAGGCGGGCGATTTCAAGCTTGAACAAGTCCCGTACAAGGGTGCCGCGCCGGCGATGACCGACTTGATGGGCGGGCACATCGCCATGGCCGCATTGTCGATCGCGTCCGGGATGCCCGGCATCAAGGGCGGAAAACTGCGCGGCCTGGCGGTAACGTCGGCCAAGCGCAGTCCCGCGCTGCCCGACGTGCCGACGGTCGCGGAATCCGGCTTCAAGGATTTCGAAGCGATCGGCTGGCTCGGCATCCTGGCACCCAACGGCGTGCCGCCCGCGGTCGTCGCCAAGCTCAACGCCGAGATCGCCAAGGTGCTGCAGAACCCGGACCTGCAGAAGGCGCTGATCGCCAGCGGCGTGGAGACGCGCGCCAGCTCGCAGGCAGAGTTCGCCGCGATGCTCAAGAACGACACGGCCAAGGTACGCAAGATCGTGGAGACGGCCGGCATCAAGTCCGAGTAAGTCGACCGACAGCCACCACCCACGCCACGACGCGCGCCGGACCACACCGGCCGCGCGCCGTGGCTTACCTATCTTTCGGCAACTCCATGCAACTCGAAGGCATCCGCGTCGTCGACCTTTCCCGCATCATTTCCGGCCCCTTCTGCTCGATGTTCCTGGCCGACATGGGCGCCGAAGTGATCAAGATCGAGGACGTCGCCGACGGCGATCCAATCCGGCGCCAGGGGGAAATCCGCAACGGCATGAGCCTGTATTTCGCGTCGTACAATCGGAACAAGAAATCGCTGACGCTCAACCTGCGGCATCGGGACGGCATGGCCGTGCTGCACCGGCTGATCGCCACCGCGGACGTGATCCTCAACAACTATCGCCCCGGCGTCATGGACAGGATGGGCCTCGATCGCGCGACGCTCGAACGGCTGAAGCCCGGCATCATCAGCTGCCACATCACGGGTTTCGGATTGGACGGCCCCTATCGCGACCGCCCCGCGTTCGACTTCATCGCGCAGGCCATGAGCGGGTTCATGAGCGTCAATGGTGCGAAAGACGAGCCGCCGATGCGCGCGGCGCCGCCGCTGACCGACCTCGTCGCCGGCGCGTATGCGGCGATGGGCGTGTGCGCCGCGCTCGTGCGCCATGCGCGCACGGGGCTGGGGGAGGAGGTGTCGACCAGCCTCACCGACAGCATGGTGAGCACATTGTCGTTCCTCGCGACCAACTTCTTCGCGACCGGCCGGCAGCCCGCCCGCACCGGGAACGATCACGCCCTCGTCGCGCCATACGGACTCTTCGACGCGGCCGACGGGAAGGTCGCCATCGCGCCTTCCAACGACCAGGTGTATTTCAAGCTGCTCGCCGCGCTCGGCCTCGACGAATTGCGCACGCATCCGGAATTCATGACCAACCAGGACCGCTTTGCGCGCCGCGACGCCATCAATGCGCACATCAACGCGAAGACCCGGGAACAGCCGATCGCCCACTGGCTCGGCGTGCTCAATGCGGCCGGGGTTCCGTGCGGACGCGTGATGGCACTGCAGGAAGTCTTCGACGATCCGCAGATCCGGCACCAGCAGATGCGCATCACTATCGACCATCCGCGGCACGGACCGCTCGATGTGCTCGGGTTTCCGATCAAGTTCACCGACGACCCCTGCCGCGTGTACCGGCCGCCGCCCGACCTGGGCGACGATGCCGACGCGCTGTTGCAGGAACTCGGTTACTCGAGCGGCTCGATCGCTGCCCTGCGCGAAGCGCGGGTCGTGTGACTCGCTCATCATGGGAGGCACCCCGATGGACTTCACCCAGACGCCCGCAGTGCGACCCAGGATCGCCATCACGGAAGTCGGTACGCGCGACGGCTTCCAGTCGGAGCCAAAGCTTATCCCGACGCAGACCAAGGCGGCGGTGATCGATGCGCTGATCGCGGCCGGCGTGCGCGCCTTCGAGGCCACGTCGTTCGTGAGCCCGAAGGCCGTGCCGCAGATGGCGGACGGCCACGACGTGATCGCGCACGTGACGCACCGCGCCGGCGTCAACCTCGCGGCCCTGGTGCCCAATGCGCGCGGTGCCGAACGCGCGCTCGGCGCGCACGTCGACGAAATGGTGTGCTTCGTGTCGGCCAGCGAAACGCACAACATGAAGAACCTGAACGCCTCCATCGAAAAATCGCTGCAGCACGTCGCCGAAATCGTCGCCGTGGCCAACGGCAACCCGGTCAAGGTACGCGGCGCCGTGGCGTGCGCCTTCGGCTGTCCGTTCGAAGGCGAAGTCCCAGTCGATGCGGTGCTGCGCATCGTCGACGCCTACGCGAAGCTCGGCATCACGCTGCTGACACTCGGCGACACCACCGGCATGGCGACGCCGCCGATCGTCGCGCGCGCCGTTCCCGCCATCCGCGAACACCACCCGCAGATGCATATCGCATTGCACTTCCACAACACGCGCGGCGCCGGGCTCGCCAACGTGATGGTCGGCCTCGATCTCGGCATCCGCCAGTACGAGTCGTCGATCGCGGGACTCGGCGGCTGCCCGTTCGCGCCGGGCGCGACCGGCAACATCTGCACCGAGGACCTTGTCTACCTGCTGGAGGAGAGCGGCTTCGACACCGGCATCGATCTCGAGGCGCTGATCGCGGTAGCCAAGGAGGTGGAGACGATCATCGGGCGACACGCTGCCCGGGCAAGTGATGAAGGCCGGCCCGCGCCTGCGCCGCTACGGCACCGGCAGCGTGCGCAGCGCGACCGGCTAGGCGAGGCCGGACACGCGCGCGCCCCAGGAAATCGTCGGCGCCGTGACCGCGGACCGCATCGCCACCGTGACGGCGGCCCCTCGGCGCTGTGGGTGCGGAACCTCTGGTGGCCGCGGGCGTGGACACTGCCGGTACCGCCGGCGCCGACGCTCTCGTCGTCGCAAGCGTGGACCGTTTCGCCGCTGCACGGGCCTGGTTCGCCGACCAGGGCTGGTCGACGTTCGAATTCCAGGAAGCGGTCTGGGCCGCCTACGCCGCGGGCGACTCCGGCCTGATCCACGCGCCCACCGGCATGGGCAAGACCTACGCGGCGCTGCTCGGGCCGCTCGCCTGCGGCGATCCCGGCAGCGAGGACGAGGCCCCGCCGCTTGCGCTGCTATGGATCACGCCGCTGCGCGCACTGGCCGCCGACACTGCGCTCGCGCTTGCCCGCGCCGCGCAGGCGCTGCAGCCCCGCTGGACCACCGATTTGCGCACCGGCGACACGCCGGCCTCGACCCGCGCGCGCCAGGACCGCCGCCTGCCCACGCTCCTGGTCACCACGCCGGAAAGCCTGTCGCTGCTGCTGTCGCGCGCCGATTGGCGCGAGCGTTTTGCCTCTCTGCAGGCAGTCGTCGTCGACGAGTGGCACGAACTGCTGGCGAGCAAACGGGGCGTCCAGGTCGAACTCGGGCTCGCCCGTCTGCGCACCGCCCGCCCGGCGCTGCGCACTTGGGGCCTGTCCGCCACGCTCGCCAATCTCGACCAGGCGCTGGCCTGCCTGCTCGGGATTGCGCCGCGCAAGCCGGGGCGCATCGTGCAGGGACTCGAAGCCAAGATCATCGAGATCGCCACCGCGCACCCGCCGACCATCGAGCGCTTTCCGTGGGCCGGTCACATCGGCACGCGGCTCGTGCCCGAGGTCGTGCGGGCGATCGAGCGCGCGCGCACCACGCTGGTTTTCACCAACGTGCGCTCCGCAGCGGAGATCTGGTATCAGGCGCTGCTCGAGGCGCGCCCCGACTGGGCCGGCCAGATCGCGCTGCACCACGGGTCGCTCGACCGCGACGTACGCGAGTGGGTCGAGCAGGCCATTCGCGACCGCAAGCTGCGCGCCGTCGTATGCACGTCGAGCCTCGACCTCGGCGTCGACTTCGCGCCGGTCGACCAGGTGCTGCAGATCGGCAGTCCGAAAGGCGTCGCGCGCCTGCTGCAGCGTGCCGGGCGCAGCGGGCACCGGCCGGGGGAAATCTCGAAGGTGACCGTAGTGCCGGCGCAGGCGCTCGAACTCGTCGAGGCTGCCGCGGCCCGCGCGGCAGCGGCGGAGCGGCAGATCGAGCCGCGCGTACCGGTCGAGGGCTCGCTCGACGTACTGGTCCAGCACCTCGTCACCTGCGCACTCGGCGGCGGCTTCGTGCCCGCGGAGTTGCTGCAGGAGTTGCGCCGCACGCACGCGTATCGGGCGCTCTCCGACTTGCAATGGCAATGGGCACTCGATTTTGTCGTGCATGGTGGCGCCAGCCTCAACGCCTATCCGGAGTACCGCCGCGTGGTGATCGGTGACGACGGCCGTGCCACCGTACCCGACCGGCGCATCGCGCAGCGACACCGGCAGTCGATCGGCACCATCGTGGCGGATGCGAGCATCGGCGTGCAGTTGCGCAATGGCCAGAAGCTCGGCCAGGTCGAGGAATCGTTCATCGCCCACCTGCGCAAGGGCGATTGCTTCGTGTTCGCCGGCCGCCGCCTGGAATTCATCCGTGTGCGCGAAATGACCGCATGGGTAAAGCCAGCACCCGCCAAGGCCGCGGTGATCGTGCGCTGGGCCGGCACCCGGATGGCGTTGTCGTCGCTGCTGGCCGAGCGCACCCGCGCGCTCCTCGCCGACGCGAGCCGCGGCGTTTACGCTTCGCCGGAACTGCGCCTGGTGCGCCCGCTGCTCGAACTGCAGCGGCGCTGGTCCGCCCTGCCCGGCAACGGCGAATGGCTGATCGAGCGCATCACGACGCAGGACGGCCACCACCTGTTCTTCTACCCGATGGAGGGACGCCTCGCGCATCTGGGGCTCGCGACGCTCTTCTCGTATCGACTGGGGGCCGCGGTCCCGGGCACGTTCAGCATCACCATCAACGACCACGGCTTCGGCTTGCTGTCACCGCGGCCCATCGCGTTCGGGCTCGGTGCACTTGGCCGTCTGCTCGCGGCGGACCACGTCGAACGCGACATCCTGGCGGGGTTGAACGCGGCGGAACTGGGACGTCGCCAGTTTCGCGAAATTGCCCGCGTCGCGGGTCTCATCTTCCAGGGTTTTCCCGGGCAGGGGCAGTCGAACCGGCTGCTGCAGGCCTCGTCGGGTCTGCTCTACGACGTGTTCGCGCAATACGATCCGGAGAATTTGCTGCTGGCGCAGGCCATTCGCGAGGTGATGGAGCGGCACCTGGAAGCGCCGCGGCTCGCCGCCGCGCTGGTGCGCCTGCGGGGCAGCCGCGCCCGACTGACGACGCCCGCGCGCCCGACCCCGTTCGCCTTTCCGCTCATGGTCGAGATGTTTCGCGACACGCTCACCACCGAATCGCTCGAGGCGCGGGTCGCGCGGATGGTCGCCGATCTCGAAGCCGCCGCGAGCGCGCCATGATGCGCGCTCGCCAGTGCCG
>CAVWPC010000010.1:0-111493 GCA_963756765.1 uncultured beta proteobacterium | reverse complement strand
AGCGCTCATCTACTGCTCGATCACCGGCTTCGGCCGTACCGGGCCGCTTGCGGACAAGGGAGGGTTCGACCTGGTAGCGCAGGGTTTCGCAGGCCTCATGTCGATCACCGGGGAGCCTGGCCGGCCGCCGGTGAAGAACGGCAATCCCGTCTCGGACATCAATGCCGGCATCCTCGCGACGACCGGCATCCTCGCGGCGTACGCGCACCGTCTGCGGACCGGGCGTGGCCAGATGGTCGATACCTCGCTGATGGAGGCGGCGTTGCAGCAGACGTACTGGCATGCGGCGAGCTATTTCGCGACGGGCGAATCGCCGGCGCCGCTCGGGTCGGCGCATATCCTCACTGCGCCCTATCAGGCATTTCAGGCGAGCGACGGCTGGATCAATATCGGCGGCGCCAACCAGGCGAACTGGGAGCGTATCGCCGATGTGCTGGGTCATCCCGAATGGCGCACCGACCCGCGCTTCGCCACCAATTCGGCGCGCATGGGCCACCGCGACGAACTGACCGCAATGATGAATTCCGCGCTGAGTCACGCGCACCCGGGCGCAATGGCTCGCCGCCTTCGATGCCGCCGGCGTTCCCGCAGGACCGGTACATTCGCTAGGCGAGGCCCTGACGCACCCGCAGACGCGCGAGCGGGGCATGGTGGTCGATCTCGTGCATCCCGAGGCTGGTGCCACGCGTGCCATCGGTTGCCCAATCCATCTGTCGCACACGCCGGCATCGGTGCGGCGCCCTGCCCCGCGGCTCGGCGAACACACGCGCGAATTGTTGATGGAATGCGACTACAGCGAAACGGAGATCGACGCCCTCGATCGCTGCCGGCATCGTGGCGTAACGCCGGCCCACAAACGCCAACGCCCAACCTGGGTGGTTGGGCGTTGGTGATGTTGAGGGTGCCTGACGATGACCTACTTTCGCACGGGAGCTCCGTACTATCATCGGCGTGCTGCCGTTTCACGGTCCTGTTCGGGATGGGAAGGGGTGGTTCCGGCGGGCTATGGTCGTCAGGCGTTGAGCGGTGAGGCTGCAGCGCGGTGGCGCTTGGCGGGAAGGTAAGGAGGGGTTGGTTGTGTCTTGCTTGGCGCCCTTGGTGCGTGGTTGCACTGCGTGCACGTCAAGGTTCACAATGATGGAGTCAAGCCGCACGGATTATTAGTACCGGTTAGCTCAACGCATTACTGCGCTTCCACATCCGGCCTATCAACGTGGTGGTCTGCCACGGTCCTTCAGGGGGCTCGAGGCCCCGGGAGATCTCATCTTCAGGCACGTTTCCCGCTTAGATGCTTTCAGCGGTTATCGCTTCCGTACATAGCTACCCAGCGATGCCTCTGGCGAGACAACTGGTACACCAGCGGTACGTCCACTCCGGTCCTCTCGTACTAGGAGCAGCTCCCGTCAAATCTCCAACGCCCACGGCAGATAGGGACCAAACTGTCTCACGACGTTTTGAACCCAGCTCACGTACCACTTTAAATGGCGAACAGCCATACCCTTGGGACCGGCTACAGCCCCAGGATGTGATGAGCCGACATCGAGGTGCCAAACACCGCCGTCGATATGAACTCTTGGGCGGTATCAGCCTGTTATCCCCGGCGTACCTTTTGTCCGTTGAGCGATGGCCCTTCCATACAGAACCACCGGATCACTAGGTCCTACTTTCGTACCTGCTCGACTTGTCAGTCTCGCAGTCAAGCTCACTTGTGCCCTTGCACGTCCAGCGCGATGTCCGACCGCGCTAAGTGAACCTTCGAGCTCCTCCGTTACGCTTTGGGAGGAGACCGCCCCAGTCAAACTGCCTACCATGCACGGTCCCCGATCCAGGTGATGGACCCAGGTTAGAACCGCAATGACGTCAGGCTGGTATTTCAACGTTGGCTCCACGCGAGCTAGCGCCCACGCTTCAAAGCCTCCCAGCTATCCTACACAAACCTCATCACAGTCCAATGCAAAGCTACAGTAAAGGTGCACGGGGTCTTTCCGTCTTGCCGCGGGGAGATTGCATCTTCACAAACACTTCAACTTCGCTGAGTCTCGGGTGGAGACAGCGTGGCCATCGTTACGCCATTCGTGCAGGTCGGAACTTACCCGACAAGGAATTTCGCTACCTTAGGACCGTTATAGTTACGGCCGCCGTTTACCGGGGCTTCGATCAAGAGCTTGCACCCCATCACTTAACCTTCCGGCACCGGGCAGGCGTCACACCCTATACGTCGACTTTCGTCTTAGCAGAGTGCTGTGTTTTTGTTAAACAGTCGCAGCCACCGATTCTTTGCAACCCTTCTCAGCTCCCCCTGTACGGGTTCACCTACCAAGGGCACACCTTATCCCGAAGTTACGGTGTCAATTTGCCGAGTTCCTTCACCCGAGTTCTCTCAAGCGCCTGAGCATATTCAGCTCGCCCACCTGTGTCGGTTTGCGGTACGGTCAATCTGTAACTGAAGCTTAGAGGCTTTTCCTGGAAGCAGGGTATCGCTCGCTTCGCACTGGCAAGCCAGCGCTCGTCATCACGCCTCAACTAAGCCCGGCGGATTTGCCTACCAGGCACGTCTACACGCTTAAACCGGGACGTCCAACACCCGGCCGAGGTAACCTTCTCCGTCCCCCCATCGCATTACAGATCGGTGCAGGAATATTAACCTGCTTCCCATCGACTACGGCTCTCGCCCTCATCTTAGGGGCCGACTCACCCTGCGCCGATGAACGTGGCGCAGGAAACCTTGGGCTTTCGGCGAGGGGGCCTTTCACCCCCTTTATCGCTACTCATGTCAGCATTCGCACTTCCGATACCTCCAGCAACCCTCTCGAGTCACCTTCAACGGCCTACGGAACGCTCTCCTACCATCAACACGCTCCATTAAAGACACGCGTGCCTGCGCCACCTTCTGCATAGCGCAGCACGACTCGACTTTGATGGGCGCATTGCCGCAGCTAAGCTGCGTCAAGCTCCATGTCGGCGCATGCCTTTAATGGAGCGTGATGATCCGCGATTTCGGTGCCTAGCTTGAGCCCCGTTACATCTTCCGCGCAGGACGACTCGACCAGTGAGCTATTACGCTTTCTTTAAATGATGGCTGCTTCTAAGCCAACATCCTGGCTGTCTGAGCCTTCCCACCTCGTTTCCCACTTAGCTAGATCTTGGGGACCTTAATCGGCGGTCTGGGTTGTTTCCCTCTCGACACCGGACGTTAGCACCCGATGTCTGTCTCCCCTGCTCGCACTTGCCGGTATTCGGAGTTTGCTATGGCGCAGTAGATCGCTATGACCCCCACAACCATTACAGTGCTCTACCCCCGGCAGTGATACAGGAGGCACTACCTCAATAGTTTTCGGAGAGAACCAGCTATTTCCGGATTTGTTTAGCCTTTCACCCCTAGCCACAGCTCATCCCCGTCTTTTTCAACAGACGTGGGTTCGGACCTCCAGTAGGTGTTACCCCACCTTCATCCTGGCCATGGCTAGATCATCCGGTTTCGGGTCTACGCCACGCAACTAAATCGCCCTATTCGGACTCGCTTTCGCTTCGCCTCCCCTAGTCGGTTAAGCTCGCTACGTAACGTAAGTCGCTGACCCATTATACAAAAGGTACGCAGTCACCCCAGCTTTATCAGTCCTCAGATTCGCGTACGGATCTGCTTCCTCCCGCAGGTTCTTTGGCCGCACTAAAGTGCGGCAAAGAACTTGCGCCGAAGGCTGATAAAGCTGGGGCTCCCACTGTTTGTATGCATGCGGTTTCAGGATCTATTTCACTCCCCTTCCGGGGTTCTTTTCGCCTTTCCCTCACGGTACTGGTGCACTATCGGTCGATTACGAGTATTTAGCCTTGGAGGATGGTCCCCCCATCTTCAGACAGGATTTCACGTGTCCCGCCCTACTTGTCGCAAGCTTAGTTCCACACTCCACCTTTCGCGTACGGGGCTGTCACCCACTACGGCGGCACTTTCCAGAGCCTTCCACTAGGTCGAATGCTAAAACTTGCCGGCTGTTCCCATTTCGCTCGCCACTACTCTGGGAATCTCGGTTGATTTCTGTTCCTCCGGCTACTGAGATGTTTCAGTTCACCGGGTTCGCTCCCTCTGCCCTATATATTCAGACAGCGGTGACCCTTGCGGGCCGGGTTTCCCCATTCGGACATCTGCGGATCAATGCTCGTTTGCCAGCTCCCCGCAGCTTTTCGCAGGCTGCCACGTCCTTCATCGCCTGTAATCGCCAAGGCATCCACCACATGCACTTAGTCGCTTGACTCCATTACTGTGAACCTTCCACGGAGCAGGCCTACGGCAGCGGGGATCAGAAACCCCCGTCACCCACACCCTCTCCGCGTCCGGCACACCGTCTTGGTGTGTTCGCGCCACCGCCACCTCCCCTTTTAAAGAGGTGCCGGCTTTTTGAAGATACAACTCAACCCTATTTGCGCATCGAACTCTCATCAAGTTCGATGCACCCTTACCTTCCCAATTGTTAAAGAACACTACAGCGCTCAACGCTGGACTCTGCTGGCTAGAGTCCACCGCTGAGGGCTGGTGCAAACGCAACCGATAGCACCATCCCTGGTGGAGCTGGACGGGATCGAACCGACGACCTCCTGCTTGCAAAGCAGGCGCTCTCCCAATTGAGCTACAGCCCCGGTCCTGCGTATGGCCTGTCCTGGCCACGGCCAACGGGCCACGACCAGCACCTGGCAACTGACTGGTGGGTCTGGATGGATTCGAACCATCGACCCCCGCCTTATCAAGACGGTGCTCTAACCAACTGAGCTACAGGCCCGCTGTTCGATGCGTTTGCACAATGTGTGCAACCGATAGGTTGTGGGTACTGACGCGGTCGGGTGGGGATGGCAGAGCGGTGCCAGGACCTTGCGGTACCTGTGGCCTGCCTCTGATCCCAGCTTTCCGAGAAAGGAGGTGATCCAGCCGCACCTTCCGATACGGCTACCTTGTTACGACTTCACCCCAGTCACGAAACGCACCGTGGTAAGCGGCCTCCTTGCGGTTAGCCTACCTACTTCTGGTACATCCCGCTCCCATGGTGTGACGGGCGGTGTGTACAAGACCCGGGAACGTATTCACCGTGACATGCTGATCCACGATTACTAGCGATTCCGACTTCATGCAGTCGAGTTGCAGACTGCAATCCGGACTACGATCGGCTTTGTGGGATTGGCTCCCCCTCGCGGGTTGGCGACCCTCTGTACCGACCATTGTATGACGTGTGAAGCCCTACCCATAAGGGCCATGAGGACTTGACGTCATCCCCACCTTCCTCCGGTTTGTCACCGGCAGTCTCCCTAGAGTGCCCTTGCGTAGCAACTAGGGACAAGGGTTGCGCTCGTTGCGGGACTTAACCCAACATCTCACGACACGAGCTGACGACAGCCATGCAGCACCTGTGTTCCGGTTCTCTTTCGAGCACCCCCGCCTTTCAGCAGGCTTCCGGACATGTCAAGGGTAGGTAAGGTTGTTCGCGTTGCATCGAATTAATCCACATCATCCACCGCTTGTGCGGGTCCCCGTCAATTCCTTTGAGTTTTAACCTTGCGGCCGTACTCCCCAGGCGGCTCACTTCACGCGTTAGCTACGGTACCAAGGAATCGCTTCCCCAACACCTAGTGAGCATCGTTTAGGGCGTGGACTACCAGGGTATCTAATCCTGTTTGCTCCCCACGCTTTCGTGCCTGAGCGTCAGTATTGGCCCAGGGGGCTGCCTTCGCCATCGGTGTTCCTCCGCATCTCTACGCATTTCACTGCTACACGCGGAATTCCACCCCCCTCTGCCATACTCAAGCCCGCCAGTTTCCATTGCAGTTCCCAGGTTGAGCCCGGGGCTTTCACAACGAACTTAACGAACCGCCTGCGCACGCTTTACGCCCAGTAATTCCGATTAACGCTCGCACCCTACGTATTACCGCGGCTGCTGGCACGTAGTTAGCCGGTGCTTATTCCGCCGGTACCGTCAAGAACGCCAAGTATTAGCTGGCGCCTTTTCTTCCCGACTAAAAGCGGTTTACAACCCGAAGGCCTTCTTCCCGCACGCGGCATGGCTGGATCAGGGTTGCCCCCATTGTCCAAAATTCCCCACTGCTGCCTCCCGTAGGAGTCTGGGCCGTGTCTCAGTCCCAGTGTGGCTGATCATCCTCTCAGACCAGCTACGGATCGTCGCCTTGGTAAGCCATTACCCCACCAACAAGCTAATCCGACATCGGCCGCTCCCAGAGCGCGAGGCCCTTGCAGGTCCCCCGCTTTCCTCCTCAGAGCATATGCGGTATTAGCGCCGCTTTCGCGGCGTTATCCCCCACTCCGGGGCACGTTCCGATGTATTCCTCACCCGTCCGCCGCTCGCCGCCAGAGTTGCCCCCGCGCTGCCGCTCGACTTGCATGTGTAAAGCATGCCGCCAGCGTTCAATCTGAGCCAGGATCAAACTCTTCAGTTCGATCTTTGCAAAGCATTCTCATATCAACGTTGGCCCCATCCCCACAGCGTTTGCCACCGTGAAGACAAGACGTTCGGCTCCCCACCCCCAGCTCGCGCCAGCGGTGACAAGCCTTACTGCGTTGTGTGAGCACTTCATTTGTCTTGGTGCCCCAGCTCCGAGCCCCCTTGCGGAAACCCACAACCAGAACAATCCCGACAACCCCAGTACCCACACCTATCGGTTGCAAGTTTTTAAAGAGCGGCGGCTTCGACCGATCGACTCGCCCCGAAGGCTCGACCCGATCATTTCCTTGCGGAAAACCGTCCCCCGTTGTCTTGCGCTTGCTGAAGGGAGATTTCGAAGCTGCAGAGAGGTGAAATTATAATAGGTCCGGCCAAACAATGCAACCACTGCACCGCAATATTCGAGGTGGCTGCGGTGTCATTGCGAGGCACGTCTTACTGCCGACCCGCCCGCCCACCTATGACCTCGCAAGCCGCGCCACCCACCCTGCCGCCTCTCGCCGCCGAGACGCTCGATATCAGCTTCGAAACCGACGCGCTGTCGACGCTCGAACGCCTGTTCGAACGCCATGGCGACGCCTTCCGCATTTTCTCCCCGGCACTGGAGAAGGACATCTGGGTGCTGTCGCATCCGGACCATGTCCGCCACGTCCTCGTGGACCGCCACGCGAACTTCACCAAGGGCATCGGCATCGAACGGGTCGCAATACTTCTCGGCAACGGCCTCATGACCAGCGAAGGGGAGCACTGGCGCACGCAGCGCAAGATGGTGCAGCCGGCCTTCCATCGCAGGATCATCGCCACGTGGATGTCGCATATCCACGCGGCGAATGCACGCCTCGCCCAACGCTGGACGGCCGCCGCCGCAGCAGGGTCGCCGGTCAACGTGACGCAGGACATGAGCGAAGTCACGCTGGAAGTCGTGCTGGTCGCGCTGTTCGGGGACGATCTGCCGCGCCTCTGCGAAGGGAGCCACGGGAATCCCTTCGCGCTGCTGACCGACGATACGGCGCGCAATCTCGCCTTCGCCTACAAGTTCAGGCAACTGGGAAAGCCGATTCAGGAAGAGATCGACCGCCGGCGGCGCGAACACGTTCGGCACAACGACATTCTGTCGCTGCTGCTGGATGCGCGTGACCGCAACAGCGGCGCAGCGATGCCGGACCGGGCGCTGCTGGACGAGATCCTGACCCTCATAGTCGCCGGACACGAAACGACCGCGAGTGCGCTCAATTGGTTCTGGTATTCGCTGACGCAGGAAGCGGACGTGACCCGGCGCCTGCATGCCGAACTGGATGCCGCGCCTGGCGTGGCGCTGGATTATGAAGACCTGCACAGACTCCGCTATACACGCCAGGTCCTCGACGAGACGCTGCGCCTCTACCCGCCGGGATGGCTGCTGACGCGCCGTTCGGTGGCGGCCTCCATGCTGGCTGGCTTCGCGCTGCCGGCGCGTACCGACGTACTCGTTTCGCCCTATCTCGTGCAGCGGCATCCGGCCCATTGGCCCGATCCTGCCCGCTTCGACCCCGACCGCTTCGCGCCCGGCGCGGATGCAACGCGCAACCGATTTGTGTATCTTCCGTTTGGTTTGGGCCCGCGTGCCTGCATCGGCGAGCATCTGGCGCAAATCGAGATGCACGTGCATGCGGCCATGCTGGCGCGCCAATTCGAGCTGACCCTCGTGCCCGGCCAGCGGGTCGAGATCGAACCACAGGTCAATCTGCGCACCAGGCACCCGCTGCAGATGCGGGTGCGGCAGCGCCGGTCGCCATCCGACTAGTCATTCATTCAATGCCTTCGCCCTACGCCTTCGCCACCCTTGCCGATGTCCTCGACGCCCGCGCGGCCAGCGACCAGCGCCGTGCATTACATCGCGGGCGAATCGAGCGAGCAGCGCGTGCCCTACGCAGAGCTGCGCCACCGGTCGCTCGGGCTTTTGCGCCACTTGCAGGCCGCCGGCGCCACCCCGGGCTCCGAAGCGGTGATCCTGGTCGACGGCCTCGCTCCATTCGTCGATACGTTCTGGGCCTGCGTGCAGGGCAGGATCGTGGCCGTACCGCTCGCGCCGGGACACGCCGACGATCACAAGGCCAAGCTTTTCCGGGTGCTCGCCCGGCTGCGCTCACCCCTGCTGGCGACCGAGCGCAAGGTGTTCGATCGCCTGAGGACGTACGCGGCGGACCATCAACTGGGCGATCAGCTCGCCCGCCTGGAGAAGCGTACTGTCTTCCTGGATGAGGTCTCCGACGTATCGGTTCCCGGTATCGAACATCGCGCGACACCGGAGGACATTGCATTCATCCAGTATTCGTCCGGTTCCACCAGCGAGCCGAAGGGCGTGATCCTCACGCATCGCAACCTGACGACCAACATCGACGCGATCGCCACCGGCATCGCGGCGAGCGCCGGGGATGCAAGCCTGTCGTGGATGCCACTGACGCACGACATGGGGCTCATCGGCTTCCATTTGACGCCTTTCGTCGTCGACGTCGACCATTGGCTGATGCCGACCGCGCTGTTCGTGCGCCGTCCGGGTCTGTGGATGAGCAAGTCCAGCGAGCATCGAGTGAGCGTGACCTGTTCGCCCAACTTCGGCTACCAGCACTACCTCAAGGGGCACGACGCCGCCAAGGCGGGTGCGCTCGACCTGTCCGCGATTCGTATCATCTTCAACGGCGCCGAGCCGATCGCGGCCGATCTTTGCCGCGAGTTCATGACCGCTCTGGCGCCGGCCGGCTTGCGCGCCAACGCCATGTTTCCGGTGTACGGCCTGGCCGAGGCCAGCCTGGCCGTCACGTTTCCGCGCGTCGACGCCCCGCTTCTGACCGAACATTTCGCGCGCGGTGGGCTCGGCCCCGGGGACGTCGTGCGGGACGTCGCCGCGGACGCCGAGGATGCGCTCGAACTGGTGCGCGTGGGCACGCCCGTCAAGGGCTGTGAGGTGCGTATCGCCGATGCTTCGGGTGCCGAGGTAGCAGCGGGCACGGTCGGACGGATCCTGATCCGCGGCGCGAGTGTCAGCCCCGGCTACTACGCAGAACCGGAGCTATCGGCCGCGGTGCGCACCGCCGACGGATTCCTGGACACCGGCGATCTCGGCACGTTGCGCGACGGCGACCTCGTCGTCACCGGGCGGGTGAAGGAAATTCTCTTCGTCGCCGGCCAGAACCACTATCCGCAGGATATCGAGCTGGTGCTTGCGCAGCATGCCGACATCGAACTCGGCCGTGCGGCGGCGGCCGGCACCCGACAGTCCCACGCCGCCACCGACGACGTACTCGTCTTCGTGCTGGCCAAAGGTGGTGACCTGGCCGCCTTCGCCGAAACTGCGCGCAAGGTGCGCCGTGTCATCAACGAGCGGATGGGCCTGGTCGTGGCTGCCGTGGTGCCGGTACGCCAGTTCCCGAAGACCACCAGCGGCAAGGTGCAACGCTTCGCGCTTGCGCGCGAGTTCGAAGAAGGACGTTTCGCCGTCGCGCTGGCCGAACTCGCGGCGTTCGATGCAACCGCGGGCGTCGGTGGCGATCCGGTCGGCGATCTCGAGCAGGCACTCCTCGGCGTCTGCCAGGCCGCGCTGCCGAATCGCAAGCTCTCGCCGGACGACAACCTGTTCGAGCTCGGCACGGGATCGCTCACCCTCGCGCAGATCTACGAGAAAGTCGACGGCATGTACCCGGGACTGCTGGAAGTCACCGACTTCTTCGAATACCCGACAGTCCGCACGATGGCGGCCTTTCTCGCGCAGCGGCAGGCGGAACTGCGCGCCTAGCGCGCGGCGCACGCGCTTACGCGTACAGCGGCTTCCTGTATTTCCATTTCCGGTGCAGCCAGAGCCAATCGGCCGGGCTGCGGCGGATCTCCTCCTCGAGTGCGCGCGCGTAGCGTTCGACGATCTCGGGACCCGCGTCACGATCGTACGGCGGTTCGGCCAGCAGCTTGAGTTCGACCGTGTAGTAGCCCGGCCGGACGCGGCGCATCGCCACGTAGATGACCGGCGCCTTGAGTATCCTGGCGATCTTGTCCGCGCCCACGAAGAAGGCCGTGTCCTGATTCAGGAACCGGGTCCAGTGTTTTTCCTCATCGTGCTTCGGCGTATGGTCGGCGACCAGCGCGTAGGCGTGCGCCTCCCGCCGGCGCTTCATTACCTCGAACATGAAATTCTGGTGCGGGATCGGATTGCCGCCGAAGCGCGAACGGGCCGCTCGCAAGAAGGCGTCGATGCCCTGCACCCGCTGCGGCTTGTAGACGGCGTCGATCGGTACCTTGAGCACCCCACCTGCAGTCAGCAGCAGCCACTCCCAGTTGCAGAAATGCGCAGCGAGCAGCACGACCGATTGTCCGTTCGCCGTATAGCGGCTGACCAGTTCCGGATTGACGAAACGTACGCGCTCCGCAAGCTCGTCGGCGCTGGCGTGCCATCCCCACAGGGCCTCGGCCAGGAACCTGCCGAGGTTGCGGTAGGATTGCTTCAGTATCTGTGCACGGTCCGCCACCGATTTTTCCGGAAATGCGTTGGCGATGTTTTGCGCCGACAGCGCGCGGCGCCAGCGCAGCACGTGATACACGAAGAAATACGCAACGTAGCCGAAATCGTCGAGAACGCGACGGGGCCAGCGAGACATCAGGCGAAGCACGGAATCCATGGCAACGACCCGGTATTACGGTGACCGCGAGGTCGTCCGTTGAGCGGCGCTGCGACGCTGCCCGCGGGCACCACGGCGCTCCCGTCGCCGGCGGAAGGTGTCGACGTCTGGCTGTGCCAGCTCGAACGCGCCGCCGACGAGGTCGCGCGGCTCGGCGGCTGCCTGGCGCCCGAAGAGCTCGCGCGGGCGCAACGCTTCGGACGACCCGCGCTTCGCGATCGGTACATCGTCGGCCGAGCCACCCTGCGCGCCCTGCTCGGCCTTCATCTCGGCATCGACGCCGCCCACGTGCGCATCGCGCGGGGCGCTCGTGGCCGCCCCTTCATGCCGGATGCTGCTGGCGTCGATTTCAACGTCTCGCACACGGGCGGCGTCGCCCTCATCGGCATCGCGCACGGACTCCGGATCGGCGTGGACATCGAGCTCGCGGATCGGCGTGTCAACGTCGAAGGCGTGGCCCGCAAGTTCATGACACCGCGCGAGCAGGCAGGGCTCGGCAAGCACGAATTCGACGCCCGGCGCCAAAGGCTCCTGCGCCTGTGGACCTGCAAGGAAGCGATGAGCAAGGCCACCGGCGATGGATTGATCGCCCCGTTTCGCGCGATCGATATCGAAATCGAGCCCGCGCTTCGGGTCGTGACGGGTCCCGCGCCGTACGGGCCCAGCGACTGGCGCCTGCTGCCCGCGCTCGTCACGGCGGACCAGATCGCCACCGTAGCCCTCTGGCGCGGTCCGTAGAACCATCGTTCAACGGACCGGTACGCCGGCGGTATACGAAGTCTCTTCCGCCGCCGGCTTGGCGTACTTCCATTTCTTCTGCAGCCACAGCCAATCCGCCGGATTGGCGATGATGGCTTCCTCGAGGTAGCGTGCATACCGCTCGACGATCAGCTTGTCGTCGACTTCCTCGTACGGCGGCTCGGCGAGCACGTTCAGCCCCACCGCGTAGTGACCGCGGCGGAGCCGCCGCATCGACACGAAGTAGACCGGCGCCTCCAGGTATTTCGCGATCTTGCCCGCACCGACAAAAAAGGCCGTGTCCTGGTGCAGGAACCGCGTCCAGTGCTTGGGATCGCGCTGGCGCGGCGTTTGGTCGGCGATCAACGCATAGGCGCGCGGCTTACCGGTATGGCCCAGGATCTCGTAGACGAATTCCTTGCGCGGAATGAGCTTGCCGCCGAAGCGGCAGCGGACCTCACGCAGAAAGGCATCGAGTGCCGCGATGCGCTGCGGCTGGTAGACCACATCGATGGGGATCGCGAAGTGCGCCCCGGCAGCCAGCAGCAGCCACTCCCAGTTACCGTGATGCGCCGCCAGCAGCAGCAGGGTCTGCTTGCGATCGATGGCACGCTGGATAAGTTCGGGATCATCGATCGTGACCCGCGACTTGATCGTCTCGGCACTGGCGCCGAAGCCCCAGAACGCTTCCGCGAGCGTGTCCGCCAGATTGCGGTAGCAGCGGCGCAGGATGTCGGCCCGCTCCGCGGGCGATTTTTCGGGGAATGCGTTGGCGATATCCGCTTCGGCCCGGTCCCGGCGCCAGCGCATCAAGTGAAACGCGATCAGATAGGCCACGTATCCGACCCCATAGAGGATCGGCAGGGGGATGCGCGTCAGCGCTTTCAGTAGGAACCGCATTGTTGTCTCGGGAGCGCCCGGTCTCGGATTGGTGCAACGCGGTCAGCCGGATGACTATAAAGCACTGGCCGCCGTCCGACAATTCGGCATGACATCAGCGCGCGGCCGCCGCCACAATCTCCGGTGGCGCCTGCACGAGTTCGATCAGAACACCTTCGCCCCCGATGGGGAATTCGTCGCTGCCCTTCGGATGAATGAACGCGATGTCGTGGCCCGCCGCGCCCTTGCGGATGCCACCCGGCGCGAAACGGACACCGCGGGCGGCCAGCCAGGCCACCGCCTGCGCAAGATCGTCGACCCAGAGGCCGATATGGTTGAGCGCTGGCTCGTGGACGGCGGGCTTGCGGGCGGCGTCGAGCGGCTGCATCAGGTCGACCTCGCATCGCGCGGCGCCGGCTACCCACGACCGCAATGTCCTCATCCACGTTTTCGCGCTCGCTGGTGAAACTGCCGACCACCGAAAGGCCAAGGCAGTCGACCCACAGTTGACGCAATCGATCCTTGCTGGTGCTGCCTACGGCCACCTGCTGCAACCCCAGTACGCGAAATGGTCTCATGGTTTGCGCACGGCCCTCACTTGCGGGTGCGAGGTCCGCGGTCCCAGTATGGGCTATGGAACGGGCCGGCCGCTTCATCGGAATCCCAGTACCGGCTGGTCCACGGCAAGCCCGTCTCCCTGCTTCGCCAGCAGTTCATCGACGACGCAATCGCGCTCGGCAAGGATGACGTTCTGCATCTTCATGGCCTCGATGACCACCAGGCGCTCGCCCGCCTTGACCTCCTGACCGGGGCGCACTGCGACCTCGACCAGCAGGCCGGGCATCGGCGAGAGCAGAAAGCGCGACTGGTCCAGCGGTGCCTTGTGCGGCATCAGCTGCATCAACTCGGCCGTGCGCCGCGACACGACGGACAGCGCGAATTGCGCGCCCATGTGGGTGACCCGGTACACGAGCGCAGGACGCTCGATCTGCATCGCGAACGGCACGCCGTTGCAGGTGCCCTGCTTCAGGATGTCGCCGAAGCGCCAGGCATAGCGGATCGCCAGGAGGACGCCGGCGATGCGCACGTCGCACCCGCCCGCCACGGCGGTCACGCTGACGATGACCCCATCGCTGCCGCTGCCGGTGCCGATGACGACATATTCGTCGCCCACGGCAATTTCGTGGCCGGCCAGCTGCCCTTCGATCCCGGCCGCGCGGTCGCGGTACGCCCGATGCAATGCCGCCGTCACGGCGACCACCAGATTGGCGTCGGGGGCCGCCACCGCGGCAAGGTCGAATCCCCCCGGAAACTCTTCCGCGATGAAAGCGGTGCTGAGGCGTCCTTCGGCGAAACGCGGGTGCCGCATCAGCACGGACTGGAATCCGATATTCGATGCCACCCCGCGGATCACGAACGCATTGAGCGCATCCTGCATGCGCTCGATGGCCTGCACCCGCGAGGCGGCATGCGTCACCAGCTTGGCGATCATCGAATCGTAGTGCAGCGGTATCTCACCGCCTTCGTAGACCCCGGTGTCGACGCGTACGGCACCCGCAACTTCCGCCGGCGGACGATAGCGGACCAGACGCCCAACCGACGGCAGGAAGCCGCGCTGCGGATCCTCGGCATTGATCCGGCATTCGATGGCCCAGCCGTCACGCCGGACATCGGCCTGTCCAAACGCCAGCGGCTCGCCGGCGGCGACGCGGATCATCTGCTCGACCAGGTCCAGTCCGGTGATCATCTCCGTTACCGGATGCTCGACCTGCAATCGCGTGTTCATCTCGAGGAAATAGAAGGACCGGTCCTGGCCCACCACGAACTCGACGGTGCCCGCCGACTGGTAGTCGACGGCGCGGGCCAGCGCCACCGCCTGCTCGCCCATCGCGCTGCGGGTGGCGTCGTCGAGGAATGGCGATGGCGCCTCCTCGATGACCTTCTGATGGCGGCGCTGGATCGAGCACTCGCGTTCCCATAGATGCACGACATTGCCATGGGCGTCGCCCAGCACCTGGATCTCGATGTGACGCGGTTCCTCGATGTATTTCTCGACGAAGATTCGATCGTCGCCGAAGCTGGCCTTCGCCTCGGCCGCACAGGCGGCGAAACCCTCGCGCGCTTCGCGGTCGTTCCGGGCGATGCGCAGGCCCTTGCCGCCACCGCCGGCAGACGCCTTGAGCATCACGGGATAGCCGATATCGCGGGCGATGCGTACCGCCTCGGTGGCGTCTGCGATCACCTCATTGTGTCCCGGGATCGTGCTGACACCCGCCTGCATCGCCAGGCGCTTGGACGCGATCTTGTCGCCCATTGCGGCGATGGATGCGGGCTTCGGCCCGATGAAAATGATGCCAGCCGCCTCCGCCTCCCGCGCGAAGGTCGCGTTCTCCGACAGGAAGCCATAGCCGGGGTGTACCGCCTGCGCACCGGTGCTCTTGCACGCGGCGATGATTTTTTCCATCGCCAGGTACGATTCCCGCGACGGCGGTGCGCCGATCGGGACGGCCTCGTCCGCGAGTTCGACGTGGCGCGCATCCCGGTCGGCTTCGGAGTACACCGCCACTGTCGCGATGCCCATCGTGCGCGCGGTACGCATGACCCGGCAGGCGATCTCGCCACGGTTGGCGATCAGGATCTTCTTGAACATGGTCGGGTCGGGGCGCCTACAGGGGAATGTTGCCGTGCTTGCGCCACGGATTCTCGAGGACCTTGCCGCGCAGCATCGCGAGGCTGCGGCAGATCCGCTTCCTGGTCTCGTGCGGCATGATCACGTCGTCGATGAAGCCACGCTTGCCGGCGATGAATGGATTGGCGAATTTCTCGCGGTACTCGAGCTCGCGCCCCGCCAGCTTGGCCGGATCGTTCTTTTCTTCGCGAAAGATGATCTCCACCGCACCCTTCGGGCCCATCACCGCAATTTCCGCCGACGGCCACGCGAAATTGACATCGCCGCGCAGATGCTTGGAGCTCATCACGTCGTAGGCGCCGCCGTAGGCCTTGCGGGTGATCACGGTAACTTTCGGCACCGTGCACTCCGCGTAGGCGTACAGCAGCTTGGCGCCGTGCTTGATGATGCCGCCGAATTCCTGCTGCGTGCCCGGCATGAAGCCCGGTACGTCCACGAAGGTGAGGATCGGGATCCCGAAGGCATCGCAAAAACGTACGAAGCGTGCCGCCTTGATCGCGCTCCTGATGTCGAGGCAACCGGCCAGCACCAGCGGCTGGTTCGCGACGATGCCAACTGGTGCCCCTTCCATCCGCCCCAGGCCGATGACGATGTTCTTCGCATAGTCGGGTTGCAGTTCGAAGAATTCGCCATCGTCGACCACCTTGACGATGAGTTCCTTGATGTCATAAGGCTTGTTGGGACTGTCCGGTACCAGCGTATCGAGCGAGAACTCGAGACGGTCGGCGGAATCGTTGGTGGGACGTACCGGCGGCTGGTCACGATTGTTGAGCGGCAAATAGTTGAAGAAACGCCGCAGCATCAGCAGCGCGTCGACGTCGTTGTCGAAGGCGAGGTCCGCGACGCCGGAACGCGTAGTGTGGGGAATGGCACCGCCCAGCTCCTCCGCCGTCACCTCTTCATGGGTGACGGTCCGCACCACCTCGGGTCCGGTGACGAACATGTAGGACGAATCCTTGACCATGAAGATGAAGTCGGTCATCGCCGGCGAATACACGGCGCCCCCGGCGCACGGCCCCATGATCAACGAAATCTGCGGTATCACGCCCGACGCGAGCACGTTGCGCTGGAACACGTCGGCATAGCCGCCAAGCGACGCCACGCCCTCCTGGATGCGCGCGCCGCCGGAATCGTTGAGGCCGATGACCGGTGCGCCGACTTTCATCGCCTGGTCCATGACCTTGCAGATCTTCTCCGCATGCGCCTCGGACAGCGATCCCCCGAACACGGTGAAGTCCTGCGAAAAAACGAACACCAGCCGGCCGTTGATCATGCCGTACCCGGTCACGACACCATCGCCCGGCACGGTCTCGCGATCCATGCCGAAGTCGTGCGATCGGTGTTCGACGAACATGTCCCACTCCTCGAACGACCCATCGTCGAGCAGGAGTTCGAGGCGCTCGCGCGCGGTCAGCTTGCCCTTCGCATGCTGTGCCGCGATGCGCCGTTCGCCGCCGCCGGACTGCGCCTGTGCCCGCTTCACGTCGAGTTGCCGGATGATTTCGTGCACGATCTGTCTGCCTCCCTGGTCAGATGCCGTCGAGCAATCGATGGGCCGCGGCCGCCGGCGTCAGCGCACCGGCCGCCACCTGCGCGAGCACCTCCGGCAATATTGCCCGTACTCTTTGATTCGAACGAAAGCGCGAGCGCAGCGCGCTATCGATGAGATGCCACGTCCATGCCAGCGCCTGCCGGCGACGCTTGGCCGCGAGTTCCCCGGAGGCCGTGAGCGCCTCGCGACAGCGACGAACTTCGCTCCAGCAGGCGGCAATGCCTTCGCCGTGCAGCGCGCTCGCCCCGAGTACCAGCGGCTGCCACGCGGACGTCGGTGGCCGCAGCAATCGCAGCGCGTTCCTGACCTGCGTCATCGCCTGGTCCGCCGCCGCCGGATCGAGGTCGCGCTTGTTGTAGACGATGATGTCGGCAAGCTCGACCACACCCTTCTTGATGGCCTGCAGGTCATCGCCGACGTTCGGCTGCTGCAGCAGCACGAAGACATCGGTGAGATTGGCCACGTCGGTTTCGCTCTGGCCGACACCGACGGTCTCGACGATCACCACATCGAAGCCCGCGGCCTCGACCAGCAACATGGCCTCGCGGGTGTGGGCGGCCACGCCGCCGAGCGCGCCACTCGACGGTGACGGGCGGATGAATGCCTGCGCTTCGCGGGCGAGCGCGTCCATGCGCGTCTTGTCGCCGAGGATCGAACCGCCTCCGATCGAACTCGACGGATCGACCGCCAGGACGGCAACCCGGTGCCCTTGCGAGAGCAGGTGCAGCCCGAGTGCCTCGATGAAGGTCGACTTGCCCACGCCCGGCGAGCCGGTGATGCCGACACGCAACGCGGTGCCGGTCCGCGGCAGCAACTCCGCGAGCACCGCTTGCGCCAACGCCTGGTGGTCGGGGCGCGTGGACTCGGCGAGGGTGATGACCTTGGCGAGGACGCGACGATCGGCATCCCGGATGCCGGCGATCAACCGCGCGCATTCCTGCGGGTCGACCTGCGGATCGCGCGCACGCACGCCGGCTTCGATGTTCAGGCCTTGGCCAGCAACGGCTGGGCCGCGCGGATCTTGGCCAGGACGTCCGCTGCGCACGCCGCGATGACGGTCCCCGGGCCATAGATGCCGGCCACGCCGGCCTCGAGCAGCATCGCGTAATCCTGCTGCGGCACCACGCCGCCGACGAACACGACGATGTCGTCGGCACCTTGCGCACGCAACGCCGCGATCAGGGCCGGCACCAGCGTCTTGTGCCCTGCCGCCAGCGTGGACACGCCGATCGCGTGCACGTCATTCTCGATCGCCTGCCGCGCCGCCTCCTCGGGGGTCTGGAACAACGGCCCGATGTCGACGTCGAAGCCGAGGTCGGCGAAGGCGGTGGCGACCACCTTGGCGCCGCGGTCGTGGCCGTCCTGCCCGATCTTGGCGACCATGATGCGCGGCCGGCGCCCGGCCTCGCTGGCAAAGGTGGCGATGTCCGCCTTCAGTTGTTCCCACATGCCATCCTCCGCGAACTGCGCGCCATAGACCCCGGTGACGCTCTGGGTCGTGGCGCGATGGCGGCCCCATGTCGCCTCCAGCGCATCGGAGATCTCGCCCACCGTCGCCCGTGCGCGGCTGGCTTCGATCGCCAGCGCGAGCAGATTGCCCTCGCCGGAACGCGCACAGGCGGTGAGCGCCGCCAGTGCGGCAGTGACCCGGTTCGCGTCGCGCGCGGACTTGACCTTCACCAGGCGCTTCACCTGCGCTTCGCGCACTGCCGCGTTGTCGATCTCGCGCACGTCCATCGGTGCCTCTTCTTCGAGGCGGAAGCGATTCACGCCGACGATCACGTCTTCGCCGCTGTCGATGCGCGCCTGCTTCTCGGCTGCGGCTGCCTCGATGCGGAGCTTGGCCCAGCCGCTCTCGACGGCGCGCGTCATGCCGCCCATCGCCTCGACCTCCTCCAGGATCGCCCACGCCTGGTCCGCCATGTCCTGGGTCAGGCGTTCCATCATGTAGGAACCTGCCCACGGGTCGATGACGTTCGGTATGTGGGTCTCCTCCTGCAGGATGACCTGCGTATTGCGTGCGATGCGGGCCGCCACGTCGCTCGGCAACGCCACCGCCTCGTCGAAGGAATTGGTATGCAGCGACTGCGTGCCGCCGAAGACCGCGGCCATCGCCTCGATCGTCGTGCGCACGATGTTGTTGTACGGATCCTGCTCGGTCAGCGACCAGCCCGAGGTCTGGCAATGCGTGCGCAGCATCCGCGACTTCGGATTCGCCGGCGCGAACTCACCCATGATCCGCCACCACAGGAGCCGCGCCGCGCGCAGCTTGGCGATCTCCAGGTAGAAGTTCATGCCGATGCCGAAGAAGAACGACAAGCGGCCGGCGAAGGCGTCGACGTCCATGCCGCGCGCAAGCGCCGCACGCACGTATTCGCGGCCGTCGGCCAGCGTGAAGGCGAGCTCCAGCGCCTGATGGGCGCCGGCCTCCTGGATGTGATAACCCGAGATCGAGATCGAATTGAACTTCGGCATGTTGCGTGCCGTGTAGTCGATGATGTCGCCGACAACCCGCATCGACGGCGCCGGCGGATAGATGTAGGTGTTGCGGACCATGAACTCCTTGAGGATGTCGTTCTGGACGGTCCCCGACAGCTGGTCCTGCGCCACCCCCTGCTCTTCTGCCGCGACGATGTAACCGGCAAGCACCGGCAACACCGCACCGTTCATGGTCATCGACACCGAGACACGGTCGAGCGGGATACCGTCGAACAGGATCTTCATGTCCTCGACGGAATCGATCGCGACCCCCGCCTTGCCGACATCACCGACCACGCGCGGATGATCGGAGTCGTAGCCGCGGTGCGTGGCCAGGTCGAATGCCACCGACACACCCTGGCCGCCACCGGCCAGGTTTTGTCGGTAGAACGCATTCGACTCTTCGGCCGTGGAAAAGCCCGCGTACTGCCGGATCGTCCAGGGTCGCCCGGCGTACATCGTCGGCTGCGGCCCTCGTACATAAGGCGCGAAGCCGGGCAGCGTGTCGGTGTAGGCCAGGCCTTGGAGGTCCGCGGCCGTGTAGAGCGGCTTGACGCTGATGCCGTCCGGCGTATGCCAGACGAGCCGGTCCAGCTTGCCCCCTTCCATGCCGCGCGCCGCCGCGGCCTGCCATTGCGCCAGCGACGTAGGCTTGAAATCGGATCGGTCGGATTCAGCCACGGCACATCCTCTATGCGGGTCGCGCGCGGACCCGCCACCCCCCATTCTAGTATGGCGGTGCTGGTCCTGCCCTGCCCTGCCCCGCCCACCCAAGTAGCGGACCCGCCGGCACGCAATGGCCGCGCGTGAGTGCGCCGCGACGGGCGCACCGGAGCGCGGGTCAGGCCGCCTCGTAGAGCGTGACTACGCAGGCGCCGCCGAGCCCCAGGTTGTGCTGCAGGCCCATGCGCGCGCCGGCCACCTGTCGCGCCTCGGCACGGCCTTGCAGCTGGCGGGTCAGCTCGAAGCATTGCGCGAGGCCGGTCGCCCCCAGCGGGTGGCCCTTCGACAGCAGACCCCCCGACGGATTGGTGACGACGCGCCCGCCGTAGGTATTGTCGCCGTCACAGACGAACTGCTCGCCGCCCCCCTCCGCGCAGAGGCCGAGCGCCTCGTAGCTGATGAGTTCGTTGTGCGCGAAACAGTCGTGCAATTCGACGACGTCGACATCCCGCGGGCCGACCCCGGCCATTTCGTAGGTACGCTGTGCCGCCGTGCGTGCCATGTCGTAGCCCACCACGCGCATCATGTCGCCGCTGTCGAACGTTGCCGGCGTATCGGTCGTCATCACTTGCGCGGCGATGCGCACCGAAACATCGAGCCCGCGCCGGCGGGCGTAGTCCGGCGAGACCAGCACGGCGGCGGCCGCACCGCAGGTGGGCGCGCAAGCCATCAGCCGGGTCATCACGCCGGGAATCAGCGTCGGGGACGCCATGACGTCCTCGACGCTCACCTCGCGGCGAAAGAGCGCCAGTGGGTTGTGCACCGCGTGGCGGCTCGCCTTGGCGCGAATCTTGGCGAATGTATCGAGCGAGGTGCCGTACCGCTGCATGTGCGCCTGGCCGGCGCCGCCGAAGTAGCGCAATGCCAGGGGAACGCCGGGAAGCGAGACGAGGGCGTCGGTGGCCGTGTCGAATCGCTCGAACGGGGAAGGACGATCGCCGAAGTGGGTGGTGAGCGCGCCGGGCTCCATCTGCTCGAAGCCGAGCGCCAGCACGCACTCGGCGGCTCCCCCGGCGATCGCCTGGGCGGCCAGATACAGCGCGGTGGAACCGGTCGCGCAATTGTTGTTGACGTTGAAGACCGGGATCCCGGTCATGCCCACTTCGTACAGCGCGCGCTGACCGCAGGTGGAATCCCCGTAGACATAGCCGGCATAGGCTTGCTGCAGGTCGGTGTAGTCGACGCCGGCATCCGCAAGCGCCGCACGCACCGCGCCCGCCGCCATCGCGATGTAGGATTCACTGGCGCCCGGCTTCGCGAACGGCACCATGCCCACGCCGGCGATGCCGACTGCGCGCGCGATCGACGAAGCGCTCATGGCCGCTGCTTACTTCGCGGCCTTGGCCTGCGCCATGGTCTTCAGTACGGCGAGGGTCTTCTCGACGTGCTTGTTCGGATTGAGGCTCATGTACTGGTAGGCGATGGTGCCGTCAGGCGCGATCACATAGGTGATCCGGTTGGCGTATTCGGGTCGCGTGTGCATCACGGCGTCGAATGACTTCATCACCGCCTGCGATTCGTCGGAGGCGACCGGAAAGCTGCTCTGACACGACTGGACCGAGAATTTCGAAAGCGTTGTAATGTCATCGGCGGAGACGCCGACTACCGTAGCGCCGAGGGCGGTGAACTGGGGCATTGCCTCCGCGAAATTGTGCGCCTCCAGCGAGCACCCTTCGGAATAGGCAGCCGGAAAGAAATAGAGGACCACCGGCCCCTTTTTGAGGGCGGCGGCGAGCGAGTAGCTGAATTCTTTGCCCGCGAGGGCCGCCGGTGTCGTAAAGTCAGGCGCCTTTTCCCCGATGTCCAGCGCCGCGCGCAAGGGCGTCGCCGCAAGAACGAGGAGAACTGCAACAACGGCAGATCGCATCATGATGAGTTCCTTCACGCCATGTCGGACATTCTATCGCTTTGTCGCCGGGCCAAGAGCCGCGGCGAGTCGGATCGCTTACATCGGCGCGCTCGGATGCAGGCTTCGAGCGCCCGTGCACCGCACCGCGCGCCCGCGACTGCGTCGCGGGCCGAACCGGAAACCTTACAATCAGGGTCGCCATGTCGCCGCGGCGCTGGCGGCGGTGTTCGTCGCCATCCTGGTCAGTGCCTGCGGCACCCTGCCTGAGCGCGCGGAGCTGCCTTACTCCCCGGCGCGTCCGCCGGTCACCGAAAGCCCGCTCGCCAGGATCGCCAGGAATTCGCTGCCCGCACCGGACCTCTCGGGTTTCCGCCTGATGCCGCTCGGCGTGTATTCCCTCGATGCCAGGCTGCAACTGGCCGATCGGGCCACGCAGACGCTAGACGTCCAGTACTACCACATCCAGGATGACTTGACCGGCCGCCTGTTCCTGCGCCATTTGCGGGATGCGGCGCACCGCGGCGTGCGTGTGCGCCTGCTGATCGATGACCTGTACAACTTCGGCGCCGACGATCTTTTCCGCAGCATGGCCGCGGTGCCGAACGTCGAGGTGCGCCTGTTCAATCCGTTCTGTTGCCTGCGCGAAAGCCTCGTCGGCAAATACGCCGGGTCGCTGTTCGACTTCGGCCGCGTGAACCACCGCATGCACAACAAGCTGTTCATCGCCGACGGCGTGATGGTCGTGGCCGGCGGCCGCAACATCGCCGACGAGTACTTCATGCGCAGCGCGTCGCAGAATTTCATCGACATGGATGCCTTCATCGTCGGCGCCGTGGTGCCGCAGCTGGCGGAGATATTCGATGCGTACTGGAACGCCCCGCAGGTGTATCCGATCCAGCAGATCGTGCCCGACTCCGCCGATGCCGCTACGCTGCAACGTCGCTTCGACCATCTGGTCGACGATGGCGACCAGATGATGAAACTCACGCTGCCGCCCAACGACCTGCTGGGCTACGGCGCGATCAGCGAGGATCTCGACGATGGCCGGTTGGGGCTGGTCTGGGGCATGGCAATGGCGTTCGCCGATCCGCCCGCGAAGGCGCACGAGAGTTCGGACGAGCGGGCCCGCGCCACCAGCGTCACCATGAACGTAATGGACCTGGTCGCGCGCGCGCAACGGGAAGTCTTCATTTCCTCGCCGTATCTGATCCCCGGGAAGCGCGGTGTCGCCATTTTCGAGGAATTGGGCAAGCGCAACGTAAAGGTCACGATCGTGACCAATTCACTTGCCGCAACCGACGAGCCGCTGGTCCATACCGGCTATGCGCGGTACCGCGAAGCGATGCTCGAAGCGGGCGTCGACCTGTACGAACTGAGTCCGGCCCGCGTCGAGCGCGCCAAACGCCTGGGATTTCTCGCTTCGTCCCTGGGCCGCCTGCATGCCAAGACCGTCGTGATCGACCGCAACATCGTCTTCATCGGCTCGATGAATCTCGATCCCCGCTCGGAAAGCAAGAACACCGAGCTCGGCATCATCGTGCGGAGCCCGCAACTTGCGAAGGAAGTGACCCGCGTCATACATATCGCCAAGCTGCAGAGCGCATATAGGGTCCGCCTCGGCCCGGAAAGCAAGACCCTCGAATGGCTGACGATGGACGACGACATGGAGATGATCCTGCTCGCCGAACCGGAATCGAGCTTCACGATGCGGCTGCAGAACGTCCTGTTCGCGCCATTCGTGCCCGAGCAGCACCTCTGACCGCTGCGCCGCCCGCCCGCTACTTCGACGCCGCTGGCGGCTGCTGCCGCATGCGCTTGAGCGCCTGTCCCAGCCACTCGCCGCTCGGCAGCGGCGGCTGGCTCCCGCACTGCACCTTGTAGGCCTGGCCGCTCATGCTGCTCGCGGAGGCGGCCAGCCTGATGAAGTCTTCGGCGCTGCCGATCATGTTGCGCTGCACGAGGTAGTCGAACTTCATTTGCAGGTGCTCGCGCGCTGCCTGCCCCTCGTACCAGCTGCCACCACGCTGGAACCTGCAGCCGGAAGCCGCAAGGTAGTCGAGAAGTTGCGTGATCTCGCGCTGCGCGGCCGGCGGCGGCGCAGCGGTCACCGGCGCCGTCGCCATCAGCAGGGACACGAACAGCAACGAAGGCAGGCGTGGTCGCGCGGGCATTCGCTATCGTAGCAAGATCCCTCGGTACGCCCCGGCAACGACCGCGTTGGGGTGAGCGCCTCCTGGAAGCGGCCGCCTGGACGCTGGACAAGCTCTGCCCATGAAACCGCTGCCTGGCGGCGCGTCCCTGGACCTGCCCATGCCCGGTCGAACGGCTACCAATCCATAACGCGGCCCTGGACGATCGCGGTGATAAGCTTTGCGTTCCTCCTGTTTGCGTGGAGTCCGCCATGATCGAGAAGAAGGCAAGCGTGCATTGGGAAGGTGCCGGCAAGAAGGGTGTCGGCAAGATCAGCACCGACACCGGTGCGCTGAAGGAGTACCCGTACGGCTTCGGCAGCCGCTTCGAGGACGATCGCCGCGGCACCAACCCCGAGGAGATCCTTGGCGCCGCACACGCGGCGTGCTTCGCGATGGCATTTTCGTTCGCCTGCGACAAGGCCGGCTTTGCCACCAGCGTCGTCGATACGACGGCCAAGGTCCGGCTGGTGCCGAAGGATGGCGGGTTCATGATCGATCGCATCGCCCTCACGCTCGACGCCACCGTTCCGGACATCGACGAGGCGAAATTCCAGGCCTTGGCCGCCACCGCCAAGAAGGATTGCCCGCTGTCCAAGGCGCTGGCGAGTGTTCCCGAAGTGACGCTGACGGCAACATTGCGCAATTGAGTACGCCAACGCTCGTTGTCATCCTGTTCGCCGCCACCGTAGGCGTGGCCGGCGGGGCGCGGGCGGCCGATATCAATCTGATGCTGTCCGGCCAGCAGGAAGTTCCACCCGTCGAAACGTCGGCAAAGGGGATAGGCGTGCTGCACGTAAATCCCGACCGAACCATCTCTGGAAGCATCACGACGTCGCTTCCGTTTGTCACGGCCGCGCACATCCATGCAGGTGAACGCGGCAAGAACGGCAGCGTGGTGATAACGCTGGTCCAGGGGGGCGAACGATGGAACGTGCCCGCGGGCACCCGGCTCACCGAGGCCCAGTACGCGGACCTTCTCGCCGGCCGGATGTATGTCAATGTCCACACGCCCGCGCACAAGGACGGAGAGATCCGGGCGCAGATCACACCCTGAGCATCCGTCCGTTGGACGCGGCGGAACACGCCTTCCCGCGGGTCGTTATGCACACTCGCGGAGGATAAAGCTGTGCATGGAATCCGCAATCGCCCGCCAAGCGTGCCGCGGCACCGGCTGCACGATTTCCGGGCAGCGCGTTGGCAGCGCAAAGTTGCCGACGCCAAGCAACAGACCGAACAGACGACGCGCCGACCTACTCGCGGGAATCGCTGACCGTCGCCCCGCTCCCCGAAAGGTCGTCGCGCCGGGCAGCCTGCAGGGACGCAAGCTCGCGCGACAGCACCTGGATGCGCCGCAACGCACCATGCAGCATGGAAGTCAGGACCGCGATGACCAGGCAGACCAGCACGAAAATCGCGAGGGCCACCGCCGTCGTCAATTCGCCCACGTGAAAGGTATGCGGCGGCAGCATGTAGAAATAACGCGCAATGCATGCGGTAAGCAGCATTGCGAGTACCGCCGGGCCGAAGCCGCCCAGCCAGCCCGCCACCGCAACGGCTGCAAAGAACGTAACGAAGGGGACATTGTTCGGAAGCAGGTTGTCGAGCAGGTGCCGCAACCCCCAGGCAACGAACGCACTTGCCACGGCAATGAGGTAGCGCGGCACGGATTCCTTGAACGGGGCGCTGGAACCCTCGCGAAGCTCGCCAGAGATGACCAGAGGCGGTACCTGAGCGAGCGCTTCCGCTCTGGCATCGATCCACTGTGCCAGCGCAAACGCAGCAATTGCCGGGACGCCAAAAGCGACCGCCCCAACGGTACCGGCCGTGATCAGGCCTTCCGCCGTGGTCGTGAACCAGAGCCCCACGATGACGACCGCCACCCCCAGCAGCGCCAGCGCGTACGCCACGTAGCGCAGGCCGACGGCGATCCGGTCGGTGACGGCATGGACCACGGGCTTCCCCTACCTTGGACACACCACCAATTCGCCTAGTATTCAATGAAGCGGCGTACTCGTCAAACTGGTTGATTGCCACGGTGTCGCGTTCGCCGCTTCTTCGGCAGCGGTTCCCGTACCAAGGCTTTTGGGGGCGTCACGGAGTCGCCGACAATGGCACCAACCTCGGTTGGTGGCCCCTTGGAGGGAGTCGGCCATGACGCTGCGTGTGGTCAGGTTGGGAAGCAAGCGCGCACCGAGGGAAGGCACCCGCATCGGGACTGTGCGTCGCCCGCCGCGAGGCGTGGCCAAGGGCCGCCAGTCGGAACTCGACTGGTTTGACATCTGGCTGCCCAACCTCGCTCCGAGCGCGCAACTCGTTAAAGAGGGTCGACAAGCCGCCACGCCTGCGCAATGGGCCAAATTTGCGCGCAAATATCGAGTCGAAATGGCGTCGCCGGAGAACAGGCATCTGCTGGAGCTGCTCGCCGTGCTATCCATCGGCGCGAATTTTTCGATCGGCTGCTATTGCAACGACGAAGCGCGGTGCCACCGTTCGATCCTGCGAGACCTGCTCGCCGAACATGGCGCGAAGATCGCCCAATGAAGAAGCGAGCGGCCTGCTGTCCGGCAGGCCGCTCATGCCATCGCTGTTGGGTACCGGCGGACAACCTCGCTCGCCCGAGGGCATCTTCGCGCTTAGAAGACACCCTCACGTGGTCGCGCCGATGATGGCAGGTTCATCTTGCCCGCCGCGCAGCCGGCGCGATGCGGGACTACGCCGCCATCTGGCGTAGGACGCCACCTTATTCCTGGGAGCCCAGGAATCGCTGCGACCGAACCCCGCTCGACGCCACTCCGCCTGTCCCGCGATGCCGGCAACTCCTCCGCGACGGCCAGCCAGGGCGCTGCCGTGCACCGCGGTGTGGAACGCCGGCGACCCCGGGTCGCACGCGTGTCTTTCAGGGCACGGCACCGCTACAATGCAGCTATGTACACATCCCTGCCGATGTCTGGAGTCACGGCGCTCCTCGTTGTCCTGTCGACCCTCGCCGTACCCGTGCCTGTTCTTGCGCAAACACCGCAGGCCGCTCCCAGTATCGACGCGCAGCGGACGGCGCAAGCGCTGTTGTCCTGGCAGTTTGGCGCGGCCCATACCGCCGACCGGTGGACTGCCGAGCGAGGCGCAATGACCACCGTGGAGAACGCTGCACGGCTCCAACCCGACACCAGTCGTCGCGTTGCCCTGCTCTCGCCAGGCGGACTGCCAGAAACCGTGCGCCACGCCGAAGAATTCGTGGTCGGCATTTCCGGGACCGGCCTCCTTCGGGTACGCATCCAGGCCAGACGCGACGCGCGCGGGGGATGGATCACGATCGCGGATGCGAGCGGCAGGTCGCTGCGCGAGACCGCGGCCGGTTTCGCCATCAAGCGCAATACCGGCCCACGCGATGCGCCCATCGAAAGGCTGCGGATCGAGCTCGAATTCCGCACGACGAATCCCCGTACGCTGGAGCGCATAGTCGTCTATCCCGCACCCAACTGACGGGACGCCGCTCCGGTGGCGGCAGCGATCGGCGAGGCGTCCGCTTAGCGGGGCGTCACCGCACCGGCTCGTCGGTATCCATCTGCAGGACGGTCGCCGTGGAAAGGGGTGCCACGCCCGTACAGTGCGACTGTGCCGAGACCTTTGGCGCGCGCTCCCGCTGCAACGAATGCAAAGACAGCGCTGCCAATGTGCCAAGCGCCACTACGAAGAGAAGCATCAAGCCACTGGGCCCGAACATCGTTATGGCGCCTCCCCCAAGGATGGGGCCTGCCACCGCACCTATCCCATTGGCAAGCAACAGTGTCGAACTCGCCGGTACCGTCTTGGGCTTGTCGAGCACATCATGCGTCAAGGCAAGCGAGAGCGGGTAGATGCAGGCGGCAAAGCCGTAGAACACCGCAACCCCGACATACAGGGCAGCAGGCGATCGTTGGGCGTAGCCTGCCGTCACCAGGGCGGCAACAGCAGCCATGCCGACGACGCCGATGATGACCAATCGACGGGGAAGGCGATCGGAGATGTAGCCGATCGGCCACTGCAAGAACATGGCGGCGAGGATCGTGGTGCCCATGAAGGCCGCGATCGCCTCCACGGGGAGACCCATCTCGTAGGCATAGACGGGTCCGACCGTCCCGAAGGCGCCAAGCACGACGCCGCTGGTCATCGCCCCGGAGAGTCCGAGTTCACTTTGACGCCACAACTCGCGAAATGAAAGCCGATCGGTACGCTCGATCACCGGCGGCGAGAAGCGGGTGAGGGAGACGGGGGCCAGCGACAGCACCAGAAACATGGCGGCCACTACGAACAGTACATGCGCGGTGGATTCTCCTTCCTGGCTCGCCGGCAACCTTGCAACGCGGCGCAGCGTTGACGGTCCGTCGATACGACTGGCAGCGCCGAGACCTCCAGGCCAGACTATGCCTCGGCGGGACTGGCCCGTTTAGCGTGCCGGTGTAGCCGGCGCCTTGAACCCTGGGGTGTCCCAGCCCACCCAGCGGTCGCGGTTCGAATGCCACGCCCGCGTTCGATAGTGCTCGTCCCAGTAGTCAACGACCGAAAATGTCACGGTCGGCGCATTGCGCAGGCGCGAAGACTGCGACAGATCGCTCAGCCTGACCCAGCCGCGCGTTCGCCCAGACAGGATGTCACACCATAAACGATTGGCCGTGCAGCCGAAGACCCGCAGGTTCGCACCGTTTGGCAACCGCGCGACCTGGGGAAAGGTATTGTCGGGACCGGCGCGGACGGTCACCGCGCGGCGCGTGGTGTCAAGCTGGGCTAGTGCCGGAAACGACACCCCGAGCAGCAGCAACACGAGCGTGCAGCGGCGCAGACTTTGCAGCATTTTTCCTCCGTGTGTGATCCGCCGTGGACGCATTATGAACCGGATGCATTGCCGTTGCCGGCCCCATTGCGCTAAGGTCTGCCATGTTCAAGCGCTCGGGCTGGCTCGTGGCCTTTACGATCGGTTGTGTACTGGCTGCAATACTGCTGCCGCCGGTATCGCAGCCGATCGCCTATCACGACTTTGCCGATCACCGCCACGTGCTGGGCGTCGCCAATTTCCTGGACGTGGCCTCGAACATCGGCTTCCTGGGCGCCGGAATTGCCGGACTCTGGGTGGTTGCACGCCGACGCACGCGATTCGAATTCCCCGTCGAGCGCTGGCCCTACGCCGTATTCTTCCTCGGTCTCATGCTTACCGCCGTCGGCTCGGCCTACTATCATCTGGCACCCGACAATTCGCGGCTCGTCTGGGATCGTCTCCCAATGACCGTCGCGTTCATGGCGCTCCTGTCGAGCCAGATCGTCGACCGGATCAGCGTGCGCACAGGTCTCGTGCTGCTCGTGCCCATGCTTCTCGTGGGCGCGGGGACCGTGATCTACTGGGACCTCACCGAGCAAGCTGGTCGCGGGAACGTCCTTCCCTATGCGATTCTGCAAGGGTACACGGTCGTGATCCTGCTGCTCGTCGCAATCCTGTGTCCGTCGCGGTACACGCGCGGAGCGGACCTCTATTACATTTTCGGGTGGTATGTACTGAGCAAGATTCTGGAAACTTTCGACCACGAGATCTTCGCCATGGGTCACGCGCTCAGCGGACATACGCTGAAGCACGTCGCCGCCGCGAGTTCGGGGTTCGTGGCCTGCCGGATGCTCTTGCTGCGCACGTTGGAGCGGCCGATGGCTGCTCGTGACACCACGCGAGCCCCGCGCGACGGCGGCAACGCCTGATCGGTCAACGCACGGGGCGCCAGTCCGGTGGCGCGCGCGATCGCGTATGCAGCGCGTGCCATCACTGCCGGCCTACGCTAAACTTTGAAACTTGCCCTCGCGAAGCGATTCCTTTGATTCTCGTCACACAACTCCTCGTCCATTTGTCCATGCCGAATGGCCTGCCACATGAGTAGCGACGGCGGCGCGGCGCCCGCCGTCACGGCAACGCATGTGGCGCGCCTGCTGCAGTTCGGCGATTCGATGTTTCCGGTCGGTGGCTTCGCCTTTTCCGGCGGACTCGAATCGGCGATCCAGAAGCGCGTCGTCACCGACGCCGCCACCCTCCTCGCCTATGCGCGGACTGCCGTAGACCAGGCTAATCGCGGTGACGGCATCGCGCTGGTCTGTGCCCATCGCGCCGCGGTGGTTGGCGATGTGGATGCGCTGATACGCATCGATGCCCAGGTCTACGCACGCAAGCTCTCCGGCGAGACCCGGACGATGACGGTGCGCATGGGCAGGAAATTCACGGAACTTTCCGCCCAGGTGACCGGCGCGGCCCCCATTGCCGCGTGGCGCGAACGCGTCGAGACGGGGGCAACGCCGGGGTGCCATCCGGTCGCCCTGGCGATCAATTTCGCCGCGCAGGGACTTTCGGCGCGCGATGCCTTCGTCGTCCACCAGTACGGCGTCGCCACGATGATCCTCGGCGCATCTTTGCGCCTGATGCGCATCGGGCACGTGGAAACGCAGCAGATGCTCTATGCGCTCAACGCGGATGTCGATGCCGCCTATGCACAGGCCGCCACGGCAGACCTGGCCGACATGGCGGGTTTCGCGCCGCTTGCGGAAATCCTTGCGGCGGTCCACGTCAAGGCGCACGTGCGCCTGTTCATGAATTGATTCATTCCAGGAGTTAATCGCAGCATGAAAAAAATCACGCGCATCGGGATCGGCGGCCCGGTCGGCTCGGGCAAGACGGCGATCGTGGAGGCCATCACGCCCCGGCTCCTCGAAATGGGCATCAAGGTGCTGATCATCACCAACGACGTGGTGACGACCGAAGACGCGAAACATGTCCAGCGCACGCTGAAGGGCATCCTGCTCGAGGAACGCATCCTCGGCGTGGAAACCGGCGCCTGCCCGCATACGGCGGTGCGGGAGGATCCCAGCATGAACCTCGCGGCGGTCGAGGACATGGAAGCACGTTTTCCCGACGGCGACGTCGTGCTGATCGAAAGCGGCGGTGACAATTTGACGCTGACCTTCTCGCCGGCCCTGGTCGACTTCTTCATCTACGTCATCGATGTTGCGGCGGGCGACAAGATTCCGCGCAAGAATGGGCCGGGTATCACCCAGTCCGATATCCTCGTGATCAACAAGACGGACCTGGCCCCCTACGTCGGGGCGAGCCTCGAGGTCATGGCCACCGACTCGAAACTGATGCGCGGCGACAAGCCGTTCCTGTTCACCAATTGCCGCACCGGCGAAGGCATTCCTGCGCTGGTCGACCTCATCCGCAGTGACCTCCTGTTCGACCTGGCGCTGCCCGCGGAGCCACGAGCCTGATGGACGCGGCCGCACGGCCGCTGGACACGGCGACCCCGTCCGACGGTGCCGGCATCGCGCTTTCCGAGTTCACCCGCTACCGGGACGAGCCGCCGCAGATGCGCAGCGGCGCAGTCGGCAAATCCGGCTACCTGCGTCTGGGCTTCGAGCGGCGCGCCGAACGCACGGTCCTGGCCGAACTCGAATCACGCACGCCATACCTGGCGCATCGTGCGCTGCATTGCGACCAAGCCCTGCCGGATATGGCGTGGCTGTTCACGATCACCACCAGCGGCTGCGTGCTGCAGGGCGATCGCATGGCGCTCGAAATTTCGCTTGGGCCCGACGCGCGTGCGCATGTCACGACGCAATCGGCAACCAAGATTCACGCCATGGATGCGAACTACGCGCTGGCGACGCAATCCTTCGCGCTCGGCGAGCGCGCGTACCTCGAATACCTGCCGGATCCGCTGATCCCGCATCGCGAGGCGCGCTTTGCCAGCGACACCCGGATCACGCTCGATCCGACGGCATCGCTCTTGTGCTCGGAGATCCTGCGCCCGGGACGCAAGCACCATCATCCCGACGAGTGCTTCGGCGCCACCGTGCTCTCCCTCGCGACCACCGCGATGCGACCCTCCGGCGCACCGCTGTTCACGGAGAAGCTGGTGATCGAACCGGCCATCCATCCGATCCGGCAAACCGGCGTGATGGATGGCTTCGACGTGTTCGCCAACGTGATCCTGTGCACGCCTCCCGACGTGGCGGCCCGCGTTCTTGCGCGCGTCGATGCCGATGTCGATCGCGAGCGTGGCGTCGCCTTCGGCGCGTGCAGGCTCCCCCACGATGCCGGCCTCGTCTACAAAGTGGTCGGACACGAAACCGCCACCGTGCAGGCGAAAATCCGCGAGTTCTGGGCAGCGGCGCGCGAGGAGATCACGGGGGCGACGATTCCGCCGCCCTTCCTGTGGCGCTGATTCGCCGGTGGCGGTGCTAGCTCTTGAAGAAGGCCAGCAGGTCCTTGTTGATCACGTCGGCATTCGTCGTGCACATGCCGTGCGGGAAGCCTTCGTAGACCTTGAGGGTCCCCTTCTTCAGCAGCTTGATGGAGAGCAGGGCTGAATCCGCGATCGGCACGATCTGATCGTCGTCGCCGTGCATCACGAGGGTAGGCACGTCGATCGCCTTCAGATCCTCGGTGAAGTCCGTTTCCGAAAACGCCTTGATGCCATCGTAGTGCGCCTTGGCGCCGCCCATCATGCCCTGCCGCCACCAGTTGTCGATGACGCCCTGATCGACCTTGGCGCCGGGCCGGTTGAAGCCGTAGAACGGGCCGGACGGAAGATCGACATAGAACTGCGCGCGGTTGGCGGCGAGCGCCGCACGGAGGCCCTCGAAGACTTCGATGGGCAGCCCGCCCGGGTTCGTCGCACTCTTGACCATGATCGGCGGGACCGCACCGATCAGCACCGCCTTGGCGACACGCCCTCTGCCATGACGGGCGACATAGTGCGCAACCTCTCCACCGCCGGTCGAGTGGCCGATGTGGATGGCATTGCGCAGGTCGAGCTTGTCCGCCACCGCGGCCACGTCGGCGGCATAGTGGTCCATGTCGTGGCCATCGCCTACCTGGCTCGAACGGCCGTGGCCACGCCGGTCATGCGCGATGACGCGATAGCCCTGGGCCAGGAAGAACAGCATCTGGTTGTCCCAGTCATCGCCGGAAAGCGGCCAGCCATGATGGAACACGATCGGCTGTGCCGACTTGGTGCCCCAATCCTTGTAGAAGATCTCGACGCCGTCTTTCGTGGTGATCGTGCTCATGTTTTTGCTCCTGAACTGACGATGGGTTGCAAGGCCAATTCGCCTGCATCGGCGGGCCACGCCGATTCTACGTTCGAGTCGGTCGTCCACGCCATCCGCTAGTGCGAGAAATCGCGCGACGCTTGGCACCAGAAACGTGCGGCGTCCGGGGCCTCACCGCGCAACGTCGTCAAACTCACCGCAATTAGATGCGCCCTGGTCCCGTTTTGGTGATGGCCGGCATTGCTCAGGCGAAGCCGTGGGCGGATGTCAGGGCAGATTCTCGCGCAACACGATGCTGATGCGCACCGGCTCCACGCCGGCGGCGGCGCTGCGTCCGTCGCGCAGGTTGGTGAAGATTCGCACGCAATTCAGCACCATCGTGTGCGGGTGCTGGTTGATGACCGCATCCAGCGTGCCCTCGATCAGCAGTGCCCGCGTATCCGGCGTGAGGCCGTGCGCGACGAAGACCATGCGGGATTCGCGCCGCGCTTCCCGGATGGCGCGCGCAACGCCATCGGCGCCACCGCCGATGTTGTAGAGCCCCACGAGGTCGGGGTGTTGCTTTAGCAACCCGCGCGGCAAGCCGGTAGTTGGCATCCGCATCGTCGCGCCCTTCGCGCACGCCCACCACCTTCAGCGCCGGAAACTCCTCGCGCATCAGATGCAGGAAGCCCATCTCGCGATCTTCGTGACCGCGATAGCTGAGCGAGCCGGCAATCATGGCCACCGGGCCCTCGCGACCACCGAGAAAGCGTCCGATCAGCGTACCCGCCGTACGTCCCGCGGCGCGATTGTCCATGCCGACATAAGCGACACGGCACGAGTGCGACAGGTCGGAGATCAACGTGATCACGTGCACGCCACGCTCGGCGAGCGAATCCACGGCTTCGCGCACGACCGGATGCTCGAGCGCCATGAAGGCCACGCCTTGCGCGCGCCGGCCATGGCGCAGAAGCGCCGCGGCAACGTGGCGCGGGTCGAAGCTGTCGATGAAATGCGCGCGGCACCGCACGTTGAAAGGCGCGAGCCAGTCGGAAGCATAGGCAATGCTGTCGCCCAGCATGCGCAGGTAGCGATTGGTGCCCGCCGGCAAAAGAAAGGCAAGTTCCATGGGCGCCGGCTGCAGCGACCGCCACAGGTCGGTCTCGGGCAGGTACTGCAGGTCTGCCGCTGCCTTGAGCACGCGCTGCGCGGTCGCCGGACGCACGTTGGGGCGCTGGTTGAGCACGCGGTCGACCGTGGCAGTCGAGACCCCGGAGGCTGCGGCGATATCGGCGATGCGACTGCGCATGTTTCCATCCATCAAAACACATCAGCATTTCGCGTTGCAGTGGTCTCCATTAGACCTTACGCTGACCGACATCCTGCAATACAGAACATCAAAATACATCAAAAAAACGGCCAAGTCGTCGCCGGCCCGCCCCGACGCGACGACATCTGCAGGCACCAGCAAGGCCGTTTCGGGGCGCACAAAGGAGACATGATGTCGAATGGCTTTTCCACCCTGCTTCGCCGCAGCGTCGCCGGCTTCGGTGCCGCGTTGGTCCTGGGCGCGAGCCTCACCGCCTACGCTCAAAAGACTGTCGAATTCCGCTACGGGCACATGAACCCGCCGGCGAGCGCCGCTGGCCTTCAGGCCACCTGGTTCGCCGAGGCGCTCGCCAAGTACAGCAACGGTCAGATCAAGACGACGGTCTACCCCTCGTCCCAGCTCGGCAAGCTGCAGGAACTCGCCGAAGCGGTGTCCACCGGCACGATCGCCCTCTCGCATAACACGGCGGGCGGCATCGGCTCGCTGTACGAGCCCTTCGCGGCGCTCGATACTGCGTACCTCTATCGCGACGTCGATCACCTGATGAAGGTCGTCGACGTGAACTCGCCGGTCATGAAGAAGCTTAACGATGGCCTGATCAAGGCGGCCGGTGTGCGCGTCCTCTATGGCTACTACTTCGGGACCCGCCAGCTCACCGCCAAGAAGGCGGCGATGCAGCCATCCGACCTCGCGGGCGTGAAGATCCGCGCGATTCCGTTCCCGATCTACATGACGGCGGTGGAAGGCCTGGGCGCGGTACCGGTGCCGGTGGATTGGTCGGAGGTGCCGACGGCGCTGGCGACGGGTGTGGTCAGCGGCCAGGAGAATCCGGTCAACGTGGTGCTCTCGTCCAAGCTGTACGAGTCCCAGTCGCACCTGATGCTGACCGGCCACATCATGAACGCGCAGTTCATCATCATCAACGAGAAGACCTGGCAGGGACTTTCGGCCGACCAGAAGGCCGCCGTAACCAAGGCGGCGGAGGAAGTGCGCAAGCGCGCCACCGAAACGGTCCGCCAATCCGAGGCCGACGAACTCGCCAAGCTCAAGGAACTCAAGATGACGGTGATCGGGCCGGCCGAAGGGCTCAAGCTCGACGCATTCAAGGCGTCGGTCAACAAGCTGGTGAACGAGCGCTTCGGCGCCAAGTACGGCGACCTGTACAAGGAAATCGCCGCGGTCAAGTGAGGGCGTGGTGCGCGGCGGTGGTCCTGGCCCGGGCCGCTCGCCTCGCAGCGAGTCTCCATGCCATGACGACCGCCGCACATCTCGACGCGGGCTGGCTGGCCCGTACCGTCCGCCTGTTCGAGCGCATCGCCATGCTGCTGCTGGCAGCGATGACGGCGCTGATCGTGATCCAGGTCGTAGGCCGCAATGTGTTCAATGCCGGCCTGCCCTGGGCAGAGGAACTGGCGCGCTACTGCGGGCTCGGCGTGGTTTATCTCACGGTGCCCCTGCTCCTGCTGCACGACAAGCACATCAAGGTGGAGCTGTTGCCCGCGCGGCTCGGCGGCGCTTCGCAGCGGGTGCTGGAACTCGTCAACGAACTCCTGGTGCTCGCCTTCTGCCTGATGTTTCTCACCGCAGGCTGGATGTTTCTGAAGCGAGCTTCGCAATTCTCGACCGCCGCCATGGGTATTCCGAACTGGCTGTACTACCTGCCCGCGGCGATCGGCATGGTGTTGCTGACACTGGTCGCCACATCGCGCGTGGTGCGCCTGGTGAAGGGAAGTGCCGCGTCATGATGAGCCTGGCGGTACTGGTGCTGTTCCTCCTCACCATGCTGATGGGCGTGCCCATCGCGGTGTCGATGGGCCTGTCCGCCGCGGTCGTGATCTGGTTCAACGACTTGCCACTGGCGGTGGTCGCGCAGCGCACGATCAATGCACTCGATTCGGTGCCACTGCTGGCGGTGCCGATGTTCATCCTGGCCGCTGCGCTGTTCGGTGCCTCGGGCATCACCAAGTACCTGTTCGACCTGATCCGGCTGGTGGTGGGCCGCGTGCGCGGCGGCCTGGGCCACGTCACGGTGCTGGCGAATCTCGTGTTCTCCGGTATCTCCGGTGCCGCGCTCGCGGACATCGGCGCGCTGGGCGGCACCCAGATCAAGATGATGCGCGAGCAAGGCTACAAGGACGAGTTCGCCGCCGGCATCACGATGGCCGCTGCCACCATCGGGCCGATCTTCCCGCCGAGCATCCCCCTCATCATCTTCGCGGCGGCGGCCGAGGTCAGCGCGGTCAAGGTGCTGCTCGCCGGTGCGCTGCCTGCACTCGTGATCGCGCTGATCCTGATGCTCCAGATCGCCGTGATGGCGCGACGTCAGAACCTGCCGGCGGACACGATCATGGAAGGCCGTCCTTCGCTCGGACGTGCGTTCGTCAAGGCGCTGCCGGCGCTGCTCGCGCCGGTCATCCTGATCGGAGGACTGGTGAGCGGGCTCTTCGGGCCGACGGAAGTGGCCGCGGTCACCGTCGTCTACGCGTTGATCCTCGGGCTGTTCGTGTACCGCGAACTCACCTGGAAGGGTGCGGTCGCGGCGGCGCGAGAGACGGTACATTCGACGGCAAGCGTGCTCTTCATCGTCGGCTCGGCCGCGCTGTTCGCCTGGGTACTGACGATCGACCAGTTGCCGATGCACGTCAGCGAGTTCCTGCTCTCGCTGTCCAAGAACCCGTGGGTGCTGCTGATCGTCGTCAACGTGATCCTGCTCATGGTCGGCATGATCATGGAATCGATCGCGGCGATCCTGATCCTGGCGCCGATCTTCACGCCGGCGCTGATGGCGGCCGGCGTCGACCCCGTGCACCTCGCGGTGGTGGTGGTGCTCAACCTGATGATCGGCCTGCTTACGCCGCCGGTGGGCATGAGCCTGTACATGGTCGCGCAAGTCGCGCGCATGCCGTTGCAGCGCGTCGTCGCCGGCGCTCTTCCGTTCCTCTGGCCGCTGTTCGCGGCGCTCGCGGTGATCACCTTCTTTCCCGCGCTGTCGACCTGGCTGCCCAACCTGATCGTAAAGTGAGAATCCCATGAGTCGTTTCTTCGGCGAGATCCGCCAGGTCGCCTACCTCGTTCCCGACATCGAGGCGGCGATGGAGTACTGGTCGCGCGGGCTTGGTGTCGGGCCCTGGTACTACAACCCCAAGGTGCCGATCGAGAATTACACCTACCGCGGTCAGCGCTATGAACCGCACAACTCGGTGGCGCTCGCCAATGCCGGCGGCTTGCAGATCGAACTCCTGCAACCGCGCAACGACGTGCCGTCGATGTACCGCGATTTTCTCCGTGCCGGTCACACCGGCGTGCAGCACGTCGCCTATTGGACCGAGCAGTTCGACGTGGACTTGGAGAGCGCGGAGGAGCGCGGATTCAAGGTCTGCATGAGTGGCGAGGTCGGCGCCAACGGGCGCTTCGTCTACTTCGAGGAGCCGGAACGACGCCTCCGCGCCCTATCCGGGGACGGTGATCGAACTGTCGGAAGTCGCCGGTCCCAAGGGCCGGCTGTTCAAGCTCATCCGCGAAGCCGCCGCGGACTGGGACGGCAGTGCGCCGGTCCGGGCGTTTCCCGATTTGCGCACGCTGTGATTTCGCGCTTTCTCGCCACCTACCTGATCGAGACGCCGCTCGAACCGGCGCGCGTCGCCGACGTGCTGGCCGGCGAACAGAGCAGCGGCACGTTCGTGCGCGTGGCGGCGGAGAGCGACGCGCTGCGCGCGCGCAGCCGCGCGGTCGTCGAAACGATCGACGAGCTGGATCCCCTGCCCGTGCCGAGTCTGCACAGCGCGCTGCTCGAGTCCCGGCACGCGGCGGGACCCTGGCGCCGCGCGCGGATCGAAGTGTCGTTTCCGGTGGCCAACATCGGCGACAACCTGCCCACGCTCGCCGCGACGGTCGCCGGCAATCTCTACGACCTGGGTGAGGCTACCGGCGTGCGCCTCGAACGGTTGCGCCTCGACCCCGCGTTTCGCGCCCGGTTCGAGCGGCCCCGGCATGGCGTAGCAGGTACGCGAGCGCTCACCGGAGTGAAGACCGGTCCGCTGCTCGGCACGATCATCAAGCCCAACGTGGGCCTTTCGGCGGCCGAGACCGGTGCGCTCGTCGGCGAGCTCTGTACAGCCGGCGTCGATTTCATCAAGGACGACGAGTGCTGCGGCAACCCGGAGCACGCGCCGACGCCCGATCGCATCCGCGCTGTGATGGCCGCGGTGCGCCGCGCGCAGGACCGCAGCGGCAAGCGCGTGATGGTGGCATTCAACATCACCGACGAGCACGAGCGGATGCTGCGCCATGCCGAACTGGTCGCGGAGGAAGGCGGCTCCTGCGTGATGGTGAGCATGAATTGGGTCGGCTTTTCCTCGGTGCAGGCGCTGCGCCGGCGGACGGATCTCGCCGTGCATGGACACCGCAATGGCTACGGCATGTTCTCGCGCCATCCTGCACTCGGCATGGATTTCCAGCCATACCAGACGTTGTGGCGCCTGTGCGGCGTCGATCACATGCATGTGCACGGGCTCGGTGGAAAATTCTCGCAACCCGATGCCGAAGTCGTGCACTCCGCGCACGATTGCCTGACGCCGCTGGCCGATCCGATGGATGTGGCGGACGTGGTGATGCCGGCATTCTCGTCGGGGCAATGGGCGGGCACGATGCCGGCGACGATCGCCGCCGTGCCGAGCGCGGATCTCATGTTCATGTGCGGCGGCGGCATCCTCGCCCATCCCGGCGGCGCCGCAGCAGGTGTGGCCAGCCTGCGCCAGGCCTGGCACGCGATCAGCAACGAACAGTCGCTCGAAGCGGCGGCTCGCGAAGCACCCGAATTGCGCGAGGCCCTTGCGTTCTTCGGCGCGAAGCACTAGGCGAGCGATGGTGTCCGGGCTGCGTCACGTCTGGTACGGCGACGACTTCACCGGCGCGTCCGATACGCTGGCCACGCTCGCCGGCGCCGGGCTGCGAACCTTGCTGTTTCTCGGCATACCATCGCCGGACCGCATCGATGCGGTTGGTCCGCTCGACGCATTGGGCATCGCCGGCGCGGCACGGGCGATGAACCCGGTGGCGATGGAGGTGGAGCTCGCGCCAGTCGGCCAGTTCCTCGCTTCGCTGCGCGCGCCGGTGCTGCACTACAAGTGCTGCTCCACTTTCGACAGCTCACCCACCGTCGGCAGCCTCGGTGCGGCATTGCGCATTTTCAAGCGTCATGTGCGCAACGAATTCGTCCCCGTGGTCGGTGGCCAACCGAGCCTCGGGCGCTATTGCGTGTTCGGCAACCTGTTTGCCCGCATGGGCAGCAGCGGCGAGGCGTACCGGCTCGACCGCCATCCGACGATGAGCCGGCATCCCGTCACCCCGATGCAGGAGGCCGATCTGCGCCGTCACCTCGCGTTGCAGGGCCTCGGTGAGGTCGGGCTCGTCGACGTGCTCACGCTCGCCGGAGTCGACGACGAGGCGCTCGATTCGGCGATCGACGCGACGCTCGCGGGCAAGCCGGACGCGATGCTGTTCGACGTCACCGAGTCCGCGCACCTCGCGCGTATCGGCGGCTGTCATTTGGCGGCGCGCGCTGGACGAGCCGCTGTTGGCCCTTGGCCCGAGCAGCGTGGCGCAGGCGTTGATCGCGCACTGGCGTGCCAGCGGCGCGTTGCGCGGCCCCGACACGACGGCGAAGGTGCTACCAGCCGATGGACCCGTGTTCGTGCTCGCCGGAAGCCAGTCGCCCGTCACGGCGCGGCAGATCGACGCGGCACGGGCACTCGCGCGACGGGGCGTCCCCGCTCTTCGAGTGCGTGGCCATCGATGTCGATTCGATTGTCGGAGAGTCGGAGGCGCTGGAGGCCATCGCGTGCACCTGCGCCGGCATCCTCGGTCGCGGTCGCAGCGTGCTCGCGCATACGACGCCGGTGCGCGACCACGGGCCGGCGGCGCTGGAGGTCGCCCATGCAGGCGGCCGCCTGCTGGCCCGCGTGCTGGCGCTGGCGCCTCGCGTGCGTCGCGCCGGCGTGGCCGGAGGCGATTCGTCGAGCCTCGCGGTGCAAGCGCTCGGCGGGTGGGCGTTGAGCCACGCCGGCACACTCGCGCCGGGCGTCCCGCTGACCCGCTTGCACGCGGACACGCCGCGCCTCGACGGTCTCGAATTGATGCTCAAGGGGGGACAGATGGGCCCGAACGACCTGTTCGAGCGGCTCGTGCGCGGCGGCGACTAGCATAGAACCCCCGGGCGTGCCGCGAGGCGATTCGGTGGCCGTCCATCGATTAGATTGGTCCGCCTCCGCGCGGGCCGGCGCGTGCGATAGGAGACCTCTGGTGACGATCAAGTTTGACCCCGACATCCCCGGCCCGTTGGCCGGCGTGCGCGTGCTCGACCTGTCCCGCTTGGTGGCAGGCAACATGCTCAGCCTTTACCTGGCCGATTTCGGCGCGGACGTGATCAAGGTCGAGCGCCAGGAGGGTGACGATCTGCGCCGCTGGCGCGAGAGCGGCCACCCAATCTACTGGAAGGTCTACGGGCGCAACAAGCGCTCGCTGGTGCTGGACCTCAAAACAGGGGAAGGCCTGGCGCATCTGAAAAAGCTGGTGCGCCATTCGCAAATCGTGATCGAGAATTTCGTCCCCGGCGGGCTGGAAAAGATGGGCCTCGCACCCGAGGTGTTGCTGGCCGAAAACCCGGCACTGGTCGTCGCGCGCATCTCGGGCTGGGGACAGACCGGCCCCTACAGGCACAGACCCGGGCTTCGGTACGCTGGTCGAGGCGATGTCCGGGTTCGCGCACCTGAACGGTTATCCCGACCGACCGCCGGTGCTGCCGCCGCTGGCGCTGGCCGACATGATCGCCGGTGTCTACGGCGCCGCCGGCGTGCTCACCGCGCTGCGCGTGGCCGAGCGCGAGGGCAAGGGACAGGTGATCGACCTGTCATTGTTCGAACCGATCTTTTCCTTCATTGCCTCGGAAGCCGCGAAGACACGCCTCACGGGCGTAGCCACGCTGCGCTCGGGCAACCAGTCGACCCACACCGCGCCGCGCAACGTGTACGCGACCAGTGACGGCGGCTATGTCGCGTTGTCCGGCTCGATGCAATCGATGGCGATGCGCATCCTCGACACCATCGGCCGGCCGGAGCTGAAGGATGATCCGCGCTTCGCCACCAACGAGGGCCGGGTCACCCATCGCGACCTGCTCGACGCGATCATCGGCGGATTCATCGCCGCTCGTGGCACCGACGAAAACCTCGCGCTCTTCGACGCTGCCGGCGTCACCGTCGGCCCGGTGTGCTCGATGGCCGACCTGCTCGATCATCCGTACACCAGGGGACGCGGCGCCATCGTCGAGGTCGAAGACGCCGACATGGGCAGCCTGCCCATGCACAACATCGTACCGCGACTCACCGGCAGCCCCGGCGGGTTCCGCCGCCCTGCCCCGGACCTGGGCGAGCATACCGAGGAAATCCTTGCCGAACTGCAGCAACTGCCCTGAAGGACACGCCATGCGCAACGTCACCCATCCGCAGGTCCTGCCGCTCTGGCGTTCCATCCTGTTCGTGCCGGCGGTCTCCGACCGCTTTGTCGAAAGCGCCTTCCGGCAACCGGCCGACCTGTTGCAGATCGACCTGGAGGACAGCGTCGGTCCAATGCAGAAGGACGACGCGCGTGCGCGCGTTGGAGGTATCGCCGACCGCTTTGCCACCGCCGGCCGTGATGTGAGCGTGCGCGTCAACCGGCCCTGGCGCATGCTGGTGCGCGACCTCGAGGCGACGGTCCGGAAATCTGTTCTGGCCATCGCGCTGCCGAAGATTCCCGACGCCTCGTTCGTGATTTCGGTCGGCGAAGTGCTGGCCGAACTCGAGCGCGAACAGGGGCTGAAGCAGGGACATACGCGCATCATCGGCATGGTCGAGGATGCCGAAGGCCTGTCGAACATGAACGAGATCGCCAGTTCGCACTCGCGCATGGTGGGTCTGATCGTCGGGGCCGAAGACCTCGCAGTATCGATGCGCATGGCGGTTGATGACGACGGACTCTACGTTCCCAACGTTTTAGGCGTGGCGGCGGCGCGGCGCGCCGGTATCATCCCGATCGGCTTTGTCGGCTCAGTGGCCGACTTCAAGGATCCGGAGGCCTTCCGCGCGCGCATCCGGCGCGCGCGCAGGCTCGGCTTCGACGCCGCCTTTTGCGTGCACCCGAGCCAGGTGCCGATCATCAACGAGGAGTTCGCGCCGACGAACGACGAAGTCGAATATGCGGTCGGATTGGTCGCCGAGTTCGAACGCGAGGTGAAAGGCGGGCGGGCCGCATTCACCTACCGGGGCCGCATGGTCGACCTGCCGATCGTGGACCAGGCGCGCATGCTGCTGGCGCGGCACCACGCGATCGAAGCGCGGAATCGCGGTCGGTGAGCGCGCTGACGGGGAACCCGACGATCATGAATGATCTGCTGCCCGAGTACGAGGTCTACGCGTTGCGCTACGCCACGCTGGCGCGCCGGCGCCAGGAGGCCTTCATGTTCTACGATCCCCACGACGGACCGATGCCGATCGACTACTACGTCTGGGTGATCAGGAATGCCGAACGCACGATCCTGGTGGACACCGGCTTCTCGGCCGAGGCCGCGGCGCGCCGCAAGCGGGACTACCTGTGCAACCCGATCGTCGCCATCGGCCGGCTTGGCATCACGACGGCCGATGTGCGGGACGTGATCATTACCCATCTGCACTACGATCATGCCGGCAACGTGCATATGCTGCCCGACGCGCAGCTGCACCTGCAGGAGAGGGAATTGCAGTTCGCCACCGGGCGCTACATGAAGTTCGACGTGATGCGCTATGCCTACGACGTGGACGACGTGGTCAATATCGTGCGCGGCGTCTACCAGACGCGGGTCCATTTCTACGACGGCGATGCCGAGTTCGCGCCCGGGATCCAGCTGGTCCATATTGGCGGGCACACGGCCGGCCTGCAGGCGGTGCGCGTGCACACCGAGCGCGGCTGGGTGGTGCTCGCTTCCGACGCCGCGCATTTCTACGCCAACCTGCACAAGGAGTCGCCGTTCCCGATCGTTTTGCATGTCGGCGACATGCTCGAGGGGTATCACCGGCTGATGCAGTTGGCCGATACGCCCGATCACTTCGTGCCCGGCCACGACCCATTGGTCCGCGCGCGCTACCCGGCGTGGCAGGAGGGCGACAGCGAGATCGTCATGCTGCACAAGGCGCCACACACGCCGCTCGACATCTCCGCCCTGTAACGGGGCTTGCTAGATGCGAATCGCAAGGACGCGTCGGGGACGACTCGTCAGTTTCCTCCCCATCGGTATTGCCAGGCGAGGCCAACGGTCGTGAAGTTGCTGCCGGTACGCGTGGAAAGTCCGTTGCTCGCGTAGAACTTGACGGAGTTGCTGCGGTCGACCGGCAGTGCGAGAGTCAGGCCAGCGCGCGAATTGGACTGGCGGTTGGCGTCGGCGACGCCGTTGACGCTGGTCTGTCCGCCGATGAAGTAGGTCCCGTCGAGCGCCATCCAGATGCCGGAGTTGAACGCGTAGATGACATGCGCCTGCGCCGAGTACAGCGGATCCTGCGCCCGGGTATTCCCGTTGAGAAAGTCCGTATTGTCGGCGAAGAGAGTTACGCCGGGCACCAGTTCGAATGTCCACCGGCCGATCGCCTTCGATATGCCGAGCTCCCCCTTGAACGCCCAGCGATTGGTTCCCAGGTTCACGAGCTTGGTGGGATCGTATTGCCCCCATGGCGCCCACACGTAGAAGCTGGCGCCGACGATGACGTCTTGCTTGTATCCGGCGAATTCCGCCATCGAAAGTGCCGGCGCGCCGTAGAAGTTATAAGAAAAGCGAAGTCGTGGGTCACCGATCCCGGAGACGGAGCGATCGTACGGTCGGCCTGCGAACTCGGCGCTGCCCGACAGTGAGCCGTAGGGTACGGAGATGTCGAACTTGGCCGAATTCCCGAACAATGCCAGGGTGTGGGCATACGCCAAGTTCGCCGAATTGACTTTGACATCCGCATTGGTCAGCGGCACGGTGGCATCCACAGCCACGCCGCCGGTCGTGTAGGAATATCCGCCGACCAGGAAGTTGAGGCCGATGGGCGTATTGGCAAACGCCCGCGGCTCCAGATCCTGGGCGGCGGCGTCGCGCGAAGACAACGTCAGCGTGAACAGCGCGACAAGGATGCCAACACGGGCTGTGGCTGAGAACTGCATTGCCCGTTCCGACCGCCTACCCGCAAGCGCCGCCAAGGAGTCCGGACTTGATTTCCGGATTGGGTGGATCGGCACCAAGCCAGATTGACAGGAAGGCCTTGGCGAAATCGTCGCCCTTGATCGTCCCCTTTGCCGTCCCGTTGACGGTGACCTCGATTCCGGCCCCGGGCTTGTGAATGAAGACGAGGCGCTGCCCCGTCTTCATGTCGCCCATCCATCCGTTGAGCATTGCGATGCGCTCCTTCAAAGCCGGGAGTTGCGCGCCCGAATTCTTGGCGAAACCTTCGTCCCAACCCTTGCGCAGATCGTCGGCGCCAACGTCGCGTACGAACTGCAGGACTAGCTCTGATGGCGTGTTCGATCCGAGTATGGGAGCGGGATCCTTAGACGGCTTGGCAACGTACAAGGCAGCAACGTAGACATTGACCTTGAGAAATGTCGCCTGGCGCAAGCCGAGACCGTTCAGCGTCAGGGCGGTACCTTCGACCTGCATCTGATCCGGGAAATTGACGCCGTTGCAGGCCTTGCCGAGCGCGGTGCCGCTGCCGAGCAACACGGTGGCGAGGAACGGCATGAGGATTCGCATCGCAATAGCTTTCATTCGGACTCCCGACGGGTTGTGGTTGGAATTGCTGGCGCTGAGCTCGTGCGCTGTCGAGCGATAATCAGTGGGCGGTCGCAGCCGCGGGCCTAGGCGGTACGATTCTCGCGCCGAGATCCTTCAGCAGGTGCTGGAAGTCGGGCGACGCGAGAATGATCGTTCCCGCGGCGGCACGCAGGCGGTCGACGGCTTCGGGCGACAGCACGAAGGACGTGGGTTGCTCGTTGAGGAAGGCGCGCTCCTTGGCGTCGGGAAGCGCGCCGAACGACACGTCGATGGCGTAGACCTCCGCCTGCGGCACACGCATCGCCTTGCACGCTGGCGTGTCCGGATGGGTCGCGCATCCCGCCAATTCCCGATAGCGCCGCGTCGTCCTCCACCGCGCCGAAATGTCCTTGAGCAGCTCGACCGCCTCATACGAATAGTGGTCGATCGGGACGCCCGTGGCCTTGAGCAGGACGTCGATGGTGCCTGGAGGGGACTCGGACTTGTCCCAGTTGGTCGGTGGCGACGAGAGCGAGTTGACGACGAAGACGATGATCCTCTTGGCTTGATCGAGCGGGGTCGGGACCCCCGCGTCGTGCAGGGCCTCGAGGAGCTGCAGCGCATCGAGTACGCCGCGCATCCCCACGTTGTCGGACACGCCGCCGTCGACGAGATGGATATACGGGCGGTTGGCGCCGTCGGCATAGGATTGGGCATCCTTGATCTCGCGTATCGCGCGCGCGGCCGGCCGCGGCGGGTCATCGGTTTGCGTGAACCGGCTGAGCAACGGAGGCACGGCGAAGTTGCAGGTGCCGCCGTAGTTGTTGATGGTGACCGGCGACAGTACCACCGGCACGGCGGACGAGGCGGCGGCGGCGCGCGATAGGCGGATCGCGTTGAGATCCGCGCACATCACGTTGAACACACCCTGGTTGAACGTGACCCGGCCGCCGCTCGAGATGTCGGTGGCCGACGCCATGATGAACGGGCCGTCGCCGCGTACGAGGTCGCCGAAGGTCGCGCCGTTGAACAGGATCTCGTCGTACAGCTGGGCGGCGAGCTCGGAGCGGCCCCAGCCCGTCGACGACAGGTCGCCCCAATACCTCGGACTGAGCAAGCGGGCGAGCAACTCACCCTGGACATCGCGCTTGAGGAAACGCTGCTCGTAGTCGGCGAAGAGCTTGTCGCCATAGAGGCCATAGGCGAGCGCGGTGAAGCTGCCGCCCGACACGCCGGTGATGATGTCGACCGAGTCGATCAACCGAACCTTGGTACCGTTGGGCGTGATCACTTCCGTGCGGCGCAGGAATTCGAGGACGCCATAGGAGAACGCGGCGGCCCGGGTGCCGCCCCCCGAAAAGGCGAGCACGACGATGTTGTCGTCCTGCTTGGACTTCTGCTGCCGCGCCAGGTACGAGTACCCGCCACCCACTTCCGCGTGCGTGATCGGCGGATTGACCGGACGGGTCGCGCAGCCCGACAGGCCGAGCAGCGCGCCGAGCGCAACGGAAATCCAGCCTTCGCCAATCCTTCATGATATTTCTCTCCTCAGTTTTCATGCCACTTTCGATGTTGCCGGTCCGCCGGTGGTATTGGATTTCTTGGCGCAGGGTTTGCCGTTGTCGATCCGGCCGCGACCGACGCGGTGGTGCCAGGAGGCGGGTAGACGATCGAGCCGCGTATTTCGTCGATCTGCTCCTGCGAGAAATTGGGAAATGGCAGCGAACCCTCGTCTCGCCATGCCCGCACCGTGTCCTGCGCGGCCTGCACCTTGCTCGCGTCCGTCGGATGGTCGCGGCCGATGTAAAGCGTCCGCGAGGGGAAGGCGATCGACGTGCCGGCCTGCTCGACGATCTCCATCACGCGCAGCAGGATGTCTTCGCGGATTCCCAGGAATTCCAGCCAGTTCGCGGTCAAGACATAGGCGTAAACCTCCACGTTGAGCGCGCTGTCGCCGAATCCGACGAATCGCACGCGCGCCGGGTCGGGACTGACACGTGGATGGCCGAGCAGCATTTCCCGCAGCTTGACCAAAACGTAGCGCAGCTGCTCCGGACTTGTCTCGTAGCGCAAGCCGATGACGCTCTGGATCAGCATCCGGTCCCGTTGCGCGAGGTTCACGATCGGCATCTTGGCCAGCGCCGCATTGGGGATCGTGGTGAGCGCGCGGTCGATACCGCGGATCCGGGTCGACCGAATCCCGATCGCTTCGACCGTGCCCAATGCTTCGCCGTAGCGGCAGAGTTCGCCAACGCGGACAGGCTTGTCCGCGAACAGGCTCAACCCTCCCAACAAATTCTCGATGGTGGGCTGGGCCGCGAGTGCGATGGCCAGCCCACCGACGCCCAGCCCTGCGACGATCCCATATACGGGGACGCCGAGCCGATCAGCACCCACCGCCAGCAATGCCATCGCGCCGACGATTCCCAGTATCCGCGCGCCGACTCGGATTAGGTGTGCATCGATGCTCTCCGTCGCGATGCGCGGCGTAGCGATAATCGCCTCGGCCACTACCGGAGCGAGGCGCCACGCCATCCACGCAGCGGCGAGAGTTTCAACCGCGGCGACCCCGAGCTGGAATGTGCTGCCGACAGTGCCGATCAGATTGAGTTGCACGAGGGCGAGATATCCGGCCGCCGGCGTCGCGACGAGTACCGCCACCGGCATCGCGAACTGGGCCAGTGCACGCCAGAAACGGTGCCGTTCGCTGCCAAGCTGCGATACGCGATATGCGGCCCAGATGAACAAAGCGAAAATGAAAGCGATCAGGGTAACACCCAGCCATTTCCATAGCGACTGTCCGGCGATCGGCTCGCGCATGAAACCTGGCATCGCGGTGATCCAGGCGTAGGGGATCAGGAAGCCCCCGCCCGTCTCGAACAGTTCGTGCATGCCTTTCAGTGGAACGTCCCTGGCATAGGGCAGCTCGCGCACGCGCTGGTAGTACTCGTCTGCGCGTGCCACGGTCGCGGCGTCGAAGATGAACTGGCCGGCGCGCGGTCCACCGTTCACGCGGACCAGGGCGATTTCGGTGTCGGGAATTACCCAGCGCTGCGTTTCCTTGCCGGCCGACTGCTCGAAGACGGGGATCGCCTCCGATGGCGGCAGCGGGATCCGGCTCAGAATTTCGTACAGCGCCGCAGCAGCAGCTCGACCGGTCTTCATGCGCGCCGCTGGCGGAACCTCGCCGAGATCGAGGCCTTGCAGAGGAATCGACGCAAGCGAAAGCAAGTGCCGTGCGTGCGCGAGCGAGGGAGAAGGCAGGTATTCCTTCGCGAGATAGGTACCCACCGCGTCGCTCGATTCCAGAAATGTCTGAAGTGCGGCGCGCGGACTCGACCGGTCGGGAGGCTTGAGTGGATGCTGCCCGCCCTGGGCATACGCGCCTGCCGCCAGCACCAGCCAGGCCAATGCGGCCAACGCCACCACCCGACGGCGCAGCTGACCGCGCGCCCCGCCCCGGCCTTGCTTACCTGCTGGCGACGGGTACCTCGGCACCTAGAACGTCCAGTTGTAGTACGCCGCCAGGAAGAGGACGCCGGTGTTGGAATAGTCACCAACCAGATCCCCTCGGCCGCCGGCGATGACGGGTTTCGCGCGGATGTCGGTCGACAGCGTCCCGCCGTACAGGTATTCGGCGGCGAAGCCGAAAAAATGTCCGCCGGCTAGCTGCTTTTGGACCCCCGCGCCGAGGCGCCATGCCGAGTTGACCGGCATGAGTGGCGAGATGTTCGAACTGTTTTCCTGGAAGGCTGAATCGTAGGCGATGCCGAAATTCAGCAGCCAGGGCTCGCTCAGGCGGTATTGCGCCCCGACCGCGACATGCCACGTGTCCTTGAACGGAATGTCGGTCGTGAGGCTGGTCGGATTCAGGCTGTCAGAGAGGCCTATCTGAATCTGTCCGAACTTCGACCACTGCTGCCATCCGGCACTGCCGAGCAAGGCCCAACGTTCGTCGACTTGGGTGAAGATGCTCGCCATTGCCTGCTGGGGCACCTTGATGCCCACCGCCAGACTCGAGCCCAGCAGTCCCGCCTTGCCGAGAGCTGCGCTCACCAGAGGACTCAAGCCAGTAAATTCCAGCGGCGAGTTGAAATCGAGGTCGACTTGCGAGTTCCACGTGAGTCCCACGCGCGTCGCCGGGCTGAACTCATAGAGCATGCCGAGGTTCACGCCCCAGCCCCAGGACTCGTCCTTCATCTTGAGGCGGCCGTCTCCGAACAACGGATTTACGTTGTTGATCGCCACGTTGTTCTTGTAGACGCCGTACATGCCGTTGACGGAGGCGCCGAGCGACAATTTGTCGGTTGCCTTCCAGGCGATGGACGGCAGGAACGACAGGCCGACAATCCACGTCTGCTGGACGTAGTAGCGTCCGACCCAGTCGTTGTCGTAGTTGAGCGTGCCGCCGAAGTTGCCAGCAAGCGCCAATCCGACCTTGACGCTGGGGGAAACCGTGTAGCTCAGGAACGCACCACCGCCAGGCAGGAATCCGTTGTCGCCAACGGCATGCCCGCCGTCGTTACCTCCCAGCGCGGGCGAGGTTCCCGAACCGATCGAAAACTTGGTATTGCCCCAGAGGATTTGTCCCGCTCCGAGAATCTGATTGCCGTCGAGCCGCGTCATTCCGGCCGGATTGGTGAACACCGTGGATGCATCCTGGGCGCGCGCGCCATAGCCGGCCGACGCCAGCCCTACGTCGGCCGTCCCCACTTCGTAGCTCATCATGCCGCCCGCCTTGACGATCGGCGAAGACATCGCGGCGAGTGCTAGTGATACGACCACGGCGGCGCGCCGGAGCGCAAATTTCTGGCAATGCTCGGTGAACATCGATTGGTCTCCCCTTGCTTGCGGTTGGCAGTGATCGTTCTCAGCGCCCTGCTTCGACCTCGTAGTTGGCAAAGCCGAATTCGTTGCTGCGCGCCGCCATATACCGGCTTCCGATCTTGTAGATCGTCACCTCGAACGTCGTACCATCGATCTCGGTGCTCAGCCGTCCATCGCGGATCGTGTACTGGGTCTCGCCGGCATGCGCGAGTTCGGCTGCCTCGCGCAGGTCCGTCGGTCTGCCGTTCATCGCGGTGACCAGTCGCGTTCCCGCAACGCCGTACAGGACTTCGAAGCGCTGCCCGGTGACGGCATTCCGCACGCGTACCGCCTTGCCAACCACGAGCTCCTTGATCTGTGCGTCGGTAAGCGGGACCGCACCTAGCAGCTTCAGCTCGACTACGGTTTCGCCGGGTCTGGCGCCCTTGCGCGCTTCTGCGCTCGGCTCGTACCAGATTGGCGAACTCCAGGCGCGCTCCTGAATGACGGGCGTGAATCCCGCGCCGCCAGGCGGAACGCGACCGAGTCTTATCGCTTGGATCGTGCTCCAGCGTGGTGTTGGGATCTCCAACACGCGAACGTAGTAGAACGCGTCGAGACTCGGATCGAACTCCGGGTCCGTCCATATCGTCTTCAGCTCGACCGCGCCGATGGTATTGGCGTAGGTGCCACGCGTGAGGTCCACCGTGGAGCCGATGGGCGGCACCTTGCCCGTTTTCGGATCGACCGTTCGGTTGCCAGCCCATGCCACATCGTAGATTTTCTCGAAAGATTGGCCGTTTTGGCTCCAGCCCTTGATGATCTGGATGCGATCGAGGTTGCCGCTGTCGGGATCCTTCAACGCCCAAACGACAAAGGAAGGCGCCTTGGCCGTCTTCGTCGGCAATTCGGCGCCCATCGGAACGCTTCCCGCATATGCGGCCTTCACCCAGTCTCGGCGCTCGAGCAATTCCCTCGGATGCGTCCAGCCGCCAAAGAAGCGCACGGAAATTCGCACGCCGCTTGTCGAATAGGTTTCTTTGCGTTTCAACGCAGCGAAAATGGCCTCGCGGGTGTTTTCCTCCGCCCACACCGCGCTCAGGCCGGCCGGGCTCACCCAAAGGTTGTTGAGGCCAAGCAGCGCCGGCCCCTCCAGGCGCTTCTCCGGCGTATCGTCAGCCGTACCGTGAACACCATGAAAGTTGTCTTGACGGTACGGTACGGAGCCGACGTGTGCGTCGGAGCCACTTACAACGCCGAACTTGTAGGGATTGATCCCCTTGGCCTGTCCCATTGCGAGGCCGTCGCGATAGGCCTGGCGGATGTAGCTGCCGTGCTCTCGGGGTGGCGCGGCTTTGGCGCCCATGAGCTGCCACACGAACACTTCATAGCGCGCGAATTCGTCGTTGGGGGAAAGTCCGGGCGTGGTCTCCGATTGGCCTTTCACCTGCTTCAACTCGGCGAGCGGCTCGTTGCGCAGCCGCGCTTCGGCGTACGCGCGGTCGATCGGCCGCCCGAGGTCGTCCTGCTCCGTGGGAAACATGAAGCCGTCGCTCAGGTTCGCGTTGTGAGAAATCGCCAACAGCTCGTTGCCGGCCTGGCGCTGGCCATCCATCCAGTGCCAAAGCGCGCGCGGGTCGGTCGAATCGATCGAACTGAATGGAACCTGCGGAACCTTCTTCGAATCCACGAAGTAGATATTGCGGTGAAGATTCGTGGCGTTTGGGTTCGAGGTCCATTCGTAGGCCGCGAACGTGGTGAACTTGCCCGGCTGATAGTACTTGTCGGCAATGTCGACGATGCGTTTCCAGACCGGGGACACGACGATGGGATCGGTAAGCTCCTTGAGCGCGTGTCCCTTGGCGATAGTGACGGAAAGCGCCTTGAAGGCAAGCATGGGGTCCTTTTCCACCCCGACTTCGAGAAGCTTGCCTAACCAGGGAGAGCGCCGCCGTAGTGGTGAGGCGGGATCGTTCGCCTCCTGGATCATGCCCATGTACTCCGCATGGTCGGTGACCGCGCCCCAGTCCAGCGGCTTGGTGATGGTCACCTGGAAACCGCCGGGATGCGACACCGGCTTGCCCAGCGCGTACTGGTAGAAGGTCTCGGGCCCCTCGGACATGGTGCCGAACGCATATGCATCGTACGACCAGCTCGTGTGTACGTGCTGTTCGCCGAAATAGACATTGCGTTCGGCGTTTTTCTGCGCAAGTACCGGCCCTGCTGCCGCAAGCGCGAACAGGTACGACATCGCGATCAAACACTTCGCCATTGCAGGCTCCCTTCTGTGGTCAGCGGCGCACAAGTCGCAGCGCTAATCGGAGCGCGGCCATCGTGGTCAACCGCGCGGAACTCCGGTGGCGCGGCTGGCCTGGTAATCGCGGGGGTCATGCGATTGCGTTTACTCGGACAGCACGCTGAGGATCACCAGGCAAACAATGATGGCGATAGCGATCAGGACGCCGTACCCGGTCGTGACGAGACTCTTGCGCGAGGTATTGTCCATAGCCGACGCGCTCATGGCGTAGGCACGACTTTGTAATGCACGCCATTGGCGCCGTACTCGGGCTCGAACCAGGTGTTGCCGCTCAGGTAATACGTGACGCCACTCTTGGGGATCGTGATTGCGCCCGCCGGCACGGTCGCGTAACTCATGCCCATGACCCACGTACCGGAGGCGGGGACCACGACGGCGCCCGTCGCACCGGCGGCAGCGGCGCCCGTGGCCACGCCCGCCGAGTAGGCGGCACTGGTGGCCGCCGCGGTGTTTGCGCTGCCCGCCGTCACGCCGGCGCTGTAAGCATTCGACGTTGCCGCCGCCGTGTTGGCGGACGCAGCGGCTGCGCCCGCCGCCATGCCGACGACCGCACCCGCCGCCGCAGCGCAACCGTAACATCCCGACGAGTAATACGGGACCGAGACGGGTGGGTGATACGCGGGGTAGGTCGGATAGGCGGCGTAACCCGGCGGGTGGTAGGCGGTCGCGCCCGACGGATAGGTATGGTAGGCGCCGGATCCATAGGAGCCGTAAGTGGTGCCGCCGTACGTGTTGGTATGCGACGTGCCCCCGCCGTACGCATGCGATGTGCTACCGCCATAGGTGTTGGTATGCGACGTGCCCTGTCCTGCCTGGTGCGAGGAGCTGCCGCCCCAGCGATTCTCGTGGCTCGTCGAGCCGTAGCTGTGGCTCGTGCTGCCGCCGGCGCGGTTGGCGCTCGACCAGCCATGCGCAAGGCCTGCCGACAACGCGAAAGCAACCGCCGCGGTGACAGGTTTCGCCCAAGGGTTCATGTGCACCTCTTCATTTGGATGCGGGCGACGTCGGCTTCGACGACTTGCCCATCGTGATCGGCTTCGCACCCCGCGGCGACGGCGCGGGCGCCGCGAAGTTCATGCGCCCTGCACTTTGCGCCTTGGCCGACTCGAACGTGTCTGGCGGGAGGACTGGATCAAGCTTCCAGTTCGAAAATTCCATCTCGTGACGCAGCGCGAGCGGATCCGCGGCGAAAACAGCGCGCATGCGGCGCGGCAGCTTGTCATCGGCGCCGATCCACATCTGCACGAAGACATCCGGGTTCGCCCAGGCGACCATGTCCGTATTGGTACCGCCGACCACCCCGGACGGGCCGATGTAGAACGCAAGGATGGCACCGTCGGTAAACGCTGCATACGGATCTGCCACGAGCGCGTCGCTGAATGGGAAGTAGATCGCTGCCTTCTGGAACGCCATCTTCAGCGTCGCATCGATGGTCGATGGCGCATCGGCGACCGCAGCGAGATTCTCGACGGGGGCGTACGCGGTAACAGTCTTGCCGTCGTAGTAGAACTCCGAGGCCGGACCATCGCCCGGCATCAGGACGCGCAGCCTGTCGGGCCGCTGCATCGCAACGTCGTAGCGCGTCGTGTAAACGATGGGCGGCCCGAGCTTGCTCGGATATTCGTAGCCCACGACCGCCGTGAACGACATCGACTTCGCCGCTGCGAGCTTGTCGCTCGTCGCCTTGATCAGCGCCATCGCCCGCGGCTCGAGCACCATCTTGAACGCGGGCGCACCTGCCTTCTTGGCCGGCTTGACCTTTGGCGTCGCCGGCTTCTTCGCGGACATCGCCGCTTCCGCCGGGGGAGTTGGCGACTGTGCCGCCACCATGCCCGCGATCAGCATGGCAGCGACCGGCACCATTGCCCGCGCAATCCGGCGAGCATCGATCTTCATCAAGGAATCATCCCGCACTCGAACATCTTGTTGACGATCGGTGCCGCCACCTTGTTGACGAAGGCGGTACGCATCTGCGGATCGCTCTTCAACATGCCGACCACGCGCTGCTCCTCCGCGGACTTCGGTTGCCCCTTCTGCTGCCACAACTGCTCGCAGGTCATGCCTTGGTATTTCTGCACGACCCTGCCCGCAACCATGTCGAGGATGGGGTACTGGGCATATGCCACGCCCGCAAGGGCAAGCGTCGTAAAAACAATTCCAATGGTTACCTTCGGTTGCATCGTCGTCTCCTGGTCGATAATCATGTTGCGTCTGTCGTCATTGCCCGATGTGGCCCCCGGCCGCACGTTGATCTTCAGCTGGGCTTGCCTGGCTTCAATTCTGTCGATCCCGAACCAACAGCATCAGCGATCGCCGCGAGCAGCGTCGCCTCGTCGACCGGCTTGCTGAGATACGCGGCCGCGCCCAGCAGCAGCGCCCGTGTACGCGCTTCAGGCGTGTCGTCCCCGGTGATGACGATGACGGGCGTAGCGCAGCCGCATTGGGCCAGACGTGCCTGCACGTCGAACCCGCTCGTGCCCGGCATATGCAGGTCGAGCACGATGCAGTCCGGCTCGACGACCATGACGGCGTTCATGAAGTCCGCTCCCGACCCATAAGTCTCCACGGCGAAGCCGGAGGAAGCCAGCAAACGCCGTACCCCCCGGAGGACGAAAGGATCGTCGTCCACGACTGCGACGCGTGCCCGATTGATCATTTGCCCGCAGCCTAAGCTGCGCGGGTCGCGGTCGAAATTGGACCTTGGGCCAACGTGCGGCGCCGACCCCGCCACCGGACGAGTATCAGCTGGAGGCGTCCTCGGAAAGGCCCGTCCGCTGCACCAGGCGCGCGAGCGCGACGAGTGTACGTACCTGCATCTTTTGCATGATGCGGGCCCGGTGGACCTTGATCGTCTTTTCCACTGTGCCGAGATCCGCGGCGATCTGCTTGTTGAGCCGGCCACGCACGAGATGCGGGAGCACCTCGCGCTCGCGCGGTGTCAGGGTGGCGAGCCGGCGTTCGATGTCTCGTCTCTCCCGCCGTTCACGTTCAAGGACGGTCGCGCGCGCGATTGCCTGGCCGATCGCGTTGAGCAACGCGTCGTCACTCACCGGCTTGGTGAGGAAATCGACTGCGCCTTGTTTCATCGCCCGCACGCTCGTCGGAATGTCGCCATGGCCCGTAAGGAAGACGATCGGCAACGCGCTGTCGCTGCCGGCCAGCGCCTCCTGCATTTGCAGTCCATCGATCCCGGGCATCGCGAGGTCGAGTATCACGCAGCCGATCGCCGCGCGATCGTGACCGTCGAGAAACTCCTGCGCAGAGGCATAGCCCTCCGCAGCGAACCCCACCGATCGCAAAAGCCGCAGCACGCCCTTGCGCACCGAGGCGTCATCATCGACCACGAATACGGTGCACATGGCGTCGGTCATTTCGCGTCAGCGAGGACGAACGGAAGGGTAAGGCGGAAAGTTGCGCCGTTCCCGGCGTTGTTTTCCGCCCACAGGCGCCCGCCATGCGCCGCGACGATGGTCCGGCACACCGAAAGCCCCAGACCCATGCCAAGCTCTTTGGTGGACACGAACGGCTCGAAGATGCGCTCGATGTCCATCGGCGGTATTCCCGTGCCAGAGTCGCACACAGCGATCTCGACCGCGGAGCACTCCGCCGGCTGCACGGCGATCCTGATTTCCCGGCGCTCTGCGCCTGCCATTGCATCGCTTGCGTTCATCACCAGGTTGAGAAGCACCTGCTGCAGCTGGATGCGGTCGCCCAGCACCGGCAGATGATCCGACGTAAGCTCCAAGGTAAGCGCGATGTCGCGATTCAGCAGATCGTTGCGCGTCACGCGCACGACGTCGCCCACGACGTCGCGCACATCGACCGGACCATGCTGTACTTCGCCCTTCTTGAGCAGCGCGCGCAAGCGGCGGATCACTTCACCTGCGCGCTTGTCGTCCTCGACGATATCGACCAGAATCTCCCGGACCTCGTCGAGATTCGGCGGATCGCCCGCCATGAACCGTTGCGCCGCCTGGGCATTGCTCAGGATTCCCATCAGCGGCTGGTTGATCTCGTGCGCGAGCGAACCCGACAACTCGCCCAGCGTCGCCACGCGCGACAGGTGGGCCAGCTCGTTGCGCCGCTCCTCCAGCTCGTGCTCGATCTGGCGACGCGCACTGATATCGTGCGACACCCCGCGCAGCAGCGAAGGGTCACCGGGGTGCGCGGCCTCTGCCTGCCCGCGCGCAGCGATCCAACGAATGCCGCCGCTTCGCGGCACGACGCGGAATTCCTGCTCGAAAGTGCCGCATTCGCGCAATGCGCGGTCGGTGGCGTCCTGTAGCGCATCGTGGTCATCAGGATGAATCCGTTCGAACAGCGTCGCGCGGTCGAATCGTTCCGCGGGATCGAGATCGAACAACTCCAGTCCCTTGTCCGATAGCCACACCTCGTCTCGCACCGGGTCCCAGGACCAGAACGCGAGCTGGGCGGCCCGTGCCGCGAGCTCGCTGCGCCGCTTGCTTTCTCGCAGCTCCCGTGCAACTTGCGCCGCCTGGATTAAATCGCGTCCCAGTTCGTAGTCCATGGCGACAACGACCAGGAAAAAGCACGCGGTGAGCGGCGTCGGCGCGCGCAGCCCGCCAACGGTGATCGCCACCCCCACGATCGTCGCGACAATCACGCACAGGACAAGCGAACCTCCTACGAGTACGGCGTGGCGCCGTGCGGCTTTGTCGCCGCGGCGCCAAAGCGAGGCGGCGGCGTCCGCTACGAAGGCCAGCAGGAGAATATTGCTGACTTGTGGCACGACAAACCATGGGCTCACGACGCCGACCGGTGAGGAGATCGTCGCGCCCCAAAGCATCCCGTGTGCCAATCCGGTGATCTCTTCATGCAGGACCGAGACCCCGGACGCGAAGTTCAGCATGAGTGCCAGCGTGCGCGTGGCGATAACGCTCCACGCAAGCCAGGCACGCCCCGCGTCGAAATACGTTCGCACGAAGCCGACCAGCGAAGCGACGACGAGGAACAGCGGCACTTGCGCCCAGCGGCTGGCAAAAGCGTAGTCGGACGGTGTCTGTGCCTCGATCGCGAGGATCTCGAAGACACCGAAGAGCGGTACCGACGCCGCCAGCATGAAAAACCACAAATGCGCAGGCTGCGTCCTGTCCTTGAACCAGACGAACAGATGTATCCCCGCGAGCGTGAGGCTCGCCGAAGCCATCAACGTCCAGGCAAGATCGATCCAGGTCATTTTTCCAGTCCGCAGGGTCATGCGCCAGCGGCAGGGCGGCCGCTATGATGGCATAAGCGCGGATGCGAAATTTCGCCAATTGCATTCGGGCCTCATAGACCGGCACTCGAACGCGCATGAAGGGTTCCGCTCGCAGATTTGCTCGGGGATCGACTCGTAATCCTGTAGCATGGCCGCCGCTCAATCCACGAAGGTCGTCGATGCTCGAGGCACTGGGGCTGTGCAAGTCGTACGGCAAACGGTCGGCGGTCGCGGACATCTCGCTGCGCGTACGGCCTGGGCGAGATCCTCGCCCTGCTGGGACCCAACGGTGCCGGCAAGTCCACGACGGTCGGCATGATCAGCGGCCTGACCGCGCCGGACGCCGGCACGGTGGCGGTGCGCGGCGGAACGCTCGCAAGCGACCCCGACGGCTACAAGCGCCGCATCGGCCTCGTGCCGCAGGATCTCGCGCTGTTCGAGGATCTGCCGGCACGGGCCAACATCGAGCTCTTCGGCGCGCTTTACGACATTCCCAGAGCGCGGCTGCGGGAGCGTGCCGCGCAGGTGCTTGGCATCGTGGGTCTGGCCGACCGTGCCCGCGATAAGCCGGCAACCTTCAGCGGCGGCATGAAACGCAGGCTCAACATCGCCTGCGCGCTGGTGCACGATCCCGACGTACTCCTCCTCGACGAGCCGACGGCGGGGGTCGACCCGCAGAGCCGCAACGCGATCTTCGACAACCTGGAGGCGCTGAAGGAACAAGGCAAGGCGCTGGTCTACACGACGCACTACATGGAGGAGGCGGAGCGCCTCGCCGACCACATCGTGATCATCGATCACGGCCAGGTCGTGGCGAGCGGTACGTTGCCGCAACTCATCGCCAAGCTACCGGCCGCCCAGACGCTGCAGCTCGACGTCGAAGGCGATCTCGATCTCGCGATGTTGGAGTCGCTCCCGGGCGTCAAGAGTGCCCACCGGAACGGCGACCGCGTGACGCTGGCCATGGACGATCTCGTGCGCGATGGCGGCGCGGTGCTGCAGACGCTGGCAGCGGCACATTGCAGGGTGCGCCACCTGAGTTCCGACCGGGGCGATCTCGAAGATGTGTTCCTCGCCCTCACCGGGCGCCAGCTGCGCGACTAGGCCGGGAAAGCCACTCCATGCATGCCTTCGCGGCGCTCGTGCGCAAAGACCTCGTCCTGTATTTCTCCAACCGGCGCGCGCTTCTTATGAGCATCGCCGCCCCGATCCTGATCGCAGCCTTCTTCGGTTCACTCTTCGGCAACAGCGACAGCAAGCCCGCGCACATCCAGGTGGTGGTCACCGATCTCGACCAAAGTGACCTGTCCGGCCGCTTGCTGGCGGCCCTGCGCGGTGACGAGACGTTCGAAGTGACCGAGGCCAGCGAACCCGAGGCCCTGGCGCGTGTCAAGGCAGGCAAGGCGGCGGCGGCCGTCACCGTGCCGGCCGGTTTCGGCAAGCTCGCCGGAACGGCGATGTTCGGCGGCGCGAAGCCCGAGATCGTGCTGCAGTACGACCCGTCCCAGGCGATGGCACTGCAGGTCGTGCGCGGCCTGCTGGCGCAGCACGTGATGCAGACGGTGAGCCAGTCGCTGATGACCGCGTCGAGTCCGCTGCTGACCGACATCAAGGAGCGCACGCTGCAGAGCAAGACGCTATCGGACCAGCGCCGGCAGGAGTTGGCGCAGATGTTCGACAGCATCGCGCGGGTGCAGGACACGCCCGCGCCTTCGGGGACGGCTCCGGCGGGTACCGCGGGTGCAGCACAAAGCTCGACCGGCTTTTCGCTGCCCTATGTCACCCGCGAGCTCGCGGCGAGTGCGCGACCGGAGATCAAATACAACAGCTACTCGCACGCCTTTGCGGGGATGGGCGTGCAGTTCGTGCTGCTCATGGGGGTGGATCTTGGTGTGGGCCTCCTGCTCATGCGCCGCATGGGCCTGTGGAAGCGGCTGCGTGCGGCGCCGCTTTCACGGACTACGTTGCTGGGAAGCCGCATTGCCAGCTGCGCGTTGATCGCGCTGGTAGTGTTCGCCATCGTCTATGTGGTTGCGATGGCAGTATTCGGTGTTCGGGTCGATGGAAGCTGGGCCGGGTTCATACTGGTACTCGTCGCGTTCGCCCTCCTCACCGGCAGCTTCGGCCTGCTCGTCGCCGCGATCGGGCGCACGCCCGAGGCCACGCGCGGCCTCGCCATCCTGGCCACGCTGCTGATGGTGATGCTCGGTGGAGCATGGGTACCCGCGTTCATCTTCCCCGCGTGGCTGCAAAAGATCTCGCTGGTCGTGCCTACGCGGTGGGCGGTGGACGGCCTCGACGCGATGACCTGGCGCGGGCTTCCGTTTCCGGACGCGTTGTTCCCCGTCGCCGTCATGCTGGGATTTGCGGTCGTGTTCACGCTGCTGGCGATCTGGCGTTTCGATTGGGAAGAATAGGGGTACCAAGGCGACACCAGCTGCTAGTGGCTGTCAATCGCCGAGCGCGTTGGTGCTTTCGTCGTTGGCGCCACCGATGCATAACGTGGCGTTTGCGGCCCAGCCCAACTGCTCACGCGCGCGATGTCCGAACGACAACGTATGCTGGCGTGCGCATGTTTGGCACGGAACAGCCCGGACAGAGCGAGACCTCACCGACCACGCTTCGACCGCTGAGTTGCCTTTGCCCGCCACTTGGTAGGACTGCTGCCCGACCAGCGTCTAAACGCATGAGTGAAGGCACTCGTATCGTTGTAGTGAAGGCTCTGTGCGATTGCGATGACCGACATTTCAGTGTCATCCAGCAGCTGCCGAGCCACCTCGTAACGCACTTCATCATTCAGCGCCTGGAAACTCACGGAGAAGGTCTTGAGCTTGCGGTCCAACGTACGACGGTGCATCGACAGTTCTGCCGCAACGCTTTCCATCGATGCGCTGTCACTGAGCAGTTGGCGACGGAGCACGCGTCGCACCTGGTCGGGCAGGTCTCCGGCAGCCTTGGCCTCGGCGCGCTGCACCTCGGCTAGTAATTCGCGCAATCGCGCCGCGTCCGCCCCGGCAATGGGTTGGTCGAGCCAACCGCTGTCGAATACGATCGCAGATCGATCGGCATCGAATCGCAGCGGCGCGCGGAAGAAATTGCGGTAGGGACGCAAATCGATCGGACGACGGCGCGCAAACATCACCTCGTGCGGCAGCCATGCGCTGCCGCACAACTCGCGCAATACGTTCCAGGCGACAGCCATCACGTGGTCATAGACGATTTCTGCACGCTCGACACCGGGTTCGTATATGGCATAGCCGTAACTCGCGTAGCGCTTGCCTTCCGACAGGCTGGCCAAGCCCCCGCCATCGCTCAGGGTCAGGTACCGCGAGACCAATCCGAGTGCGCTGCGCACATCCGGGGCAGCACGGGCCAGATGGGCGACCATGCCCAAGGCTCGCAGCGGGGTGTGCCTGCCGGTGAGCACACCCAGGTGGGCACACCCCGCCCGATCGGCACACAAGCCAAGGAAGCGGCTGGCCTGACGGAAGGAGATCAGATGTTCGGGATCGTCGAACTGATCCCTAGGCAAGCCCAATGTTGCGAAGAAGTCGGCCCACACTACGCCAAAACTGTCCATCAGCGGGCGTAGCGCGAGGATTGCCGCGACGCGCGTGTAGCCGCCAGGGACAAAGCCGTACGGGGCCGTTGGAATTTCGTTCCTGTCAGTAGCGGACACGCTGTCTGGTCCTGCACAATAGACCCAAGGCCCAGCCCAGGAAGCCCTATAATCGCCACCGTGTCACAAAAACACAAGCAGTCAGTGATGGCTGGCCTAAACTGGTGGCAATTCCCCAACCCAGAACCACATTGACCGGAGAAGATAATTGAAGCCTACGACCATGGTGCGCGGCTCCACTCTGGCTTGCCTGGGATTGCTCGGCCTTGGCGCATTGCCGGCCGTCTCTGCGCCACCGAAACCGAACCCGGAGCGCGAGGCGTACTACGGTGAAACGCACCTGCACACCAGCTGGTCCTTCGACGCCTTCATCTTCGGCGACACCAAGAGCACGCCGGACGACGCCTACGACTACGCCAAGGGCAAGCCGATCAAGCATGCGCTCGGCTACGAGATGAAGATCAAGCAGCCGCTGGACTGGATGGGCGTGACCGACCATTCGGAATACGTCGGCGTGATCCAGCAGGCGAACACGCCAGGCACGCCGCTGAACCAGTCCGAACTGGGGAAGAAGCTGATCGTGCGCGACAAGGCCGACGTGCAGCGCATCTACCTGTTCCTGGGCCAGACGATGATCGACAACAAGCCGATCGCCGAACTCGTGGCGCCAGCGCTGGCATCGAGCGTGTGGGACAAGAACAATGCCTACGCTGACGCCGCCAACGAGCCCGGCAAGTTCACCGCGTTCAACTCCTACGAATGGACCTCGACGCCGAACAATGCCAACCTGCACCGCAACGTCTTCTTCCGCGATGGCGCGAAGCTGCCGAAGATGCCGTTCAGCTCCTTCGACTCGCAGGCGCCCGAGGACCTGTGGGCGTGGATGGACAAGCAGCGCGAGCAAGGCATCGAGTTGCTCGCCATCTCGCACAACGCCAACGTTTCTGACGGCCTGATGTACCCGAGCGAGGTCGACTTCAAGGGCCGGCCGATCGACAAGGCCTGGGCCGATGCGCGCATGCGCAACGAGCGGCTGATCGAGATCAAGCAGATCAAGGGCGCGTCGGAAACGCATCCGCTGCTGTCGCCGAACGACGAGTTCGCCAACTTCGAGATCATGTCCTACCTGCTCGGCGACCCCGAGGGCAAGTTCCCGCGCATCCCCGGCAGCTACCTGCGCGACGCGCTGAAGACCGGCATTGCGATGCAGGACACGCGCGGCTACAACCCGTACAAGCCGGGCATCGTCGGTGGTTCGGACTCGCACAACGGCGCCGCGCCCTATCGCCAGGACAACTACTTCGGCGGGCACGCGCTGGAGGACGGTGGCCTGAAGGAACGCATGGAAGGGCATGTGTTCGCCGGCGGCGACATCCGGCTGATGAACCCGGCCGGGCTGTCGGCGATCTGGGCCGAGGAGAACACCCGCGCATCGCTGTTCGACGGCATGCAGCGCAAGGAGACCTTCGCCACCAGTGGCGTGCGCATCAAGCTGCGCTTCTTCGGCGGCTGGGGCCTGGGCAACGACTTCGCGCCGGGCTGGGTGAAGAAGGCCTATGCCGCCGGCGTGCCGATGGGCGGCGACCTGCCGGCGGCCAAGGCCAAGGCGCCGTCGTTCATGGTCTGGGCGCTGAAGGACCCGACCTCGGGCAACCTCGACCGCGTGCAGATCGTCAAGGGCTGGACGCGGCACGGCCAGAGTTTCGAGAAGGTCTACGACGTGGTCTGGGCCGGCGAGCGCAAGCCCGACTTCATCACCGGCCGCGTGGGGCCCATCGGCTCGACCGTCGATCTGCGCACCGCGAGCTACAAGAACACGATCGGCAAGACGGAGCTGAAGACGGTGTGGACCGACCCCGACTTCGATCCGGCGCTGGACGCGTTTTACTACGCGCGCGTGCTGGAGATTCCGACGCCGCGTTGGACCACGATCCAGGCCAAGGAACTCGGTATCCTGCCGCCTGAGAACTTGCCCGCCACCGTCCAGGAGCGCGCCTGGAGTTCGCCGATCTGGTACACGCCGGACGCCAAGGCCAAGGCCGGCGCGCCCAGCGGCGTCACCGTCGCCGCACTCAAGCAGCAAGGGACGGTGCCGCTGGACGACGCCGCGCTGACCGCGCTGCTGGTCGGCAAGAACACCTGGCTGCGCAACACCGTCACCGGCAGTGTGTTCCGCATCGTCTGGGACAAGGACGGCCAACGCGTGTTCTGGAACATCAATCCGCGTGACAACCAGCCGCAGCATTTCGGCTTTGCCGCGAAAGACTCGTACCTGGGCATCCCGACCGCTTACGCGATCAAGGGCGGGAAGGTGGTCGAATCCTTCGGCAACACGCCGCTGGAGTGGACGGCGTACAAGTCCGGCGACAAGACGCTGCTGGCCCGCAGCGACGAGTTTGGCTACGCCAATTACGAAGTTGTGCCGGTGCCACAGGCACTGGTGGACCTGCAGAAGGTCAAGCGTTAGGAACGTCGGCGGCCGAAACCCGGGCGCCCACGCCCGGGGGGCCGTCTGGCGCCACTTTCGGACCGAGTGCCTATGAATCCCGGACCCCACGCGCCGCCGGCGCGTGCACGCCGTTGGCTACGCGAGCCGCTGCTGCATTTTCTGATCGTCGGCGCGCTGATGTTCGGCGTCTACTTCTGGTTCAACCGCGGCGCCGGTGAACCGCCACCGCCGCACCAGATCGTGCTCACGGCCGACGACCTGATGCAGATGCGAATTGCCTGGCGCGCGCAAGGCCGTCCCGAGCCTACACCGCAGCAGCTGCAGCGCATGGTCGAGACCAAGGTACGCGAAGAGGTGCTGTACCGCGAGGCACTGGCCATGGGTCTCCAGAACGACGATGTCATCATCAAGCGCCGGTTGGCACAGAAGATGGACTTCCTGGCTGAGGACCTGTCCGCGCTGCGCGATCCGACTCCCGAGGAACTACGGCAATGGCTGCGCGCGCACGAGGCCGAATTCGCAATGCCGCCTCGCGCCAGTTTTCGCCACCTGTTCTTCAGCTTCGACCAGCGCGGCGCGCGCGCTGGCGACGACGCTGCGGCCGCGCTGGCGCGCATACGCAGCAAAGCAGCGGAAGCTCAGGGGCTGCCCGGGGATGCCTTCCCACTCCAGGGCAGCTATGCCGAGCGCACGCCCGAGCAGGTCGCGGCGGCCTTTGGCGCGCCGTTTGCGCGATCGCTGTTCGCATCGCAGCCCGGCGTTTGGTCCGGCCCGATCGAGTCCGGCTTCGGCTGGCACCTCGTCTTCATCGAGTCGCTCGCGCCGGGACGCGTACCGGGTTTCGACGAGATCGAGCGCGACGTTCGTGCCAGCTGGCAAAACAACCAGCGCGATGAGCTCAAGCGCATGGCTTACGACGTGATGCGCGCCAAATACACCGTCGTGCTACCGCCGGGCGAAACGTCTGCCGGGTCCGCGTCGGCCGCGGCGAAGCCCTGATGCGAAGAACCTGGCACTGCCTGCTCGCGCTGCTGATCATCGCGTGCGGCACCAGCGCCTTCGCGCACGAATCGCGCCCGGCATACCTGGAGATCAAAGAGACGATCCCCGGTCACTACAGCGTGTTGTGGCGCACGCCGGTCCTGTCGGGCCAGCGTCTGCCGGTGGTACTGCAGCTGCCGCCGGCGCTGGTGCAGCAGGGTGAGCCTGTGCTGCAGCAACTGAATGATTCACTGATCGAGCGCCGTGTGGTCGTGGGCAATTTCGACCAGCTCGGTGATGCGCCGATCGAGTTTATCGGCCTGCAGGGCACGATCACCGACGTGCTGGTTCGGACGCAGCGACTCGACGGGAGCGAACAGACGGTGCTGGTGCGCCCGTCCTCCCCGCGCTTCGTGCCCAGCGCACGGCTCAGCGGCTGGGAGGTGGCCGCGGCATACCTGAAGCTGGGTATCGAGCACATCCTGTCCGGCTTCGACCACCTGCTGTTCGTGCTCGCGCTGCTGATGCTTTGCCGCACCACGTTGCAACTGGTCAAGACCATCACGGCGTTCACGGTGGCGCACAGCGTTACGCTTTCGCTCGCCACCCTCGGCATCGTACACGTGCCGCAACGCCCCGTTGAGGCGGTCATCGCGCTGAGTATCGTGTTCGTGGCGCACGAAGTGGTACAAGCGCGGCGCGGTGACGCGGGCCTCGCCGCCAAGGCTCCCTGGATCGTGGCCTTCGTCTTCGGACTGCTGCACGGTTTCGGCTTTGCGGGCGCTCTGACCGAAGTCGGCCTGCCGCAGGGACAAATCCCGATGGCGCTGCTGTTCTTTAACCTTGGCGTCGAGGTTGGCCAACTGCTTTTCGTTGGTATCGTGCTTGCGGTGCTCGCGCTATTGCGCCGCGCGCGAATTGACTGGCCGCGCCAGGCAGCCATGGCCGCGCCCTACGCCATCGGCTGCCTGGCCATGTTCTGGGTATTCGAACGAATGGCGACATTCTGAGCACGAGGAAGCGGTGCGTGGGTGCCGCGTTCATCTTCCCCGCGTGGTTTCAGAGGACTTTGCTGGTCGTGCCTGCGCGGTGGGCGGTAGACGGCCTCGCTGGTCGTGTTCAGCCGAAGCACAACCAGCTCATTCGCCCCACGCCTCGATGATCTGATCGAGTCCGTCGCGATAGTCGGCGAACTTCGGCTTCCATCCGGGCACACGCGGCGACGGCGCACGGGGCGGCATCGCGAGCGCGGTCTGCTGCATGTGTTCTTCGCGGATGATCACCCTGGCCACTGGCTTCGAAAACAGGGGCAGATGCAGTGGCGTACGCCGGCCCACTCTGCGCGCGAACGCGTCCATGAGCTTCCTGAACGGGAGCGGGTGGCCGTCCGTGGCATACAGGATCCGGCCTGCGTTACGCGCCCGCGCTGCGGCCAGCAGGGCCGTGGCGGCATCGTCCTGGTGAAGGTGATACTGGAGCGCATTGGCCGGTCCACTCCAATAAGGCCGGCCCAGACGGAAGGCCGTGCGATACGCACGCAGGTCGGCGCTGTCCGGTCCATACAGATAGCCCAGGCGAACCACGCAGGCGGGCACGGACCCCGCGAGCGCAAGGTGTTCGCATTCGAGGATGACGTCCGCCGCGCTATCCAGCGGCCCCGGCAATCGTGTGCCCTGCTCCACGACCCGGACGAAGGCGAAGCTCGCGTGCACCAGGAGCGAGGCGCCTTGCGCTTCCGCCGCGCGGACTGCACGCCGCACGCCGGACAGCGCCACGCCCGCGTAATTCTTCCAGGCGTGCCCGTCGTGCAGCAGCGTATTCGCTTGTTGGCCGGCGACGTTGACGTGCGCGCCCGCGGCGCAGGGGGACACTCGTCGCCGGGCGAGGATGCGCCCCAGCTCGGAGCGCGCACCGGTCACCGCTACCGTCTCGCCCCGCATCATCCCGGTGGCGGCATTCCGGCCGGCGGAGACAGCCACGGCCGCAGCCCTTCCGCAGAGCGCAGATGCAGATCGCGCTGCGGAAACGGGATCTCGATTCCATTCTCGGCGAACGCCTTGGCGATGGCGACGTTGAGATCGTTCGTCGAGACCAGGCGCTTGCCGATTCCATCGACATACGCGCGGATCTCGAAATCGAGCGAGCTGTCGCCGAAAGCCATGAAGAAGACGCTGGGTGACGGATCGGCCAGCACGTTTGGCTGCGCCCGCACCACGTCGAACAGAATTTCCCGCACCCGTGCCGGGTCGGTGCCGTACGCGACGCCGACCTTGATCAGCACGCGGGTGACGCCCGAGGAAAGCGTCCAGTTGGTCACCCGTTCGGTGATGAACGCCTTGTTCGGGATCATCACTTCCTTGTTGTCCCAGTCGGTGACGACCGTGGCGCGCGCCCTGATCCGGGTGACCGTGCCGCTCACCTCGCCCACCGTGACGATGTCGCCGAGCCGGATGGGACGCTCGCCGAGCACGATCAGCCCCGAGACGAAATTGGCGACGATCTCCTGCAAGCCGAAGCCGAGGCCGACGCCGAGGGCGGCAACGAGCCACTGCGCGCGCGACCAGTTGATGCCGATCAACTGGGTCGCGACGGCGATCCCGATACCGGCAATGACGTACCTGGCTACCGTCTTGATGGCGTAGTTCGCGTCGGCCTGCAGCTGCAGCCGCCGCAGCAGGATGATGTCCAGCATGCCCCCGATGTTCTTGGTGGCGAAGTACGCGACAACGCCAACGAGCGCGGCAAGGAATATCCCGCCAACGGTGACGCTGTGCTCGACCGCCTTGCCGTCGACAGTCTCGCCGTAGGTCCACAGCGCCCACTTGCCGATCGACTCGAAGGCCGGAATCGCCGTGCGCCAGAGCATCCATAGGGCGACTGCCAGTGCCAGCGCGACTACCATATTGAGCAGTTCACGTGTCTGCGCGTCGATCGCGTCCGCATCGATCGTGTCGACGCGCACGGCCACGCCCTCATCCGGCGCTTCACCCTTCCGCTCGGCGATGGTCTCGGCCCGTGCCTCGACCTCGGCGAGTTGTGCGCGCTGCAGTGCGAGCCAGAGGATGAGCAGCGCGTAGACGACCGTGGCCCCGAAGCACACAAGTATCGACATCAGCACGAGTTGGTACAGGCTGGCGGCGGCGAAGTAGAAGCCCGCCGCGGCAAGCACGGCGATTCCCAGCGGAAACAGGCGCAGCGCGCGGCCAACCAGTGCACGCATGAAATTTCGGGGACCTTCCTCCGATGCCCGGCGAACAAAGTACAGGTGCGGACGGAACGCGCGCGTCCAGAACAGAGAAAATATGATCATCGTGGCAATGAAGCTCAAGCGTCCGAGGCTTTGCCGCACGCTCTCGGGCACGTACGCACTGCTCATGACCGTGAGAAAGGTCAACGGGATGTATGTGACCAACAGCCAACGCGTGCCACGGCGCGCCACCCGCGCCGCCTCGGTATTCCAGTTGAAGTGGTCGATCGCGACCCCGTCGCGGACCAGCAACCAGAGAAAACTGAGCGCGGCCAGCAGGTTCAAGCCGCTGAAACTGAGTGCGGTGGAAAGACTCTCGCCAAGCGGCGTGATGCCTGGTACGCCGAGACCCCACCTTCCCGCGCCGAACAGCAGCAGCGGGATCGGCAGAGCGAGGAGAAAACTCACAACGATTGCAGCGAGCGTATGGGAGGCGCGGAACCGGGCAAAGCCGATCGCTCGCGGGGAAAGCGCCGCGAGGCGCCGCCGTAGCCGGCCGCGCAATAGCAGAAGGCCGGCAATGATCAGACCGCCGGCAATAGCCGGCGCCAGGCGTCGCTGGCTCTCCTTCGCCACCGACCGGGCGACAATGCGCCATTGTGTGGCATCCGCCAGCCACGCGATGGCGTGCGGCAATTCGGCGAACGTCTGGACCGAAATGGGCGAAATCGAAACCCAGTAGAGCAGCCGCACGATATCCAGTCGCGCGCTGCGCGCACGCGCCAACAGTTCCGTCTCGACGTCATCGATCTCCTGCAGCGTGGCACTGAGGGTGGTTAGTTGGGTTTCGAGACGCTCGAGCAGGCCACGCTGAAGCGCCAATTCCCGCCGCACCTCACGCTCGAGCGCAGTTTGCGATTCCGGCGAACGGTTCGCTGGCGGAGCGGTGGCCATCACCCGCGAAACTGCGGCGTCCAGGTTGTCGAGTTGCACGAGCTCACGCTGGACCTTCGCGAGCGCAGCGGACTCGCGCGCCTGCTCCTCGTCGCGCTTGGTCCGCTGCTCGGCAAACTCGTCCGCGCGCGGCAACGATCGCATGTCGGCAATCAATTTATCGGCAAAGTCGGCACGGGTAGACTCTTCGGAGCCACGCGCGGCAACCTCGCGCACCGTCAGATCCACCCGGGCGGCCGATTGCCTCCGCGCCGCCAGAGTACCGACCGCGCGATTGAGCGAAAGCCTCACTTCCGCCAGGCGGGCGCGTAATTCGCCGTTCAGGGCGGCGACGGCGGCAGCCGGGTCGGATCTCTCGACGCCGGCTTCCCTCATCCGGACCGCATCCTCGCGTTCCCGCTTGATCTCTGCGCGCAGGCGCTCCTGTACCGCCGATTCGAGGGCCACGACCTCGGCACGCCTCATCCGCACTTCGGCGCGTGCGATATCGCGCCGCAGCTGCAGAATTCTCAACAGCGTAGGCTGATAGGCGAACTCCTGCTCGAACCGGTCGAGCCGCGCCTGCCACGCCGCGGTGCGCGCCTGCGCCAGGATTTGCTCTGACTCTGCGACAGCGGCTGCTCCGGCGTCCAGGCTCGCCTGTGGGTCATGGAGGAGAGGTCCCTGGGCGAGTTCGCGCCGCAGCGGCGCCTGCAAGCGGCGCAATTCGAGCGGGCGCACGACGGCATCCTGAAGCGCGCGCTCCAGGGCTTCCTGCTGCGCGATCGCCTGCCGGGCATCCGCGCGCGCCTTCCCTTCCATCTGCTCGAGCGCGACCAGCGGAAGCTTCGCTTCGAGAACGGGGAGCGTCGTCGGCGACGTGCTCTCGAGCGATCGCAGCTGCGACTCCAGCTGCTGTACTTCGTCCGGCGCGTCCTCCAGGCGTCGCTTGAGGTCGGCGGTCTCGACCCGCAGCGCCGCGGCGACCTCCAATTGTCCGATTGCGGCCTTGTAGTTGTCGGCCACCTTGGACTGGGCAGACGCGTCCAGACCGGCGCGTCGATCCACCGATTCGAGCCTGCGCTTGAGCGCTTCGGCGGTCAGCGAGTCCGCGGGCGCCGCCACCTGCGCGACAGCCTGCGACCCGAGCGCGAGCACAAACATGGCGAGTGCCATCCCGGCCAAAACATTCCGGAAGCGGCAGCGTTGCAGCGTCGCGGGCGCAGACACGGCCCCCGCCACCGCCAGGCGGGGTTCAAGCGATCCGAGAACGCGCCTGCACCACCGGCATGTCAACCCACGAAGCAGAGTCATGGCTAAGGATAGCGGATCGTTTCGAGCGCGATCTTGCCGATCACGAAGGTGAACGCCAGGTTGAGACGCCGAAAAGCAGCCCCAACCGACGTAGCTTGGCCTGAAGCCATTGAAGATCGCGGTCCAGTACCACCGCAAGCGACAGCAAAGCGCCGCCAGCGGGATCGTGCCGAAAAGGAACGCAATGATCAAGCCATGGGCCGCCCTGAAAGCACGCACGTTGCCGCGCAGCCTCGCGATCTCCCCGCGCGCCTTGTCGGCGAACCCGCACGATCCAGATTGCCAACTCCGGCTGGGCTCACGGCCTCGCCGGAACGGGCGTGGCCGACCCTGGCCAACGATGCCATGTCATTGAAGCCGCTGTCGTCGAGATTCGACACGCTTTAGGACGCGCGGTAGAAGCGCCTGAAACGAAAACGGCCTGCATCGCTGCAGGCCGTTGATTTTGTTGGTTGCGGGGATAGGATTTGAACCTATGACCTTCGGGTTATGAGCCCGACGAGCTGCCAGACTGCTCCACCCCGCGGACGAATTATACCAGAGCGTTGCGCACGCGGGCAATTCAATCGGCCTGCCGTGCCGCCTCCGCGGGAAACGCCACCACGTGATCGATCTCGAGGCGAATGCCGATCCGCTCGCCGATCGCGTGATTGTGATGCGACGGCACGAGCGACAGCAGCCGCGTGCCGGAGGCGAGGCGCAGCGTGTACAGGAATTCCGCGCCACGAAACGCCTTGGCGGCGACTTCCGCCTGCCATGGACTCGCGTCATCGTGGATGATGTCGTCAGGGCGCAGCAGCAGATCGACGGCGCCGCCGGCCGGCACCTCGACGGGCCACTCGCCTTCGAGTTCGCCGAGTTCGGTGCTCATCCGCCCGTTGCCCTGCGCGATGCCACGCAGGAACACGCCCTGCCCCACGAAGTCCGCGACGAAGCGCGTGCGCGGCCGGTGATACAGGTTGTAGGCGCTGTCCCACTGTTCGATCGATCCGTCCTTCATGATGCCGATTTCATCGGCGATCGCGAAAGCCTCGTGCTGGTCATGCGTGACGCAGGATGGCCGTGGTGCCGGCGGCCTTGAGGATCGCCCTGACTTCTTCGGAAATGCGCTCGCGCAGTTCCACGTCGAGGTTGGAGAATGGTTCGTCCAGCAGCAGGAGATCGGGCGCCGGGGCAAGCGCGCGCGCCAGCGCGACGCGCTGCTGCTGTCCGCCTGAAATTCGTGCGGGAAGACGTCGGCAACACCGCTGAGGCCCACCATTTCCAGCATCGCCGCCGTTCGCGCATCCGCGTCGCGCGAGGACAGTCGGTTGAGCCCGAACGCTACGTTGCCCGCCACCGAAAGATGCGGAAAGAGCGCGTAATCCTGGAACACCATGCCGACACCGCGCAGCTCCGGCGGCACCTGCACGTCCGGGCTCGATACCACGCGGTCCGACAGGCGAATCTCGCCGCGCTGCACCGGTTCGAATCCCGGCAAGGCAACGCAACAGCGTCGTCTTGCCGCAGCCTGACGGCCCGAGCAGGCAGCCGATTCGACCCGGCTCGAGCGTGAAATCCATGCCGCGTATGACGCGATGCGCGCCATAGGCGTGATCGAGCGAGCGAACGGACACGGAAGCAGCGGCCATGGCGCGGTCGAACGTAACAGCCGCCGTCAGCCGCGCGGCGGCCCGCCACGCAGGCGGACGGTGGCACCCGAGGCGCCCTGCTTGCGCAGCGTCTTCATCTTCTCGGCCATCGCCTCGCCTACGAAGATCTGCGGCTCGGACGGCGGCGAATAGCCTTCGCTCTTTCTCGCGCTGGTCGACGCGCACCTTGGCCGTTTCGAACGCGGCGTCGATGCCGTCCGCCTTGGCCATGCCCTGCTGGAAGAACGCCTCGCCGAAGAACGTCGCGTCGCTGCGGTCGCCGCAGCCGAAGGAAATGCGATCGGCGCGCGCTGCGGTCACGATCAGGCGTGTTGTCATCCCGCAGCGGAGGCGATGTAGCCGCCCGAATAGCACGACGACACGACGATGATCCGCCACTTGATTCCGGCATCGTCGAGCAGTTGCTTGAGTCCCACGGGCGTCAGCTCCACCAGCGAGAGCGGCCACTGGTCGGCCGCCAGGCGATGGTCGGCGCTGCCGTGGCTCACCAGATACACCATCACGACGTCGTCCTCGGCATCGATGATCGAGCCGATCTCGTTCAGCGTCTCGCGCAGGTTGGTGACCGTGGCGAAGGGCGTCGGTGACCAGCGTCTGCGGATTGTTGAGCAGCACGATCGAGCGGCCCTCGGTGCGCCAGCGCGCTGTCCATCACCTGCTGCGCGGCCTCCACGTCCTTCTTGAAGACGTCCTGGCGTCCGTACGGCGCGAAGCCGACGAAATAGAGGTCGGTCTGGCCCGGGCGCTCCTCGGCGAGCGCGCCGAGCGCGTTGTCGAGCAGGTAACCCTGCGCCGCGAGCACGGCTTCGTAGCCGGCATTCATTCCGGCGCGGCTCGGCGCCTCGTTCGCGCCACCACGGCTCGTTGGGGAAGAGCGCGTTGCGAGAACCAGATAGGCGAGGCCAGCAGCAGGCCGCCGCCGATCGCCCGCAGCCATACGAACGGTGGCGCCGGCGCGAAGGCGACCGCGACGCTGCGGATCAGCACGATGACGATCCAGCAGATGATCACGTACTCGAACAGCAGCCGCGCGGCACCCTGGCCGACAGGCGGGACGCCGACATACGGGCAAGTAGTGGGCCGCCTGGACCAGCGGCAGCGACGACAGCGCGATCACCGGCACGGCCAGCGCCAGCGGCCGTTGCCGGTTGAACATGCGAGATCAGCGCGGAGGCGAGCAGCAGCAACGCGCCGGCATACAGCTCGGACCCCGCGCCCAGCAGCGAGAGCTCGCGCGGCGGGTCCGCGCGGAACCAGTCGCCGACGATGTCGATGCCCGCCGACAGCGCGAACAGCCACAGCAGCTGCGGCAGGTCGATGCGAAACGCCAGCCGCTCCACGGGCAGGAAGAAGGCCAGCCGCAGACCTGCCCGCAGGTTCTTGAAGAGATCGTTCAACGTGGATATCCCGGAGCTGAGCAAGCGCGTGGCGCGCGTGCGTTTCACGCGGCGGCGTGCTGCATGATGAACGCCTTGACGCGATCGGCGTCGGCCGGCACCGCCGTAAAGCGCTGCGGCAGCGCCTCGATGCCCTCGTAGGCGGCAGGACGATCGGGCTCGCGTCCGAGCGCCTCGCGGATGGTCGCGGCGAATTTCACCGGCAGCGCCGTCTCGACGCAGATCAGCGGCACGGCCGGATCGCGATGCTCGCGGCCGACCTTGAGCCCGTCGGCGGTATGCGGATCGACGACGACGCCATAGCGCTCGCTGATGTCGCGAATCGTGGCGAGCCGGTCGGCATGCGTGCTGCGGCCGGAAACGAAACCCGCGGCCCGCACCCGTTGCCAGGCCGGCGTGCCCGCGAGCTTGAAACTGCCGCTGCGGGCAAGCTGGGCGAACAGCGCATGCAAGCGGTCCGGATCGCGGCCCACGGCATCGAACACGAAGCGCTCGAAATTGGACGCCTTGGAGATGTCCATCGACGGCGACGACGTCGCATGCGTCTGCTCGGAGGTCCGCGGCCGGTAGGTCCCGGTGCGGAAGAACTCGTCGAGCACGTCGTTCTCGTTGGTCGCCAGGATCAGCCGGCGGATCGGCAGGCCCATCGCGCGCGCGACGTGCCCGGCCAGGATGTTGCCGAAGTTGCCGGACGGCACCGCGAAGTCGACCACCTCGCTTGTTGGACGCCGTCGCGGCGAAATAGCCGTTGAAGTAGTACACCACCTGCGCCGCGATCGCGGGCCCAGTTGATCGAATTCACCGCGCCGAGGTGAAAGCGCGCCTTGAAGTCGGCATCGCCGGTCACCGCCTTCACGAGATCCTGGCAGTCGTCGAACGTCCCCTCGACGGCGAGGTTGAAGATGTTGGCATCCTGCAGCGAGAACATCTGCGCGGTCTGGAACGCGCTCATGCGGCCCTGCGGCGACAGCATGAACACCGCGACGTTGCGCTTGCCCCGCATCGCGTACTCGGCCGAGCTGCCGGTGTCGCCGGACGTCGCGCCGAGGATGTTGATCGTGCGTCCCTCGCGGGCGAGCACGTACTCGAAGAGATTGCCGAGCAGCTGCAGCGCGATGTCCTTGAACGCCAGCGTGGGCCCATTGGACACGCGCAGCAGGTGCAGCCCGGGTTCCAGCGTCAGCAGCGGCGTGATGGCCTCGTCGCCGAACACTCGCGCGTGTAGGTCGCGTCGACGATCTGGCGCAATTCCGCCGGCGGGATGTCGTCGATGAAGCGCGTCGAGCACGGCTGCTGCGAGCTCGCGATAGTCGAAGTCCCGCCAGGCCGCGAGGTCTTCGCCGCGTGACCCGCGGATACGCCTGCGGCACCGCCAGGCCGCCGTCCGGCGCCAGGCCCTCGAGCAGGATCCGCGTAGAATGGCTGCGGGTCCGCACGCCAGGCGCCGCGGGTGCTCACGTAGCGCATCAGTTGAGCTCCTCCAGCCGGATGCGCACGATCTTACCGCGCACGGTGGGCAGCGCCTCGATGCTGGCGATGGCGGCGACGATGTTCTTTTCCACCGTGCGGTGCGTGAGCAGGATGATGTCGGTCTGCTCCTCGCCTTCGGACGGCTCCTTCTGGATCATCGCGTCGATCGAGATCTCGCGGTCGGCGAGGATGCGCGTGATGTCGGCGAGCACGCCCGGCCGGTCGTCCACGCGCATGCGCAGGTAGTAGCTGGTGATGACCTCGCCCATCGGCAGGAACGGCACGTCCGTGAGCTGGTCCGGCTGGAAGGCGAGGTGCGGCACGCGGTGCTCGGGATCGGCGGTGTGCATGCGCGTCACGTCGACCAGGTCGGCGATCACCGCGCTGGCGGTGGGCTCCGCGCCGGCGCCGGCGCCGTAGTGCAGCGTGGGGCCGACCGCATCGCCCTTCACCAGCACGGCGTTCATCGCGCCCTCGACGTTGGCGATCAGCCGCTCGCGCGGCACCAGCGTCGGATGCACGCGCAGCTCGATGCCCTCCTTGCCGTTGGCGCTGGACCGGCGCGTGATGCCGAGCAGCTTGATGCGGTAGCCCAGCTCCTCGGCGTAGCGGATGTCCTCGCGCGTCAGCTTGGTGATGCCTTCCGCGTACGCCTTGTCGAACTGCATCGGCACGCCGAAGGCGATGGCCGACATGATCGAGAGCTTGTGCGCGGCGTCGATGCCCTCGACGTCGAAGGTCGGGTCGGCCTCGGCGTAGCCGCGCTGCTGCGCCTCGGCCAGCACCTCGGCGAAGCTCGCGCCGGTCGCGCGCATCTCCGACAGGATGAAATTCGACGTGCCGTTGATGATCCCGGCGATCCACTCGATGCGGTTGGCGGTGAGCCCCTCGCGCAGCGCCTTGATGATCGGCATGCCACCGGCCACCGCGGCCTCGAACGCCACCATGACGCCCTTGGCCGAGGCCGCGGCGAAGATCTCGTTGCCATGGTGCGCCAGCAGCGCCTTGTTGGCGGTGACCACGTGCTTGCCGTGGGCGATGGCGTCGAGCACCAGCGTGCGCGCGGGCTCGATGCCGCCGATCAGCTCGCAGACGATGTCGACGTCCGGATGGCGGACGACCACAGCGCGGATCGTCGGTCAGGTGGACGCCCTCGACGCCCTGCAGCGCTTCGCGGGCGCGTTCCGGCGTGCGCGTCGCGATCCAGCGCATGCGAATCGGCCGGCCCGCGCGGCGGGTGATCTCCTCCCCGTTGCGGCGAAGCACGTCCCAGGTGCCGCGGCCCACGATGCCGAAGCCCAGCAATCCCACGTTGCAGCGGCTTCATCGTGCGCTCCCGCCATCAGAGCAATCCGTCCTCGCGGAACATCTGCTTGATTCCGCGGATCGCCTGGCGGGTGCGCGATTCGTTCTCGATCATCGCGAAGCGCACGTGCGCGTCGCCGAACTCGCCGAAGCCGATGCCCGGGGAGACCGACACCTTGGCCTTGGCGAGCAGCTGCTTGGAAAATTCGAGCGAGCCCAGCTTGCGGTAGGCTCGGGGATCTTCGCCCACACGTACATCGAGGCCTTCGGGTTGTCGACCATCCAGCCCGCCTCGTGCAGGCCCTTGACCAGCACGTCGCGCCGCGCCTGGTACTTGGCGCAGATCTCGGCCACGCATTCCTGCGGACCTTCGAGCGCCGCGATCGCGGCGACCTGGATGCGGCGTGAAGGTGCCGTAGTCGTGGTAGCCCTTGATGCGGCCGAGCGCGTTGACCAGGTCCTGGTTGCCCACCATGAAGCCGATGCGCCAGCCCGCCATGTTGTAGCTCTTCGACATCGTGAAGAACTCGACGGCCACGTCGCGCGCGCCCGGCACCTGCATGATCGACGGCGCCTTCCAGCCGTCGAAGCAGATGTCGGCGTACGCGAGGTCGTGGACCACGTAGATGCCGTACTCCCTGGCCAGCGCGATGATCTTCTCGAAGAACGGCAGCTCGACGCACTGCGCCGTCGGATTGGCGGGAAAGTTGATGATCAGCATCTTCGGCTTCGGGAAGCTCATGCGGATCGTGTGCTCGAGTTCCGCGAAGAAGTCCACGTCCGGCGTCATCTGCACCTGGCGGATGTCGGCGCCGGCGATCACCGGGCCGTAGATGTGGATCGGATAGCTCGGATTGGGCACCAGCACGGTGTCGCCGCGGCCGAGCGTGGCGAGCGCCAGGTGGGCGATGCCTTCCTTGGAGCCGATGGTGACGATCGCCTCGGTGTCGGGATCGAACTCCACGCCCCAGCGCCGCTTGTACCAGTGGCAGATCGCCCGCCGCAGACGCGGAATGCCCTTGGACACCGAATAGCCGTGCGTGTCGTCGCGCTGCACGGTCTCGACCAGCTTGTCGACGATGTGCGGCGGCGTGGGACCATCGGGGTTGCCCATGCCGAAATCGATGATGTCCTCGCCGCGGCGGCGCGCGGCCATCTTGAGCTCCGAGGTGATCGAAAAGACGTAAGGAGGCAGGCGCTCGATACGCGCGAAACTGGGTTTCCAGAGGGGGGGGCATGCTGGCTCTTTCTTCCGTAAGCGCCCGGAACCGTCCGAGCGACGCAAGAAGCGGTGGGATTCGCTACTCGACCGCGATTTTATATACTCTCGGCAGCGGTCGCAATCCGTAGTCACTTCGACCGGAACGCCCCACCCGCGGAACCACCTTCGATGAAATTCCACCTGCAGCCTTCGACAACCAATGTGGTGACCGCATCGGGCCCCGGATGGGTACGTGTCGGGCCAGACCGAATACAGGAGCAATATCGTGCTGCTACCGGATGCGGTCATCGAAGGCTGGGCACCGACGGGGTTCGGCGCGCTGACCGAGCGCGACTTCGATCGCTGCTGACGCATCAGCCTGAGCTGGTGCTGCTTGGCACCGGCGAACGCCAGCAGTTTCCTCATCCGCGGCTGCTACGCCCGCTGAGCGCCGCGCATGTCGGCGTCGAGGCGATGGACACCCGTGCTGCGTGTCGCACCTTCAACATCCTGGCGGCGGAAGGCCGTCGCGTAGCCGCGGCGCTGATCGTCGCATGACACGATTCCTGCGCCGCGGTGCGGCGGCTGCGTTCCTGTCCCTCGCGCTGGCAGGTGGCCTTGCTGCGCAATTGCCGGCGGCGACGGCGCAAGGTTCCGATCCTGGCGCTGCGCGTCGCCACTGGCGGCCGTCCGGCACGGCGGCCGGATCGATGGCAGCCACCGCATTGGCAAGCGATGCACCGTCGCTGGGCGATCCCGCGCGGCTGGTCGTGTTCAACCGGCCCATCCTGACTTTTCGGGGCCAATTCCTGGGCGCTGACCCCCGAAATGCGCCGGCAACTGGCGACGGAGCGCATCCGGACCGTGCTGGACCAAGGCGGACGCGGCAAAGTCACTGCAACCGCCATCCCGCAGGGCATGCTGATCTCCATCGACGACGAATTCGTATTCGTCATCACGCCCGAGGATGCGGCCACCGGCATCGGGACCACGCTCGCGAACCTCACCAGCGCATGCCGTCGGCGCATTGACCGAAGTCGTGGCGGCCACGCGCGAAGCGCGCGACGGCCAACTCCTCCTGCGGGCCGGCATCCTCGCGGCAGCGGCGACGGTGATCTATCTGCTCGTGCTGTGGGTGCTCTCCCGGATCGGACGGGTTCTGCGCCGCCGCACTGCTGAACTCGCGCAGGCCACCGAAAAGCTTAGTCTCGGAGGCTTCGTCTTCATGCCCAGCCACCGCGCGGTCGTCGTGTATCGCGCGATCGTGCGCTTCGCTGGCTGGTTCCTGTTCCTGCTCGTCACCTACGAGTGGCTGGGCTACGTGCTTGCGCGCTTCCCTTTCACGCGACGCCTGGGGCGAGAAGCTCAACGGCTTCCTGCTCAGCACCATGCAGAAGATACTGATCGCCATCGCGCACGCGGCGCCGGAGCTGCTGGTCGCTGCCATCGTTTTCATGCTCGCCTACTGGATCGACCGGCGCGCACGCCCTTCTTCGACGCGTCGAAGACAGCCGGGTCAAAGTGGGCTGGGTCGATGCGACACGGCACCGGCATCGCGCAAGCTCACCACCATCGCGGTCTGGGTGTTCGCGCTGGTCATGGCGTACCCGTACATTCCCGGCTCGGACACCGACGCCTTCAAAGGACTCTCGGTGCTGCGGGCCTCATGGTCTCGGTCGGTGCTTCCGGCATCGTCGGCCAGGCCGCCAGCGGCCTCATCCTGATGTACACCCGCACCTACCGGGCGGGCGAGTACGTGCGTATCGGGAGCTCCGAGGGCACGATCGTCGCCATGGGCATGTTCACCACGCGCCTGCGCACCGGGATGGGGGAGGAACTGACGATCCCGAATTCAACGATCCTCACCTCGGTCACATACAACTTCTCGCGGCACGCTGCATAGCGAGGGCTTCATCGTCGATGCCACGGCGCACCATCGGCTACGACGCGCCCTGGCGGCAGGTCCACGCCATGCTGATCGAGGCGGCGACGCGCACGCCGGGCATCCTGAACAAGCCCGCCCCCAAGGTGTTTCAGACCGCGCTGGCCGATTTCTACACCGAGTACCGCCTTGTGTGTCACGCCGCGGCGGAAAGCCCGCTCTCCCGGGCGGAGTGATTTCGAGCGTTATACGCCACGGTCCTGGACGTGTTCAACGTGCATGGCGTGCAGATCATGTCGCCGCATTACGTCGGCGACCCGGCGCAAGCGAAGGTCGTGCCACCTGCCGGCTGGTTCGCCGCGCCCGCCAAGGCACCCGGCGACGCCACCACCTAGCGGCCCGGGCCGCGCTTCCGGACCGTCATTCCCCCATCTGCAACAGGGTGCCGTGGACGCGCGCGTGGCGGATCGCCGACGCGAAGACGACAATGCCGAGCACCATGTACACCAGATCCAGACCGCCGCCCACCAGAAGTGTTCCCAGCGAAACACGCCCTGCAGCAGCAATGCGCGCATGCCCTCGAACACGTGCGCCGACGGCAGCGGTTGGCGACCCACTGCATCCATACCGGCAGCACCGCGATCGGGTAGTAAACGCCGGACACCGGCGCCACCAGGAAGATCGCCGCCCACGCCATTTCCTCCGCGCCAAGACCCCAGCGCAGGATCATCGCGGATACTGCGAGACCGATGGCCCAGCCGAACACGATCAGCAGAACGAAGAATGCGATGAGCGGAAGGCCGAACGAAATGATCGAGTAATGGAACAGCAGCCAGGCAAACACGCATGCGCCGCCGACCCCGATCAGCGTACGCAACGTACTCATCACCAATTGGCCGGCGATGAATTCGTGCAAGCGCAGCGGACTCACGAAGAGATTGCCCAGGTTGCGCGAATACATCTCCTCGATGAATGTCAGCGACACGCCGAGCTGGCCGCGGAACAGCACGTCCCACAGCAGCACCGCGCCGATGAAGAAGCCCGGGGCGCTCTTCAGGAAATCGGTGGTCGGTGCAAGGTAGATGGTCAGGAACGCCCACAGCACCATCGTGACGGTCGGGTAATAGGTCGTCGATACCAGCCGCGGCCACGACTTGAGCAGCAGGTACGCGTGGCGACGCGCAAAGGCGTGCACCCGGCGCAGTGACGCGCCGAGCCCGTCCTGCGGATGCAGGAAAACCGCCGGCCGCGCACTCACGACGCGGAGGCCTCCATCGATGGCACTCGGGTGGCGCCGGCTCGCCGGCACCTCGGCGCGATGTCGAGGAACACCTCCTCCATATCCGCCCGCCCGTAGCGCGCGATCAGGCTCTGCCGGCGAGCCCTGGTCGACGACGATGCCGGCGCGCAGCATGATCACGTCATCGCACATGCGCTCGACTTCGCCCATGTTGTGCGAAGCCAGCAGCATCGTGCAGTGGCTCTCGCGCTGGTACGTCTCGAGGTAGCTGCGCATGCGGTCGCCGATGTCCGGATCGAGCGAGGCGGTGGGCTCGTCGAGCAGCAGAATTTCCGGCGCGTTGAGCAGCGCCTTCGCCAGCGACACGCGCGTGCGCTGCCCGGCCGACAGCGTGCCGTAGGGCCGCTTGAGCAGCAGCGTCAGGTCGAACTGTGCGGCGACCTCGGCGACGCGCGCCTTCGCCTGGCGCAACCCGTACAGGTCGGCGAACACGCGCAGGTTCTCGCCCACCGTCAGTCGCTTGGGCAGGTCCACGTACGGCGACGTGAAGTTCATCCGCGGCAGCACGCGATAGCGGTGGTGCAGCATGTCCTCGCCGAGAATCGTGATGGCGCCGGCCGTGGGCCGCAGGACCCCGAGCAGCATCGACAGCGTCGTCGTCTTGCCGGCGCCGTTGCCGCCCAGCAGCGCCGTCGTCGTGCCTCTTCGCACGGCGAAGGTGATGCCGCGCACGGCCTCGACCTCGTCATAATTTTTTCGCAGTCCGGCCACGGCGATCGCCACGCCATCGGCTGCGGGCGAAGGGAGAGGCATGTTCATGATTGGCAGCCGCGCGGCGCGGCGGGGCGCGCTTCCGAGGCACCGCAAGCCAACGCACCCTAGCCGGGCGCGTCGCTGTCGCCATGTGCACGCGCTCCGAACGTCAGCACTGGATCGTCGTGCGGCAATAGGTCCCGAGTTCCCGCACGACGCTGGTGTCGGTCACGCACGGCGCGCCTTGCCGTCGCCGTACTCGAGCGCAAGCTTCAGCCTGTACTTGTCGAAGAAGGCATCGAACTGCTCGGCCCCCACGGTGCCCAGCGCGTAGAGCGCGTCGCTGGCAGGGTCGTATTCGAGCAGGATGGCGGCGAGCGGTTGCGGTGCCGGCCCCGAGAGCACGCGCGCGCCCTGTGCCGGATCGTAGACGCTGTGGTCGGCGCAGCAGTGGATCACGTGCGCGCCGGAAGTGGCCGACGCGTCCTTCTGGTAGCGAATGAACGAAACCTCGCGGGTCGGATAGGCGAGCTTGTGGGCGCAGATGGCGGAAAAGGCGACGAGATTGCGCTCCCGTCCGACGCCACCCTGCCATGCGTACGACAAGCCGTCCTCACGCTTGAGCGCGGCCGGCACGGTGACCGGCTTGCCGAGGTTGAGCAGCAGGCACGGCGTCGCTGCGTAGGGATAATGAAAGACGTAGTTGATCTCCGGCTGCAGCGTCGCTGGCGTCAGCGTCTGTCCGTGTACGTCGACCAGCCGCGTCCGCGCGTAGACGCGCGGGGTCGCCTGCGCCCATGCGGCCGGCAGGCCGCCGAGCGCGACCGCGCCCGCCGTTCCGCCGGCGATGGCACACGAGGTCAGGAAGTCGCGTCGTTTCATGGCTGCACTACGGACACGCGCCGGATCGATTCTACCGCCGTCGGCTCGAGCAACAAGGTACCGCGCCGGTCGCCGCGGCCTGGCTAGGCAGTTACCAGTTCGCGCACATGCTCGGTGGCGCTGCGACCGAGGGCGGACAGCGCGTAGCCACCCTCGAGCGAAGATACGATGCGGCCCTGCGCATGCCGATCGGCAACCGCGAGCAGTTCCCGCGTCACCCACGCATAGTCGTCCTCGGTGAACTGAAGTCCGGCCAGCGGATCCTCGCGGTGCGCGTCGAAGCCCGCCGACACGAGGATGAGTTGCGGACGATGGGCGTCGAGCGCCGGCAGCCAGCGCTCGCGGACGGCCGCACGGAATTCGTCGCCGCCGGCACCCTCCGGTAGCGGCACGTTGACCATGTTGGCCGCGGGATTGTCCACACCGCAATACGGATACAGCGGATGCTGGAACGTCGACACCATCAATACGCGCGGGTCGCCCTGGAAAATGTCCTCGGTGCCGTTGCCGTGGTGCACGTCGAAATCCACTACGGCCACCCGCTCGAGCCCATGCGCGGCAAGCGCGTGCGCGGCCCCGATGGCTACGCTGTTGAAAATGCAAAAGCCCATCGCGCGCCGCCGTTCCGCATGATGGCCCGGTGGGCGGACCGCGCAAAAGGCGGTACGGCAACTACCGCCCAGGACGAGGTCCACCGCATGCACGACCGCACCAGCCGCATGCCGGGCCGCAGTCAACGTATGGCGATTGAGCGCCGTATCGGGATCGATGAAATGCAGGCCCTCCTCCGGACTCGCCGCAACGATCGATGCGATATACGCGGCGCCGTGCACGCGCCCGATCTGCTCGTCGGTGGCCGCGGGCGCCTCGACGTGCTGGAGATACCCGTCGACGCCGGACGCGATCAGACGGTCGCTGATCGCCGTGAGCCGCTCGGGACACTCCGGATGGTAGGGCCCCATTTCGTGGAGCAGAAACGACGGATGGGTAATGAACGCGGTCGTCACGGAAGGTGGGGGGCTTTGTCGCGCAGTGGAACTCGGAGATGGCAATGGTGGCCGAAGGCTCGCCCGTCCTCGCGTGCATCTTCTCGTACGGGGCAGTCCGCCAAGCGGAGTTTACCCTGCGCCCGCCGGTCGTGACGGAACGACGCCGGGCACGTTACAGTGCAATGCTAACGACCTTTCCTGCCAGACCCTTGCCATGACCCTGCGCCCCGCATCGCAACCCGGCCCTCCCGCCGCCGCCAGACTGCAACAGGTACTGGGGCAACTCGCCCGGATTGTAGTAGGCAAGGACGAACCGCTGCGGCTGGCGCTCGCCTGCCTCGTCGCTCGCGGTCATCTGCTGATCGAGGACATCCCGGGGGTCGGCAAGTCGACCCTCGCCCAGGCGCTCGCCACGACACTCGGGCTCAAGTACGCGCGCATTCAGTTCACGAGTGACCTGCTTCCGGCCGATGTTCTCGGCGTCTCCATCTACGACGAACGCACGCAGGCATTTCGCTTTCATGCAGGTCCCATCTTCAGTTCGGTGGTCCTCGCCGACGAGATCAACCGGGCGCCGCCGAAGACGCAAAGCGCGTTACTGGAGGCCATGGAAGAGCGGCAGGTGTCGATGGACGGCCAGACCCGCAAGCTGCCCGACCCCTTTTTCGTGATCGCCACGCAGAATCCCGTCGAACAGATCGGCGCGTATCCGCTACCCGAATCGCAACTCGATCGCTTCCTGATGGCCATCGAGCTCGGCTATCCGGACGCCGCGGCGGAACGCGAGCTCCTTGCCGGCGGGGACCGCCGCAGTCGCATCGGCGACCTGCCACCCGTTGCCGATCCCGCGTCGCTGGCCGAGTGGCAGCGCGAAGCAACGGCCATCCACGTCGCGCCCGCGCTGCTCGATTACGTCCAGGCATTGCTGGCTGCCTCCCGCGGTCACGCGGCCAACGGTAGCAACGGCGATGCGGGCGCGCGGCGCGGCTTGAGTCCGCGCGCCGGCCTGATGCTGCTGGCCGCAGCACGCGCCTGGGCACTCCTTGCCGGCCGCGCCATGGTGTTACCCGAAGATGTGCAGGCAGTGTTCGGCTCGGTCGCCGGACATCGGCTCGCCGGCGGCACGCGCGCCGGGGCGGTGCAGGCGCAGTCGCTGCTGCGCGCCGTCCCGCTGCCCTGATCGGGCGCCCGGTCATGGCGAACGCGTCGGCGCTGACCGCGGGCGGCGTGCGAAGCTGGCGCGCGCGGTTGCGCCAGCGCGCCTTCCGGCTGACGCCGTCCGACGATGCCCCCGTCGTCCTGCGCCATTCCCGGATCTACCTGTTGCCCACGCGCCGGGGTTGGGCGTTCATCGCGACGCTGGTGACGATGCTGCTCGCATCGCTCAACTACTCGTTGTCGCTGGGTGTTGGCGTGACCTTCCTGCTCGCGGGCCTGATCGCGGCGGCGCAGCTGCACACGTTTCGCAATCTTGCCGGCATCAAGATCGCACCGCTTTCCGCCGGCGAAACCTTTGCCGGCGGCGAGTTGCCGTTCGCGCTCGCGATGCACGCGGGTGCGGCGACCCGAACCGCGATTTCCCTCGAAGCCAAGGGCGTACGCGCCGGCGGTGACATCCCGGCCGGTGCGGCGCTCAGCGTCACGCTGTCGTTGCCGGCGCCGAAACGCGGACGCGTGGCACTGGGCCGCGTCACGCTGATCCTCCGACTTTCCGTTCGGCCTGTGGCGCGGCTGGGCCTACGTCCACTTTCCGCTGACCGGGATCGTCTATCCCGCCGCGGAGATCGGCGCGCCGCCGCTGCCGCGCGGCCAGGGCGGCGCCGATCCGCTGGTAGCGGGACGCACGCGACGACGCCGACCTCGCCGGCCTGCGCGAATTCCAGCGCGGCGATCCGCCGCAACGCGTCGCCTGGAAAGCCGTCGCGCGCGGCGCAGGCTGGTTCAGCAAGGAATTCGAAGGCGCGGGGGGCGGCGGACCGGTCGCGCTGGCTTGGGCGGCACTGCCGCCGGACCTGCCGGTCGAAGCCCGCCTGTCGCGCCTCACCGCATGGGTGCTCGCCGCAGAACGCAGCGCGCGCCCGTTCTCGCTCGCGGTGCCCGGTGTACGGATGCCGCGGCACAGGGTCGCGAGCACCGCCGCGCCGCGCTCGCGGCGCTGGCGCTCTACGACAACGACGAGTCGTTATCGTCGGATCACGTCGGCTCCTGGTTCGGTGTAGGCGCGCTGCGCCCGAAGGTCGCGGCGCGCCCGCCCGCTCGGGGCTACCCAGATCCGCATCCTCGGCGTGCTCCTGCTCGTGTGCGCAGCTGCCGCAGGCGCCGCATCTGCCGATCTGGGTCGTCGTCGCCGGCATCGGCTCGTCCTGCTGCGCATCTTGCTGCTGCGGCGGGACCGGCTGCGCCCGTCGGCATCGCCCGCGCGCATTCCGTCCTGGGCGCTCGTGCTGTTTGCCGTGGCCGCCGCCTTCGCGGTACGCGCGTCGTTCGGCTACTTCGTCGGGCGCGATCCATCGGTGGCGTTCCTGTACATCCTGGTCGCGATCAAGTTTCTCGAGACGCGCACCACGCGCGACGGCGCGCTGCTTGTCTGCCTCGCCTGTTTCCTGCTGATGACGCCGTTCTTCTACGGCCAGTCGCTGCTGGCCGCGCTTGCCGCGATGCCCGCAGTGGTCCTGGTCGGCGTTGCGCTCGAGCGTTGCTCGCCATCCCGCGGCGCGAAGCGCGCCGCTTCGCGTGGGGTGCCGCCGCGCGAGCGCAGCGCCGTGATGATGCTGCAGGGTCTGCCGATCGCGGCTGCTGTTGTTCGTGCTCTTTCCGCGGCTGGCGCGGACCGCTGTGGGGATTGCCGTCGGATTTCGGCGCGCAGACCGGGCTCTCCGACTCGATGTCGCCGGGCCAGATCAGCGAGCTCTCGCTGTCCGACGCCGTCGCCTTTCGTGTCGATTTCGACGGCCCCGTCCCGCCCGCCGCCATGCGCTATTGGCGCGGCCCGGTGTTCTCGCGCTTCGACGGCCGCACCTGGCGCCCCGGTGCGTCGGGCCTGCGCGGCGAACTCGCGGCGTCAACGGGTCCGTCCGTCGGCTACACGGTGACGCTCGAGCCGAACAACTGGCCGCTCGCTGTTCGCGCTCGATTTGCCCGTCGCGCTGCCCGAGATCGCCAGCGGGGCGCCACGCGGGCTATGGCGGTACCGTCTTCGTCTCCCGCGACCAGCAGCTGCTGTTGCAGCGCGCCGGTCGCGCAGTCCGCTGCGCTACATCGCTGCGCTCGGTGCTGCGATCGCTCCTTCCCTGCCAACATTACGCAGGACGCTCGCGCGAACCTGGGCCTCGGCGTCGGCAATGCGCGGACGATCGACTTCGCACGCGAGTTGCGCGCGCAGCATCCGGACGACGCGCGACTACGTGCGCGCCGTGCTGCGCTGGTTCAACCAGGAAAATTTCGTCTACACGCTCGCGCCGCCCTTCTACGAACGCGACCCGGTCGACCTGTTCCTGTTCGAAGCGCGGCGCGGATTCTGCGAGCACTATGCCAGCGCCTTTGTGCTGCTGCTGCGCGCCGCCGGCATTCCGGCGCGCGTCGTCACGGGCTACCAGGGCGGCACGATCAACCCGCGCGGCGGCTACATGATCGTGCGCCAGTCGGATGCGCACGCGTGGGCCGAGGCCCTGATCGACGGCAGTGGCAGCGCTTCGACCCCACCGCGGCGGTGGCGCCGTCGCGCATCGAGATGCGGCTCGGCGCCGCGCTGCCGGCGAGCGAGCCGCGTGCCCTTCCTCGCCCGGCTCGACATGACCTGGCTCAAGCAGGTGCAGCTCGCGTGGGACGCCTTCAATCACGACTGGCGGCGCAACGTGATCGGCTTCAACCGCGAACGGCAGCAGACGCTTTGGCGCGACCTGCGGCTCGACCAGTTCGCGCCATGGCAGCTCGCGGCCATGCTCGCGGGGTTCGCTGTTCGCCTGGGGCGCGCCTGGTCGTGGCCTGGCTCATCTGGAAGCGCCGCCAGCAGGAGCGCGCCCTCGCGCTGTGGGACGACCTTAATCGCCGGCTTGCGCGCGCCGGGTTGCCGCGCCAGCCGCACGAGGGCCCGCTTGCCTTCGCGCACGCGCGCGGCGGCACGCTGGCCGCAGTTCGCCATCGCGTTCACGGCGATCGGCGAATCGTTCGCGGAGTTGCGCTACGGACCGCCCGGCGCGCCACGCGCGAGCGCGATGCGCTGGTGGCAACGCTCGAACGCGCCATCGATGTGCTGCCGGCGCGCGGCGCGCGCTGCGGCGACTACCAGCTTCGACGACCCCTAGAACAACGCGTCGCGCGGTGTAGCCGCGCCGCTCGAGCTTGGCGCGCAGCTTGTCGAGCGCCTCGCCCTGGATCTGGCGCACCCGCTCGCGCGTGACGCCGCATCTCGCGGCAAGCTCCTCGAGCGTCGCGACCTCGCAGCCATTGAGGCCATAGCGCCGCTCGATCACGCAGCCGCTGCCGCGGATTGAGCTCGGCCAGCCAGCCGGCCACCGAGCCTCGATCGCGCTGTCGTGCAGCAGCAGCTCGGGCGCCCGCGCCTCGTCGTCGGCCATGCCGTCGGCGACGGTCAGGCCCGAGTCGCGGTCGATCGGCGCGTCGAGCGAGAGCATGTGCTCCTGGTGGCGCAGCAGCCGCTCCACGTCTCGCCACCGGCTTGCCGAGCAGATGCGCGACATCCTCGAGCGACGGATCGTGCCCGCCGGCCGGCGCATGCGTCTCGAGGTGGCGCAACGCGCGCAGCACGACGTTCAGCTCCTTGACCACGTGCGCCGGCAGGCGGATGGTGCGCGACTGGTTCATGATCGCGCGCTCGATCGACTGGCGGATCCACCAGGTCGCGTAGGTCGTGAAGCGAAAGCCGCGCTCCGGGATCGAACTTCTCCAGCGCGTGGATGAGGCCGAGATTGCCTTCCTCGATCAGGTCGGGCAGCGCCAGCGCCGCGATGGGTGTAATGCCGCGCGATGCTGACCACGAGCCGCAGGTTGCGCTCGATCATCGTCTGCCGCGCCGCGAAGTCGCCGTCGCGCGCGGCGCGCGCGTAGCGCGAGCTCCTCGGCCGGCGTCAGCAGCGCGTGCTGGCCGACGTCGTTGAGGTAGAGCTGGGTGACGTCGGTGACGAAGTCGCCGGACAGCCCGCGTGCGGCTCGTCGAGCGGCAGGTCCGCCGGAGTAGCGATCGGGCTCCGGCACCGTCGGATCCGTCTGCGGCGCGTCCGGCTCCGGCGCGGATCGGCGTCGCGGGATCGTGCGTCATGGCGCGTCGACCGCGTTCGCGCGACGGCGTCACGCGGGCGGCAGGTAGCGCGCCGGATCCATCGGCTTGCCCAGGCGGCGGATCTCGAAGTGCAGCTTCACCTCGGTCGGCGTCGGTGTTGCCCATCTCCGCGATCTTCTGGCCCTTGGCGACCTGCTGCGCCTTCCTTCACCAGGATCTCGCGGTTGTGCGCGTAGGCGGACAGGTACGTCTTGTTGTGCTTGATGATGATGAGCTTGCCGTAGCCGCGCAAGCCGGTGCCGGCGTACACGACCTTGCCGGCCGCGCTCGCGAGCACCGGCTGCCCGGCCGTGCCGGCGATGTCGATGCCCTTGAGGTTCGCGGTTTCGGAGAACGTGCCGACGACCTTGCCCTTCGCGGGCCACACCCAGTCGAGCTTGTCGTCGTCGTCGACCCGTCGCATCGGCCGCGCGGTTCGTCGCGCGGCCGGGCGTCGCCGCGCACGGCGCGGCGACGGTGGCGCCTGGCGGCGGCGCGCGAGCGCCACCAGCGACGGCGGCGTCGGGCCGGCAGCCGACGCCACGCGCGCAGCATCGCGCAGCGCCTGCTCCGAATACGGCTCCTTGAACGCCTTGGGCTGCGACTTGTAGTTGTCGGTGTTGCGCGGCACGGGGCGACGGCGCCGGCGGCGGCGGTGCCGGCGCCGCGCGCCGGCGGCGCGGCTTTGCCGTCGACGACCGGCGGGCGGCGCGTTCGCAGCGGCGCGGTGACCACGCCGTCCGGCGTCTGCGACTGCGGCGCCGCTTCGCCCGGCGCGCGTCAGCGCGCAGCACCTGGCCGACGCGGATCACATTGACGTTCTCGATGTTGTTCCACGCCGCGAGCTCGCGATAGTCGAGGCCGTGTCGAGCGCGATCTGATAGAGCGTGTCGCCGCGCTTGACGGTGTAGGTCTGCGGCCGCGCAGTCCGGGTCTCGGCGCGGGCGCGGCCGGCGGCGCGCGGGCGCGCCGGGTGCCGCGGACGGCGCGCGCAGGTGCGCGGCGGCGGCGCGGCGCGATCCTCGACCGGCGCGCGGGTGCGCGACGCGCAGCCCGCGACGAGCAGCGATCAGCAGCGCGACGAGCAGCGCAGCCGCGAGCGGCGCATGCGCGGCGCGTCGACATGCAGGTGCGAAGTCGGTCATTGCGGAGCATCGACGGATCGACACAGCGACGGCCGCGCGATCGTTCACGCGAGCCCGGGCAGCAACGGCACGAATCTTACCGCATCGAGCGTCTGCTCCGCGATGCCCGCCGGGCGTGCGCTCGAGCACCGTGAGGCGCTGCATGCCGCGCTCGTCGCCCGTGCTGCGCGAGCGGCAGCACCATGCGCCCGCCCGGCTTGAGATAGCGCAGCAACGCCGTGGGCACGTGCGTGGCGCCCGGCGGTCACCACGATCGCGTCGACCGCGAGCTCCTCGCCCAGGTCGTGGCTGCCGTCGCCGTGCTTCAGCGACACGTTGCGTGAGCTTGAGCGACTGCAGCTTGCGCCGCGCCTTCGCGACCAGCGCGCCGATGCGCTCGACGCTGTAGACGTGCGCGCGCGAGCTGCGCGAGCACCGCGGTCTGGTAGCCGCAGCCGGTGCCGATCTCGAGCACGTCGCCGAGCTCGCGGCCGTTGCGCGCGAGCTCGGTCATGCGCGCGACGACCCAGGGCTGCGAGATCGTCTGGCCGTGGCCGATCGGCAGCGGCACGTCGTCGTAGGCGCGGATCGCGAGCGCCTCGTCGACGAAGATGTGGCGCGGCACCGCGTTCATCGCCGACGAGCACGACCTCGTCGCGGATGCCCTGCTCGCGCAGGCGCTCGACCATGCGCGTGCGCGTGCGCGCGGAGGTCATGCCGATGCCGGTGCGTTGTCGATCGTCGTCGCCGAGCGTCCCCATCGCCCGTGCTCCCGCGTGCGCAACGCCGCGTCATGCGCGAGCCACCGGCGACCCCGGCATCTGGTCGCGATTGGTGAGATCGATCTGCAGCGGCGTCACCGAGACGTGATCGGTGCCCGACGGCATGGAAATCGGTGCCCTCGCCCGCGTCGGCCGCCGCGCCCGCCGCGCCCGACCCAATACACCGTCTCGCCGCGCGGGTTCTGGGTGCTGATCACGTCCTCCGCCTTGTGCCGCCGGCCCAGGCGCGTGACCGCGTGCCCTGCAACGCGCGTCGAGCGGACGTCGGGCACGTTGACGTTGAGCAGCCAGGCGCCGGCCGGCGCGCGTGCGTGGCGCTGCACGAGATCGACGGCCACCTGGGCCGCGGTCTCGAAGTGCGCCGCGGTCTTCGACGCGAGCGAGATGGCGACCGACGGAATGCCGAGCAGAAAGCCTTCGGTGGCGGCCGCGACGGTGCCCGAGTAGATCGTGTCGTCGCCCATGTTGGCGCCGAGGTTGATGCCCGACACCACCATGTCGGGCAGCTGCTCGAGCAAGCCCGGTCACCGCGAGGTGCACGCAATCGGTCGGCGTGCCGTTGACGAACAGGAAGCCGTTCGGCGCGCGCCGCACGAACAGCGGCCGGTCGAGCGTCAGCGAATTGGAGGCGCCGCTGCGGTCGCGCTCGGGCGCGACGACGGTGATGTCGGCATGCGCGCGCAGCGCGGCGGCGAGATGCTCGATGCCGGGCGCGAAGTAGCCGTCGTCGTTGGAGATCAGGATGCGCATCGGCAGCAGATTGGAAGGGCGGCGTGCGCTCGAACGCATGGCGACGCTGAGTCGATTATACCTGCCGGACCTGCGACGCCGAGACGCCGTACAGCCGCCGGCGACGCGCCGTCGCCCTATAATGAAGCGATGCGCACCGCGCCGCGCCGATGACCCTGCGCATATCCGCGCGAAACGCGGTGGCCTGACCGCCGCGCTTCACCGCCTTCCCTTCCTGGTATCGTCGCGCCCTGCCGGTGCTCGCTGTCGTCGGCCGCGGGCTCGCGTTCGATGCCGGCGACACTTGGTCGCACCTCGCGCAACTGTGCTGCCTGGCTACGTCGGCAACACGCTGGCGCTGGTGCTCCTGGTGGGAGCGGGCGTCGGCATCGGCGGCACGGCCGCCGGCTGGCTCGATCGCGCGCCGGCGTTTTCCGGGCAGCGGCATCTTCGCGTGGGCGCTGCTGCTGCCCCTGGCGATGCCGGCCTACGTGATGGCCTACGCGTACACCGATTTCCTCCAGTACGCCGGGCCGCTGCAGACCGCGCTGCGCGCGCTTGTTCGGCTGGACGCGCGACGACTACTGGTTCCCGGACGATCCGCTCGCTGCCGGGCGCGGCCGCGATGTTCGTGTTCGCCCTGTATCCGTACGTCTACCTGCTCGCGCGCACCGCGTTCATCGAGCGCTCCGCCGGCGCTGATCGAGGCCGCCGCGCACGCTGGGCCTCGACCGGCGCGCCGCGTTCTGGCGCGTCGAACTGCCGCTCGCGCGGCCCGCCATCGCCGGCGGGCATCGCACTGGCGCTGATGGAGACGCTGGCCGACTTACGGCACGGTCGCCTATTTCGCGGTCGATACGTTCACCACCGGCATCTATCGCGCGTGGTTCTCGCTCGGCGACCGCGCCGCCGCGGCGCAGCTCGCCTCCGCGCTGCTGCTGTTCGTGCGTGGTGCATCGCGCTCGAGCGCGCGTCGCGCGGCGCGGCGCGCACCTACGGCGGCGCGCGCGGCCGAGCGGCTCGGCGCCTGCACGCGAGCCGCTGACCGGCGGCCGGGCGCTGGCTCGCGCTCGCTCGTCTGCGCGATTCCGCTGCTGCTCGGTTTCGTCGTTGCCGGTGCTGCTGCTGTTGCGGCCTGCGTCGCGGCCGAGCCCGACGTCGCCTGGATCGCGCGCTTCTTCGCTGGGCGCTGGAACAGCTTTCGCGTGGCGCTAGTCGCGGCCGTGCTCGCCGTGGTCGTCGCGCGATCTCATCGCCTATGCGCGTGCGCCTCGCGCCGGGTCGCTGACCCGCGCGCAGCAGCCGCGCGCTGACGCTCGGCTATGCGGTGCCGGGCACCGTGCTCGCCGTCGGCGTGCTGCTGCCGCTGGGCGCGCTCGACAACTTCTGGTCGACTTCGCTGCACGCCCTCACCGGCGCCACGCCCGGGCTGCTGCTCACCGGCACCATCGTTCGCGCTGATCTACGCGTATCTCGTGCGCTATTTTGCCGTGGCGTGGAACGGCATCGAGCCCGGCTTCGCGCGCATCACGCCGGCGATGGATGCCGCCGCGCGCAGCCTCGGCGCCAGTCCTGGCGCACGCTCGACGCGTGCATGGCCGCTGCTGGCGCGCAGCGGCGCCGCCGCGCTGCTGCTGGTGTTCGTCGACGTCATGAAGGAGCTGCCGGCCACGCTGGTCCTGCGGCCGTTCAACTTCGATACGCTGGCCACGCAGACTTACCTGCTCGCGAAGGACGAGCGGCTGGCCGAGGCGGCGCTGCCGTCGCTTGCGATCGTCGCGGTCGGGACTCTTGCCGATCTGCGGCGCTGGCGCGGCATCGGCGCGCGCGGCGTGCGCGCCGACAAGGGGCGCGTACCGCCGGCGCGTTGAGCGGCGCACTGACTCGTTGAGCGCCCTACTTCCAGCCCGACGCGGTCCGCGATCTTCTGCGCTTCGGCCGTGTTCCTGCCGAGCGTTGCGATCGGCAGCGGATCGATCTTGAACTTGCCCATCGCGTCGAGCGCGGGATTGGACACGCTGACGCGTGCGAACCACCGGCCACTCGTTGTTGCCGTCGGCGAAATAGCGCTGCGCGCTGTCGCTCGCCAGGTACTCGAGGAACTTGATCGCGTTCTCCGTGTGCGGCGCGTTCTTCATGCACGCCGGCGCCGGAGATGTTGACGTGCGTGCCCACTCCCGGCCTGGTCCGGAAACACGACGCCGTCCTCGCCACGATCTCGCGGTCCGCGGGTTGGTCGAGCGCATCAGGCGCGCGTAGTAGTACGAATTGGTCAGCGCGATCGCGCACTCGCCGGCGGCCACGGCCTTGATCTGGTCGGTGTCGCCGCCCTTCGGTGCGCGCGCCATGTTGGCGACCACGCCCTTCGCCCATGCCTGCGCCTTCGGCGATCCGAGGTGCGCGATCTGCGAACCGATCAGCGACAGGTTGTACGGATGACTGCCCGAACGCGTGCAGACCTTGCCCTTGTTCTTCGGATCGGCGAGCGACTCGTAGCGTCGGCGACATCCGCGGGCTCGACCATCGACTTGTTGTAGACGATCACGCGCGCCCGGTAGGAAAAGCCGAACCAGTTGCCCTCGGGTCGCGGTACTTCGCCGGGATCCGCGCGTCGAGCAGCTGCCGACTTGATCGGCTGGAACAAGCCCAGCTGCTGCGCCTGCCACAGCCGCGCGGCATCGACGATCAGCAGCACGTCGGCCGGGCTCGCCGCACCCTCGCTTTTCAGTCGCTCGACCAGTTGCTCGTCGCCCGCTTCGATCCGGTTGATCTTGATGCCGGTGGCCTTGGTGAAATTCGTGTAGAGCGCCTCGTCGGTCTGGTAGTGCCGCGCCGAATACAGATTGAGCACCGCCTGCTGCGCGGACGCGACACGGACCAGTGCAAGACAAAGCACGGCACCGAAGACGGCGGCCGCAATTCGTGGAGACCTGCGCATGATTGACCTGGGTTGGAACAACGGGACCCCAAGCATAGCGATCCGGATCGCCCGGGTCAATACGAATAAGAACGATTATTATTTGAGGCCTTGCTTCCCAGGCCTGCGGCCGCCTCGCCCTGCGGGCCGGCGGCGACGCGCGTCAGCCGCTGTTGCGCAAGCCCGCGGCCAGACCGTTGATCGTGAGGTGGATCGCGCGCTTCGTCCGCTCGTCGGTCTGCCCCGCGCGGTGACGGCGCAGGAGCTCCACCTGCAGATGGTTGAGCGGATCGAGGTAAGGGAAGCGGTTGCGGATGCTGCGCGCGAGCGTCGGGTTGTCGGCCGAGCAGCTCGTCGTGCCCGGTGATCGCGAGCATGCGCGCCGACGGTACGGCCGTGCTCGGCCGCGATGCGCGCGAACACCGGCTCGCGCACCGCGGCGTCGGGCACCAGCTCCGCGTAGCGCGACGCGACCGCGAGGTCGGTCTTGGCGAGCACCATCGCCATGTTCGACAGCACGCTGCGGAAGAACGGCCACTGCTCGTGCATCTCGCGCAGGAGCGCCAGGCGCGCCGCCGTCTTCGGCGAGCCAGGTCTCGACCGCGCGTGCCGAAGCCGTACCAGCCCGGCAGCATCAGGCGGCACTGGCCCCAGCTGAATACCCACGGAATGGCGCGCAGGTCCTCGATGCGCGTGGACGCGGTGCGCGACGCCGGACGGCTGCCGATGTTGAGTTCGGCGATCTCCGCGATCGGCGTGGCGCCGCGGAAATAGGCGACGAACTCGGCGTGTCTCGTACACCAGCGCGCGATAGGCGGCGAGCGCGATCGCCGACAGCTCGTCGAGCGCCGCGTGATACGCGCCGGCGCGCTCGCCGATCTTCTCGGCATCGGCGAGGCTCGCCTCCATCGTCGCCGCGACCAGCGCCTCGAGGTTGCGCCGGCCGAGTTCGGGATCGGAGTACTTGCTGGCGATGATCTCGCCCTGCTCGGTGACGCGCAGCCCGCCGCGTGACGCTGCCGGCCGGCTGCGCGAGGATCGCCTCGTACGACGGCCCGCCGCCGCGGCCCACGGTGCCGCCGCGGCCGTGGAAGAGCCGCAGCTTGACGCCGTGCGCGGCGAACGCCTCCACGAGCCGCATCTCCGCGCGGTACAGCGCCCAGTTGGCGGTCAGGTAGCCGCCGTCCTTGTTGCTGTCGGAGTAGCCCGAGCATCACCTCCTGCCAGTCGCCGCGCCCGGCGAGCCAGCGCCGGTACAGCGGCAGCGCGAAGGCGTCGCGCATGATCGCGCCGCAGCGCGCGAGGTCGTCGATGGTCTCGAACAGCGGCACGATGTTCATCGGCGAGCGCGCTCGCCGCGCAGCAGGCCGACTTCCTTCAGCAGCACGCCGACCTCGAGGAGATCGGACACCGACTGGCACTTCGAGATCACGTAGTTGGGCAGCGCGCGCGCGCCGTAGCGGCGGTGGACGTCCGCGGCGCCGCGCAGGATCGCAAGCTCCGCGCGCGTGCGCTCGCTGTAGTCGAGGTGCGCGGAGTGCGAGCGGCCGCGGCGTGGCGAGCTCGCGCGCGAGCACGCGCGACCCGCTCGTCCTCCGCAGCGCCAGATAGTCCGGCACGACGCCCGCGCGGGCCAGGAGGTCGGCGAGCACCGCCTCGTGCACGTCGGCGTTCTGGCGCAGGTCGAGCGAGGCAGGTGAAAGCCGAACGTCATCCACCGCGCGGATGAGCGGCGCCAGGCGGCGCGTGCCGAGCAGCGCCGCACCGTGCGTGGCGAGCGAAGCCGCGATGACTTCGAGGTCGGCGATGAAACTCGTCGCGGCGGTCGCGTAGGCCGGCAGCGCGGTGTAGCGGCGACGCGAGCACGGCGCGCCGGCCAGCGAGCGCGCGCGGGTCGCGGCGAGGCGCGCGTAGATGCCGGTCAGCGCCTGCCGGTACGGCTCGTCCTGCGCGGTGCGGATTGCCGTCGTGCGCGCCGCGGCAAGCGCCAGCAGCGCTCGGCGTCGGCTGCACCAGGCGGGTCGACAGCGACAGCTCGGCGCCGAGCCGGTGCACCTGTCGCAGGTAGTGCTCGAGCGCGACGGCAGCCTGCGCGCGGATCGCATATTCGAGCGTAGTCGGCCATCGACGAACGGATTGCCGTCGCGATCGCCGCCGATCCACGAGCCCATGCGCAGGAACGGCGGCATCGGCGGCATGGTCCCGAACGTGCGCGCGATGCCCGTCGTCAGCGTGTTCGTAGAGGCGCGGCACCTTCGTCGAGGAACGTGTAGCGGTAGTACGCGAGGCCGTTGTCGATCTCGTCGCGCACGTCGAGTTTCGACAGCCGCAGCATCGCCGTCTGCCACAGTGACGAGCACCTGCCGGTACAGACCCGCTTCGAACTCGCGCTCGTCGTCGGGCGTGAGCTGCGTGCGGTCGCGCCAGGTCAGCAGGCGCACGATCTCGCGCTCGCAGTCGAGGATGCTCTTGCGCTGCACTTCGGTCGGATGCGCGGTCAGCACCGGCGACACCAGCGCCTCGCGCGAGCCAATGCCTCGAGCGCCTCCGGCGACACGCCGGCGTCCGCGAGGTGCACCAGCGCGGCGTTGATGCCTGCCGCGCTGCGGCGGCGATCCCGCGAGCGCGTGGGCGCGTCGACGCCGATTCTGGTGCACGTCCTCGGCGATGTTGGCGAGGTGGGAGAAATACGAGAAGGCGCGCACGACGTTGAGCGTGTCTGCGATTGCGAGGTCGTTCAGCAGCCCCGACAGTTCGCGGCGCACCGCTGCCGCCTCGTTCGCGTCGGCGCGGCGAAAGCGAATGGCGGTCTGCCGGATCGCCTCCACACGCTCGAAAGCCCCGTCGCCGGTCTGCGCGCGCAGCACGTCGCCGAGCAGGCGACCGAGCAAGCGGGTGTCGTCCTTGAGAGGCAGGTCGCGGTCGGCGCTTTGGTCGGGCATCGTGAATGCAGTATAGGGTTCTTGCTGCGGCGCAGCAATGACTTGCCGCTCGCCAGAGAACACGCCTGCCTGCTCGCCCGCCCGGACGACCGGGCCTTCAGGCGAGGTTTTCTCGCCGGACTTCAGCGGGCGAGCCGCAACCGCTCGCCCAGCGCCCACACCGCCGCCGCGTACAGCCGGCTGCGGTTGTAGCGGGTGATGACGTAGAAATTCGGGCAGGCGATCCACAGGCTCACGTCGGCATCGCCGCCCGTGTCCCCTTCCTCGAGCAACAGCAGGCCCACCGGGTCGGCGGCGAAATCGGACGGCACACCGAGCGCATCCACGCCGTCCGCTTGCCAGGCGGCCAGCGGCCGCCGCTCGCTGATGCCACCGTCGAGCCGGCGCAACGCCGTCGCGCGCGTCTCCGGGGCGACCTGCGCGGGCAACAGCACGGGCTGGCCGCGCAGCCAGTCGTGACGCGCGAGATAGTTGGCGACGCTGCCGATCACGTCGGCCGAGCTGCGCCACAGATCGGCGTGCCCGTCGGCATCGAAGTCCACGGCGAAGCGGCGGTAGCTACCCGGCATGAACTGCGGAATGCCCATCGCACCGGCGAACGATCCCTTGGGCGTCAGCGGCGACAGCCCCTGCTCGCGTGCGAGCAGCATGAACTCCTTCAACTCGCCGCGAAAGAACGTGGCGCGGCGCGGATAGTCGAAGGCGAGCGTCGCCAGTGCGTCGATCACGCGATAGCTGCCGGTGTTACGCCCGTAGTACGTCTCGACCCCGATGATGGCGACGATGATCTCGGGCGGAACGCCGTAGCGCTCCTGCGCTCGCGCGAGCGCGTCCTCGTTGTCGCGCCAGAAGGCGACGCCCGCCTTCCACGCGCTCGGGCGAAAGGAACGGCGGCGCGTAGCGGTACCACTTGGGCGGCTCGAGCAACGGCCGGTCCATCGCGGCGACGATCTTCGGCTGGAAGCGCGCGGCCGCGAGCCAGCGCATGACGTCGCGCGAAGGCACGCCGGTTTCGTCGGCGAATTCGATGGCGAACGCGCGCACGTCGTCGCGTTGCGCGTAGGAGGGTGACGCCGGTTGCGCACGCTTGTCCGCAGCGATCGCAGGCTGCATGCAAACGAGGCAGGCAGTAGCAAACAGCAGCAGCGCGGGGTTTTGTAATGACATTGCAGCGATGGTGTCAATGGTATCATCGCGCCGGCTCCGGGCCACCCGCGGCACCCAAGCCTCCTTCTCGCGCGCATGCAAGTCGCGCGCACGCCATGCACAAGTTCTATCCGTTCGCCCGACCTCTGCTGTTCGCGCTCGATCCCGAGGCGGCGCACGACCTGGCGTTCGCGAGCCTCGACCGTGCCGCAGCCATCGGCCTTGCGCAGGCCTTTGCACCGCGCCTGCCGGACGCACCGGTCAAGGTCATGGGCATCACCTTCCCCAACCGCGTCGGTCTCGCCGCCGGACTCGACAAGAATGCGCGACACCTTGCGGGCCTCGCGACGTTCGGTTTCGGCTTCCTTGAGGCGGGCACGGTCACGCCGCGCGCGCAGCCGGGCAATCCGAAGCCGCGCATGTTTCGCATCCCCGCGGCGCAAGCGCTCGTCAACCGCCTTGGCTTCAACAACGACGGCGTCGAGGCGTTCGTCGCCAACGTCATGCGCACGCGCTACCGGGGCGTGCTCGGCATCAACATCGGCAAGAACTTCGACACGCCGAACGAGCGCGCGGCCGACGACTACGTGGCGTGCCTGCGCGCCGTCTACCCGCACGCGCACTACGTCACGGTCAACGTCTCTTCGCCGAACACGAAGTGGCTGCGCGACCTGCAGGCCGAGGCAGCCGCTGACGTCGCTGCTGCAAACGCTGAAGCGCGAGCAAACGGCGCTCGCGCAGCGCCATGGTCGCCACGTGCCGCTGGTCGTGAAGATCGCACCCGATCTGTCCGACGACGCAGGTCCGCGATATCGGGCGCCTCCTCGCGCGCCTGGCGATCGACGGCGTGATCGCGACCAATACCACGATCGCGCGCGAGGCGGTCGCCGGCATGCCGCATGCCGACGAAGCCGGCGGGCTGTCCGGCGCGCCGGTGCGCGACGCGCTCGACCGCAGTGGTGCGCGTGCTGGCGCGCACGCTCGATGGCGCGCTGCCGATCATCGGCGTGGGCGGCATCATGCGTGGCGAGGATGCGCGCGAGAAAATCGCCGCCGGCGCCTCGCTGGTGCAGCTCTACACGGGACTCATCTACCGCGGCCCGGCGCTGGTGGCCGATTGCGTGCGCGCGCTGGCGCGCCCCTAGGGCCGCCCCCGGCAGCGATCGCTGCCGTGACCATTCACTGCCGGCAGAACACCATGATCTTGCCGGTTGTGGTGGCCGCCACGACACCGTCCTGGTTGGTCGCGGTGCCCGCAAGTTCGGCGATGCCCCCACCATGCTTGGGCTTGGGCACGAGGCCAGTGATGGTCCACGCGATCGTCAGCGTGTCGCCCGGGCGCACCGGTGCCGGGAAGCTTGCGTTGTGTTCGAGATAGGCGATGGCGGTGCCGTGGAAATGCATGCCGACCGGCCCGCCCATCAACGCACTGGTCATCATGCCGTGCAGGATGCGGCCGCCGAAGCGCGACTTGCGCGCGAATTCCTCGTCGACGTGCAGCGGATTGTAGTCCCCGAGCAGGCCGGCGCTCAGCACCAGGTGCGTTTCGGTGATCGTCACGGCACGCGAGAACGTCTCGCCGACCGAGAGTTCATCGAACCACCGGCCGCTGCCGTTCACATCGCTTCCCAGCGAAAGCCGGCCGCCTCGACACCGGCGCGCAGATGCGCAAGGCCCGCATCCACCTGCGCCGGGTCGCCCCTCACCCCGAGCTCGATCCGCCGCCCGCCATCCGGCAGGAACGACGGCAGGCTGAACAGCTTGAGCATGGGAAAGCGCGCCACGTTGTCGTCCATCAGCGGCAGCAGCTGGCTCTCGCCGGCGTCGTAGACGACGATGCGCGCGCTCCACCGGCGGCACGCGCAGGAGGTCGGGGTACCAGGTCGCGAGCACCCAGTCGAGCATCGGCCACGCCATCTGCGGAAAGCCGGGAAAGAACTGGTGGTCGCGGATCGAAAATGCCGCCACGCGGTTGCACGGGATTGGGGATGATGCGGCTGCCCTCGGGAAACTCCGCCATCAGCACGCGATGCGGATAGGCCTCCGCGCCGAACCGCGCCTCGAGCTCGGCCACCGCCTCCGGATGGCGCGACCAGCGGCACGCCGAGCGCCGCCGCGGCAGCCTGGCGGGTGTGGTCGTCCGGCGTCGCGCCGATGCCGCCGAAGCTGAACACGAGATCGCCGCGCGCGAACGAATCGCGCAGCAGCGCGGTGAGCCGCCCGCGGTCGTCGCCCAGGTAATGGACGTAATCGAGTCCGAGTCCGCGCGCTGCCAGCGTTTCGATGATGTGGGGCAGGTGCTTGTCCTGGCGCTTGCCGGACAGGATTTCGTCGCCGATGATCAGCGCGCCGATGGCCATGCGACTTCCGCGACTACGCAGTCGCGGCCGCAGGCGGTGCCGAATGGCAATGCGTTCGCACCGACGCCCGCCCTACTCGACCATCGCAGGTTCGGGAAATTTCTGCTCGATCTGCGTCATCATGCTGCTGAATGCGCGGTCGATCAGCGGCTCGGCCTCGACCAGGCGCGCGCGATCGGCGCGGAAGCGCTCGGCGAGCTCCTCGGCGGTCATCGACAGCGCCTTCTGTCCCTGGCGATTGGTGAACAGGTAGGTGCCGCGCAGCGGGCTCACCCACGCGAGCTTGGCGAACGCGAGCTGGCCGTCGTCGGCCTCGAACTCGATCCACATGCCGCGCTCGAGGCTGCGCGCGATCTCGAGGTAGTCGTCGTCGACGACCTCGCGCTCGGGCTCGACCGGCTCCGGCTCGGCCTGGGTCATCGCCTCGGCCAGCGCCTCGGCCTTGGCGGCCAGCGCCTCGTCGCCCGCGGCCTTGGCGATCTCGGCCTGCGCCTTCGCGGCCTCGGCCACCGCGGCGGTCGGCGAGGCGACCGCGCCGAGCGACGGCTTCACCGCCGCCGCATGCGCCTCGACCAGGTTGGCCATGAACGACTCGCGCTCGTCGCGGCGCCCAGCCGCGGTTGTGCATGCCCGCGGACAGGCGCTTCAGCAGCGACGGCAGCAGCGCCACCAGGTGCCGGCGGTCCTCGGGCGAGCGCTTCGGCTGCACGCTCCAGACCAGGTCCTCGAGCGTCGCGACGCCCGGAGCTCCAGCCTTCGCTCTCCTCGCCCTCGTGCAGATACACGTGCTCGAGCGCGCTCTGCCATTTCTGCGCGCAGGAACGACGCGAGGAAGTTCGGCACCGGGTAGCTCTCGATGCGCCGCTCGATCTCCGCCTTGGCGACCACCGTGCGCGATCTGCTGGCGGTCGCGCTGGTTGATCTCCTCGGCGGTCGACTGGATGTTCTCCTCGGCCGCCTTCTCCTCCTCCGCGAGGAACGCCTCGAGCACCTCGCGCTGCTCCTCGAAGATCGCGAGGTCGTCGGAGAAGCCGTCGAGGATCCGGTGGACGATGCCGTCGATCTTGCGATACAGCGGATCCTCCTGGCCCATCGCCGGCGACCAGCCGAGGCCCGCCTGCGCCAGCTCGTTGACCAGCAGCCGCGACGGATGCGGCTTCTTCGCGAAGAACGCGCCGTCGAGCATCGCCGCCTTCAGCACCGGGATCTGCAGCCGCGCGAGCAGCGCCTTGATGCCGTCGGGCAGATCCTTGGTCTCGAAGATGAAGTCGAACAGCATCGCGACCATCTCGATGGTCATCGACTCGAGCTGGTTCGCCTTCGCGCCGAGCGGCGACTCCTGCAGGTCGCGCAGGACGTTGTGCAGGCCCTGCGGGATGCCGGAGAACTCGACCTGCGCGCCCGCCGACGTCGAAGCCGGTCTGGCCGGCCTGCAGCCGCGTCAGGCCCTCGTGCAGGTCCGGCGTCGAGATGATCGGCGCGCCCGGCACGTAGCCGGAGGGCGTCGGCCGCAGCGGCGCGAACGCTGCGGCGGGGGCGCCGCCGGGCAGGCTGATCGCCGGGAACTCGCCGTCGCCATGGGCACGGCCGCCATGCGGCGCCGGCGCCGGGCGATCGGCATGCGGCGCCTGCTGCACCGAACGGCGGCGACGGCGACTGGCGCCGCCGGCGTGCCGCTGCCGTACATGCGCTTGAACATCGCCATCACGTCCATTTCCGCGACGCGGCGGCTCCGGCGGTGCCTTGGCCTGCGCCGGCGGCTTCGCCGCCGCGCGGTCGGCCGCGCCGCCGCGGTTGCAGGATCGCCGGCGCGTGCCGAGCGCGGGCACCATGTTGAGCCGCGTCAGGTGCTGGTTGAGGTCGGCGTAGATCGTCGCGATCTCGCCGAGCGGCGCCTGGTTCAGGTCCTTCATGATCTGGAACTTGATCTTGCGGTCCGCCTTGAGCGTCTGCACGGCCTCGCGAGAACGCGCCGACGATGGTCGCGGGCCCGAGCGGATTGGCGTCGGTGGCGAGGTCGGGCTCGCCGAGCAGGTAGCCCATGCCGCGATTGAGCGTCGCAGCTCGTCGTGGCACAGGTTCTCCACGACGCGCGTGATGTTGCCGGTCAGCACCGCCTCGTCCATCGACACGTCTCGACCAGCGTCAGCTTGGTCGCGTCGACCTTCGAGAAGTCCGCCTTCGGCTCCGCCTTGCCCGCGATGCGCTCGTCGATGAGCTTGCGCAGCTGGCGCTCGAACTCCGCCATCAGCGCCGGCCGCTCGCCCTTCAGCGTGCCGCGGGCGTCGAGGAAGAGCTGCTGCTCCTCGCGCATGTCGCGTCTTGCCCGCGCGGTCCATCAGCAGGTCGCCGACGCGGTCGAGGATCTGCGCGAACGACGTGTCAGCCGCTGCACCGCGAGGTCGCGGCACTCGTGCAAGACCTTGCGCGAGCTCGCGCGCGGGCGGGCGCAGCCGCGGGTCTTGGCTTCGGTGGACGTCGCGTTCACGTCCGGTGAGGGTCGGGGCTCTGCAAGCGTGTCACGTCAAGGCGTTAGGCAATATTGCCGCGAACTTACTCTAGCACGCCGCTCAACGGCGGTGCCAACGCGGCGGCCACGGCCTCGACGGCGTCAGGCGGCCCTTCGAGCTCCGCCCAGGCCTTTTCCACGCGCTTGAAGGACACCGGGAACGGCGTCTTGAGCTCCTGGGCGAACAGCGACACCCGCAGCTCCTCCAGCAGCCAGCGGAAAGTCCTCGAGGCGGGGTCGGATGGCGCTGCCCGGCCTGCGGTCCGCGCCCGCCCGCTCGTGGTAGCGGCGCCACACACGGCCACCTGCTCGGCGTGGCGGGCATCCCGGTCCGGGCGCTCCGGGTACTTGGCGAGGCGCCGCTCCAGCGCCTTCAGGTAGCGCGGCAGGTGCGCGAGCTGGGCCCACGGCGTGCGCTGGAAGAACCCGGGATAGACGAGCGCGTCGCGCTGCGCCCGCACTTCCGCGGCCAGCCGGCCGAGGCCGGGCGGCAGCGCCGCCAGCCGCTGGAGAGCGCCTGGTGCTCGGCGGCGATCGTCGCCAGCAGCCGGAACGCGCCCTCGATCACCGCCGGCAGCCGCGCCCGGGCGCGCTTCGACCGCTCGGCGAACGCGCGCTCGTCGCGCGGCAGCGGATCGTCGGCGAGGAAGGCGCGCTCGCGGTGGCCGTCCGAGCACATCGTCCAGCAGGCGTCGGTCGGCGATGGCCGCCTTGAGTTGCAGCGCCGCCTGCGCGAAGCCCGCGCCGCCCTTTGTCGTAGCGGGCGAGCGCGTCGCGCAGCGCGATGCGCATCAGCCGCACCACGCCGGCGCGCGTCGACGCTGCGGCGGCCTCGCGCGTGTCGAGCAGCGCCAGCGACACGGAATCGCCGTCGTCGACCAGCGCGGGATAGCCGGTGACGCTTCTGCCCCTGGCGCGCGAAGGTCAGCGTCTCGGGCAGGTCGCCGAAGTCCCAGCGCGTGAGTCCGTTCCGCTCGAAGGCGGGGTCGGCCGCGGCGAACGAGAGCTGCGCGGCGTCGCCGAGCTGCGCGCGCAGCGCCGCCAGGTCGCGGCCGGCTGCGAGCTCCGCGCCGGCATCGTCGACGACGCGAACGTTCAGCAGGAGATGCGGCGGCAGCGTCGACGTCGTCCAAGACGTCGGCCGGCAGCGCGTCGCCCAGCCGTCGCCAGGTAGCGCGCGCAGCGCGTCCGGAAGCATGCGCGTCGCGCTGTCGGGCGCCGACTCGAGGAACGCGGTCACCGACCTCCGGCATCGGGATCACGCGGTTGCGCCAGGCCTTCGGCAGCGCCTTGAGATACGCGTCACCTTCTCGCGCACCATGCCCGGCACCAGCCACGACAGGCGCGCTCGGCGCAGCTGGTTCAGCAGCGCCAGCGGCACCGTCAGCGTCAGGCCGTCGAGCGGATGCCCTGGCGCGAAGCGGTACTTGAGCGGCAGCGCGGCGCCGGCCATCGCGAGCGTCTCCGGAAACAGCTCCTCGCGTCACCGCCGCTGCCGCATGCCGCATCAGGTATTCGCGCGTCAGGAGGAGCCGCGGGTCGCGCGCTTCCGCCTCGCGCGCGCCAGCGCTCGAAGGCCGCGAGCGAATGGATGCCCTCGGGAACGCGCTCGGCGTAGAACGCGGCGATGGTCGTCGTCGTCCACCAGCACGTCCTGGCGCCGCGCCTTGTGCTCGAGCTCCGCGACCTCCGCGACCAGCGCGCGGTTGTGCGCGAGGAAGGCGCCCTGCGTGCGCAGCGCGCCGGGCACCAGCGCCTCGCGGATGAACACCTCGCGCGCCGCCACGGGATCGATGCGCGCCGAACGACACCGGGCGCCGCGCGACCAGCGTGAGGCCGTAGAGCTGCACGCGCTCGCTCGCCACCACCTCGCCGCGCTTGTCCTCCCAGTGCGGCTCGAAGTAGTCGCGGGTCACGCGATCGCCGGCCACCTCCTCGATCCAGTCGGGCTCGATCTTCGCGGCGCAGCGCGCGTACAGGCGCGTCGTCTCGGTCAGCTCGGCCGCGAGGATCCACTTGCCGCTCTTGCGCGCCAGGCCCGAGCCCGGATGCAGGAAGAACCGGAGGCCGCGCGCGCCGTGGTAGTTCCCCTCCGCGTCGGTCTCGCACGCCGATGTTGCCGAGCAGCCCCGCCAGCACCGCCTTGTGCAGCATCGCGTAGCGCGGCGCGTCGAACGCCTTGGGCAGCGCCGGCGACCATTTCCAGCCCGCCTCCTCCAGCGTGGCCACCAGCTGCCGGTGCACGTCGCGCCATTCGATGAGGCGGAGGAACGACACGAACTGCGCGCGGCAGGCGTCGACCTGCCGGCGATGCGACAGCCTCTGCGCCTGCGCGTCGGCGAAGAATTCCCACAGCGCGACCAGCGACAGGAAGTCCGAGCGCGTCGTCGCGGAACCGCAGGTGCGCCTGGTCGGCCGCCTGCGCGCGCTCGAGCGGGCGCTCGCGCGGATCGGGCACCGCGAGCGCGCTCGCGATCACCAGCGCCTCGGCCAGGCAGCCGCCATCGCGCGCGGCGAGCACGATGCGCCCGATGCGCGGATCGAGCGGCAGGCGCGCGAGCTCGCGGCCGAGCGGCGTCAGCGCGCGCTGCGCGTCGACCGCACCCAGCTCCTGCAGCAGCTGGTAGCCGTCGGCGATCGCGCGCGGCGCCGGCGCCTCGAGGAACGGAAACGCGGCGACGTCGCCCAGCTCCGAGCGCCGCCATGCGCAGGATCACGGCCGCGAGCGAGGAGCGCAGGATCTCCGGATCGGTGTAGCGCGGGCGCGCGGCGAAATCCTCTTCGCTGTACAGGCGCACGCAGATGCCGTCCTGCACGCGGCCGCAGCGGCCGGCGCGCTGCTGCGCGGCGGCCTGCGACGATCTTCTCGATCTGCAGCAGCGTGGTCTTGTTGCGCACGCTGTAGCGCTTGACGCGCGCAAGCCCGGCATCGATCACGTAGCGGATGCCGGGCACCGTGAGCGAGGTCTCCGCGACGTTGGTCGCGAGCACGATGCGCCGGCCGTCGCTCGGCGCGAACACGCGCTGCTGCTCGCGACACCGACAGCCGCGCGAACAGCGGCAGGATCTCGACGTTGCCGCGCGTACGGCCGGCGGGCGAGCCGCGCCGCAGCAGGTCGCCGGTCTCGCGGATCTCGCGCTCGCCGGGAAGGAACACCAGGATGTCGCCGGGGCCGTCGCGCCACAGGTCCTCGGCGGCGCCGACGATCGCCTCCTCGAGTTCCTCCTCGTCGTCGGCCTCGCCGTCGGCATCGACCCTGGCGCCGCAGCGGCCGGTAGCGGATCTCGACCGGATACATGCGGCCGGACACCTCGATCACCGGCGCCGGCTTGTCCGCGGTGCCGAAGTGCCGCGCGAAGCGCTCGGCGTCGAGCGTGGCCGAGGTGACGATCACCTTGAGGTCCGGCCGCCGCGCGCAGCAGCTGCTTCAGGTAGCCCAGCAGGAAGTCGATGTTGAGGCTGCGCTCGTGCGCCTCGTCGACGATGATGGTGTCGTAGGCGGCGAGGTCGCGGTCGCCCTGCGTCTCGGCGAGCAGGATGCCGTCGGTCATGAGCTTGACGTACGCGTCGGGCCGGGTCTGGTCGGTGAAGCGCACCTTGAAGCCGACCGCCTCGCCCACGCGGTTGGCCCAGCTCCTGCGCGATGCGCGTCGCGACCGCGCGCGCGGCGATGCGCCGCGGCTGCGTGTGGCCGATCAGCCCGCGCACGCCGCGGCCGGCGGAGAGGCAGATCTTGGGCAGCTGCGTGGTCTTGCCCGAGCCCGTCTCGCCGCACACGATCACGACCGGATGCGCGCGGATCGCGCGCTCGATCTCCGCCGCGCGCTGCGCGACCGGGCAGGTCGGACGGATACCGGATCGACGGCTTCGCGGCCACGCGGGCGGCGCGCTTTTCGATCGAGCGCGCGAGCGTGGCCTCGATTGCGCCATCTCGCCGGGCGGCAGCGGACCGCCGCGGGCGCGCCGCAGCCGCCGCGCGAGGCGCAGCGCGTCGGTGGCCATGGCTAGCGGCAGCCGCGCGTGGAGGTCGGACAGGTTCCGGCTGCGGGTCGTGGCCATCAGGGTGCTTGCTCGCGGGGAGCGCCGATCGGCGGCGTAAGCTTGGCGATCGCGAGCGATCGCGCGGCGCGAATTCTACCGCGCGCGGGCCGCCTTTTCAGTATCATCGGGCCGCAGGCGGAAGCATTGTCGAGGCACGATCCCGCACCCTGATCGAACTGGAGGTTCCCATGCGTCACCCGTTCCATGGCGTATCCCGCCGCGCCCTCGCCGTTGCAGTGCTGAGCCTCGGCCTCGCCGCCGCTGCCGCCGACGCCGTTACGCTGCGCTGGGCCGGGCGCGGCGACATGCAGACGACCGACCCCCATTCGCAGAACGAGGGCCTCACCAACAACATCAACAGCCTCATCTACGAATTCCTGGTCCAGCGCGACAAGAACCTCGGCCTCATCCCGTCGCTCGCCGAATCGTGGACGCAGGTCAACCCCACCACGTGGCGGTTCAAGCTGCGCCCCGGCGTCAAGTTCCACGACGGCACGCCGTTCACCGCCGACGACGTCGTGTTCAGCTACGAGCGCGCCAAGGCGGACACCTCGCAGCTGCGCGCCTACGCCAACGCGGCGGGTCAGGTGAAGAAGGTCGACGACCTGACCGTCGAATTCGTCACCAACGGCCCCAATCCGATCATGCTCGAGCATGTCGCGACGATCAACATCATGTCGAAGGCGTGGTGCGAGAAGAACCGCTGCCAGAAGCCGCAGAACTTCAAGTCCAAGGAAGACATGATCACGGCGCGCGAGGCCAACGGCACCGGCCCCTACTCGCTGGTGACGCGCCAGCCCGACGTCAAGACCGTGCTCAAGAAGAACCCGGCCTGGTGGGGCATCAAGGCCGGGCTTTTCGACGGCAACATCGATGACGTCGTCTATACGCCGATCGTGTCGGATGCCACCCGCGTGGCCGCGCTCATCTCCGGCGAGGTCGACCTGATCAACGATCCGCCGCCGCAGGACGTGCCGCGGCTGCAGCAGACGCCGAACATCAAGGTGATCGAGGGCGTCGAGAACCGCATCGTGTTCATCGGCATGGACCAGGCGCGCGACGAGCTCCTGTATTCGAGCGTGAAGGGCAAGAACCCGTTCAAGGACCTGCGCGTGCGCCAGGCGCTCTACCACGCGATCGACATCGACGCGATCAACAAGACCACGATGCGCGGCCTGTCGAAGCCGACCGGTGCGCTGCTGCCCTCGCCCAAGACCTCCACGCCGGCGATCGAGGCGCGGCTGCCGTTCGACCGGGACAAGGCGAAGAAGCTGCTGGCCGACGCGGGCTACGGCAACGGCTTCGAGGTAACCCTCGACTGTCCCAACAACCGCTACGTGAACGACGAGCGCATCTGCCAGGCGCTGGCCGCCATGTGGTCGCAGATCGGCGTCGCCACCAAGGTCAACGCGATGCCGCGCGCGAATTACTTCCCCAAGCTGGAAAAGACCGATACCAGCCTGTACATGCTCGGCTGGGGCGGCGCGTCGACGGATGCGATCTTCACGCTGCAGCCTGTGCTGTCGACGTATAACGGCAAGGGCGATGGCGACTACAACTACGGCCGCTACTCCAACCCGAAGATCGACGAGCTGACCGCGAAGATCAAGGTCGACATGAATCCGGAGGAGCGCCTGCGCTTCATTCATGAAGCGCTGCTCGCTCACAACGCGCAGACCAACCACATCCCGCTGCACCGCCAGGTCATCCCGTGGGCGTCGCGGAGCAACGTGAGCGTGCCGCACCGCGCCGACAATTTCGTCACGCCGTACTGGGCGACACTGAAGTAAGCGGAAGCGCGACCGCCCGGAGGGAACGGCGCGCGCAGGCGCGCCGTTCGCGTTTGCAATGCCGCTGCACTAGCGGGCAGGCTGCACGCGCACGATCTTGCCGTTGTCCTCGTCGGTAAGCAGGTACAGGAAATCGTCGGGACCCTGCACGACCGCGCGCACCCGGCCGACCTCCGGCAGATAGCGCTCCTCGCTGGTGACGCGATCGCCGTCGAGCGTGACGCGCACCAGCGCCCCAGGCCGCAGCGAACCGATGAAGAGGCTGCCCTTCCATGCGGGAAAGGCGTTCCCCGTGTAGAAAGTGGCGCCAGACGGCGCGATCACCGGGTCCCAGTAGTAAAGCGGCTGTTCCATCCCCTGCTTGGCGGTGCCTTCGCCGATCTTGGCGCCTGAGTAATCGACCCCGTAGGTAATGACGGGCCAGCCGTAATTCCTGCCGGCCTGGGGGCGGTTGAGTTCGTCGCCGCCGCGCGCGCCGTGCTCAACGGTCCACAGGTCGCCTGTATGCGGATGCAGCGCCGCGCCCTGCAGGTTGCGATGGCCATACGACCAGATCTCGGGCCGTGCGCCCGCACGCTTCACGAAGGGATTGTCGGCGGGAATCGAACCATCGGCATTGATGCGCACGACCTTGCCCAGTGTCGTCGACAGGTCCTGCGCGCGTTCCCGTTCCGTATAACGTTCGCCCGTGGTCACGAACAGCGTCCCGTCGCGCGCGAACACGAGGCGCGATCCCCAGTGATTGGCGCCGCCGACCTTGGGGACCTGCCGCCAAATGACCTGCACGTCCTCGAGCGCACCGTCGCCCAGGCGGCCGCGCGCGACCGCGGTGCCGGCACCGCCTTCGCCCGGTTCGGCGAAGCTCAGGTACACGAGCCGATCGGTGGCGAAGGTCGGAGACAGCGCGACATCGAGCAGACCACCCTGGCCGCGCGCGTAGACCTTGGGTACGCCGCGCAGCGGCGGCGACACCTTCCCGTCGCGCGTGACGATACGCAGGCGTCCTTCGCGTTCGGTCACCAGCATCCGGCCATCGGGGAGGAAGGCAAGTCCCCAGGGGTGCGCGAGCCCCGCCACGACCGTGGTGGCCCGTACCGGCGCGTCGATGGGAGCAGGCGTGGGCGAGCGCGGGGCCTGCGCGACGGCAACCATTGTCACGGGCGCCAATACCGCGAGGGCAAGCCACCGCAGCGCGTGCAATCGATGGGGCGTTCGAACGTTGGCGTGACGATGCATGCGTGGATCCGGTTCGATGGAGGTTCGCGCGCGGCGGCAACACGGCCAAACACGGCCGCGGCCGCAGGCACCCGGGCGACGCGGCGCCCGACGGTCAGGTCGCAGGGGCCAGCCGGACGGCCAGGTACCGCGTGGCCAGAATCGCCAGCACGACCGTCACGGACGCCGCGACCGCAAAGAGCGCGAAACCGTGCATCGTGCCCGTCAGCGCCGCGCTCTTGGCGGCTTCGAGCACGATACCGGTCGCCACGAACGCCGGCACCGTCGCCATGTCGTACCTTAGCACCAGCCAGGCAAAGGCCAGCGCTACGAGCCCTTCGACCACGCCGCGGCGCAGCGCCTCGAATACATCATGTCCGGACAGCAGCGCGACCGCGACACCGAACAGCGCCAGCGCGAATGCAGCAAGGGGTACGCGCCGCGTCCAGCCCACCGTCGCGCGATCGATCGCCGCGAGGAGAAAGAGCGTGACCGCCATCGCGGGCACGAACGCGAACCCGGAAATGACCGCAGCGGCGAGCGGCGAAGCGCTCGACTCGAACTTGAGGTCGGGCCACACCGGCATCGAGGGACCCACCACGCCCGTCAGCGCTGTGGTGATGCCGGCCGTTGCCAGGGCAGCTGCGACGCCCATCGCCCAGGCCGGCAGGCGGCCCGCGAGCGAAGCGGCCTTCTGGCCGCGCGCGTACCAGGCGCCCACGCCCCCCAGCAACCCGAACACCAGCGTCACCAGCAATCCTCCCGCCAGGGCTCCGAGCACGCGCGTGGTCAGCTGGGCGGCGACAGGTTCGGCCGTATTGAGCTGGATGGCCACTGCGGGCCAGCTGTTCGCGGTGGAAGCAAGCAGCATCAGGAACGACAGGCCCCCGACGATCAGCATCGCCCTGGCGTCATAGCGGCGCCGGTTCCAAGCGACAACTGCGTAGATGAGTCCCGCCAGCGCGGCGAGTCCGATCACGGACATGCTTGCGAGCTTCAACGTTTGCCGGTCATCGTCCTGGCGCAGTTGCGCGCGCTGCCAATCCTCGGGGACGAAGATCGCGCGCCCGGAGGAAATCACCTGGTCCCCGCCTATGATGATCTGCATGCGCAGCTCGCCGTCCTTGCCGACCGCGACGCGCGGATCCGCGTATACGAAACCCCAGTCGCGCCGGGCGGGACGTTGCGCCTGGTCGGCCGAACGCAGGACTGCCTGCTCCGGGTCGAGCCCGAAGTACTTGCGCAACGCGTCGCGCGCAAGTGCTTCGGCCGCGGGGCGTTCCAGTTGCGCGCCGGCACGCGCCTCGGGGAGCCTATGTACGACCTGGCGGATGCTCCCATCGCCGGCGACCGCGACGCGCCACTCCTCGACACGATCCGCGACATCACCCTCGAAGCGCGCGAAACGCACCTCCCACAGCGGCGGGGCCAGCGCTTTGCCGACCAGCGTCCGGTATTGATCGGGACCCGCTTCCTTCCACACGAAGCGATGCCACAGGCGTTGCACCCCCTCATCGGGCGCCAGCCGCACGACGGCGAACGTCCGCCACTCCGGCCCGAGTCGGCCGCCTGCCGCTTCGACCGCGGCCGTGGCCAGCGACTGCGCCTGCGCGCGGTCGATGGAAAGCGGCGGCACGTCGGCGCGCAGCGAGCCGAAGAACACCCATGCGGCGAGTCCCGCCAGGCCGAGCAGAGGCAGCGCGCGCTGCAGCCGCAGTGC